>NZ_WHJG01000017.1 GCF_011682175.1 Massilia frigida
CATGCGCAGCTTGCCGCTGGCGACGACGGTGGACGAGGTGGAGGCGCTGTTGCCGTGGAATTTGCATAGCCATGATTTAGCCAGCGAAACGGTTCCCTGAACAGCCTGGGGTTCATGGGGCACTTACGAACAGCCGGGTGAACGGATTGGCGTGATCGGCACCTCGCTCGGCGCCGCAGCGCTGGTGTTGTCGAAACCCGGACGCGGGATCGATGCGCTGGTGATCGAGGCGATGTATCCGACGATTGAAGAAGCGATCGACAATCGCCTGCGCCTGTATCTGGGGAGCGCGGGTGCGGCGCTCGCACCGCTGTTGCTATGGCAGGTGCCGCTGCGGCTGGACCTGACTCTGGACCAACTGCGGCCGATCGATGCGGTGGGAGCGCTGGCCTGCCCTACCCTGATTGTGGGTGGCGAGAAGGATCAGCATACCAACGAGGCCGAAACGCGCCGCATTTACGCTGCCGTGCCAGAACCAAAACAGCTGTGGATCGTGGCTGGGGCTGCACATACCGACTTTTATGGCGTCGCAAGGAGCGAGTACGAATCGCGCATCGGCCAGTTCATGGCTCTTCACCTCCGCGGCATCAAATAGCTCAGCCACGCTGTACCAGCGCTGGTAATGCTACTTCATTGGTACGAAAACACATTTTCCAGTACCAAACCAAGGCCATCATACAGAACGGCAATAGCGCTAGTTCAGGCAGCCAGTAGCCGATTGAATCAATCTGCGATTTTTCTGCGACCAAAGAGATTCCGTATCCTCGCCCTATAAAAAAGATGATCGCATTGTAGGCGCCATGAACGAACATAGGAGCATACAACGAAGCAAACCTTACAGCTAAAATTGCATAGATAATTCCGTGCACAAAACTACTCAAGAAACTTTGATCAATATGAAAAACTCCGAACACAAATGACGAGGCGAGGATGCCGTAGCTTAATTGATATTTTTCGCGCAAACGTCGCAATATGAAGCCGCGAAAAATAATTTCCTCAATAATAGGGCCGATGAGCACAGTTGTCATTGCTTCTAGAACTAGCCAACTGCGCAGCCATTTCGTCTCTTCAAACGCCGAAGCCGAAACAAGGTTCCAATGCCGGTAAGCCCATTCGACATTAATCTGCGCGCTAAAAAGAACAAGCAATGCCCAGCATGCGATCCCAGACAATACGGTTACCATGATTACGATCACCAGCTCAATACGGGCCGAACGTGTTATTTTATTCCCCATCATTTTCGCGAAAGTAAGATTTTCTCTATGTAGAAAATTTTTACTTAAAATAATCATTGTGATCGCAATGCCAATCCACTGCAAGTATATAAAATTAGTTATCCCACTTCCAACGTAAGTACAAGCCTCGTGCCATGCAACAGTCACAACCATCCACACGATAAGAATTTCGTAGACCCTAACAGGGGCCGAGCGCGACAGCGTGGGCACAACTGAATTTTCTGTTTTCAGCATTACTCCCCCATGGCAAATTCCAAAAATTTTTAAGGGTGGCAAAGCGCCGCGCCGCTCAGCTCTACCACCCGGTTTTTAATCGCCGATATACCTATCCTCTATTTTTTACTCGTGAGTCATGTCATAGAGCCAACGGCCCAACCTTCCGCCCCAACTCTGTAGCTGATTAAACCCTGAGGAAATTGCATTACCGAAGTCCGCCGGGCTACCAGTACAGCCAACCTCTTTTGTGGAGACCGAGCAAGAGAGTTCACCACCACTGATTGCATTGAGAATAGCAACATTGTCGATTACTTGCATAACCACTCCTCGTTAAATTATCAACCGCGCCGGATGCGAGATTGATTCCCTACTATTGAAAAAGGCTAGAAAAATCGTCAATAATTTGATTTTATAAATTCTACTTAAAAATTCGATATGTTAAAGTTGACTCGCTAGGGCAAGGATTCATCAATCGATTCGCGTATTTATATTTTCCCATGTTTTCGCAAGTCGTCATTGTCACAAAACAATCAAGTCCCAGCCATGTTTCAGCAAGCCTGAGGGGTTGAGCTATGGTTACTCAACTCAACCGCTTTCCCGCCACTCAAACCAACCACACGATCCGCAGAGTTAATCGTCTCAGGCCGATGGGCCACCATGATGCGCGTCAGTTCCATGGCACTCAACACCGCGTTCACCAGCTGTTCATTTTGAATATCCAGATGGCTGGTCGCTTCATCCAGCGCCAGCACTTTGGGCGACTTATACAGCGCCCGGGCCAAAAGAATCCGTTGTTTCTGCCCGCCCGACAAACTGCTGCCCATGTCCCCCACCAAGGTCTGATACCCCATCGGCATTGACACAATCTCGTCATGCACAGCCGCCAGCCGTGCGCACCGCTGCACGTCGGCATATTCACATTTGCTGTCGAAAAAACTGATGTTGTCGATGATGGAACCCGCCAGGAGCACATCATCCTGCATCACTGTCCCGACCAGCTGTCGATATGCCGGCAGGCCAAGCTGCTGAATCGGTATTCCATCGATCATCACCTCCCCTTCTGTCGGCGCGAGCAAGCCGAGAAGGATCTTGCACATCGTGGTCTTGCCGCATCCGCTAGGACCGACCAACGCAACGCTCTGCCCCGCCGGTATGTGCAGATTCACGCCATCCAGAATCCATGGCTCGCCGTCCGCATAGCGAAACTTCACATCGCGCAGGGTGATGCTGGGAGAAATCCGGCTCAAATCGCTCTCCCACATGGTCGTCGGTTCCGCCGGCTCAAGAACGATATCGGACAGCCGCTCTGCATGCAGTCCCAGCATCTTCAGGCTGATCAGCATATCCACCAGACTGATCATGCGGCCGGCGAACGTCCCCGCGTAACTGATGAATGCCATCAGCATCCCCACCGTCAGCGCGTTTCGCAGCACCAGCCCCGCCCCAACGTAGAAAACGACCAGACCTTGCAAGCCGATGATCGTGCTGTTCGCCGCCTTGAGCAAAATGGTGAGTTTTTCGGTCCTGGCATCGCGGTTCACGACATCCTGCTTCAGGTTTTGCCAGCGTGCCTTGCGCTCGGCCTCTCGTCCAAATAACTTGAGGGGAACGATGGCGCGCACGGTTTCCACAAAATGCGTATTTTCCTTCGCTGCGAGTATCAACCGTTCCTGCGATGCGGCTCTGAGCGGCTGGTAGAAAATCCATCTCAACGCGGCATACAGCGCGACGCTGAGGACCACGATCAGCGTGAGCTCCGCGCTGTACATCAACATCATCCCCAAGGCCAGCAATGCCATCAATCCATCCAGCACGCTCTCCACGAACACGCTGGTCAAGGTCTGCTGGATCGCGGTAATACTGCCGAAACGGGACAGCACGTCGCCCAGGTGACGTTTCTCAAAAAATACCGTCGGCAGGTTGATCAGATGCGAGAACACGCGGGCCGACCATTGCAGCCCGACGTCGATACTCCATCTCATCAACACCATGCTGCGCGCGATACCGATCAGCGTCTGCGTCACCAGCAGCAGAGCAAAGCCGACCACCAATATCTGCAGCAACTGGTGATCGCCGCTGACGATCACCTCGTCGATCACGTACTGGTTAAACAGTGGCGATACAAGCGCAAACACTTCAAGCGCCAGTGCCAGCGCAAACACTTGCAACAAGGCCCGGCGCAATCCCACCACCGGTCCGGTCAGCTGCTTGATCGACATTCTCCGGGTGGCGTCTTTTTTCTCGAATTGCGCCGTCGGCAGGAGTTCCAGTGCGACCCCGGTAAAATGGTCCGACACCTCGGCCATCGTCAGGTGACGTTCACCGACGGCCGGATCGAAAATAACGACAGTCGTGGTGCCGCGCAAGCTGCGCTTGATCGTCTTGAGGACGACGAAGTGATTCAGATTCCAATGCAGTATGCAGGGACACTTCAAGGCACCCAATTCTTCCAGCGCCAGTCTTAACGGCCGCGAGGCGAGATGCATCGAACCGGCATGGCGCATTAATTGCGCCAAATTCGCGCCCTTGAGACTGATCGAAAAACGCCGCCGTAAATCCGCCAGATCCATATGGCTGCCGAAATGGCTGGCCACCATGGCCAGGCAAGCCAGGCCGCATTCGCTCGATTCGGTCTGTAGAATGGGTTTCATCGCCGCCTCCCTCAGATTGACTTAACGCTGCGCCGCCGCCAGCAACGGCGCGGCGATCCATTCCCAAATGCGCCGCTCGTCTTGCACGATGTCGGCTTCCAAGGTCATCCCGGCGCGCAGCGGCTGCGCCACGCCATACACATCGATGCTCTGGCGCGATAACTGGACCCTGATCCGGAACAAGGCTTCGCTGCTGTTGGCTCCGGGCGTGCTTAGTTGGGCATTGCTCAGGATCGTACTGGCCAGATGAGGGGGCAATTCATTGGGCGCGAACGGCGCCTTGCTGATATCGACAATGCGCCCGCGATGCAGCCCGAATTTCTGATAGGGATAGGCCTGATAACGTATCAAGACCGTCTGCCCGTCAGCGACAAACCCCATCATCCGGCTTGGCGCATACAGTTGAACCTCCAACGGCTCCATGGATTGCTTGCCGTTCGCCCCGGGAATCAATACCGCCAGCGACTGAGCTGCAACGACCGCTTGTCCGGACCGGTAGGTGATGGTCGCCACGATGCCGGCCTGTGGCGCGAGTATCAGACTGGTTTTCCGACTTTGATTTTCGGCGATGTCCTTGTCGATGCCGGCCTCCGAACGCTGTAATTGCGCGATCATGTTAGCCAGCTCGCCGGCGCTGGCGTTGCGTTCGGCCGTCAGGTTCAGCCAGCTGGCTTGTAGCTGCAGTTTTGCTCTCGCAAGCGTACTCACCCGTGCGCCAAGATCGATCAATTCTTCTTGCTTTTGCTGCGTCTGCGCGGCGGAGACGAAGCCATTTCCTTGCAGTGTTTCATACTTGGCGAGGCTAGCCCTGGCCAGTTCGATCCGTCGCTGCGCCAACGCGATTTCCTGATCCAACTCCAGCGTTTCCGCATTGACGTTCAACAAACGTTCATCGATGGCGCTCGTCTTGTCGCGATGCTGTGCCAGCCGGGTGCGGCGCTCCGACGCCAGCGTGTTTTTCTGGATCGTTAACTGTTGGGCCACCAGCATGGAAATCTCCCCGCTGCCGCCCTGGCGTTCCGTGGACACCTCGAACAGCGGCTGCCCGGCGACGACAGCCTGCCCTTCGGTCACGAAACTGCGCGAAAGAATTCCCGAGTTCATGGCAGAGATCGTCAAGCTTCCGCCTGCAGGCAAGGTCATCCCTGTCACCCGGGCTTTGCTGGTCACGCTGCCGAAGAAAATGTAGGCAAGAACGCACAGCGCCATCGCCAGGGCAACGCATGCAACGATCCGGACCGACATGGGCTGGGCGAGCCGGATCGCACCCATCCATTGATTGGCGTGCGCTTGCGCCACCTCCTTGCGGAAGAAGGTGTCGTTAACAGCGGCTTGATGTTCGGGTGGAGCGGCCTGCGGCGTATCCGGCGCGGCGCTGGTGAGCGTGTTCTGACAAATGTTCGACATTGGGCAAGGTCTCATTTCACGGTAAGCAGCGCGCGTCGCCTTCCAGCGGCGCGGTTTGCGTGAAGAAACAGAGTCTCAAAGCCTATCGAACATGAAGTCTTAGCTAATGACTTAACGTAAGTTTTTCCGACAATCTATTTAATGCATGTCAGCTTGCGGTAGAACAATACTGTGATTGTAAGATCAAACGGTCAGCGTGCTGCCCTGCGGAGGGCAGCGCTTGCAATACCGCTCAGTCGCCGGCCAAGCGGGTCGAACGGCCCAGGGTCCAGGCGAACGCCACGCCGGCCGACGCACCGGACTTCTTCTTCATCAGCGGACTGTCTTCGTTGGCGGCACCCGCATAACTCTCAAACCGCACGAAACCCAACACGCGCATATCGTCATTGAGCATGCGCGACGCGCTCGCGCCCACCCGTGCCAGGATCAGCCCCGCGTCGGCCTGATAAGCGGGCCGGGTCGATGTGGCGTAGCGCGGCTGAACTTCGTAGAAATAACGGTTCACCTTCTTGTCGCCGATGGCCACGCCGGCATTGGCATCGAAGGTCCACAAGCCGTCGGCGCTGCGCATTTCGTACACCACTTTCGGCTCGAACGTGAAGCCCTGCGTGCGCATGCCGGCGCGCGCTTCGATCACGGCACGCAGCGGGATGTCGAGGCGGATGCGGCTCGATGCGCTAGGTTCGGCGACGCGCACCTTCAGGCGCGGCCCGAATTCGAGCAAGAGGCCCAGGTTGGGCATGCCGGCGCGCGCGGCCACGTCGTCGGAGCGCGCCGGCAGCGATGCCGCCAGGCCCACATCGAGTTCGACCGCCTCGCGCTTGAGCAGGCGCGCGCCGATGCCGTTTTGGTCAGCGCGCAACACCAGGCCGCGGTAGATCAGGAACGGCAACACCAGGCCGCGCGATGAGCGGTCGGCCGAGCCGGGATACGCAGGCGCGGAGGCGACGCCGCCAAGGACGCCGGCTTCCCACAGCGGGAGCGGTTTGTTTTCGGGTGGCGCGGCGAAAGCGGCGATGGGGAGGGCCAGAAGGATGGCGGCAATTGCTACGGCTGGTTTCATGCGGATGCTCACGGGTGGATCAGCGAACTTGGATCCCCGCCTGCGCGGGGATGACGTTGGAGGCGCGGTCTGCTTGCCAGACCTCGAGACTACACAGGGAGGTGTCGAAATGATAGTTACGGCCAGATGGTTTTCAGCAGCGACGCCAGATGGTAACCGCCTTTGATCAGCTGCGTCTTGGCCAGCGCCGAACTGGGCACCGGATAATTCGATCCCATCTCCAGCCCGAAGGTGTAATACGTCTCGCCCTTACGGTTCACCTGCTTGCCGATCGCGCCCGGCGTCACGTCCGAATAGGCCATCTTGGACGCCGCCAGCGCGTCATCCGCCCACTGGTACGGCCAGCTGGTGACCTCGCCCGTGTTCATCGTCACCGCCGGTTTGCCATCGATGACCTTCTGCGCGAACTGCTCCGGCGTCTTGGTGCTGATGCGGCGCATCGCGTAATCGACCACGGTGCTGTCCCAGTACGCGTGGAACGGCCTGGTCGTCCACTTCGGCACACCGGGCGGCAGCGGCTTGGCTTCGCCCGGAATCAGGGCGGCGCTCAACGAGGTCAGTTTGTCGTCGTCGAGAAGCAGGCTGTTGCCGCCGCGCGAATCGTAGATGTTGAGGCTATCGATATCCGCGTGCTTCTTCGGCACCACGAACTTGCCATCCTTGCCGACAAACGCCGCCCCCACGTGCAGCGGCTGGTGAATGTCGCCGGTCATGTGCGCCACCAGCAGCAAGGCCTGGCGCCTGGTCAGCTTGTTCGGATTGAGCGCCGGATCGGTCTTGCCCTGCAAAACGGCGATCGCCTGCTTGAGCGTTTGCACGATGTCGACATCGGCGGTGCCCACCGCACCATCATGATAGTGCTCGTTCTGGAACGGGATGTCGGTGTAGTGGTATTCGCTGTGGCGGGGATTGGCCGCCGTGTAGGCGTTCATTTCCTCCGTTGGCGGCGTGTAGCCGGCACCGCCCTTCGCGCTGTCGGCCCACACGGTAATCGATTCGAGGCTTTCGCCCGGCAGCAGCAGGGCCGCGACCTGCTTCTCCGCATTGCTGCCCTTGATCAGTTTTTCGGCGATGGCGCCGACCGCGCGGTGCCCCTCGGCGCCCCACGCCAGCGCATCTACCGATACGAAGGCGCCGGACAGCGCCAGTACACAAGCCAGTTTCTTCATCATTCGTTCCCCTTGTTCGGTTTTGGATAGTCTTTGCCGATTTCGATCGGCTGGGCGTACGAGGAGCTCCACGCCTGCTCGTGCAGCGCGCCGATGCGCTGCGCCATCTTCTCGTTGCGCAGCACCACTTCGAGGTTGCGCGACTTGTCGAAGTAGCCGCCGGCCCAGTTGCTGGTGCCGACCCAGGCCAGCTTGCCGTCGATCGACATGGTCTTGCTGTGGATGACGCGCGCGAACGGAATCGGGCCGCTCGCGGCAAGCGGCAAGGTGACGATGCGCA
The DNA here is from genome assembly GCF_011682175.1 of Massilia frigida. GTDB lineage: Bacteria > Pseudomonadota > Gammaproteobacteria > Burkholderiales > Burkholderiaceae_D > Telluria_A > Telluria_A frigida. Next base: position 8,022 of record NZ_WHJG01000017.1, read on the forward strand.
CCTCCACATTCGGCAGCAGCGCCAGGCTTTTCAGGTAGGCGATGCCCGGTTGCTCGGTATTCCAGTTCGAGACCATCAGCTTGATCTTGACGCCGCGCGCAGCCGCCGCGCGCACGGCATTGTCGATCACGCCGTAGTACGGGCGCGTGTTCTCAAGCCCATAACCGAGCGGCGCGTAATCGAGCAGCTGGATGCGCACCTCTTGCCTGGCGTCGGCCAGCAACGCCGGCAACACCGCTTCGGAATCGGCCACGCCGGGCGGATTGAAGGCGGCCGGACTGGCGACCAGCTGCGCGGCCTGCGCCGCCACCGGAACCGCGACGGCGCGCGGCACCGCCAGGTTCGCCGCCAGCAGCGACTGCGCCTGCCAGTCACGCTCGAACACGGCCTGCACCTGCGCCACCACGGCCGCGTCGGTGATCAACAGGCCGGTCTCGTGAATGTGGGTGAACGCACGCCAGTCGAAGTTCTGGCTGCCGATAAAGGCGGCCTTCCTGTCGACCGCGATGTACTTGGCGTGGATGATGCCGGTGCCGGTCAACTGCGCGTAATCGAGCACGCGCATGTCCAGATTCGGGATCTTGCGTAGCCGCTCCAAGGTGGCCGGATCGGACAGGCCGATGCCCTTCTTGTCGAGCAAAAAGCGGATCTTCACGCCGCGCGCGCCGGCCGCTTCGAGCCGTTCCACCACCTTCTCGAATGGCGTGCCGGCCTTGCTGATGGCGTAGAACTGGCCGATCACGATCTCGCCGCGCGCCTCGTCGAACAGCTGGGACCAGACTGCGGCGCTGCTGCGCAAGTCGGCGTTGACGAGCGTGGTTTCCAGCGGCGCGGTCTGCACCAGTTCATAGCCGGGAATGGAAAAACCGGCCTGCGCGTGCGCTCCGATGAACAGCGCAAGCAGCGCCGCCAGGCCGCGCCGAAGCGGCGTCATTGCACCGTCCCGATGCGCCCGGCCGGCGAGTCTGCGCCCACCGGTTTGTCCGCCTTGTCCTGCCTGATCAGGAACTGGACCACGGCGTCGATATCGCGGATCTGCGTATCGCGCTTGTTGGCGGCGGCGGCGAATGCCGGGAAGCTGTCGCCGCCTTCGGCCAGGAAGTTATTGCCCGCCACCCGATACACGGCGGCGTCGTCGAGCACCTTGCCGTTCAAGCTGACGCTGTCGCGGATCACGCGCTGGCCGGCCGGCGCGGCCGGGTTCCAGCGGTAGCTGAAGCCGTCCGACACTTGCAGTACCGAGACGCTGCTCGCCGCCGGACGCGCCCACTGCTGCTCCAGCAGCGCGCGGATCTGGGCGCCGGTCATGTCCATGACCACGATCGTATTCCCGAACGGGAGCACGATCTGCACGTCGCCGTAGGTGGCGGTGAGACTGGCGCCCACGTCGAGGTCCTGGCGCATGCCGCCCATGTTCATGAAGCCGATCTGCACGCCCTGCGACCTGGTGGCGGCCAGCACGGCGTCGGCGATCAGGCCACCGAGCACGGTTTCGCCGGCGGCGCTTTCCTTGCGGTTGATCGAACGGATGGCCACGCGCGCCACCGGCCGCGCCAGCGCCGCCTCGCTGCGCTCTTTGGCCTGCTTCAGATAGGCCGACACGCGCTGGTCCGGCGGATACTGGCCCGGTTTCATCACCACGTTGCGTACCCCGATCTCGCGCACCGCGCCGCTGGCCGGATCGACCATCATCTTGATGCGCGACAGGACATGGCCGCCCATGTCGCCCTGGGTCACCACGCGGCCATCGACCTTGCACTGGAAGCCGGTGTGCGAGTGGCCGCTGACGATCACGCGGATAGCCGGATCGAGCTTCCTGACGATGTCGACGATCGGACCTTTCAGGTCGCTGCAATCGGGTTTGTCGAATGGTTCGGGCGTGTGCCCGCCTTCGTGGATCAGCACCACGAATACCTGCGCACCCTGCGCGCGCATGGCCGGGATGACGCGGTTGATGGCGCTGACCTCGTCCTCGAACGTCAATCCCGCGATGCCCGACGCCAGCACCACCGACGCGGTATTGCGCAGCACCGCGCCGATCAGGCCGACCTTGACGCCCTTGACGTCTTCGATCCGGTAGGCCGGCAAGAACGGCTTGCCGGTGGCATCGTCGATCACATTGGCGGCCAGGTAGGTAAAGCCGGCGCCACGGAAGTCGGGCGTGAACTGGCAGGCTTTTTCAGGACGGACCGACTCGCAGCCGCCGCGCTGCTGGCGCAGCAGTTCGGCGCGGCCATTGTCGAATTCGTGGTTGCCGACCGAGGAGATGCGCATGCCGGCCAGGCTCAGCGCCTCTAACGCCGGTTCGTCCGCCCACATCGACGACATGGCGGGCGAAGCGCCAATCAGGTCGCCGGCGCCAACGAACAGCAAGTCCTTGTCTTCCTTGCGCCAGGCCTGGACGGCGGCGGCAATGGTGTCGATGCCGCCCGCCTGCTCGGTTTGCTCGCCGCTGGCGTGGATGCTGTTGTACTGGAATTTGGTGGAGTCGAGGTGGCCATGGAAGTCGTTCAGGGCAACCAGGTTGATCTCGATCGGGGGCGTCGGGCGCGTGGCGCAGCCCGCCGACAGGAAGGCCGCGGCGAGCGCGGCGCAAAGAGGCCTTGAGAGTAGTGTCATAGGTAGTAGGATAACCGAAGAGCGCAGGCCGCAGCGGACGCCACGCCCTTTCAAATGTAGCGGGAATGTATCGATCAAGGCAAAAAATCACGCACGGGCGGGACGAAAAAAAACGGCCAGTGTCGCCACCGGCCGCTCTTCAATCTAGCTTAGCCACGCATCAGAATTCGTACTTGACGGTCGCTTGAATGGCCCACTGCGATTCGCCCTTGGTCTGGCGAACGTCGAGCGATTCGACGCTGTCGCGTACTTTGTAGATGTACTTGCCGTTCGCATCGAGACCGACGTAGTCGACGAAGCTGCGCGCCTGTGCGCCCGCGCCCTGGAAGCCGACTTCATTGGTACGGCCCCATTTCTTGTTCAGCAAGTTGCCGAAGTTGAAGAAGTCGAGGCTGAACACGGCCTTGTTTTTCCCGTAACCCGGCAGTTCCTGGGCGACACGCATGTCGAAGCTGTTGGTCCATGGCGAGAAATCCGAGTTACGGCCAACCACGCCGCCGGCGGCTTTCTTGAGCACGCTGTTGCTGTTGACGACGCCCCAGAACTTGTCTTCGTTGACAGTGCTGCCTGGCTTGTCGCCTTGGAACACCACCTGGCCCGAACCCGGTGCCGATGGGATGTACATCAGGTCGTTACCGCCCGAACCATCACCGTTCAAGTCGTTGTTGACGGTCCAGCTGTATGGCTTGCCCGAACGGCCTTCGTAGAACATGCCGAAGCGCGTCTTGTAAGCACCGAAGAAAGCCTTCTGGAAGTTGACGATGGCGTTCACACGGTTCTTGACCAGGTAGCTCGAATTGGCGTTGACTTCTTCATTCGGATTGAAGATCGAACGGCCGGTGAAGTTCGAGTTCGAGGTCGACGAGGTCAGTGGCGACACTTCCTTGGCGTCGGTGTAGGTGTAGGCCATCGACCAGCCCAGGCCCGAGGTCAACGGACGGCTCAGCGAGAGGGTCGCCATGCCGCTGCCACCCTTGTCGGTCTTTTGCGCCAGCAGCACGTTGGCGAACGATTCGTTGCTCAGTGCCTTGCTGCGGAAACCGGTGCAGCCCGTGCCGCTGGTGATCGCGTTGCCGGTTGCGCTCCAGCACGCCGCACTGTAACCCTGCGGCGTGTAATACAGTGCGCGGCCATCGCTGCCCTGGCGGGTTGGTGCGCCGAGGTTCAGGTTCTGGTAAAAGATGGCATCCTTGGACTTGAGGTGCAGGTATTCGGCGCCGAAGACCAGGCCGTACCATGGCAATTCCATGTCGAAGGCGATGTTGGCTTTCCACACCGATGGCTGGCGCAAGCCTTGGGCCAGGATGTCGACGTTGGCCGCCGGCATCGCGGCGTTGCCGCCGAAGCTGCTCTTCTGCTGGTCCGGATTGGCGCTGAAGATGGTCGCGCCGTTGCACGAAGCAAAGTTACCGGTGCCGCAACCGACCGTGGTGGTTGCCACGCCAGGGTTCGAGAACGGGTTCGACAGCCAGACAGCGGCAGCGTTACCCTGGAACAAGCCGGCGCCACCGCGGATTTGCATCTTGCGGGTGGTGTCGAAGTTGTAGTTGATGCCGAAACGCGGCTGCGCCAGGTTCTGGCCGTCGAAGGTGTTGGTGTTGTCCATGCCATAGCCACCTTTTTCGCGCAGGCCGGTGGCAGCATTGCCTTCGATCTTAGGTGCGGCGACGGCGTCGTTGCGGCGCGGGCGGTCGTCGATGCGGGCGGCATCGAGGCGCACGCCAAAGCTCATCGTCAGGCGCGGGCTGATGGTCCAGGTGTCTTGCACGAAGGCGCCGTAGTTTTTCAGCGAGAAATTGGCGACGGCATCATTCAGGTTCACGCCAGGGGCGGCAACCTGCAGCTGGTACGAGCTAGGACGGCCCTTGCTGAAGTTTTCCAGGATCGCGCGTTCGACATCGGCCGGGCTGGCGGTGCCGCAGGTGATGGCGCCGAAGCTGTAGGTCCAGGCCGCGCTGCTGTTCTGGCAGCTGAACGAGTAATTGCCGAAAATGTTTTGCTGGAAGGCGTTATAGACCGTGTTGTTACTGTAATCGCCGCCAAACTTGACTTCGTGGTCGCCCAGGGCCCAGTTGGCCCCCAGGTACACGTCGTCGGTCTTGGTGCCGAGGATGTTGCGGTGACGGCTGTTCTCGGTGCCGAAGGCCAGCGAGCGGTTGGTGGTCGGCACCGATGCAGGCGTACCGGCTGGATTGGCGCCGGTCATCGACAGGCTGATCGACGGCAGGCGCGCGTTCAGGGTCGGCACGCTGTCATAGTCGCGCTGCGACAGCTTGAATTCGGTCGAGAAGTTCGGGGTCCAGTCCGACGTCACCTGGGCCACGAAGGTTTCGATCGCTTTCTCTTGCGAATACCACTGCGAGTTCAGCGACAGGCCGGTGGCGGAAATGCCGGCAAACTGCGGCTCGGCCTGCGACGTTTTCGCGTAGCGGAACATGGCGCGGTGGTCGTCGTTAATGTTCCAGTCGACCTTGACCAGCATGTCTTCCACGTTCAGCTTGGCGCCACTCGGCACATCGGTGGTGCCGGCATTGATGCCGTAGGTGTTGGTGGCGATGCCCTGTGCGGCCGAGATCAGCGCCGGGGAAATGCCGACGTTGGTCAGTGAGCTGCCCAGCGGGCCGAAAGCGGGCGCCGAACGGCTCGATTCGAGCTTTTCGTAGTTCGCGAAAATGAACAGCTTGTCCTGGATCAGCGGGCCGCCCAGGGTCACGCCCTTGGTGGTTTCCTTGAACGACGGTGGCGCATAATACGTATCGTTGGCATTGTTGTAGCGGTCGCCGGCCATCGCATCGTTACGGAACACGTAGTAGACGCTGCCCTTGACGGTGTTGGTGCCGGACTTGGTGACGGCGTTGATATTGCCGCCGGTGTAGCCTTTTTGCGTGACGTCGTAGTTGGCGACGTTCACTTGCACGGTCTGGATCGCTTCGATCGAGATCGGTTGCTTGGCGGTCGGGCTGCCGTTCGCTTCCAGGCCGAAAGTATCGTTCACGGCCACGCCGTCGATGGTCAGCGAGTTGTAGCGCGAGTTCTGGCCGGCCACGGAGATTTCGCCGCGTTCCTTGTCGGTCTGGGCCACGCGCGGGTCGGCACGGGCGTAGTCTTGCAGGTTGCGCTGGATCGATGCCTGGGTGGCGATCTCGGTCGAACCGAGGCTGGTGCCGGCGCCCATGGACGATTTCGAGAACTTGTCGGAGCGGGCTGCCGAACCGGCGATGGTCACGGTCTGCATCGGTGCGCCCAGGGTGGCGTCGATAGAGGCGGTCTCGGCCAGCTGGATGTAGACGTTTTCGCGTTTTTCGGTGATGCCGCCTTTGCTGATGATGATCGTGTACGGACCGCCCGAACGCAGGCCGCGCGCCACGTAGCGTCCCTCGCCGTCGGTGACGACATTGCTGACGGAACCGGATTCGGCGTGGACGATGGACACGGTCGCGCCGCTGGCAGGCTTGCCGTCGGCAGCGGAAATGCGCCCGCCGATGGCCGACGTGGTGTTCTGCGCCATGGCCGGCAAGGTCGCCAGCGCGATCGATAGCGCCAGCGCCAGCTTGGTGACCTGCATCCGATTATGATTGATCATTGTGTAACCCCAAAAAAAGACATGTTATGGTGGAAAGCGGCGAAGCCTTCCCTCTGTACTTTGTTGCAAATCTGCGCTGGCGGCACTGGTGGCGCCGCCACGAAAAGCCTGTCACATGAAGCGAAACCGTCTTGTTTGTCATCCGTCGTGCCCGCCGAGCGACTGCGCCCGGCCGCGGCATGTTGCTGCGCAGCGCGCAAGTCTACTTGCCGAATGTGTCAGCACCATGACTGGGCGGCAACAGGCAATACCATGTTTCCGGGAACATTCTCAGCCAACTATGCAGCAGCGCCCGCGCGGCTGACAAATACCATTTCGCTTATGCATTTATATATCGATCATATAAATTCATGCATAAAGTAGTGCTAGAACGGCTGAGATAGACATCTTTACGGGCTTGTTGCCTTGGCGGATTATAAATCTTCCCTTCCGACGTGAATTCCTTTCATAGGGATTTTCGACAAAGGTTTGCCCGGACGCGCAAATGTGTAGCGGGATGGCCACAAACTTTACATTACGTAAATCATTTTTTATAACAAACTGTGGATGTTTGGTGTCGCGCAAGGTAGCGCGGCTGCCATTGTGCAGCGTTTGGGAGGAGGGAGCGGGAAAACGGCAGAATTGGGATGCGACGGACACGGCAGGGCCGGGCCGGTGCCGCGGTCGCTCCTGCCAATGACAGAAACGACCGGGCTTGACAGGTCAGCGCGCGCGTTGCGTGACGCTGGCGGCCGCCGGCCAGGAGGCCACCAGCGCCTCGAAGCGCGCAAAGCGCTCGTCGAGCTGGCGCATCAGGCGCTGCTTTTCCTGCTCCGGCAGGAAGGCGTAGCGCACGCCGTTGTACGAGACCTTCTTGATTTCCGCGTACGACGGCTGGTAGCGGCTGGCGAACAGCGTGTATTCCTGCGACAGGTTGTGGCGCGTGACGCCGGCGTCGTCGGTCGAAATCACATACGGCACGCCGAATTTGCGGTACAAGGTCACCGGATGGTTCGCGCCTTTGATGCCGGAAATGAAGGCATTGCTGGTCAGGTTGATCTCGACCGGAATATCCTTGTCGCGCATGGTTTTCATGATCGCCGGCGCGTTCGATTCGTGCGCCAGGTCGATGCCGTGGCCGATGCGATCGGCGCCGGCCACGTTCAGGGCTTGCTCGATGTGGAACTTGAGGCCTTCCGGCGGCACGTCGCCCAGCGCCAGTTCGCCCGCGTGCAGCGCCAGTTTCACCTTCGGATAGCGGGTTTTCAGGAAGCGGAACATCTTCATGTGCAGTTCATAGTCGCGCATCGATGGCGCCAGGCTTTCCTGGCCGACGATATTGACGCCGACGATCAACTCGCTCTGGCTGGCGGCCTTGAAGCCGGCCAGCATCGACGAGAACACCATCGACGGATTTACCAGGCGCAGTACATACGCCTGGTAGCGCATGGTGAAGCGCTCGTCGTCGATGTTGGCGTGATTGGTCTTGATGCGCTCGACGTAATCGGCCAAGGTCTGGTTGAAAGTGGGGTCTTTTTCCAGCGTCTCCATCCAGCTGCGCATGGCGGCGGTGAGTGCGGCGTCGTCGCCGGCTTTCCACATGGCGTTGTCGGCGTCGACATTACCGGTCATGGGCGCCAGCTTGAACATGGTTTCGATGTAGCCGACGTTTTCGGCGATGGCGCGCTTTTTCAGCTCCAGCAAGCCATCGTTGTAATTGGCGTTCGAGACCGGGCCAAAGAAGCCGAAGGTCTGGAAGAACTGGCGGTCCGGCGGCGGCTGGATCGCGCCGTGGTTGTCGAAGTCCTTGCTGGACCAGCGCTGCAGCAGCTCGCGGTAGGTGAAGTCGTCGGCCAGCACGTCGGCTGACGACAGGCAGGTGCGCTCGGCGGCGGGCAGCGCGCGCTGGGCGTCGATCACGGCCTTGCTGGTTTCGATGCGGTAGGTCTGCTTGTTGACGCACAGGCCCTGCTTGTCGAGGAAATCGACATATTGTTCGGCGTAGAGGGCACCGGAGTAGTGGTGGTGCAGGTCGGCGCCCTTGGGCATCTGCGAGAAGAACAGGGTCAGTTCGGACAGCTTCGGCTCGGCGCCGGCGATCAGGCCCGCCAGATGGCGCGCGGTGGCCGCTTCGTTGGCCTTGGACTTGGCGGTCGGCGCGGTGGCGTGCGCGTTGGCGACATACGCGTTCGCGGCAAGCGCCAGGGCGATCAACAAACTGCTCGTTTTACGGATCATGAATTCTTCTCTCGATTAGTATCCGTCGCTCCCTCGCGGGAGTGACGGTTTGTAGTGTAGCGATACTTACAATGTCGTCGCTACCGCGCGCTCATGCACCTTGCGCCCCGCCGCATACGTCGCCCCAATACACCGGTCGTCGCCCAGCAGCGCCAGCGCGAACAGCAGCTCCTCGAGATTATTGCAGCGCTCCGTGCGGCGCGCCAGCAGCGGTGTCGCTTTTGGGTCGAGCACGATGAAATCGGCCTCCGCCCCGGCCACCAAACTGCCGATGGTCCCTTCGAGTTGCATGCTGCGCGCCGCGCCCAGCGTCGCCAGGTAAAACATGCGCGCGGCCGGCAGGTAGCTTCCTTTCAGTCGCGCTACTTTATAGGCTTCATTCATAGTTTGCAACATGGAGAAGGAAGTCCCCGCCCCCACATCGGTCGCCAGCGACAGCGATACCTGCGCCGCGTCGGCCTTTTCAAAATCGAACAAGCCGCTGCCGAGGAAGAAGTTGGAAGTCGGGCAGATCGCCGCCGCCGACCCGGTTTCGGCCATGCGCGCGAAATCGCGGTCGTCAAGCCAGATGCAGTGGCCGAACATGGCGCGCTCGCGCATCAGTCCATAGTGGTCGTACACGTCCAGATAGCTGCGCGCCTCCGGAAACAGCGACTTGACCCAGCTGCACTCGTCCGCGTTCTCCGACACGTGGGTCTGGATGAACGTGTCCGGATACGCCGCCGCCAGCTCGCCCGTCAGCCGCAACTGCGCCTCGGTGGAGGTGGGCGCAAAGCGCGGGGTGATCGCGTACATGGCGCGCCCCTTGTTGTGCCACTTCTTGATCAGGTCTTCGCTGTCGCGCGCCCCGCTTTCGGCCGTGTCGCGCAAAAACTCGGGGCAGTTGCGGTCCATCAGCACCTTCCCCGCCGCCATGCGCAGGTTGCGCGCCTCGCTGGCCTCGAAAAACGCATCCACCGATTCGCGGTGCACGGTGCAGTACACCATGGCCGTGGTGGTCCCGCAGCGCAGCAGCTCGTCGAGGAAGAAGTCGGCCACTTCGCGTGCGTGCGCCGGGTCGCCGAACTCGCGCTCGGTCGGAAAGGTGTAGGTTTCCAGCCACGGCAACAGGCCCGGCGCCGGGGAAGCGATCATGTCGGTCTGCGGGAAATGCAGGTGGGTGTCGATAAAGCCCGGCATGATCACCTTGCCACGGTAATCGATCACCAGCGCGCCCGCTGGCAGCGTCGGGAACAGCTGCGCATAATCGCCGGCAGCCTGGATTTTGCCGCCCGAGACGATCAGCAGCCCATCTTCGTGCCACAGGCAGGCATCCTTGCTGAAGGCCGGGTCGGCGTGAAAATGCAGCAAGCTGGCTCGGTAGGCTTGCACGGTGGTTGGTGGTACGGTAGACATCAGACTCTTTCGGTGATTGCGGCCGCCGGTTTTGCCATGATGCGCATGGACGCGTCAGGCGTCCTTTGCATGGCTTCCCACACGGTCAGTAATTGCGCGCAGACGGATGCGGCGATGACCGCCGGCGCTTTGTTGGTGATGCCGGCCAGCCCGATCGGGCAGACCATGGCGTCGATACGCGCCGCGTCCACCCCACGCGCGTGCAGGCGGTGTTCGAACTGGCGGCGTTTGGTTTTCGATCCGATCAGGCCGAACCAGCCCACGTCCGGCCGCGCCACGATCGCTTCGGTCAGGCGCTGGTCGAGCGCGTGGCTGTGCGTCATGACGAGGTAACTGGCACCGGCTGGCGCGGCGGCTACCAGCGCCTCCGGCACATCGGAGGCTTCCACGGTGACGTTGGCCGGCACCTGCGGCGGGAACATGTCGTCCCGTTCATCGACCCAGGTGACATTGCATGGCAGGTGCGCCAGTGCGCGCACGATGGCCGTGCCCACGTGGCCGGCGCCGAACAGCACCAGGTGCGCGCGCGGAGCGAACACCGGATCGACCAGCCAGCGCCGCCCGTCCGGTTCCTGCATGACGTAGGCGCCGCGGTCGCGCGCGAATACCGGTGGACGCGCGCCAAGCAGCCAGCGCCCGTCGCCATCGAACAGCGCGCTGTCCGCCGCGCCGTCGATGGAAACCACGCGCCAGCTGTCGTCCTGGCGGCGCTGCCCGAGCAGCGCGGCCTGCGCCGCATCGAGCAGTTCGTACGCCAGGTGCACCACGCCGCCGCAGCACTGGCCCAGGCTGGGGCCGAGCGCATAGCGTTCAAAGTGGCGCGGGCGGGCGTCTGCCAGCATGGCGCGCGCGGTCTCGATGGCGCGATGCTCCAGATGGCCGCCGCCAATGGTGTCCCACACGCGGGTGGCGTCGACCAGCATCTTGGCGCCGCATTCGCGCGGACCGGAGCCTTCGACGATGGCCACGGTCACCAGCACGGCTGGACCGGTGGCGCTGAGCCAGTCGTCCATCACGCCGCCTTGAGCGCCGCTTCGACAGCGGAAATGGATTTGAGGATTTCTTCGCTGGTGGCCGGAGCGTTCAGCGGAGGGTTGACCTTGTGCCCGCCGACACTGGAAATCGCATCGCGGATCGCAAAGAATACCGAGAATGGCAGCAGCAGCGGCGGCTCGCCCACGGCCTTGGAGCGGTGGATGCTGTCTTCGACGTTGCGGTTGTCGAACAGGCGCACGCGGAAGTCTTCCGGGCAGTCGGACACGCCGGGAATCTTGTAGGTCGACGGCGCGTGCGTCATGAGTTTACCGGCCGGGTTCCACCACAGTTCCTCGGTGGTGAGCCAGCCCATGCCCTGGATAAAGGCGCCTTCGACCTGGCCGATGTCGATCGCCGGGTTGAGCGACTTGCCGGCGTCGTACAACGCGTCGGCGCGCAGCAGCTTCCATTCGCCGGTGAGCGTATCGACCACCACTTCGGCCACGGCGGCGCCGTAGGCGTAGTACGAGAACGGGCGGCCGTTCATGGTCTTCGGATCCCAGTGCAGGCCCGGCGTGGCATAGAAACCATCGGACCACAGCTGCACCCGCGCCAGATAGGCTTTTTGCACCAGCACCGGGAATGCGACTTCGTGGCCGTTGACGAACACGGTGTCGCCGGCGAACACCACCTCGCCAGCCTCGCCGCCGTACAGCTTGACCGCGTAGGCGGCCAGGCGTTCACGGATCTGGCGCGCCGCGTCCTGCGCTGCCTTGCCGTTCAAATCGGCGCCGGTCGATGCGGCCGTGGCCGAGGTGTTCGATACCTTGCTGGTGTCGGGGGCGGTGGCGCGCACATGCGCGATGTCCACGCCCAGTTCGTGCGCGACAACCTGCATCACCTTGGTGTTGATGCCCTGCCCCATTTCGGTTCCGCCATGATTGACGATGATGGAACCATCGACATACACGTGCACCAGCGCGCCGGCCTGGTTCAGGTGCGTGACGTTAAACGCAATGCCGAATTTGACGGGCGTGAGCGCCAGACCTTTTTTGAGGACCGGGCTGGTGGCGTTGAAAGCGCTGATTGCCGCGCGCCGTGCGCGGTATTCGCTGGTCTCTTCCAGTTCGGCGGACAGTGCGTGAATCACGTTGTCCACCACGACCTGGCCGTACGGCGTGACGTTGCGCTCTTCGCGCCCGTAGAAATTCAATCGACGGATGTCGAGCGCATCGCGCCCGAGGTTACGGGCGATTTCATCGATGATGTATTCGATGGCAATCGCGCCCTGCGGACCGCCGAAGCCACGAAAGGCGGTATTGGACTGCGTGTTGGTCTTGCCGCAGGCGGCGCGGATATCGACGTCGGACAAATAATAGGTATTGTCGAAGTGGCAGACCGCGCGCGTGGCCACTGGCCCCGAGAGGTCGGCCGAATAGCCGGCGCGGGTGACCATGTCGACCTTGGCAGCGACAATGCGGCCTTCGTCGTCGTAGCCGACTTCGTATTCGTAGTGGAAGCAGTGGCGCTTGCCGGTGACGAGCATGTCGTCGTCGCGGTCGGCGCGCAGCTTGACCGGGCGCTTGAGTTTCGAGGCGGCGATGGCGGAAGCGGCCGCCCACAGCGCCGATTGCGATTCCTTGCCGCCGAAGCCGCCGCCCATGCGCCGGCATTCGACCACGATGTTATGCGAGTGCAGGCCGAGCGCGTGTGCCACCACATGCTGCATTTCGCTCGGGTGCTGGGTAGAGCAGAGCACCAGCATGCCCTTGTCTTCCTTCGGGATCGCGTACGAAATCTGGCCTTCCAGGTAAAACTGCTCCTGCCCGCCCACATACAATTCGCCCTTGACCGAGCGTGGCGCTTTCTCGAAGGCGGCCTGGTAGTCGCCGCGCGTGAGAAGCATCGGTGGCAGCACGTACGATTGCGCGGCCCTGGCGGCTTGCGGCGTCAGGATGGCGGGCAGTTCCTCGTAGGTGACCTTGGCCAGCCGCGCCGCGCGGCGCGCGTGGTCGTGCGTGTCGGCGACGACGATGAAGATCGGCTGGCCGACGTACATGACCAGGCCATCGGCCAGGATCGGATCGTCGTGGATGATCGGGCCGCAGTCGTTGGTGCCAGGGATGTCGGCCACCGTCAGCACGGCCACCACGCCCACGCTGGCGCGCACGGCGGCGAGATCGATGGCGCTGATATTGGCGTGCGCCTTGCTCGACAAGCCGAGCGCCGCGTGCAGGGTGCCCTGCACTTCCGGGATGTCATCGGTGTAGGTGGCCTGGCCGAGCACGTGCAGCGTGGCCGATTCGTGCGCGCGCGAGACGCCCACGCCGGTCCACGCCGCCGCTTTGAGCGCTGGGGTAGCTGCGTCGTTCATGGTGTTCTCCTTACGCGCGCACGGCAAAGGCGTTGACGGCATCGGCCGCCAGCGGGTTGTGTTGACGGGTCTCGAACCAGAAGCGGCGCAGCAGGTTTTGCGCAGCCTTCATGCGGTATTCGCTGGACGCGCGCATGTCCGACAGGGGAGCGTAATCCTGCGCCAGCATGGCCATGGCAGCGTCCACCGTGGCCTCGCTCCACGGCTGGCCGGCCAGCAGGGCTTCGGTCTGGGCGGCGCGCTTGGGGGTGGCGGCCATGCCGCCGAAGGCAATGCGGGCCTCGGCCACCACGTCGCCATCGATGCGCAGCGCGAAGGCGGCGCACACGGCGGAGATGTCCTGGTCGAAACGCTTGGCCAGTTTGTAGGTGCGGAACTGCACGCCGGCGCGCGGCAGCGGCACGCGCACGGCCTGGACGAATTCGCCCGCTTGCATGTCCTTTTTCTGGTAGCCGAGGTACAGGTCTTCCAGTGCCATCTCGCGTTCGCCGGCGGCGCCGCGCAGCACGACGCGTGCGCCCAGGGCGATCAGCCACGGCATCGAGTCGCCGATGGGCGAGCCGTTGGCGACGTTGCCGCCCAGGGTGCCGGCGTTGCGGATCGGGAGCGAGGCAAAGCGCTGCCACATGGCCGACAGTTCGGCCGGATAGTGCGCGGCGATCGCCTCGTAGGCCTCTTCCAGCGTCACGCCGGCGCCGATGTCGATCATGCCGTCCTGCTGCGTTACCTGCTTGAGCGCGTCGACGTGGCCGAGGTAGATGAGGTCGCCCAGCTCGCGCATCTGCTTGGTGACCCACAGGCCGATGTCGGTGGAACCGGCCAGCAGCACGGCGTCCGGCTTGTCGGCGCGGATGCGCACCAGTTCATCGAGCGTGCGCGGGGCGTAAAACGAGGCACCAGCGGCGCTGTAGGTGGCCATGGCGCCGCGTTGCAGGGGCGCCAATTGGGCCGCCAGCGCGGCGCGGTCGAAGTTCACGGCGGGCAGTTCGCCCATGCGCCTGGCGGCGTCGATAATCGGGCGGTAGCCGGTGCAGCGGCACAGATTGCCCGAGAGAGCGTCGTCGATCTGGCAGCGGGTCGGCTCGCGCGTCGCATCGCGCCCTTCCTGCTTGAGGTACATGCCCCACAGGGACATGACGAAACCGGGCGTGCAAAAGCCGCACTGGGAACCGTGGCATTCGACCATGGCTTGCTGCACCGGGTGCAAGGTGCCGTTGGGCTGCTCCAGGTCTTCGACCGAGAACAGGGCCTTGCCGTCGAGCGTGGGGGTGAGCTGGATGCAGGAATTGACAGCCTTCATCTCGACCTGGCCGTCCGCGCCCAGCGAGCCGATGACGACCGTGCAGGCGCCGCAGTCGCCTTCGGCGCAGCCTTCCTTGGTGCCGGTGCAGTGCAAGTCCTCGCGCAAATGCTGGAGAATGGTCTGCGTCGGCGCGGCCTGCGTCACTACACGCACGGCGCCCTGATAGTAAAAACGAATCGGTTCTGACATTGTTGCCTCGGCTTTGTCCCAGTATGCAAGGCTACCACCCAAGGCATCCGCAATTATATCTATTTGAAGATGTCGGTTATCAGCAAAAAGCACTATGCCGGGTGGGCGGCCTTCCAGTGATCGGCGATATCGATGCGCCGGGTGATCCATACCTTGTCGTGCCTTTGCACGTAATCGAGAAAGCGCGCCAGTGCCGCCGCCCGCCCCGGACGGCCCACGATGCGGCAGTGCAGGCCGATGGAGAGCATTTTCGGCTGGTTCAGGCCATCCGGATCGCCTTCCGCGTACAGCACGTCGAAGGCGTCTTTCAGATAATCGAAGAACTGGGTGCCGGAATTGAAGCCCTGCATGGCGGCAAAGCGCATGTCGTTGGTGTCGAGCGTGTAGGGCACGACCAGGTGCGGCGTCACGCCGCCCGCGCGTTCGACGTTTTGCCAGAACGGCAGGTCGTCGCCGTAGTGGTCGGCGTCGTAGGCGAAACCGCCATGCTCGACCACCAGCCGGCGCGTGTTGGGCGAGTCGCGCCCGGTGTACCAGCCCAGCGGGGCGGAACCGGTCAGTTCGCGCATGATCTGCACCGCTTCAGCCATGTGGGCGCGCTCGGTGGCTTCGTCCACGTTCTGGTAGGAGATCCATTTCAGGCCATGGCAGGCGATTTCGTGTCCCAGCTCCCGGAAGGCGGCCACGGCTTCCGGATTGCGCTTGAGCGCCATCGCCACCCCGAACACGGTCAGCGGCAGCTTGCGCTCCTCGAACATGCGCAGCAGGCGCCACAGGCCCGCACGCGAGCCGTATTCGTATAGCGACTCCATGCTCATGTGACGCATGGGAAACGCGGCCGCGCCGATGATCTCGGATAAAAACGTTTCGGAGGCGGCGTCGCCATGCAGCACATTGTTTTCGCCGCCCTCTTCATAGTTGAGCACGAACTGCAGCGCCACCCGCGCCTGGCCCGGCCATTCTGGACGGGGCGGGGTGCGCCCGTAGCCAATCAGGTCGCGTGGGTAGTTGTCATAAGTGGTCATGAATGGGCTCTGGATGGAAGGGAAGGCATGGAGGGTATAGTGCGCATCATATATTGGCGTTCGCACCTCAGTATATGATCAGCCAGATAACAAGCGTCAATATCGACATATAGGAAAGACTATGGGAAAACTTAGTACACACGTGCTGGACACAACGCAAGGCAAACCCGGGGCCGGAGTGGTAGTCGAACTGTACGCCGTCGCTGGCGGCGCGCGCACCCTGCTCAAGACCGTCACCACCAACCGCGATGGCCGCGTCGATACGGCCCTGCTCGAAGGCGACGCCATGCAGGCCGGACGCTACGAGCTGGTGTTTGCCGCCGGCGATTATTTCGCCGCCCAGGGCGTGAACCTGCCCGAACCGCGCTTCATCGACCAGGTGACGCTGGCCTTCGGCATTGCCGATCCGTCCCAGAACTATCACGTGCCGCTGGTGCTCACGCCGTGGTCGTATTCCACCTATCGCGGTAGCTGAAATACCAAGGAAACCGTGCGGCGGGCAAAAACTTGCTATTCTTGGGCAGAAAGCTTCAGGAGAGATAATGTCGCTGCACATCGTTCACTTTATCGGCCCCATCAACCATAGCGCGGTGTGCACCATCCGCAACCTCTGCCTGCAAGCGCTGCAGAGCGGCGCCAGCGAGATCGAATTGCACATGTCGACCGAAGGCGGCAATATGACCGCCGGCTTCGCGCTGTATTTCTTCCTCAAGTCGCTGCCCCTGCCGCTGACCACCCACAATATCGGCAGCGTCGAATCGGTGGGCGTGGTGATTTTCCTGGCCGGCGGCAAGCGCTACGCCTGTCCCGGTACGCGTTTCCTGGTCCATCCGCTGCACTGGGGTTTCGGCAGCCTGGTGGCGGCCGACCACTCGCGCGTGAGCGAATGGCGCGACTGCCTCGATTTCGACGCCGAGCGCTATGCCTGCATTTTCGAGGATGCGACCAAGGCCGCCGGTGCCCAGGACGATATCCGCACCAATCTGTTCGGCAATGCGCGCATCTACGACGCCGACCAGGCTGTGGCGGCCGGCATCATCCACAAGGCGACGCAGGCGCGCCTGCCGGGCGCCGGCACCACGTCGCACTGGTGGAACGGCTGACGGGCCGATACGGTGGCGGCAAAAGTTGCGGCACTACGTGACGCATATGTGACGCACACATCATGGTCAAACTTGCACGGAGGCGGGGCTTGACTTAAAATCAGCAGCTCTGCGGTTGCCGTTCCGGCGAGCGCACCATTCTGGGCTTGGCCCGCTTTTCATGCTCCCCTGTTTTTCCACCACCGCGGCACGCTGACCCTTGGATACCGTGTCGCCCTGGGTGCTCGTCGCCGCGCTTGTCTTCCTGATTCTGTGTTCGGCCTTTTTCGCCATGGCGGAAACGGCGCTCATGGCCGCCAACAAATTCCGCCTGCGCAGCCTGGCCAAGCGCGGCCACCGGGGCGCCATCACCACCCTGTGGCTGCTCGAGCGCACCGACAAGCTGCTGTCGCTGATCCTGATCGCCAATACCCTGGTCAACGCCATGGCGACGGTGCTGGCGACCGCGATTGCGATTTTGCTGTTCGGCTATGAAGAGAGCGTCATCGCGATCGCCATCGCACTGCTGGTATTCGTGCTGATCGTGTTCGCGGAAATTGCGCCCAAGTTCATCGGCGCCACCTATCCGGAAACCATTTCGCTGGTGGCCAGCACCCTGCTCAAGCCCATGATGGCCGTGTCCAAGCCGCTGATCTGGTTCGTCAACCTGTTCGTGCGCCTGTTTTTGACGATCCTGCGCGTCAAGCCGGCCGACAGCGCGGCCCAGCACCGCGTCTCGCCGGAAGAGTTGCGCGCCATCGTGCTCGAAAGCAGCAATTTCATTCCGCAGAAGCACAAAAGCATCTTGCTCAACCTGTTCGATCTGGAAACCGTCTCGATCGAAGACATCATGACCCCGCGCTCCCAGATCGAGGCGCTCAACCTGGCCGTGCCGGTGGCCGAGCTCAAGGCCCAGCTGACGACTTGCTACCACAACAAGCTGCCGGTGTACGAAGGCGAGATCAACCGCATCATCGGCATCCTGCACGTGCGCCACGCGGTGGCCCTGCTCAACGAGGACGACGAACTGAGCATTGCCCACTTCCGTGAACTTTTAACAACACCCTATTTCATTCCCCAGGATACGAGCGTCTTTACTCAGCTACAATATTTCCAGGAAAACAAGGAGCGCCTGGGCATCATTGTCGACGAGTACGGCGAAGTGCAAGGCCTGGTCACGCTCGACGATATCATCGAAGAAATGATTGGCGATTTCACCACCTCGGTGCCCGGCGCGGCGCGCGGCGACAGCTTCGGCTGGGATGCGCGCGGCGAATGCCTGCTGGAAGGCACGGCGCCCCTGCGCGAGATCAATAAACGGCTCGGCCTGGCCTTTCCGCTGGACGGTCCCAAGACCGTCAACGGCTTGATGCTGGAGCAATTGCAAGAGATTCCCGACGCCCCGATCAGCCTGAAAATCGGCAATGTTGTGATCGAAGTCATCCAGGTAAAAGACCAGGCAATCAAGGTGGTCAAGCTGACTCGCCCGCCGCTATCCTAATCAGACTGTCACCAACAATTTCAGTTCAGCCATACAAGTTCCAAGTTGCAATTGAACGTTCCATTTTAGCTACGTGGTATGGTTGCCTCCCCCATGCAGCAAACACTTTACAAATGTGATGCTCGGAGGCATGATCCAAGGCAGTTCGCCGCAACAGTCACCACTGGACGGCGCTTTGTCGTTCTCCGTACCAATTAAACCAAGCGCGCATATGGCTGCAGTCCTCCCCAATACGACCCCCGGAACGCCCATGCCGGGCCTGGCCCGCGCCCTGATGCAGGCTGGCCGCCTCAGTGCGCAGCAAGCCGATACACTGCACAAGAAATCGCTGATCGACAAGAGTCCGTTCATCGATACCTTGCTGCTGACCGGCACCTTCGACGCGCGTACCCTGGCCGCCTTTTGCGCGGAAACCTTCGGCTACCCGCTGATGGATTTGCAGAGCTTCAATGTCGACGCCCTGCCGCCGAACGCCATCGACGGCAAGCTGATGCAGACCCAGCGCGTGATCGCCCTGGCCAAGCGCGGCAACAAGATGTCGGTCGCCATTTCGGACCCGACCAATATCCAGGCGCTCGACCAGATCAAGTTCCAGAGCGAAGCGTCGGTCGAGCCGGTCATCGTGCTGCATGACGCCCTGCTGACCCTGCTGGCCAGCCTGGGCCGCAATGCCGAACAGAATTTGAACGACATGGTCGGCGACCAGGAAGATATCCAGTTCGGCGAAGACGATGCGCCCGCGGTCGTCGACCAGGCCGCCGCCGCCGATATCGAAGACGCGCCGATCGTCAAGTTCCTCAACAAGATCCTGATGGACGCGATCAACCTGGGCGCGTCGGATATTCACTTCGAGCCGTTCGAAAAATTTTACCGCATCCGCCTGCGCGTGGACGGCGTCCTGCGCGAGCATGCCCAGCCGCCGATCACGATCCGCGACAAGCTGGTCTCGCGCATCAAGGTGCTTTCCAAGCTCGACATTTCCGAAAAGCGCGTGCCGCAGGATGGCCGCATGCGCCTGATCCTCTCGCCCACCAAGGCGATCGACTTCCGGGTCAGCACCTGCCCCACCCTGTTCGGCGAAAAGACCGTCATGCGGATCCTGGACGCGACCCAGGCCCAGATGGGCATCGACGCGCTCGGCTACGATCCGGACCAGAAGGAATTGCTGCTCGAAGCGATCCAGCGTCCGTACGGCATGGTGCTGGTGACCGGCCCGACCGGTTCCGGCAAGACGGTGTCGCTGTACACCTGCCTGAACGTGATCAACAAGCCTGGCATTAATATTTCGACAGCGGAAGACCCGGCCGAGATCAACTTGCCGGGCGTGAACCAGGTCAACATCAACGACCGCTCCGGCCTGACCTTCCCGGTCGCGCTCAAGTCCTTCCTGCGCCAGGATCCGGACATCATCATGGTCGGCGAGATCCGCGACCTGGAAACGGCCGACATCGCGATCAAGGCCGCCCAGACCGGCCACATGGTGTTCTCGACCCTGCACACCAACGATGCGCCATCGACCCTGACCCGCTTGATGAACATGGGCGTAGCGCCCTTCAACATCGCCTCGTCGGTGATCATGATCACCGCGCAGCGCCTGGCGCGGCGCCTGTGCACCTGCAAGAAACCGGTCGAGACCAGCCGTGAAATCATGCTTGCCGCCGGCTTCAAGGAAGAAGAACTGGAAGGCGGCTGGAAGCCTTACGGTCCGGTCGGCTGCGACCGTTGCCTCGGCGGCGGCTACAAGGGCCGGGTCGGTATCTACCAGATCATGCCGATTACCCCGGCGATCGAAAAAATCATTCTGGCGAACGGCAATTCGATGGAAATTGCCGCGCAATCGGAGCTGGAGGGCGTGAAATCCTTGCGCCGTTCCGGCCTGATGAAAGTAAAGCAAGGCTTGACCAGCCTTGAAGAAGTTCTTGGCTGCACCAACGAATAGGAAAATACAGTATGGCACTCGCTCAATCTAAAACCAACGCCGTCAAGGAGTCGGTCTACGCCTGGGAAGGCAAGGACAAGTCCGGCAAGACCGTGCGCGGCGAACTGCGCGCCGGCGGCGAAGCCGTGGTCAATGTGACCTTGCGGCGCCAGGGTGTCATGGTCACCAAGGTCAAGAAAAAGACTTATCGCAGCGGCAAGAAGATCACGGACAAGGATATTTCCCTGTTCACGCGCCAGCTGGCCACGATGATGAAGGCCGGCGTGCCGCTGTTGCAATCGTTCGATATCGTCAGCAAGGGCCACGCGAATCCTTCGATGGCCAAGCTGATCCTGGACTTGCGCTCGGACATCGAAACCGGTACCAGCCTGAACAATGCTTTCCGCAAGTATCCGCTCTACTTCGACCCGCTGTTCTGCAACCTGGTCGGGGCCGGCGAACAGGCCGGTATCCTGGAAGACTTGCTGACGCGCCTGGCGATCTACAAGGAAAAAACCCTGGCCATCAAGGCCAAGATCAAGTCGGCGCTGATGTATCCGGTGTCGATCCTGGGCATCGCCTTCATCGTCACCGCCGTGATCATGATCTGGGTGGTCCCGGCGTTCAAATCGGTGTTTACCAGCTTCGGCGCCAATTTGCCGACCCCGACCGTGATCGTGATGGACATTTCCGACTTCTTCGTCTCGTACTGGTGGGCCATTTTCGGCACCCTGTTCGCCGGCCTGTACTTCTTTTTCCAGGCCTGGCAGCGTTCGGCCAAGATGCAGCGCTTCATGGATCTGGCGCTGCTCAAGGCACCGATCTTCGGCAGCGTGATCCGCAAGGCGGCGATCGCGCGCTGGACCCGTACCCTGGCCACCATGTTCGCGGCCGGCGTGCCGCTGGTCGAAGCGCTCGACTCGGTCGGCGGCGCGGCCGGCAATGCCCTGTACCTGGAAGCGACCAAGCGCATCCAGAACGAGGTGAGCACCGGTACCAGCCTGACCGCGGCGATGCAGAACGCCAATGTATTCCCGCCGATCGTCACCCAGATGGTCGCCATCGGCGAAGAATCGGGCGCACTCGATGCAATGCTGGGCAAGGTCGCCGGCTTCTTCGAAGATGAAGTCGACGAGGCCGTCGCGACCCTGGCATCGCTGATGGAACCGCTGATCATGGTGATTTTGGGCGTGCTCATCGGCGGCCTGGTGGTCGCCATGTACCTGCCGATCTTCAAACTGGGCGCGGTGGTGTAAGACAAGCCCGGCCAGTCCCGTCAGGGGCTGATCCGCGCCCGTCGCCGTAGCGGCTTGCTTTCGCAGCAAGCGGCTACGGCGATTTTTTTTGGGCCGCGCCGCTGCGCCGCAACAGCCAGCGGCGCAGCGGCGCATCGGCGCGCCGGTCGATCAGCCAGCATAGCGGCAGCAGCACGGCAACGAAGGCCAGCCCGGCCCAGGGCACCGGCACGGGCGCCATCGGCAGCTTGACCAGCACCCCGTTGACCAGCCTGCCCAGCGGTACATGCAAGACGTACAGCGGATACGATAGGGCGCCCAGCAGCGCGCAGGCGCGCGCCGCCGCGCCCGACAGCCGGCAAGCCATCGCCAGGTAAATGAGCACGGGAAAAGCCACGGTGACGGCCACGAAATCGAACCAGGGACGCAGCGCCGCCGACGGCCGTGCCAGCAGCACGGCCAGCAACAGCGTGGCGCACAGCCCGGCGCGCACGGCGCCGCCATCCATGCGCGCCCGGGCGCGGCTGTTGAATTGGCCAAGCAACAAGACGCCGGCAAAAAAACCATAGCCCACCCGGCACAGGCCGACCAGCATGCTGTCCGGCGAAAAGCCCCCGTGCAGGCCGGCGCCCGGATCGGCGTGCAAGACCAGCGCGAGGCCGCACGCGCATGCCAGCATGATCGCGGCCAGCACCCCACCGCTCAAATGGCGCATCAGGGCCGCGTAGGCCAGGTTGGCCGCCAGCTCGAAGAACAGCGACCACGAGGGCGAATTGAGCGGGAACAGGTTCGGTTCGCACACCAGCGGCAGCATCAGCGCAGCCGCCAGCAGCACCAGCGGCAAGGGAGTCTGGATCGATGCCGGCAGCAGCCCCAGCACGGCGGCAATGACGGGAAGCAAACCGAGGATGCTGCCCAAGACATACAGGGGATACAGGCGGATCAGCCTGACCAGGGCAAAGCGGCCCGTGGACATGCCGCCGCGCAAGCGCGATGCATAGGCATTGGCCACCACCACCCCGCTCAGGACGAAAAACAGATCGACCGCCAGATAGCTTTGTGGAATGGTCCAGTTGCCCCAGAAATATCCCGTATGACGCAGCATCACCACCAGCGCAGCCATGCCGCGGATGGCATCGAGCACGTGGAAGTAGTGTTCCTGGGTTTTCATGGCGGCCTCGGCGCGGCAACGATCGGTCGTCCAGTGTGGCCCTCCCCGGTCCGGCGGAGGTCCAAATGCGACAAGATCGGCCTTGCGCCGGGCCAAGGCCCATCGGCCTCCCCCCAAAGCGCGCGAAACCCCCTAAAATACCTTGTTGTACAGAACTGCTTGATCAATTCTTAACGTGGAGCATCATGCTACCGGAAACACTCTTGTTCGCCGCCCCCGGCTCCCTGGGCCCGGCCCTCGCCGCCGGCCTGTTCGGCCTGCTGATCGGCAGCTTTTTGAATGTCGTCATCTACCGCCTTCCCAAGATCCTCGATCGCGAATACAACGATTACCTGGCCGGCGAGTACGGCTGCGGCTGCGGCACCCGCAAGGTGCACACCGATAAATTCAGCCTGTGGGCGCCGCGCTCGGCCTGCCCGCACTGCGGCCACAAGATTGGCGCGCTGGAAAATATTCCCGTGATCAGCTACCTGGTCCTGGGCGGCAAATGCAAAGGCTGCAAGGCCAAGATTTCGCCGCGTTATCCGATCATCGAACTGGTGACCGGATTGATGTCAGCCCTGCTGGTATGGCACTTCGGCAGCGGCTATACCGGCCTTGCCACCCTGGTGTTCGGCTACCTGCTGCTGTCGATGACCTTCATCGATGCCGATACCCAGCTGCTGCCCGACGAACTGACCTATCCGCTGCTGTGGATCGGCCTGCTGATGAATATCAACGGCAGCTTCGTGCCGCTGCCAGACGCGGTCATCGGCGCGGTGGTCGGCTACCTGTCGCTGTGGTCGGTCGCGACCCTGTACGAAAAGGTGCGCGGACAAGTCGGCATGGGCCATGGCGACTTCAAGCTGCTGGCCGGACTGGGCGCCTGGATGGGCTGGAGCGTGCTGCCGAGCGTGATCCTGATTTCGTCGGCGGTCGGGTCGGTGGTCGGCCTGTGCCTGATCGTGTTCGGCGGACGCGCGCACAATGTCAAGATTCCTTTCGGTCCTTACCTGGCCGCGGCCGGCTTCATCGTGATGCTCTACGGCAAACCGATCGGCGCCATGACCGGCATCTTGCTCCAGTACTGGATCCGCTAAGTGGACAGTGCGCGCGCCCCTGACGCCGGCAAGTTCAGCGTCGGCCTGACCGGCGGCATCGGCTGCGGCAAGACGGCCGTCTCGGACCGCTTTGCCGCGCTGGGCGCGAGCATCATCGATACCGACCTGATCGCGCATGCGCTGACCATGCCCGGCGGCGCCGCGATGGATGCCCTGCTGCACGAGTTCGGCCCGGCCTTTGTCAGCACCGACGGCGCGCTCGACCGCGTGCGCATGCGCGAACTGGTGTTTTCCGACGCGGCCGCCAAGGCGCGCCTGGAAGCCATCCTGCACCCGCGCATCCGCGCCGCCACCGCGGCCGCCGCCGCCGTGGCCAGCGGTGCCTATCTGATCTACGTGGTACCGCTGCTGATCGAGTCCGGCGGCTGGCGCGAGCGGGTGGCGCGCGTGCTGGTCATCGATTGCCCTGAAGAAGTACAAATTGCGCGCGTGATGCGCCGCAACGCCATGAGCGAAGCCCAGGTGCGCGCCATCATGGCCAACCAGGTCAGCCGCGCCGGGCGGCTGGCGGCGGCCGACGATGTGCTCGTCAACGATGGCAGCCTGGAAGCCCTGGACCGTCAAATTGCTCTATTGCATGCACAATATCTGGCATTTTCGGAGAGAATGGCACTATTCCCGGTGCAGCGTTTGTAATTTTGCGTCGCTTGGTTCAGAATCACGGGATTCTTCTCCTGCCATGTAAAGGGATGTCATTTTGATCGTCTACGAATACCCTTTCAACGAGCGCATACGCACGTTGTTGCGGCTGGAAGACCTGTACGAGAAGTTCAAGTTCTTTGTGCACCAGGAACATGCAATGCAGCATCATGTCGCCCTGGCCACCATCTTCGACATGCTCGAAGTGGCCGGCCGCGCCGATCTCAAGAGCGACCTGCTGCAGGAACTCGAACGCCAGAAGCAAAGCTTGCTGAGCTACCGGTCCAATCCGAATGTCGCCGCCGACATGCTCGACGCCGTCCTCGCCGAGGTCGAAACGGTCAGCGGCGCGCTGGTCGCGGCGCAGGGCAAGACCGGCCAGAACGTACGCGACAATGAATGGCTGATGAGCATCCGCGGCCGCACCATCATTCCCGGCGGCGCCTGCGAATTCGACTTGCCGTCCTATTACGCCTGGCAAAAGCGGCCGGCCGAGCAGCGCTTCAACGATATCGTCAACTGGTTCGCCCCGCTGGCGCCGCTGTTCGACGCCCTGGCCCTGGTGCTGCGCCTGCTGCGCGACTCGGGTGGCCCGGTCAAGATGATCGCCATCGCCGGCAGCTATCAGCAAATGTTGCAAGGCAAGGTCTACCAGATGCTGCGCCTGACCATGGATGAAGCGATGGGGGCGATTCCCGAAATTTCCGCCAACAAGTACATGTTGTGGGTGCGCTTTACCACGCAGGGCGGCGATTTGAAGCCCAAGCCGCTGGAAGAAGATGTCCCGTTCGAGCTCACGCTCTGTAATTTTTAGATCCTGCCGCCATGACCGTCGTTACGTGCCCCACCTGCGCCAAAAAAGTCGAATGGACCGAGGCGAACAAATTCCGCCCATTCTGTTCCGAACGCTGCAAACAGATCGACCTGGGCGCCTGGGCCGAAGAAAAATACACCATTCCCGGCGCCGCCCCTTCCGACCCCCTGCTGGACGACGACAACCTGCCCCAGTAGCGCCGCGCTCGTCCTGCGACGTGGCGGCGCAAAAGCGCTTACAATGACTGACCGCCCATCACGCAAAGGATGCAACCACATGTCAATGTCACGGGCAGTGCGATGAGACTCGACCGTTTCATCAATGAGCGCATGGAAGAAATCCTGACGGAGTGGGAAGCGTTCGCCCAGACCCTGCTGCCGGCCGCCAGCCAGATGACCGATCTGGCCCTGCGCGACCACGCGCGCCAGATCCTGCAGGCGATCGCGCTCGATATCGAAACCTATCAGGACCCGGAACAGCAGATCGCCAAGTCGCAGGGCCTCGCGCCCGACACGGTCGACGGCGAAAGCGCCGCTTCCATCCACGGCGCGCTGCGCCAGGCCAGCAATTTCTCCCTGCTCCAGCTCAGTGCGGAATACCGCGCCCTGCGCGCCACCGTGTTGCGCCTGTGGCTGCCGCAAGTCAATCGCATGACATCCGATGTTGCCGACGAAATGGTGCGCTTTAACGAAGCCATCGACCAGGCCCTGGCCGAGTCGGTGGTGACTTACTCGGGGCGCGCCGACCACATGCGCGAACTGTTTTTGGCCATTCTCGGGCACGACCTGCGCGCGCCGCTGTCGAGCATGTCGATGGCGGGCGACCTGCTGATCCGCATGCAGGTCGACGCCACCCAGGCTGGCGACATCGGCGCCCGGGTCAAGCGCGGTACGCGCCTGATGAGCAGCATGGTGGACGACCTGATCGGCTACACCCGCACCCAGCTTGGCGGCGGCATGCCGACCCAGCTGCGCGAGGTTGACGTGGGCGACGTGTGCCGGGCGGCGCTGGCCGACGCCCACGCCACCCATCCGGCCACGCGTTTCGAGATCGAGGCCGATGAAGGGCTCGGCGGGCAATACGATGCCGTACGCCTGCACCAGCTGCTGACCAACCTGATGGTCAACGCCGCCCAATACGGCACGCGCGGCGCCGCCGTGCGCATCGAAGCGCGCGCCCATCCGGATGCGGTGACGGTGGCCGTGACGAACGACGGCCCGGTGATTCCATCCGACTCGCTCGAAAGCATTTTCAGTCCGCTGATCCAGCTTCCGGGCGAAGGCGAAGCCGAGGAACGCCCGCGTACCAGCCTGGGGCTGGGTTTGTTCGTCGCACGCGAAATCGCCGTGGCGCATGGCGGCACCCTGACGGTGACCTCCAGCGCCGAATGCGGCACGTCATTTACAGCGCACCTGCCGCGCGCGCCGGCGCCGAAGAACGCCGAAGGCTGATGACAGGTGGCGCGTCCGCGCCCCCACCGTCGCCCCCGCGCCAAGGCGGCGACGGTAAAGATGCGCCGGAGCGACGGTTGGGCCGACGGCGCTCGCTTCAGCGCCCGTAGCGCGTCATCAGCAAGCCGTCGGTATCGATGTCCGGCGCCCGGCCCGACACCAGATCGGCCAGTACCCGCGCCGACCCGCACGACATGGTCCACCCCAGCGTCCCGTGCCCGGTATTGAGATACAGATTGCGAAACGGTGTCGGCCCGATCACCGGCGTACCGTCCGGCGTCATCGGACGCAGGCCGCACCAGAAGGTCGCCTTGTCCACATCGCCCCCGCCCGGGAACAACTCGGTCACCGCGTGCACCAGGGTGGCACGCCGCGAGGCATGCAGGCGCAGGTCGTAGCCGGCGATTTCGGCCGTGCCACCGACCCGGATGCGCTCGCCCAAACGCGTGATACCGACCTTGTACGTCTCTTCCATGATGGTCGACTCGGGCGCGCTGGCGGCATCGATGATCGGCAGCGTGATCGAATAGCCCTTGACCGGATAGACCGGAATCCTGATTCCCAGGGGCTCGAGCATCAGCGGCGAATAGCTCCCCATCGCCATCACGAAGGCATCGGCCCTGAGCTCCCCTTGCGAGGTCTCGACGGCGGTGATCGCATCGCCGTCGGCCACGAGGCGCCGGATCTCGACGTTATTGCGGAAAACGACGCCCTCCCCGACCGCCATCTGCGCCAGCGCCTGGGTGAACTTGAAGCAGTCGCCCGTTTCGTCGCCGGGCAGGTGCAGGCCGCCGACGATCTTGCCGCGCACCCGCGCCAGCGCCGGTTCGTCCACTTCGCAGCCGGCCGGATCGAGCAGCGCGTACGGCACGCCATAGCGCTTGAGCACCGCGATGTCCTCCTGCGCTTCGTCGAGCTGGCGCGGATTGCGGAACACCTGCAAGGTGCCCTTGCTGCGGTGGTCGTAGGCGATGCCGGTCTCCTTGCGCAGCGCGATCAGCGAATCGCGGCTGTACTCGGCCAGGCGCACCATGCGGCTCTTGTTGAC
This sequence comes from Massilia frigida, assembly GCF_011682175.1. Taxonomy (GTDB): domain Bacteria; phylum Pseudomonadota; class Gammaproteobacteria; order Burkholderiales; family Burkholderiaceae_D; genus Telluria_A; species Telluria_A frigida. The sequence goes on from NZ_WHJG01000017.1 coordinate 35,661, forward strand.
GGCGTAGCTGGCCGGATTGCAGTTGCCCAGCATCTGGAACAGCCAGCGCCACATGCGCGGATCGAGCGAGGGACGGATCACCAGCGGGCTGTGACGCATGGCCAGCCAGCGCAGCGCCTTCATCGGCACGCCCGGAGCGGCCCATGGCGCCGCCATGCCCGACGAGACTTCGCCCGCGTTGGCGAAACTCGTTTCCAGGGCGGCGCCGCCCTGGCGCTCGATGACGGTCACTTCATGCCCGGCCTTGGCCAGGAAATAGGCCGACGTGGTACCGACCACGCCACTGCCCAAGACAATAATTTTCACGAACTTCCTTGCGGTGCGTTATTGCGAAAGGGCAGAAAAAAGAACGTCGCTACGGATAGCGCAGCTGGTCGAGCCATTCGAGCAGCGGAATGGTGGCCGGCAGCAGCGGCGACACGCCGACCACGCCCTGCCACGCAAAGGCCTGGCCTTCCAGGCTTTGCGGCTCGCCGCGCCATTCGCGGCTGATAAAGAAGTGCAGGCGCACGTGCGCGTGTTCGTACACGTGCTCCACTGCGCACCATTCGCTCGCGCTCAGGATATGAACGCCAAGCTCCTCGACGAATTCGCGTTTGAGCGCGTCGAGGATGGCTTCGCCGGTTTCTACTTTCCCACCCGGGAATTCCCAATAGCCGTCGTACGGTTTGCCGGCGGGACGCTGGCCAAGCAGCACGTCGCCATTGGGTTTCATCAAAATGCCGACCGCGACATCGATCGGCTTTTTCTTTATATGTTCACTCATTCAGGCAGCTTCCCCGCGTAATCCCTGGCGAACTGCCATGCCACCCGGCCCGAACGCGAACCGCGCTGCAGGGCCCATTGCAGGGCCTCCGCGCGGCTTTGTTCGATCTGCTGCGCGCTGCACCCGTAACTGGCCAGCCAGTGCGCCGCGATGCCAAGGTAGTCGTCCTGCTTGAACGGATAGAACGACAGCCACAGGCCGAAGCGCTCGGACAGCGAAATCTTCTCTTCCACCGTTTCGCCCGGATGCAGGTCGCCGTCGCCGTCATGCTTGTAGCTGGCGTTGTCGCTCATGCGCTCGGGCAGCAGGTGGCGCCGGTTCGAGGTGGCGTAGATCAGCACATTGTCCGACTGGGCCGCGATGGAGCCGTCGAGCGCCACCTTGAGCGCCTTGTAACCGCCCTCGCCTTCTTCGAACGAGAGGTCGTCGCAAAAAATGATGAAGCGCTCCGCACGCCCCGCCACCAGATCGACGATGTCGGGCAGTTCGGCCAGGTCGGCCTTGTCGACTTCGATCAGGCGCAGGCCGTCGGCGGCGAACTGGTTCAGGCAAGCCTTGATCAGGGACGACTTGCCGGTGCCGCGCGCGCCGGTCAGCAGCACATTGTTGGCCGGGCGGCCCTGCACGAACTGGCGCGTGTTGCGCTCGATCTGCAGCTTTTGCGGCGCCACATTGTGCAGGTCCGACAGCGCGATGCTTGATGCGTGCAGCACCGGCTGCAGGTAGCTCACGCCACTGCCGGCGCGCTTGCGCCAGCGGAAAGCGGTCGAGAGGCGCCAGTCCGGCTCGCGCGGATAGGCGGGCGGCAGCACCGCCTCGACCCGCTGCAGCAGCGCTTCGGCGCGCAGCAGGAACTGTTCGAGTGGGGTCGTCAAGGCGCGGCTCAGGAACGGTAGTCGGCGTTGATGGTCACGTAGTCGTGCGACAGGTCGCAGGTCCAGACGGTGGCGCTGTGGGCGCCGCGCCCCAGACGCACGCGCACCGTGATTTCGCTTTTTTGCATCACGCGCTGGCCGTCGGCTTCCTGGTAGGCCGGATTGCGCCCGCCGCTTTTCGCCACCAGCACGTCGTCGAGGTACAGATCGAGCTTGGTCACGTCGAGGTCGTCCACGCCGGCGTAGCCGATCGCGCACAGGATGCGGCCCAGGTTCGGGTCGGACGCGAAGAACGCGGTTTTCACCAGCGGCGAGTGGGCGATCGAGTAAGCGATCTTGCGGCATTCCTCCATCGAGCCGCCCTCTTCCACCGTGACGGTGATGAACTTGGTGGCGCCTTCGCCGTCGCGGATGATCATCTGCGCCAGCGAACGGGCGATCTCGGTCACGGCGGTTTTCAGTTCGGCGTATTCGGTCGAATCGGTGTTGGCGATGGCCAGGCTGCCGGTGCCGGTGGCGATCAGCATGAACGAATCGTTGGTCGAGGTGTCGCCGTCGATGGTGATGCAGTTGAACGAATGGTCGGCCGCGTGCTTGACCAGTTCATTGAGCACGTCCTGCGAAACCTTGGCGTCGATCGCCAGGTAGCCCAGCATGGTCGCCATGTTCGGGCGGATCATGCCGGCGCCCTTGCTGATGCCGGTCATGGTGACGCTGTGGCCGCAGATGTCGACCGTGCGCGACGCCGCCTTCGGCTGGGTGTCGGTGGTCATGATCGCCTCGGCGGCGTTGAACCAGTTGTCGGCCTTCAGGTTGCCGATGGCCCCCGGCAGCGCGCCGACCACTTTCTCGAGCGGCAGCGGTTCGAGGATCACGCCGGTCGAAAACGGCAGGATCTGGTGCGGCTCGCAATCGAGCAGGCGCGCCAGCGCGGCGCAGGTGGCGTGGGCGCTGGCCAGCCCGGTCTCGCCGGTGCCGGCGTTGGCGTTGCCGGTATTGACCACCAGCGCGCGGATCGGCGCGCCGCCCGCGGCCACGGCCGCCAGGTTGGCTTTGCTGACCTGCACCGGCGCGGCGCAGAAGCGGTTGGTAGTGAACACGCCGGCCACGGTGGCCGTGTCGGCGAGCTTCATCACCAGGATATCTTTGCGGTTGGGCTTCTTGATGCCGGCTTCGGCAAAACCGATCTCGATCCCGTTGACGGGCTTCAGGTCGGCGGCGACGGGCAGAGGGGAATTAACGGCCATGGCGGATTCTCTAGCAGTGAAGTGGGAAGCCGCTATTGTAACGCTTGAAACGATATGAGGGATGCAACTGCCGCAGCGCGGCAGGGAACACGTTTCCGCGCGCTCTTTCACGACGGCGGCCTGGTGGCCGGCGGCCACGCGATGTGTAACAATATCAGTCCAGCATCGCCGTCGGCGTGGTCCGGCACGCCGCGAGAGCTGCCCGACCATCATCGATCCGAAGGACTGCCTTGATTTTCCCGACCTTGTTTCCACGCGCGCGCCGGCCGGCCCGCTTCGCCCTCCTGCTGGCTTGTCTTGCCGCCCCCGCGTTCAGCCACGCCGGCGCGCAGCCGATCGCCAGGACGGCGGCATCCGCCCAAGGCAGCGCCGATGGCGCCGACATGCGCGCGCGCGAAGCGCTGGCCAGCGAAACGAACCGTTACCTGCAGGCGTGCGATTACAAGGCCCTGGAAGCGCTGTATCAGCGAATCCGGGGCGCCGGCCAGCGCACCCCGAGCGGCATCTGGAAACAGGCGCTGTTCTACAACCAGCTGCGCGGATTCGGCCAGTGGAGCACCGATGCGGCGTATTGGGACACGGTGCAGACGCGGGTCAGGGCGTGGCGCAAGCAATATCCGACGTCGGTGCCGGCGCGCCTGTTCGAGGCCTATATGCTGTTCAAGCGCGCCGAAGCGAACCGCGGTTCGGGCTACTACGACACGCTCACGGAACAGCAGCGGCGCGATCTCGGCGAGGGTTCGGCGGCGGCCATGCGGGTGCTGGAAGCGGCGCAGGCGCTGGCCGCCAAGGCCGACGACGCGGAATGGCATCGCGCCATGCTCAATGTGTTCCCATACACGAACCAGTTCACGCAAGCGCTTTACCAGGAAAAGATTGGCGCGGCGATGGTGCGCTATCCGCATTACCACGAAGCGTATTTCACGGCGGCGGGATTCTCGATGGCGCACTGGAACGGCGCGCCGGACGCGGTCGAGCAGCTCGCGCTTAGCCTGAACAAGGCCGGCGGCAAGGAACAGGGCGCAATGTATGCGCGCCTGTACTGGTACATGGACCAATCGGCCTACAAGGGAAAAATCTTCGAGCGCAGCCAGGCCGACTGGCCGACCATGCGCGCCAGCTTCGAGACCCTGGTCGCGCAGTATCCGGACCCGTGGAACCTGAACGCGTACGCTTATTTCGCCTGCCTGGCCAACGATGCCGGCGCCATGGCGCCCGTGCTGGCGCGCCTCGGCCAGCAGGTCGACCTGCGCGCCTGGGGCGAGCATGGCGCGGCGACCCATGCCCGCTGCGCCGCCATCACGGTGGCCGATCCGCACTTCGACAGCAAGCAGGCTGCCGCGCGCAAGGTGCGCCTGCGGCGGCTGCTCGGCGAGACGATGCAATACGCCGCGGCCCAGCGTGCCCGCAAGGAGTACAAGGAAGAACTGGAAACACTGCACAAGGCCGAGGAGCTGGACCGCGCCATGGGCTGGGTCAGCATGCCGGTGCAGTACAAGCTCGCGCTCGCCTTCTTCACGCTGAAACGCTATGAGGAAGCCGTCAGCGCCCTCAGCGCCGGCCTGGGGGCGCAAGCCGCGTTTCCGGACGCGTACTGGATGCGCGGCCGGGCGCTCGAAGCGCTGGGCCGCAAGGACCAGGCGCGCGACGATTTCGACAAGGGCGCGCGCTACCTGCGCCAGGCCCTGCCGGGAGCGTGGGCCGGCCTGAACGCGACCCAGCGCGCCAACGTCGCGGAGATGCAACGCAAGTTCCTGGAATACGGCTTCGAGACCCCGAGCTTTCCCGCAAACTGAGGCACAGCGATGCGGTTTGTGGCTTAACGACAACCTTAAAAATGCTTAATGACAAGTAAAGTCATTTGCTTGATAATGTTAAGCATTAACTATTTATCAATCAATCCAGTGAAAAAACTTCTCCTTTGCACAGCCCTGCTGGCCTCCTTCCCCGCCTTTGCCGCGCAACGTCCCGTCGCCGCCAAGGCGCCCGTGGTCAAGATCGAATCGAACATGGGCGCTGCCGTCTCGGCGGCAGCGGACGAACTCGAACGGAATTTCTATTGGGCCAAGGGTAGTCCGATTCCCATTTTCGACAAGCTGGCGGTGTTCGAGTTCTCCGCGCCGACTGCCGCGAAACTGAAAACCGTGTTCGGATCGGCACGGCCGTACACCGTGACGCGCGCGCCGGCCGCAGGCGGCATGGTCGGCTTCGACATTGCGCTTCCGGCGCACAGCTATGCCGATTTGAACGAGCAGAACTGGTCGTGGGACGCGCTCAAGATGAACGTGGTGACCGATGATGCCGGCCGCACGATGACGGGCACCGGCAGCTGGCCACGCCTCACGGTCAACGTGAAAAGCGGCGACATCGTCGTCAACAACATGACCATGGAAACCAGCCAGCGCCGCAACAACGACGATGTGTGGCTCGGCACGGCGCGCGCGGACGTCAAGTCGATCGACGTGACCGGCAAAGATCAACCGGGCGCCGTGAAAATGGAAGGCCTGTCGGTCACGTCCGCAGTGTCCGAGAACGGCAAGGATTACGACCTCGGAAGCGACTTCGGCATCAAGCTGATCACGGTCATGGATGAAAAGATCGACGACCTGCGCATGTCGATGCGGATGACCAAGCTCGATATGATCTCGTTGGAGCAGTTGAGCAAAGCCATCCAAAAGTCGTCCAAGCCAGGCGGCGAGCCGAACCTGGACGATATCGCCCCCCAAGTCAAGGCCTTCGTCAAGGGCATGGCGGTACGCGGCACGGCCATCGAGATCACCGAGATGAGCGCCGGCTACCACGGCCATCGCGCCCTGATGAAGGGCAGCCTGGCAGTGGGCAAGACGGTCGACAAGGATTTCAATTCGGCCACCGCCCTGATGAAAAAGCTGGACGGACGCTTTGAAATGCGCGTGCCGGTCGCGCTGGTCACCGCCATCGCGCGCAATGTGACGCAGGCGCAGGCCACCCGGAAGGGCGAAACGCCGTCGCCGGAAATGCTGGACTCAACCGCCAAGAGCCTGTCCGACATGGCCGTGGACAAGGCGACGGCCGACGGCTATGCGCGCCTGGAAGACGGCGTACTGGTATCGGTCATTGAATTCAAGGCCGGCAAGCTGACCGTCAACGGCAAGGCAGTTGCCATCCCGACGGGCGACAAAAAGCCCGCCGCGGCCACCAAAAAGCCGGCCAAGCGCCGCGCCAAGTAAGCAGCACGCAGCAAGCGGCGGCCATCGTCCGATGGCCGCCTCCACCCCGCCTTCTTTTCAACATGTTACCCCAGCCGGCGCGCTAGCGCGCCGGCTGGGGTGGCGCCACGGCAGCCAACTTGCGGCCCGAGCTGGACCATACCTGCATGCATGCCGACCCGGTCCAGCTGGTTGCATCCGGACAGCTGCACTGGTTTCCTTCCAAGGTACTATTGGCCGGGCACTGCAGGCCGCTGCGTTGGGCGTGCGCACCGGCGCCGCTCTGTGAAGATGGCGACGGGACCACGCCCCCCACCACCGCGAGCAGCAGGCATGCCGAGACAGCAACAGCGGCAAAAATGGCTTTCATAACGACCTCCTGGTTGGCAATGAAACCTAACCATTGCAGGAAGCGCGCTTGCTATTGTTGCGTGTCATCAACTCAAACCGATCTTACTCACCAGCAATGCCACCAGCGTGGCGCCGGTACGACGCCGGCCGCTCCCGTCAACCGCCTGCGCCAACGGCGCAGCTGTTGCCGATACGGGTCCAGCGCACCCGCTGGCGCGCCTGCGTGGCCACCGACTTGCCCGATTGCGCCATCGTCGCGCGCACCGCCGCCGCTTCATTCGGCGTTTTCGCTTCGCGCAGCGCCTTCGCGTACTGCACGTTGACCGCTACCTGCTTTTCCGCCAGTTCGCGCTGAAGGCGCGGCAGGTCGCGCAGTTGCTGCGCCGCCTTGGCGCGCGCCTCCGGTGTCTTGCCTTCGGCCGCTTCGCGTTCAAGCACGGGACGCATCCATGCCAGGTCCGCAGCGGGGTCGCCGGCGCGGGTGGCGCTGACGGTATCGTATTCCCACGTGACCTTGTCGATGCGGCGGATGGTGAGCGTGACCACCGCCGCCGGACAGTTCGCCGTATGCACCAGCACCCCATCCGCGCCGACCTCGCTGGACTGGTCCGGACAGGACGCCAGTGCCACCGCCGACGAATACAGCGCATCCGAGATCCGGCGCGGCCGGATGCAGTGCGTGACCGGGCCTTTGCCTTCATACACCTTCTCGCCCGAGTCGGCCCCGGCGACGCGCTCGCGCCGCACGATGTCGCCATTGGCGCCATCGACCCGCGTGTCGACCCGGTTGGCCGGCGCCGGCGCCGGGATGCTGCTGGTCGACGCCGAATCGAGCCGGTACAAGCCGGCCGGCGGCAGGATTTGCTCGAGCGCCGGCGCGCAAGCGGCGCTACCGGCCAGCAGGGCGCCCACTATCGTCAATGGGATACGCATCAGCGCACCACCATTTCAACGCGGCGGTTGCGCGCACGCCCGGTGTCGTCGGCGTTATTCGCCGCCGGCGCCAGGTTGGCGACGCCGTGCGGCTGCATGCGCGCGGGCGCGATCCCGTACTGCCCACTTAAAGCCTCCACCACCGCCTGCGCGCGCTTGCGCGACAGCGCAAGGTTGGCATCGACCGCGCCCTGGTTATCCGTGTGCCCGACGATGAACACGTTCACGCCCGGGTCGTTCTTGAGCGATTTGGCCATTTGTTCGAGCGTGTCCTTCGATTCCGGCTTGATCACAGCCTTGTTGGTATCGAACAGAATGCCGTACAGGGCGATGCGGCCATCCTTCCTGAGCGCGGCGCCAATGGCGCTGGCGTCGACCGTCACGTTGCCCTGTTCGACCCTGGCAGCCTCGATCACCTGCATGAATTGCTGGGCGCGGCCCTGGACGTTGGCGTCGCTCTCCTCGCCCGTGCGCAACGCGATCTGCACATCCACCGCGCCCGCTGGCGCGTCCTTGCGCGCATGGATGTAGTGGAAGCCCGGCTTGTATTCGAACAGGCGGATCACATAGGCATCGCTCTGGCCATTGTCGGCCCATTGCGCGCCCTGGGCCCAGCGCACGATCTTCGACTGCGTGCGGTCTTTCTCGCACTGGGCTGCCTCGCATTCGTACAAGGTGTCGAAGCCGGCGCCGCGCAGCGCGGCCTGGTAGTTGCGGAAGATCTCCAGCGATCCGCGTCCCTTCGGTCCGAAATACATCCGGTTCGAGATCTTGCCTTCGACCGTTTTTTCGACCGGGCCGTTCTTACCGGCGACCAGCGTGCGCGCGCTGGCGTAGCTTTCTTCGCCATGCAGGTACAAGGTGGAGCCGGCGTAGCGCGACAGCAGCGGATGGTCGGCGCCGCCGGGGCGGTCGGCGTCGTATTTTCCCGCCTGCGCCAGCGGCGACGACAGGATGAGTGCGAGCGCACACGCCGTCAGGGCGTTGCGGTGAACCGGATAGGACATGAGAGGCTCCTTGAATGGATGGCGATGTAATCTGATGCGGGCGTAAAAAAAGGGAGGCGGAACATCACGTTCTGCCTCCCCTTCTGGTCATGCCGGGCGCTTTATGCGAGCTTGCCGTGGCATGCCTTGAATTTCTTGCCGCTGCCGCAAGGGCATGGGTCGTTGCGGCCGACCTTCGGTCCGAGCATCTCGTCCTCGCCCGGATTGCCGACCGGCGCCAGCAGATCTTCCGGCGCCGAGGCAGGATTGAAGTCCGCGTGCTGGTAGCTGACGTTTTCGACGTGCGACTGGTGCATCGCCGCTTCGGCGTCGATTTCTTCGCGCGACTGGATGCGCACCGTCATCACCATGCGGATCACTTCATTCTTGATCATGTCCAGCATCGATCCGAACAGCTCGAACGCTTCGCGCTTGTACTCCTGCTTCGGGTTCTTCTGCGCATAGCCGCGCAGGTGGATACCCTGGCGCAGGTGGTCCAGCGCCGCCAGGTGCTCGCGCCAGTGGCTGTCCACGCTTTGCAGCATGACGTTGCGCTCGAAGCCGCCGAACGATTCCTTGCCGACGATGGCGATCTTGCTGTTGTACGAGGCGTCGGCTGCGGCCAGCACGCGCTCGCGGATGTCGTCGTCGGTCATGTTGGTATCGGTCGCCAGCATCTGCGCCAGCGGCACGTTGAGCTGCCATTCGTTGGCCAGGGTCGCTTCCAGGCCGGGGATGTCCCATTGCTCTTCGACCGATTCCTCCGGCACGAAGGCATGCACCACATCGGTGAACACGCCGGCGCGCAGCGATGCAATCAGTTCGCCGATGTCGGTCGTCTCGAGCAGTTCGTTACGCTGGGTGTAGATCACCTTGCGCTGGTCGTTGGACACGTCATCGTATTCGAGCAGCTGCTTGCGGATGTCGAAGTTGCGCGCCTCGACCTTGCGCTGGGCCGACTCGATCGAGCGCGAGACGATGCCCGCTTCAATCGGTTCGCCTTCCGGCATTTTCAGGCGGTCCATGATGGAGCGCACGCGGTCGCCGGCGAAGATGCGCAGCAGCGCATCGTCGAGCGACAGGTAGAAGCGCGACGAACCCGGATCGCCCTGGCGGCCGGAACGGCCACGCAGCTGGTTGTCGACGCGGCGCGATTCGTGGCGTTCGGTGCCGATGATGTGCAGGCCGCCGGCGGCCACCACGTGCTCGTTCAGGGACTTCCACTCGCTGCGCAGTTTTTCGGCCTGGGATGCCTTGTCGGCATCCGACAGGGCCGCATTGGCTTCGATGATCTGGATCTGCTTTTCAACGTTACCGCCCAACACGATGTCGGTACCACGGCCGGCCATGTTGGTGGCGATGGTAATCATCTTGGGACGGCCCGCCTGGGCGATGATTTCGGCCTCGCGCGCATGCTGCTTCGCATTGAGGACGTTGTGCGCCAGCTTGGCCTTGTCGAGGATCCCCGACAGCATCTCGGAGTTTTCGATCGAGGTGGTACCCACCAGGACCGGCTGCCCGCGCTCGTAGCAATCGCGGATATCGATCAGCATGGCGTTGTATTTCTCGGCCGAGGACTTGTACACCTGGTCCTGGCGGTCCTTGCGCTGCGACGGACGGTTGGGCGGAATGACCACCGTCTCCAGGCCGTAGATTTCCTGGAATTCGTACGCTTCGGTATCGGCCGTACCGGTCATGCCGGACAGCTTGGTGTACATGCGGAAGTAGTTCTGGAAGGTGATCGAGGCCAGGGTCTGGTTCTCGTTCTGGATGCGCACGCCTTCCTTGGCTTCGACTGCCTGGTGCAGGCCGTCGGACCAGCGGCGCCCGGTCATCAGGCGGCCGGTGAATTCATCGACGATCACCACTTCATCGTTCTGCACCACGTAATGCTGGTCCTTGTAGTACAGCGCGTGCGCGCGCAGGGCCGCGTACAGGTGGTGGATCAGGGTGATGTGGGCGGCGTCGTAGAGCGAAGCGCCTTCCGGCAGCAGGCCCATTTCGGTGAGGATCGCCTCGGCGTTCTCGTGACCGCGTTCGGTCAGCAGCACCGAGTGCGCCTTCTCGTCCTTGGTATAGTCGCCCGGGACCGAGACCACGCCCTTGCCGTCCGGGGTTTCTTCGCCGATCTGCAGGGTGAGCTTGGCCGGCAGCGAATTGATCTGGTGATACAGCTCGGTATGGTTTTCAGCCTGGCCCGAAATGATCAGCGGCGTACGCGCCTCATCGATCAGGATCGAGTCGACTTCATCGACCACGGCGAAATTGAGGCTGCGCTGGACCCGCTCGCTCGCCTCGAACACCATATTGTCGCGCAGGTAGTCGAAACCGAATTCGTTATTGGTGCCGTAAGTGATGTCCGACGCGTAAGCCGCTTGCTTGACGCTGTGGTCCATCTGCGACAGGTTGATGCCGGTGGTCAGGCCGAGCCAGCTGTACAGGCGTCCCATCCACTCGGCGTCGCGCTGGGCCAGGTAATCGTTGACCGTGATGACGTGCACGCCCTTGCCGGACAGCGCGTTCAGGTAGGTCGGCAAGGTCGCCATCAGCGTCTTGCCCTCGCCAGTACCCATTTCGGCGATTTTGCCGTAGTGGAGCACCATGCCGCCGATCATCTGGACATCGAAATGGCGCATCTTGAGCACCCGCTTGGCCGCCTCGCGGCATACCGCAAACGCTTCCGGCAGCAGCTGGTCGAGCGTTTCGCCTTTGGCGACGCGCTCCTTGAACTGCGGCGTCTTCGCTTGGAGTTCAGCGTCCGACAGCTTTTCGATCTGTGGCTCGAGCGCGTTAATCTCGCGCACGGTTTTTTGATATTGCTTGAGCAGCCGCTGGTTGCGGCTACCGAAAATCTGGGTCAGTAATGACATGCTTGAATTCTTGAAAAAAACGCCGCAAAAAGAAGCCGTAATGATAGCAAAAACATATCATCCAACGGCCGACTATGGCAAAAAGACTGTGATTTTATCATGCGATCTTGCCACACTTGGGGTTATTGGCCCGGAACTCAAGAGGCAAGGTCAAAACAAAGTTAATAAAATGACTCCGACAAGGCGTTCTGGCGGGGCGCCGCGCGCTGTGATATGTTGCGCCTTATGCATATCTACGGAACCAAGACGCGCCGCACCTCGATCGTCGCTACCGATTTTCTCAAGCGTAACGACAAGATGGCGGCCCTGCTGCCGACCGCGATGCGCATGGCCAGCCTGCAGAGCGATTGCGCCAAGGCGCTGCCGCCGATGTTCGGCAACTGCGACGTGCTCTCGTTCGAAGACGCGCGCCTGGTGCTGGCCGTGCCCAGTTCGGCCGTCGCGGCCAAGCTCAAACAGCAACTGCCCAAGCTGCAGGGGGCCCTGCAAAAGCGCGGCTGGCATATCGACGAGATCAAATTGAAAGTGCAGGTCACGCGCAGCATCGCGCCGGTGGTGCACACGCACCAGCTGATTTTGCCCGGCACGGCGCGCTCGGCGTTCGAGGCGCTGGGCGACGCCCTGCCCAAGACAAAGGCCAACGCCACCCTGATCGCCGCCGTCAAGGCGATGGCGGCGCGCCAGCGCTAGACGGATTTGCGCTTGAATACCGTGGCCACAAGCAGTAAGACCGTCGCCCCCGCGCCAAGGCTTTTAGGTAAGCGCCCACTCGCGCGCCATCTGGCGCACGTACGAAGGCGGCGCGCTGCCGGGCTTTTCGAACGCCACGATCTCATAGGCGTCCGGATGCTTGAGCAGTTCAAGCAGCAGCAGGTTGTTGAGCGCATGGCCCGACTTGTGCGCCTCGTAGCCGGCCAGCAGCGGGTGCCCGACCAGGTACAAATCGCCGATCGCGTCGAGGATCTTGTGGCGCACGAACTCGTCGTCGTAGCGCAGGCCATCCGAATTGAGAATCCGGTACTCGTCCATCACGATCGCGTTTTCGAGCGACCCGCCGCGCGCCAGGCCCATGCCGCGCAGGCTTTCCACATCCTGCATGAAGCCGAAGGTGCGCGCGCGCGCCACGTCGTGCACGTACGAGACGTCGCCAAAGTCGACAAACGCGCGCTGGGTCGTGCCATCGACCGCCGGATGGTTGAATTCAATGAAAAAATCGAGCTTGAAGCCGTCGTACGGGGTCAGGCGCGCCCATTTTTCGCTGGCGCCGCTGCCCTGGCGCACTTCCACGTCTTTCAGCACGCGGATGAATTTCTTCGCCCCGTCCTGCTCCTGCACGCCCGCCTGTTGCAGCAAAAAGACAAACGACGAGGCCGAGCCATCCATGATCGGAATCTCTTCGGCCGACACGTCCACGTACAGATTGTCGATCCCGAGCCCGGCGCAGGCCGACATCAGGTGCTCCACCGTGGACACGCGCGCATCGTCCTTGACCAGCACCGACGCCATGCGGGTGTCGCCCACCACGCCCGCGCTGGCGGGGAACTCCACCACCGGGTCCAGGTCCACGCGGCGAAACACGATGCCGGTATCGATCGCGGCCGGGCGCAGGGTCAGTTCGACCTTGGTCCCGGAGTGCAGCCCCACGCCGACGGTGCGCACCAGTTGTTTGACGGTTCTTTGTTTTAACATCTGGCGATTATAGCGAACTTGATGGGCCAGCGCTGCCGGGCCTCTAGGGGTGCTCGGCCTGCGCATGCGAGCGCTCGTGCCGCACCAGGTAGATGCCGCTGCCGATGATGATGGCCGCGCCAATGAGGGTGTAGCGGTCTGGCAGGGTACGCCACAGCATCCAGTCCAGCGCCACGCCCCAGGCCAGCCCGGAGTATTCGAACGGCGCCACGCGCGAAGCCTCGCCCGAATTGAACGCTTCCGTGATCGCCAGCTGGCCCAGGAAGCCTGTCAGCGCCAGGCCGCACAACAGCCAGACGTCCTGGGCGCGCACCGCCACCCAGTTTGGCGCGGCCAGGGCCGATGCGCCGATGGCCAGGAACACCATCAGCCACAGCACCATGTGCTCGGCGCGGTCGGTGCGCCCGACGATGCGCGAGGTGATCGCCGACACCGCGTAGCAGGTGGCCGCGCCCAGCACCGCCAGCCCGCCCAGGGTCAGCATGCCGGTCCCGCTCGGGCGCAGCACTACCAGCACCCCACCCATGCCGACCGCAATGGCGATCCAGCGCGCCAGGTCGACCGACTCCTTAAGGAACACCACCGACAGCGCGGTAATGAGGGCCGGGGCGATAAAGAAGATCGAATACGCTTCGGCCAGCGACAGCTTGCGCAGGCCGAAGGCAAACAGCGCCAGCATCGTGATGCTCAGGGCCGCGCGCAGCAGATGCATCGGCCAGCGCACCTGCAGCGCCGTGCCGAACGCGCCGCGCCAGCCGACATAGGCAAACACCAGCGGCAGCGACGACAGCCCGCGCATGGCAGCCACCTGCAGCGCCGGATAATGCGCCGACAGCAGCTTGAGCGCCGTATCCATCAGCGAAAACATGACCACCGCGATCAGCATCGCGTAGATGGCGCGCAGGTTTCCGCCGCGCGCCGTCACAGGCGCTTGACCATGAACAGGCTGAGCGGGTCCGGCTGGTAGTCGCCGAACGGCGCGCAGCGGATAAAGCCGTCGCGCTCATACAGGCCGATGGCTTCGGGCTGGCTGATGCCGGTTTCGAGCTTCAAGCAAGGCAAGCCAGCGGCGGCGGCGCGCTGCGCGATCTCGGCCAGCAGCTTGCCGCCCACGCCCTTGCCGCGCTGGGCCGGATCGACGTACATGCGTTTGACTTCGCCGTAGCCGCCCCGGTCGACATAAGCGCCGCAGCCAAGCGCGCGGCCGTCAGGATCGCGCGCGACCAGGAACACCACATCGGATTGGGTCAGCGAGTCGACATCCATCAAATGGTTGCTCTCGGCCGGATAGAGGCCGGCAAAATAGGCGTCCAGCCGTTCGAGCATGGCGATGATGTCTGGCTGGCGCGGGGTTTCGGTTTGAATATGCATGGCGATGTAAAAAACGGCGCCGCGGCGCCGTCTTTGCGGAAATGGTTCCGGGTTGGTTTTAAGCGACTTGCTTGAGCAGCGTTTCGGCGTTCGACACTTCAAACGCACCGCCCTGCTCCACGTTGAGCTGCTTGACGACGCCGTCGTCGACCAGCAGCGAGTAGCGCTGCGAGCGCGTGCCCATGCCGAACTTCGAGAAGTCCGCATCCAGGCCCAGTACCTTGCTGTAGGCGGCGTTACCGTCGGCCATCATGCGCACGATGCCGGTGGCTTTCTGGTCGCGGCCCCAGGCGCCCATGACGAAAGCGTCATTGACCGAGATGCACCAGATTTCATCGACGCCCTTGGCTTTGAGTTCGTCGGCCAGCTTGACGTAGCCCGGCACGTGCTGTGCGGAGCAGGTCGGGGTGTAGGCGCCCGGCAGGCCGAAGATCGCGATCTTCTTGCCCTTGGCCAGATCAGCTACCTGGAAGGTATTCGGGCCAAGCGAGCAGCCTTCGGTTTCGGTCTCGACGAATTCAGAGAGGGTGCCTTCAGGCAGGCGGTCGCCGATTTTAATAGTCATTCGAGGCTCCATAGTATGAGGTTGATAAGACGGCTAGTATGCCTGATCCTGATCGACCTTGCAGGCTGGCGCCTCCCTGGCGCGCGGCCGTGCCGTTCGCGCGCGGAAAAAACGGCGTAAAAAAAGCCGGGTTCTCCCCGGCTTCTTCAACACTGCGGTCCGATCAATCGGCTTGCTTGCGCAGGAACGCCGGGATGTCGTAGGTTTCCACGCCATTGCGCTGCATCGCCTGCACCTGCTCGGACGCCTGCTCGCGGCGCCACACGGCTGGCTGCTTCATGCCTTCCATCGCATGGCCGCTGGCCGCGCCGGCACCCATCGACACGCCCACGGTGGCGCCCACGCCGCCGGCCGACATCATCGGACCGTTGTGGGTACCGGTGCGCAGCATCGGCTGCTGGACCAGCTGCATGGCCTTCTTGGCCTTGCCCAGGCCGGTCGCGACGACGGTCACGCGGATATCGTCGCCCATGTCGTCGTCGTACGCGATACCCTGCGCGATCGATGCATCGGGCGCCGCAAACGCGCGCACCGCCGCCATGACTTCCTTGATCTCTTTACCCTTGAGACCACGGCTGGCGGTGACGTTGACCAGCACGCCGCGCGCACCCGACAGGTCGATCCCGTCGAGCAGCGGCGACGCGACTGCCTGCTCGGCCGCGATGCGCGCGCGATCGACGCCGCTGGCGGTCGCGGTGCCCATCATGGCCTTGCCCTGCTCGCCCATGATGGTCTTGACGTCGTTGAAGTCGACGTTGATATGGCCCGGCACGTTGATGATCTCGGCGATACCGGCCACCGCGTTGTTGAGCACATCATCGGCGTGGCGCATCCACTCGATCATGCTTTCGTCTTCGTAGATCTCTTCCAGCTTTTCGTTCAGGATGATGATCAGCGAATCGACGTGCTGCGACAGTTCTTCCAGCCCGCTCTCGGCCACGTCCATGCACTTCTGGCCTTCGTACGAGAATGGCTTCGAGACCACGGCCACCGTCAGCGCGCCGAGCGACTTGGCGATTTCGGCCACGATCGGTGCTGCGCCGGTACCGGTGCCGCCGCCCATGCCGGCCGCGATAAAGACCATGTGCGCGCCGCGCAGCGCGTCTTCAATGCGCGCGCGCGATTCTTCGGCCAGCTGGCGGCCGACGGTCGGCTTCATGCCGGCGCCCAGGCCCGACTCGCCGATCTGGATGATGTTGTGGGCGCTCGACGCGGCCAGTGCCTGCGAATCGGTATTGGCCGCGATGAATTCAACGCCCGACACGCCCTTGTTAATCATGTGTTGAACCGCATTGCCACCTGCTCCGCCGACGCCGACGACCTTGATGACGGTTCCTAGTGCTGCGTTATCGACCATATCAAACTCCATGATGAACTCCTAATCAAAGTGCGGTTTCCAAGCGCCAGGACTCATAGTCGTATGAAACCTGGAGGTTGAAAACTGCGTTAACCGTTAAATAACAAGAACCCGTGTGCGTATCATTCCAAACTGTGCCGACTTAAAAATTCCCTAAAAACCATTCCTTCATGCGCTGCCAGACCGCTTTCACCGAGCCATCCTGGCGCGTCACGATATGCCCGCGCAGATACTGCTTCTTCGCTTCGAGCAGCAGCCCGAGCACCGTCGCGTAGCGCGGACTGCGCACCACGTCGGCCAGCTGGCCGCGGTAATCCGGCGTGCCAAGGCGCGCCGGCTTGAGGAAAATATCTTCCGCCATTTCGACCATGCCCGGCATGATCGCGGTACCGCCGGTGAGCACGATGCCCGACGAGAGCACGCCCTCATAGCCCGACTCGCGCACCACCTGGTGCACCATCGCGAACAATTCCTCGACGCGCGGCTCGATCACCGCCGCCAGCGCCTGGCGCGACAGGTTGCGCGGACCGCGGTCACCCAGTCCCGGCACTTCGAGCGACTCGTGCGGGTCGGCCAGCACCTGCTTGGCGACGCCATAGCGGATCTTGATCTCTTCGGCTTCGGAAGTGGGCGTGCGCAGCGCCATGGCGATGTCGTTGGTGATCTGGTCGCCGGCAATCGGAATGACCGCCGTATGCCGGATCGCGCCGTCGGAGAACACCGCAATGTCGGTGGTGCCGCCGCCAATGTCGATCAGCACCACGCCCAGTTCTTTCTCATCGAGCGTGAGCACCGCGTCGGCCGAAGCCATCGGCTGCAAGATCAGGTCCGACACTTCAAGGCCGCAGCGGCGCACGCACTTTACAATGTTTTGTACCGCCGATACCGCACCGGTGACAATATGCACCCGCACTTCCAGGCGGATGCCGCTCATGCCGATCGGTTCGCGCACGTCTTCCTGGCTGTCGACGATGAATTCCTGCGGCACCGTGTGCAGCAACTGCTGGTCGGTCGGGATATTGACCGCCTTGGCCGTTTCGATCACGCGCGCCACGTCGGTGGCCGTCACTTCCTTGTCCTTGATCGCGACCATGCCGCTCGAATTGAACGAGCGGATATGGCTGCCGGCGATGCCCGCGTACACATTGCGGATTTTGCAGTCGGCCATCAGCTCTGCTTCCTCGAGCGCGCGCTGGATCGATTCGACGGTCGCCTCGATATTGACGACCACCCCTTTTTTCAGTCCGCGCGACTCGTGCTGACCCAGTCCGATCACCTCGTGGCGCCCGTCGGACATCACCTCGGCCACCACGGCCACCACTTTCGAGGTACCGATATCGAGGCCGACGATCAGGTTTTTCGCGTCTTTTGTCATGTGCTGTCGCCTACTGTCTTTGCTTTGTCTTGCTGCTGGTTGATCTGCTGTTCGGTTTTACTGCTTTTTTTACTGCCGCATTGACAGGCTTGTGCGGATCGCTCGGCAGCACCAGCGCGGCGGCGGAAAGCGCCAGGCCGTTCTGATACCGCATGTCGATCGTGTCGATGCCATCCTGCAGGCGGCTGGCCAGTTGCGGATAAATCCCCACCAGCCGCTGCACCCGCTTCTTCAGCGTCGTCTTGTCCTGCTCCCGTCCCAGCGCCACGCTCATGCCGTTATCAAGTTTCACGGTCCATGCGTAACGGCTCGACAGGTCCAGCTTTTCCGGCACCAGCGCGACCGGCGAAAACAGCGCGCGCAACTCCAGAAACCGCGCCAGCACTTCCTTCTCGCTGCCTTCCGGCCCGTCCAGCGCCGGCAGCGGATGATCCTCGTCCGCCTCGGCCAGGTTGGCGGTAAATACATCGCCCTTGACCGACAACAGGCGCCCATCCTCGCCCCAGGTGCCGAGCGCTTCGTGCTCCTCGACTTCCACGATCAGCTGGTCCGGCCATTCGCGCCGCACCTTGGCCCGCCTGACCCAGGGTACCGCTTCGAAGGCGGTGCGCACCTGTTCCAGGTTGGTCGTGAAAAAATTACCCTTGATGCGGCCTACCACGCCGGCGCGCAAGGTGAGCTTGTTCACGTGCTTCAGTTCCATTCCATACACGCTGTCGACCCGCACCGTGCGCAGGGTGAACATCGGCAGCTGCGACAACCACCACACGGCCGACGCGAGGCAGGCGATCACCACCGCGGCCATCAGGCCGCTCGCGCTTGCGTTCAAAGCTCTTACGTCATGCCACATTACTGTATTAACCCTGGCCCTGGGCCATTTTCAAGCGTGCCGAACGCACAATCTCGACACACAGGTCTTCATAGCTGATACCCAGCGCGCGCGCCGCCATCGGCACCAGCGAATGGCTGGTCATGCCCGGCGAGGTATTGACCTCGATCAGGAACGGCTTGTTGTCGCTGGCGCGCAGCAGCACATCGACCCTGCCCCAGCCTTCGCAATCGACGGCGCGGTAGGCTTCCACCGCAAGACGCGCCACTTCCGCGCTGGTCGCTTGGTCCAGCGCAGCCGGGCAAATATACTTGGTGTCGTCCGTAAAATACTTGTTCTGGTAATCGTAATTGCCATCCGGGGCCACGATTTCGACGATCGGCAGCGCGCGCGCGCTCGCGCCGCGTCCCAGCACCGCCACCGTCAGTTCGCGCCCGGTGACGAATTCCTCGGCCAGCACCACTTCGTCGAAACCGGCCGCCACATCGTAGGCCGCCTTGAAATCGGCGGCGGCGCGCACCTTGGTGATGCCCACGCTCGAGCCTTCGTGGGGCGGCTTGACGATCAGCGGCAGGCCAAGCTGCTCAACCACCTGCGCCAGGTCGGTATCGGCGGCCAGCGCGGCGTAGCGCGGCGTCGGCAGGCCGCGCATCAGCCAGATCATCTTGGTGTAGATCTTGTCCATGGCAATCGCGCACGCCATCACGCCGCTGCCGGTGTAAGGAATGCCGAGCTGTTCGAGCGCGCCCTGCAGGGTGCCGTCTTCGCCGTAGCGGCCGTGCAGCGCGATGAACACGCGGTCGAATTCCTCGGCCGCCAGTTCGGCGATGCTGCGCTGGCCCGTGTCGAACGGATGGGCGTCGATGCCCTTGCTCTGGAGCGCCTTGAGCACGCCGGTGCCCGACATGATCGACACGTCGCGTTCGGCCGAACGGCCGCCGAACAGCACGCCCACTTTGCCCAGTGCGGCCGCGTCGCCGGAATTAAATACACTCATGCTCAAGCCTCCACAGGGGTAATCAGTTTATTCGGAACGCCGCTGATCGAGCCGGCACCCATGGTGATGACGACGTCGCCGTCGCGCACCACGTTCATGATGGCGGCCGGCATGTCGGCGATCGCCTCGACAAAAATCGGCTCGATCTTGCCGCCCACGCGCAGCGCATGCGCCAGCGCGCGGCCATCGGCGGCCACCACGTGCGCTTCACCGGCGGCATACACTTCGGACAGCAGCAGCACGTCGGGCGTGCCGAGCACCTTGACGAAGTCCTCGAACAGGTCGCGCGTGCGCGAATAGCGGTGCGGCTGGAAGGCCAGCACGATGCGGCGGCCCGGGTAGGCGCCCCGCGCGGCGGCCAGCGTCACTTCCGTCTCGACCGGGTGGTGGCCGAAATCGTCCACCAGCGCGAAGCTGCCGCCGCCGGGAATACTGATGTCGCCGTAGCGCGTGAAGCGCCGGCCCACGCCGTGGAACTCCGCCAGGCCCTGCTGGGTCGCACTGTCGTCGATGCCGATTTCGCGCGCGATGGCAATCGCCGAACAGGCATTCTGCACATTATGCATGCCGGGCTGGTTGAGGATGAACTGTGTATCCGGATAGCCTTCCTGGACCACCGTGAAATGCATCTGCAGGCCGATGGCGCTGGCATTGACCGCGCGCACCTGGGCCGCTTCGGAAAAGCCGTAGGTCGTGATCGGCTTGGTCACGAACGGAATGATGTCGCGCACATGCTGGTCGTCGATGCACAGCATCACGCGGCCATAGAACGGCAGGCGGTGCGTGAAGTGCACGAAAGCCTGCTTGAGCTTTTCAAAATCGTGCTCGTAGGTTTCCATGTGATCGGCGTCGATATTGGTGATCACTTCGATCATCGGCGTCAGGTTCAGGAACGAGGCGTCCGATTCATCGGCTTCGGCCACGATGTATTCGCCGGTTCCCAGCTTGGCGTTGGCGCCGGCGCTGTTCAGGCGTCCGCCGATGACAAAGGTCGGATCGAGCCCGCCCTGGGCCAGCACCGAGGCCACCAGGCTGGTGGTGGTGGTCTTGCCGTGGGTACCGGCGATGGCGATACCGCGCTTCAAGCGCATCAATTCACCGAGCATAATCGCGCGCGGCACAATGGGAATCTGCGCTGCGCGCGCCGCCACCACTTCCGGATTGTCGTCTTTGACGGCGGTCGAGGTGACCACGGCGTCGGCGCCGAGGATATTGTCGGCGGCGTGGCCGAGCATGACCTGCGCGCCCAGGCTGGCCAGGCGCTGGCTGGCCGCGTTGCTGCCCAGGTCCGAGCCGGACACGCTGTAGCCGAGGTTGAGCAGCACTTCGGCGATGCCGCTCATGCCGCTGCCGCCGATGCCGACGAAGTGAATGTTCTTGATTTTATGTTTCATGTTCTTGTTTCAATTCTGTCTGTCGATCCTGCCAGTTGTTCGAGTACATCCGCGATTGCTTCATTGGCGTTGCGCTTGCCGGCCGCCAGCGCGGCGGTCGCCATGGTGCGGCAGGCGTCGCGGCTAAGGCCTTGCAGCAGCTGCGCCACGCGCTGCGCGCTCAATTCCGTTTGCGGCAAATGGATTGCCGCCTTTTGTTTTTCCATCCACTGCGCATTGTCGCGCTGGTGGCTGGTGGTGCTGGCCATGAACGGCACCAGCACGCTGGCCACCCCCGCCGCCGTCAGTTCCGACACCGTGATCGCGCCGGCGCGGCAGATCACCACGTCGGCGGCAGCGTAGGCGCCGGCCATGTCGTCGATGAAGTCGACCACGTCGGCCGTCACGCCGGCCTTGGCATACGCCTCGCGCAGCGCATCGATATTCTTCTTGCCCGACTGGTGTGTCACGTGCGGACGCTGTTCTTCGGGCAGCAGCGCCAGCGCGGCCGGCACGCTGTCGTTCAATACCCTGGCGCCCAGGCTGCCGCCGACCACTAGGATGCGCAGCGCGCCGCTGCGGCCCGCGAAGCGCTGCGGCGGCGGCGTCATGGCCAGGATTTCCTTGCGTACCGGGTTGCCGGTGACGATGGCCTTGGCGGCGGCGCTGCCGAAATCGGCGGGAAAGCCGAACATCACTTTGCTGGCCAGCGGCGCGAGCGTCTTGTTGGACAACAGCAGCGCCGCGTCGGCATTGACCAGCGCCAGCGGCACGCCGGCAAAACGCGCCATCATGCCGCCCGGGACGCACACGTAGCCGCCCATGCCGAGCACCACGTCCGGCTTGCGCTGCCTGATGAAGCGCCGGCAAGCCGCGAAACTGGCCACCATCTTGAACGCACCCGTCACGCTGTGCTTCAGGCCCTTGCCGCGCATGCCCGAAAAATCGATGCTGTCGATCGCGATGCCGCTCTTGGGCACGAGATCCTGCTCCATGCCGTGCGAGGTTCCGAGCCAGCTCACGTCCCAGCCGCGCTGGCGCATGGTCTGGGCGATCGCGATCCCCGGGAAAATATGCCCGCCGGTGCCGGCCGCCATGATCATCAAACGCTTCATGGCCGCCCCCCCCTCATCAACACACGGTTTTCATAATCGATACGCAGCAAAATCGCCAGTCCGACGCAGTTAATCAACACGCCCGAGCCGCCATAGCTCATCAACGGCAGGGTCAATCCCTTGGTCGGCAGGATGCCCAGGTTCACGCCCATATTGATGAAGGTCTGCGCGCCGATCCAGATGCCGATGCCTTTGGCGGCCAGGCCGGCGAAGATCTGGTCGATGGCGATGGCCTGGCGCCCGATATCGAAGGCGCGCTTGACCAGCCAGTAGAACATGGCGATCACGACCAGCACGCCGGCCAGGCCAAGTTCCTCGCCGATGACGGCCATCAGGAAATCGGTATGCGCTTCGGGCAGGTAGTGCAGTTTCTCGACGCTGGCGCCCAGGCCCACGCCAAACCATTCGCCGCGCCCGAAGGCGATCAGCGAGTGGGTCAGCTGGTAGGCCTTGTCGAGCGCATTGCCTTCCTTCCACGGGTCCAGGTAGGCGAAAATGCGCGCGCGCCGGAATGGAGAAAAGAAGATGATGGCGCCGAAAATGGTCACCAGCAGCGCGCCGATCCCGCCGAACCAGACCGCGTTGATCCCGCCCAGGAACAGGATGCCCATGGCGATGCAAACGATCACGCCGAACGCGCCCAGGTCGGGTTCGAGCAGCAGCAGCAGGCCCACCATGCCGATCGCGCCGGCCATCGGCAGGAAGCCCTTGGTCAGCTTGTGCATGTATTCCTGCTTGCGCACCGTGTAATCGGCGGCGTACAGCACGGCCGCGATCTTCATCACTTCGGACGGCTGCAGCTTGAACAGTTTGAGGTCCAGCCAGCGCTGCGCGCCGTTGACCGAGAAACCCACGTGCGGCACCAGCACCAGCACCAGCAGCGCCAGGCTGCCGACGAACATGACGGACGCGTAGCGCTGCCAGAGTGCGATCCGGATGCGGAATACGAAGTACCCGGCCAGCATCGAGACCATGATGAAAATCGCCTGGCGTTGCAGGAAGTAGGTCGTTTTGTAGTTGGCGTACTTGGGCGAATCGGGCAGCGCGATCGAGGCCGAGTACACCATCACCATCCCGAACAGCATCAGCAGCACGGTGACCCAGACCAGCAGCTGGTCGTATTCCATCATTTTCGACGGGCGTGTGCGGTCCCCGGACAACGCGTCCGAAGCCGGCCCGGCGAATGAGAATGGAAACTGGAAGGCCATCAGAGATCCTGTCCTTTTTCCAGCGCCAGTTCGCGCACGGCGTCGACGAACACCTGGGCACGGTGGCCATAGCCGGTGAACATGTCGAAGCTGGCGCAGGCCGGCGAGAGCAGCACGCAATCGCCGGCCTGCGCCAGCGCGGACGCGCGCCGCACCGCTTCAGGCAGGGTCGCGCAATCGATCAACTCGACGCCGGACGGTTCGATGGCGGCGCGCAGCAGCGGCGCGGCGCGCCCGATCAGCAGCACCGCGCGCACGTAGCGCGAGCACGGTTCGGCCAGCGGTTCGAACTCCTGGCCCTTGCCGTCGCCGCCGGCGATGAGCACGATTTTCTGCGTTTCGCCGCCGAAGGCCTTGCCCAGGCCAGTGAGCGCAGCCACGGTGGCGCCCACGTTGGTGCCCTTGCTGTCGTCGTAGTAATCGATGGCATCGATGGCGGCCACCAGTTCGACCCGGTGCGGTTCGCCCTGATAGTCGCGCAGGCCGTGCAGCAGCGGCGCGAACGGCAGGCCGATGGCGCGGCACAGTGCCAGCGCGGCCAGCGCGTTGGTGGCGTTGTGCAGGCCGCGGATGCGCAGCGCGTCGGCCGGCATCAGGCGGCTGATCGTGCACGGCACCACCTCAAGCGGTTCGTTTTTCTTGCGCTTCTTTTCGCTCTCTTCGCCGGCCACGGCCACGGTCAGCCACAGCACGCCGCGTTCGTTATGCAGGCCGAAGCTGTCGGCTTCTTTCGGCTCGCCCGTTCCGAAGGTGCGCACCTCGGCGCCCGGTGCGGCCATGCGCGCGACGAGCGGGTCGTCGCGATTGAGCACGCGTACCGTCGATAGCCCGAAGATGCGGGCCTTATCAAAGCCGTAGGCATCCATGTCGCCGTGCCAGTCCAGGTGGTCCTGGGTGATGTTCAATACCGTGGCGGCATCGGCGCGCAGGCTGAAGGTCGAATGCAGCTGGAAGCTGGACAGCTCCAGGATCCAGGCTTGCGGCAGGGCCTCGCCGCCGCCCGCTTCCTGGTCCAGCACTTCGCGCAGCACGTCGAGCGCCGCCGGGCTGATATTGCCGGCCACGCGGGTCGACAGGCCGGCGCGCTGGCACAGCAAACCGGTCAGGCTGGTGACGGTGGTCTTGCCGTTGGTGCCGGTAATGGCGATGACTTTCGGCGCATAGGCGCGTTCTTCCCTGAGCGCGGCCAGGCCCTGGGCGAACAGTTCGATTTCGCCCCAGACCGGAATGGCGCGCGTCTGGGCGGCCGGCACGATGGCGGCCAGTTCGCGCGCAGGCGCCAGGCCCGGGCTGACGGCGACGAAGTCGATGGTGTCGAGCAGCGACTCACTCAACTCGCCGCCGATGAATTCGGCGCCCGGCAGGGCATCGCGCAGCGCTTGCAGGCGTTGCGGCGCTTCGCGCGTATCGGCCACGCGCACGCGTGCGCCGCAGCGCGCCAGCCACTGCGCCATCGCCAGGCCGGATTCGCCCAGCCCGAGGACCAGGGCGTGCTTGCCGGCGTATTGTTCGAGGTGGTTCATCAGCGCAGCTTCAGGGTAGACAGGCCAACCAGCACCAGCATCATCGTGATAATCCAGAAACGCACGACGACCTGGGTCTCTTTCCAGCCTTTTTGTTCGAAATGGTGGTGCAAGGGCGCCATCAGGAATACCCGGCGTCCGGTGCCGTAGCGCTTCTTGGTGTACTTGAACCAGCTGACCTGGATGATCACCGAGACCGTTTCGGCCACGAACACGCCACCCATGATGAACAGGACGATCTCCTGGCGCACGATGACGGCAATCGTCCCGAGCGCGCCGCCCAGCGCCAGCGCGCCGACGTCGCCCATGAACATCTGGGCCGGATGCGCGTTATACCAGAGGAAGGCCAGGCCCGCACCGGCCATCGCGCCGCAGAAGATCAGCAGTTCGCCGGCACCCGGAATGTGCGGGATGAACAGGTATTTCGAGTAGGTGGCGCTGCCGGTCAGGTAGGCGAACAGGCCCAGGGCCGAGCCGACCATCACGGTCGGCATGATCGCCAGGCCATCGAGACCGTCGGTGAAGTTGACCGCGTTGCTGGTGCCGACGATGACGCAGTAGGTCAGCGCGATGAAACCCCACACGCCGAGCGGATAGCTGATGGTTTTCACGAACGGCACGATCAGGTCGGCCTTGGGCGGCAGGTCGAGCGAAAAGCCCGACTGCACCCACGCATAGAACAGCTCCCAGACCTTGCCCGGAGTCGGCGCCGACACCGAAAACGCCAGGTACAGCGAAGCGGCGATGCCGATCAGGGACATCCAGAAGTATTTTTCGCCCGAGCGCATGCCTTCCGGGTCCTGGTACACCACCTTGCGGTAGTCGTCGGCCCAGCCGATGGCGCCGAAACCGAGGGTCACGACCAGCACCGGCCACACCAGGCGGTTCGACAGGTCGCACCACAGCAGGGTCGAGACCCCGATGGCGATCAGGATCAGCACTCCGCCCATGGTCGGGGTGCCGTGTTTTTTCAGGTGCGTCTGCGGACCGTCCTGGCGCACGGCCTGGCCGACCTTGAGCGAGGTGAGTTTGCGGATCACGGCGGGACCGGCCACGAGGCCGATCAGCACCGCCGTGATGGTGGCGAACACCGCGCGGAAAGTGATGAAGTTGAAGATTCGCAGAGGACCGAGTTCGTCCTGGAACATTTGTGCGAGCCAGAGCAGCATGTTAGTGGGCTTCCTTACTTGTGTTGTGTGATCCGACCAGATGCTGGACGACCCGTTCCATTTTCATGAAACGCGAGCCCTTCACCAGTACAGTCGCGTCAGATTTGCTGCCCAATTGCGTATCGAGTGCTGCCAATAATTCGTCGAACTGCGGGTAATGCTGTGCGCCCGACGCGGCCATGTGGCGCGTCAGTTCGCCGGTGACGAGCACCGTGTCGATGCCGCGCGCGGACGCGTAGGCGCCGATTTCTTCGTGAAACTCGCGCCCTTGCGTGCCTACTTCGCCCATGTCGCCCAGTACCAGGATGCGCGGCGGGTGCGCCTGCGCCAGCACGTCGATGGCGGCGCGCACCGAATCCGGATTGGCGTTGTAGGTGTCGTCGATGACAGTGGCGCCGCCTGCGGCCTGCTTGCGCTGCAGGCGCCCGCTGACCGGCTCGAAGGCGGCCAGGCCGCGCGCCACGATATCCGGGGCCACGCCGGCGGCCACGGTACAGGCGATCGCGGCGAGCGCGTTGCGTACATTGTGCAGGCCGGCCGCGGCCAGCCTGACGACGAACATGCGCAGCGGCGCGCCGTCGATGCGAATGGTGACATCGAGTTCGCTGCCGAAGTCGGCGGCGCGGTGCGCGCAGCTCACGTTCGATGCGGCGTCGAGGCCAAAAGTGATGGTGCGGCGGCCGGCGGCAATGCCCTGCCACAGCGGCGTGTACTCGTCGTCGCCCGGGAACACGGCCACGCCGTCTTGCGCCAGGCTGGCCAGCACGGCGCCGTTTTCGCGCGCGACCGCTTCGACGGTGTGCATGAATTCCTGGTGCTCGCGCTGGGCGTTGTTGACCAGGCCAATGGTCGGCGCGGCAATGGCGGCCAGGCGCGCGATTTCGCCCGGGTGGTTCATCCCGAGTTCGATCACAGCCGCCTTGTGCGCCCCGGTCAGGCGCATCAGCGTGAGCGGCACGCCGATTTCGTTATTCAGGTTGCCGCGCGTGGCCAGGCGCGTGTCATCGGACAGGCCGGCCGCCAGGATCGCGGCGATCATTTCCTTGACCGTGGTCTTGCCGTTGCTGCCGGTGACGCCGATCACGGGAAGGCCGAACTGCGCACGCCAGTGATGGGCGATACGGCCCAGGGCCACCAGCGTGTCGGGCACCACGATGGCCGGCAGGGTCCAGCCGTGCGGCAGGCTTTCCACCACCACCGCGGCGGCGCCGCTGGCGGCCACCTGCGCCAGGAAATCGTGGGCGTCGAAGGTCTCGCCGCGCAGGGCGACGAACAGCGCGCCGGCGCCGGCGCTGCGGCTGTCGGTCGAGACGCTGTCAAAGGAAGCGTCGGCGGTCATGCGCGCGTGGGAAATAGCCGCGACCAGTTGTGCGAGCGTGCCGTGCATCAGTTAGTCCTCATCATGGTCACGCGCGCGGCCAGCGCCAGCGCGGCGTGGTCGGCATCGGAAAACGGCATCTTGCGGCCCTTGATTTCCTGGTATGGCTCGTGGCCTTTACCGGCCAGCAGGATCACGTCCGGCTTGGCCGCATGCTTGATGGCCGACAGGATCGCGGCGGCGCGGTCTTCGATCGCCTGGAAGCGCGAGGTCGGATGGGCCGCATCCATGCCCGCGACGATCTGGGCGATGATGGCGGCCGGCTCTTCGCTGCGCGGATTGTCGCTGGTGACCAGCACGTGTTCGGCGATCTGCGCGATGGCGCCCATCTGCGGGCGTTTGCCCGGATCGCGGTCGCCGCCGCAGCCGAACACGCACCACAGCTGGCCGCCGCGTTCGTGCGCGACCTGGCGCAGGGCGCCCAGGGTTTGCTCCAGCGCGTCCGGCGTGTGGGCGTAATCGATCACCACCATCGGTGCGTCCTGGCCGCCGATCTGCTGCATGCGGCCCGGGGCCGGGGTCAGCGCTTCGACCGCGTCGAGCGCGCTGCGCAGGGCGACACCCTTGGCCAGCAGTGCGCCCAGTACCGCCAGCGCGTTGCTGATATTGAAGTGGCCAACCAGGCGCGTCTTGACCTGGGCGCTGCCGAGCGGCGAATCGAGATGGAATTCGGTGCCCGCATGACGGCTGCGGAACTGCGAGGCGCGCAGCATGGTCACGCCGGCGATGTCGGGCTGGGAGGCCGCGTCGCGCAGGGTGTAGCCGGTCACGGATGGTACGCCGCCGGTCTTGGAAATCAATTGGTTGACCAGGCGTTGTCCGGCCGGGTCGTCGAGGTTAAGCACTGCTGTTTTCAATCCTGGCCACGCGAACAGCTTGGCCTTCGCCGCTTCGTAGCATTCCATGGTGCCGTGATAATCGAGGTGGTCGCGCGTCAGGTTGGTGAACAGCGCAACGTCAAAATGCATGCCCAGGGTACGGCCTTGCCCGAGCCCGATGGAGCTTACCTCAATCGCCAACGCAGTGGCGCCCGCATCGCGCACGGCGGCGAGTTTTTCGGCCAGCAGCACGGCGTCCGGGGTGGTGTAGCCGGTGACGTCGTACTCGACGTCGCCGCGGCCGTTGAACAGGCCCACGCCCAGGGTGCCGATGACGGCGGCCGTCTCGCCCAGGCGCGCAAAGGCCTGGCCGAGCCAGACCGCGCACGAGGTCTTGCCGTTGGTGCCGGTCACGCCGACGGTGAACATGGCGCTATCGGGCATCCGGTGGCAGGCGTGCGCGATCGGGCCGGCGTGTAATTTCAGGTCGGCCACGGCCAGGTGCGGCACGCTCCAGGCATCAAGCCAGGCGAAATCGCGCGCGTCGTACACCACGGCGGCGGCGCCCTGGGCGATGGCCTGGGCAATGTAGGCACGGCCGTCGGCGGCGTCGCCCGGATAGGCGAAGAACACATCGCCCGGCTTGACGCGGCGCGAGTCGGACACCAGCTTCGCGCCGGGCGCCGCCTGGGCGATCCAGGCGCAGATTTCCTGTGGATTCAAAGACGGCATTACATGACGCATTACATGACGCATTACATGACCTCCCCGGAGCCATCGTTTGGCGCGACGATTTCAGTCACGTCCGAATCGGGCGGAATATTGAGTGCGCGCAGCGCGTTGGCGGCCAGCGCGGCGAAGGTCGGCGCCGCCACGATGCCGCCGAAGTGGCCGATCGCGGTCGGTTCGTCGATCATGACGGCGATGATGAAGCGCGGGTTCGACATCGGCACCATGCCCACGAAACTGCCGATGTACTTGCGCGGCATGGCGTACTTGCCGTTTTCGACCTTGTACGCGGTGCCGGTCTTGCCGCCCACGCGGTAGCCCGCGACCCGCGCCTGCTTGGCGGTGCCGTGTTCGCCCGAGATCACGCGTTCGAGCATTTCGCGCATCTCGCGCGCGGTCTTCGGCTTGATGATCTGGCGCCCGACCGGCGGCTCCGTGACCTTCTGGAACGACAGCGGAATGGTGTCGCCATCGCGCGCGAACATCATGTAGCCGCGCGCCAGCTGCAGCAGCGAGACCGAGATGCCGTTCCCGTAGCTCATGGTGGCCTGTTCCACCGGACGCCACGATTTGTAGGGACGCACGCGCCCCGCCACAGCGCCGGGAAAACCGAACTTGGGCTGCTGGCCGAAACCGACCTCGGTAAACATCTCCCACATTTCGCGCGCCGGCATGGAGAGCGCAATCTTGGAAGTGCCGATATTGGACGACATTTCGATGATTTCGGCGACCGAGATCACGCCGTGCGGCTTGGTATCGGAAATCGGCGCGCCGTTGATCACCAGGCGCCCGGCGCCGGTATCGATGCGGGTATTGGGCGTGACGCGCCCGGTGTCGAGCGCCAGAGCCACGGTAAATGGCTTGAGGGTCGAGCCCGGCTCGAAGGTGTCGGTGATGACGCGGTTGCGCAGCTGCGCGCCGGTCAGGCCCTTGCGGTCGTTCGGGTCGTACGTCGGCCAGTTGGCCAGCGCCAGCACTTCGCCGGTTTTCACGTCCAGCACCACGGCGGCGCCGGCCTTGGCCTTGAACTTGGCCACGGCTTCCTTCACCTGCGTAAAGGCGATGTACTGCAGCTTGCTGTCGACCGACAGGGTCAGGTCGCGGCCATCGTGCGGCTCCTTCGACAGGCCCACGTCTTCGACGATCTGGCCGAGGCGGTCCTTGATCACGCGGCGGCTGCCGGTGGTGCCGACCAGGGTCTTTTGCTGGGCCAGTTCCATGCTTTCCTGGCCGGCGTCTTCGACGTTGGTGAAACCGACCAGGTGGGTCATGGTTTCGCCCTGCGGATAGAAGCGTTTGTATTCCTTGCGCGTGTCCAGGCCCTTGATGCCCAGTTTGGCGATCTGCTCGATCACCGGCATTTCCACCTGGCGCTTGAGGTAGACGAAGGTGCGGTCGGAATCGAGTTTCTTGCGCAGCTCGGCGTCGCTCATCTTGAGCAGCGCGGCCAGGGCGCGCAGTTTGTCCGGCGCCGAGGCCAGCACGTCTTCAGGGATGGCCCATACCGCCTTGACCGGTACCGACGACGCCAGCACCTGGCCGTTGCGGTCGAGGATGCGCCCGCGCGTGGCGGGCAGTTCGATGGTGCGCTCGTAGCGCTGCTTGCCATAGCCAATGAGAACGTCTTCGGTGACGGTTTGCAGCCACATGGCGCGCCCGGCCAGCGCAACAAAGGAGGCGAACAGCACGAACAGCACGACGCGCGAACGCCAGGTCGGCAGGCTCACCGCCAGGACCGGGCTTTTCGAGAACGATACGCCTTTCGAGGCCGCGACACGCGCGCCCGCCACACCATTGCCACCGCGTTTCATTGCTCCCCTTCCGTCAGGTACTGCGTACGCGCCGGGGTCAGCGGCGTCATGTCGAGCTTGTCGCGCGCGATCTGTTCGATGCGCGCATTGGTACCCAGGGTCGACTGGTCCAGCTGCAATTGCGACCAGTCGATGTCGAGCTGGCGCGCCTGCTGTTCGAGCTTGCCCAGTTCGATGAACAGGTTGCGCGCCTGGAACTGGGCATTCACCAGCGACAGCGCGCAGCCGACCAGCAGCGCGGCGAGCACGATGTTGATCTTGCCGTTCACGGCGCACTCCGGGCAGGCAGGCGTTCGGCCACCCGCATCACGGCCGAGCGGGAGCGCGGATTGCCGTCGACCTCCAGGTCGGACGGTTTCATCTTGCTCACCAGCTTCATCAGCGGCTGCGGCAGGTCGACCGCGCGGATCGGCAGGCGGCGGTCGGGCTGCTCGACCTTGACCTTGCTGGCCAGGAACTGCTTGACCATGCGGTCTTCCAGTGAGTGGAAGCTGATCACGGCCATGCGCGCGCCGGGCGCGAGCATGGCGTAGGCCGCGCTCAAGCCTGTTTCAAGGTCTTCAAGCTCTTTATTGATGAAAATCCGGATAGCCTGAAAGGTCCGGGTGGCCGGATCCTTGCCCTTCTCCCGGGTTTTGACCGCGTTTGCCACGATGCCGGCAAGCTGTCGTGTGCTTGAAATTGGTTCGACTGCCCGGCGAGCAACAATCGCCTTTGCAATCTGAAAAGCAAACCGTTCTTCCCCATAATCGCGAATCACCCTTTCCAATTGTTGTTCAGTCTCGCTGGCCAGCCACTCGGCGGCGGAAACGCCGCGCGTGGTGTCCATGCGCATGTCGAGCGGACCGTCGTTGCGGAAGCTGAAACCGCGCGCGGCGTCGTCCACCTGGGGCGAGGAAATGCCCAGGTCGAGCAGGATGCCATCGACCCGCGCCACGCCGCGCGCCTGTAGCGCCTGCTGCATGGTGGCGAAACTGTCGTGCACGATCTCGAAACGCGGGTCGTCGATCTGGCCCGCCGTGGCGATCGCCTGCAAATCCTTGTCGAAGGCGAACAAGCGCCCGTTCGGACCCAGGCGCGACAGGATCAGGCGACTGTGTCCACCGCGACCGAAGGTCCCGTCTATATATGTGCCATCGGCACGCGCACCCGTCAGATCGAGCGCATCGACCGCTTCGTCCAGCAACACCGTCCGGTGCTGAAATTCCGGCACCGCCACCACATTCATCATCGGCGCGCCTTAGAAAGAAAAATTAGATAACACATCGGGCATGCCACCGGCGACAGCGGCTTGCTCGTCCTCGGCCAGTTTGGCGGCATCCCAGATCTCGAAATGGCTGCCCATGCCCAGCAGCATGACCTCGCGGGTCAGGCCGACGGCGCTGCGCAGCTCGGGGGAAATGAGGATGCGGCCGGCGGAATCGAGCTCGACATCGCAGGCGTTGCCGAGGAAGATACGCTGCCACGCGCGGGCCGACATCGGCCAGGCGGCAATTTGCTCGCGGTGCGATTCCCACACCGGACGCGGAAAAAACAGCAGGCACCCGTGCGGGTGGCGGGTAAGCGTGAGGCGGCCTTCGCACTGGACTGCGAGTGCGTCGCGATGCTTGGCGGGAATGGACATCCTGCCTTTCGCATCGAGATTGATTGCGGACGCGCCTTGAAACACGAGTTACCTACTTGGAAAAGTTATTATGAATTCGGTGTTTTGGCGCAAGGAGCATCATTTTTCTCCCACAAAACTACACTTTTTCACACAGTTGCCCACTTTAGATGAAGCCATCTGGACGGTCAAGCGCTTTCGATCGTGCTAAAAGGGAATTTTGTTAATGAAGTCAAGGACTTAGCGCATTACCTTGAAGGATCTTCAAAGTAAAATATGTCGAAAAATTAGAGACTTAGAGAAGACAGTGAATGTTCAACCTCATCTGTACACATGGGTTTGCGAGACACAACAAAGCTTAAAATAATTACATCTGCTTACTTTTACGCAACGGATGAGTAAATTGTCCGATGCGCGCGATGGAGTGTGGTAGTGGATCGGATCAGGTGGCAACGGTGCCGACCGAATCGGGTTGGCTGCTTGTGCAATAACGCGCCTCGGGAAAGCCGAAATGGGCACACATGCGGGGGAAATGACAGCGGCATGCCGCGCCGCCGGAGAGGCGGAGCGGAGTGCATCGGCGCCTTGCGCGCCGGATATTCAATGTGAAGCAGGCCGATAGGCCGGATTTTGTTACGGCGACTACCCTTGCAGGCATTCGCTATGACAGCCATTCCTCTAGGCGCCGAATTACTCCGGCGCTCAAGCTCCCTACCCGCACGCTCCGCGAGCCGCCTCAACGCGTGCCTATTTGGGATTGCTCCAGGTGGAGGTTACCGCGTTTCACCGTAACTTAATACGCTCGTCTCTGTGGCCCTATTCCTCGCCTTATACTCCCCGGCTTGCGCCGGTCGGCTTTCAGCGGACGGCCATTAACCGTCACCCTGCTCTATGGAGTCCGGACCTTCCTCCCGCCGACGCATTACGCGCCAGCCAGCGACTGTCTGGCCTGCTTCACCCCACCATTGTACCGTGCCCCGGCCCTGCGGACAAAGTTTCCGATTGCTATCGCCCCACTGATACCGATTTGGATATCAATCTCGCAAAAAATGTGATCGCTGCAAAGTTACCCAATGTACATACGTACTATTAAAATATCGACAATTTACAAAAAGGAAACTTAATGACACTGTTGCCTCTTGCCGCACTGATCAGCACCACCCTGTTCGCCAGCACCGCCGCCCACGCCTCGGACTGGCCGGAGAGCTTCTCGAAATGCGCCGCCCAGGGCGGCACCTGTGACGCCGGCACCGGCAAGCGCCAGGTATCGTTCGGCATCAAGAACAAATGGGTGGTCAAATCGCTCAGCGGCAAAGTTGCCTGCACCACCGCCACGTTCGGCAGCGATCCTTATCCGGGTGTCGACAAGAAATGCGCGCTAGGCCCGCTCGATGGCGGCACCACGCCACCGACCACCCCGCCGACGACACCGCCAACGACCCCGCCGACCACCCCGCCAGCCGGCACCGATCCGGTGACGCAGGCAGCCCCGGCAACCGGCTGGGCCAGCTACAGCACCGGCACCCGCGGCGGCGCGGCGGCGGTACAGAAGGATGTCTTCCTGGTCAGCTCGGCATCGCAACTGCTGTCCGCGCTCAAGACCGAGGGCGGCCGGCCGATGCAGATCAAGATCTACGGCACCATCGACATGGCGGCCGACGGCCCGTTCAAGAGTGTCGCCGAGCAGGGCGTGCGCAGCCTGATTTCGCTGCCATCGAATACCACCCTGATCGGCGCGGGCCCGAATGCGGGCATCGTCAACGGCCGCATCATGATCAAAGGCGTGGACAATGTGATCGTGCGCAACCTGACCATCGCCAACCCATGCGACATCGCCCCGGTGTGGGATCCGAAAGATACCAGTACCGGCAACTGGAACTCGCGTTATGACGGCCTGAACGTCGACAAGTCGACCCACGTCTGGATCGACCACAACACCTTCACCGACGCGCCGCGCACCGACGACCAGTTCCCGAAAGAGAACGGCAAACTCAAGCAATGCCACGATGGCGCGCTCGACATCAAGAATGGCGCCGACTATGTGACCGTGTCGAACAATGTGTTCAAGCTGCACGAGAAAAACACCCTGGTCGGCTCGTCCGACGACACCACGTCCGACGATGACCACCTGACCGTGACCTTCCATGGCAATCATTACATGGACATCACCGGGCGTTCGCCGCGCGTGCGTTTCGGTAAGGTCCACGTGTACAACAATTACTACCAGGGCGACCGCGACGCCAAACTGTACCCGCACCACTACAGCATCGGCGTGGGCTACAAGGCCAAGATCGTCTCGCAGCATAATGCCTTCGACGTCATCGGCGCCAAGGAATGCGGCAATGTGGTCGAGTCCTCGGGTTCCTCCGGCAAAACCGGCGCCATCATCGACAGCGGTTCCCTGCTGAACGGCGTGGCACTGGGCATGGGCGGCGACAGCTGCAAGTTCAGCAGCGCGATCGGCTGGACCCTGCCGTACACGCCGACCGTGATCGATGCGTCGACAGTGCGCGAATCGGTGCTGCGCAACGCCGGCGCAGGCAAGCTCGTGGTCCGCTAAGAAAGGCAAGCACGCACGCAAGACAGCGACGCCGCCGCCCGCCCCCGGCCGCGGCATCGATGTCAGGAGCACAAGAGCGCTGCGCGCTAGCGCGGCCGGGCCGGCGCTGCGCCGCCGGCCTCCCCCAGCTCCGCCACCAGCACCCGGTCGATCCGGTGCCGGTCCATATCCACCACCTCGAAACGATAGCGCTCCCACACAAAGCGGTCGGACGCGGCGGGCACATGCCCAAGTTGCTCCAGAACAAAACCAGCCAGGGTTTGATACGCCCCGCTCGTCTCGCCGGGCAACATCTGCCCGATCCCGAGCACCTCGCGCAGGCGCGCCAGCGGCATGGCGCCGTCGAGCAGCCAGCTGCCGTCATCGCGCCGCACGGCGTCTGGCTCGCGCGTCGCATCGCGTGCGTCGCCGGGCAGCGCGCCGATCAGCGCCGCCATCAGGTCGTTCAAGGTCACCATGCCCTTGAGCTGGCCATGCTCGTCGACCACCAGCGCCAGTTCGGCTTGCCGCTGGCGCAACTGTTCCAGCAAGCCGCGCGCGCTCACCGTATCGGGTACCAGCAGCGCCGGACGCATGGCCGCGCCGATATCGATGGCGTCCAGCGCCTGATGATGGATCGCCTGGGCGAACAGCTCGCCCGCATCGACCACGCCCAGCACCTGGGGCGGCTCGCCGCGCACCACCGGAAAGCGGCTGAACGGGCTGGCCGCGATGCGCGCCAGGTTCTCGCCGCAGTCGCCATCGAGGTCGATCAATTGCAAGTCGGCGCGCGGGGTCATCAGCGCGTCGAGGCGCTGGTCGTCCAGGCGCAGGGCGCGCGCGGCGATGTCCGATTCGGTCTTGTCGAGCACGCCGGCGTCGGCGCTTTCCCTGAGCATGCCGCTGATCTCGTCGGCGGTCGGGGCGCTGTCGGGCGCGCGTCCCAGGCCCAGCATGCGCATGATCAGCTCGCTCAAGGCGGACAGCAGGCGCACGAACGGCGCCATCAGCCGCGACAGCGCCTGCAAGGGAGGCGCGATGACCGAGGCCACGAATTCCGGATACTGGATCGCGATGCGCTTGGGCACCAACTCGCCCAGCAGGATGGAGACCAGGGTGATGCCGGCCACCACCAGCGCCAGCGCCACCTGGCGCGCATAGGGCGCCAGCAGCGGCACCGCAGCCAGTTGCGGTGCCAGGCGTGCGGTCAGCGACGCTTCGCCGAAGGCGCAGTTGAAGATTGAAATGACGGTAATGCCGACCTGGACCGTGGAGAGGAAGGCGCCCGGGTCGTCGGCCAGCCGCATGGCCACACGCGCGCCGCCACGGCCCTCGGCGGCCATTTTTTCGAGCCGCACGCGCTTGGACGACACCAGCGCCAGCTCGGACATGGCGAACACGCCATTGAGCAGGATCAGAACGAGGATGATCAGCAAATCCATGGCAGGCGGTTGAAAGGACAGGGAATCTACCCACGTTAGCCCTGCCATATCGCCGCAGTTTGAGGCAGGCCAATGTCGCGCGCCCTTCGCCCGGGATAGTAATTCTGATATTTAATGTCGTAATTTCAAAAGCTTGCAAGAATCGGCTCGCATAGAATGGCGCATACTCAACCATCAAGGCAGAGACGACATGACGCACCCTTCCCGCAGTGGCGGCCAGATCCTGGTCGATGCGCTCAACATTCACGGCGTCGACACCGCCTTCGGGGTTCCCGGCGAAAGCTACCTCGACGTGCTCGACGCCCTGCACGATTCCGACATCCGCTTCATCATCAACCGCCAGGAAGGCGGCGCCGCCTTCATGGCCGAAGCCTACGGCAAGCTGACCGGCAAGCCCGGCATCTGCTTCGTCACGCGCGGCCCGGGCGCCACCAACGCCTCGATCGGCGTGCACACGGCCTACCAGGATTCGACCCCGATGATCCTGTTCATCGGCCAGGTCGGCAACGATTTCATCGACCGCGAAGCGTTCCAGGAAATCGACTACCGCCGCATGTACGGCCAGATGGCCAAGTGGGTCACCCAGATCGACCGCGCCGACCGCATTCCCGAATACATCGCGCGCGCCTTCCAGGTCGCCACCAGCGGCCGTCCCGGTCCGGTGGTGCTGGCGCTGCCGGAAGACATGCTGATCGACGTCGCCTCGGTGGCCGACACGCGCCGCTACCAGCCGGTGCAGGCATCGCCCTCGGGCGCCCAGATCGCCACCCTGCGCGAGATGCTTGCCAGCGCTAAAAAACCGGTCGTGCTGCTCGGCGGCGCCAGCTGGAACGCCCAGGCTTGCGCCGACCTGCAACGTTTCGCCGAAGCCAACGCGCTGCCGGTCGGCTGCACCTTCCGCTTCCAGGACTTGCTCGACAACGCACACCCCAACTATATAGGTGACGTCGGCATCGGGATCAACCCGAAACTGGCGGCGCGCGTGAAAAACGCCGACCTGGTGATCGCCATCGGCCCGCGCCTGGGCGAAATGACCACCGGCGGCTACACCCTGCTGGCCTCGCCCGTGCCGGCCCAGCGCCTGGTGCATTTCCATGCCGATGCCGAGGAACTGGGCAGCGTCTACCAGGCCGACCTGATGATCAACAGCGGCGCCGCGCAAGCCTGCGCCATGCTGGCCGCGATGGAGCCGGTGGACTCGTCCGCCTGGCGCGGTACGGTGGCCGAGGCGAAAGCCGAGCTGGCCGCCTACCAGGAACAGCCGCCGATTTTCAAGGATGGCCAGGCCCCGCTCGACCTGTGGCAAGTGGTGCAGGAATTGATGGCGCAAGTGCCGCGCGATACCGTCATCACCAATGGCGCCGGTAATTACGCATCGTGGGCGCACCGCTTTTACCGCTATGGCGGCATGCGTACCCAGCTGGCGCCGACCAATGGCGCGATGGGGTACAGCGTTCCATCGGGAGTCGCGGCAAAGATTGTCGATCCGACACGTACAGTGGTGACCTTTGCCGGCGATGGCGAATTCATGATGAACGGCCAGGAACTGGCCACCGCGGTGCAATACAAGGCCGGCGTGATTATTATTGTCTTCAATAATGGCATGTTCGGCACCATCCGCATGCACCAGGAGCGCGATTATCCGGGCCGCGTCTCGGGGACCAGCTTGCATAACCCGGACTTTGCGGAACTGGCCGAGGCCTATGGCGCGCATGGCGAGGTGGTCAATGCGACGGTGGAATTCGGTCCGGCGCTGGCACGCGCACTGGCCCACACCCGTGAAAAATCACTGCCGGCGGTGATCGAACTGCGCTATGACGGGAATTTGATTACGCCGAATGCGACGCTGGAAACCATCAGGAAGACGGCGGAAGCCGCAAAAGCCGCCAAGTAACAGGCAGCCATATCAGCACTGATACCGATGGTATCGGTGCTGAGCACCAGAAGGAGCGCATGCCAAACAGGCCATGCGCTCCTTTTTGACAATGAGGGGAAGAATGCCTTACTGCGGACTGACCAGCTGCGCTTGCGGCAGCAGTTCAAGACCAAGCTCGGCTGGCATAGGCAGCGGCCGGTCGTAGGCGTTTGGCGCTTCGGTCACTGGCGCCGTGAAAAAACAAGCCACCGTGGCGATGAACGCCAATCCGATGACGTTGCGTATCCACATCGACCCCGCCACATGAATCGTCTCCGGCGAAATCAACAAGCTGAAATTGTCTGGGCTTTTCACACTGCCTCCTGTCATAGTTTTGTAATAATTTATACCCTTTTCCGATAAAAGCATAGCTAATATTGAGTCGGATTGATGCATATGTGTGCCAGCACATACAGGCTAATTATTCGCCGCGCGTTTGAGCCAGCGCATGACACTTCCTAGCAATGGAAGCTTTTCATATAACTCCTCGGCGGCGTCCCAATAATCGCGATGGATCATGACTGCCCCGCCCGCATCGAAGCGGATCCGGGTGGCGCCGCGGATGCATTGCGGCGTCCTGGAAAAGCGCTTCATTCGGAACAGAAATTCCCATGTCAGGAAGGCAGCGTCACCCTGCAGCACGGTCGACGTCACCACGAAGCGCGGCTGCTCGACCTGTGCAAACATGTGCACGAAAATGCCGATAATCGGCTCAATCCCGCACACCTCGTTGAACGGGTCCTTGAACTGCGCATCGGGCGCATACATCT
This sequence comes from Massilia frigida, assembly GCF_011682175.1. Lineage (GTDB taxonomy): Bacteria > Pseudomonadota > Gammaproteobacteria > Burkholderiales > Burkholderiaceae_D > Telluria_A > Telluria_A frigida. Next base: position 74,453 of record NZ_WHJG01000017.1, read on the forward strand.
GCATCAGCTGCGCGCGCACCGACGCGCGCTCGATACTCTCGTAAAAACGCACCAGCGGTGCCAGTTCCGGCGCCCGGTTCATAATCCCGTCACCTTGTGAATCAGCCAGAAATACAGGCGATACGGCAGCAGCCGCGCCAGCCGCATGCTGTTGGTGTAGCGCTTGGGGAAATGGATATGGAAGGCGCCGCGCTCGATCCCCTGCACCATCGCATACGCGGCATCGGCGGCGCTCATCAGGGCCGGCATCTTGAAGTCGTTCCCGGCCGTCAGGGGCGTGTCGACGAAGCCCGGATTGATCTGGTACACCGCGATCCCGCGCGGACGCAAATCGAGGTACAGCGACTCGGAAAGGTTGATCAGCGCCGCCTTGGCCGGCCCGTACACCAGCGCCTTGGGCAGTCCGCCGTAACCGGCCACCGACGCCACGATGCCGATCCCGCCGGCGCCCTGCTTGATCAGCAGCGGCAGCGCCGCGTCGAGGCAGTTGAAGGCACCGCGCAGATTGAGGTTGATCATCCGGTTGGCCGCCGCCAGGTCGATCGCATCGGCGCGCATTTCGTTGTAGCCGCCGGCCACGATCAGCACCAGGTCGATGCCGCCCCACGCCGCCACGATGCGCTGGCAGGCCGCGGCCACGCTGGCGTGGTCAAGCACGTCCAGCGGCAGGGCCAGCGCGTGCGGCTCGCCGGCCGCCGTCTGTTCCAGCCTGTCGGCACTGCGCGCGGAAAACGCCACGCGCGCGCCCAGGTCGAGCAGCAGGTGCGCGGCCGCCTCCCCGATGCCGGTCGAGGCGCCGATTATCCACACGCGCCGCCCGCGCCACTCGTCGATGCACGGATTCATTGCGTCGCCGCGCGCTTGGTGAACGAGAGCGTCACGCTGCCCAGGTTCACGCCGAACTTGCTCATTGCCGTGCGGTTCAGCATGACCTTGTCGTCGATCAGGAACATCCAGTCATCCATGTCCATGTTGATGACCTTGCCGTCGACCGGCAGCGCCAGCACATACTGCCAGCGCAGCGCATTGCCCGACACCGTGCCCTGGGCGGTGCCGACGACATCCGCCGCAGTGGCGCTGAAGCGTCCCGGCCCGGTCCTGGTCAGCGTCCAGACGCGCTTCTGGCGCGTGCCGTCCGAGTACACGAAGTCTTCATCGAGCACGCCCGTGTCGCCATTCCACTGGCAGCGCATCACCACCACGAAGCGCTTGATGACTCTACCGGAGCGGTCCTGGAACATGCCGTGGGCGTCCAGCGTGCCGTTGAAATACTGCGTGATGTCGAGACCCGGCGCCTGTTTCGCATACGTCTCGGGCGTGGGGGTGCTGCAGCCGGCCATGGCCAAAGCCAGGGCGCCGGCCGCGAAAATGGTGGAGAGTTTCATGGTTCAATCCTTGGTAGTTAACAGTGACGCAGGGGCGCGCGCCACAACATGGCGGCGGCCAGCAATTTGAGTGCGCACGGCAGCAGCGCGTAGGCTGCTGCCAGCGCGCTGCTGCCGCCCCCCGGCGCCGGGCACGTAACCGAGCCACGCCAGCAACGGCAGGGCGATGCCGGCGGCCAGCGCCAGCGTCATTTGCACGCCCCAGTTCCAGACGCCGAAGTAAGCCGCTTCACGCCAGCCGGCATGCCCGGCCGCGCCGATCACGCCGGCCAGCAGCGCTGGCGGCAAGGCCAGGTCGGCGCCCAGCGCCAGTCCGGACAACAGGCAGATGACGCCAAAGGCGATGCTCGCGCCCGCGCCCAGCCCGAAGGCCCAGACGAAAACGGCGGCCGCCAGCAGCATGCCGGCGGCCCAGGCGCGCGCCTCGCCGAAACTGGCGGCGGCAGCTCTCCACAGCGGCATCGAGGCTGCCGCCGCGCCGAAGTACTGAATCAGGAACTGGCCCGACATGTCACCCAGTTGCAGCCGGTCGGCCGCGAAAAACAGGAACAGCGTGGCCGGAATCGCCGATGCGACGCCGTTCACGATCAAGACCGCGAACAGGGCGCGAAACGGCGCTTCGCGAAATGGCGCCGTCATGGCGCGCCAGTCGGGCCGCGCGGCGGATGCCTTGCCGATGGCCGGCCTTGCCGGCCTTGCCGGTCACCGCCGCCGCCAGCACCACGCCCACCAGGCCGCAGGCTTCACGCACGCCGGTGACACGCGCGCGCTCGGCCGGGGCCTGGGTCAATGCCGCGCCCCAGCTCTGGTGCGCAATGGTGGCGATGCTGAAACCGACGTAGACCAGCATCAGCGCGCCGAGAAACCAGCCCATCGTCGCCAGGCTGCCCAGCACCGGCGGGTGGAACAGCGCCACGAAGCCGGCCAGCAGCAGCGGCAGCGACAGCGACAGCGCCACATAGCGCGCGTACGCGCCCTGCCCGCGCTCGATCCACCAGCCGAGCAGCGGGTCGATGAAGGCGGCGGCCACGCGCGCGGCGAGCAGGACGGCGCCGATCAGCGCCAGCGACAGCCCGGCGCGTCCGGAGTAAAACCGGGGCAGGTAAACATAGATCGGCAGCGCGACCATCGCCAGCGGCAGGCCGAACAAGCCGTACGACAGCAGCATCGGTAGCGACAGCCGGCTCATCGTGCGGCAGCGGCTTTGAGCAGCGCGCTACGCAGCGCACGCGCACTGGTGGCCGGATCGAGCCAGATGCCGAAAAAGGCGCGCGCGAATTCCTGGTCGGGCAGCGCCGCCAGCGCCTTGCCATCGAGGTAAAAACGGGCGCCGCCGCCGGGCACGAACACGCCGCTGATATGGGTGCCTCTTTCACATCGGGGAAGATGGTTTTCATCCTGGCCAGCCACTGGGCGCGCTGGGCCGCGCTGCCGGCACCGATCTTTTCCATCTGCTCGGCGCTGGCCTCGGCGATCTTGACGCCATCGAGCTTGCGCGCGTAGCGCAGGTCCAGCACGAACGGCAGGTCGGCGCGATAGCCTTTCTCGCCCACCCACAGTTCGGCTTCGTAGATCGCCAGCCCGAACCAGGTGTACGTGCCCTTGCCCGCCAAGCGCGCCTGCGGCAGGTTTTCTTCGATGTGGGCCGGCGCGGCGCCGGGCGTCCCGCAGACCAGCATCGACCACAGTGCAAGGGCGGACAAGAATATGCGGCGGCGCATCTCAGGCTTTCGTCAGGGTGAAGTGCATGACGTCGGTGCTCTTTTCGCGGAACGCGGCCTCGCAGTAGCACAGGTAAAACTCCCAGGTGCGGATGAAGCGTTGGTCGAAGCCCTGTGCGCGCACCTCGTCCAGGCGCGCGTGGAACGCCTTGCGCCATTCGACCAGGGTGTCGGCGTAATCGATGCCGAAACGGTGCTGGCCGGTCACCGTGAGGCCATATTCAAACGCCATGCGCTCGAATACGGAAGGCGATGGCAGCATCCCGCCCGGGAAAATGAATTGCTGGATGAAGTCCGTGCCCTTGCGATAGCGCTCGAACAGCTCGTCGGCGATCACGATGGTCTGGATGCAGGCGCGCCCGCCCGGTTTGAGGTTGCGCGCGATGCACTCGAAATAGCTGGGCCAGTAGCTTTGGCCGACCGCCTCGAACATTTCGATCGAGGCGATCGCATCGTACTGGCCGGCGCTGTCGCGGTAGTCGCACAGGCGCAGGTCGGTTTTCCCACCCAGGCCGGCGTTTTCCAGGCGCGCTTTGGCGTAGGCCAGCTGCTGCTCCGACAAGGTCAGTCCGGTCACGTGCACCTCGCCATCGCGCGCAGCCAGTTCGGCGAATCCGCCCCAGCCGCAGCCCGCGCTGGGGAATCGCGGCCAGCAGTTTTTCCACATAGTTGCGCGAGCCGCCGCGCACGGTGCGCCACTGGGGCCGGTTGCTCACCTGCAGCAAGCCGTGGTTGTGGCAAAAGCGGATGAAGGTGGCCACCGGGAAGGCCAGCATCTGGTCCGATGGGCACGACCAGATGCAGGCCGCCATCGGCAGCAGGTAGCAGGAGCGGAACTGGGCGCTGTAGCCATGCTGGTCGAGGAAGTCGCCCAGCGACATGGCCGGCATGCGCTTGGCCACGGCCAGGCTGGTGGCGTGCCGGTTGAAGCGCAGGATGTCGCGCAGCATGCCCAGAAAGCGCGGCCGCAGCAGGTTGCCGCGCTGGGCGAACACGGTGTCGAGGTTGCTGCCGGCCCATTCCAGCACGCGCGCGCCGGGCTCCTGCCCGAGCGGCAGCTTGACCGAAAACGACATGTCGCTGGGCGCCGTGTCCACGTCCAGGTCGGCGAACAGGGCGATCAGGTTCGGATAGGTACGCTCGTTGAACACCAAAAAACCGGTGTCCACGCCATGCGTGATGCCATCGAGGGTGACGTCCACCGTGTTGCTGTGGCCACCGAAGTAAGCACCCGCTTCATACGGGTTACGTCCGCTCCGCCATGGACAAGCCGGTATGCGCACGACAAACCCGACATTCCCGCTCCAATCACAGCTATCTTCATCATCCCACCCGTTTTCCTTGTTTTGTCCAGGACAAACAAATCGCCCGAAGGATAATCCGTGAAATAATGAAATATGTCAACTGTTTGTCCATGACAAAATACACTGTCATTGATGTATACGCAGTGGGTAATAAATTGGATTCAAGAAACATGATCCATTACCAAGCAGGAATATCGAGAGGCGTGGCATGATGTGGCGCGTGCGGCGGCTTGCGAAAGCAAGCTGGTACATAGAGTAGTTTTTTATTTACTATTTCGACTTACAATCGGGACGATGTCCTGAACAAACGATGAATGCGACAATGAGCCAAGCACAGACCACTGCCGTTTTCAGCAGCATCAGCGACGTGGAACGGGACACCGGTGTCCCCAAGGAAACGCTGCGCGTGTGGGAACGTCGCTATAACTTTCCGCAGCCGCAGCGCGACGCCAACGGCGAGCGCCTGTATCCGCTCGACCAGGTGGCGCGCCTGCGCGTGGTCAAGCGCTTGCTGGACATGGGTTACCAGCCCGGCAAGATCGTGCACCTGGACACCGACGAGTTGAGCAGCATGGCCAGCAAGTCCGGCAGCGGCACTATCGCCGCCGACGCCGACGATCCGGTGCTGCGCCAGTGCCTGGCCATGATCAAGGCGCACCAGATGCACGAGCTGCGCCAGAAAATGGCCCAGGCGCTGCTGCAACTGGGCTTGCGCCGCTTCGTGCTGGAACTGGTGGCGCCGCTGACCACGCTGGTGGGCGACACCTGGGCCGCCGGCGGCCTGGCCGTTTTCGAAGAACACCTGTTCGCCGAACTGCTGCAAAGCGTGATGCGCAACGCAATCTTTTCGGCCAACCAGCAGACCGGCCTGATCGACGCCACCCCGCGCATCCTGCTCACCACCGTGCCCCAGGAACGGCATGGCCTGGGCCTGTTGATGGCCGAAGCGCTATTCGCATTGGAAGGGGCGCACTGCGTTTCGCTCGGCGTACAGACCCCGCTGGCCGATATCGTCGAAGCGGCGCGGGTGCAGCGCGCCGACATCGTGGCGCTCTCGTTTTCAAGCGTGACATCGCCGCGCGCGGCGGTCGACAATGTGATGGAGCTGGAAAACCGCCTGGGCGAGAGCGTGCAGGTGTGGGCCGGGGGCAGCTGCGCCGCGCTGGCCCGGCGCCAGCTCGGGCCGAACCGGGTGCTCGACCTGCACGACATCGACGTGGCGGTGGCGCGCTGGCGGGCCCGGAACAGCGCTGTTGGCGCTTAGCGCCACATACTGGCCAGCCCGGCGCAGGAAACCCCGCCCTGCTCTGGTAAAATACGCGGCATCGATTTCGTCGTGCCCGGCGCCGCCGGGCATCAGCATGCTGCGCCCTCCAACACACTCCCATGTTTAGTTTTTTTAAGAAAAAACCGCCCGCTCCCGATCTTCCGCCGCCACCGCAGCCCGCACCTCCTCCGCCGGTACCGGCCGTGCCCGCGCCAGCCGTGCCGCCCGCTCCCGTCGCCGCGCAGGCGCCTTCCGCACCGTCGTCACGCCGTTACGGCACCACCTCGACCTTCGTCGCGCCACCGCCAGCGCCCGCCGCAAGCAGCGAACTGATTGCGGAAACCGCCGAGCGCCTCGGCAACGACGCCGACAGCAAAAGTTCCTGGATGGCGCGCCTGAAAGCGGGCTTGTCGAAGACCTCGAACAACCTGAGCCTGCTGTTCGTGGGCGCCCGCATCGACGAAGACCTGTACGAGGAACTCGAAGCGGCCCTGCTGATGTCCGACGCCGGCATGGATGCCACCGACTACCTGCTCACCGAACTGCGGCGCAAGGTAAAAGAAGACAAGCTGCTTGACGCGGCCGCCGTCAAGGCCGCGCTCAAGGTGCTCATGACCGACATGCTGCGCCCGCTCGTCAAGCCGCTCGAACTGGGCCGCCACGAACCGCTGGTGATGATGATCGCGGGTGTCAACGGCGCCGGCAAGACCACCACCATCGGCAAGCTCGCCAAGCACATGCAGAAATACGAGCAATCGGTGCTGCTGGCCGCCGGCGACACCTTCCGCGCCGCCGCGCGCGAGCAATTGATGGTCTGGGGCCAGCGCAACAACGTCACCGTGATCGCCCAGGAATCGGGCGACCCGGCCGCCGTGGCCTTCGACGCCGTGCAGTCCGGCAAGGCGCGCAAGATGAACGTGGTCATGGTCGACACGGCCGGCCGCCTGCCGACCCAGCTGCATCTGATGGAAGAATTGAAAAAAATCAAGCGCGTGATCGGCAAGGGCATGGATGGCGCCCCGCACGAAGTGCTGCTGGTCATCGACGGCAATACCGGCCAGAACGCCCTGGCCCAGGTCAAGGCCTTCGACGATGCCTTGCAGCTGACCGGCCTCGTGATCACCAAGCTGGACGGCACCGCCAAGGGTGGCGTGTTGGCCGCGATTGCCCGCACCCGCCCGATTCCCGTATATTTCATCGGGGTCGGCGAAAAGATCGAAGACTTGCAACCGTTCAGCGCCGACGAATTCGTCGAGGCGCTGCTGGGATAAGCGCCCATGATCGAATTCCGCTGCGTCTCCAAAACCTACTCGGCCGATGCCACCGCCCTGCGCGAGGTGACCCTGAACATCGCGCGCGGCGAACTGGTCTACCTGGCCGGCCCGTCCGGCGCCGGCAAGTCGACCCTGCTGAAGATGATCGCGGCCATGGAGCGCCCCACCTCGGGCAGCGTACTGGTCAACGAACAGGATATCGGGCGCATGAAAAATGCCAGCCTGCCCTATCTGCGGCGCAATCTCGGCCTGATTTTCCAGCAGCAGCGCCTGCTGACCGACCGCTCGATCCTGGCCAATACCATGCTGCCGCTGCTGGTCACCGGCGCCTCCAAGGCCGAGGCCGAACTGCGGGCCCGCGCCGCGCTGGAAAAAGTCGGGCTGGAGGGGCGCGCGCTGGCCAGGCCGCTCGAATTGTCGGGCGGCGAACAGCAGCGCGTGGCGATTGCCCGCGCCATCGTCAACCGGCCCCAGATCATCCTGGCCGACGAACCCACCGCCAACCTCGACCGCGCCAGTGCCGACAAGGTGCTCGACGCCCTGCGTGCCTTTCATTCGGTGGGCGTGACTTGCCTGATCGCCACCCATGACGAACTGGTGCTGTACGACGCCGCGCGCCAGGGCCGCGCGCGCGTGATCCGGCTCGACCATGGCGCCGTGGTGGGAGACGCCACATGAAGCGCTGGTTCCGCCAACACGGTTTCGCCATCGGCTCGGCGCTCGGCCAGCTGGGCAAGTCGCCGCTCAGCTTCCTGTTCAATGTGATCGTGGTCGCCATCGCGCTCACACTGCCGTTCGCCGGCTTGACCCTGCTCGACAATGTGCGCCCGATGTCCGAGCAGTTGTCGGTCGAGCCGGAAATCAGCGTCTTCACCAAGGCCGAGACCACGCGCGAGCAGGCGCAGGCGCTGGAACCGGCGATCCGCGCGATCCTGGCCGATCCCAAGTCGCGCATCGTGTTCGTGCCGCGCGAACAGGCGCTCGACAGCCTGAAAAGCAAGAGCGGCCTGGCCGACGTCCTGGCCACGCTGGGCGAAAATCCCCTGCCGGACGGCTATGTGTTAAAGCTCGACAGCTTCCGCAGCGTGAGCGAAGCGGGCAGCGTCGATGCCATCGCCGCGCGCCTGCGCGCCTTGCCGGGCGTGGACGCGGTGCAGGTCGATTCGGCCTGGGTCAAGCGCCTGGCCGCCCTGCTGCGCGTGCTGCGCCTGATCCTGCTGCTGCTGGCCGTGACCCTCGGCATGGTGGTCATTGCCGTGGTATTTAATACGATCCGCCTGCAGGTGCTGACCCAGCGCGACGAGATCGCCGTGAGCAAACTGATCGGCGCGACGGACGGCTTCATCCACCGTCCCTTCTATTACACCGGCGGCTTGCTGGGCTTGTGCGCCGGCGGCGTGGCGCTGGGCGCGGTGACCTTGTCATTGCAGCCTCTCAATACGGCCATCGGCGAGTTCGCCCGCCTGTACGGTTCGTCCTTCCAGCTGGCGCCGCTCAATCCGGTGGCGATGGGCGTGCTGCTTGCCGTCAGCGCCGCGCTCGGCCTGGCCGGCGCGGTACTGTCGGTGCGCAGGCATCTGGCGCGTTTGCGCTAGCCAGGATAGGTCGCCAATGAGTATCTGCCTGGCCCTTAACGCGCCCCGCGGCGCAAGCGCCAAGCTCTACTCATGACATATCGGACTACATGGAGGTCGCGCCAGCGTCAAACACCGCCTGCAGGCTGGGCGCATTGAGGCTGCGCTCGAACCACTGTTCAAGCTCAGCCTGCGTGGCCTGAGCGATGCGCTGCGTTGCCGGCGCCGGCAACTCGCCGAAGCGGCTGCGCAACAGGCTGCCCAGCACCGCGCGAAGTGCAATGACTTGCCCTTCCGCCTTGCCTTCCGCCTTGCCATCTTCCTTGGCTTTCTCCGCCAGCGCGAATCCTTTTTGAAAGCCGAGTTCCTCGAACTGTTCGGCCCAAGTTGAAAGCTTACTGTCCATATCAGCATCCTCCTCCACACTATCCAAGGTGAACCATTCCGGTTTGCCGGTTGCGCGTGCCAGCAAACCGTTTACCCATACCTGGACCGAGCGCCGCAGATTGGCCTCGGGCGTGCCCTTGAACCACGTCATCAGCGCAGGCAGGACGTTTTTTGAGACATCGGGACCGGCTGAAAGTTCACACCGAAACAGCAGCGCCAGCAGGCTGGCGTTCGCTTCCAGCTCGGTCCTGTCCAGGCGCTGCTGGTCGATCAGCAGGTAGCGCTGGGATGGCTGGAGCGCAGCCAGCTCGGCGGGCGCTTGCATGAGGAGTCCGGTCAAGTCCAAGCTGGCGCTCCAGTGCGGCATACCGTTGTAGAACACCAGCGGCAACACCGACGGCAACAGCAAGCCAGGAGACAATTCGTGGCCCTTGACCAAGTCCTGGTACAGCAAGCCGATATAGGTTTGCATGCGCAAGGCCATCCAGCGGTCCACGCCGGACTGGCATTCCAGGAGAATATACACGTACAGAAATTCGTCACCCAGCCGTACGCGCCAGACGAGATCGTCCTGGCGTGCCGACAAACGGTCGCTCACATACGCCGGATTGACCCGCTCGAAGGCCGACAGCGGGATCTCGTCGAACAGCTTGGCGGAAGTAAAGCCGGTGATCAGTTCGCGCACCAGTTCCGGGTGGGCGAACAGCGAACGGTATCCGAGGTCGTGAAGGGCGGGCATGGCGCATTGTAGCGAGCGTCCCCGCCCTTCCTTTGCGCTACCTCAGGCGTGTGCGGGGCCGGCGCTCGCGGCGCGAGACACACTATCCAGGGTCCTCACACCAGAGCGCTTGCTGCTGGCGGCCTTCGCCTATGCTTTGATGAGCAATCCGCGCCGCCTGCCTTGGCACACATCATGTCCGTATCCGACCCGGCCCCGCCATACAGATCGTTGTCATTGTCGTCACCGTCCATGATGATGGGATGCATGGCGCGGCCTGACATGCGACCAGCGCCTTGCGTGTGTAAACGAACAGAGGCGACCGCCCTGATCGGCGACACTGGAACCGGGTTTAGATACTGTGCTGGCGCAAACGCATGGCGATCGGCCGCGCCGCAAATTTGATCTGGATCAAAGGGCAAACAGCACCCTCCACTAGAGTGAAACTTGCGAATTTATGCTTGCCTCTAAGTAATATCATTTCGCTATCGCCGCCATATATTCTCGACATTGGCACTCCACACGAGAGAGTGCTAATATAGGGTCTTGCATGGCGGGGAATCCCCGAAGCCACCGCTGGCATCAGACCGCAACAGTCGCCCCGGACCCGCATCCGGCCCGGGCATTCGATGATGCAGCACAGACACTCTACGAGGAAATACATGATGACGTTGTCCGCACAATCCGCATTGGTTCCGACCGGCAATCGTGCTTTAGGACTCGGTTTCACCGGCAATCTGGGCAATATCGACGCCTATATTTCGGCGGTCAACCGCCTGCCGATGCTGACCCACGAGGAAGAGATTTCCTTGGCTCAACGCCTGCAACAAAATAACGATCTCGCCGCCGCGCAAGAGCTGGTGCTGTCGCACCTGCGGCTGGTGGTGTCGATCGCGCGCGGCTACCTCGGCTACGGCCTGCCGCACGCCGATTTGATTCAAGAGGGCAATATCGGCCTGATGAAGGCGGTCAAGCGTTTCGATCCCGACCAGGGCGTGCGCCTGGTGTCGTACGCCATGCACTGGATCAAGGCGGAAATGCATGAGTACATCCTGAAGAACTGGCGTCTGGTCAAGGTCGCGACGACCAAAGCCCAGCGCAAGCTGTTCTTCAACCTGCGCAGCAACAAGCAGGGCCTCGATGCCATGACCCCGACCCAGATCGATGCGCTGGCCAAGCTGCTCGACGTCAAGCGCGAAGAAGTGATCGAGATGGAAACGCGCCTGTCGGGCCGCGACATCGCCCTCGAAGCGCCAACCGATGACGAAGACGACAAGTTTTCGCCGATCGCCTACCTGTCATCGGACCTGTCCGAGCCGACCAAGGTACTCGAAGCCGAACAGGTCACGCGCCTCCAATCGGAAGGGCTGGAAACGGCGCTGGGCAAGCTCGACGCCCGTTCGCGCCGCATCGTCGAAGCGCGCTGGCTGGCCAACGACGACGGTTCCGGCGCCACCTTGCACGCGCTGGCGGACGAATTCGGCGTCTCCGCCGAGCGTATCCGCCAGATCGAAAGTGCTGCCCTGAAGAAAATGAAAAGTGCATTGTCGGCTTATATCTGAGCCCGCGCACGCCTGGCGCCCCCGCGCCGATGCCGCCTGGTGTAGACTAGGCGGCATTTTTTTCGTCAGTACAAAGCGTCAAGCTTGTACAAGTCAATACACTTGATTACATATTTATAATCCGAGATTGACGTATCATGCATACCGTGCCGGTGTCTGAGCGCGGCAATAACATGGGCCCCGAGCGCTGCCCCGCGCGCCGTCACAGCCTTTTTCACAGCCAAACATGAATAGGTAGTCAGCAAATGAAACACTTTACATGGACACGAAGCCTGGCCGTCCTGGTGCTGGCGCCAGGCCTGGCCGGCGCCGCACCGGCCCTGATCGAGTCCCCGGTCCTGAACAATATGAGCAAACGCTATGCCCAGCACGCCGGCATCGAACTGGCCGACAGCCGCGGCGTTGGCGCGTTCAGCCTGGGCGACGTCACCCGCGCCATGCACGGGCGTCCGGGCGAGGCCGCGCTCGGCGGCGAAGTCGACCTGAGCGGCGCCATCAGTGCCTACGCCAACGGCAATGTGCCCGCATGGGGCGGCTCCGGCACGCGCCACGGCTTTGCGGAAGTACGCGCCAACTATGCCAAGGACGCCAGGAGCGGTTTCAGCGCCGCCAGCGCGCGCCCGAGCGTGGCCTCGCAGTCGGTCCCGGAACCGGAAACCTATGTGATGCTCGCCGTCGGCGTGGCCGTCATCGTCTTCACGCGCGGCACCCGCAAGCGCTTGCAGGACAGCCTCGACGCATGAACGGCCGGGCCGCCGCTGCTCCCCTTGGCGGCCGGGTGTGCTCAGCGATTGCCTTGTCGCGCTAAATATCTTTCTTACAATGTTTTACTTTGATGCCAGCCGGCCCACGCTTATGATGGCAAGCCTGGTGCGCCGTTGCGGCGTTCGTCGATGTGACAATGAAAAGGAATGCGACCAATGAACATGTTTAAATTGCAGATGGGCGCAGTGGCGCTGGCTTTTGCGTCCGCCACGGCATCGGCTGCGCCGACCGTCATCGAAGCGACCGGCTTCACGTTCACCAATCCCGATTCGACGCTGGCCGACGTGCTCGTGTCCGACGTGGCGGGCGCGACCACCATCCGCTTCAGTGATTTTGCCAACAGCATGTCCCTCAACACCAGCGATGCCGACGGCAATGCCTACTCCGCCGACATGACGTTCGCGGTGCGTGCCGGCTATCAGGTCACCGGCTATTCCTTTTCGGCCAGCTTCGCCGGCACCCTCGACCCTGCCGTGCCGCCGGGCGGCGTCGCTGGCGCCGGCATGGCCAGCAACCGCGGTTCGGTCAGCCTGATCGCCAGTGGCGCGAACGACTGGAGCAGCCAGGGCAACCGCAGCGTCAACAAGCTCAATGGCAACGATTCCTTCGTGTTCAGCGCCGCCAACCTGACGCTCAGAGACATGATGACCATCTCCTTGAACAGCAGCATGACCTTGTTCGCCGCCCCGGCGGTCTGGACCACGCCGGATGGCGTAGTCCAGCGCCAGGATTCGTGGGCTGGCCTGAGCGTGCTCAATCCGACCCTGACCGTCTACACCACGGCCGTGCCGGAACCGGAAACCTACGCCATGCTGGCGCTCGGCCTGGCCGTGATCGGCCTGACCCGCCGCACCCGTTTGCGCCTGCAAGAGAGCGTGGCCTAAGCGCCATACGGGGGGGCGCCTGGCCGGCCCTTCCATTCCCGGCGGGCATGCACGGCGCCACAGCTCGCCAATTGCGCGGCCACACAGTGACGAAATTGATATGATCTATGATCGGCTTTCCACTACTGAGGAGCCATCATGAACAAGTTGATTTTCGCGCTCGCCGCCTGTGTGTTGACCGTGTGCGGCGCGGCGCCCGTGAAGGAAGAGTCGATGCATCGCAAACACAAGGGCACCATTGTCTTGTTGCCGCAGACCAGCACCATCGTGGCGCCCGACGCCACCCTGCGCTACGAGCGCGTCGACGACAGCCGCTGCCCGCCCGACGTGGTGTGCATCACCGCCGGCAAGATCGTCTACTATTTCACGCTGATCTTTCCCAACGGTGTAGAGCCGTTTACGCTGGAACCGGCCGCGCCGGTCTATACATCGGTGCAGCAGCCCGCGCTGTTCATCGCGCTGGCCAACGAGCCGCCGCCCAAGCTGCCCTCGAATGCACCGCCAGCCCCGCCACTGCCACTCGTCCTGAACGTAGGCCAGCCTCCACAACCGTAAGCCGACAAGACCACATGACCCACACCGCCCGCCGCCTCGCCCTCGCCTGTTCCATCATCCTCGTCATTCCCCTGGGCCATGCCAGGACCCCGGTGGCGAGCGGCACCGGCGGCGCGGTCGCCACCATCAGCGAACAGGCGTCGCAAGCGGCCATGGCCATACTCGACAAGGGCGGCAATGCGATCGACGCTGCGGTCGCCGCGGCCGCCACCCTGGGCGTGACCGATCCCTACAGCTGCGGCATCGGCGGCGGCGGCTTCATGATGATCTACCTGGCCAGGGACAAGCGCGTGATCACGGTCGATCACCGCGAAACGGCCCCGGCCAGCGTCACCCCCACCATGTTCCAGGAAAACGGCAAGGAGAGCGACGTCGACGCCACGCTCGCCAGCGGCGCCTCGGTCGGCGTGCCCGGCACCGTGCGCGGCTGGCATGAAGCGCTGAGCCGCTACGGCACCATGTCGTTCAAGCAGGTACTCGCGCCGGCCATCGGCGTGGCCACCAAGGGCTTCATGGTGAGCGACAACTTCCACCGCATGAGTGCCGACAACCAGAAAAAATTCTCGCTGTTTGGCAGCAGCAGCGCCCTCTACCTGAAAGACGGCAAGCCCCTGCCGGTCGGCACCCTGCTCAAGAACCCCGGCATGGCCAAGGCTTACCGCGAGATCGGTGCGCAGGGCCAGAAAGCCTTTTACCAGGGACCGATCGCGCGCGCCATCGTCGACGCCGTGGCCAGGCCGCCGGTGGCCGCCGGCGTGCGCGTGCGCGCCGGCGCGATGACCCTGGCCGACCTGGCCAACTACGAAGCGCGCATCCGCCAGCCGGTGAAAACCACCTACCGCGGCTACGAACTGTACGGCATGGCGCTGCCGAGCAGCGGCGGCATCGCCATCGGCGAAGCGCTCAACCTGCTCGAGGGCTACAACCTCAAGAGCCTGCCGCGCGCCAGCGCCGAGCACCTGTACCTGGAAGCGAGCCGGCTCGCCTTTGCCGACCGCAACGCCTACCTGGCCGATCCCGAATATGTCGACGCCCCGGTGGCCGGCCTGCTCAGCAAGGAATACGCGGCACGCCGGCGCACCCAGATGAACGCCGAGCGCGCCGGCCCCAAGGTGCTGGCGGGCGACCCGTATCCCTTCCAGAACGACCCCAGCGTGCCGCAGCGTCCGCAGGCCGCGCGCCTGCTGGCCGACAGCGCCCACACCACCCACCTGGCCGTGTCCGACAAGGAAGGCAATGTGGTGGCCTACACCTTCACCATCGAATCCTGGGGCGGCAGCGGCATCGTGGTGCCGGGCTACGGCTTCTTGCTCAATAACGAACTGACCGATTTCGATTTCAGCGGCCCGCACCCGAACGTGCCGGAAGCGGGCAAGCGTCCGCGCAGCAGCATGGCGCCGACCATTGCGCTTCGCAACGGCAAGCCGGCGTTTACGGTCGGCAGTCCGGGCGGCGCGACCATCATCACCACCGTGCTGCAAACCATCGTCAACCACGTCGACTTCGGCATGCCGATGGACCAGGCCATCAATGCCCCGCGCCTGAGCCAGCGCAACGATGCGGCCACCGACGCCGAGCCCGGCTTTGCCGGCGGCGCCCAGGCGCTGGCGCTGGAAAAACTCGGCTACAAATGGCGCGCCAAACCGGAAGAAATCGGCGCGGCGAATGCCATCGTGTTCAATGCCGACGGTACCGTGACGGCCGTCAGCGAAGGCAAGCGCCACGGCGTGGGCAGCGCGCTGGTCCAGAAAAGCGCCCACTGAGCGCCATTCACGCCATGCGGCCGCCCGGAAACGCCGGCGGCGGCGCCACCATCCGCGCCCAGCGATGCCGTACCCAGCCGGCGCCCGCCAGCAGCGCGGCAACGCCGATCAGCAACCATGTGGCGTTGTCGACGCTGCCGTGCAGGGCCGCATACTCCAGTGCCCAGCCCGGCACCAGCCAGAGCGCATAGGCCACCGCCCCCCTGTCACCGCGCTGTCGGCGGCGGCATAATTACGCAAGGCCATCGCGCCGGCGCCCATGCCCAGAAAGCCAGCCGGCAGCAGGCGCACTACCTCCGTGGCGCTGGCGCCGAGGCCGAACGCCAGCGCCAGGGTAAGCAGGCTGATCCCCGCCCAGCAGCCGGCCAGTTCGCGCAGCAAGGCGCGCGCCATCGCGCACCAGCGAGCGCATAGCGTCCCGCCGCAGACCACCTGGCCGCCCGGGCCTTGCCCCCACCTTGGCCGCGCACTGGCCACGGAGCGCGCGACAAACGCCGCAGCAAGGCATACCCCATGACACGCAAAACACGACGTCGGCGGCGGCCAGCCGGCCTTCGCTGAGCAACAGCTCCGGCAATCCGGGCGCGACCCATGACAACACGGCGGGCATGAACGGCATCGCGCAACTGAGGTAGCCCATGACCGGCACCACCATGATGGTGGCGAAATAGGTCAGGACCGGGCACACGATGACCAAGGTCAGCAGCACGGGCGCGCCGGTGCAGGCGAACAGCAGCGCCAGCACGGCGGCGATCGCCAGATAAGCCAGCGCCAGCACGCGCAGCGAGCGTTCGGCAAAGCGCGGCACCAGCTTGCTGGCCCGGTGGTTTTGCTGCACGACCGACGCCAGCAGCAGCCCCCACCACAGCAGCGCCAGCGGCACCCCGGCGCCCATCCCGATCGAGCGCCCCCAGCGCCCGCTGAGCGCGCCGGCCAGCGGCGGCCCCACCAGCACGGCCGCCAGCAAAATCCAGCTCAGCCAGTTGCCGCCCACGCTGGCGCGGCTCTGGACGGCGGCCATCGCGATGGCGCGGCTGGCGCGCCATTCGGCGCCGGCATGTTCGATGCGCAGCGGCGGCGTCGAAACCCCAGCGCGCCAGCAGCTGCGTGACGCGCGCGCCGTTCCAGCGCGGGTACAGGGCCTCGAAATAGGCCAGCATCTGGTGCGCCGTCATCCACTCGAACAGGTCGCTGGCCTGCGGCACGTCGCCGATGCGCGCACCTGCGGCCGGGCAGCCTGGTCAAGCTTTTCAGGCAATCTCAGGAAGCTGCGTCAAACACCAGTTCGGGCAGCACCACTTCCCACTGCGCGCAGCGGGCCAGGCGACGGTACTCGGTCTCGTCGTCATCGGCCTGGCGCACCAGGATCGCGGCCACCCGGCCCGCGCTCCAGCGCAGATGTGGCGGCGGCTTGAACGACCTGGCCAGCTGTCCCACCAGCACGCCGCCTGCCGTCACCAGTTCCCATCTGGATTTGCCTTCGCGTAGCTGCAGCGCGTCGTCGATGCGCAGCGCGGCAATGGCGCGGTGGACCGGGTCGCCCGGCGCCATCCGCCCGACGAAGCCGATATCGACATCCTGCAAGGTGAGCTGCAAATAACGGCGCCGCAGCGCGCCCGCTGGCGCGGCCACCACCACCGGCGCGCGGCGCAGCAGGCATGGTGCGTCGGCCAATTGGTCGAGCAGATTGGCCGTGCGGCTGCGCGACGGCGCGAAGCGCGCCAGGGTCAGCGTCTGGCGCGCGCGCGTCATGGCCACGTAGTACAGGCGGCGCGGCGCATCGGCGTCTTCGTTGGCACTGAGTGCGGTCCAGTCGCCGTCGGCCACGGCCACGTGGTCGAACTCGAGCCCCTTGGAACGGTGTGCCGTCAGCAGCAGCAAGCCACCCTGGCGGCGGCGCGCTTCGCGGCCCCATTCGGCCAGCCATTCGATGAAATGCGCCACCGGCAGTTCGGTGCCGTCCGTCTCCAGCGCATACTCCTGGACCGCCTGGCGCAAGAGACTGAGCCAGGTGCCCTGCGGCTGGGTGCCCAGCCAGGCCTCGATGGCGGCCGTGTCGACCAGCGCCGCGCCGCCGGCGCGCAGCCAGCGCACCAGCGCCTGGGTTTCGCGCAGGCGCCAGAACTGCGCGGTTTCTTCATTGGCCAGCTGCACCGGGATGGCGTTTAACATGCAAAAAGTGCGCAGCGGTTCCAGGGTTTTCCACTCGCGCGCGATGACCGCCACGCCGGCCCAGTCCCAATCGGGGTCGAGTGCGGCCAGGCGGCGCAGCTCCGCCATGATGGCCAGCGCCTGGCTGGCATCGTCGGCGCCGGCGTCGATCATTTGCACGCGTCCCTGGCCGACCGGGTCGCGCGCCTGCCACACGCCGCCCGCATCGACCCTGGCGCGCGCGCGGTCGATGCTGACCGGGTTCTCGTTTTTCATGCGCTCGGAGGCGGGCGCTATCATGAAGTTGGACGCGTCGATGATATGCCGGGTCGAGCGGTAATTCTCGGTCAGGTAGGCCGGTTTGGCGCTGTAGTCCTGTTCGAAGCGGCGGATAAAGTCGACCGAGGCGCCATTGAAGGCGTAGATGTTCTGGTCATCGTCGCCGACCGCGAACAGGCTCAGTCGCGCATCCTCGTCGGCGCTGTTGCGCCCCGCCAGCGCCGAAATCAGCGCGTACTGGTCCGGGCCAATGTCTTGGTATTCGTCCACCAATATCGCCCGAAACGCGCCGAGCAGGCGGTCGCGCTGTTGGTCGGCTTCCTGCGGCGCCAGGCCCGTTCCGTTCAACAAGGCCACCGCCTGCGGGATGACTTGTCCGAGCAGGTCGTCGGCGGCCGCCCCGCGTTTCTCGAAGCTGATGCCGGCCAGGCGCATCGCCAGCGCGTGGCAGGTCAGCACGATGACGCCGTTGGCGTCCGCCCCGATCAGCGCGGCGAGGCGGCGCCGGATTTCGACGGCGGCGTGGCGGTTGTAGGTCAGCACCAGGATGGCGCGCGGATTCTCGCGCCGCACCCGCACCAGATAGGCGATGCGGTGCACCAGCACGCGCGTCTTGCCCGACCCGGGACCGGCCAGCGCCAGCACGTTGGTGCGCTCGCGGTCGTCGGCCACGATCCTTTGCTGGGCCGTGTGATTGAGGCTGTCGACGATCGCGCGCCACGACGCCGGCGTGGTCTGGCGTTCCAGTTCCTTCTCGCGCGCGGGCAGCCATTGGGCGATGAATTGATCGCGCTCCATGCTGAAGTAATCCATCGCCAGTTGCAGGGCGTCGGCCATCTTCTGCAAGCCGCGCTGCACGTATTCGGCCATCACGTGGATCTGCACCACCTGCTCGCTGTAGTGCAGTTGCAGGGGCGCGAAATCGGCCTTGTAAAAACCGCGGCGTTCCGGCGCCAGGCGGATCGTCATGGCCGGCCGGAACACCGCCATGCCTTTGTTCAGGCGGATCACGCCCTGCTCGTGAAGCCATAGCAGGCCACGGTCAACCAGCTTGGGACACGACCTGGACCGCCCCGCCAGCTCCAGGTCGCCCTCGATCGATGCCAGCAGCTGGCCGAGCGTGGTGCTGGCCAGCTGGTCGTTGCCGCGCGCGCCTGGCGGCAGGCAGGTGCCCAGATGCTCCAGCAGCCTGGTCGCGCCATCGCGCCGCAGGGCGGCGGTGCTGGCGATCAGGTTCCAGCTGCGCTGCAAGGTGATCTGCACGCTCTCCGCATCGAGCTGGCGCACGCCGAAGCTGCCCACGCCATCGTCGCCGTGGCCATCGTTGGCGATGCTGCGCACGATGCGCAGCAGCTTTTCGGGCAAGGCCCAGGCCAGGCCGGCGTCTTTCAAACGCTGGCTGGCGTGACGCAGGTGCAGTACCGACGCGCCGCCCTTGGCCAGGTCGGGCGCGCCTTCGCGCATGGCGTCGAGCAGCGCCACTTCGAGCGCGCAGGCTTGTTCGAGCAAGCGTTTCGACGACATCTCCACCGCCACATGCACGAAGGCGGTCAGCGCGGTGTCGTTGCTGGCGATCTTGTACTGCTCCAGTTCATACAGGGCGGCGCGTACCTTCTCGGCCGACAGGCCCGAGGCATTCATCAATTCGTCGGTGGAGATGCCTTGGTCGGCGTCGGCGCCGATCAAGGCTCCCACCAGCGCCAGCAAGGCGTCGCGCTTGTCCTTGAACAGCGGGTAGGCAGCCAGCTTTTTTTCGGCTTCTTCCAGGGTAGCTACGCGCAGCGAGGAAGGGAAGATCTGCACCTGGTTTTCTTCGCGCGTGAGCAGCCTGGCTTCTTCCAGCCAGGCGATGGCGGTGCGCACGCGGGTATCGTCGGTGGTGGAGTCGCGCGCGAAGTCGCCGTCGGCGTCCTCGGTCAGGATCTCGCCGGCGGTGGCGACGATGTCGGCGTCGCCATGCTTCTTGCGCTCCAGGCGCTTGATCGCCTTGAGCACCACCTGGATATCCTGCTGCGACAGGCGCGACCGCGCCGACATGGCGAACTGGCGCTCCACATCCTCCACCGTGTACAGCAGCACGCACAGGGCGGCGCCGCAATCGCGTCCGGCGCGCCCGGCTTCCTGCAGGTAGTTTTCGAGCGAGCCGGGAATGTCGGCGTGGATCACCAGGCGCACGTCCGGCTTGTCGATGCCCATGCCGAAGGCATTGGTGGCGACGATGACCTTGAGCTCACCGGCGATGAAGGCTTGCTGCCGGTCTTTCTTGTCGCGCCCGCGCAAGCCGGCATGGAAGTGCCCCGCGCTCACCTCTTTCTGGCGCAGGAAAGCGGCGATTTCCTCGCTCTGTTTCTTGGTCGCGCAGTAGACGATCGCGCCGCCGGGCGCGTGCGCAGGCAGTTCGGCGTCGAGCAACTGGTGGATGTGCGCGAATTTTTCGGCCGGCGTGGTCGGCACCACCGAGAACGACAGATTGACCCGCTTGGCGCCGCCGTCGAGCAAGGCCAGTTCGATGCCAACCTTGTCGCGAAAATGCGCCAGCATGTCGGCCACCACGTCCGGCTTGGCGGTGGCGGTCAGGCACAGCACCGGGGCAATCTCGCCCCCACCTGCCCCGTCCGCAGCGCGTTCGCGGATGAAGCGGCCCACGTAGCGGTAGTCGGGACGGAAATCGTGGCCCCATGTCGAGATGCAGTGCGCCTCGTCCAGCACCCAGGCGCCGATCTCGCGCTGTTCCAGCACGCGCCGCACGCCGGGGCTGCGCAACTGCTCGGGCGAGACGATGACGATGCCGGCGTCGCCCAGGCGCACCCGGTCCAGCGCGGCGGCGCGCTCGGGAATCGACAGCAGGCCGTTGATCGCCACCGCGCAGCCGATGCCGCGCCCTTCCAGCCCGGCCACCTGGTCGGCCATCAGCGCCACCAGCGGCGAGATGACCACCGTCAGGGCGCCGGTCTTGTCGTAGCGCGACAGGGCCGGAATCTGGTAGCACAGCGACTTGCCGGTGCCGGTCGGGAGGATGCCGAGCACGTGGCGCCCGCGCATGGCGGCGTCGACGATCGCTTCCTGCAGCGGGCGGCCCTGGGCGTCGCAGGGT
The DNA here is from genome assembly GCF_011682175.1 of Massilia frigida. Taxonomy (GTDB): domain Bacteria; phylum Pseudomonadota; class Gammaproteobacteria; order Burkholderiales; family Burkholderiaceae_D; genus Telluria_A; species Telluria_A frigida. Next base: position 95,136 of record NZ_WHJG01000017.1, read on the forward strand.
TCGGGGCGGAACGCGTCGAAGCCGAACCAGCGCTTGAGCTCATGGCGCGCATCGTGGCGCTCGCGGCACCAGGCGCAGGCCGCATCGGCGCACGGCGTATCGCGCAGGCGCCGCACCAGCTGGGCCGCTTGCGGGAACTGGTGGCGCACCCACGGCGGCATGACCGAGCTGCCGCCGGCGACCGCGAGCCAGGCCAGCGCGTATGCCAGCGCCCAGCCCAGGGTGGGGGCATCGGCGGCGATGGCGCGCGCCTGGACCAGGCACGCCTGGCCCTGCAGGCGGCGCAGGATCGCGGCCCCGGCCTCGATGTCGCCCGGCCGCGCGCCGCGGCGCACCATCATGAACAGGGAGTTCAGTCCCGAGAGCGTGGCGGCGCTGGTGGTGAGCCAGTGCCAGGCCAGCAGCAGGTCGGGCGCGCTGTCCTGCATCTCGCGAAAAGCGGCCAGCTGGTCGGCGAACACTTGCAGGGTCAGGCGGGCATCGCCTTCGGGGTCGTTCAGGCTGCCGCGCTGGAGCTGGCCGTGCTTGTAGTGCTTGACCAGATGGTGGTACGGGTGGCGCGGAAAAGCGAGCGGATTGAGGCGCAGGGTGTCGACCATCGGCAGCTTGAGCAGGCGCAGCTGCGGCGCGGCGGCGGCCAGGTGCGGCGCGTCGAATGCGATCAGGTTGTGGCCGAGCACGAAGGCGACCGGGTCGGCGAAGTCGTCGAGCTGCGCCAGCGCCGCGTGCAAGTCGCCTTTGGTGAACACGATGGCATCGCCGGTGTCGCCCCGCACGGCCGCGAACTGGTGGATGCGGCCATCTTTCAGGCCCACTTCGAGGTCGATCGAGAGGCAGCGCGGCGTGATGGCGGCCGCTGGCGGGTCCGGCTGCGCGGGCACGCGGGTAAGGTCAAGGGTCATACAACGCTTTGCAATGAAGAGTGTCGCATCGCGGGCGGTTCCTCGCTTGCTGTTCTGAGCGCGATTCTAGCAGCGGGCACTTCATCAATGCACAAAAAAGAAGCGCCCCGCGCCAAACACCCGTGTCGCATAAGGACAGGGATCGGTGCGGGGCGCTGCCAGCGCAGGGCGCCATGCCGGGATCGTGCCCGGCCAGCGCACGAACTTACAGGTGCGGCGTGATCTTCGGCATCAGTTCGTCGAAGGTGCGGCCGCTGCCGTTTTCGCCGATCGCGTGCATCTTCCACTCGCCGCCGTGACGGTACAGCTTGGCCATGATCTGGGCCGTGTGATCGCCCTGCACTGACAGATTGAAGCGCGCCACTTCCTTCTGGTCGGCCCCGTTGATGATGCGGCAGTAGGCGTTCTCGACCTGCGAGAAGTTCTGGCCGGTGAAGCTGTTCACGGTAAATACCAGCGACTTGACGGTGGCCGGCACCTGGCTCAGGTCGACCAGGATTTGCTCGTCGTCGCCATCACCGGCGCCGGTGCGGTTGTCGCCCGTGTGCACGACGCTGCCATCCTTGCTCTTGAGCTGGCGGAACCAGACCGCATCGACCGCGCGGTTGCTCTCGTCGAACAGCAGGCAGGATGCGTCCAGGTCGACCGACTGGCTCTTGCCGCCAAAGCCGAACAAGCCCTTGGTCTTGATGGCATCCCACCCCAGACCCATGGTGATGCGGGTCAGGGTGCTGCCGGCTTCTTTATCCAGAGAAATTTTCTGGCCTTTTTGCAGATTGACTGACATGGTAGGACTCCTTGGTTTTTAACGCGCGTTGCCGGCCGCCCAGGCTTGGAACGAGGCACGGTTGCGCGAACAAATATACACTTTGCCATTGCCGGAGAAGCGTAGCACGATGCCTTCCCCGCTGGTCTGGCTGTTGATCAGGTTGCCTAAAAAGCCGCCGCTGGTGCCGGTCGTGATCGACGGCGTGTAGTGCAGGCTGCTGTCCCAGGCGACCACGTGCGAATTATCGATAGTGATGTCCTTGCCCTGCTCGACCACCAGCTCGTTCATCGAGCCGAAGCCGGACACCACCACCTGGCCATGGCCGCTGGTCTCGGTCACGAAAAAGCCGCCGCTGTCGGCGAACAGCGCATTGCCGAGGCTTTGCGTGCGCACCTTGAGATCGACCTTGGAACTGGCGGCGACAAAGGCGCCGTCGCTGAGCATGTACTGGCGCTGGCCGCACTCGATGATCTGCATCGCGCCCGGCAGGGTCGGCGAGAGCAGGCAATCGCCATCGCCGCGCACCGCTTCGATGTGCTGCTGGAAGAACGATTCGCCGTTGGCGAAGCGCCGCATCAGCGCGCTACCGATACCGCCCTGCATCTTGCCCTTGAGGTCAAGCGCGGCTTCCATCATGACCATGGCGCCCGATTCGCAGTAAATCGTGTCGCCGCGCGTCATGGAGACGTGCAGGAAAGGATCGATATCGCCTGTGACTGTAAAAACTGCCATGTGTGCTCCTTGTTGGCGGCCCGCCGGGAAGCGGGCCGCACACGACTTAAACGTTGACGCCGTAGCTTTTTGCCAGGGGGCCCAGGCCGCCCTGGAAGCCTTGGCCGATGGCGCGGAATTTCCAGTCCGCGCCAGCGCGGTAGACTTCGCCGAAGACCATGGCCGCTTCGGTCGAGCCATCTTCCGACAGGTCGTAGCGGGCGATTTCGGCATTGCCGGCGGCGTTGATGCAGCGAACGAAGGCTTTCGACACCATACCGAAATTCTGGCGCCGTGTCTCGGCATCGTGAATCGTCACGGCCAGCACGACCTTGTCGATATCGGCCGGCACGTTGGCCAGGTCGATGGTGACGCTTTCATCGTCGCCGTCGCCGGCGCCGGTGGTGTTGTCGCCCGAGTGGGTGATCGAGCCGTCGGCCGATTTCAGGTTGTTGTAGAAGATGAAGTCGGCGTCGGAACGGACCTTGCCGCTGGCGTCGAGCAGGAATACCGCACCGTCCAGGTCGAACGCGCTGCCATCGGTGGCGCGGGTATCCCAGCCTAAGCCGACGATCATTTTGGTCAGGCCGGGTGCTTCTTTACTCAGGTTGACGTTACCGCCTTTTTGCAAGCTGACTGGCATGTTAATTCTCCAAAAGTTAGTAAAAAATAAAACAAAGCAATGAACACCGGGGGAATGACGCGGCACACGGGTGTTCTTCAGTGTGCCGCGTTTGTATGACGCAGCGCTTATTACGCAAGCGCCAATTGCTGTTTCTTGTGACGCACCGACGACCACAGCGAGGCAACAATGAAGGCCACGCCTATCAGGCCGGTAAAGATTTCAGGCACGTGGAACTTCATGCTGGCCAACATGATCAGTGCCAGGATACCGATCGCATAGTGCGCGCCGTGCTCCAGGTAGACGAATTCGTCGAGCGTGCCCTTCTTGACCAGGTACACCGTCATCGAACGCACGAACATCGCGCCGATTGCCAGGCCCAGCATGATGATCACGACGTCGGTGGTGATCGCAAACGCGCCGATCACGCCGTCGAAGGAGAACGATGCATCAAGCACTTCCAGGTACAGGAAACCACCCACGCCACCGCGCTTGACCATATCGCCGACATTGCTGCCTTCATCTTCGCTTTCCAGCAGGCTGCTGATCGTGTCGACACCCACATAAATCAAGATACCCCACAGACCGGCCATCAGCACCACCATCTTTTGTGCTTCCTCGACCATCGTCATGCTGGCCATCAAGGTACCGAGAGCAATCATCACCGAGATCGAACCAACCTTGCCGAGTGCGCCGAGTTTTTCTTCGATGCGGCCAAGCCAGTGGGTCTCTTTCTCATCGTCCAGCAGGAAGTTCAGGAATACCAGCAGCAGGAACATACCGCCGAAGGCCGCCACTTCCGCATGGTGGGCCGTCAGGTGCGCCGAGTACGCTTTCGGATCGGACAAGGCCAGGTTCCACACTTCCATGATGCCCAGGTCGGCAGCTTGCGCCACGATGACCAGCGGGAACAGCAAGCGCATACCGAACACGGCGATGATGATACCGACGCCGAGGAACAGCTTTTGCCAGTAATCGTCCCAGGTCTTGAGCACCGAGGCGTTCACGACCGCGTTATCGAAGGACAGCGACACTTCCATGATACCCAAGATCGCCGCCACGCCCAGCGCCGTGAACATGCCGCTCACGCCGTGGTGCTGGTAGCCCCACCATCCGGCTACCGCAAGGCAGACGAAGGTGACTAAAAATGAAATTCTGAAGTGCTTCATGGTTTGATTTCCCTCACTTGTTATTGTTGATGGATGCAGTGTAGACCCATGCGCCGAATTTAAAAATAGGAGATAATCTGAGGATTACTTCTGAAAAACCGAAGCATGAAAAATACTGGAATGAATTTTCGCCACCTCTATTACTTCTGGGTGGTGGCCAAGGAAGGCGGCGTCACGCGTGCCGCCGAGCGCCTGGGACTGGCGATCCAGACCATCAGCACCCAGCTCAGCCAGCTCGAACAATCGATCGGCAAGGCTCTGTTCATGCAGCAGGGCCGCGGCTTGCAGCTGACCGAGGCCGGGCGCCTGGCGCTGGCCTACGCCGACCAGATCTTCCTGCTGGGCGAACAATTGCAGGAAGCGCTGGGCGAAGCCGATAGCGGGCGCACCCGGCTCACGGTCGGCATTTCCGACTCCCTGCCCAAGCTGACCGCCTTCCGCCTGCTGGAGGCCACCCTGCACCTGGCCACGCCGGTGCGCCTGGTGTGCTACGAAGACCAGTTCGAGGCCTTGCTGGCCGACCTGGCCCTGCACAAGCTGGACGTGGTGCTGACCGACCGCGCGGTGCGCTCGGGCACCACCCTGCGGGTATTTAGCCACATGCTGTTCGAAAGCGACACCATCGTGGTCGGCACGCCGGCCTTGGCCGGAATGTACGCGCAAGGTTTTCCGGGCAGCCTGAACGGCGCGCCCTTCCTGCTACCGACCCGCAACAACGCCTTGCGCGGGCGCATCGACGAATGGTTCGAGCTGCACAATGTGCGGCCCGACGTGGTCGGCGAGTTCGAAGACAACGCCTTGCTCAACACCTTCGGACGGCGCGGCGCCGGCCTGTTTTTCGCGCCGGCGGCGCTGGCCACCGACCTGGCCGACCAGTTCGGCGCGGTGCTGGCCGGCCACGTGCCGCAGGTGCGCGAGCACGTCTATGCCATCTCCAACGAGCGAAAAATCAAGCATCCGGCAGTCGAAGCGATCCTTTCCGCAGTGCATCAGGGTGTGTTCAGCACGCCATGAACGGTACAATGTCCATCCCGGCCCCCTGTGGCCAAGCGAAAAACTAACCCAACTCCTTATGCAAAATGCCTTACTGGTCGTGCTCGCCCTGTTCCTGGTCGCGCTCAACGGCTTTTTCGTGGCCGCCGAATTCGGCATCGTCACCCTCCGAAAAACCCGCGTGCGCGCGATCGCCAAGAGCCAGGGCGTGCGTGGACGCCTGCTGGGCAAGGTCCACGGCCAGCTCGACGCCTACCTGTCGGCCTGCCAGCTGGGCATCACGCTCGCGTCGCTCGGCTTGGGCTGGGTAGGCGAACCGGCCTTTGCCAGCCTGATGGAACCGGTGTTCGGCCTGATCGGCGTGACTTCCGACAAGATCATCCACACGGTATCGTTCGTGATCGCCTTCAGCGTGATTTCCTTCCTGCACATCGTGGTCGGTGAGCTGGCGCCGAAATCGCTGGCGATCCGCAATCCGGAAGTGGTCGGCCTGTGGACCGCGCCGGCGCTGTATATTTTTTACTGGTCGATGTACCCGGCCATTTACCTGCTCAACGGCAGCGCCAACCTGGTGCTGCGCCTGGCGGGCCTGTCCGGTTCGGGCGGGCATGATGCGCATTATTCGACCGAAGAACTCAAGCTGATCCTGCGCACCAGCCAGCCCGGCGAAAAATTTACGCGCGACGAACGCCACATCCTGGCCCAGTCGCTCGACTTCAGCCAGCTGTCGGTGGCCGACCTGATGCGCCCGATCAATGAAGTCATCGCCCTGCACGCCAGCAAATCGCTGGAAGACAATTTGCAGACCGTGGTGAGGAATCGTTTCAGCCGCTATCCCTACTTCGATGCCAATGGCGAAGACGTGCTCGGCGTGATCCATTTGAAAGACCTGTTTTTCGCCCAGCAAGCGGGCCGTCCGATCAAGGACTTGACCCAATTCCTGCGTCCGGTCGAAACGATGTCGGCGCGCACGCCGGCGCAGCAAATGTTCAGGCGCTTTCGCGACGGGGCGCCGCACTTTGCGCTGATCGGTGAAAAGGGCAAGCGCCCGGTCGGCTTCATCACGCTCGACAACCTGCTCGGCGCCATGGTCGGTGAAATCCGCGACGAATTCCGCCTCAACGAAAACGATTGGCTGCGCCAGCCGGACGGCACCCTGATCGGCAAGGCCAGCCTGCCGATCTTCTCGCTCGAACGCATTCTCGGCATCGATATCGATAACGAAACGCTCGGCCTGGATGAAGTGGAATCGGTGGGTGGTTTGCTGATGGTCAAGCTGGGCGACATTCCCAAGCAGGGCCAGCGGATCGAATTCCCGCACTTCGACATCGTGGTCAAGAAGATGAACGGGCCGCGCATCGTGCTCATCAAGGTGATTCCGCAGATCGAGCGCACGCTCGACACGGACGAGCAGGACTGATCAAACGGGGATAAGGCGCCGCGCTCCGCCTACGGGCGGGCGCCTTTGCACCTGGCAGGCATGTCATGGTCCGGGGCGCCGATGCAGCGCCACTGTATTTTCCCATCAAGCAATGAGGGCGACAAGACGATCATCTGTCCGTCCCTCCCGCCTTTTGCGATAATCACGCCGGCCTCGCTGATCTCGAACGCTGTCAGCTTATTCGGCATCATGGCCGGGTTCGCGAGGTGCTTCGCCATGCCCGCAAACGATTTTGGTTTGACAGCATCGCCTTCGATGGCGCGCTGCACGGGTTCGAGTTGAACAAGTAAATGATCGGTTTCCGCTCGCGCACGCTAATCCGCATACTGAGGAATGATCGCGGCCGCCAGGACCAGCATCAACAAAGCGCCCAGCAAACCCTTCAGGAAACACCGCATGATCCCGCGCGGCTCAGGCGTCGTTGACGACCGCCGGCTCGATGCCGGTCCATTCGCGCAGCAGCGAGTAGCCCACCGCGAGCAGGGTCGGGCCGATGAACAGGCCGACAAAACCGAAGGCCAGCACCCCGCCCAATACGCCCAGCAACACCAGCAGGAATGGCAGGCTGCTGCCGCGGCTGATCAGCATCGGCTTGACCACGTTGTCCACCCCGCTGATCAGCACCAGGCCCCACACCACCATGAAGATGGCCCAGCCGGTCTGGCCCTGGTTGAACAGCCAGATCGCCGCCCCGCCCCAGATGATCGGCGGGCCGACCGGCACCAGCGACATCACGAACGTGGCCACGGCCAGCAGCGGCACCCCCGGCACCCCGGCGATGACAAAGCCGAGGGCGGCCACCAGGGCTTGCGCCAGCGCCGTTCCCAGCAAGCCGTACATGACGCCGCGCACGGTCTGGCTGACGGTGGTGGCGATGCGCTGCGCGCGCTCGCCGATGATGCGGTCCATGGCCACGCCGATGGCGACCAGCAGGGTATGGCCGTCGCGGTATAAAAAGAAGCTGACGAAGGCGGCCAGGCTCATCTGTGCCACGCCGGCGCCCAGCACGATGCCGCCGCCCAGCAGGTAGTGGCGCGCCGGCTCCAGCAGGCGCTGGGCCAGTTCCATCATCTGTTCACGGCTCGATACCAGGCTGCCGACATAGGAGTACAGCGTTTCGCCGACCAGGGGCAACTCGCGCAGCCAGGCCGGCGGCTCGACGTGGCCGGTGGCCACGGCGGCCTTGAGCTGATCGTAGAAGCGGCCGATATCATCGGCCAGGTTGTAGGCCACCAGCGCGATCGGCAGGATCACCAGGCAGGTCAATGTCAGGGTCAGGGTCAGGGCGGCCAGGGTACGGCGTCCGCGCATGCGCGCCAGCACGTACAGGTAGATCGGCCAGGACGAGATGACGATGGCGGCGGCGAACAGGATCGCCGCCAGGAAAGGCCGCAGCACGTACAGGCAACCGATGGTGAGCAGCGCGATGGCGCCCATGTAAGCGTAATTCCTGCCGCCGCGTGCCTGGTCCATGGTCGTCCCGTGAGGTGGTAGGTGGATCAGTCGAGCAATTGTTTGATGTCGTGCACGATCGGCCCCGCGCCGTTGCCATGACGCACGAACAAGCGGACCTTGCCATTGCGGTCGAACACATAGCTGGCGGCGGTGTGGTCCATCGAATAGCTGCCCGGCGTCTTGCCGTCGACCCTGGCGTAGAACACCTTGAATTCCTTGGCCACCTTGGCGGTGGCATCAAGGTCGCCATACAGGCCGAGGAAGCGCGGATCGAAGGCCGGCACGTACTGGGCCAGCAGGGCCTGGGTGTCGCGCGCCGGGTCGATGGTGACGAACAGCACCTGCACCTGGTCGGCCTTGGGACCGAGCTCCTTCATCACCGCCGCCATTTCGGCCATGGTGGTCGGGCACACGTCCGGACACTGGGTGAAGCCGAAGAACAGCACCACCACCTTGCCCTTGAAATCGGCCAGGGTGCGTGGCTTGCCGTTGTGGTCGGTCAAGGCGAAGTCGCGCGCGTAACCCAAGCCGCTCAGGTCGGTGTTCTGGAAGGCAAGCGCCTTGGCGGACGGCGCGGAGGCCGGTTTGTCGCACGCGGCCAGCAACACGGCCAGCGCGCACAGGGAGAACAGTTTTTTGATCATAATTTGACGTAGTGGTCGAGCAGCAAGGCGGCAAACAGCAGCGACAGGTAAATGATGGACCAGGTGAACGCCTTGCGCGCCACCTGGTCGGAATAGTGGCGGTACACCTGCCAGCCATGCCACAGGAACACGGCATTGAGCACCACCGCCGAGGCCAGGTAGATGTGGCCGCTCATGCGCACCGCGTATGGCAGCACGGTGGTGGCCGCCAGTGCGATCGAATACAGCCAGACGTGGAAACCGGTGAAATTCATGCCGTGCGTGACCGGCAGCATCGGCAGGCCCGAGCGCGCGTAATCGTCGCGCCGGTACATGGCCAGCGCCCAGAAGTGCGGCGGGGTCCACACGAAAATGATCAGCACCAGCAGCCAGGCTTGCATCGGCACGTCGTTGGCCACCGCCGCCCAGCCCAGCGCCGGCGGCATGGCGCCCGACAGGCCGCCGATGACGATGTTTTGCGGCGTGGCCGGTTTCAGGATCATGGTGTAGATGACGGCGTAGCCGACAAAGGTCACGAAGGTCAGCCACATGGTCAGCGGATTGACCAAGGTGTACAGCACGGCCATGCCGGCCCCGCCGATGATGGCGGAAAAGATCAGGGTCTGGGTCTTGGTCAGTTCGCCCATGGCGGTGGCGCGGCGCGCGGTGCGCGCCATGCGCGCATCGATCTCGGCTTCGACCAGGCAGTTGACGGCGAAGGCGGCGCCGGTCAGCAGCCAGATGCCGACCGTGGCCGGCACCAGGATGCGCCAGCTGGGTATGCCATCGGTGGCCAGCAGCATGCCGATCACGGCGCAGAACACGGCCAGCTGGGTGACTCTCGGTTTGGTCAGCGCCCAGTACTGGGCGACGCGGTTGGCGGATTTGTGTGTTGCGGTCTGGGTTGTCATGGGTGGTGGCTTGCTTGCAGTACCGGGCCGGAGGGGTACTTGATCTTGTAGTTTAACATGGTCACCATCAGTACCAGCAGCGCCGCGCCGGCGTTATGCAGTACCGCGATGGTCAGCGGGAAGTTCAGGTAGACGGTGGCGATGCCGGTGACGGCCTGGAGCGCGAGCACGACGGCGATCCCGCGCGCATGCCTGCCCACGCCCGGATGGGCGCGCGCGCGCCAGGCCGCCAGGCCCAGCACGGCCAGCACGACGAAGGCGAAGTTGCGGTGCACCCAGTGGATCGCGGTCAGGGCGGCGAACGGCAGGTAGTGGCCGGCCGCGGTCTTGCCCAGCGCGCGCCACAGGGTAAAGCCATGCTCGAAGTCCATCTCGGGCACCAGCTTGCCGTTGCACAGCGGGAAATCAAGGCAGGCCAGGGTGGCGTAATTGGTGCTGACCCAGCCGCCCAGGGCGATCTGCACGGCCAGCACCAGGGCCGCGGCCAGCGCCAGGCGGCCCAGCATCGAGGGTGCCGCGGCGGCCGGCGCCGTGAAGCGTCCATGGGCCAGCGCGGCGGCGCGGTTCTGGCGCGCGCCCAGCCACACCAGCATGGCGAGCAAGCCCATGCCCAGCAACAGATGGATGGTGACGATCACCGGTTGCAGCTTGAGCGTCACGGTCCAGGCGCCAAAGGCGCCCTGCACCAGCACGAAGCCGAACAGCACCGTCGGCAAACCGGGCGCAAACTCGGCGCGGCGCGTCTTGCGCCACTGGATCCAGGCGGTCGCCATCAGCGCCACGATCAGCACGCCAATGCCCATCGCCAGGTAGCGGTGGATCATTTCGATCCAGGCCTTGATCAGCGTCACCGGGCCGCTCGGCATCAGCGTTTCGGCGGCGACGATCTCGGCATGCGCGAGGAAGGGATTGGCCGCGCCATAGCAGCCCGGCCAGTCCGGGCAGCCCAGGCCCGAATCGGTCAGGCGCGTGAAGGCGCCGAACACGATCAGGTCGAACGTGAGAAATACCGTGACCCAGACCAGCTTGCGGTATTTGTTGGGGTCGGACGACATCCAGACCATCGCCAGCGGCAGGCAGGCCGCCAGCAAGCCCGTCACGCCGAGTTGCACCATGGACGCGAGCTGCATGGCTTAACCGATCGCGGAAGCTTTGAGCAGCTTGTACATGTCCTTCTTCACCTTGGCCGGATCAGGCTGCTTTGGGAAACGCATCATCAGGTGGCCCATCGGGTCGATCAGATACATGTGCTCGTCCACCTTGCCGCCCGCCTCGACCGGCAGCCAGGACGTCACAGCAGCGGCCGGCACGCGCAGCATGCGGGTGCCGTCGACCACGCGCATGAGCATGGTGTCGATCGGGGTGGCGTCCGTCACCAGCCAGACGCGCTCGATGCGCTCCATTTCCTTGCCCTGCATCAGGCGCAGCTGGCGCATCGCGACCAGCTGGTCGCGGCAGGCTTGCGGGCATTCGCCGGGACCCACCTGCAGCATGATCCATTTACCCTTGTAGGCGTCGAGCGCGATCGGCTTGCCGTCGAGCGTGGTGATGCCCATTGCCGGCGGGATCGGGTACTTCTGCGGCTCGATCAGGGTCCCGTAGTTGGTGCGCCCGGTCGGCTTGATGACGTAATAGGTCAGGTAGGAAAACAGCATCGGCGCCGCGCACACGAAGACCACGGCCAGCAGTTTCCAGCGGCCGCTCCATTGACTTGCTTTAGTCGTTTTGTTTTGTTCCACGTTGAAATCCTGTAATCACGAAAAAGAGCAGCGCCATGACCGCCAGCGCATACCATTGAAATGCATAACCCTGGTGTTTTTCCACGTTCAGGGAGGGGGCTGGCCAGTTGCGCACCAGCTTGTCGCCGGCCGGCGCAGGGCCGCTTTGCTCGATAAAAAAGGGCTGCACCGCCAGCTTGCTCGCTTGCGCAAACTCGGCCGGCGTCAGGTTTTGCAGGATGGCCTTGGGCGCAACCGGGGCGGCCGTTCCGAGCTGCATCACCTTGCCCATGCTTGGGCGCGCCAAACCCGTGACGGTCACGGTGCCGGCCGGCGTATCGAACTCCGGCAAGCGGTCGTACTGGCCGGTGTAGCGCGGCAGCCAGCCGCGCGCCACCAGCACGTGCATATCGCTGCCCTCGATACGCAGCGGCATCAGCAAGTAAAAGCCGGCCTTGCCTTCTTGCGGACGGTTGTTCAAGAACAGCGGCCAGTCGCGCACAAACGTGCCGCTCACCGATACCGGGCGCAGCTCGACCTGCGCGGGCGTGCGCGGGGTCGCGCCGAGCACCAGCGGGGCGGCGCCAGCGCGCGCCGTGATGGTCTGCTGCAGGCCGATTTTCTCGGCGGCGCGGCCATCCTGCCAGCGCCCCAGGGAGATGCCGAGCGCCACCAGCAGCCCCGTGGCCACGAAGGGGATCGCCCGAAACCGGAAGCGGATACGCATTACAATGGTGCCTTACTCAAAAAATTCGAGCTCATTATGAAAATCCTCGTCGCTATTGCCTTCATGCTCATCATCGGAAGCCTGGGCTCGGCCCTGTTCTTCCTGATGCGCGACAAGGGCAAGAGCAACCGCACGGTGCACGCGCTGGCGATGCGCGTGGGCCTGTCGATCACCCTGTTCCTGGTGCTGCTGGGAAGCTACAAGATGGGCTGGATCGCGCCGACCGGCATTCGCTGACGCTGAGCGACCCTCAGGCCGTCAAGGTTATTCCCAACCGCAAAAAACCGGGGACAGGCCACCGCTTGGTGGACTGTCCCCGGTTTTTCTTGTTCTACACCTGGCGGAGGGCGTACCCCCCGCTGCATGCCGCCATTTACAGCCAGTAGACGACGATGTACAGGCCGAGCCAGACCACGTCGACAAAGTGCCAGTACCAGGCCGCGCCTTCGAAGCCGAAGTGGTTCTCGGCGGTGAAGTGGCCCTTCATGACGCGGTACAGGATCACCGACAGCATGATTGCGCCGAGCGTCACGTGGAAGCCGTGAAAGCCCGTCAGCAGGTAAAAGATCGAACCGTAGATGCCCGAGGTCAGTTTCAGGTTCAGTTCGCTGTAAGCGTGCATGTACTCATACGCCTGGAAGCCCATGAAGGTCGCGCCCAGCAAGATCGTGGCGGCCAGCCAGAACGCGGTCTTGGCACGGTGGCCGGCGCGCAGGGCGTGGTGCGAAATGGTCAGCGTCACGCCCGACAGCAGCAGCAGCGCGGTATTGATGGTCGGGATCGGGAACGGACCCATGGTGGTGAAGCTGTCGACGGTGCCGGCCGGGCTGGCGCCGCCCCACTGGGCCGCGAAATCAGGCCAGATGATCTTGTGATCGAGGTCGCCCAGCCATGGCGTGGAAATGGTGCGCGCATAGAACAGGGCGCCGAAGAAGGCGCCGAAGAACATCACTTCGGAAAAGATGAACCAGCTCATCGACCAGCGGAACGACAGGTCGATGTTCTTGCCGTACTGGCCCGCCTCGGATTCGCCGATGGCGTCGCCGAACCAGAAGTACAGGACCAGCAAGGTCGACAGGATACCGGCGATATTGACTGCCGGGCCCCAGGACAGGTCATTGACCCAGGCCGAAGCGCCCAGCATCGTAACGAGCAGCGACAAGCCGGCGGCCATCGGCCATTTGGACGGGCCGGGCACAAAATAATGCGGTACGGCGGCGTGTGGTGAACTCATCTTCATCTCCTAAATCAAACTGTATGCGGTGAATTTATTGCTAATTTGTAAAACCTGAGCGGGCATCCGGCACCCTGGCCGCCCTGTCGTCAATGACCCGACACGGCAAATTTCACCAGGGCGATCAGTACGCCAATGAACAACATCACCCCAATCAATCCGGCAATCACCACGTGCACCGGATTCAGGCTGGCCGAATCTTTTTCGTAATCGCTGCGTTTGCGGATGCCCAGGAACGACCAGAACACCGCTTTCATCGTGGCGCCGAACGCGATCTTGCGCTCGTTCTTTATATTGCGTTCGTCGCCTTTATTCAAATCCCTCATCGCGGCCCCTACTTCGCTGCCACTGCCTGGGTACCGGCAATCTCGAAAAACGTGTACGACAGCGTCATCGTCTTCACGTCGCGCGGCAGGGCTGGATCGATGTAGAACACCACCGGCATCTGGCGCGCTTCATGTGCCTTCAAGGTCTGCTGCTTGAAGCAGAAGCACTCGACCTTCTTAAAATGCGACATCACCAGCTGCGGCGCGAAGCTGGGAATCGCTTGCGCCTGCACGGTCCGGTTCTGCGTATTGACCACCTCGTACACCACGGTGGTCAGTTCGCCCGGATGGACGTCGATCGAACGCGTGGTCGGGCGGAAGCGCCACGGACCCTGCGCATTGCCGTCGAACTCGATCGTGATCGTGCGCGACTTGTCGACCTGGGTATTCTTGTCGTACGTCACCGTGCCATCGGCCTGGGTCAGTACGTTGATCCCCAGCATTTCGCACAGGTGCTTGTACACGGGAATCAAGGCATAGCCAAAACCGAACATGATCACGGTAACGACCAGCAGCTTGCCCAGCATCGTGCGATTGAGCTTGAGCTTTCCGGATTCTTCAGTAGCCACGTCGACTCACAGCCAAATGCGTTTGATGAACACCATCGCGAAGAAAAATAAGGCCAGCGCGCCCAGGATCAGGCCCGTTCTTGCATTGTTCGGCTTTTTTGGATCAGACATGGCATTTCACTTACAAGTTCAGTAGCGCGGGCAAGCCAAGGCTGCCCGCGCCGCTGTATGACCGGATTACTTAACCGTCGGCGGTGTTTCAAAGGTGTGGAACGGAGCCGGGCTCGGCACGGTCCACTCCAGGCCTTCAGCGCCATCCCATGGCTTGTCGGCCGCCTTGGCGCCGCCACGGATGGTCGGCAGGATCACGCAGAACAGGAAGTACACCTGCGACAGGCCGAAACCAAACGCGCCGATGGTGGCGATCGTGTTGAAGTCGGTGAACTGCGCCGGGTAATCCGCGTAGCGACGTGGCATCCCCGCCAGACCCAGGAAGTGCATCGGGAAGAAGGTGATGTTAAACGTGATCAGCGACAGCCAGAAGTGCATCTTGCCGCGGAATTCGCTGTACATGTGGCCAGTCCACTTCGGCGACCAGTAGTAGAAACCGGCGAACAGGGCGAACAGGGAACCTGCCACCAGCACATAGTGGAAGTGGGCCACGACGTAGTAGGTATCCTGCAGCTGGATGTCGATCGGGGTCACGGCCAGGATCAGGCCGGTGAAACCACCCATGGTGAACACGAAGATGAAGCCGACCGAGAACAGCATCGGGGTTTCGAAGGTCATCGAACCCTTCCACATCGTGGCGATCCAGTTGAACACTTTCACGCCGGTCGGTACCGCGATCAGCATGGTGGCGTACATGAAGAACAGCTGGCTGGTCACTGGCATGCCGGTGGTGAACATGTGGTGCGCCCAGACGATGAACGACAGGATCGCGATCGAGGCCGTGGCGTAGACCATCGACGCGTAGCCGAACAGTGGCTTGCGGGCAAACGCCGGCAGGATCTGCGAGACGATACCGAAGGCCGGCAAAATCATGATGTACACCTCGGGGTGTCCGAAGAACCAGAAGATGTGCTGGTACATGACCGGGTCGCCGCCGCCGGCGGCGTTAAAGAACGAGGTGCCGAAGTGACGGTCGGTCAGGGTCATGGTGATCGCGCCAGCCAACACAGGCATCACGGCGATCAGCAGGTAGGCGGTAATCAGCCAGGTCCAGCAAAACATCGGCATTTTCATCAGGGTCATGCCGGGAGCGCGCATGTTCAGGATGGTGACGATGATGTTGATCGAACCCATGATCGACGAAGCGCCCATCAGGTGCATCGCGAAAATCGCCATGTCCATGCCGGGTCCCATCTGGGTCGACAGCGGAGCGTACAGGGTCCAGCCGGCAGCGGTCGCGCCGCCAGGCACCAGGAACGAGGTCGCCAGCAGGATGGCCGCAGGCGGCAGCAGCCAGAACGAGAAGTTGTTCATCCGTGCGAAGGCCATGTCGGAGGCGCCCACTTGCAGCGGGATCATCCAGTTGGCGAAACCGACGAAGGCCGGCATGATCGCGCCGAACACCATCACCAGGCCGTGCATCGTGGTCAGCTGGTTGAAGAACTCGGGCTGGAAGAATTGCAGGCCCGGCTTGAACAGTTCGGTACGGATCATCAGCGCCAGCACGCCGCCGGACAGCAGCATGATGAGCGAGAACCACAGGTACAGGGTACCGATATCTTTATGGTTGGTGGCGAACAGCCAGCGGGTCATCCCCGTCGGGTGATCGTGGCTATGATCGTGGTCATGGCCGTGTGCGTGATCTAGTGTGCTTGTGCTCATAACTTACTCCCGATTACTTGTTACGTGCAGCCAGGACTTCGGCTGGTTGAACGATATTTTCCGCTGCCTTGTTCGACCAGTTGTTGCGGGTGTAAGTAATCACCGCAGCAATATCAGAATCCGACAATTGTTTCCAGGCTGGCATTTCGGTCGGGAACTTGCCCGACTTCTGGCCGTTCAGCAGCACCTTGATCTGCTCCGCTTTCGGGCCCATGACCAATGGCGACGCGTCCAGGGCGGCGAAGTTGTTCGGCAAGCCCTTGCCGTTGGCCTGGTGGCAGACCGCGCAGTTGGCGGCGTAGACTTTTTCGCCTTTGATTTTCAGCTCGTCGATGGTCCACACTTTGGATGGATCGTCGGCCAGGGCAGCCATTTTCTTTTTCTCGCCATCGACCCACTTGGTGTAGTCGGCGTCGGAGACGACATTGACCACGATCGGCATGAAGGCGTGTTCTTTACCGCACAGCTCAGCGCACTGGCCGCGGTAGGTACCGATCTGCTCGGCCTTGAACCAGGTGTCGCGCACGAAACCGGGAATCGCATCCTGCTTGACGCCGAAGGCCGGGATCATCCAGGCGTGGATGACGTCGTTGGCGGTCAGGACGATGCGGATCTTCTTGTTGACCGGCACGTAGATTTCATTGTCGACTTCCATCAGGTAGTTGACGCCGCGCGCTTCGGTCGGCTCCACGCCGGGCGCGCCGACTTGCGAACGCGGGGTTTTCAGGTTCGACAGGAAGGAAATGCCTTCGCCCTCGCCCTTCAGGTAATCGTAGCCCCATTTCCACTGCATGCCGGTGGCCTTGATGGTGATGTCGGCGTTGGACGTATCTTTCATCGCCACCACGGTCTTGGTTGCAGGCAGCGCCATCACGATGACGATCAGGAAAGGCACGACAGTCCATGCGATCTCGACAGCGGTCGATTCGTGGAAGGTGGCTGGCTTGTGGCCCAGCGAACGGCGGTGTTTGAAGACCGAATAGAACATCACGCCGAACACCGCGACGAAGATCACCATGCAGACGATCATCATCCAGGTGTGCAGGTCGTTGATTTCCGTTGCAATCTTCGTCACTGGCATTTGCAGGTTCAACTGGTATTCAACCGGACGTCCCTCCACCGGTGCAGCCAGCGCAGGGATGCTGGCCGAAATTGCCAGACCGAACATCAAGGCCTGAAGTCGCTTTGCATATGTCATGTTTTCCCCAACCACCCAAAAATAAAAATATTTTTTCTACGCCGAAGCATCCTGATCGGATCCCGGCGCTCCGAAACCATCGCACAAAAAGGGCCCATACCGTCCCGGCGCGCTCACGGCACGGCGGACCCGACTGGAACCCTGACATCGGCCATAGGTGAACAAAGCACACTGATGAACGCTGACTTGCTATCGCTTTCGACTGCCGCACCGTTGAACATTCCTTGGTGTTTCCAAGAAAAATCAACACAGTCGATAAAATTAGTCCTTGATTATACTCAAGTATGCCCAACGTCATCAAGGGAAAATCCTCCCGTAACGGGTCAGCTCCCCCTTGTTTGCCCCGCTTTCACGGCCGTTTTGTACCATGACGGGTACAACCGGGCGGCCCGGCGCGGCCCGCCCGTGGCGAAAAGCGCGCGCGCCCTCAGCGCCCCCTGCGCGGCTCGAAGCGGATGATCGCCTCGCCGGTGGCGGTCACGCGCGGCGCCGGACGGAAGGCGTGGCCGTAGATCACTTCGAAGCTCAGGCCGAGCTTGCCGTCGGGCCGGCGCTGCCGCTCCAGCGCCGCCAGCACCCGCCCCCAGGCCGCGCGCCCGAGCAGGCCGCGCGCGCGCGTGGCCAGCGGATTGCCGCCCAGCGCGCGCGCGTCGGCCAGCAGGGCCGCGGCCGTGTCGTAGGTGACCGTGATCATTTCCATATCCATCACCGGAGTGGAAAAGCCGGCCCCCACCAGCTGGTCGCCGAAGTCGTGCAGGTCGACGAAAGGCAGCACGTGCGGCGCCGCGTCGGCCTCGGCAAAGGCCGTGCGCAGCTCGCGCAAGGTATCCGGACCGAAATTGGAGAACATCAGCAAGCCATCCTGGCGCAGCACCCGGCGCCATTCCGCGAACACGCGGTCGGGCTGGGGATGCCAGTGCAAGGCCAGGTTGGACCACACCAGGTCGACCGAGTTCGGCCCGAACGGCAAACTGCCGAAATCGCCGCACAGCAGGTCGACCCCGGCCTTGCCCGGCAACAGGCGGCTGAGCATCTGGTTCAGCGCTTTGAGGGCCGAGGCTGGCGTCTTGGCCGCCTCGATCATGGCGGGGGCCGCATCGAGGCCGACGATGTGGGCGGCGGGATAATCTTTTTGCAACAACGCCAGGTCGGCGCCGCTGCCGCAGCCGGCGTCGAGCACGCGTTTGGGCGCCACCTTGACCAGCATCAGGCGCTCATGCATGCGGGCGGCGATCTCGCGCCGCAGGAAATCGGACTGTTCCACGCGTTGCGGACGCGAGAACAAAGTACGCACGCGCGCCAGGTCGATCGGCGCGCTCAGGGTATCGGGGGTAGCCATGGGCGAGTGAAATAAGCGGTGAGATGAGATAATGCGGGCAGTGTACCCGTTTGCCGTCTTCCCGTTTGCCGCATTCCCATTTAAAAGGGGCAGTCCGATGAGCGCATGGCCGCGATGCGAAGCGATGGCAGGCAGGCTGCGCGCGCTGCTGCCCTGCGCCTGCGCCCTGTGCGGCGGCGCGGCCGACGCCCCCGTGTGCACGCCCTGCGCGCGCCAGTTGGTCGATGCCGGCACGGCGCGCTGCCGCCGCTGCGCCAATCCGCTCGGCCCCGCCGACGCCGCCCTGGCCTGCGGCGCCTGCCTGGCCGGGGCGCCCGCCTACGACGCCACCGTGGCCGCCGGCGGCTACGCCAGTCCGCTCGACCAGCTGGTACTGCGGCTCAAGTTCGGCGGCGCCCTCGCGCTGGCACCCTGGTGCGCGCACACGCTGCATGCGGCCGTGCTGGCCGCACCCGGCTTCGCGCTGCCCGAACTGCTGTGTCCGGTGCCGCTGGGACCGGTGCGGCTTAGCGAGCGCGGCTACAACCAGGCGCTCGAAATTGCCCGGCCGCTGTCGGCACTGCTGGGCATCGCCCTGCAAGCGCGGCTGACGCTGCGCCGGCTCGACACGCCGGCGCAATCGGGCGTGACGGCGCAAGAGCGCAAGAACAATATGCGCCATGCATTCCTGGTGGCGCCCGACATGCTGGCCCAGGTGCGCGGACGCCACATCGGCGTGGTCGACGATGTCATGACCAGCGGCCATACATTGAATGCGCTGGCGGCCACGCTCAAGCGCTTCGGCGCCGCGCGCGTGAGCAACCTGGTGTTTGCGCGCACGGCGCCGCACTGACTTTACAAAAGGAGAATGACTTGTTCCACGTCGTACTGGTAGAACCCGAAATCCCGCCGAACACCGGCAACATCATCCGCCTGTGCGCCAACACCGGCGCGCAGCTGCACCTGATCGAACCGCTCGGCTTCCCGCTGGACGATGCCAAGATGAAGCGCGCCGGGCTCGACTACCACGATTACGCCACCATGCAGGTCCACAAGAACTGGCAAGCTTATCTGGACGCCTGCCGGCCCGACCCGGCGCGCATGTTCGCGCTGACCACGCACGGCTCCGCACCGTTCGCCGATGCCAAGTTCCTGCCCGGCGACGTGTTCGTGTTCGGCGCCGAAACGCGCGGCCTGGCGCCCGCGCTGCGCGAATCTTTTCCCGAGACACAACGCATCCGCCTGCCGATGCGCCCGGACAACCGCAGCCTGAATCTGTCGAATACGGTGGCCGTGGTGGTCTTTGAAGCATGGCGCCAGAACGGTTACGCCGGCGGCGCCTGAGGCGCGCGCACGATAGCATCTGTCCGGCAAGGATTTCAGCAAAGCCTTACTATCATGACATCAGCGTCCCTCTGTCCGCCCCCTCATGATCAAGCTCCAGCTCGTGCTGCGCAATCCCTCCCGCGACCCCATCGACGACCCCGCCCTGTGCGCCCTGCTTGAGGCGCACGGCCTGCGCGTGAGCGCGTGCGGCATGGCCACCATCTCGGCGGAAACCTCCGTGGCCGAGGCGGAAAATTTATTCGGACCAATTCCAAATGTAAGAGCCGGGTTCGCTTCCGATGTAACATCCACACCGGCACTCGCCATTCCGGCGGACCTGCGACATGCCGTCAGCCTGATTACCATCGCTCCGCGCCACGCGGTGCCGGGCCAACCTACCTAGGGGGAATCCATGCAGCCATTCAAACCCAGCCCGCCAAGCCCTGCCCTCGACGAGCCAGCGCCGCCCGACGCCCAGCTGCGCATCGCCGTCACCTTCAAGGGCCGCGCCAGCGCCGGTCCGACCAAGCTGGCGGCGCGCCTGTCCTCGCGCAGCATACTCAGCTTCGAGCCCGCCCCCGGCGAAATGGAAACGGCCATCGAAGCGCTGCGCCAGCGCGGCTTCACCGTCTCCGGACGCGGCCGCATGACGGTGTCGGTGCGCGGCAGCGTGGCCCAGTTCGAGGAAGTGTTCGGCACGCACCTGACCCCGTTCAACCTGAGCAAAAAACAGAGCTATTCGAGCGACCAGGTGTTTTACCCGGCCAAGGGCGCCCCATGGAATCCCGATCCCGCCCTGTCCGCGCTGATTGACGACGCGTATATCCAGTGGCCCCATATCTACCTGGCCGACCCTGGCGCCAGCGCGCGCCCGCCGGCGGTCGGCTATTACCACCTCGACGTCCTCAAGGATGTGCCCGCCAAGCTCAACGCGGCCCATATCCACAAGGAACGCCATCACGGCGAAGGCATCCGCGTGGCCATGATCGATACCGGCTTCGACCATTCGCATCCCTTCTTCACGCGCAACGGCTTTACGTCCTCGGTGGTGCTGGCGCCCTCGGCCACCAACCGCCGCACCGATCCGGGCAGCCACGGCACGGGCGAATCGGCCAATGTGTTTGCGGTGGCGCCGAAAGTGACTTTCATCGGCGTCAAGCTGGGCGACGATGACGATCCGAACGGCGGCGCCAGCATTCTCGAAGGCTTCCAGGAAGCGCTCAAGCACAAGCCGCACGTGATCACCGTGAGCATGTGCTACGACTTGCGCGACAACGATGGCGTGTCCGAACTAAAAGAATTGCCGAACGGCCTGAAAGCGCTGGAAGCGGAAATCCAGGCGGCGATTGCCAGCGGCATCGTGGTGGTCTTTTCCGCCGGCAACGGGCACTACGCCTTCCCGGCCTCGATGCCGGAAGTGCTGTGCGTGGGCGGCACCTTCGTGGCCGAAGATGGGGCCATGAAAGCCTCCGATTACGCGTCGGCCTTTACCAGCGGCATTTATTCAGGCCGTCACGTGCCCGATGTGTGCGGCCTGGTCGGCATGCTGCCGAATGCCGATTACATCATGCTGCCGGTCCCGCCCGGTGCCGAGATCGATACCGGCAACGCCGAGCATGACGGCACCACCGCCGGCGACGGCTGGGCCGTCTTCAGCGGCACCTCGGCCTCGGCCCCGCAAATCGCGGCCGTGTGCGCCCTGCTGCTGCAGAAAAACCCCAAGCTCACGCCGGCCGAGATCAAGGCCTTGCTGGTGCGCACCGCGATTGATGTGCGCGAAGGTTCGGCCAGCCCGGCCAGCGATCCGGAAGGCTTGGGCATCAAGGCCGGACCGGGCATCGATGGCGCCACCGGGGCTGGCCTGGTCGACGCCTTCGCCGCATGGCAGCAGGCGTAGCGATGGAGGCGGCACGCGAAGTCCGGGTCGGACTGATTGGTTACGGCTTTTCCGGCGCCACCTTCCAGGCGCCGCTGATTGCATCGGTGCCGGGCTTGCGCCTGACCCGCGTTTGCTCCAGCCAGGGCGAGCGCGTATTGCGCGACTTTCCGGATGTGCAGGTGGTGGCCGACCCGGGCGCCCTGGTCGATTCAAGCGAAGTGGACCTGGTGGTGGTGGCCACCGCCAACGCCAGCCATGCGCCGCTGGCCAGGCAGGCGCTGCTGGCCGGCAAGCACGTGGTGGTGGAAAAACCGTTCACCATCACCCTCGACGAGGGCGCCGAACTGATCGCGCTGGCCGAACAGCGCCAGCTGCACCTGAGCGTGTTCCACAACCGGCGCTGGGACAGCGATTTTTTGACCCTGCGCCAGACCATCGAAGCGGGCCTGCTCGGGCCCATTCATCTGTACGAAGCGCATTTCGACCGCTACCGCCCCAACGTGCGCGGGCGCTGGCGCGAACAGGATTTGCCCGGCTCCGGCATCCTGTACGACCTGGGCGCGCACCTGATCGACCAGGCGCTGGTCTTGTTCGGCAATCCGGATTGCGTCAACTGCGACATGGGCGTGCAGCGCGACGCTGGCAGCGACGCCGCCGACGACTATTTTCACCTGACCATGCGCTACGGCGCGCGCCGCGTGATCCTGCACGCGTCCTCGCTGGTGCTGCAGGCCGGGCCGCGCTTCACCGTGCATGGCGATACCGGCAGTTTCATCAAGCATGGGATGGACCCGCAGGAAGCGGCGCTGATGCGCGGCGAGCGTCCCGGGGCGCCCGGCTGGGGCGTGGAAGCGGAGTCGCTGCACGCGCACATCAGTTTCGTGAAGGGCGCGCTGACCGTGAGCGGCAAGGCGCAATCGCTGCCCGGCTGCTACCAGGAATACTACCAGCGTGTGTTCGACGCCATCGCCCATGGCAAAAGCCTGCCGGTGACCGCGCGCGAAGGCCTGGCGGTGATCAAGATCATCCGCATGGCCATGCAAAGCCACGCGCAGCAGAGGAGCGTGACGTTCGAGTAGCCCCCGGCGCCCCCGCGCCGGCGGGGACGACGATATGCAGTTGACGCTTATTTCCGTACCAGCCGCAGGCCAATCTCGAGCGCGACGTCGCTGTTGAAAAATTCGAACTGGAGCAGCTGCTCCTGGCGCACCAGCATTGCCAGCAGCAGGCAAGGATCTTCCCGTCTCACGGCGCGGCGTCCCCCAGCACGTCGAGCGCGGCCGACACATACACCAGCGGCGCGTTCCAGTTGATCGCCACTTCATTGCTTGCATAGCTGCAATCGTCGTCGATATACGACAGCGCCGGCAGCGCCGACGGATAGGGCACCTTGCAGTCGCCCTTGTCCTGCTGGCCCGCGTGCGGCCCGCCAGCCAAAAAGCCCGGCACCGGCGCGGCCACCTGGTCGGCTACCGAGGGCCGGTGATGCGGATGCAGCACCTGGCGCGCACCGAAGCCGGTCACGAAGGAATACGCGGTGGCGTTACGCCCCAACACATAATCGAGGCCGGCCTGCGCCGCGTCGAGGTAATCGCGCTTGCCGTTCAGGCGGTACGCCTGCAGCAGCATCATCGACTGGTTCAGCGCCACCGCATTGCTGCCCCAGACGAAATCGCCGCCCTGCATCGGCACGCCGTAAGCCGAGGCGCGCCATTTGGCGGCCAGCGCCGCCGCCAGGCCATCGATGGGCCCGGCGATCAGGCGCTGGTCGGCGGCAGCGCTCAAGTGCTTGCGATGGTGCGCGAGCGAGATCCAGGCCAGGCCGCGCACGTCGGCCCATTCGGGCACGCTGGCCGTCACGGCGGCCGGCTTCATCGCCGCGTAGTAGCTGTCCTTGCCGCTGCTGATATACAGTTCGGCCGCAGCCCACGCGAATTCATCGTCGAAGCTGGCGTCGCCGTATTCGCCGGTGACCACGCCGGGCGGATTGCGAAACGCCACCGCGGGGTTGGCGCGCGCCCATTCCCACGCCGCTTCGGCCGCGGCCAGCATGCGCGCCGACAGGCCGGGACGCTGCTGCTCGTACGGCTGCATGACGCGGCTGGCGGTGGCCATGGTGGCGGCGAAATCGAGCGCTGCGGCGGTCCCCTTTTGCACCACGTAGCGCGGCGCGCCGCTGGCCTTGTCCGGCATGACCATGCCGTCGAAGTTCTGGTTGGTCAGCTTGTTGTACACCCCGCCGTCATACGGGTCCTGCATGGACAGCATCCATTCCAGGTTCCACAGCGCCTCGTCGAGGATGTCCGGCAGCGTGTTCCCGCTTTCCGGAATGCCGGTGCGCAGGCGCGTGAAATAGCCGGGAAAATGCTCGAACGCGGCCAGCAAGGTATAGGTGGAGATGCCCGAATTGACGATGTACTTGTTATAGTCGCCGGCGTCGTACCAGCCCTTGGGACTGGCAATGACGGTGCCTTCGGGGCGCACCGATGATGCGGCCGAGGCGTGCACCAGCACGCGCGTGTCGGGATGCCCGGCCGCGCGCGCATGCACGCCGGCGTGGGCGGCGTCGAGCGCGATGCCGGAGCGGTTGAAGTAGAACGCCTTGAGCGCGGCGCGGTTCAGCTCCACGTACACGCCGGCACGCACCGAAAAACGTTCGGATGGCGCGGCGCCGGCGGCGCGGATGCGATATTCGCCGGTCCGCGTCAAGGCCGAAAAATCGGCCAGCATGACCGTTTCGCCCGATTCCTTCCACATGGCGGCGGGACCCGCGCGGCCACGCCAGGCGAGCGCGCCGCTGGCGGCGTCGATCACCTCGACATCGCCGTTGGCACCGGCCGGCAGCACGGCCACCTTGTGCGCCTGCGGCAGGAAACCGAGCTGGTTGACGCGGATCTCGCCAAGCGCGGGAGCGGCAGCGGCGTGGGCACCTGCCCCCAGCAGCACCGTGAGCAGGCAGGCTGGCGCGCGCCTCATGCCGGTACCGCCTGCGTGGTTTTCGGATCGTCGCCGGCCGCATCAATGATGTGGAACGGTGCGAACCAGGTGGCGATGAACGAGGGGATGGTGGCGACCATCACGAAGACGAAGTAGGCGATGTAGCCCATCCACTCCTGCAAGTGGCCGCTGATGGCGCCCGTGACCATGCCGCACAAGCCCATGATGCCGGTGCCGAAGGCGTAGTGGGTGGTGGTGTACTTGCCCGGCGCGAGCTGCTGCATCAGGTAGATCATGAAGCCGACCGCGCCGAAGCCGAAGAAGAACTTCTCGATCATCACGCCGGCCGTGATCAGCGACAGGCTCGATGGCTGGTACACGGCCATGATCAGGAACGTCACATTCGGAATATTTACCGCGCAGCACAGCACGAACAGGGTTTCCTTGAGGCCGCGCTTGGCCACGTACAGGCCACCGAGCAGGGACCCGAGCAGCACCGCCGCCAGGCCGTAGGTGCCGTAGATAAGGCCCAGCATTTCGTTGTTCAGCCCCAGGCCACCCTTGGCGACCGGATCGACCATGAAGAACGGGCCGATCTTTTCCAGGAAGCCGATACTGAGGCGGAACAGGAAGGCAAAGGCGATCATGCGCCAGATGCCGCGCTTCTGGAACAGGGTGACGAAGGCATCCATCAGGATATGCCCGGCCGCCTTGACGCTCGCTGGCGTGTTTTCGGCGCGCGCGCCGTCCGGCATGAAGCGCGCGTGCCAGATGGCCAGCAGCAGCGTCAGTCCGGCCACCAGGAAGAAGATAATGCGCCAGGCGTCGATCCAGTCCGGGCCGAACACGGTGGCGTCGTGGTGGAACACGTTCACGTGCAGCCAGCCGCTCAGGAACACCATGCCGCCGGAAGCGACGATCGGGCCGATATTCCAGCTCAGGCTCTGGATGCCGCAGTACAGCGACTGCGCGCGCGAATCGAGCGAGGTGACGTAGACCCCGTCGCTGGCGATGTCGAGGGTCGCGCCGACGAACGACAAGCCCCAGAACAGCGCCATCAGGATCGCCATGTAGTTCGGCAGGGCCATGACCAGCGCGATGCCGACGAAGCCCAGCCCAATCAGCACTTGCGCGCACAGCACGAAGAACTTCTTGGTGCGGTACATTTCAACGAAGGGAGCGAACAGCGGCTTGACCGTGTAGGCCAGGATCAGGAGGCTCGAATACTGGGCCGCCTTGCCGTTGTCCATGCCGAGATTCTTGAACATGATGGCGGTGACGGAGGTCAGCATGACGTAGCCGAGCGCCATCATGAAGTAACCGGTCGGCACCCACAGCAGGGGCGAGACGGACGGTTTAGAAGCGTGCATGGTCGTTTTCCATTTCAAGAGGAGGCAGCGGCAAAGGCGCCGGCGCCATGGCGCGCGGCCCGGCGCCGCTTGGCGCCAGGTCGGCCAGGTGCGCCGACAGGATCGCCGCCGCGCCCAGCATGGCCGGATAGGGGGCGGTGATCAACAGGGTCGGAATCTGCGCGGTGAAGGCGGAAAAACGTCCCTTGTTCTCGAAGCGCGCCCGGAACGGCGACTGGGCAAAATACGCGCCCAGGCGCGGCACCACGCCGCCGCCGATATACAGGCCGCCGCGCGCACACAACGTGACCGCCAGGTTGGCCGCGACGGTGCCCAGCATACCCGAAAAGCAGTCCAGCGTTTCACGGCACAGCGGGTCGCTGCCGGCCAAACCGCGTTCCACGATATCCGCCGTGGACAGGCTGGCGTCGACCTGCAGGCCGCGCCTGTCGGCCAGCGCTTCGCGAATGAGCACGATGCCGGGTCCGGAGACGATGCGCTCGGCCGAGACGTGCTCGTAACGCTGCCAGCAATGCTGCAGGACTGCCACTTCGCGTTCGTCGAACGGCGAAAAGGCGACGTGGCCGCCTTCGCTCTGCATCGCCACCCAGCGCCCGTCGACCGGCACCAGGCCGGCCACGCCCAGGCCCGTACCGGCACCCACCAGCCCGATCACGCCGGTGGCAACGGCCTTGCCGCCACCGATCTGGTCCAGGTCCGCCGGCCGCAGGGCCGGCAGCGCCATGGCCAGCGCGGCGAAGTCGTTCACCACCAGCAGGGTATCGAGACCAAGCGTCTTGCGCGAGGCGTCGATCGAAAACGCCCAGTGGTGATTGGTCATCTTGACGGCGTCGCCGTCGACCGGATTGGCGATCGCGATGACCGCGTGGCGCACGCGCCGCGCCGGCAGCCTGTTTAAGTAGGCGCGCACCGCGTCGTCGAAGTGCGCGTAATCCGCGCAGGCCAGGGTGTGCACGTCGCCCACCCGCCCGGCGCCGTATTCGAGCGCGAAGCGCGCGTTGGTGCCGCCGATGTCGGCCAGCAGGCGCGCACCAACGGCATAGGAATCATGAACCATGTTGCCTCCAGTGGAAGAACAGTCGATCAGCGCTGGCGCTGGGCGGACAGGAAATCGCGGTACCAGATGGCACTGTCCTTGAGCGTACGCTCCTGCGTCTCGTAGTCGACGTGGACGATGCCGAAGCGCTTGGCGTAGCCGGAGTTCCATTCGAAGTTGTCGAGCAAACTCCAGAGGAAGTAGCCGCGCACGTCGACGCCCTGCTCCATGGCCGCCTTGAGCGCGTCCAGGTGCATCTGCACGTAGGCGATGCGCTCGGGGTCGGCCACCTTGCCGCCGCTGACCGCGTCCGGATTGGCCATGCCGTTTTCGGTGATGTAAATCGGCGGCAGCATGTATTCGGCATGCAGTTTGACCAGCAGTTCGGTCAGCCCCTGCGGATAGATCTCCCAGCCCATGTCGGTGAACCCGAGCTTGCCGGGCGGCGTGCGCGGCGGCGTTTCGGCGCTGCAGAAGGAACGGAAATAGTAGTTCACGCCGAGGAAGTCGATCGGCTGGGCGATGGCGGTGAAGTCGCCGTCGTGCACCACGGGCGCGTTCTGGCCGTGCGCGCGCAGCGCCAGCTCCGGATAGCGGCCCTTGAAGATCGGGTCCATGAACCACTGCACCGAACGCGCGTACTCCAGTTCCGCCATGGCGCGGTCAGCCTCGGAATCGGTGGCCGGGTCGGCCGTCCACTGGTTCAGCACAATGCCCAGCTGGGCCGAGCTGGCGGTGGCGCGCATCGACGTCATCGCCAGGCCGTGCGAGAGCAGCAGGTGGTGCGAGACCTGGATCGCCTGTTTGGCGTCCGCCACGCCGGGCGCGAACTGCGCATTGCCGTAACCGAGGTTGGCGCTGCACCATGGCTCGTTGTGGGTGGCGATGGCCGCGACGCGGTTGCCGAAACGGCGCGCCACTTCGTGCGCGTAGTCGGCGAAGCGGTGCGCGCTGTCGCGATTGAGCCAGCCGCCGTCGTCCTGCAAGCCTTGCGGCAGGTCCCAGTGGTACAGGGTCAGGTGCGCCTTGATATCTTTCGCCGCCAGTTGGTCCAGCAGGCGGTCATAGAAGCCGAAGCCGGCCTCGTTCCAGGCGCCCTTGCCGCTCGGCTGGACGCGCGCCCAGGCCATCGAAAAGCGGTAGGCGTCCACGTTCAGCGACGAAATCAGGCTGACGTCTTCGCGATAGCGGTTGTAATGGTCGCAGGCGACCGTCCCGTCGCTCTTGTCCTTGATGTTGTTCGGGTTCAGGCAGAAGGTGTCCCAGATCGATGGCCCCTTGCCGTCAGCGCTGGCGCCGCCCTCGATCTGGAAAGCGCTGGTCGCGACTCCCCACGTAAAGTCGGCAGGGTAGTGATTGGATTGGTTCATTGTAGAGCTCGATATCGGTGGGGCAATGACGGGACACGCGGCGCCCTTGCAGGCACGCCGCGCCGTGGTCCGCTCCCCGGGGGAAGCGGACGGGTTGGCGGTACTTAGAAGTCGACGCCGGTGTTAAAGCCGATGGTACGCGGCGGCAGGTACTGCGCCATGTACGGGCCGAAGGAATTGCCGGCGCTGGTCTTGATGTTTTTGTCGGCCACGTTACGCACGAAGGCATCGATCCACCATTTGCTGGCCGTGTAGCGCAGGCCAAGGTCGGTGCGCACGTAGGCTTTCTGGCGGTCGCCCTCGCCCAGGTTGAACACGCTCAGCCAGGACGCGGTTTCGTAGTGGGTCGAGATACGCGGCACCAGGGTGGCGCCGCCGGCCAGCTCGAAGTTGTGCTGGTATTGCAGCTGCATCGAGAACTTCGGCGCGTGCGGCATGGTGTTGCCGCTTACGTCCAGGCAGGTGCTGATGCCCGGAATGGCGCACTTCGGCAGCGTGTAGTCATTGGTGCCGCCGACCAGTTTGCCCAGCTTGGCGCGGGTGTAGGCCAAGGTCAGTTGCAGCTTGTCGTCGCGCGTGATCTTGGCCGCGATTTCCGACTCCAGGCCCGACACCGTGGCGCCTTCGGCGTTGTTGGTGGCCAGGCCACGGGTGCCGTCCGGATTGGTGATCGGGGCGCTGAACTGGAAGTCCTTGAAGTCCGAGTAGTACAGCGCGTTGTTCATCTTGACCATGCCGCCGAAGAAGGTGCTCTTGGTGCCGATTTCGTAGTTGGTCAGGGTTTCGGCGCCGTACGGACGGCCGCCATCCTGCAGGCCGCCCGACTTGTAGCCGGTGGCGACGCTGGCGTAGACCATGTTGCTGCGGTCCAGGTCATAGTTCACGCGCACCAGGCCCGTGACCTTGCTGCCGTGGTAGACGCCATCGTTCGATGGCACGCCCGGGCTGTAACCCTGGCCAGGAATGCGCGGATCGATCGATGGGGACAGCGGCACCTGGGCCACGTCCTTGTCGTAGTTCCAGGTGTAGCCGTTGCCGCCGACGTTGGTGCGCTTGTCCTTGGTGTAGCGCAGGCCACCGGTCAGGTGCAGGCTCTCGGTGGCGTTCCAGGTGGCCTGGCCGAAGGCGGCGCTCGATGCCACGGTTTCCTTCGGCTGGATGAAGGAACCCTGCCAACTGACGGTGCCTTCCTGGGTGCCGTTGAAGATCGGGATGTCGAAGCGGATGTCGTTCTTTTCAGCCGCGTAGTACAGGCCGAGCTGCCAGTCGATATCGTGCTTGCCGAGCGACTGCAATTCCAGTTCGTGGCTGTGGTTCTTGTAGTTCGACGAGACCGTGTTGTTGGCCTGGTAGGTCGCGCCCGTGGCAAAGCTGGTCGGCACGGCGACGCCGCCATCCTGGTCGAAGGTGGACGAGCCGGAGAAGCGCGACACGCCGGCGATGTAGTGCAGCGCCATCGAATCGTTGATCGTGTATTCCAGGCGCGAGCGGATCGCATCGGTATCGCGCTTGAGGGTCGGGGCCACGTCGGCCAGGGTCGACCACAGGTCGGTGCCGGCGCGCGGGTTTTGCAGCAAGTTCATGCTCGGGGTGCCGCGGTCGGCGAATTTTTCGTACGAGACGTTCCACTTGAGCGAAGGCGCGATGTTCCACAACAGCGCCAGGCGCACCGCGGTCTGGTCCTGGGAGCCGTATTTCGGGCCGCCGGCGACGAACAGGTTCGGATTGATCGGACGGAAATCGGCATCCTTGCCGCCGCCAGCCTTGAAGGCGGCGCGCTGGTCGGCCAGCGGAATGGCCGGCAGCTTCTGGTAATCGATGTAGCCGTCGTGCTGTTCGTGCACGGCGGAGATGCGCAGGGCCGCGCTATCGCTCAGCGGGATGTTGACCGCGCCACGCGTGCCGAGACGCTTGTAGTCGCCCATGCCGGCTTCGAAACTGCCCGAGCGTTCACCGATGACCGGTTTGGTGGTCTGCATGTTGACCGCGCCGACGGTGGAGTTGCGGCCCCACAGCGTGCCTTGCGGGCCGCGCAGCACTTCGATCGCTTCCAGGTCGAACAGCAGCGAGGTGGCGCCTTCCGGACGCGGCGAGTAGATGCCGTCGACGAAGCTGGCCACTTCCGGATCGGCGTATTCGGTCTTGGCGCTGTCGTTGCCGATGCCGCGCAAGGTCATGGTGATGACGCCATGGTCGCCCTGGCCGGTGGCCTGGAAGCCCGGCACCAGGTTGACGACGTCCTGGATGGTCTGGACATGGTTGTCCTGGAGCGCGGCGGCGTTGATGGCGGTGATCGCGATCGGGGTTTTTTGCAGCGGGGTCGAACGCTTGGTCGCGGTGACGACGACTTCGGGAATCACGTTCGAGTCGCCGCTGGCGACACTCTTGCTGACCGCAGGCGCTGCCGGGGCTTGCGCCACATCCTGGGCGTGCGCCGCGCTGATACCCGCGAGCAAGGTCAGGATGGCAAGTTGAATTGGGGCGCGAGCGCGGCGAAACGCCTGGGTGGCGGTAGATTTCATGCAGTCTCCATTCGGAATTGACCGATTTTTGTTGTTCGTGACGTGGCTGGGCGAGAAAACGTTTTCATGTTACGTGAAAACGATTTCATGGTACATTTCGGTGCATTCCAAAGTCAAACGAAATATTCTGGTGCGACCGCATTTGTCATATTCGCCACACAGGGCCACAAAAAGGGGCAATTCATGAAAGCGTTTCATAACGTGTTGATCGTCGGCGGCGGCACCGCCGGCTGGCTTACCGCCTGCTATCTGGCGCGTACCCTGGGGGGCGGCGCAGGCGCGGCCGGCGTCAGCATCACCCTGGTCGAGTCGCCCGAGATCGGCATCATCGGCGTCGGCGAGGGGACCTTTCCCTCGATCCGCTCGACCCTGGCGGCGATCGGCATCGACGAAGCGCGCTTCGTGCGCGAATGCCAGGCCACCTTCAAGCAGGGCGTACGCTTCAACAATTGGGTGCGTCCGGCCGGCGCGCCCGGCGCCGACCACTACTTCCATCCTTTCAGCCAGCCGAGCCAGCGCCAGGGCGGACCGGAACTGCTGCCGCACTGGCTGCAAGGCACCGCCGGCGCCGGCATCCCCTTTGCCCAAGCGGCGACCATGCAAAAACGCGTGGCTGATGCGGCGCACGGCCCCAAGCGCCTGGCCGATGCCGACTACGCCGGGCCGATGAACTACGCCTACCACTTCGACGCCGGGCGCTTCGCCGCCCTGCTGGCCGAGCATGGGCGCTCGCTCGGTGTGCGCCACGTGCAGGCCACCGTGGAACGGGTCGAACTCGATGCCGGCGGCGCGATCGCCTGCGTGCACACGCGCGAACACGGCGCGCTGGGCGCGGACCTGTACGTGGACTGCACGGGCTTCAGGGCCGCGCTGATCGGCGAAGCGCTCGGCTCACCGTTTCGCAAGATGGACGACGTGCTGTTCGTCGACCGCGCGCTGGCGATGCAGGTGCCCTACCCCGCGCTTGACGCGCCGATCCCCTCGTACACCATCTCCACCGCGCACGAAGCCGGATGGACCTGGGATATCGGCCTGCAGCAGCGGCGCGGGATCGGTTACGTGTATTCGAGCCGCCACACCACCATTGAGCGCGCCGAGCAGGTGCTGCGCCAGTACATCGGCGCGGCTGCCGACGGACTCACGCCGCGCCAGCTGAAACTGAACATCGGCTACCGCGACGTGCAGTGGGTGAAAAACTGCGTGGCGGTCGGGCTCTCGGGCGGTTTCCTGGAGCCGCTCGAATCGTCCGGCATCGGCCTGATCGAAACGGCGGCCTACCTGATCGGCCACCTGTTCCCGTTCAACGGCGACAGCGCGCCGGTGGCGGCCCAGTTCAACCGCCTGATGCGCGAGCGCTACGAGCGCGTGGTCGACTTCATCAAGCTGCACTACTGTCTCTCCCAGCGCACCGATTCGGCCTTCTGGACCGACAACACCGATCCGCGTTCGATTCCGGCGTCGCTGCGCGACAAGCTGGCCATGTGGCGCTGCCGGCCCCCGCACCGGCTCGACTTCGTGGCCGACGTCGAGATGTATCCGACGTCGAGCTGGCAGTACGTGCTGTACGGGATGGAGTTCGCCACCGGCCTGCATCCGAGCGCCTGCCATCCGGCGCGGCGCGACGAGGCGGCCGCCGAATTTGCGATGATCGCCAAGCTGGCCGGGCATGCGCTGGCCGACCTGCCGCCGCACCGCGCGCTGGTCGAGCACTTGTGCGAGCGCCGATGAAGAACATCGACATCGCCCCCGTCACCCTGCACCAGGTCGCGCATGCCGCCGGCGTCTCGCCGGCCACCGCATCGCGCTTCATGAACGGCACCGCCAAGGTGTCCGATGCCAAGCGGCGCAGCATCGAAGAAGCCATCGAACGCCTGAACTACAAGCCGAACCTGGTGGCGCAAGGCCTGAAAATGGGCAGCACGCGCACCATCGGCGTATTGACCCAGTCGCTGGTGAGCGGCTACTTCAACGACGCCATGGTCGGCATCGAGGATGCGGTCAAGGCGGCCGGCTATGCGCTCCTGATCATGAGCGGGCACTGGCACGCGCTTGAAGAAGCCGAGCGGGTCGAACTGCTGATCGGGCGGCGCGTGGATGGCGTGGTGATCCTGACCGGGAACATGAGCGACACCCAGATCCTCGATTTTTCGCAGCGCGTGCCGATCGTGGCGTTCGGGCGCAAGCTTGAAGGCGAGCGTGTTTTCGGTTTTGTCCTCGACAACTACGGCGCCGCCTGCGAGGCCATGGAACTGCTGATCGAACAGGGGCACCGGCGCATCGCGTTCATTCGCGGCTCCGACGACCAGGAGGATGCGCACGCGCGCCTGGCCGGCTATCGCGACACCTTGGCAAAGCATCGCATCGAGCCCGATCCGGGGCTGATCGTGGCGGGCGACTTCCAGGAGTCCGGCGGCTTGCAGGCGGTCAACCAGCTGCTCACCTCGGGAGCGCGCTTTTCCGCCATTTTCGCGGCCAACGATTTGAGTGCCTACGGCGCGCGCCTGGCGCTGTACCGGCGCAGCATCCGGGTGCCGGAAGACGTGTCGATCATCGGTTTCGACGACCTGCATAGTTCGATGTACACCACCCCGCCCCTGACCACGGTGCGCCAGCCGCTGTACGACGTCGGTTCGTGCATCGGGACCATGATGCTGGGGATGATCGGGCATCACGAGGTGAAGGTGCCGCTGCCGGCACTGAGTCTGGTGGTGAGGGAATCGGTGCGGCGGCTGACTTAGGCGATGCTGCGCCGCAGGCGTGCGCTGGCGCCGGCGGCGATATCCTCGAACGCCGAATCGAGCGTTGTGAACACATCCCAGCGCGCTACGCCGCGCTGTGCGGCAATCATGTCGATCACGCGCAACTCCAGCTCTTCCTCGCGCTTGCCTTTCCAGAGTTTGTCCGCCAGCGCCACCGACAGCTCCTCGAACGAAATATCGGCATGCTGCCATGCTGCGTGCGAAACGCAGCATCGCGCTACGGCCGGCTGCACGCCATTGGCCAGCATCATGGCCTGGCCTTCCGGTTCGTGGCGTGAACCCGGACCGTCGAGTTCCTCGGGATAGGTGATTTTACCGGCGTCGTGCACGGCCACCCCCAGCTCGATCAGGCGGGCATCGAAGCGGACCTGCAGGCCGGTGTAGGCGTTCATGAGCTCATCGGCGGCTTCGCCGACCAGCTGCACGTGCCGCAGCAGCCGCTCGTTGGCGCCTAGCGCGCGAAGCAAGGCATAGGCATCGGAACGATCAATCAACATGGGCTAATTATTCAATGCGACGAACCGTACTGCAAGCTTGCAGCGTAGGACGACGAGTGGTCGGCGGATTAGCGCCACGTTTGCCGGAAGGCGTGGACGTGCGCGGTGATAGCTTCCGGCGCGAGCGTCAGCACCCACTGCTCGAACGACAGCGCCGGGTCGTGCGGTGCATTCATGAAGCTCGCGCGGCACGCGGCCATGAATTCGCCGAGCTCCCTGCCCTGATAGCCGGTCTGCGCGGCGACCAGCGTGCCGTTCCAGACCAGTTTGGCGCGCTTGTGCGTTTCGTGTTGGTCGATCGCCTTGAGGTATTGCGGACGCGCTTCGGTGAAGATGTCGGTGAAGATGCGCTGTTCCCAGTCGGCCCGTTCGGCATCGCGCTCGGGCGAGCTGCGCCCGCCATCCCAGGCTGACCAGGTATAGCGGTCCAGTTCCGGCTTGTCTGCTATCCACGCAAGGAACGCGGTGTACGACGGCCGCTTGGCATCGCGCACGCGGCTGGCGGCGTTGCGGTTGTCGAGCAGGTAGATCTGGCGATGGAAATACGGGGTCGAGGCAGCGAATTCGAACACGTCTTCGAGGGTCTCGAAGCCTTGCAGGTAGCGCGCATGGTCGTAGCCGAGCAGGGCGAAGGTTTTGGCGACATCACGCGTGATGAGGATCTCGGCGAACACCTGGTCGTTGTCGCGCAGGAGTTTCCACAGGCCGTCATGGCCGTACTTGAGGCCCATCTTGTGGGCGATCCGCCCCATCAAGTTGCCCAGGTCGTTGAAGGCGTAGTACGACGCGGCGAATGCCATTTCTTCCGCCGGGGTGGTGATCAGGTCGATCTGCATGGACCGGAAATCGAAGGACACCACGTCGCCGTTGACGATCAGGTCTTGCGGCGCGAAGGCGGCCTTGACCTGGTCGATCCAGTCGGGCGGCAGGTGGGACGATTCGATCAGGATGTCGCTGTCGCCGAAGGTGTCCTTTTGGCCGTACGCGAGAATCGGCATGCAGGCAATTGCGGGGAACAGCGCGCGCAGCATGTCGATCACGGCGCCGGTGATGGCGGCGTAATCGGCGGCCGGCTGGCGGGTGACGCCGACGTGTTTCATGGCGTTTCCACCCATGGGGGTACTCCTTCTTGTTCTAGGTGCGGATTTTCGACAGCAGCTTGGTGGTCGAGCGGTCGTGTTCGAAGTCGATGGCGACGGCCTGGCCGCCGTAGGCCAGCACGGCCTGGCCTTCGGGGATCGCCTGCATGTCGTAGTCGCCGCCTTTCGCGTAAATGTCGGGACGCGCTTCGAGGACCACTTCGAGCGCGGTGTCTTCGTCGAAGTCGACCACCAGGCTGACCGATTCGAGCGCGGCCAGCACGGCCATGCGGTCGCCGGCGGTGTTGAGCGGGCGGTCGTCGCCCTTGCCGAGGCGTTTGACCGAGGCGTCGGTGTTGGCCGCGACCACCAGCGAGGCGCCCAGGGCGCGCGCTTGCGCGAGGTAGGTCACGTGGCCACGGTGCAGGATGTCGAACACGCCGTTGGTCAGGACCACTGGTTTGGGCAGGGCGGCGACGCGGGCGGCGAGGTCGAGGCGGGTGCAGATTTTGTTTTCGAAGTCGGGCATGTGGGCTTACGGTGTAATTCAATTAGATGCCCCCGTCGTCTCTGGCATTGCCAGAACCGACTTCGCGCGCCAAGGCGGCACTCGGCGGGAACGACGGTGGTGGCGGGGACGGTGGGGGGTTACTCTTCCTCTTCCTCGTCCACCGCCATCGACAAATCGTTCGAGCGCGATGCGGCGGCGCCGCCGGGTTCCTTGCGGTCGCCGCGCAGCTTGATCTGCAGGCGCAGGCCGTTGGCCGAGTCGGCGTTGCGGATCGCTTCGTCGTAGCCGATCTGCCCGCGGTTGTACAACTCGTACAGCGCCTGGTCGAAGGTGCACATGCCCAGCTCGCGCGACTTGTGCATGATCTCCTTGATCGACTGGAAATTCCCCTTCAGGATCATCTCGCTGATGGTCGCCGTATTGAGCAAGATCTCGATGGCCGCCTTGCGCCCCTTGCCGTCTTCCGTGCGCACCAGCCGCTGCGAAACGATCGCGCGCAGGTTCGACGACAGGTCCATCAGCAGCTGGTTGCGCCGCTCTTCCGGGAAGAAGTTGATGATCCGGTCCATGGTCTGGTTCGAGTTGTTCGCGTGCAGGGTGCCCAGGCACAGGTGGCCCGTTTCGGCGAAGGCGATGGCGTGCTCCATCGTCTCGGTATCGCGGATTTCGCCGATCAGGATCACGTCCGGCGCCTGGCGCAGGGTGTTTTTCAGCGCCGCGTGCCACGAATGCGTGTCCACCCCGACTTCGCGGTGGGTGATCAGGCAGCTCTTGTTCCTGTGGACATACTCGACCGGGTCTTCCACCGTGATGATGTGCCCCGCCGAATTGGCATTGCGGTAATCGATCATCGCCGCCAGCGTGGTCGACTTGCCCGAGCCCGTGCCGCCTACCACCAGCACCAGGCCGCGCTTGGTCATCACGACCTCTTTCAGCACTTCCGGCAGGTCGAGTTTCTCGAAATTCGGGATTTCGGACGCGATCGTGCGCACCACCATCGCCACGCACTGCTGCTGCACGTAGACATTGACGCGGAACCGGCACACATTCGGCAAAGAAATTGCAAAATTACATTCCATTTCCTTCTCGAATTCATTGCGTTGCTTGTCGTTCATTAACGACAGGGCCAGCGCGCGCGTGACTTCGCCGGTCAGCTTTTGCTGACTCATCGGTTTCATGGAACCCTGAAACTTCATGCTCGGAGGGAAATCAGCCGAGATGAACAGGTCGGAACCGCCCTGATGGTGCATCACGGTCAGTAATTTATGGATGTAGGCCTGCGCTTCCAGAGGGCCAAAAGTGGTGGACATGCTCGCCTTTCAAGTAGTCGGCAGGTCGAAAATCCGCCCGCGGCCCAATTATATCGACTGCATTCCGGTAGAATATAATTTCTTTGCTGACTCATAAGCAACATCGTGTCACGACGGTCGCGCCGCGCCTGTCCTCTTCCTGCCCTCACCTTTATGACCCTGACCGAACTGAAATATATCGTTGCCGTCGCGCGTGCGAGACATTTCGGACATGCCGCCGAGGCCTGTTACGTCGCCCAACCCACCTTGTCGGTCGCCATCAAGAAGCTCGAAGACGAGCTGGGCGTGGTGCTGTTCGAGCGCGGCGGCGCGGAAATTTCCGTCACCCCGCTCGGGGCGCAGATCATCGCGCAGGCCGAACGCGTGCTGGAGCAGACCGCCGCCATCAAGGAACTCGCCAAGCAGAACAAGGACCCGCTGGCCGGGCCGCTGCGCCTGGGCGTGATCTATACCATCGGCCCCTACCTGCTGCCGCCGCTGGTGAAGAACATCATCGAGCGGGTGCCGCAGATGCCGCTGATCTTGCAGGAAAACTTCACAGTGCGCCTGCTCGAACTGCTGCGCCAGGGCGAACTGGACGCGGCCATCATGGCGCTGCCACTGCCGGAACATGGCATGTCGATGCAAACCCTGTACGACGAGCCGTTCGTCGTGGCCGTGCCGCAAAACCATCCCTGGGCCAAGCGCAGCGCCGTCTCGGCCCAGGATTTGAAATCCGAAACGATGTTGTTATTAGGCAATGGTCACTGCTTCCGCGACCAGGTGCTGGAAGTGTGTCCGGAAATGGCGCGCTTTTCGTCGCCGGGCAATGGCATGCAGCGCACCTTCGAGGGTTCGTCGCTGGAAACGATCCGCCACATGGTTGCCAGCGGCATCGGCCTGACCGTGCTGCCGCGCGCCTCGGTCCCGGACATGCAATCGCGCAGCAATATGCTGGCCTTCGTGCCGTTCGAGGCGCCGGTGCCGGAGCGCCGCGTGGTCATCGTGTGGCGCAAGAGTTTTACCCGCCGCGCCGCGATCGACGCGGTGTGCGAGGCAGTCGCCGCCTGCGAGCTGCCGGGCGTCGACATGTTCATGCCCGATGGGGTCGTGCCCGATGCGGGATAAGCAAGCCGAGGCACGATGAGCGGCACGCCCGGGTCGGGGAGCGCCTTGCTTGGCGCGCTCCTGGCCATCGCGCCCCGCGCGGGAACGCCAGCCCTGAGCAATTCGCCCGGCACCGCCCCCACCCTATTCGTTGCTCTCCCGCGCTAACGAGGGCGCCAGCATGCCTGCGGCGGGCTTGGCCAGGTCGCGCGCCCGCCCCACCAGGCCGAAAAAACGAGGCCTGTTCCGGACCGGTTCGATTGCGTCCATGGGAAATATGGGGCGATAGCAAAAACGCTACAATTGTATTTACCTAAGCGACACATCGCGTCTGGCGCCACCGCGCCGGATCTGCCGCCGAACTCGCCCTTTTCGACAGGAGTGGATGCTCAACATGTTTGCGACCAAACTACTCAGCCTGAAAGATACAGCGGCTACTGTCGCCAGCGAGATCGCGCCTTTCGCTTCCGCGGTCGACAGCGAGGCCGCCTGGCCTGCCCGTTCGATGGCCGCGCTGTCGAAGGCCGGGCTGATGGGGCTGCAAGTGCCCGAACAACTCGGCGGCCATGGCCAGGGCCTGCTCGCGCTGGCGGTGCTGACCGAAACGCTGGGCAAGGCCTGCCCGTCGTCCGCGCTGTGCTTCGGCATGCATTGCGTGGGGACGGCGGTGATCGCCGCCAAGGCGACATCCTACCAATCCGAACATTATCTGAGCAAGATTGCGCGCGGCGAGCATATCACCACCCTGGCCCTGTCCGAAAGCGGGACCGGCGCCAATTTCTATCTGTCCGAAACGCTGATTACCCTCGCCGGCGGGCAGTTCCTGGTCAATGGCACCAAGCAGTTCGTCACCAACGGCGGGCGCGCCGACTCGTACGTGATCTCGGCACTGAGTCCGGATTCCAGCGAAATTGGCGACGTGAGCTGCCTGATCGTCGACAGCGACGCCGCCGGGGTCGAATGGCTTGAACCTTGGCACGGCTTCGGCATGCGCGGAAACTCGTCGCGCGGCATGCGCCTGACGGATGCGCAGGTGCCGCTCACCAATCTGTTGGGCGATACTGGCGACCAGATCTGGTACGTGTTCGAAGTCATCGCGCCCTACTTCCTCATGGCAATGGCGGGCAGTTACCTCGGCATCGCGCAATCCGCACTCGAGGCCGTTGGCGAGCATTTGCGCACGCGGCGCTACAACCATACCGGCGACTCGTTGCGCCACATAGAGCAGTTGCAGACGAAGTACGCCGACATGTGGAGGTCCATCGAAAAGACACGGCAACTGCTGTACGCGGCCGGAGAGCGCGGCGACCGCGGCGACCTCGACGCGCTCCCATTCATTTTGTCCTGCAAGGCCGATGCCGCCGAGACCGCCGTGGCGGTCACCAATGAAGCGATGACGATTTGCGGCGGGATCGCCTACCGCGAGAACAGCCGGGTGAGCCAGATGCTGCGCGATGCACGCGCCGGGCATGTGATGTCCCCGACCACCGACATGCTGAAAATCTGGACCGGGCGCTCGTTGCTGGGTTTGCCGTTACTGTAACCGCGCCGTGAACTATAAACTCCTCCTTCTCATCGTCCCGGACCCGCACGCGGACATCGATGGCGCGCTCGCGCAGCCGCTCAAGGAGCAGCAGCTCGACGCCGTCCTGGCTGCGCCGGCCCGCGCCGTCGAGTGCATCCAGGAACTGATCGGCCAGGACCGCGAACCGTCCGTCGTTCTGGTCGGGCCGGGCATCGGCAATGCTGCCTCGATTGCCCGTCGGATTCGCACTGTCTGGCCGGTTGGACAGATTCTCTTCGTACCTGCCCGGGAACAGGTCGACGCGGTACAAACCGAATTGCGGTTTGTACCCATGCTAGGCCCGAACTGGTCCCTGGTGCCGCTGGGCGATCCGCGCCTGGGCGAGAAGTTGATGCGCGCAGTGCAGGCAAGCCGCCAGCGCTCGCGCCTGCGGACCACCCTGGACCGCGCCAACCTCCGGCTGGCGGAACCCAAAGCGGTCGATAGCGTCGCCTATCGCCAATCGGTGATTTCGGAGCATTACCTGGCCAGTTTGCTGCAGCACTCGTCGGATGCGATTTTCTCGCTCGGTCCGCACGATAACGTCCTGTACTGGAGCACGGGGGCGGAGCGGCTGTTCCAGTGTCGCCCGCGCCACAACCAGCCGGCTGCCGAGCTGCCGTTCTGGTCACCCATGCTCGACGCGCTACTGACGCGACTCCATGCCGGCGCACCGTCATTGACAGCGAAAATGAGCACCGTCATCGATGCCCAAACGCTGCACCTGGAAGTGTCGCTGGCACGGGTGCAGGATGAAAGCCACACGTTTATCGGTACCTCAATCTCGGCGCGCGATGTCTCCGACGTCGTGCATGCCATCGAAACGGAACGTGCGGGGCGCCAGAATGCCGAGCGCCTGGGGCGCCTCAAGGACGAGTTCCTTGCCCTGCTCTCGCATGAACTGCGCACGCCGCTTACTGCCGTCATCGGTCGCACTCAGCTTCTGCGCATTCAACACCCCGACACGCCCGACCTGCAGCACTCGCTCAATATTATCGAACGCAACGCCAAACTGCAGGCCAAGCTGATCGAGGATCTGCTGGATGTGTCCTCGATCGTCACCGGCAAGCTCACCCTGGAGCTGCACGACATCGCGCTGGTCGACCTGCTGCGCGCGGCCACCGATTCGGTGCAGGCAATGACCGACGCCAAGCAACTCAAGCTGGTCACGCACTATGCCGTCGGCGCGGTGACGATAGCGGGCGACGTGCACCGGCTCCAGCAGGTGCTCTACAATATCCTGAGTAATGCAATCAAGTTCACGCCGGAAGGCGGCACGATTCAGGTGCGCGCTTCCCTCGTCCCGGACAGCCTGGTGCAGATCGTCATCGAAGACAGCGGGTGCGGTATCGCTGCCGAATTCCTGCCGTATGTGTTCGACAAATTCGGCCAGGAAGACGCCTCGAGCACGCGCCGCCATGGCGGCCTGGGAATCGGCCTGTCGATTGCGAAACAGCTCACCGAAATGCATTCAGGGACCATTGCGGTGACAAGTCCGGGGCGCGGGCTGGGCACCAGCTTTACGCTACGCTTTCCCCTTGCTTCCGTGGGAGACGGCACAGGGGCTGCCCGCCAGCAGCCGGCGATGCCAGCGGCGCAGTCGCGCATGCTTGCACAGCGCCGCATTCTCCTCGTGGAAGACATCGCCGATACGCGCGAGTTGGTGAAAGACGTACTGAGCGCACATGGCGCGCACGTGCTCACCGCACCATCTGCACTCCTGGCGCTTGATTTGCTCGGTAGCGAAGCGCTCGACATGGTCGTGAGCGATATCGGCATGCCGCAGATGGATGGCTACCAGCTGATCGGCGAGATACGGCGGCGTGGCTTTGCCGGCGACACGTTGCCGGCGGTCGCATTGACCGCATACGCCAGCCCGCTGGAACGCCAGAGGGCGTTCGATGCCGGTTTTCAGGCCCATGTGGCAAAGCCGTATATCGTGACGGAACTGGTGGCCACGCTGACCGCGCTTCTGGCGCGGTAGGACCAGTTGGTTCGCTGAGCGAGGCCGCGCGCGGCTTGCCAGAGCAACGCGGCGTTCACGTTTCCCTGCAAACACAGTAAAATCCAAGCCTCGTCCACGACAGTCGCGCCAGCGATCCGACCATGAACAAGTTGTCGCTGTACTTCCGCCTGATCCGGCTGGACAAGCCGATCGGCATCCTGCTGCTGCTCTGGCCCACCTTGATCGCCCTGTGGCTCGCCGCGCGCGGCACGCCCGACCCCGTCATCGTCGTCATCTTCACCTTAGGCACCATCCTGATGCGCTCGGCCGGCTGCGCCATCAACGATTACGCCGACCGCGACTTCGACAAGCACGTCAAGCGCACCGCCGAACGTCCCCTCACCAGCGGGCGCATCAAGAGCTGGGAAGCGCTGGCCGTCGCCGCCACCCTGTCCATCATGTCCTTCCTGCTGATCCTGCCGCTCAACGCCCTGACCAAGCAGCTCTCGGTGGCGGCCGTCATCATCGCCGGCAGCTATCCCTACTTCAAGCGCTTTTTCGCCATTCCCCAGGCCTACCTGGGCATCGCCTTCGGCTTCGGCATCCCGATGGGCTTTGCCGCCGTGCAGGACCAGGTGCCGGCCGTGGCCTGGTGGCTGCTGGTGGCCAATGTGTTCTGGGCCATCGCCTATGACACCGAATACGCCATGGTCGACCGCGACGACGACATCCGGATCGGCATCCGCACCTCGGCCATCACCTTCGGACGCTTCGACGTGGCCGCCGTCATGCTGTGCTACGGCGCCGCACTGGCCATCATCCTGGTGTGCGGCTGGCTCGAAGGCTTGCGCGCCTGGTTCGTCGGCGGTGTCGCCGTGGCCGCCGCGGTGGCGCTTTATCACTACACTTTGATCCGTGGGCGCGAGCGCATGGCTTGTTTTGCAGCTTTTCGCCACAACAATTGGTTGGGTGCGGCCCTTTTTGCCGGGGTGGCGTTAGACTACGCTTTCAGCTGATGTTGTTCCGATAACACGGAAAGTCAATATTGCTAGCGCGCAAGTTCGACATCGACGCGCTCGGACCGCTGGGCTTTCCTATAATTCACTTACGA
Source organism: Massilia frigida (assembly GCF_011682175.1). Taxonomy (GTDB): domain Bacteria; phylum Pseudomonadota; class Gammaproteobacteria; order Burkholderiales; family Burkholderiaceae_D; genus Telluria_A; species Telluria_A frigida. The sequence continues at coordinate 137,897 of NZ_WHJG01000017.1, forward strand.
GGTAACAAAACATGATCGAATCCATCCCAACCAAACCAGGCGCGCGCGACCAGTTGGTCAACGACCTGAAATCCGTGATCCAGGATGCCGAACAGTGGCTGCGCCACGGCAGCCAGCTGACCGGCGAAGAACTGCAAGCGGCCAAGGCTAAGTTCGAGCGCACCCTGACGAGCGCCAAGGCGGACCTGATTCGCCTGGAAGAAGCGGTGGTTCAAAAAACCAAGGTCGCGGCCAAGGCGACTGACGAGTACGTGCAGGAAAACCCGTGGAAAGCGGTCGGGATCGGCGCTGCCGCCGGCTGCATCATCGGCATGCTGATTTCGCGCAGGTAAGGCGCATGGCGATCGCCGAATCGGTGGGGCGGATCGGGGCGACCCTGGTCGCCATGGTGCAAACGCGGCTGGAACTGGCCGCGGTCGAGGTGCAGGAGGAGCTGCAACGCTTTCTTGGGTATGTCGTGCTTGCGCTGGCGTCGCTGATCCTGTTCGGCATCGCCGCGTTATTGCTGGTGCTGCTGGTGGTGGTGATTTTCTGGGATAGCTACCGGCTCGAAGCCATTGGCGGCCTGGCGGCGCTGTTTGGCGTGGCCGGCGGCCTGATTGCGATGCAGGTCAAGCGCAGTTTCGACGCGCGTCCGCGCCTGCTGGGAGCGACCGTGGCTGAACTCATATCGTTATACACATCTTTTTCCGCGCAACGTCATTTCAGCCCGGGGCGGCAATTTCCATGAGGTTTTGCCTAAAAATTAAGCGAAATGCGGGTATTTTAAGATCAACCGCACTGATTCTCTGT
>NZ_WHJG01000180.1 GCF_011682175.1 Massilia frigida
AGTGCTTCAGTTCCCGTAATTCCTTGCCGAGAATCGGCTGGTCGCGCCCTATTCGGCAAGTCCTGTGGCTCCTGTGGCCCGTTCTTGGGCGGGACGGAAATTTCGGCGGTTCCGGCTTACACCCCCCATACGGAGCTTTGGCCTGGCTCAGGAGGGGCGACGACCCCGCCGCCGCTACCATCACCAGCACCGCCTCCATCAACTTCCAGTCCGCCCACGAGTTGGCTTAACAGTTTTTTATCCAGCACTTCCATGACATTCTCCATTACGTAGTTTTCACCGTACTCCGCGTGGGCACGATATGTTTTGGCGTTGGAGCCAGTTGCAAAACTATTTTCCTGAACCGGTCGGCATGAGGAAATCGTGATTTTTGATCACGTTTTTCGAAGTTAGACGGACTCTGCTGGTTTAAGGTGGCGGAATCATGGTCAATCTCGTAG
>NZ_WHJG01000181.1 GCF_011682175.1 Massilia frigida
ATCGCCGCAACATGCGCCGCCCAGAATTGCATGTCCTTTTTCATCCTTGTCCCACATAAAATTAGATGGGGAAAGAATGCTGCAGCCGCAGCTATGCCACAAGTCTGGGGTTTATGGCGCGCTTACGAAACATTCATGAATGAAATCATTGAAAATTAGAAGAGGGTGAGCGCAAAAAGATGCCTCCATTCTGATCGAAACGCGCAACCGTTATTTTGATGGAATCCGCAAGTGCGGCTTGCCTCCCGGCCTGAGCGGCCTTACCCACGAGCAGAAGGATGTCCTCGCTGCTGACGACATCGAAAGAATCGAGCCAATTGCAAAACGATTTTTCTGAACTGGCCGACATCAGGAGAGCACGATTTTTCATCGCTTTTTAGTGATGCCGGACGAAATCTGATCGGTTACGGCGGCGGAATCATGGCTAATCTCATTTT
>NZ_WHJG01000182.1 GCF_011682175.1 Massilia frigida
CTTGTCTTCATGGGACAAGCCGGTGAGATTGAGACGGGGAGGTTTTGGTGGCATGCCCAAATCATGCGCGATAGCAGCACAGTTTACAACTGTTTATTGCGGCCTGTACTCCGGCTGAACAGTTACCACTTAAATAGGCACTGGATATTCTTTCAGAAAGCGTTCCCGGTTAAAGATTCGTCGCAATAATTGTTTTCCAAAAATTACGCTGATATTTTAGGCAAGCTCAAGTTGGAGAATGTTGAAAAACCAGATTCAATTGACTTTTTAGTGGACAATCGCCCAGCCAAATCCATCTCGTTATACACAACTCAGGCGCCTTCCTCCCGTAGTGCCTGCAATGTTTGAGCTGCGGTCATTACTTGGTCCAATCCTCGCCAGATGGTCTTGACGCCGGGCTCGCCATCGCTTTTGCGGGC
>NZ_WHJG01000183.1 GCF_011682175.1 Massilia frigida
ATGAGATTAACCATGATTCCGCCACCATAACCGACCAGAATTCGTCCAGCATCACGAAAATGCGATGGAAAGTCGCGCTCCCGTGATGCCGGCCAGTTCAGAAAAATCGTTTTGCAATTGGCTCAATTGAGATGGGTCCAATGTCGTTTTGATTGGGGCTTGACTTTCGCTCTTGTCAAAAAAGCGCAGCTTATACCACTTGAAATTCCCGCGCTGATGGATGGCGCCAAGAGCAGCGCCGCGCTAGGCAGTTGCGGCACCTCCGATTGCTTGCCCGGCTTTGAAGTGCTGTGGCTCTATGACGTTTTCGGTGAAACTTGACGACCGCCACGGTATCGCCTAATTGAAACCGACCGCTTCGCGGCGGCCTGCAAGGGATTGACGGGTAAATGAGCGAGTTTGGACATGCGCAGATAGG
>NZ_WHJG01000184.1 GCF_011682175.1 Massilia frigida
TGCTTGGCCCGCCCGCCTTTCGCATTGGCAATTTCCGGATTGAGCAACTCGCCTTCGGACACGATGTTGTCATAGACAGTACGAAAGGCCCGCACGTCATTGTCGCTGAAGACGATCTGTTGATCCCGCGCAGCCACGCGCAACTTGTCAGCAGTAAGCAGGAAGTCGCTCATCGCCTGCGGCCACGATTGACTGGTCGTTTCCGTCAGATGCAGCAATTCGCGCAGCAGGTGGGCGTTGCACAGGGCGTGAATGCTGTCGTCGAGCCGCCAGTATGGGGCCCAGCAATCGTGCACGAGCACGCCGGTACGGTTGGGGAGAATGCCGTGCTCCTCAATGGCGTCGAGGCCGCGCTTGGCATGGACGCCATACCATGTATGCGTGTCGTTGGCGGCGATATGCAGCCAGTGCAG
>NZ_WHJG01000185.1 GCF_011682175.1 Massilia frigida
TATCCGCCAGTTGGAAGGGCGCGCGAGCGCCCTGGAAGCACGCAACCTCTTCCTTGAAGAGCAGTTCCGGCTGGCGCAGCTCAAGCGCTTTGCGCCATCGAGCGAGAAGCTGGGCGCGCAGGGTTGCCTGTTCAATGAAGCCGAGCAGGACGCCGTTGCGTTCCCTGATGAAGAAATTGATGAGGACGCCGTCGCGCCAGCATCGGCGCCTAAAAAACGGGGGCGCCGTGCCTTGCCCGCCCATCTGCCGCGCAAGCGTGTCGAGCACGATTTGCCCGAGGCAGAGAAGGTCTGCGCTTGCTGCCAAGGCGCGCTGCATCGCATGGGCGAGGAAACCAGCGAGCAGCTCGACATCATCCCCGCCACGGTCCAGGTGCTGCAGCACGTGCGCTTTAAGTATGCCTG
>NZ_WHJG01000186.1 GCF_011682175.1 Massilia frigida
TTCTTGGTCCAGCGCGCATCCATGTCTTTCTGCCGGCGCTTTGCGGGCTTCCAGTCGATTGGCATGGCACCTTCTCCAACGAGTGCTTTTTCCTCTTTGCTCATCGATTGCTTCGGCGCCTGCACGATGCTCGCGTCGACCATCTGGCCGCCACGCGCAATGTAGCCATGCCTGGAAAGCTGGCGGTTGACGGCGTCAAAGATACTCTCGCTGGCACCGGCCTTGAGCAGGCGCTCCTTGAACGTCCGGATCGTTGTCCGGTCCGGTATCTGACTACTGGAACGCAGTCCAACAAAGCGCTGGAAGCTCAGGCGGTCGAGCAACTGGAATTCCATTTGTTCGTCGCTCAGGTTGAACAACTGCTGGATCAGCAGGACCCGAACCATCAGTTCGGTCGGGAA
>NZ_WHJG01000187.1 GCF_011682175.1 Massilia frigida
TTGCAAAAACCAGGTCTTCGGGTACGCCCGCCTTTAGACGACGTTCCGTATCACTCGCCCAGTCCTTCGGAAGATAGAGTTGGTAAGCAATGGGAACACTTCCCGACTCGGTGGCAAGTGACAAGCTAACCGCGACTTGGCAATTGTCCTGCTTGCCAAGTTGGCCGCAGTATTGACGCGCCACCCCAACTGAGTGCTTACCTTTCTTGGGGAAGCCCGTGTCGTCGATGATCCAATAATGCCCGGTTTGCGCGACCAATGCTGGCTGCACCCACTTACGAACCGATTCGAGCAGTGCCGAATCAGACCACGTAGACTTGGCGACAAAGTGATGTAGCGACTGATGCTTGGCGCGCACATGCATCGGGTCTGTATACGCCGCCAGTGGTTCG
>NZ_WHJG01000188.1 GCF_011682175.1 Massilia frigida
GTGCACTTATTCGCTTGTCCCTATAACGTTAGCCTCTTAGTGTTGCCACCAAAAGAGCGTTACAGAGATAAGAAAGTACAGCGTTGTTGCTTTGTTTTGATACATACAATCACTACCCATCGAACCGCCTGTCGGCGATTCGATTAAAACTTTACTTCTTCCAGATTGTTAAAGAACGAAACAGCTTTTAATCTCTGAAAGATCAAACCTGAACATTGATGCTCAGGTTTGCGCTTTCAAACGCTGTTCTTCTTGATTGACAGTCGATAAGTGTGGACGCTTGATGAATTGGGGCTCTATAGCCAGACTCGGCGTCCCCGTGCAACTCTAGAAAGGAGGTGATCCAGCCGCACCTTCCGATACGGCTACCTTGTTACGACTTCACCCCAGT
>NZ_WHJG01000189.1 GCF_011682175.1 Massilia frigida
AAGGCGCCGCTGGTGGTGGCGCACCGGGGCGCCGGCGGCTATCTGCCGGAGGCTACCGTCGAAGCCTACGCCATGGCCATCGAGCAAGGCGCCGACGCGATCGAGCCGGACGTGGTGTCGACCAAGGATGGCGTGCTGATCGCGCGCCACGATCCCAACCTGGTCTACAGCACCGACGTCGCTTCGCGTCCCGAGTTTGCCAGCCGCAAGCGCAAGATGAGCGTCGACGGCCTGGTCGAGGAAGGCTGGTTCGCCGGCGACTTCACCCTGGCCGAAATCAAGACCCTGGGCGGGATTGCCACCGACGCCGAACGGCCGCAGCAGTTCAACGGGCGCTACAAGATCGCGACGATCCAGGAAATCGTCGACATGATCAAGAAAAGC
>NZ_WHJG01000018.1 GCF_011682175.1 Massilia frigida
CATCATCTGCCTTAAAATGGATTCCTTGCGCTCTGCGGGATAACGATTCACAACATGTCTTTACTCCGCCCCCGGTGCGGTTTTTATGAATTAAATCACGCGACATCTATCCTGACACAGGGGGGTAGTAGCATTCAAACATATCGCGCCGGTCTTTATAAGGCCGCGCCTCGACGAGCGGCTGTCGCATGTGATTAAACGCTGACTTTTCACATGCAGTAACCGGGTCGGACGCATAATACTGCGGAAAAGGTTTCGAGCTGAAATACGTCCAGCCCCAAGTGCCCTCTGGCAGGCCGCTTTCCGCGCGCGCACTGCCATGCACCAGGAGCAGCAGTATCAGAGCGCAACGTGTGAGATGAATAGGTGAGGGAAACAGGCTGGCGTTGAGCATGGGCATGGTTTTCCTGTCCTTTAAGGGAGAAGCTGGCGGCAATGGCCAGCGTGAAAACCAACAATACTTACTTCAATAAGTACAACATTACCTCTTCGCAAATCCTAATCTGCACCAATTTATTCCAGATCATGCCTGGCAGTACGAGCGCCCGTCGCAGCCGAGCTACTCATCGTCATAGCCGCCATCTTCCGGCGCATAGACGGCTACCCACGCCTTGCGTTCCGTAGCAGCGGACGCGCGCGGCCAAAGGCGCAGATTGTGCAGTGCTGGCGATAACTGAATTACTCGCTCCATAATTTTGAACATTGATATATATCAAACCCTGCTCTTCTCCAGCCTTATGATTCGGAGAAACGTCAACCTCAGGTGAAGGTGGCAAAGGCGGCGGCAACAGTAGCATTGCTGTGCTGGGCATTGATCACGAAGCGCCATAATTTCTTGAAGATCAAGAACCGTAATTTTTGACGCGACGTAGCCCTGATCGTACTGGTAGGGGGTATCGTAGACGGCGCCGTTTGGGTGTTACTGCACGCCTACTACAGCGATTCGATGCCAGCCGTTGTTCAAGACTGGGCACCAGTTTTTTCTTTGTCATCACGACCTGGTTTCTGATTGCTCATCGCCTGGATTACCCTCCGGAACAGCTAGGGCAAGATTCTCCCGCCCCTACTGAGGACCAGGCGGCCCGCAATTAAGCTCAGCGAAAATCTGGCCTGGCTGCCGCCTTGAGCGCGTCCAGCTCGGTCTCACAGCGCCGGTAGTGCGCCAGCAGGTCGGCGCTCGCCATCTGCTTGGGCGAGCGGTCCGGGCAGTCGATGCGGTGCCATTTTCCGCAGTGGATTAACGTAGCTATATTGCCTTCCATCCATAAAGATGCAAGCATAACTAACATCTTTCCGCAGCTCTTGGCCCATGATTTCCTGCATTGGAAGAGGAATTCATAGCATGGTGCGGCTCACGGCACAATTGAGGAAATCGGCCTCAGAAATGACAAACCCACCGAAGTAGTTTTATCGATTCGATAAAATACAGTGGTGGGTATACGTACAGCTTCTTACGTAAGTCATTGATTCTATTGGTCGGGACGGAGTGATTCGAACACTCGACCCCTTGCACCCCATGCAAGTACGCTACCAGGCTGCGCTACGCCCCGACGAGCTGCGAATTATATCAGAGCATCTTACGTTTTTGGCACACAAATCGTACCTGTCACGCGCTGCCACGTAGCGCTTTGCGCTAGCTCAAACGTCCCCTCAAAAAACCTCGTTGTCGCTCCGCAATTCAGCCGGTCGGGTGCTTCCGTACAGAACTACCACCCCGATCGCATTCATGTACTATTTATCATACAGTGTTGCAATTATCTAAATTTACGATGAGAAAAACGGAGAATCCCTCCATGGAAAAGCAGAACAGCGACACCAGTCGCTTTCTTTCAACGGGTGTTCCGGGACTGGACACCATCCTCGGCGGCGGCCTGACCAGTGACCGCCTGTTCCTGATCGAAGGCGAGCCCGGCACCGGCAAGACCACACTCGCCCTCCAGTTCCTGTACGAAGGCGTGCGCCGCGGCGAATCGGTCATCTATATCACCCTGGCCGAAACCCGCGTCGAACTCAAGGCGGTGGCGCAGTCGCACGGGTGGTCGATGGACGGCATCCACGTCGAGGACATCATCCCCAACGAAAACATCCTCCACCCCGACCACCAGTTCACCATTTTCCACCCATCCGAAATCGAGATGGGCATGACCACCCAGCGCATTCTCGACACAATCGAAAAACACAAGCCGACCCGCGTGGTCCTCGATTCGCTGTCCGAGCTGCAGCTGCTGGCCGAAAGCCCGCTGCGCTACCGCCGCCAGGTACTCGCGCTCAAGCAGTACCTGTCCGGCAAAGGCTGCACCACCCTGTTCCTCGACGACCGCACCGCCCTCTCGGGCGACCTGCAAGTGCGCAGCGTGGCGCACGGCGTCATCACGCTCGAACTGATCAACCAGGACTACGGCTCCGAACGGCGCCGCGTGCGCATCGTCAAATACCGCGGCATCGCCTTTCGCGGCGGCTCGCACGACTACAAGATCGTCACCGGCGGCCTGGTGGTGTTCCCGCGCCTGATCGCCGCCCACACGCGCGTGCTCACCGAACGCCAACAGCTCTCGAGCGGCATCGCGCAACTCGACGCGCTGACCGGCGGCGGCCTCGATGAAGGCACCAGCACCCTGCTCTCCGGCCCTCCCGGCACTGGCAAATCCTCGCTGTGCGCGCAGTACGTCTACGCAGCCACCCAGCGCGGCCAGAAGGCGGCCATGTTCCTGTTCGAGGAAGCGACCAACAACCTGCTGCTGCGCTCCACCGGCCTCGGTATCGACCTCAAAGGGGCCATCGACAATGGCCTGCTCGTCGTCAAGCAGATCGACCCGGCCGAAATGGCGCCCGGTGAATTCATGCAGGCCGTGACCGATGCCGAAGCCGCTGGCGCGCGCGTCATCGTCATCGACAGCCTCAATGGCTACCTCAACGCCATGCCCGACGAGCGCTTCCTGGCTACCCACATGCACGAACTGCTTACCTACCTGGGCCAGCGCGGCGTGGTCACCATCCTGGTCGGCGTGCAGCCTGGCGTCATCGGCAGCAATATGACGACCACGGTCGACGCCAGCTACATCGCCGACAGCGTCATCATGCTGCGCTACTTCGAGGCACGCGGCAAGGTACGCCAGGCCATCTCCGTCTTCAAGAAACGCGTCGGCCTGCACGAGCGCACCATCCGCCTGTTCACGATGAGCGCCAAGGGCATCCAGGTGGGCGACGTACTGACCAATTTCCACGGCATCCTGACCGGGATACCCACCTTCGACGACAGCGACTGCCACCTGCTGTTCGGCGACGAAAACGGATAAGGGATAACAGCCTATGGAAAAGCGTGTCCTGATCTATGCCCCGACCGGGCAAGACGCGGTGCTGGCATCGAAAATGCTCTCGCTGGCGCAAGTCGACAACCTCGTCACCGAAACCATCCACAGGCTCTCCGAAGAGCTGCTGATCGGCGTCGGCGCCGTGCTCACGGTCGAAGAAGCGCTGTCGAACGGCGGCATGAAAGCGCTCGGCGAATTCGTCCAGCGCCAGCCCAACTGGTCGGACCTGCCGATCGTGCTGCTGACGCACCGCGGCCCCGACTCGCTCAGCGTGCGCCAGGCCATCAACACCCTCGGCAATGTCACCTTGCTCGAGCGCCCGGTACGCACCCTCACCCTCATCACCTCCCTGCAATCGGTCCTGCGCGCCCGCGAAAAGCAGTACCAGGTACGCGAAACCGACCGCCGCAAGGATGAATTCCTGGCCAGCCTCGGTCACGAACTGCGCAACCCGCTCGCTCCCATCCGCACCTCGATGAGCGTGTTGAACCACCTGTACCCCGACCAGGCCCCGGTCAAGAAAGTCAGCGACGTGATCGAGCGCCAGGTGACGCACCTGACCCGCCTTGTCGACGACCTGCTCGATGTCGCCCGCATCAACAGCGGCAAGATCGAACTGCAGCGCGACTACACCACCTTCGCGCAAGTGATGGAGCACGTGACCGAACTGTGTTCGGCGGCGGCGGCCGCCAAACATATCAGGATCGATGTCGCCATGCCGCCCGATCCGGTCGTGCTGTACGCCGACTATGCGCGCGTGGTGCAGATCGTCGCCAACATCGTCTCGAACGCGGTCAAGTTTACGCCGGTCGAAGGCTACATCAGCGTGCGCGCCCTGGTCGAATTCGGCGCCCTGAAAATCTGCATCAAGGACACCGGCATCGGCCTCGAACCGGCGGCCATCGGGCGCATTTTCTCGATGTTCGAGCAAAGCCGGCCGCCGTCCGGCCAGATCGCCAGCGGCCTCGGAATCGGCTTGAGCCTGTCGCGCCAGTTCGCAGAAATGCATGGCGGCAGCGTGCAGGCGAGCAGCGACGGCCTTGGCAAGGGCAGCGAATTCGTGGTCACGCTGCCGGTGGTGACGCAAGCGCGTCCAACCACCGACGTTCCCATGGCCGACATCATCGGCAGTGTCGACCAGCGCCCCAGGGTGCTGGTGGTGGACGATAACCGCGATGCCGCCGACTCGCTCCAGGCGCTGTTTGAAATGGAAAACTGCAACGTCGCCACCGCCTACGACGGCTACGAAGCGGTGCAGGCGGTGGAACAGGGCATGCCCGACATGATCGTGATGGACCTCGGCATGCCGAGCATGGACGGCTACGAGGCGGCGCGCCGCATCCGCCTCAAGCCCGGCTCGCAGTCGGTGCTGATGATCGCGCTGACCGGCTGGGGCCAGAGCGACGCGCGCCAGCGCACCCTCGACGCCGGCTTCGACCACCACCTGATCAAGCCCGTCAACTTCGATGAAATCAAGCGCCTTGCCGATGGCCGCCTGGCCACGTCCCACGGCTCGCGCCTGATCCGCTAGCGTGCCGTTCCCGCGAACCGCGGGAACGCCGCCGGTTCGCTCTCCAGCGCCGCCATCAAGCGCGCCATGTCCACCGGCTTGACCAGATGCGCATCGAAGCCCGCGTCAAGCGCGCGTTCGCGGTCGCTGTCCTGGCCATACCCGGTCAGCGCAATCAGGCGCACCATGCTCGTTGCCGGGTCGGCGCGCATGCGGCGTGCGACTTCATAGCCGTCGATGCCCGGCAGTCCGATATCGACCAGGGCAATGTCCGGGCGCGCCACGCCAGCCTTGCGCAGGCCGTCGAACCCGTCGACGGCCGTGTCGACCCGGTACTGCTGCGCCTCGAGCATCATGGCCATCATGTCGCGCCCATCTTCGTTATCTTCGATCAGCAGCACGCGCTGGCGCGACGATGGCGCCGGCGCCGGTACACTCGGCTCCGACTGCGGCGGCTCGATGCGCGGAAGGTGCAGCTCGAAACTGCTGCCCAGGCCCATGCCCGCGCTGCGCACATCCACTTGCCCGCCGTGCATCAGCGCCAGCTGGCGTACCAGTGCCAGTCCCACCCCCAGGCCGCCCTGGGCGCGGTCGAGCGGGCGCGCGCCCTGCACGAACAGGTCGAACACGTACGGCATCAGTTCCGGCGCAATCCCGATACCCGAATCGGATACGCACAGCACCGCGTCCTCGCCTTCGCTTTTCACACTCACCGAAATCGTGCCGCCGGCCGGCGTGTATTTAAGCGCGTTGTCGAGCAGGTTCGAGACAATCTGCTCAAGCCGGGTCGGATCGCCGTCCACCCACACCGGCGCCACATCGACGCGCAATTCGTGGCGCGCCGAGCGCTGCGACGCGCGCAGGGTGCTCACGTAGTTGTCGATCACCTGGTCGAGCCGCAGTGCGCGGCGCTCCAGCAAGATCTTCCCCGAGTGAACCCGCCCCATGTCGAGCAAGTCGTCCACGATGCGCGTCAGGTGCCCGCTCTGGCGCTTGATGATCTCTCGCGCGCGCTCGCCGGCCGCCGCCGGCATGCCCGGATGGGCCATCACGCTGGTCGCGTTCACGATCGCCGCCAGCGGATTACGCAGCTCGTGCCCCAGCATCGCCAGGAATTCATCCTTGGCCCGGTTCTGCTGTTCGGCCCTGGTGCGCGCCTCGTGTTCGCGCTCGAACAGGATCTCGCGCTCGGTCTCGGCCGCATGGCGTGACTGCTTTTCCTGGTTCACCACCATCGCCGCAGCGGCGATCGCGGCCAGCACCTGGTCCACTTCCGCCACGCCCGACACATCGGTGTGGCCCGGGTCCCCGCTGCCGCCCAGCGCATGCGCCGAACGCGCCACCTGGCCGATGGAGCGCGACAGCCGGCGCGCAAAGAACACGGCGGCCAGCGCCGCGCAGCACACCGCCGCCGCCAGTCCCAGAATGGACACCGTCAGCGCGTGCCGCGCCGCCGATTCGATTTCGGCTTCCGGCACTCCCACGGCCACCGTCCATCCGGACAGCGCCGAGCGTTCCAGCACCGTGTACAGCTTCATATTGTCGTCGCTGGCGTTGCGGATCACGCCGGTGGTCTTGTTGCGGATCGCTTCGCGCAGGTCGGGACGGGTGTCGCCACGCCCGGTGGCCGCGCCGCCATGGGTCTGGGCGATGGTCATGCCGTTGCGGTCGTACACGCCGGCCAGCCAGGACGGCGGCGCGTTCACCTGGGTCAGCACGCCGTTGAAGTGATCGATCTTGAAGCCTTGCGCGATCACGTAGCGCATGCCCTCCGGCGTGGTCACCGGCACGTCCACCACCACCAGCAAGGCTTGCGTGACGACGCCGCGAATCAGGTTGGAGATTTGCGGGGTGCCGGCATCGAGCACCTGGGCCACGCGCCGGGCCGCGTCCGGGCCGGGCAACGGTGCGCCGAACGGCACCGCAGTATTGATCAGCTGCTGCCCGCGCTCGTCGAGCAGCGCGGTCCAGGTGGCGCCCACCTTGTCGGCAAAACGCGCCTGCTCGTAAAAGCCTGCCAGGTCGCCCTGCGCCAGATGCGGCGAGGTGGCCAGCATGCGTACCGCGCTCTGGGTGTTGGTCAGTTCGCGGTCGATGCTCACCAGCGAGATGCGGGCCGTTTCGCGCACGCCCTTGAGCGCCGCTTCGCGCTCGGACTTGAGCAGCATGTTCAGCGAAATCGTCGAGAACAGAATGACCGGAATCAGGATCGCCGCGACCATCAGCGCGAGATAGGCGCGGATTTTCATGGCACCGGCGGCGAAAAACTGTTCATGGAGTGCTGCGGCCTTTGAAAAACGGGAGAAGCGGCACAATGCCGTACGGTTGTAATTATAACCATTTTCTCCCGCGATCCCGGGCCGCTTTTACTTCCAGTCGCCCCGCAAAGCCAGCACCTGCTTGTGCAGGTAGTCGGGCGTGGCATCCTGCGGCGCAACCGGCGTGCCGACCGCCAGCGCCAGGCGCGAACGCGGCCCGCGCGCGAAGGTGCGCTCGAACAGATTGCCCGGATCGCGCGTGAGCAGGCTGCCCCACAGGCCGCGCAGCGCCATCGGAATCACCGGCACCTTGCTGCGTTCGATAATCTTGGCGATCCCGCTGCGGAATTCGCCCATTTCGCCGGTCGAGGTCAGGCGCCCTTCCGGGAAGATGCATACCAGGTCGCCTTCATGCAGCGCCTGCGCGATGTCGATGTACGCCTTCTCCATCAGGAACTGGTCTTCCTTGGCCGGCGCGATCGGAATCGCGCGCGCAGTGCGGAACAGCCAGCCCATGAACGGCATCTTGAAGATCTTATGGTCCATCACGAAGCGGATCGGGCGCGGGCTGGCCGCCCCGATGACGATGGCGTCGACATAGCTGACGTGGTTGCACACCAGGACCGCCGGGCCATCCTCGGGAATCCGGTCCACGTCCACGGTCTTGACGCGGTGGATGGTATGAATCAGCATCCAGGCCAGGAAGCGCATCAGGAATTCCGGCACCAGCGAGAAGATATACAGCGCCACGACGGCATTCAGGATGGCGGTGGCAAGGAACATTTCAGGAATCGTGAAGCCCATCTTGATCATCACGATGGCCACGCCGGCCGCGCCGATCATGAACAGCGCGTTCAGGATATTCATGCCGCCGATGGTGCGCGACAGGTGGGCCGGTTCGCAGCGGGTCTGGATCAGCGCAAACAGCGGCACGATGAACAGGCCGCCGAACACGCCGATCATGGCGATATCGAACAGCACGCGCGTCACGCCAGCCTGCGCCAGCATGCCCATCATCTCCACTTCGACCGGCGGGCGAACGTAACCCAGGCTGGCGAAATACAGGTCGATGCCGAACAGCGACAGACCGATCGAGCCAAACGGCACCAGCCCGATTTCGACCTTGTGGCCCGACAGCTTCTCGCACAGCAGCGAGCCGACGCCCACGCCGACCGAAAACACCGTCAGCAGCATCACGAACACGCTGTAGTCGCCATGCAGGAACTGTTTGGCGTACAGGGGAAACTGCGACAGGATCATCGCGCCGTAAAACCAGAACCACGAGTTGCCCAGCATCGACAGGAACACGGTGCGGTTCTTGCGTGCGTGGCCGATATTGCGCACCGACTCGGCAAACGGATTCGGATTGATTTTCAGGTCGGGTGCGGGTGCCGGCGACAGCGGAATGCGGTAGCTGGCCACCAGGCCAAGCACGGCGAAGAACATGGTGGCGCCGGCCACCAGCTGCAAGCCGTGGGGTTTAAGCACCAGCGCGGCGCCCAGGATCTGGCCCAGCAGGATGCCGACAAAGGTGCCCATTTCAACCACGCCGTTACCGCCAACCAGTTCTTCCGATTTCAGATGCTGCGGCATGTAAGCGTATTTCACGGGCCCGAACAAGGTCGAATGCACGCCCATGCCGACCACGGAGGCGATCAGCAGCCATAAGGTGTGCGACAGCCAGCCGATGCCCGCAACGAGCATGATGGCGATTTCCAGCATCTTGACGAAGCGCGCCAGGCGCCCCTTCTCGACCTTTTCGGCGATCTGCCCGGCGGTGGCCGAAAACAGTACGTACGGCAGGATGAACAGGCCCGGAATCAGGCTGTTCAAGATGGCCGGATCAAGGCTGGTCCAGCTGACGGCATCGTAGGTGAGAATCACCAGCAAGGCAGTCTTGAAGACGTTGTCGTTGAACGCGCCGAGGAACTGGGTCCAGAAAAACGGCGCGAAGCGGCGTTGCTTTAAGAGGGAAAACTGGCTGGATTGACTCATGCTGATGGATCTCTCAAGGTCTCGATGTGGCAAAAAGGTCGGGGGTGCATCGTCAGGGTACCATCAGCCCTGGCGCAACAGGGCCTTGAATGCCTGCGGCACCCAGGGCCGCGCGGCCACGATGAAGCTGATCGCGTGGCGCTGGTCGAGCGGCAGGCGCGTTTCGTGCTGGTGCTGCTGCGCGAATTCGGCCGCCACCTGCTTCAGGCGTTCCAGCAGCGCGGCGCCGGACTGCTTCGACAGCATCACATTCACCAGCCGCATGACTTCATCCTCGCCATCGAAGCGCGAGTTCAGATAGTCGGCCGCCGCCTCGTGCCGGAAGTAGCCCTGGATCGGCCCATTCGCAATCCAGCCGAAAGTGCGCGCGATCAGCAGCTTGACCCGGTTATTCGGCAGCAGCTCCAGGAAGCCGATGCGGTCCAGCCGCAGCAGGTACTTGGTCACTTCCGCTTCCGTCATGTCGTAAAAGCGCACGATATCGTCGAAGCCGATGTGGTTCATGGCCGACACGGCCACCACCAGCAGGCGCGGGTCGCCGATGATTTCGCGCTCCTGCGCCAGCGTCAGGTGCGAAATCAGGGTCGGCGCCGACTGCGCCGCACTGAGTTCGTCGAACTCGATGCCGGTGGCGGTGAGGATCTCGTCCAGCCGCTGCAAGGTAAAATTCTTCTGTGAAAACATGCGCTTGACACTCGCTTCCGACATTCCTATCCGTCCGGCAAGGTCGCCGTAGGTAATTCCCCGCCCCTTCAGGAGGCGCTTCAAGGTGTCGACAAGTGTAATTGCGTGCGGCATTTCTGTATCCCTTCGAATTCTGGTAGCAAATATTAATACTTATTCAGAATAAAAGCGATACGGACTATCATTTCATTTAGTTAAGTCGATTCTTGCGTAAGATGTGTCTGCCAACCCGGCTAAGCTGAAGAGAGAAACCGCATGAAAACCAACCTGATGGCCATCGCAATCGCTTGTGCACTGTTCGGCGCCAATCCCGCCGCGCTGGCCGAGGCCCACCACAAAAACCTGGGCTCGAACCTGTCGAGCACCCCGAGCGGCGTGTCCGGCGCGGTGGTGCTTGGAAGTTTGCTGGTAGTGGCCGTGGGGGGCAGCGTGGTGGCGCAAAGCGTCGAAACCGTCGCCGACGGCACCATGGTGGTGCTCAAGAACGTGGCCGACGGTTCCACCGCCACCGTCAAATTCAGCGGCGATGGCGCCAAGGGCTTCTCCAAGCTGGTCGGCCAGGCCGTCACGGTGACCGCCACCGCCAGCGGCCATGTGCTCATCGCCGCCGGCAAGGTGATCGCATTCATCCCGACAGAAGCGGGCAAAAGCCTGCTGCACCATTCGCAGAACGGCTCGAAAGGCTAAGCATGATCCGCATCGGACAACGTTTGCTCCTGCTGCTGATGCTGGCCATGCCGCTGCATGGCGCGCACGCCGGCACCGCCTGCGAAGAAGTCGCGCAGGACGCCACCGCCTTCGTCAAGGCCGTCAAGCTGGCCGAAAACACCAGCGCCGCCCTCGAAGCCTCCGGGGCCGAGGTGGCGCTGATCGCCCGCGTCGGCCAGGACCTGTCCAAGTACGACTTGCGCTATTCGCACATGGCCTACGCCTGGCGCGACCATCCCAAGGGACGCTGGACCGTCGTGCACCTGCTGAACCAGTGCGGCACCGCGACCTCCAAATTGTTCGACCAGGGCCTGGCCAATTTTTTTCTCGATGATTTGTTCGCCTACGAGAGCCAGATCGTGATCCCGGGCGCGCAAAGCCAGAAGCGCATCGCCGCCATGCTGTCCTCCAAGGCGCCGGCGCGCCTGCACGGTGAGCACTACAACATGCTGGCCTTTCCCTTCTCGACCAAATACCAGAATTCCAACCAGTGGGTACTCGAAACCTACGCCGCCAGCGCCAGCGACAGCGCCATCGACGATCGCGGCGCCGCCCAGTCCTGGCTCAAGCAGGCGGGCTACAAGCCCAACACGATCTGGGTGCCCTCGGTCAAGCGCCTGGGCGCACGCGTGTTCCGCGCCAACGTGGCCTTCGACGACCACCCGATGGGGCGCCGCATCGCCGGCCAGATCGACATCGTCACGGTCGAATCGGTGGTGCGCTTCGTGAAGCTGCGCGACCCCGCCACCACCGAGTCGGTGGTGGGGATTCAATAAGCGTCAGAACACCCACAGCTTCTCGGCCGGCATGTGCAGCCAGTAGCTGCCCGCCTCCAGCCGGTACTTCGAATACGCGCGCAGGCTCAGGCCTTCGCGCGTAAACAGGCACTCCCAGCGGTCGCCCAGGTACATGCAGGTCAACAGCGGCATTTCGAGCGCATTGTCGACCTGCTGCGCACTGATCTTCACATCCTCGACCCGGATCAGCGGCGTGGCCTCGCCGCCCGTACGCGCGCCACGCGCCGTGCCCTGCATGCTCACGCCGGCCACCATCAGCGCCACCTTGCCATTGGTGCTGGCCACCACCTGGCCCGGCAAGCGGTTGTTACTGCCCATGAATTCAGCGGTAAACAAGGTGTCCGGCGTTTCGTACATGCTTTGCGGCGAGCCTTGCTGCTCGATCTTGCCGTTATTGAGCAGCAGGATGCGGTCCGAAATCGCCATCGCCTCGCCCTGGTCGTGCGTGACCATCAGGGCCGACAGGCCAAGGCGCACGATCAGCTCGCGCAGGAAGGCGCGCGCCTCCTCGCGCAGCTTGGCGTCCAGGTTCGAGAGCGGCTCGTCGAGCAAGATCACGGGCGGGTTGTACACCAGCGCGCGCGCAATCGCCACCCGCTGCTGCTGGCCGCCGGAGAGCTGGTGCGGAAAGCGCTCGCCCAGGTGGCCCAGCCCCAGTTGGCCCAGCACTTCCTTGACCTTGGCCTCGATCTCGCTCTTGCCCATCTTGCGCAAGGTCAGGCCATACGCCACGTTGTCGAACACGGTCTTGTGCGGCCACAGCGCGTACGACTGGAACACCAGTCCCAGGCTGCGGTGTTCGGCCGCCATCTCGAAATTGCGCGCGCCGTCGAACACACGGCGCTCGCCAATGTCGATGGTGCCGCTCTTGGGGCTTTCCAGCCCGGCCACGGCGCGCAGCAAGGTGGTCTTGCCGCTGCCCGAAGGGCCCAGCAGGGCCACCACTTCGCCGCGTTGCAGGTGCATCGATACGCCCTTGAGGATCTGGTTGGCGTGTGCGCCGGTGCCATAATCGAGGTGCAGGTCGTTGACGGTCAGTTCATTCATGGTCATTCCCGGTGTAGGTAGTGTTTATTGGTGCAGCTTGACGCCGAAGCGCAGCGCAATGCCGAGGCCAATGGCCACCAGCGTGATATTGATGAACGACAGCGCCGCCACCAGGTCGGTCGAGCCGCCGGCCCACAGCGACACCAGCATCGCCCCGATGACTTCCGTACCTGGCGTGAGCAGGTACACGCCGGTCGAATATTCGCGCTCGAAGATCAGGAACACCATCAGCCAGGCGCCCAGCATGCCGAATTTGATGAGCGGCAGCGTCACGTCGCGCGTGACCTGGCCGCGGCTGGCGCCCACCGAGCGCGCCGCCTCTTCCAGTTCCGGCCCCACCTGCAGCAGCGCGGTCGAGATCAGGCGCATGCCGTAAGCCAGCCACACCACCGAATACGCCAGCCACAGGGCGAAGATGGTCGAGCGCACTTCGCGCAGCAGCGGAATCGCATGCTCGCTGAGCCACAGCGCCGGCCCGAACCCGGTCGCCTTGAGCATCCCATCGAGCCAGCTTGGCACGAACAGGAACACCCACAGGAACGACAGGCCGGCCAGCAGGCCCGGCACGGCGCGCGGCACCAGCACGCTGTAATCGAGCAGGCGCGTGATGCCATCGGGCTTGCGATGCATGGCCAGCGCGATGGCCGTGTAGCACACCACCGCCAGCGCCCCGCCGATCACGCCGATCAGCACCGTGTTGATAATCCCGCGCACCAGCGAATGCTGTTCCAGGATGTCGCGGAAGTGCTGCAAGGTCAGTACATCCCACAGCACCACGCCCTCGCCCCAGTTCTGCACGAAGGAGCGCAGCACGATGCCCGACAGCGGCAGGATGATCGTCACCAGCAGCCAGCCGGCCAGCAGCGCGAACGCCAGCCATTTCCAGCGGCCCAGCGGCATCGCCTTCTGGCGCGCGCCCTTGCCCTTGATCGACACATACTTGTTGGCCGACTTGAGCAGCCAGCGCTGCAGCATCACCAGCGGCATGGTCACCATCACCAGGCACACCGCCACCGCCGCCATCAGGTGGTACGAGGGCGTGCCCATCTTGTTGGTCAGCTTGTACAGATAGGTGGCCAGCACCAGGTGACCTTCCGGATCGCCCAGCACCAGCACCAGGCCGAACACCTCGAAGCCAAGGAAGAACACCAGCACGCCAGCGTACGCCAGCGCCGGCATGATCATCGGCAGCGACACGTTCATCATCACCCGCAGCGGCGAGGCGCCGGCCACGCGGGCCGCTTCCTCGACGTCGGAACCGAGGCTCCTCAAAGCCGACGATGCGTACAGGTACACGTGCGGCACGTGGGTCAGGCCGGCGATGATGACGATGCTGGTGAACGAATAGATATTCCAGGGGACGAAGCCGAGCAGCTGCTTGGCCCACACTGAATAAAAGCCCACGGGACCCATCGACACCACGTAGCCGAAGCCCATTACCATGGGCGAGACGAAAATTGGCACCAGCAGCAGCGGCGCGATCCAGCCGCGGCCCGGCAGGTCGGTGCGCACCATCAGGAAGGCCAGCATGCCGCCCAGCGGCACCGCGATGGCGGCCAGCCCGGTGGCGAGGATCATGCCATTCTTGAACGCCTGGGTGAAATCGGGGTCCTCGAAAATGAAGGCATAGGCTTCGAGGCCGAAGGTTTTATCGGGCATGAAGAACGGCGCCGACAGGAAGCTTTGGTAAAAAATCAAAAACAGCGGTAAAAAGATGGCGACGCAGGCGAGCGTCACCACCAGGCCGCGCGGCCAGTTAAGCCGCGTGGCCCGCAATGATAAGGTGGTCATGTGAGGTCCGATCTTGGGATGAGGGGGTGGGCGGGGCGCCCACCCTGCGCGCGTTTGTTCGCCTTTACTTCTTGCCCGCGGTTTCTTTCCACTGCTTGAGGAAGGCCATGCGCTTGGCCGGTCCCAGGAACTGCAGCACGATCGGATGCACCGGAATCGGCTTGACGTTCTTCTCGCCGATGATCTTGATCAGTTCCGCCGACGTGGTCTCGCCCTTGACGTCGGAACGGATCGCAAACAGCTTCGAGTCGTTGGCGATGATGGTCTGGCCGCGCACCGACAACAGGTAATCCATCCACAGCTTGGCCGCATTCGGATGCTTGGCGCTCTTGTTGATGAACTGTACGCGCGACAGGATCAGCGTGTAATCGGCCGGCAGCACCACGCCCAGCGAAGGGTCGGTCTTGGCGCGCACCAGCGCGTACGAACCGAGCACGTTGTAGCCGATCAGGTTCTCGCCCGACGAAATCCGTTCCAGCATGGTGCCGGTGGATGACTGCACCCGCACCTTGGCCGTGCCGAACGCATTTTCCAGCTCCAGGAACTGCGGATTTTCGCGCGCATCCTGGGTCATGAACATGAAGCCGACCCCGGATTTTTCGATGTCGTAGGTGGTGACCTTATCGCGGAATTTTTCCGTCTTGATCAGGGTGGCGAAAGCGGCATGGGTCTTCGGCACTTCGCTGGTGGTCAGCAAGCGCTTGTTGTACACGATGGCGGCCGGCTCGAAGGTGGTGCCATAGGCGCTGTCGTTCCACATGGCCCATGCCGGCAGCTTGGCCGCTTCCTGCGACTTGTACTGCAGCGCGTGGCCGTCCGACGCGAGGCGCATCTGCAAGTCCATCGCCGACGACCACAGCACGTCGGCCGTATTGCCGCCGGCCGCCGCCTCCGAAATGAAGCGGTTGTACACTTCGGTCGAATTCATGTCGTTGTATTCGACCGTCACGCCGGGATACAGGGCATTGAAGTCCTTGATCAGCGGCTGCGCGGCCTTGCTGTCGGTAGCCGAGTAGATCACCAGCTTGGCCTCTTTCTTGGCGCCGTCGATGATCTTCTGGTAGTCGGCCGGGTAGCCCGCCGGAACCTGCGCGAAGGCGCTGCCGGCGAAGGTGGCCGCAATGGCGGCGCCGATAAGGGTACGCTTGATAGTCATATTGTCTCCAGATTGTTGTTTTGTTTTAGCGAATCAGCTTGAATTGCCTGGCCTGCCGGTTGTAGTCGGCGACAGCCTTGTGGATGTAATCGGTCAATGCCTGTCCGGTCAGCGTGAATGGATACAGCCCGTGCGCCGCCCGCAAGCGGGCAAAATCGGAGCTGGACGTCATGCGGTCGAAACTCCCCACCCAGCGCTGGTACTCGGCGTCCTCCACCTTGGGTCCCATCCACACGCCGCGGATGATCGGCCACACCACGTCCACGCCCTGCTCGCGCGCGGTCGGCGCTTGCGACAGCACGCCCGGCAAACGCTGCTCCGACAGCACTGCCAGCACCCGCACCCTGCCGGCGCCAGCGCCCGCGTACAGGGTCGCTTCCGAGGCATCGCCCGACACCACCTGCACATGGTTCGCGTGCATCGCGGTGAAGGCCTCGCCGCCGCCTTCCAGCGCGACGAAGCGCAGCACCTTGGGGTCGATCCCGGCACTGCGCGCCAGCAGCGCCATCTTCATCCAGTCCTGGCTGCCGATGGTGCCGGACACGCCGATCAGCACCTTCTCCGGCTCGCGCCGCAGAGCGTCGATCAGACCGGCCAGGTTGCGGAACGCCGAGTCGGAACGCACCGCGATCATGCCGTAGTCGGCGCCCAGGGCCGCGACCCAGCGTACGTCGCTGGCGCTGGCCTTGCCGAACTTGCCCTGCGCCAGATTGAGCAGCGAACCGCCCGAAAAGGCCACCAGCGTATCCTTCTCGCTACCGCGCTGGGCCGCCATGGTGTGCCAGGCGACCGCGCCGATCCCGCCCGGCAGGTACGACAAGCGTAGCGCCGGCGCGTCAGTCTCGCTCTTGAGTCCTTCGCGCGCCAGCTTGCAGGTCAGGTCCATCGCGCCGCCCGGCTTGGACGGCACGATGCATTCGGCGGCTGCGGCGTGCAATGCGGCGCAGGCGGCCAGGATGGAAAACAGGGTTTTCATGGCGCTAGCCTTTCGGGATGGGCAGGGAAAATCGCTCCGCCCACCCATGCCCAACAGCGCATCAGAAACGATGCTGGATGCCGGCCGTGAGCCCTTTTTGCGTGTTGCCGAAGCCCGCATCGTCGCGCGACAGCCCCACCAGCTTGCCGTTGTCGGCCTTGGCGTAGGCAGCGGCCAGATACAGGTCGGTGCGCTTGGACAGCGCATACATCCCGCGCGCCACGTACATGATCGGATCGGCATCCGTGTTGGCGGCCACGTTCTTGACGTTGACGTAGTAGGCGGCGCCGGTCAGGGTGACCGCCGGCGTGGCGAAATAGCTGGCGCCGGCCCACCAGGTGGTGGCGCGCACGTCCGGCGTGGCGGCCTTGGCTGCTTCCAGCTTGTAATCGCGCATGCCGCCGGTCAGGCGTACCACCGCGTTCTTGAAATCGACCGCCGCGTGAAAGGCCTTGGTTTCGTCGCGCCGGCCGGTGCCGGCCAGGGTGTTGGCGTTGATCTGCTCGAAGGCGCCCATGGCCGAGAAGCCGCCGCGGCTCCAGGAACCGGCTACCGAATATTTACGGCTGTCGGCGCTGCTGCCCGCCTGTTCGCCCAGGCCGATGGTGGCGCCGTATTTGAAGTCGCCGGTTTTTCCCGAGTATTTGATCAGGTTATCGAAGGCGGTCGTCATGCCGTACTTGGACGAGCCGGTGGCATTCGACGAGGTAGCCCACGAATAGTTCGGCGCGTAGCCGAGCGGGTCGAACAGGATCACGAAATCGTAGGTGGTGGTGAACGAACGCCCCAGCACCACGCGCCCGAAGCCGCCGTCCAGGCCCACGAAGGCCTGGCGCTTGAACAGCGCGCCGTCGGCCGCGCCGGTATCCATCAGGATTCCACCTTCCAGGCCGAAAACGGCTTTCAGGCCGCCGCCCAGGTCTTCCGCGCCGCGCAAGCCCCAGCGCGAGGTGTTTTTGCCGCCCGAGATCACGCGCGTGGCATTGTCGCCGGCGGCATTGGTATTCGTGGTGTAATCGACGCCCGCGTCGATCAGGCCATAGATCTGCACACTGGATTGGGCCTGGGCGCTACCGGCGGCCGAAAAGGCGGCCGCCAGCGCGAGCGTAAGCACGGATGGTTTCATTCTTGTCTCCTGAGTTTTTGTGTTTATTGTGTTTATATACTACGGCGTTTCTGGGGCTAACTATATGGGCGCCATCCTTTCAATTGGCTTTCAGTGCGCGCCTGTACCGGTGATGCCACACTGTCCGGGCTTTTTGGCGCGCTTGGGGCTACACTGCCCCGATGCGAATACTCCTGGTTGAAGACCACATCGAACTGTCGCACTGGCTCTCCAAAGCCCTGCGCGACGCCCACCTGACCGTCGAATGCGCCACCAATGGCGCCGACGCCGACGCCCTGCTGCACACGCAGGACTACGCGCTCGTCATCCTCGACCTGACCCTGCCCAAGATGGACGGCCTCGATGTGCTGCGCCGCCTGCGCGCACGCGGCGGCGCACGCGCCAAGACGCCGGTGATGATCCTGACCGCGCGCGGCGGCCTGGAAGAACGGGTCCAGGGCCTGAACCTGGGCGCGGACGATTATCTGGCCAAGCCGTTCGAGCTGACCGAACTCGAAGCGCGGGTCAAGGCGCTGCTGCGCCGCAGCCAGGGCAGCGAGGCACTGGTGCACCAGTGCGGCGCGCTCAGTTTCGACACGGTGACACGCATGTTTGCGTATGGCGGCACGGCACTGGCCCTGACCCCGCGCGAACACGCGGTGCTCGAAGCCCTGATCACCCGGCCCGGGCGCGCGGTATCGAAGGAAAAGCTGTTCGACGAAGTCTTCGCGCTCGAAGACGACGCCAACCTCGACGCCATCGAGCTGTATATCCACCGCGTGCGCAAAAAGCTCGAGCGGGTCCAGGTTGGCGCCGCCGCCATCACCACCCTGCGCGGCATCGGCTACCTGTTGCAGCCGCGCGACACGCCAGGCTGACATGGCCGCGCTGTACGCCACCGTGCGCGGCAAGATCGGCGCCGCCCCCCTGGGCAGCCTGCGCAACCAGCTGCTGCGCTGGCTCCTCATTCCCCTGGTGCTGCTGGTCGCCCTGAACGCGGTATCGGTGTACGACAACGCGCTCGACGCGGCCGACATGGCCTACGACCGCTCACTGCTGGCGTCCACCCGCGCGCTGGCCGAGCGGGTCGCCATCAAGGATGGCAAGGTGGTGGCCGACGTGCCCTACGTCGCCCTCGACAGCTTCGAGACCGATACCCTGGGCCGCATCTACTACAAAGTGAGCGGCATCGACGGCGAAACCGTATCCGGCTTCGACGACCTGCCGCCGGTGCCGGCCAACGTGCCGCGCTCGGAAGCCTATCCGGCGCTGGTGCGCTTCTACCACGCCGACTACAACGGCGAGCCGGTACGCATCGCCGCCCTGCTGCAGCCGGTGTACGACGATTCGATGCGCGGCATCGCCCTGATCCAGGTCGGCGAAACGCTCGACGCGCGCCGCGGCCTGTCGCGCAAGATCCTGTTCGACACGCTCTTGCGCCAGGCCGTGATGGTGCTGGCGGTCGCCTCGCTGGTGTGGTTCGCGGTGCGCCTGGTGCTGCGGCCCCTGATGCGCCTGAAAATCGAAGTCGAAAACCGCGCCCTCGACGACCTCTCCGACGTCGACCAGGCGCTGGTGCACAAGGAAGTTCGCCCGCTGGTGGCCGCCATGAACGGCACCATGTCGCGCATGCACAACCTGATCGCCAGCCAGCGCCGCTTCATCGCCGACGCCTCGCACCAGTTGCGCACCCCGCTCACCGTGCTCAAGACCCAGGCCGAGCTGGCGTTGCGCGAAAACGACCCTGCCGCCATGCGCGAGATCGTGCGCTCGATCGCCGCCACCACCGACGCCACCGTCCACCTGGCCAATCGCCTGCTCACGCTGGCGCGCGTCGAACATGGCAGCGAGGCGGCCGGCATGGCGCCGGTCTCGCTCACCGCCATCGCGCGCCAGGTCGGGCTGGAGATGGCGCTGCCCGCCGTGCACAAGCAGATCGACCTGTCGCTCGACGCCGCCGACGCCGACCAGACAATGGTCGACGGCCAGGAACTCATGCTGCATGAACTGGTGACCAACCTGGTCGACAATGCCATCCGCTACACGCCGGCCGGCGGCAAGGTGGCGCTGCGGGTCAGGGTCGATGGCGCCAAGGTGCTGCTTGACGTCGAGGACAGCGGCTGCGGCATCGCCGACGACGAACGCGAAAAAGTCTTCACCCCGTTCTACCGCTCGTCGGGCGCGCTCGAAACCAACCCTGGCGGCACGGGCCTGGGCCTGGCCATCGTGCGCGAGGTCGCAGCCCAGCACCGCGCCGGCGTCACCCTGGCCAGCGCCGGCTCGGGTACGGGCCTGAAGGTGGTCATTTGCTTCAATTCGGCCGCCTGAGGTTACGGATTAAATACAGACACACAAAAACTGCGCGCCAGCCTGCGCACCCGGTGCTAATGTTGAGAGTGCTGTATTTACAGCACACCCTTCAACAACAGGAAAACGGAGAGCAGGCATGCAGTTTATTCAAAGAGCATTACTCACCATCGCACTGGCGGGCGGCGCCAGCGCGCCGGTCATCGCGGCGGACCGCTTGAGCGCGGAATACTCGGAACCGCGCGGCAGCCAGACCGCGCTGGTCGACCAGGCCAAGCGCTACAGCGCCTGGAACGTGGCGCGCATGCTGGACGATCCACAGTTCGTCAAAGCGCTGGACAAGCGTCTCGCCGGCGACGCCAAAGGCGTCATGCTGGGCACCCTGCTCGACGACGTGCGCCAGCCGAGCGCGCAGACCAAAGCCGGCGCCGACAAGCTGCGCTTTCTCGACCAGCGCGTGCGCGAACACAAGGCCATCGCGCGCGACACCAAGAACCTGCTCGAAGTGCGCCTGTACACGCCCCGCGATTCCGACGCGGCCGCGCGGCCCGACATGAGCAAGCTGCTGGTCGCCTACGCGCCGGCCGGCAAGCGTTCCGAATGGAGCGACATCGAAGCCTTCGACCACCTGGGCCAGGTCCAGCTGCTCGACGCGCGCACGCCGCCCGCCATGCCGGTGCTGATCGTCGGCATCAACGCGCGCGAAGACATACGCGCCGGGCTGGCCTACGTCAACCGCAGCCTGCGCGCCGCCGGCCTGCAATCGGCCGCGCCCAAGCTCGCGTCCAGGAGCGCGTCCGGCCTCGCCGCCAGCGACATCGAGACCACCCGCCTGGACCGCGTCAGCCTGGCCAACAGCCAGGAACCGTGGATCTCCGGCGCCGCCGAAATCTTCGCCGTCGTCTCGGGCGTCCAGCCCGACCAGGCCAAGGCTGAACTGAGCGTGGTCGACATGCCCTACCTCGACTACGCCAACACCGCCTACACGCCGAACCAGATCATGGTCTTCTGGAGCAGCTACCGCTACGGCGCGGCCAACATCCAGTTGTTCGAGCATGACGACAACACCAACTACAAGGACCTGGCGGTGGCCCTGTCGGAAAGCGTGAGCGTGATCCTCGGCGTGTTTGCACCTTCGTATGCGGTGATCGGCCAGGTCGCCACGGCGATCCTGCAAGCCATGCCTGCCGGCTGGTTCAGCAACGACGACGACTACGTCGATTCGTTCTACACCATCGAACGCGGACGCAGCTACGACAACCATCGCGGCGCCGCCAACAATGCCACGGTAACGCTCTCACCCTACCTGCTGCGCGCGCAGTAAGCGCGAGCATCACGCGGGCAGCGGCAGCCTGGCCGTAAAGCGGCTGCCCTGTCCCGGCGTCGAACACACCGTCAGGCTGCCGCCATGGCGCTCCACGATGCCGAACGAAATCGACAAGCCAAGACCGGTGCCCTGCCCGGTCGGCTTGGTGGTAAAGAACGGCTCGTAGATATGGTCGATGACGGCCGGGTCGATGCCGCAGCCGCTGTCCTCGAAATCGACGTACAGCCACGCGCCGTCGGCCCGGCTGCTGATGGCCAGCATCCCGGGCGTGAAGTCGCCGCTGCGCCGCTGCTTGTCCTCGATGGCGTGGCAGGCGTTGACGATCAGGTTCATGAACACCTGGTTCAGCTGCGCCGGCCAGCAGGCCAGCGGCGGGTCGGCCTCCAGCACGCAGCCGATATTGGCCACGCTGGCATACAGTGTGCGCACCAGGTGCACCGTCGCCAGCAGATTGGGGCCGATGGGCGCCGTCGTCATCGCCCCTTCGTCGGGCCGCGCGAACGTGCCCAGGTCGCGCACCAGGTCGCGGATGCGCGAGGTGCCTTCCAGGATGGTCGCGCTCTGGCGAACCAGCGCATCGATGCGGCCGTTCAGGCTATCGATCACGGCGGCATCGGCATCGGTGCCGGCCAGCGCCACCAGGAACGCGCGGAAGCGCTCCAGTTCCGTGGCCAGCACCTGCGCGCCGGCGTGCGCGAAATTGCTGGGATTATTGATCTCGTGCGCGATGCCCGCGCTCAGCGTGCCGAGCGACGCCATTTTTTCATGCAGCACCAGTCGCTGCTGCGCGTTCTGCAAACCTTCAAGCGAGGCGGCCACCTGGCGCGCCAGCTCGCGTTTTTGCCCGAGCAGCACGCGCACGCGGATGCGGTGCACCGCGTACACGCACGTCAGCGCGAACAAGCCGGCCGCGAGCCGGAACCACCAGGTTTTCCAGAACGGCGGCGTGATCGTGATCGCCAGCGCCACGCCGGTCTCGTTCCATACGCCGTCCTTGTTGCTGGCCTTGACCCGAAAAACGTAATTGCCCGGATCGAGATTGGTATAGGTGGCAAAGCGCTTGCCGGCGTCCGTCGCCACCCACGAGCGGTCCACGCCTTCGAGCTGGTAGGCATACTGGTTACGCTGCGGGTCGGCGAAATGCAGGGCCGCGAACTCGAACGAAAACACCGACTGCGTGTGCGACAGCACCACCTGGCGCGCGCGCTGGATCGGCGCGTCGAGCACGAAGCCGCTTGGTGCCGGGCCGCTGCGCACCGACTGGTTATAGATCTGGATATCGGTAATCACCACCGGCGGCGCGCGGTCGTTGCCGCGTACCTCGCGCGGGTCGAACATGGTGAAACCGCTATTGAAACTGCCGAAGAACATGGCGCCATCCGGCTGGCGCCAGGCCGCGCCGACGAAATAGTCGCCTTCGGCCATGCCGTCGCGGCTTGTGTAGTTGCGGAAGGTCTCCTTGCGCGGATCGAAGTCGGCGATGCCGCCATCGGTGCTGATCCACAGATGGCCATGGCCGTCTTCCAGGATCCCGTCCACGGCCGGATTGGCCAACCCTTGTTGCAGCGCATAGGACTTGAATTGCAGCTTGCCGCCACGGTCCGCCACCAGCCGGCTCAGGCCACCGCCGGTGCCGACCCACAGCGCGCCGTTGGCCGCTTCGTGCAGGAAGGAGACGCGATCGTGAATCAGGCTGGCCGGATTGGCGCTCTCGTGGCGCGCATGGCGAAAGCGTCCGCTGGCCGGATCGAACAGGTCAAGTCCGTTCGATGTTCCCACCCACAGGCGCCCGCGCGTGTCTTCCAGGATCGCCCAGATGAAGTTATCCGAC
The DNA here is from genome assembly GCF_011682175.1 of Massilia frigida. Taxonomy (GTDB): domain Bacteria; phylum Pseudomonadota; class Gammaproteobacteria; order Burkholderiales; family Burkholderiaceae_D; genus Telluria_A; species Telluria_A frigida. The sequence continues at coordinate 22,804 of NZ_WHJG01000018.1, forward strand.
AGACTGGCCTCGCTGGCGGCGTCGTGGCGGAAGGTCGTGGCCTGGTTGGTGCGCGGGTCGAGCCGGTGCAGGCCGCCGCGCGAGGCGATCCACAGTATGCCAGCGCGGTCCGGCACGATCGCCTGAATGAAGTCGCTCAAGGCGTCCCCGGTGGCGAACGGGCGCGGCGTAAAGCGCCCGCTGGCGGGATCGAAGCGGCTCAGGCCACCATTGCGGGTACCGACCCACAACTGGCCCTGCTGGTCACGTCCCAGCGCGGTGACCAGGTCGTCGTTCAGGCTGTGCGGCACACGCGCATCGTGACGGTACACCGTGGTCTGGCCGCTTTGCAGATCGTAGCGGTCGATGCCGCCGCCGTAGGTTGCCAGCCATAGCGAGCGCGGACCGTCGCCGCGGATGGCGCTGATCTTGTTGCCGCTCAAAGCGCCCGAGACCACATGGCGAAAGCCGCCGGCGTTCAGGTCGATACGGCTGGCGCCACCGAACCAGGTGCCGGCCCACAGGATGCCGGCGCGGTCTTCGAACAGGCTGGCGACATAGTTATCGGCCAGGCTGGCCGGGTTGCCGCCCTGGTGGACGAAGGAGGCAAAGCGCCCGGCGCCGGCGTCCCAGCGTTTCAGGCCATCGGTCTGGGTCCCTGCCCACAGGGTGCCGTGGCTATCCTGGAACAGGGCAGTGACGGCGCCCGGGTTGATGCCCTCGGCGCTGCCGAAGCGGCGCCGCGCGGCGGGGGCGCCGTCCGCGATGCGCCACGCTTCCAGTCCCAGTGCCGTGCCGACCCACAGCGTGCCGGCGCGGTCGATGGCCAGCGAGCGCACCGCGTTGCGCTTGAGTGCATCCGGCGCGCTGTCGTCGATGTGGTAATGGGTGAAGCGGCGCGTGCCCGGCGCCAGGTAATCGACGCCTTGCTGGGTGCCGATCCACAGGCCGCCGGCGGCGTCGAAAGCCAGGCCCGTGGCATCGTCGGCGCCCAGCGAGTGCGGATTGGCCGGATCGTGACGCTCGGTCGCAAATTGGCCGCTGGCGCCGTCGAGGCGCACCAGGCCCGAACGCGTGGTGATCCACAGGATGCCCTTGGCATCGCTGGCGATGTTGCGTACGTCGAGATAATCGGCTTTGCCGTCGCGCGGCGGGTAGGCGCTGAAGTTTTCGCTGCGCGGATTGAAGCGCTGAAGGCCGTTGCGCGTGCCCACCCACAGCTGGCCGGAGCGGTCCTCGTGCAGCGCCTGCACCGAATTGTCGGAGATGCTGGCCGGGTCGGTGGGGTCGTGGCGGAAGGTGAGGAAACGGTAGCCGTCGTAGCGGGTCAGGCCGCCCTGCCCCGCAAACCACATGAAGCCGTCGCGGTCCTGCAACATGGCGGTGACTGTCGATTGCGGCAAGCCGAGGGCGGGATTGAGCTGCTCGAAGCGCAGCTGGTCCGGTGCCGCCGCCCACGCGACGGGGCACGGAAGGCAAAGCAGGAAGGCTGCCAGCAACAAGCGCAACGAAGACATAGACAAACCGGCGAGAGGGGCTAGCGCGCCAGTATCGCAGCCTTGCCCTGTTCTGTACAGGTAGTCAGGAGGCGTGCCAGAACAACAACGAAACGGGTATCGGTAATCGATGCGTAATGGCGCCTGGACTATCGTGGGCGCCGTCACTTTACAACTGGAGAATCCATGCAATTGACCCACACACTCGCCTGGGGCGGTCTTTGCAGCATGCTGCTGGCCGCACCCGGCTTCGCGTCCACGGTCACCATCGAGCACAATGGCAGCAACCCTTTTCCTCTCGGCGGCAAGGTCTGGTTCGTCGGCAAGTTCGATGGCGTCGGCAAGTCGATGGCCTTGTCGGTCAACGGCATCCCCGGCGGTAACGCGACAGTCGGCACCATCAACTCCCAGAACGGCGAATACCTCGCCCCACTGGCAACGCCGCCGAACAACGCGGTGAGCGTCACGGCAACCTACCGCAGCGATCCACCGGCATCGGCGAGCACCATGCTGACCTTTCGCACCGGTACCACGCCGACGCCGACACCAACCGGCGGCCCATCCATCGCCGGTTGCGACATGTTCCCGGCCAACGCCATCTTCAACACCCGCATCGACGATTTGGTGCGCTTCCCCGCCCACGCCAGCAGCAACGCCTGGATCCACAGCGTCGGCAACGCGCGTGCGCTGCACATGGACTTTGGCCGCAACGTCAACCAGGCCGACTATGCGTCCTACTACGGCATTCCGTACAACGTGGTCGACGCCAGCACCACCAGCTGGCCGCGCGTCTCTTTCGCCATCACCGATCCCAATTCCGGCAACGGTGACGGCGTGCCGGACGAAAGCGACTGCGCCGCGCCCGACGCCGCCCACACGCTCACGCGCGGATGCAGCACGCTGCCAGCCACGAGCCAGCGCTTCCCCTACCCGAACGATAACGTGCTCAAGGCCGAATACGGCAACTGCAACGATCCGCAGCAGTGCGGCGACCGCCATGTGCTGGCCGTCGAAAAGAACGCCTGCCGCCTGTGGGAAAGCTACTTCACCTACAAGGTCAACGGCCAGTGGCATGCCTATTCGACCGCCGCGTGGAACCTCAACTCGAACCAGATGCGCCCGAGAACCTGGACCTCGGCCGACGCCGCCGGCCTGCCGATCCTGCCGCTGCTGATGCGCGCCGATGAAGCTTCCGCCGGCGCCGTGCGCCACGCCTTGCGCATCACCTTCGCCGACCGGGTGCTCGACCAGCGCTTCGTGTGGCCGGCCACACACGCTGCGGGTGGCGCGACCGGCAACGGCATCCCGTTCGGCGCCGTGCTGCGCCTGAAAAGCGACTTCCCGATCCCCGCCAACTGGACCACCCAGGCGCGCGCGCTGGCAACCGCCATGAAGCGCTACGGCGTGTATGTGGCCGATATCGGCAGCAACAGCTTCCTGACCGGCGAGCCAAGTGCGAGCTGGAATCCGGAGACGATCTCGCAGCTGCAGCGCATTCAAATGGGTTCGTTCGAGTTTGTCGATACCCGCACCATCACCGGCAACCCGAAGTTCAACGCCAACTCCTTCCAGGCCAGCTGGTAAGCATGCCGCCCCGGCCACGCCGGGGCTGTTCATCGGCGCGCGGCGCTCAGGCGGCGCGCAGTTCCCGTATTCCCTTCCCCAAGCGCCGCCGTAGCAAGGTGCGCAAGGTTACGCCGTCGGCATAGCCGACCATCCCCGCAATCCGTTCGACACTGGTGCTGCTCGTCTTGAGCAAGTGCAGCGCGCTTTCGACGCGCAAGTCCTGGACATAGGCCACCGGGGTCTTGCCGAGCACCTCGTGCAGGCGACGCGCCAGCGTACGCTTGCTGGTGGCCAGATCGCCGGCCGCCTGCTCCAGGCTGAAGCGTTTATCGAGATTGGCGCGCGCCCACTATTCATGGCAAGATCGATACTATAGATGTCAATGGAGCCAGTATCGTCGTGCAAACCCGGCCTGTAAAGTCGGTTCATCGCACTTCGCGACCAACCTGACCAAAGGAATTCCATGATGATCAAGCACGCACTGCTGGCCCGCTTCGAAGCACGCCCGGGCAAGGAAGACGACGTCGCCCGGATTCTCGGCGCGGCCCTGGAGATGGCCAATCAGGAGGCCAGCACGCCGCTCTGGTTTGCCCTGAAATTGTCGGAGCGCGTGTTCGGCGTGTTCGACGCGTTCGAGACCGAAGCTGCGCGCCAGGCCCACCTGGACGGCCCCATTGCCAAGGCCCTGATGGCGAGCGCCGACGCGCTGTTCGTACGCCAGCCGGAGATCGAGGCGGTCGAGGTGCTCGGCCTCAAAAACGCGGCGCTGGCAAGTTAGCCCAAGCAGGCCGGCCGCGCGGCCGGCCCTGGAATACAGACTCACACAAGGAGCATCGCATGTACGAAAAAACGCTGGTCGCCGGATGGGGCGACATGGACTTCAACGCCCACATGCGCAACACGGCCTACCTGGACAAATCGGCCGATGTGCGCATGATGTGCTTCGCCGACCATGGTTTTCCCATGGCTGAATTCATGCGCCTGAAAATCGGCCCGGTGGTGATGAAGGACGAAGTCACCTACTTCCGCGAGTTTCACCTGCTCGACGAAGTTGGCGTGACGATGGCGCTGGCCGGCCTGTCCGAGGATGGCAGCCGCATGATCATCCGCAACGAGTTCTTTCGCAAAGGGACGCTGGCGGCGCGGGTCAACTCCACGGTCGGCTGGCTCGACCTCACATCGCGCAAGCTGGTGCGCCCGCCCGAGGCGCTGTTGCAGGTGATGCAGGGCCTGTCCCGCTGCGACGATGTCATCGACCTGCCCAACAGCCGTTCGCAGGGCTGAGCGGAACGAAAAAAACCGCGCGAACATCCGCGCGGCAAAGACAGAGCCAGTCTGTCATCAGCCCATGAACCCCAGATCGCTGGCCGCGAATTTCGCCAGCTCGTTCTTGAAGACCTGACTGGCGAGCATGTCCGGATCGGCCCCGAACCACCTGCCCAGCGTCGCGCCCACCTGCTGGTTCGAGAACTGCGGGATCCACACACCCCGTCCGGTCGCGTCATCCGGCCCGCCCAGGGTAAAGTCAGGGAACCGGCCATACACGCCGCCCTTGACTGCCGCCCCGATCACCAGATGGTGGTTGCCCCACGCATGATCGGTGCCGCCCGAATTGGCCATCAGCGTGCGGCCGAAGTCCGACATCGTGAACGTCGTCACGCTGTGCTTGTGGCCGATCTCGGCGAGCGCCTGCTGGAACGCGGCCACCGACTGCGACACCTGGCGCAGCACATCCCACTGCTGGTACGCCTGTCCGCCGTGCGTATCGAAGCCGCCGATCGACACAAAGAACACTTGCCGCCCCGGCCCTTGCGCGGCGCGCTGGCGAATCAGCTGCGCCACCGTGTGCAGCTGCGTGGCCAGCGCAAAGCCAGGGAACACCGTGTTCAGCGGGGTGGCCGCATTCGCCTTGGACAGGTCGGCCACCAGGTCCATCCCTTGCAGCAGCGCCTTGTTGGCGGCATTGGCCATCAGGTTCGGATTCTCGCTGGCCAGGATCTGGCGCAAGGCATCGCGCCGCGTATCGGCCTGGGCCTGCGGCCAGAAGTTCATGCCGGCCAGGCTCAGTTCACCGGATTCCGGCAGGCGGTTGCCGTGCACGCTGGCGCCTTCCACGAACAGGCCGCCCGCGCCGACCGAGACCGCGTCGAGCCGGCCCGCGCCGCCCAGCACATCGAGCAGGCGCCCGCCCCAGCCCGTGCCGGCACCGACCGGCGTGCCGGCCTGGTTCTGCAAGGTCTGGTCGGGATGGGAAAACAGCTGTGGCGGAATCGCCGTGCCGGCCACGTACTGCGCCTTGGTCAGCGGCTGGCGCACGCTGCCGACGTTGAGCACGGCCGCCACTTCACCCTGGCCGAACAGCGCGTCGATTTCCGGCATGCCGTAGTGAAAGCCGAACGCTTGCGCCACTGCATCCGGTACGGCCTGCAAGGTGGCCGTGCGCGGCGCCAGCAAGGTCTTGGCCGAGGTCGACAAGGCCAGCCCGGCCGCGCCGCGCGCAGCGGCATACTTGGCGTAGTGGGCCGCGTCGAGCGGCACGATCATATTGTTGCCGTCATTGCCGCCGAACATGTACAGGCATACGAGGGCCTTGTAATCGGTGACGGCAGCCTGTGCCGGGGCCGCCGCGCCCAGCAAGCCCATGGTCGACAGGGTGCCCAGCAGGCTGGCCTGGGCGCTACCGCGCAGGAATCCCCGGCGCGAGGTCGAAACTGTATCCATCTTGAATCCTTTGTATGTGGAAGGCCGCTTACAGGTGCACGGCGAAATCGGAAACCGCGCTCAAATACAGCGCCGTGATCGCGCGCTGGCGTGGATCGCTGATGGCCTGGATCGTCAGGCCGAGCTGGGTGCGGGTCGCCGCACGCATGCGGCCGGACAGCAGGTTCGCATCCACCAGATTGATCAGCTTGGCCGGGTCGCCCGCCGCGTTGACGTAGGGGGTGATGTCGATCTTCACCATGCTGTTCAGGTTGCCGGCGATCAGGTCGTAGGCCAGGTTGGCGCGCAGTACCGCCAGGCTCGGCGCATAGATCTGGAATTCCGGTCCGTACAGGGTCGGCGAACCCGGCAGGCGCGTCATCGGCGAGTAGAAATTGAACACGCTTGGCGACTTGAGCAGTTCCTGGCTGACGCCGTGGTAACTCCAGAACAGATTGGTCGGGTCCAGCACCTGCCCGTTGAGCGCGCGTATCAGGCCGAGCGTGTGCATGATCGGATCCTTGAGCTGGCCGTGGGCGGCGCCGGGCGTGGCCGGACGCGCTTCGACGTCGCTCAGCACGGCGCGCAGGGTGGCGGCCAGGTCGCCGCGCCCGGCAGGGCCTTGGGCGAACACATCGGCCACGCGCTTGATGTAGGCCGGGCTTGGATTGCTCGTCACAAACGCGCGGATCAGGCGCGTGGCGATGAACGGCGGCAGGTTCGGGTGCTGGAACAGGTTCTGCATCACTGCGTCGTAATCCTGCACCGTGTTTTGCCCGGCCGCCAGTTGGGTACCGTTGAGCAAGGTCTTGGCACCCTTGTCGTGATAGGCGTCGCGCGGCTGCAAGGGGCCGCTGAAGTTTTCCCAGTTGATGCCAGTGGCGCTGGTGCCGGCGTAGGTCCAGCCGCTCAGCGCGCGTGAGAATTCGCCGATGTCGGCCTGGGTATAGGCCGCGATGGTGTCACCGTTACGGTCGAGCTGGGCGCTGCCATCCTGGTTCAGCATGGTGGTGCCGATGGTGAACAGCTGCATCACTTCGCGCGCGTAGTTTTCGTTGGGCGATGGCATGACGCTGTTGCCCAGGTCGAGATACTTGCCCATGGCCGGGTTCAGCGTCATCTCGCGCAGCAGCTTGTTGAAGTTGCCGAAGGCGTGCTTCTGCAAGGTCATCAGCCAGGGTAGCATTTCGTTCGGGTAAGGATTCTTGTCGGACGAGACGACAAAGATTTGCGAGAGCGCGAAGATCATGCGCTGGCGCAGCTGGTCCTTTCCGCTTGCCATGTTGCGGTACCAGTTGGTGGCCAGTTGATTCAGGCTGGTGGCGACCGGCATCGGGCTGGCGGGCGTGGCAAACTGCTGGGTCAGCCATGCGTTTTGGCCGAGGGTTTGCAGTTGGGCGAGCTCGGCTGCGGTGGCACCGAAGCTGGCCTGTTCCAGGAAGCGTACCGCCGCGACTTTGGCCGCATCCGGGACCGGGACCGGCGTTGGCGTCGGGGTTGGGGTTGGCGTCGGCGTCGGGGTTGGCGTCGGGGTTGGCGTTGGCGTCGGCGTTACAACTGCGCTACGCAACGTCAGCACGACCGATCCGGACACGGGCGCTGTCCCGTACGTCTTTGCGGAAATAGTCACCGCGTTGTTGGCCGGCATCACCATCGGTGCCACATATTTGCCGTTCTGCGAATTGACCGTGCCCACTGCGGCGTTACCGCCCGGAACGCCGTTGACGGAAAACTCCATGCTGCGTCCCACGCCGTCGAGCTTGCCGAGCAGCCATACCGTGCTGCCCAGCGCAAACGGCGCCTTGCCGCTGTATTCGACCGTCACCGTCGCCGCAAACGCCGGCGCGGCCACCATCAGGCACACGGGCGCCCACATCCACACTCTGCTACCTTGCATTTCAACCTCCCTGTTGTCGTTGTCGCATCCGCGCCATTGTCGAAGCGACAAAGACAGGCCGGAACAGCCAACATCATCAGGTAGAGCGCATTACAGATGGATTACAGAAGACCAATTTCCTGTATTTTTGACAAGAATCACACAGCAACGTTTTTTAACCGGGGTCTGACCTCTGATTAGAAACATTTCGAATCAGCACCCACACCAGAGTGCAGAAGCATCGACTGCAGGAAACATTTCTAATCAGAGCTCAGACCCCGGTTAAGAAAGATCGACGACGCACAGTTATCTTTACCGGAGGCCGAGTGCGACGGCCAGCTTTTCGGTCTCGTACGAAGGCGATACGCCAAGCACGATCGAGAGGGTGTCGCGGCAGCGCCGGTAGGCGCCGAAGGCGGCCGCCGCGCCATCCTGCGCATGGGCGCAGCGCATCCAGCCGCGGTAGTTCGCTTCCGACAGCGGCTCGGCCGCCAGCGCGCGCTGGTACAGGCTCAGCGCGCAGCCCCATTCCTGCATCGCTTCGAGCAGCCGCCCGAGCTGGCCGACCGCGGCGAGGAACAGGTTACGCGCGCGCTCGCGCACCGGCAGTATCCATGTGTCTTCGGCGCCGTCGCAAAACGGGCCGCGATACAGATCGAGCAGCGCCGCGCTGCAGCGCCCGACTTCCTCCACCGCGGCCTGCGCCGGCAGGCCGGCAATGGCCACGCACAGGTCGGCCAGCGCGCTCACGTCGGTCCAGACGCGCGCTTCGGCCAGGTGCGTCCTGCCGCCGGAAACGACCACCGCCTCGTCGCTCAGCAGCAGCTTGCGCAGGCGGTGCACCGTCACGTTCAACGCCGACTTGGCGACGTCGGTGCTGCCCCACAGCTGCGCGACCAGCGCCGCCTGGGCCTTGCCGCCCTCGCCCGCCGCCGCCAGGCTTCTGAGCAAAGCCAGTGGCCGCTGCTGCGCCTTGCCGGTGGCGACCACCGCCGCCCCGTGCAAGGTCAGTTCGAATTTGCCGAGCGTGCGTACCGCGACCGGCCATGGCCAGCCCTGCACGCAGCGGTTCGGCGCGGCCAGCCGCTGGCGCATGACGATGGCGCCGACATGGGCCGCGTCGATGCCGTTTTCCAGCGCCAGCGCCGCCACCCGCGCGGCCAGCACCGGCACCGCCGCAAACAGGGCGTTGGCCTGGCGCCGCCGGTGGCTCGCCATCGCCGCGTCCATCAGCGCAGCCGCGCGCGCGCCATCGCCACCCGCCGCGCTGGTGCAGGCGTCGATGAAGTCGCGTTCTTCGCCCAGCAGCACCGCTTGCACGCCGTACGCGCCAGCCACCGCCCGGCCATAGCACTCCAGCGCTTGCGGGTACGCACCGGCCCACGCATGGCAGGCACCGAGGAAGGCGTCGAAGCGGGCCCGCTCGCGCGCCGGCACGCCGGCGTCGAGCGCCAGGCGCAGCGTCTCCTGTGCGGCGTGCAGCGCGCCGGCCAGGTCGCCCGCCAGTGCCAGGCACTGCGCGTCGAGGGCATTGAGGTCGATCATTTGCAAGGTGCGCGACGCCGGCAGCGCCGCGCGCATCTGGTCGAGCAGGCCGCGCGCCGCATCCACCGCGCCGGTACCGAGCAGGTGATGCACTTCGAGCGACTGGAACAGCAAAGGATCGAGGCCGGCGTCGATGACGATGCTGCGGGCCACGCCCGTCAGGCGCTGCGCCTGCCCCAAGTCGCCCTCCTTGTTGTACCAGCGCGCCACGCGGCTGTACCAGCGCACGCGGTGCGCTGCGCCGACGGCGGCATCGTCGGCGCACGCGCCAAGCTGCGCCACCAGCACGTTGGCGCGGCCGGCGTTGTCCATCCAGTCGAAGTAGCGCAGCAGGCAGGCGCCCGCCTCCAGCCGCGCGAGCGGATCGTCGACCTGGTCGAGCGCCAGCCGCGCGCGCTGCACGCAGGCGGCCAGCAAGGGCGATTGCGGCGCCACGTACAGCAGCGCGCTGGCCATGCGCGAATGCAGCCGCAGATCGAGCGCGGGATCGAGCGCCGCCAGGTCGAGCGTGCGCACGCCATCGGCCAGCACCGCCAGCCAGCGCGGCAAGGCGCTGAAATCGGCCCATTCGGCGTCGTAGGTGTCGATGATGGCGGTCACCGCATGCAGGCGCGCCGCCAGGTCGCCGGCCTGGTCGAAAGCGCGTTCGGCGCGCACCAGGATGCGGCGCGCGTGCAGCGGCTGCGCATCGGCCAGCGACACGCCGTGCCAGTAAGCGAGCCAGGGCTGCGCATCGGCCATGTCCGCCGGCAGGCAGCTCATCCAGAGGCGCCACGTCTGGCCACGGCCGCTGGCGAGCATGCCAGCGGCGCGGCGCAGCAGGAAGCCGGCCAGTCCCTGATGCGCCTGCGCCTCGATATACAGGCCTGCCGCTTCGTCGGTGCGGCCGTGCGCGTCGGCGATGGCGGCGGCCTGCGCGGCCAGCGCCAGGCGCTGCGCGGGATCGAGCAGTTCGCGCGCCTGCTGGCGCAAAAATGCGCCGAACAAGCCGTGGAACGCGTAGCTGTCGCCGCGCCGTTCGACGAACAGGCGGCGCCGGTACAGGCGTTCAAGCAGCAGCGGCGCGCCGGGGTCGCCCGTGAGCGCCTGCGCGTCCGCACCGGACATGGCCGGCCAACAGGCCAGCATCAGCAACAGGTGCCGGGATTGGGCGGGCAGGCGTCCGACGATCTCGCCGGCGAAATAGCGGAACAGCGCTTCGCGCCCCTCCGCCAGGCCGGTGCGCGGCTGGCCACGGACGCTGCGCAGCAGCGCCACGCCCGCCGCCCAGCCATCGACCTGGTCGAGCCATTCGGTCACCTCGGGATCGGCCGGGTCGCCGGCCTGCGCCAGCGCACGCACTTCGGACGGGTCGAGGCGCAGCGCGTCCCAACCGAGCGTGCCCAGTCGCCCGTCCAGCTCCATGCGCGCGAGGCACGGCGGCAGCGCTTCGCGGCTCACGGCCACCAGCGTCACCCCGGCCGGCACTTCCGCGCATGCCGCTTCGAGCAGGTTGCCGGCGCTATCCCAGTCGACGTCGTGCGCGTTATCAAACACCACCAGGGCGCCTTGCGGCAGGTGGGCATACAACTGGCGGAAGAACAGGCGCGCGTGTTGGGCCGCGTCGCCGGCCACCTGCGGCGCGTGCCAGGGCAAGGCGCCGTCGAGGGTGCGCAGCGCCTCGGCAAGGAAGAACGACAGCGTGGCCGGATCGGCATCGCCCTGATCGAGCTGGCACCACAGTACAGGCGCCCCGCACTGATGCGCATAGCTGGCGGCCAGCGTGGTCTTGCCGGCGCCGGGAGGAGAAGAGATCCACAGCACCGCATGGCGGCCGCGCAAGCGGTCGATCAGCGCGAACAGGCGCGTACGCTGGAGCGGCTCGAACAGGCGGGGAAGCGTCAGCTTGGCGTAGGCCTGGACAGCGTGCGGCCGTGGGGGAGTGCGTGTTCTGATTGCGCGTGTAGCCATGGTCTCTCTGTCGTTCAGGGCCCGAAGGCGTATACAATACACGAGCTCACAGCGCCATCGCCGTAGTTTTCCTTACCGCCCGGGGGCCGGAGCGGATCTCCATTCTCTCAAAACCATGGCAATTTTCAAAACAGAAAACCTGGCCCTGCTCGATCGGCAGCACGCTTTGTCGGACCCGCGCCACACCGTCATGCTGGTCGATGACATGGACGCCAACGTGTCGGTCATGGCGGCAATCCTGCGCCCGCACTTTCATTTGGTCGAAGCACGCGACGGCCAGGAAGCCCTGCGTCTGATCGGCGCGCTGCCGCCGTCGCAGGAACTGGCGTGCATCGTCAGCGATCACCGCATGCCGCGCATGAGCGGCGTGCAGCTGTTCGAGCGCACCTCGGTCATGCTGCCCGATACCCTGCGCATCCTGGTGACGGCTTACCTCGACCTCGATGCTATCGTCGATGCGGTCAATGCCGGCCAAATTTATCGCTTCATCGCCAAGCCATTCGACGCCAGCGGATTCCTGCTGGCGGTGCGGTGCGCGGTGGCCACTTTCGAGCATCGCCGCCTGCTGGACGCGTATCACCGCACGCTGCAAGACGCGTCGCCGGTCCTTCCGGCAGCGGCGACGGCACTGCGCGAGCAGGCCCTGGCGGCGCGCGCAAGCCTGGCCGCGCTGGAAGCGCAGGCGCGGGCCACGCTGCCCACATGACATATCGGTAATCGATCGGTAATTCCCAGCGGCCTAGAATGCGCCGACAACAAGAGGAGACCGATGAATACCATTACTTTGCAAATCGCGGCCGGCATTGGCGCGTCTGTCCTGGGGGCGTCCATCGCGCAGGCAGCTGACGCCATCGTCGGCGTGCACGCGGCAGCGCCGCAGGTGATCGTGGTCGAACTGCAAACCGCCACCACCAACGAAGCCGGCGGCACGGCCACCAGGCCCGATGTACTCGACCTGGCCCTGTCCAAATGGACGGTCAACGGCCAGGCGGCGCTGGGGATCAGCCGCATGTCGACACCGTACGACGAGCAAAAGGCGCTGGCCACCACGAGTCCCAACCTGTTCCCGGTGACGGTGCGCCACAAGATCTATCTGCGGCTCGACAAACCGCTGGCCCAGGGCCAGCCGTACACCATCGCCACGCCGTACGGCGCGACGCGGCTGGCTTTCGACAGCCGCGTCACCTACTGCGAATCGATCAAGGTCAACCAGACCGGGTACAGCAAGCTGGCCAGCTCGCGCTTCGCCAATTTTGGTACGTACCTGGGCGACGCCGGCTCGCTCAAGCTGCCCGCCGGGTCGCGCTACGAGGTGATCGATGAACCAAGCGGCAGGACGGTGCCGGGCGGCGAACCGCAATACATCAAGGACGATACCGCAATCGCCAGCGCCAGCTCCGGCGAGCATGTCTACCGACTGCGGCTCGACCAGTTGGCCGAGGGCGGCCCTTACTTCGTGTCGGTGCCCGGTTGCGGGCGTTCGCGCTCGTTCGCGGTCGGCGACGACGCCAGCCGCAAGATCGCCTATGTTTCGGCGCGCGGCCTGTATCACCAGCGTTGCGGCACGGCGCTCAAGCAGCCGTACACGCGCTACACGCGCGAAATGTGCCACGCCACCGTGGCCGATACACGCACGCCGTGGGTGTCGACGCCGGTGCTTTCGGTGCCGGACAACGCGCTCATGAAGCCGCTGATCGGCGGCCATCACGACGCCGGCGATTTTGACCGCCGCCCGATGCACACCATCATTCCGATCCTGATGCTGTCGTATTTCGACGCCTTCCCCACCCACTTCGTCGACCGCCAATACAACATTCCGGAGTCCGGTAACGGCATTCCCGATTTCGTCGATGAAGCCCTGTGGGCGGTGCTGTCGTGGGAAAACCTGCAGGTGATGGACACCCACGATGCGCAGTTCGGCGGCGTTCGCGCCGGCACCGAAATGAACCGTCATCCGGCCTACGGCGTGCACAGCGCGGCCAGCGATCCCGGGCGCTACGGCACCTGGGCGGTCAGCGAGGAAGTCACGGCGCTGTCGGCCGGGATCTTCGCCCACGCCGCCCGCGTGGTCCGCCCGCACGATGCCGCACGCGCCGACGCCCTCGTGCAACGCGCCCGGCTCGCCTGGAGATATCTGGAAAAGACCGCGGCACCGGGAGCTGCCAAGGCACGCTTCATGTATCCCGCGCTGCAGCTGTACCTGGCCACCGGCGAGGCACGCTATCACACCCTATTCAAGAACGCTGCGCAGGCCATCGTCGTCAGGGATGGCACCTGGCCCGAGCAGTATTTGCCCGGCAATGCCAGCGCCGCGGTGCAGAGCGCGCATTTCGTCAGCTACCTGACGGCGCATGGCCGCGCGCTCGATCCGGCATTGACGCAGGCGCTCAAGGACCGCATCGTCTACTTCGCAGATCGCGGCGGCTACGTCGGACCGGCACCGGAAAGCCAGGCCTACCCGCAGGGCGCCACCAAGTTCCTGTCATGGGGTGCCACCACGACGCAGGGAAAATATGCCGACGTGTACGCGTTCGCGTCCCTGTTTGCGGCGAATGACGCCAGGAAGCAGGCCTACATCAATGCGGTCAGCCAGTATGCCGACTTCTCGCTGGGGCTCAATCCCTTGGGACGCTCGTTCGTGACCGGGCTGGGAACGGACACGCCGCAAAGTCCGGCGCATCTCGATTCGTACTTCACCAAGTACGGACTGGCTGATGGCGCCGGCGCCGATCCGCACCTCAAGGCGATCGGCAACGTGCCGGGGATCGTGGTGTACGGGCCGGCCGAGGGACGCAGCGGCGCGGCGTATCAGACGGCGGTAAGCAACAAGCTGTATCCGTCGTGGGACCGGTTGCCAGTCCTGCGGCGCTGGGGCGACGGCTGGTCACTCATTAACAGCAATGAGTTCAGTACCTGGGAGACCATGGTGTGGAATGCGGCGATGCACGGCTTCCTGTACAACGCCAGCCAGGACCCGAAGGCGACCAGCACGCCGGCCGAATGCGATGGCGCGACGTGTGCGCAGACAAAACCGAACGCCTGCGTGATCGAACCGGCAACGGGCGCGCTGGCGTTGAGCGCACTGGCGAACAATATCGTGTGCGTGCAGCGTACCGATAACTGGGCGCAGCAGCATGTGGTCAACGGGAAGGCGAGGTTTGCCACGCCACGGGCTGCGCCGGGCACGCGCGTGTATGGGTTCAGCGGTATGAACAGCTATGGAGCGTGCACCACCAAAGTGGCGCAGCTGACTTGCGAGATGCCGTAATACCTGCCGCCCCCGCGCCAGGGCGGCGCGGGGGCGGCAGGGGACTAACTCAGGTTTTCGAGGCGGATCTTGACCACCTTGCCCACCACCGTACCGAGTGCTTCGATCTTGCCAATCGCCGCATCGATGTTCTTTTCCTGCGTCTGGTGCGTCAGCATGATGATGTCGGTGCGCGTTTCGCCTTCGCCCGGTTCCTTCTGCAGCACCGCATCGATCGAAATCTTGGCGTCGGCCAGGATACGCGTCAGGTCGGCCATCACACCGAGTTGGTCCTTCACATACACCCGCAGGTAGTAGCTGGTGGTGATCTCGGACATCGGCAGGATCGCCACGTTGGTCATCTGGTTCGGCTGGAACGCCAGATGTGGCACGCGGTATTCCGGATCGGCCGTGGCCAGGCGGGTGATATCGACCAGGTCGGCGATCACCGACGACGCCGTCGGCTCGGCGCCCGCGCCCTTGCCGTAGTAAAGCGTGGCGCCAACCGCGTCGGCCTGCACCAGCACCGCGTTCATCGCTCCTTCCACGTTGGCGATCAGGCGCTTGGCGGGAATCAGGGTCGGATGCACGCGCAGTTCGATGCCTTCCACGCCGTCGACCAGGGTGCGCTTGGTGATGCCCAGCAGCTTGATACGGTAGCCCAGCTGCTCGGCGTAGCGGATATCGACCGCCTGCAGGCTGCTGATGCCTTCCACGTGCGCCTTGTCGAACTGCACCGGAATGCCGAACGCGATCGACGCGATGATGGTCGCCTTGTGCGCGGCATCCACGCCTTCGATGTCGAAGGTCGGATCGGCTTCGGCGTAGCCCAGTTCCTGCGCCTGTTTCAGCACGGTGGCGAAGTCCAGCCCTTTGTCGCGCATCTCGGACAAGATGAAGTTGGTGGTGCCGTTGATGATGCCGGCCACCGATTCGATGCGGTTTGCGGTGAGGCCTTCGCGCAGCGCCTTGATGATCGGGATGCCGCCGGCGACCGCCGCCTCGAACGCCACCATCACGCCCTTGGCCTGGGCCGCCGCAAAAATCTCGTTGCCGTGCAGCGCCAGCAGCGCCTTGTTGGCGGTGACCACATGCTTGCCGTTGTTGATCGCCTTGAGCACCAGGCTCTTGGCGATGCCGGAGCCGCCAACCAGTTCGACCACGATGTCGATGTCGGGATGGTTGACCACCAGTTCAGGGTCGTTCACCACCTCGCAGTCGGTGCCGACGATGCCGCGCGCGCGCTCCAGATTGCGCACCGCGACCATCGCAATCTCGATGCCGCGGCCGGCGCGGCGCCGGATTTCTTCCTGGTTGCGTTTGAGGACGTTAAAGGTGCCGGCACCAACTACGCCGAGGCCGATCAGGCCGATTTTGATGGGTTTCATAGTCTTTATCTGGAAGAGGTATCAGCCGCGCCCGTGGCGGCGTCGGTAGCCGTCAAGGAAGCGCGCAATGCGGCCGCAAGCGTCGGTCAGGTCGTCGGAATTGGGCAGGAATACGAGACGGAAGTGATCCGGCGCGATCCAGTTGAAGCCCGTTCCCTGGACCACCAGGACTTTTTCTTCGGCCAGCAGGTCGTAGGCAAACTGCTGATCATCCGCGATCGGGTACATCACGGGGTCGAGGCGCGGGAACATGTACAGCGCAGCTTTTGGCTTTACGCAGGTCACGCCCGGAATATCGGTTAAGAGTTTGTGCGCCATGTCGCGCTGGCGCAGCAGGCGTCCGCCGGGACCTACCAGGTCGTTGATGCTCTGGTAGCCGCCCAGCGCGGTCTGGATCGCGAACTGGCCCGGCGCGTTGGCGCACAGGCGCATCGATGCCAGCATGTTGAGACCATCGATGTAATCCTTGGCGTGGCGTTTTTCGCCCGACACCACCATCCAGCCGGCGCGGTAGCCGCAGGAACGGTAGTTTTTCGACAGCCCGTTCAGGGTGATGAACAGCACATCGTCGGCCAGCGCGGCGATCGAGTCGTGCTGCTCGCCGTCGTACAGGACCTTGTCGTAGATTTCGTCGGCCAGGATGATCAGCTGGTGCTGGCGTGCCAGCTCGATGATCTCCAGCAGGATTTCGCGCGGATACAGCGCGCCGGTCGGGTTGTTCGGGTTGATCACCACGATCGCCTTGGTGTTGCTGGTGATCTTGCGGCGCATGTCGTCGATGTCGGGGAACCAGCCGGCCTGCTCGTCGCAGATATAGTGCACCGGGTTCCCGCCCGACAGGCTCACGGCCGCGGTCCACAGCGGGTAATCCGGGGCCGGGACCAGCACTTCGTCGCCGTTATTGAGCAAGCCGTTCATGGCCATGACGATCAGTTCCGACGCGCCATTGCCAAGGTAAATGTCTTCGATGGTCACGCCGCTGATGTGCTTGCTCTGCGTATAGTGCATGACCGCCTTGCGCGGCGCGAACATGCCTTTCGAGTCGGTGTAGCCGGCGGCGCCGTGCATATTGAGGATCATGTCTTGCACGATCTCGTCAGGCGGGTCGAAACCGAACACGGCCAGGTTGCCGATGTTGAGCTTGATGATCTTGTGGCCTTCTTCCTCCATCTGCTTGGATTTCTCCAGCGCGGGGCCGCGGATTTCGTAGCAGACGTCGTCGAGTTTGTTCGATTTCAGAATCGGTCGCAAAATATTTCCCTGTTCAGTGGCGCTTTGTTGCAGTGCGAAAAATACCCATTCTGCCGAAAGGAGGCGATTTAATCAACCTGAGGTTGGCGGCAAAGTGGGCAAAAACCCGTGAAATGGTGTCGCTTTGGCGTATGTTTCGTGAAAATTCGCGGTTTACTGGACTTTGTGGCATGCTAACGCCACGCGCAGCGCCCAAGTGCCCTGCATCACCTTTTCAGTGCCCATGCCATGAAGCTCCATTCCAGCACCACCCAACAATACCAGACCGTGACCGGTTACGACCAAACCGGGGTCGAAATCAACGCCCAGCGCTTCGATTACAGCCTGCTGGTGATGCCCGAGACGCCGCCGCGCGCCTGGGACGTTCCCGATTTCGAGGCGCTCACGGCCGAACATTTCGAGAAAATCGAACAGGACAAGCCGGACGTGGTCATTCTCGGCACCGGCGCGCGCCAGCGCTTCGTGCATCCGAAGCTGATCGCCGCGCTGCTGGAGCGGCGCATTGGCTGCGAGTGCATGGATAACAAGGCGGCCTGCCGGACCTATAACATTTTGATGGGCGAGGGGCGCAAGGTGACGCTGGCGCTGATTCTGGGCGCGGCACGATAGCATTCGCAAGACCGCTACCGCCCACTCCGTCGTTCCCGCGCCAAGGCGGGAAGTCGTTTCTGGCAGTGCCAGGAACGACGAATCGCAGGCTAGCGGCAGCGGCGATGATTGATCAGTTCTTGCAATCGGACACCCCGCCCCCATATATTGTCCGCCCAAACACGTTTCCCCCTCCCCTGTTGCGCTGCGGGGTATAAAATCAGCGCTGACTCACCTTCAGGAGAGAACCTGTGGCTGATAGCCAAACTGCAGCACCTTATACCGATTTCTCCGCCGTCATGACGGGCGACAAGCCGTTCCAGCTGTCCGGCCGCCCTGCCCGTTACACCGTGCTGTACTTTTACCCAAAAGACAATACGCCCGGCTGCACCACCGAAAGCATCGCTTTCCGCGAGCTGCACGCGCAGTTCCAGCAAGCCGCTGCCGAAATCTACGGCATCAGCCGCGATTCGCTGCGCTCGCACGATGGCTTCAAATCCAAGCTCGGCCTGCCGTTCGAGCTCATTTCCGACCCCGAGGAAGCCGTGTGCCTCCAGTTCGGTGTGATGAAAATGAAGAATATGTACGGTAAGCAAGTGCGCGGCATCGAACGCAGCACGTTTGTAATTGACGCTGATGGTAAATTAATGAAAGAATGGAGAGGCGTGAAAGTCCCTAATCACGCCGAGGACGTGCTTGAATTTATCAAGAGCCAAGCTTGACAAGGACGGCTCGCATCCAGGGAACCCTGTCGATCAACCCGCAGCAGAACCCGATTACACCAGACATTTTGAGTCACACCTGCCGTTTTCCGCATCATCCCAATCTGGCGGCCTGCCGGCCCGGCCACTATGCCGGGCCCGACCACCACCCCCTTAGTTCGCACAGCCGCATCGAGCCCGCCGCCACCAGCGCCGCCTGCGCCGACGCCTCCGGGCTATCCTCCTGCACCTTTTTAGATTGAGACCCTGATGCCACTGCCAAAAATCCCCACCAAGCCAGCCACCCTGCTGCTGGCCGAAGACTATCCAAAAGCCGACCGCAGCAAGCCCGCCGCCGTGCAGGCCGCCAAGCCGAAACTGAGCGCGGTCGCCGAGATCGCCGCCGAGCCGGTTGCCAAGGCGCCTGCGAAAACCACGCGCGCCAAGGCACCGGCCAAGCAAGCCGCCCTGGTCGCTCCGCCGCCGGCGCCACTGGTTTCCTCGCCGCTGGTGATGGAAACCCCGGTCGCCAAACCAGCCAGCCGCGGCAAGGAAAAGCAGCCGCTCGACCTGGAAGCGCCGCACCCGGCCAAGCACAAGGCGGTCGAGATGACGGTCAAGTCGTCCACCAGCCGCAATGCCGACCAGACTGGCAAGACCAAGATGTTCGTGCTCGACACCAACGTGCTGATGCACGACCCATCGTCGCTGTTCCGCTTCGAAGAGCACGATGTCTACCTGCCGATGATGACCCTGGAAGAGCTCGACGACCACAAGAAGGGCATGTCCGAAGTGGCGCGCAATGCACGCCAGGTCTCGCGCACGCTCGACGCGCTGGTCGGCAGCATCGACGATGGCGCCATCGAAAACGGCATTCCGCTGGCCAAGCTGGGCAACAAGGATGCCAAAGGCCGCCTGTTCTTCCAGACGCGCCTGCAAAACGGCCCAACCCTGCCGGAAGGCCTGCCAGTCGGCAAAGCCGACAACCAGATCCTGGGCGTGGTGCGCAACCTGGAAGCGGAGCAGCCGGGCCGCGCCATCGTGCTGGTGTCGAAAGACATCAACATGCGCATCAAGGCGCGCGCGCTGGGCTTGCCCGCCGAAGACTACTTCAACGACCACGTGCTGGAAGACAGCGACCTGCTGTACTCGGGCATCGTGCAGTTGCCGGACGACTTCTGGAACAAGAACGGCAAGGACATGGAATCCTGGCAGGAGAACAAGAACGGCGTCTCCTCGACCTTCTACCGCGTCACCGGCCCGACCATGCTGACCTTGCTGGTGAACCAGTTCGTCTACCTGGAACCGAAGAATGGCGAAGCGCCGTTCTACGGCCAGGTCAAGCAGCTCAATGGCAAGACCGCCGTGATCCAGACCTTGCGCGACTTCAGCCACAACAAGAACAACGTGTGGGGCGTCACCGCGCGCAACCGCGAGCAGAACTTTGCGCTGAACCTGCTGATGAATCCGGAATGCGACTTCGTCACCCTGCTCGGCCAGGCCGGTACCGGCAAGACCTTGCTGGCCCTGGCGGCCGGCCTGGCGCAGGTACTCGAAACCAAGCTGTACAACGAAATCATCGTCACCCGCGTCACGGTGCCGGTGGGCGAAGACATCGGCTTCCTGCCGGGTACCGAGGAAGAGAAGATGGGGCCGTGGATGGGCGCCTTTGACGACAACCTCGAAGTGCTCAACAAGTCCGATTCGGATGGCGGCGAGTGGGGTCGCGCGGCAACGCAAGACCTGATCCGCTCGCGCATCAAGATCAAGTCGCTCAACTTCATGCGCGGCCGCACCTTCGTGAACAAGTTCCTGATCATCGATGAAGCGCAGAACCTGACGCCGAAACAGATCAAGACCCTGGTCACGCGCGCCGGTCCCGGCACCAAGATTCTGTGCCTCGGCAATATCGCGCAGATCGACACGCCTTACCTGACCGAAGGTTCGAGCGGCCTGACCTACGTGGTGGACCGCTTCAAGGGCTGGTCGCACAGCGGCCACGTGACCCTGGCGCGCGGCGAACGTTCGCGCCTGGCCGACCACGCGAGCGAAGTGCTGTAACACGCCGCGTTCCGACCAGCCGCACCCTTCAAAACGGCCCCTGTCCAGTCATCTGGACAGGGGCCGTTTTCTTTTGGCGCGCGCTACCTCACTTCGCAATCGACCGCTGCCGCCTTGCCCGGCACGCTGGCGTTTTGCGCACCCGGCGCCAATTGCGTGCTGAACGTCGGCGGCGGCGTGAACTTGATGCCCGGATTGACGGGCATCATGACCGGCGGCTTGAGCGGACTGGCGGTATAGCCAAACTGCCCGGCCGAAAAATTCATGCTGCCGCCGGTATTCGACATCGAAATCGCCCCATCGATCACCGACACATACAAACCAGGGGGCAGCCCCGCCGGCATGCGCACTGCCGATGGCGCGCCCGACGCAGTCATGCCAACCGTGCTTGCCGGCACATACTGCGCAGTGAAGGTGGTGCCGCGAATGCCGATGGTGGCGCTGGGCGTCTTGAGCGAAAACTTTTCCTTGTTGCGCTTGCCCAGCAAGCCGGTCAGCGAGCGCAGCCCGCCCTTGATCAGGCTGAAGCTGGCGCTGTCGGCGTCCGGCTTGCCGGCCTCGTAAGCGAAGGCTTCCACCTTGAACGTGGTCCCCGGCTGCAAGGTGATTTCGCTGTTGTCGATGAAGCGGATCTGGGCGTAGGTGTTCTTTTCGGACACCAGGGTATCGCCCTGCTCCACTTCCGACTTCAAGCCCAGCACCTTGACGCTGCCATCGGCCTTCTTGACCATCAGCGGACCGCTCAGGTTGACGATGGTACCGGCCACCTGCGCCGCCCACGCCAGTCCAAAGGAGGTCGCCAGCCAGACACCCGCGAGCGCCTTAGTTGCAATACGTCTTTTTGCGCAGTTCACTCGCGTCTCCTTTAATCGTGCTCGTATCGGCGATTTTGGCGCCGGCTTCCTTGCTGCCTGTCTTTTCCGGCGCCTTGCTGTCGGCGGACGGCGTCACGCTGTTGATGACGTTAATCGTATTGACGATGACTTCCTTGACCACGCCGTCGGCGAGCTGCTGCGGCGGCGCCACCACCGTGCATCCGGCCAGCGCCGGATTGTCCACGCAGCTGTTCACCGGCGGCAGCACCACGCTGCAGCCTTGCAGGCCGGGACTGCCCACGCATTGGGCCAGGGTCGGCAGCACCACGCTGCAACCGGCTGCGGCCGGGGTGGCCACGCACTGGCCCAGGCCCGGCAGCACCAGCGCGCAGCCGGGCGCCGATGGCGTGGCGACGCACTGCGCAAGCGGCGGCAAGACCGCCACGCAACCGGCCAGGCCAGGCGCCGCCGCGCACTGCGCCACGGTCGGCAAGACCACGTTGCAGGCCGCCAGCGATGGCGTGACCGTGCATTGCGCCAGGGTCGGCAACACCACCGAACAACCGGGCGCGCCCGGATTGGCGACGCAGCTCTGCAAGCTCGGCAAGACTGCGCCACAACCCGGCAAGCCGGCATTGCCGACGCACTGGTTCAGGGTCGGCAACACCACGTTACAACCCGGCACGGCCGGATTTGTTGCGCACTGTGCCAGGGTCGGCAGCACCACCGGGCAGCCGCTGGCGCCCGGATTGGCCACGCA
This sequence comes from Massilia frigida, assembly GCF_011682175.1. Taxonomy (GTDB): domain Bacteria; phylum Pseudomonadota; class Gammaproteobacteria; order Burkholderiales; family Burkholderiaceae_D; genus Telluria_A; species Telluria_A frigida. The sequence goes on from NZ_WHJG01000018.1 coordinate 44,727, forward strand.
CTGGCTCAGCGAGGGCAGCACCACCGCGCAGCCCGGGGTGGCCGGATTGGCCACGCAGCGCGACAGCGACGGCAGCACCACGCTGCAACCGGGCAGGCTGGTCGCGGAAATGCATTGGGCCAGGGTCGGCAGCACCGCCGCGCACCCGACCTGGGTCGGCGCGGCCACGCACTGGGCCACGCTCGGCAGCACCACCGAGCAGCCGGGCAGGCCGGGACTGGCGCTGCACGCCGCCAGCGATGGCAGCACCACGCTGCAGCCGGCCTGGGTCGGGCTGGCGACGCAGGCGGCCAGGGTCGGCAAGACCGCCACGCAACCGGCGCGCGAGGGTGTCGCCAGGCAGGCGGCGAGGGTCGGCAGCACCGCCGTGCAGCCGTTGGTGGCGGGCGCGGCGATACAGGTAGTCAAACTCGGCAGCACTTGCGCGCAGCCGGGCTGGGTCGGATTGACGACGCACTGGGCCAGGGTCGGCAGCACCACGCTGCAGCCCGGGGTCGATGGCGCGCTGGTGCACACGGCCAGGGTCGGCAGCACCACGCTGCAACCGGCGGCAGTTGGCGTGGCGATACATACCTTGAGCGAGGGCAGCACCACGCTGCAACCGGTCGCAGCGGGGGTGGCGATGCAAGCGCTGAGCGATGGCAGCACCACGCTGCAACCGGGGGCCGTGGGCGTCGCCACGCACTGGCTCAGGGTCGGCAACACCACGCTGCAGCCGGGCATGGCCGGATTGGCGGTACAGGCGTCGACGCTGGGCAGCACGGCGGCGCAGTAGGACAGCGTTGGATTGGCGCTACAGGCGCTCACCGCGTCGGCCAGCACCGTGCTGCAGCCGGCCAGGGTGGGGGTGGCGATGCAAGCGTCGAGCGTCGGCACTTTCCCCGGCACACCCGACACCGCGCCGCTGGTGCTGGCAATGGTGCCGGTGCCGCTGAGCGAGGCGGCGCTCACCGAAATATTGCCGGACGTGGCGCTGACGCTGCCATCGTTGACGATCGCGCCGGCCACCATCGAAATATTGCCTGCGCCGGAGGCCACGCTACCGCTGGTGCCGATGGTCAGCATGCCGCCATTACCGGCTTGCAAGCCGATCGCGCCGCCATTCGAGGCCACGCTGCCATTGATGGTCAGCGGGCTCTCGGTCGAGAGTTTGATCGGGCCGCCGAGGCTGCTGATGATGACCGGACTGGTCGATACTGGTTCGTCCTTGAGCACGGTCATGCCGCCCTTGTTGGCGATCATGATCGCGCCCATGTTGTTGGCGCCGTTCTGGGTGACGCTGCCGAGGTTGAGCGTGCCGGTATTGCTGATATTGATCGGCCCGGTGCTGCTCTCGATGGCGTTATTGGCCGTCAGGAAGGCCGTCTGGGTGTAAAACGGCGTCGACGCGGAGCCGGCCTGCTGCCGGGTCTGGATCCCGATCGCCGCGGCGCGCGCCGGCGCCGTGGCGCTGTTGCTGACGCTCTTACCGGACAGCACCAAGGCGCCCGGCGTGATGATCGGATCGAGCAGGTTGATGGCGCCGTCGCCGGCCTTGATCGCCAGCTTGCTGGTCGGTGCCAGGCTGGTCGACAGGTCGAGCGCGCCATTGATGTCGACCGCGCCGGTCTGCGCCAGTTCGCCGCCGATGGTCAGCTGGCGCGCGAAGATCTTGTTCAGCTCGCTTGTGTTCAGCCCCAGGCGCGCGCTCGCATCGAGCGCGTTGTTGCCGAGGTGAATATTGGTAGTGGGATTGCCCGGGCTGAGCACCACCAGGCCGCCGTTGCTGCCGGTGCCGGTGATGTTGGCACCGATGTTGATGTTATCCGACGCCAGCAGCACATGGTCGGCGCCGAGGGTGGCGCTGGAAGCGGTGTTGATCAGCCCGGCCCCGGCGCCGAAGCGTTCCAGCGCCAGCTTGCTGCCGGTGCCGGGTAACAGGGTGATGGGCGCGTTGAGGTCGATGTTGCCGCTGGTGCTCAGGCGCAGCAAGCGCGTTTCGGCCGGGGTGAACTGGCCGCCCAGCGCCGCGTAGACGCCGATCTTGCCGCCGTATCCGGCGCCGCCGATGGTCAGTTCCTGCGAATGAATCGGATTCAGGTCGAATGGCGACAGTTGCAGCACGCCGTTCATCGGCGCGCCGCTGGCGATGGCGATGTCGCGGCTGGCGGTGTACGGGCTGATGCTCACCGTTGGACGCTGCGCCAGCGCCGGCCCGATCATGCCGCCGGGCATGGTGACATTGTCGGCCACGATGGCGATATCGCCGCCGCCCTGCACGCTCCCGTTCGCCGCGAGCTGGAAGGTATCGACCGCAGTGACGGTCATGAAACCATCGCCGACGTTGACCACGGCGCCGCCAGTGTTGCCAATCCTGACATTCTGGCCGCTGAGCAACAGGTTGCCGCCGCCAGTGCTGAGCGCACCATTGATGGCCACGGTGCCGGTGCCGCTCGCGTACGGCGCGACATTGGCGCTCAAGGTCAGCGCCCCGCCCGAAGTCGTGATGCCGGCATCGACGGCAATGTGATTGCCCGCTTCGACAGACAGTTTGCCCGTCGTGGTGCCTGGCCGCGTGATGGCGCCGTTGATCAGCACATCGTGGCGGGCCTGGATCGTGATATCGGTCGCGGGCGCTGCCGAGTTGAGCATGGCCGAATCGATCAAGGTCATCGTGTCGGCCGGGGTATCGACAAATTCATCGACCGTGTCGAGCAGGTCGGTGCTGCCATTGGCGCCGATGGTCACGTCGTACGGGTCGAGCAGCCAGGTGCCGTGCACGCCGGTCTTGACGCGGATGCCGTTCACGTCCAGGTAGTGGCCCGAGGTTTCCACCCGGCCGCCCTTGCCGCCCGCAGCCGAAATGCTGCCGAAGGCGCGCGTGGCCCCATCCGACCACAGCACCACGGTGCCGCCGTCGCCGCTGCCGGTGGCGTCGGCCCGGATCGAGGCCGCCTTGCCCATCACCGTCTGCTGCGCATTGCGCACCAGTGCGTTCTTGCCCTGGTAGCCGCCGCCGACCAGCACGCTGCCGCCGCCGGCCGCGCCGCTGGCATCGATGCGGGCGTCGCCGGTCAGGCCGACCCGCTCGCCCTGCACGCTGATCTCGCCGCCTTTGCCGGCCCCGGTGGCGCTGGTGACGCTGCCCGCTTCCAGCAGCGCATCGGCGCTCGCCTTGAACACGATCTTGCCGTTGGCGCCGATCTGGGCGCTGTTGGCGCTGACCAGTCCGCGCTGCCTGACGAGCGCGCCGTAGATGCCGATCTTGCCGCCTTGGGCGATCACCTGCCCCAGGTTGAGCGCGGCGCTGGCCGGGCTTGATACCACCACATGCAGGTCGGGATTGCTGGAATCGACCAGTTGCACGCTGTGGCCGGCCGCCAGTACCACCTCGCCCTGCGGCGAGGTGATGATGCCGCTGTTCTCGACATTCGGCGCGATCAGGAATACCTTGCCGCCGCCGGGCGTGGTGATCGCGCCCTGGTTGACGATGGCGCCGGCCGCCGGCGTTCCGTTGAAGTTGCGCTTACCGGCCAGGAAGTCGGCATTCGAGAGATTCAGGGTCGAGGCGGCCAGGCCGCCCACATCGATGCGCGCGTCGCGCCCGAACAGGATGCCGTTCGGATTGATCAGGAATACCTGGCCGTTCGATTGCAGCGCGCCGAGGATGCGGCTGGGGTCCTGCCCGGTGATGCGGTTGAGCACGGCGCTATTGGCATCTTGCTGGATAAAGCGCGTGATGTCGCCGGCCGCCACTGAAAAGCTCTGCCAGTTGATGATCGTGTTGGGCGTATTGGTAATCGAAAAGACATTACCCTGCTGCCCGAAGGTCGCCTGGCCGGCGACCACCTGCGGCGAGCCTGGCGCGGCGTGGGACGCGGGAACGCCGCCGAAGGCCAGCAGCAGCGGCAGCGACAAGGCCAGACAAGGACGCTTCAACAAGCGCGGAAGAGGGTTCTGGATCATCATTTGGTTCACCTTTAGTAGGCCAGGCCTACGCGCACATGTACTTTGTTCTTGTCGCTCACGCCGGCATCGCGGCGCAGCACGTGGCCGTAATCGATCTGCATATTGAGCGAATTGCCCATCGAAAAACGCCAGCCCAGGCCGACGCTGGACACCGTGGCGCGCGCCGCTTCGCCCGGCAGCGCCTCATTGCGGCGGCCATGGGCGGCGTCGACAAAGCCCAGCACCCGGCACTGCCAGCGCTGGCGCGCGGCGCAGAAGTTGGGGCTGTAGACTTCCAGGTTGGCCAGCAAGCCCGAATCGGTGGACACGGCGCGCTCGTCAAACCCGCGCACCGAGGACGCGCCGCCGGCGCCGAACTGCTCGCCCGGAACCAGCGCGTCGCCCGTGAGCTGGCCGTTAAGCAGCGCGCGCAGTTGCCAGTCGGCGCCGAAAGCGCGGTTCAAGCCGGCTGCAAAGCGCGCCACGGTGTAGCCCGCCTTGGCGCCGGAACGGGTGCGCGCGAAATCGGCGCTGCCGCCACGGCTGCCGCCCGGCACATTGCGCACCAGTCCGACCGAGAAATTGACTTCCCCGCCGGCCAGCGGCGTGCTGGCCAGATAGGTCACGCTGAGCGGATGGACGGTGATGTCGTTGCCAAAATTCTGGCCCGCGAGCAGCACGCTGTTCTTGTACGCCTTGTGGTCCACGCCGTACACCAGGCGCGGATCGAGGCTGCCGCGCCGCGCCAGGGTCTGGTTGTAGCGCAGCCCGGCCACCGTGCCCTTGCCGCTGACGGCCAGGTTGAAGATGCCGGCCGTGACCGCGCCCGAGTCGATGTCCGAATAGCTGGCGTACAGGTCGAGCGAATCGCCCAGCTCGTAGAACGGCATGTGGTAGCCCGCGCCGTACACGCTGACCTTGCCCGGTTCCTCGACCGTGGTGGTGTACTGCACGCTGCCTACGTGGTCGCGTCCCCACAGGTTGGCGTGCTGAAGCACCACGCCGGCGTGGGTCTTGCCGGTTTGCCCGGTGCCGCTATTGTCGAGGTTGAGCATGGCGCTCCACGGCTTGTCGTCCACCACCGCCAGGCGGGCATCGAGTTCATCGTCCGCGTTGCCGTTCTGCAAGTTCAGGCTGATCTTGCGGGCCGGATTGTCGTTGGCCATGCGCAGATTGGCCGACACGCGGTCCAGCTTGGGCGTCTGGCCCGGCCGCAGGGCCGGCAGGGCGCGCCGCACGTTGGCTTGGTCGACCACCTTGTTGCCGCTGACCAGGATGCGGCCGATTTTGGTTTGCACCACGTCCAGCCGCACCACGCCGCGATTGAGTTCCTGCTCCGGCAGGCGGACCGTGACAAGCTGGTAGCCGCGCGCGTGGTACAGCGCTTCGAGCGCTTCGAGCGCGCGCTGGACATCGCCGAAATCGCGCCCGCTGCCGGCGAACGGTTGCAGCGCGGCATCGATCTCGGCGGCGGCGAGCAAGGTATTGCCGGCCACCTCGAAGCGGCTGATATCGAAGCGGATAGGATCGGTCGCGGCGGGTTCACTCCCCCAGGCCGCGCCCACGGCGGCAGCCAGCAAGGCGCCGGCGGCGAGACGAGAAAAAGGTCGGTTCATGAATGAGCTCTACGGTGTGTTTTTATCGTTGGCATAGGTTCAACCCCGGAAAAAAGCAGTGGCAACGCGGCTTGCACTTGTCTGTCGAGTGTAATCGCGCTGTCTCGCGCGGGTGAGAAATTCACGCCAGATCCGGCGGATTTCTGCGAAGCGTTGTATGGCGGAGTCAACAGACGTTGAGAGAATGACAAATGCGAGCCAAACCGATCACATGCGGCGCGCTATTTCGTGTCGAAAGTGGTAACACCATCCCAGCCCGGGGCCGGCGGCTTGGCGCGGTAAAAGCCGATGCGGTCGAGGTAAAGCCGGTACAGGATGCAAGCAGGCTCGTCAGCAAGAAGCTGGTTGAGGATGACCTCGGCGGCGTCCCACTGCTGCGCGCGCACCAGCGCCAGTGCGCTGTGCCAGGTGGCCAGGCGCGCGCTGCCCGCGTCGTCCAGCGAGCCTGCCGGCCCGAGCGGCTCGAAGATGGCGACCGGTTCGTGCTTGCCCTTGACCCGCACCAGGTCCAGTTCGCGCCAGGCGAATTGCGGCGCGGCGTGGCGGCTCGCCTCGCCCGCCGCGATGCCCACGCCGTACACCTTGGTGATGCCTTCCAGGCGCGCGCCGAGGTTGACGGCGTCGCCCATCACTGTATAGGCGCGGCGGATTTTCGACCCCATGTCGCCCACGTGCATCAAGCCGCTGTTGATGCCGATCCCCACCTTCAGGGGCGGCCAGCCGCGCGCCTGGAACGCGAGGTCGAGGCGCCCGGCGCCGGCCTGCATCAGGAGCGCCGTGGCCACCGCGCGCCGGGCATGGTCGGCAAAGGCCACCGGCGCGCCCCAGAAGGCCATGACGGCGTCGCCGATGTATTTATCGAGCGTGCCGCAGTGGCTGTCGCGGATATCTTCCGACATGGCGGTCAGGTACAGATTGATATATTCGCGCAGGACCTTGGGCGTGAGCTGCTCCGAGATGGTGGTAAAGCCGCGCACGTCGATGAACAGCACGGTCAGTTCGCGGCTTTCGCCATCCATGGTGTACTGCTCGGGATTTTCGGCCATCTCGGCCACCAGTTCGGGCGCGACGTACTCGCGAAAGCGCGACACCAGCGCCTGGCTCTTGCGCACCTCGACAAAGTAGCCGAAGCCGAGATTGAGCACGAACAGCGCCAGGATCAGCAGCACCAGCACGGCGGCGTTGAGCACCATGTCGGATTCATAATACAGGTAGAAATTGATGCCGATGGCCGCCGCCAGCGCCGCCGCCGTCAGCAGCACCGCACGCAGGGGCGTCAGCAGCGCCGGCACCAGCGCCAGCGCCAGGCCGAAGAGCAGCACTTGCAGGCACTCGAACAGGTAGGCCTCGGACGGACGCGCCTTGAAGTCGTTGTCGAGGATCGACTTGAGCAGGTTGGCGTGCACCTCCACGCCCGGGTATTCGGGGTTGACGGGCGTGACGCGCAGGTCGTTGATGCCGGGTGCGGTGGAGCCGACCAGCACCAGCGCGCCCTTTAACTGCGCGGGCGGCACCGCGCCGGTGAGCACGTCGGCCGCCGACACGTAGCGGAACGCGCCGCCACCCGGCCCGCCGCGCCCGCGAAACTGTATATAGGTGGTCAGTCCCTCGCCCACCGGAATGCGCAGCTGGCCGCGCGCCAGGAACAGCGAGATGAAGGCGGCGCTGCCGCTATCCTTTTGGGCATCCGACAGTTGCTCCACGGTGGTGTCGAAATACGGCGCGATGGCGCGCGCCTTGAGGTACACGGCCGCCGTGGCCAGCGACAGCGAGGGATAGTAGGCGTCGCCGATGCGCTGCAGCAGGATGGAGGAGCGGATCACGCCATCGGCATCGGTCGAGGCAGTAAAGATGCCGGCGCCGGCGGCGGCCTGCTGCAGGCGCGCGATATTGGCCTCGTAACCGTCCGAGGTGTAGGCCAGCAGCTCGCGCCCGTTCAGGCTCTCCAGGGTGAACGCGGGGGCCGGCAGCACGCCCTTGCGCAGCTTGTCCGATACGTTGTAGCCGAGGACCACGTTCTGGCCGCGCAGGGCCTCGGCCAGCAAGCCGTCGTAATCCATGCCGGCTTTCAGGCCGGCCAGCTGCGCCTTCAAGCCCGCCACCCCGGCCAGTTCATCGTTGGCCAGGCGTTCGAGCACGGCGTAGCCGGACGAGGTATCCGGCTCGGGAAAGGAAATGTCGAAACCGACCGCGCCCGCCCCATAGTGGCGCGTGAGCTGCGTCACCAGGTTGGCCTGGATATCGCGGCTCCACGGAAAGCGCCCGATCGCGGCCAGGCTTTTTTCATCGATATCGACGATCACCACGCGCGCATCGAGCACGGGCGCCTCGATGCGCATGCGCAGGCCGGCCACGAAACCGTCCATGCGCTCGATCGAATCGCTGTGAAAAAAGCCCAGCGTGGACAGCGCCGCCGCCACGGTCAGGGCCAGCCCGAGCAGCCAGCGCGGACCGTACTTGCGCAGCATGCGCGCACGTTTTGTCATCGGTAAGAAGCTTGCATGAAGATCTACCCGCCCATCTCAGGATGCCGCCGAACCATTACTTGGCGGTAATTCGAGTGTAGCGCCCCCCGCCAGCCCTGTACACCGCCGCACGAAAAGCGTGGGCAAAAGGGCACGAAAGCGGGCGCGTCCGATTCCGCAGATAAATTGTGCAGCCATGCGCAGGCAAAACCGCTATGATCGACCGTAATTGCAACATCGACGATTTCGGCCATGAGAGTGACAACATGAAATTGCGCTTCTGGGGCGTGCGCGGCTCGATTCCTTCGCCGGGACCGCGCACCGCCCGCTATGGCGGCAACACCACCTGCATCGAAGTCGGCACCGACGACGGCACCCTGATCATCCTCGATGGCGGCACCGGCATTTTCGCGCTGGCCCAGGACTTGCTCACGCGCTTGCCGGTGAACGCGAACATTTTCATCACCCACAGCCACTGGGACCATATCCACGGCCTGCCCTTCTTCACGCCGCTGTTCATTCCCACCAGCCGGGTGTGCCTGCACGGGGCGCGCGACGAGGCCACCGGCCAGGGCATCGAACACATCATGGGCGTGCAGCTCCAGAACAGCTATTTTCCCGTCGGCGAAGCGCAGATGGCGGCCACCATCGAATACCGCACGCTCGAAGTCGGCGTGGCCGTCGCGGTCGGCGACGCGCTGGTCGGCAACGTGCTCATGAACCATCCGGTGACCAATCTGGGCTACCGCATCAGCTGCAACGGCAAGTCGCTGTTTTTCACCGGCGACCATGAACCCTTCTACAACCTGTATGCGCAGGACGACGCGCGCCATGCGCCCTACCAGCTGGAGATGGAACAGCGCCAGCGCGACATCGACCGCGCCATGCAGGGCGTCGACGCGCTCATCTACGATTGCTCGTACACGCGCGACGAATACCCGTCCAAGCGCGGCTGGGGGCACGGCACCTTCGACGCCGCGCTGGAAGCCGCGGTGCGGGTCGGGGCGCGTACCCTGTACTGTACCCACCATGAACCGACCCGGGGCGACGACGAACTCGAAGCCGTCTTCGCCGACGCGCTCTTGCGCCACGGGCCGCTGCCCGCCGGCCTGCGCGTGGTGCTGGCCTACGAAGGCCTGGAAGTCGCATTGAACTGAACCTGGCTCTCCTGTCGAAAGCGAAAACACCCATGAACGAAGCGGCAAGCGGCAAGCAAGGTGGTCACGACGAAGACACGGGCGCGCGCCTGGACTTCTCCAGGAGGCTGCAGGCGGTCACGAACAAGATTCATGCGACCGCCAATCTCGATGAAATCATGCTCGACCTGGGCATGGATTTTTGCGACCTGTTCGACTGCGACCGCTTCACCCTGTACGCGGTCACGCCCGAAAAAGACCATATCGTCTCCAAGGTCAAGACTGGCCTGACCACCTTCCGCGAGCTGCGCCTGTCGATTTCGCCGAGCTCCATCGCCGGCTTCGTGGCCATGAGCCGCAAGCCCCTGAACATCCGCGACGCCTACGACGAGGAAGAACTGCAGCGCCTCGCGCCCGGCCTGCACTTCCAGAGCGGGGTGGACCAGCGCACCGGCTACCGCACGCGCGAGATGCTGGTGGCGCCGCTGCTGACGGTGCAGTCGCACGAACTGCTAGGCGTGATCCAGTTCATCAACAACCGCAAGGGCGGACCGTTCTCCCGGGTGTGCGAGGAAGGCATGCGCGATCTGTGCGAAACCTTGTCGGTGGCCTTCAGCCAGCGCCTTAAACCGCCGCAAACGGTGCGCACCAAATACGCAGGGCTGGTGCACGAAGCGGTGCTGTCGGCGCCCGAGCTGGAACTGGCCACGCGCTCGGCGCGCAAGAAGAACCTCGATATCGAAGAAGTGCTGATCCGCGAGTTCCAGGTGCGCGCGCAGGCGATCGGTGAATCGCTGGCGAAGTTCTTCGGCACGCCGTATGAGCCGTACAAGCCGGACCGGCTCAAGCCGGGCGAGCTGCTGCGCAACCTCAAGGCGCAGTATGTCGAAGAAAACCAGTGGCTGCCGCTCGAAGAAACCACCGAGGGCCTGGTGGTGATGGCGCTCGACCCGGAGCACATCAACACCAGCAAGATCGTCAACCAGATCTTCCCCAAGGCGAAATTGGTCTACCGCGTGACCACGCGCGAGGAATTCCGGCGCACCGCCGAACAGTTCTTCGGCGCCGCCGTCGATGCCGAAGGCGGCTCGGTGGGCGAGCTGCTGTCCGGGATGGACCAGGACGACATCGATGGCGAAGGCACGCTCGAGGTCTCGGCCGCCGTTGAAAATGAACTGGTCAAGCTGCTCAACAAGGTGATCACGGATGCCTACCGCCAGGGCGTGTCGGACATCCACATCGAGCCGCTGCCGGGCAAGGGCAAGACCGGCATCCGCTTTCGCAAGGATGGCTCGCTGGTGCCCTACATTGAAATCCCGGCCAGCTACCGCAATGCGCTGGTCGCCCGCGTGAAGATCATGTGCGACCTCGATATTTCGGAGCGGCGCAAACCGCAGGACGGCAAGATCAAGTTCAAGAAATACGGCCCGCTCGACATCGAACTGCGCGTGGCGACCATTCCCTCGTCGGGCGGGGTGGAAGACATCGTGATGCGGATCCTGGCCGCCGGCGAGCCGATCCCGCTCGACAAGCTGGGCGTGCTGCCGTTTAACCTGGAGCGCCTGCGCGCGGCCATCGAAAAACCGTATGGCCTGTTTTTCGTGTGCGGGCCGACCGGCTCGGGCAAGACTACCACCCTGCACTCGGTGCTCAGCCACCTCAATACGCCCGATACCAAGATCTGGACCGCCGAAGACCCGGTCGAGATCACGCAGAAGGGGCTGCGCCAGGTGCAGGTCAACCGCAAGGCGGGGCTCGATTTTGCGACCGTGATGCGGGCGTTCCTGCGGGCCGACCCGGACGTGATCATGGTCGGCGAAATGCGCGACAAGGAAACCGTCAGCATGGGCATCGAAGCCTCGCTCACCGGCCACCTGGTGCTGGCGACCCTGCACACCAACAGCGCGCCGGAATCGATCGTGCGCCTGCTCGACATGGGCATGGACCCGTTCAACTTTGCCGATGCATTGCTCGGCATCCTGGCGCAGCGCCTGGCCAAGCGCCTGTGCTCGTCGTGCAAGGTGGCCTACCATCCCGACGCGGCCGAGGTGGAGCTGATGCTCACCGAATTTTGCACCGAACTGCTCACGACCGAGGCCTTCATCGCCGACCCGGACGCGGGACGCGCGCAGGTGCTGGCCGGGTGGCGCCAGCGCTATGCCAACTCAGACGGTCAATTCACCTTGTACCGCGCGGTCGGCTGCGCCGAGTGCAACAAGGGCTATCGCGGGCGGGTCGGCCTGCACGAACTGATGATCGGCACCGACAAGGTCAAGAAGCTGCTGCAGGAGCACAGCCGCGTGGCCGCCCTGCTCGCGGCGGCGCTGGAAGACGGCATGATGACGCTGAAAATGGACGGCATCGAGAAGGTGCTGTCGGGGATCACCGATATCAAGATGGTGCGCCAGGTGTGCATCAAATAAGGGCCGCGCCTTACTGCATGATACGCACCACTTTGCCGACCACCTGGTTGGCGCGCACGAAGCCCCAATAGCGGCTGTCGTAACTGTTATCGCGATTGTCGCCCATGACGAAGTAGTGACCGGGCGGGATCTCGCATTGCATCGCGATGGGGTCGTGCACGCAGTTTTCTTTCAACGCGAAATTGTCAGGCTCCTTGGCGCTGCGGGCATCGCCCGTGCGCAGCAAGGTTTGAAAGCGCACGTTGCCGAGTTGCTCTTCCATGCGCTGGAAGGCCACCAGCTGTTCCGGGTCCAGATAGGCATCGAGCTCGCGCACCCGGGTGGCGGCGCCGTTGACGAAGAGCTGGCGGTCGCGGTACGCGACCTTATCGCCCGGCAGCCCCACCAGGCGCTTGATGTATTGCTGGCTCGGATCACGTGGAAAATCGAACACGATCAGATCACCCCGCATCATTGGCGCGGAAATCGGACGCGATGCAAAGGTAAGCCCGAAGGTGCCGACATGCCCGTAGCCCCATTTCTGCACGATCAGATGGGCGCCCGATTGTATGGTTGGCGCCATCGACGTGGACGGCGCGCGAAAGGTCTCGTAAAAGCAGGCGCGCACGCCGACAACGATGGTGAAATACGCCATCACGAGCGCCAGCAGGACATACCAGCGGGTGGACGCGGGCCTCGCCGCACGCAGCGGCGCGCGCGCGGCAATCCGGTAGGCCGCTATCATGCACGCCACCGCCAGCGCCACCTGGACCGCCACCATGATGGACGCGGAGCGGCGCCCGGGCAGCAGGAAAAAGATGGCGCACAACAGCAGCACGATGCCGCCGAATACCAGCGCAGCCAGGCGCGGCGCGCCGGCGTAGACCAGACCGAGCGGGGAGAAAAAGATGTTCAGGCCAGTGGCGATCCACTTGTTCGGCTTCCAGTTCACGGCATTCCTTCACGATAATGTGCGGCATTCTCTCATGCAATTATGATCTGCCAGCAATATCGTTGCCCACGTGGCACAATCGCGATTCACTCATCCACCATCAAGGCCATGTACTCCTCTACTTTCATTTTCGGCACCAAGCATCTCGACGAAGAATTCCATCAGCTCGACAAAGTCATCGCCGACGCCGCCAAGGCGCTGCCCGGCTATCTGGGTGAAGAGGCGTGGGAAAATCGCACGACCGGCTTGTTCTCCAACGTGTATTACTGGGAGAGCCTGGAAGCGTTACAGGCGCTGATGCAGCACCCGGCACACCTGCAAGCCAAGGCGGCCCAGGCCAGATGGCTCGACGGCTATCACGTGGTGATTTCGGAGGTGGTGCGCACGTATGGGAATGCGGAGCTTGGACACCGCATGAACGTACCAGCCGTCAATCCTTGAACGCATCAAATGAAGGGGAGATTGTTTCGTGCGGCTTTGTGACGTGCGATGGCAGCCCTGTCGACATACGCACCGGCTAAAGCGCCGAGCGCGGGCAGCGATTGACAGCGCCACCGCTGCGGCGCTACTCTGTGATTCCGCCGCGCCCCACCGCTGCCGCGATTGATGACGATGCTCCAGGCATTTCCCTTTCCGATCCGAACAGAATGCCCGCCAGGCGCCTGCGTGTGCCAGCGCGACGTCTTGCTCGCCGACGCCGACAGCGACACGCGCATCCTGCGCCTGACGCGCGAAGAAGAAAAGAAGCTGCTCGCGCACATCGACAATATCGCCAGCTACGACGAGCTGAACAAACTGGCCGAGCGCCTCAACAGCCAGCTCGGCGTGGTGCTGCGCATCACCCCGAGCAACAATGAAGTGCGCAGCGCGCGCGGCCTGAGCATCGTGCTGGCCGAGCGGCCGGGCCTGTGCCGCAAGACCCGCCAGGCGGTCCCCACCGCGATCCGGCGCTGCCTCGACAGGCATCCGGAAATCATCTACGCCATCCTCGACGCGCACGACTTGCTCGGTCCCAACTGACACGGCGCCGGCCCGCCGGTTCGGCCCGCACGCGTGAGCGGGATCAAGCCAGCGTTGTCAAAAAATCTACATGCTAATGGTTTTCGCCGACCGCGATGACGGGAACCCCATGCAATCGCCTACCAAATACGACGCACTGGTCGCGGACGACCTGCTGTCCGCCGCCGAGCTCGAACACGCGCGCCGCGCGGCACACGCCCAGCTGCTCGACATCGAAGAGGTGCTGGTCAAGGACTTTCAGGTGCCGCTGGAGGCCATCGGCAAAGCGCTGGCACGCCACTTCAAGGTGCCGTACGAGCCGTTCCTGCCGGGCCGCATGAAGCCCGCGTACTTGCTCAGGAACCTCAAGGCCCAGTACGTCGAAGAAAACCAGTGGCTCCCGCTCGACGAAAACAAGGACGGCCTGCTGGTCCTGGCGCTCGATCCGGAACGGGTGCGCGCCAGCCGCATCGTCAACCAGGTCTTCCCCAAGTCCACCCCGGCCTGGTGCGTGACCACGGGCGCCGAATTCCGGCGCACGCTGGACCAGTTCTTCGGCACCACCGCGCGCAGCGACGGCAGTTCGCTACGCGAGGTCCTGTCCGGCATGGCGCACGACGACAGCGACGGCGAAGCCGTGCAGCCGGTGTCGCAGGCGGTCGAGAATGAACTGGTCAAGCTGGTCAACAAGGTGATCATGGATGCCCGCCGCCAGGGCGTGTCCGACATCCATATCGAGCCGCTGCCGGGCAACGGACGCACGGCGATCCGCTTCCGCAAGGACGGCGCGCTGGTGCCCTACATCGACATCCCGGCCAGCTACCGCAACGCCCTGGTGGCGCGCGTAAAAATCATGTGCGACCTCGATACCTCCGAGCGGCGCAAACCGCAGGACGGCAAGATCATGTTCCGCAAATACGGGCCGCTCGACATCGAACTGCGCGTGGCCACCATTCCCTCGGCCGGCGGCGTGGAGGATATCGTGATGCGCATCCTCCCGCACGGCGATGCCATGGCGCTCGACCAGCTCGGTGTCCTGCCGCACAACCTGGCGCGCCTGCGGGCGGCGGTCGACAAGCCGCACGGCCTGTTTTTCGTGTGCGGGCCGACCGGCTCGGGCAAGACCACCACCCTGCACTCCCTGCTGGCCTACCTGAACACGCCCGACACCAAGATCTGGACCGCCGAGGACCCGGTCGAGATCACCCAGAAAGGGCTGCGCCAGGTGCAGGTCAACCGCAAGGCGGGGCTCGATTTCGCGACCGTGATGCGGGCTTTCCTGCGGGCCGACCCGGACGTGATCATGGTCGGCGAAATGCGCGACCGCGAAACTGTCGGCATCGGCATCGAGGCCTCGCTGACCGGGCACCTGGTGCTGGCCACGCTGCACACCAACAGCGCGCCCGAATCGATCGTGCGCCTGCTCGACATGGGCATGGACCCGTTCAACTTCGCCGACGCGCTGCTTGGGGTACTGGCGCAGCGCCTGGCACGGCGCCTGTGCAACGCGTGCAAGGAGCCCTACCGCGCTGACGATGCCGAGATGGCGCAACTGCTCGCCGAATACTGCGCCGAGCTGCCCCACGCCAGCGCCGCCGGCAGCGCTGTGCTGGACGACTGGCGCGCGCGCCATGCCGGCAGCGACGGCCACTTCACCCTGTTTCGCGCGCGCGGCTGCGCCGCGTGCAACCGCGGCTACCTGGGCCGGGTCGGCCTGCACGAACTGATGATCGGCACCGACAATATCAAGCGCCTGCTGCAAGAGCGCGGCCGCGTCGCCAGCCTGCTCGCCGCCGCCCTGGACGACGGCATGCGCACCCTGAAAATGGATGGCATCGAAAAGGTCCTGCTGGGCATCACCGACCTGCGCACGGTGCGCCAGGTATGCATCCGCTAGCGTGCCGCAGCGGCCGGACGAAAAAAAACCGCAGGTCGCAACCGGCGGTTTTTTTGTCAGGCGGGTGCCTGGCTTACATGATGTGGGTACCGATCCACCAGGCCACCGCCGCCATGAAGGCCGACGCCGGGATCGTGAAAATCCAGGCCCACACGATATTGCCTGCCACGCCCCAGCGGACCGCCGACATTTTCTGCGACGAACCCACGCCGACGATGGCGCCGGTGATGGTGTGCGTGGTCGAGACCGGAATACCGAAATAGCTCGACAGGATCAGCGTGATCGCGCCGCCGGTTTCGGCGCAAAAGCCGCCCACCGGTTTGAGCTTGGTGATCTTCTGGCCCATGGTCTTGACGATGCGCCAGCCGCCGAACAGCGTACCGAAGCTGATCGCCGCGTAGCACGAGATGATGACCCAGCTCGGCGGCGCCTTGTCCGCGGCATCGGTATAGCCGCTGGCGATGAGCAGCATCCAGATGATGCCCATGGTCTTTTGCGCGTCGTTGCCACCGTGGCCCAGGCTATACGCCGCGGCCGATGCCAGCTGCAGGCGGCGGAACCAGGTATCGACCTTGCGCGGCGTGGATTTGACGAACACCCACGCCACAATGAGCATGATGATCGAGCCCAGCGCAAAGCCGAGCAGCGGCGCGACCACGATGAAGATGACGGTCTTGAGCAAGCCCGCGCCAACCAGCGCGCCGGTGCCGGACTTGGCCACCGCGGCGCCCACCAGGCCGCCGATCAGCGCGTGCGAGGAGGAGGAAGGAATGCCGTAATACCAGGTGATCAGGTTCCAGATGATGGCCCCGACCAGGGCCCCGAAAATGACGTAATGGTCCACCACCTTGGGGTCGATGGTGCCCTTGCTCAGGGTGGTGGCCACGTGCAGGCCGACCACGCCGATGGCGATGAAGTTGAAGACGGCAGCCATGGCCACCGCCGTCTGCGGCTTGAGCACGCCCGTCGAGACCACGGTCGCAATCGCGTTGGCCGCATCGTGGAAGCCATTCATGAAGTCGAACAGCAGCGCCAGCGCGATCAACATGCCGAGCACGTAAATGCTGATTTGGATATGTTCCATGTTCGTCCCGCTTACGCGTTTTCGACGATGATGCCTTCGATGATGTTGGCAACATCCTCGCAGCGGTCGGTGACGGTTTCCAGGATCTCGTAGATCGCTTTGAGCTTGATCAGGTTGCGCACGTCCGGTTCATCGCGGAACAGCTTCGACATGGCGGCGCGCATGACATGGTCGGCGTCCGATTCAAGGCGGTCGATCTCTTCGCAGATGGCGACGATCTTTTGCGAGTTGTCCATGTTGTGCAGCAGGCCGACGGCTTGCTCGACTTTCTGGCAGCAGGCCAGGCACAGTTCGGCCAGGCGCTTCGCTTCCGGCGTCACCGCTTTCAGGTCGTACAGCGAAACCGTCTGCGCCGCGTCTTCCATCAGGTCCAGGATGTCGTCCATGCGCGTGATCAGCTTGTGGATGTCGTCGCGGTCGATCGGGGTGATGAAAGTCTTGTGCAGCATGTCGACCGTGGCGTAGGTGATCTTGTCGGCTTGCTTTTCGATGCTTTCGATCGCGTGGACGCGGTTTTCGAGGTCGTCGAAGTTGGTCATCAGGCCAACCATTTCATGCGCGCCCTTCACGCACAGTGCGGCGTGCTGGTTGAAGAGCTCAAAAAATTTGCCCTCGGTGGGCATCAGGCGTCCAAACATGGTTTCTCCGTTAAAGCGTTAAAGCGTAATTGATACTGCAGAAGGCCCCCGCTCGTGGCGGCGGCATCGTGATTTAGTCGCCCTGGTAGACTGCCAGGTTACCGCTGTAGTTACCGAACTTGGTGTACTGGCCGATCCAGGTCAGTCGTATCGAACCGATCGGACCGTTACGCTGTTTGCCGATGATGATCTCCGCGGTGCCCTTGTCGGGCGAATCCGGGTTGTAGACCTCATCGCGATACAGGAAGATGATGACGTCGGCATCCTGCTCGATAGCGCCCGATTCGCGCAAGTCGGACATGATGGGGCGTTTGTTGGGGCGTTGTTCCAGCGAGCGGTTCAACTGCGACAGGGCGATCACGGGACAGTGCAGCTCTTTCGCCAGGCCTTTCAGGCTACGCGAAATCTCGGAAATCTCCGAGGCGCGGTTGTCGCCCGGCTGGCTGCCCGTCATGAGCTGGATGTAGTCGATGATGATCAGGCCAAGCTTGCCGCACTGGCGCGACAGGCGGCGCGAGCGCGCGCGCAGCTCGATCGGATTCAATGCCGGGGTCTCGTCGATGTACAGCTGGGCGTCGTTCATTTTCTGGATCGCGTGCGTCAGGCGCGGCCAGTCTTCGTCGTTCAGGCGGCCGGTGCGCAGGCGGTGCTGATCGAGCTGGCCGACCGAACCGAGCATACGCATGGCCAGCTGGGTGCCGCCCATCTCCATCGAAAAGATCGCGACCGGCAGGCCGGCTTCGATCGCCACGTTCTCGCCGATGTTGACCGAGAACGCGGTCTTGCCCATCGATGGACGGCCGGCCACGATCACCAGGTCGCCCGGCTGCAGGCCGGAGGTCATGCGGTCAAGGTCGATGAAGCCGGTCGGCACGCCCGTGATTTCGCTCTGGTTGTCGCGGCTGTACAGTTCATCGATGCGCTCGACCACCTGCGTGAGCAGCGGCTGCACCGCGAGCCAGCCTTGCGATCCGCGCGCGCCCTGTTCGGCGATGGCGAAGATCTTGGACTCGGCTTCGTCGAGCATCTGCTTGACTTCCTTGCCTTGCGGGTTGAACGCATTGCCGGAAATTTCGTCGGCCACGGTGATCAGTTTGCGCAGCACGCCGCGGTCGCGCACGATCTCGGCGTAGCGCCGGATGTTGGCCGCCGACGGCGTGTTCTGCGCCATCGCGTTCAGGTACTGCAAGCCGCCCACGTCTTCGGCCTTGGCGATGTTGGAGAGCGCCTCGAACACGGTGATCACGTCGGCCGGTTTCGACTGGTTGATCAGCTTGACGATCTGCTCGAAGATGATGCGGTGATCGTAGCGGTAGAAGTCGTCCGCATGCATCATGTCGGCAATGCGGTCGAACGCGGCGTTATCGCGCAGCAAACCACCGATCACAGATTGTTCTGCTTCGATGGAATGGGGCGGGATGCGGAGAGCGTCTAGCTGCGGATCGGATGGTGCGTTCATGGCGCGAATTATACCTGCTTCGGGTCAACTGGCTGACATAATTGGGGGATTTTGGGCGTAAAAAAAGCCGGGAAGACCCGGCTTTTCTGTGGTTGCCTTGCAAGCATGATGCTTGCAAGGCAACAATATGACTTGATGTCGCTTAGGCAGCTTCGCCAACAACAGCGATGGTGATCTCGACAACGACGTCGGTGTGCAGGGCGACTGCAACAGCGTGCTCGCCAGTCGTTTTCAGCGGGCCGGTAGGCATGCGTACTTGCGCTTTTTCTACAGCGAAACCAGCTTTCGTCAGCGCTTCGGCGATGTCGAAGTTGGTGACCGAACCGAACAGACGGCCATCGACGCCCGCTTTTTGAGCGATCGAGATGGTCATGCCGCCCAGCTTGTCGCCTTGGGCCTGGGAAGCGGCCAGCTTGGCAGCTGCTGCTTTTTCCAGTTCGGCGCGCTTGACTTCGAATTCAGCGACGGCCGATGCGGTAGCACGGCGAGCCATGCGTTGCGGGATCAGGAAGTTACGTGCGTAACCGTCTTTGACTTTAACAACATCGCCCAGGTTGCCGACGTTAACAACTTTTTCCAACAGAATGATTTGCATAGAGTTTCTCCAGTTTATCCGCAGCGATTAAGCGTGGTGCAGATCGGTGTATGGCAGCAGCGCGAGGTAGCGGGCGCGCTTGATTGCGGTGTCAACCTGGCGCTGGTAGTGCGCCTTGGTACCGGTCAGGCGTGCTGGCATGATCTTGCCGTTTTCCTGGACGAAGTCTTTCAGGGTGTCTACGTCTTTGTAGTCGACCTGTTCAACGTTTGCTGCGGTGAAGCGGCAGAATTTCTTACGCTTGAACAGTGGGTTCTGTTGTTTGCGCTTTTCTTTAAGCTTGAGCTTGTTCTTGTCGAATTTTTTACCGAATGCCATTTGAGGCTCCTGTATCTAAAAATGTGCTGACGCGTCAGGCGGCGGCACAGAAATCAATGATGTGAAACACCAGGCTTTTGCTGCTGCGGTTCTTCTTGGCCAAAAATCCCGTGAACTGATGCACGGCACCCAACTCGGCCTGGCTGAATCGTCCCGAAATCTCGCCCGCGGCAAGCGCGGTGATGTCGAATTCGACCAACCTGGCTACCCCTGCTTCCATCTGCTGCGAACTGTGCATCAGAGTGGCGGTCACGATCGGCACGCCGGCCGGGGTATAGCGCAATACGTCGCGCTCGCAAATCAGGGCTACGAACTGGAGTTGATTCACCGGGGTGAGGTCAAGTCGCGTTCAGGGATCCCGGTCAACAATTACGCTGCTGCGGCTGGAGCTGGCGCTGGAGCGGCTGCAGGAGCAGGGGCTTCAGTGCGGTGGCTCTTGGCTGCGTCTTCACGTTGTACCGATTTCATCATCGGCGACGGCGCGGTTTCAGCCTTCTTCATCTTAACGGTGAGGTGACGCAGCACGGCATCATTGAATTTGAACGCGGTTTCGAGTTCCACTAGGGTCTCGTTGTCGCATTCGATGTTCAGGCAGATGTAGTGCGCTTTTGGCAGCTTCTGGATCGAGTAAGCCATCTGACGACGGCCCCAGTCTTCAACACGGTGAACCGAACCGCCGCGCGTGGTTACGCTGGCTTTGTAGCGTTCGATCATCGCCGGGACTTGCTCGCTTTGGTCCGGGTGGACGATAAAAACGATTTCATAATGACGCATGCATAACTCCTTAGGGACGTTTAAACAAATGCCCACCTCGGCGTCAAGACGAGTGTGGGAAGGGAAAGCCGGCAATTATAGCGTGTAATGCAGCAACAATCAAGGACGCAGTGCGGCACTTGTGCGATCGGGCACTGTTCACGGCACGAAGTCGTCGTCCAGCAGTTGGGCTGCGCTGTAGGGGGAGTTCGGTTGGGAATGCCTTTGGGGGCAGGCGGGTTTCTCGCGCCGCAGCCAGTACGGCTTGCCGATAGCGGCGCCTGGCAAGCGCTGGAATGTCACCAACAAGACTGGGACTGTCTTGCAACAACGGCGCGATTTCGTCACGCTGGTGGGCAAGCGTATTTAGCCAGCTGCTTGACTTACGCTTGGGCTGATATTGGCACTTAAGCAGGTGAATCGGCACCACCTTCAGGCGCCTGCTTAGCTCCCTGCGATCACGGCCGGTCATGGCCTCAAGCTCCGCTACGAGATTGTCGATATCAAGCTGCCCGAACTGGCGCGCGCGCAGCAAACTCACTTGCTGCTCAAGCCACAGCACAAAATCTTCCTCATAACTCACCCCTGGAACTTCACGCCGACCCATGACGCGCCTCCTCTGCCGCTTGTTGGACAGCGCCCGTCGCAAATAATTCGCCTGTTCGGCCAATTAACCCTTGCATTGCGCGAAATACTGTACAAAAATACAGTCTGTCCATATACACAGTCCCGCATACCGATGATCAAGCTCACTCCACGGCAAGAACAAATCCTCAACCTGATCAAGGATGCGATCGAGAACACGGGCTTTCCTCCCACCCGTGCCGAGATCGCCAATGAACTGGGCTTCAAGTCGGCCAACGCGGCCGAAGAGCATCTGCAGGCGCTCGCGCGCAAGGGGGTCATCGAAATTTCGCCCGGCACCTCGCGCGGCATCCGCCTGATCGGCGCCAGCGTCGACGCTCTTCCGATGCCGCCGCCGAACCTGCTGATGTCGCTGCCGCTGGTCGGGCGCGTGGCTGCCGGTTCGCCCATCCTCGCGCAGGAGCATGTGGAAGCGACCTACAGCGTGGACCCGGCGATGTTCTCGTCGCGTCCCGATTTCCTGCTCAAGGTGCGTGGCTGGTCGATGCGCGACGCCGGCATCATGGATGGCGACCTGCTGGCCGTCAAAAAGGTCGACAGCGCCAAGAATGGCCAGATCGTGGTGGCCCGGATCGGTGACGATGTCACCGTCAAGCGCTACAAAAAGACCGGCTCGCTGATCGAACTGCTGCCGGAAAATCCGGACTTCAAGGTCATCCATGTCGATCCGGCGACCGACGAGTTCGCGCTCGAAGGCCTGGCGGTAGGATTGATGCGCAGCTGGAACTGAGCGTGCGGGCGCTGTTCCACTGCGCCCGTGCCGTCTAGTCGCCCTTGCGCGGCGCCGTCGTCGCCGCTTCGGTGACGATCCGGTTGTGTTCCTTGATATAGGCGTCGGTGGCGCTGCGCCAGGCGCCGAAGTCGGCCAGCACCAGCTTGGCCGAGACCTTGGCGTTTTCGGCGATGCCCGCATACACGCCTTCCAGGTGCATGCGTGACTGTTCGGCTTCGTCCTTGGTCAGCAGGTCGGCCACCTCCTTGGGAATGCGCTTGGTCAGCGGACTGGCCTCGTTGAGGTTGCGCACGAAGCCGTTGTAGCAATCCTGCCAGGCCGCGACCTTGGCCGAGACGCTCTCGATTTCATCGTTCTGCTTCGACATGGCCGGAATGCGCGGCACCGGGCAGCGGAACTGGCCCGCGCTGAGCTCGGCGCCATCGTATTTGGATATCCAGTAATCAAGCTCGGCGCGCCGCGTTGCGCGCTTGTTGATCATCGCGAGCGAGCCGGCGGCGGTCTTGTTGCCCTTGGCCGCCGATTTCTTGAACCAGGCTTCGGCCTTGGCCAAGTCCACCGTCCCCGCCTCGCCGTAAAAATACATTTCGCCCATGTGCAACTGGGCTTCGGCATTGCCGGCGTTGGCCAGCTTGGTGTAGAGCTGCAGCGCTTGCGGATAAGACTTTTTCGCGAACAGGGCGTTGGCGTCGGCCAGCTCGTCCGCTTGCGCCACGCCGCCCAGCATCAATGCCAGGCAAAACAGGGATTTCTTCATTGCACGTCTCACGATGGGATGTCCGGATGCGCATCATAACCGGATTGGCGCGGCTCGACAGGGACACCGCTTTGCCGTAAAGTATTATTTTTTGCAACATTTATCACTACTTATGAGCAAGCGAAACAAGAGTGCGGCGCGCGCCGGTAGCCGCCCCCCTCTTTCCTTCAAGCCCAGTTAGGACGCCCATTGCGACGTTTCGAATATGACCAGGGCGCGTCCGACAAATTCTGGGAAGTCGACCAGGACGGCTGCGATGTCCATGTCCGCTACGGCAAGGTGGGCGCGGCGGGACAACGGCAAACCAAGACCCATCCGGACCACGCCACGGCGGCGGCGATGGACAAGCTGATTCGCGAAAAAACCGGCAAGGGCTACGCTGAAAGCAGCGCGGCGCCCTGGCTGGCGGTCGAGCCGCTGGTCGACATCTCGCCCGAGCTGGCGGCGCTGGCGATGCCGTCGCGCCGGTTTCCCGGCGTAACGCGCGACATCGACATCTGCGCCGAACGGGACAATTCAGGCTACTCTATCTACGACAATTACAGCGAGGGCGACATGCTATTGCGTGAGCAGGCCTCGACGTGCTGGCCATGATCGGCAGCGACACTGCCCTGATGCTCCTGCACGGGATCGCGCAAAAGGTCAAATTCCAGGCACTGCAGCACCACGCCTACGACAAAATCGGCGAGATCGCTGCGGCGCTCGAACTAAGCACCGAGGAACTGGAAGAGCGCCTGGTGCCCGACCTGGACCTGGACCCACAGGGCGAAATGCAGCTCGACTTCGGCTCGCGCCAGTTCCGCGCCGGCTTCGACGAGGCGCTCAAGCCTTGCCTGCGCAATGCGCAGGGCGCACGCCTGGACCAGCTGCCCAAGCCGAAAAAGACCGACGACGCCGAACTGGCGGCAGCCGCCGTGGAGCGCTACAAGCTGCTCAAGAAAGACGCGCGCACCATCGCCGCCCAGCGGGTGCTGCGCCTGGAACAGGCGATGTGCGGGCGGCGGCGCTGGACGGTGCAAGCCTTCCGTTACTTCCTGGCCGGCCACCCGCTGCTGCGCCACCTGGTGCTGGGACGGCGCCGTGGTCAGTACCGGGCGTCTGCTTGGCCTGGCCGAACGGGGCTGGCACCGCGACATCGGCAGCGGCGGCGAAGCGTTTGAATTTTCAAGGTGGCTCGGCCAGGGCAAGGTGGCGCACGTGCACATCGCACCGGGCCTGACGACAGGGCTGATCAACGCTGACAAGGCGCAGATGCTGGTCAGGCTGGTTCTCGAACACTACAGCGTCGACGCGGGCGCGCGCTTGTCCGTGCTGGACCCGGTCGTTGTCGGCGAATTTATCCGGGTGATGGAGCAGTTATGCGCATGAGCGGACCATTGGCACACTATACAGGCAGGTAAATGATGCGGCGACTTGAATTTAATGATGGCGTTTCCAGCAAATTCTGGGAAATCGAACAGGCCGGCGACGCCCTGCATATCGGCTTCGGCAAGATCGGCACGGCCGGACAGCGCCAATCCAAGAACCACGCCGACGCAGCCAGGGCGGCGGCGGCGATGACTAAGCTGATCGGCGAAAAAACCGCCAAGGGCTACGCTGAAACCAGCGCAGCGACGGCCGCCGTGGCGACGGCCGCCGTGGCCACTCCCGCTGCGGTCAAGGCCGTGGCCCCGAGGGCTGCACCAGTTGCGCCGGTTGCGCCGGTTACGCCGGTTGCGCCGGTTGCGCCGGTTACGCCGGCGGCGCCGGGTGACGCGCCGCCCTGGCTCGACGCCGATCCGCAGTTCGAGTTAACGCCCGCACTGGCCGCCCACGCCCTACCCTCGCGCCGCCACCCCGGCCCGCCGCCGAGCACCGACAGCGACGCGCGCTGGGCGCTGTTCCTCGAGCGTGTGCGCGCCCATTGCGTACTGCGGGCGACCGGCTGCGACGCCAGTTTGAAGGAGGGCGTGATCGAGGCCATCGCCCGCATCGCCAAGGGCAAGCGGCTTGGTTCACCAGCGTCCGATGTCATCCTGCTGGCCACGGAGATCATCAACGAAAAACAGCGGCCAGCGGCCGAAGGCTGCCCGTTCATCGATGTGCTGGTCGCCGACAAGGGGCTGGCGTACGCCTTCGATATCCTGATCATGCTGCAACGCGTCGGCATCGAGGAACAGAGCCGATGGAGCGCCGAGTCGTGGAACAAGGTCGAGACCAGGGAAGCCGGGCCCTTTGCGCTGTACGGCCTCACCCAACTGGG
Source organism: Massilia frigida (assembly GCF_011682175.1). Classification (GTDB taxonomy): domain Bacteria; phylum Pseudomonadota; class Gammaproteobacteria; order Burkholderiales; family Burkholderiaceae_D; genus Telluria_A; species Telluria_A frigida. The sequence continues at coordinate 69,345 of NZ_WHJG01000018.1, forward strand.
GTTGCGCGCCCACCTGGCGCACGCCCCGCAGGCGCTGTGGGAGCAAGCGGTCCAGCGCGCGCGCGAGGCGGCCGGGGCGCTGCCCTCGCGTTCCCTGCCGCTGCTGGCCGCGCTGCTGCCGGACGCGCCGCAACTGGCTAACGAACTGGCTCTGATGCTGGCGCCCGAACCAGACTATGAAGGCGGCCGCTGGTGGTGCTGCAACTACAGCTGGCTGATCGCGTACGCCACATCGCCCGAGGCGCGCCAGGCGTTGCGCCTTTGGCCGCCGCACCAGCGCCTGTCGCCGCGCGACTTCGACAGCTCCTTGATGAGCGTGGCCACCGCATTGCGCGACCGCGGCCCCGGAGCGCTCGAAGCGCTCGAAGGCGGCCGGGGCGCGGACGCCGCGCAACAGGCCCTGGCCTGCATCGGTACGCCGGAAGCGCTGCGCGCACTGGCATGGGGCTATGGAGAAAATTGGTTCACCCATATGTGCGCGGCCGGACAGCGATGGCCCGATGCTGCCATGGCGGCGCTGAGCGAATTGATTGGCAAGGACCACTGCGGACCGGGCGGCGCGCGTCCGGCCCTGGCCAGCGTCGTGGCAACCCACGCGCGCCGCGTGCCCGCCCTCAAACCATGGATTTCGGCGCCGGCGTGGGAAGTGCTGTCGGTCGCCGCCGCCCACTACCTCGGGGGCCGCGACTGTGCGGACCCGGGCGAACTGCCGCCGGTGCTGGCCGCGCCGCCGTGGTGCCAGCCGGCCACGCAAGAAGCGCAGCCGTTTGCGCTCGCCGCCTTGGCGCTCGATCCCGTCGTACGCTGGAGCGAGACCGAACGCGAACGCGTCGCCGACGACGGTTACCGCTACCAGGACTACCTCGTTCGCCGTCAATATCCGATGGCGGGCGCGGTGCAGGCGGTCGATGACATCGATACCGACGGCAGCCTGGCGCGCTGGGTCGACTGCCTCGATCCGAACGAATGCCTTCAGGAGCAGGCGCGCGCGATCGCGGACTTGCCGGCACCGATGAATGCGCGCGTATGGAACGCGGTGGCGCACATGGGCATGACGCGCCCGGGCTACGCCATCGCCCGGCTCGGCGTGGACGCCCTGCCGGCCTTGGTCGACATGTTCACGTCGGCGCCAACGAGGGAAATGGAATATGTACAGTACTTCGGCGCGGTCGACCTGGCCGCGCCGGTGGCGCGCGCGTATGCGACGCTCAAGAGCAAGGCGCTGCTGGCCCAGGCGCGCGCCTGGCTGCTCGATTTTCCCGAGCACGCCGCCTGCGGCCTGATTGCCCCGGCCCTGGGCCAGGCGGGAGTGGAACGCGACCATGCGCGCCAATCCCTGCGCGTGCTGGCCGCCGCCGGCCATGCCGACCTGTTGCTGGACGTGGCCGCTCGCTACCGCCAGCCCGACGTCAGCGCCGCCATGCGCGCCATGCTCGGCCCAAGCCCGCTGCAGCGCTACCCGGCCAGGATCGGCAAGCTGCCGGCCTTCTGGACTGCGCTGGTATGGACCCGTCCCCTGCTGGCCGCCAGCGGCAAGGCCCTGCCGGATGACGCGATGGATGCGATTGGCGTCATGCTGCGCTTCCCGCACGCCGACGGTGTGTATGCCGGGGTCGGCGAACTGAAACAAGCATGCACGCCCGATTCGCTGGCCGCTTTCGCCTGGGACCTGTTTCGCGCCTGGACCGACGACGGCGCCAAGGGCAAGGAAATCTGGGCGTTCCACGCACTTGGCCTGCTCGGTAACGACCAGAGCGCGCGCAGGCTTACCCGCCTGCTGTGCGACTGGCCCGGCCAGGGCCTGCACGCGCGCGCCGTCATCGGGCTCGACGTACTGGCGCTGATCGGCAGCGACACCGCCCTGATGCTGCTCAATGGCGTGGCCCAAAAGCTCAAGTTCAAGCCGCTGCAGGACCGCGCGCAGGAAAAGATCAACGAGATCGCCGAGGCGCGCGGCTTGACCAGCGACGAACTGGAAGACCGCCTGGCGCCCGACCTTGGCCTGGATGAACAGGGAACGCTGCTGCTCGACTTCGGGCCGCGCCAGTTCCGGGTCGGCTTCGACGAAACGCTCACGCCGTTCGTGCGCGACAACGACGGCGCGCGCAGCGCCGACCTGCCCAAGCCGAAAAAGAGCGATGACGCCGACCTGGCGACGGAGGCGGTCAAGCGCTTCAAGCTGCTCAAGAAGGATGCGCGCACCATCGCCGCGCAACAGGTGCTGCGCCTGGAACTGGCGATGTGCGCGCAGCGGCGCTGGCCGGTGCGGGTGTTTTACGATTGCATGGTGCGGCACCCGCTGGTGCGCCATCTGGCCCAGCGCCTCGTGTGGGGCATGTACGACACTACCGGCAGCCAGTTGCAGGCCTGCTTCCGGATCACGCCCGAAGGAACGCTCAGCGACGCCGCCGACGACGCCGTCGTGCTGGCGCAATGCATGGTCGGCATTCCGCATGCGCTCGCGCTGGCGCCGGCCGACGCCGCCGCCTTTGCCCAGCTGTTCGCCGATTACGAACTGCTGCAACCGTTCGCACAGCTCGGACGCGACACCTATGCCCTGGACCACGGGAACAACAATTCGGGGTTCGGCAGCTGGGAAGACAAGGTAGTGCCGACCGGGCGGCTGCTCGGCCTGTTGAACCAGGGCTGGCGGCTGGGTGAAACGCACGACAGCGCCATGATCTGGGACCTGCTCAAGGTGCCCGGCGGCGGCTACACCGCAACGCTGGACATCGCGCCCGGCATCCGGGCCGGCTCGGTGCACGAGTTTCCCGAACAAACGCTCGGCTCGCTGAGCATCGGGCGCGGCGGCCCGAAAGACATCCGCGAGAGCGTGGCCTGGTCGTCGCTCGACCCGACCATGGTCAGCGAGCTGATTCGCGACATGGAAAAGCTGTGCGCCTGACCGGCGCGCCGGTGGCGGCCGCACCGCCCTGGTCCGACGCCGATGCGGTGATCGCGGCGCCGCCCGAACTGGCGGCGCACGCCCTGCCCTCGCGCCGCCACCCCGGTCCACCGTCTTGCGCGACCAGCAGGGAGCGATGGGTGCTGTTCCTGACCCGCATGCGCGAAAACTGCACCTTGCAAGCGGGCGGCGACGGCGCGCACCGGCCGGCCGTCATCGACACCATCGAGCGCCTCGCCAAGCGCCGCCAGCTTGGCACGCCGGAAACCGATACGATCCTGCTGGCGATGGAAAAAATTCACGAAAAAAAGCGGCCGGCGTCCGAAGGCTGTCCTTTTCTCGACGTACTGGTTGCGGACAAAGGCTTGCCGTATGCCTTCGACATCATGCTCAGGGCGCAGCGCATATACCTCGAACCGGCTGCCGGCCCCGATAAAAACGGCCATGAAGTGCACGCCAACACCGGCGGCACCCGTCAGCTCTATGGCATCACCGACCTGGCGCTGCGTGCCCATCTGGCGCAGGCCCCGCAACAGATCTGGGAACAATGCGTCCGGATGGCGCGCGACGCGGCCAAGGAACTGCATACCCGCACCCGTCCGCTGCTGGCCGTGCTGCTGCCCGATGCGCCGGAACTGGCCAACGAGCTGGCGCTGATGCCGCAGCCGGAGACGGACGACAAGGGGCGTGCGCAATGGTGCGGCAACGACGCCTGGCTGATCGTGTACGCCAGCTCGCCCGAAGCACGGCGCGCGCTGCGCCAGTGGCCGCGCGGCGAGGATCTGCGCGACGACGGCTTTTACCAATCGCCGCGCGCCGTCGCCACCGCATTGCAGGACCGCGGGTGCGACGCTGTCGATGCGCTCAAGGACGGCGTAAAGTATGCGCAGACGGTACAGGCGCTGGCCTGTATTGGCACCCCGGAAGCGATCATGGCACTGGTGCAGGGCCACGGCAAGCTGCCGCCCGACTATCTGGGCGGCGCCGGCCGGCGCTGGCCCGATGCCGCCATGGCGGCGCTGAGCCAACTGATCGCCAGGGATCACTGCGGCCCCGAGCGCGCGCGCCTGCTGCTGGCGGGCGTGGTGGCCACCCATGCGCACCGCGTTCCCGCCCTGCGGCCGTGGATTCCGGCGCCGGCCTGGAAGGTGCTGTCGGTTGCCGCCGCGCAGTACATCACGATGCGCGACTGCGTCGTCGCCAGCGAACTGCCAGCGGTGCTGGCCGCGCCTGCATGGGGCGAGATGGCCAGGGCCGGCCAGCTGCCGGCGTTCTGGACACCGCTGGTGTGGACCCGTCCTCTGCTCGCCGCCGGCGGCAAGGCGCTGCCCGATGACGCGATGGATGCGATCGGCGCCATGCTGCGTTTCGCGCACGCCGACCGCGTGTACGCCGGCGTCACCGAACTGAAGGAAGCGTGCACGCCCGATTCGCTGGCCGATTTTGCGTGGGAGCTGTTCCGCGCATGGACGGAGGACGGCGCCAGCGGCAAGGAAATCTGGGCTTTCCACGCGCTCGGACTGCTCGGCGACGACGAGAGCGCGCGCAGGCTCACGGCGCTGGTGCGCGCCTGGCCCGGCCAGGGTCTGCACGCGCGCGCCGTCGTCGGCCTGGACGTGCTCGCGCTGATCGGCAGCGATATCGCCCTGATGCTGCTCAACGGCGTCGCCCAAAAACTCAAGTTCAAGGCGCTGCAGGACCGCGCGAAGGAAAAGATCAAGGAAATCGCCGAAGCGCGCGGCCTGGCGAGCGAAGAACTGCAAGACCGTCTCGCGCCCGACCTCGGCCTCGATGAACAAGGCGCCCTGCTGCTCGACTTCGGCCCGCGCCAGTTCCGTGTCGGCTTCGACGAAACGCTCGCACCATTCGTGCGCGCGGCCGACGGCAAGCGCAGCGCCGACTTGCCCAAGCCGAAAAAGAGCGACGATGCCGATCTGGCGACGGCGGCGGTCAAGCGCTTCAAGCTGCTCAAGAAGGATGCGCGCACCATCGCCGGTCAGCAGGTGCTGCGGCTGGAGCTGGCCATGTGCGCGCAGCGGCGCTGGCCGGTGCGGGTGTTTTACGATTGCATGGTGGCGCACCCGCTGGTGCGCCACCTGGCCCAGCGCCTTGTATGGGGCGTGTACGACGCCAATGGCGGCCAGTTGCAGGCCTGCTTCCGGGTCACGCCGGAAGGAGCGCTCAGCGACGCCAATGACGACGCCTTCGTGCTGGCGCAAGACGCGGTCGTCGGCATTGCCCACGCGCTCGCGCTGGCGCCAGCCGACGCCGACGCCTTCGCCCGGCTGTTCGCGGACTACGAGCTGCTGCAGCCATTCGCGCAGATCGGCCGTGACACGTACACCCTGGACGACCTCGAAAAGAAGCATCATGCGCTCGGCCGCTGGAACGGCACGGTGGTTCCTACCGCAAGCCTGCTCGGCCTGCTCAACCAGGGCTGGCGGCGCGGCAAAATGCAGGATGGCGGCACGATCTGGCAAATCGTCAAGGTCCTCGGCAGCGGATATACCGCGACACTGGATTTCGCACCCGGCATCATGGTTGGCATGCCAGGCGACAGCGCGGAACAAACGCTTGGCGGCGTTGTGATCGCGTGCGCGGGCCAAGCAGGCATGCGCCCCAGCGTGCCGTTGGCGTCGCTCGATACAGCGGCCGCCAGCGAACTGATTCGGGAACTAGTGCGACTATGCGCATGAACAGCCACCTACGACACAATACAAACAATGAACCCTCCTCAATCGCGCGATAGCGCAAGCGGCGTCCTGGCGCCCTGGCTCGCAATCGGCCCGCTGGTCGATCTTCCCGCCGCACTGGCGGCCGAAGCGCTGCCCTCGCGCCGTTTTCCCGGGCCGGCGCCCTGCCCCGATACCGGTGCCATCTGGGACCGGTTTATCGCGGCGGCGCGCCAGCACTGCGCCCTCGACCCGGCCGGTTCGGACGACCAACACCTCGTGCGCGAGGCGGCCGCGCGCATCGCCAGCGGCGAACGGCACGGTTCGGCGGCCTGCGATGCGGTGCTGCTGGCGGTCGAACGCCATCTGGATTTTCCTTATCTGCCGCTGATCGGTGGCGCCTCCCTGATCGACGTGCTGGCCGCCGAGCGCGGCCTGCCGCATGCGCTCGAAGCACTGATCGGCATGGAATGCACCGCCATTGAGTCGACCAGGGCTGGCCATGGCGTGCGCGCCGCATCCGACCCGCGCGGCTGCCTGCGTAACGACATGTACGACCCCACCGAGATGACGCTGCGCAGCTACCTCGCGCTGGCGCCCGACGACGTCTGGGAAGAATGCGTGCGCATCGCCCTTGCCGCGATCGAGCGTCTGTACACCTGCCGCCGCCCGCTGCTGGCGGCCTTGCTGCCCGACGCACCGCACATCGCCGACGCCATCGCCCTGACGCTGCAGCCGCCGCCAAGCTACTATGGCCTCGACTGGCTATCCCAATATGGATGGCTGCTTGCCTACGCCACGTCGCCGGAAGCGATGAAAGCGATCCGTAAGTGGCGCAACACGTGCCACGCCGCCGATATCGACTTTGGCCGCTCGCAGCAAGCGCTTGTGACGATCGTGCGCGATCGCGGCGTCGATGCTGTCGACGCCTTGAAACACGGGGCGATGCATGAAGAAGCGGCCGCCATGGCGCTAGCCTGCATCGGCACCACCGAGTCGCTGACCGTATTGGCGCTGGCGTGCGACCACGGCGAGGCGCAGTGCGCGCGCTTTGCGCTGGCGGCCGAACGCTGGCCGCAGGCCGCCATTGCGGTGCTGAGCGATTTGATCGGCAGGGACCACTGCGGCCCGGCGCGCGCGCGCCGCTCCCTGGCCGCGCTGGTCGCGCGGCATGCCGCCAGCGTGCCGGCTTACCAGCCGTGGCTCTCGCCGCGCGCATGGAAGGTGCTGTCCAACGCCGCCGCGCACTACCTCACCGTGCGCGATATCGCGGCCGCATCCGACCTGCCGGCCATCCTGGCCAACCCGCCATGGACGGCGAAAAAGAAGAAAGCCGCGCCGCCACTGGTGCTGGCGCCCTTGCCGCTGGCCCCAATCATGCGCTGGAGCGAGGAGGAACGCGCCCGCCTGCGCAAGCAGCCACGCTACACCGTCAGCTCTTACAAGAGCGAGCCGGAGCCGCAGGTGTCGGCCGAGGCCACCGCCCACGCCGAGGCAGCTGCCATCATCGACGCCTGGCTGGCCTGCCTTGCCGGCGGCAAGCACCTCAACGACGCCGCGCGCATGATCGCCGACCTGCCCGCGCCGCTCAGCGCGCAGGTCTGGAACGCCGTCGCGCAGGTCGAGGTCAATCTGCCCGGCTACGCGATTGCGACCCTTGGCCTGGAAGGGCTGCCCGGCCTGGTGGGCATGATTGAGCGGCGTCCGGCGCAGGACCTGGCGTATGCACGCCACTTCGGCGCCGTCGAACTGGCCGCGCCAGTGGCGCGCGCCTGGGCCACCCTGAAAAGCAAAGAACTGCGTGCATGTGCCGGCGACTGGCTGCTGGCGAACCCGGAACACGCCGCCAGCGGCCTGATTGCGCCCGCACTCGGCAAGCCTGGCGGCGCGCGTGACCAGGCCCGCAGCGCGCTGCGGCTGCTCGATGCGGCCGGCCAGCGCGCGTTGCTGCTCGACGCCGCCAGCCGCTATGATCAGCCAGCCGTGACGGGCGCCATGCACGCCATGCTCGATGAAGATCCGCTCGACCTGCACCCGGCCAAAATTACCGCCTTGCCGCCGTTATGGACACCGCATCTGTGGGCCCGTCCTCTCCTGGCCGCAAGCGGCAAGGCGCTGCCCGACGCCACGCTCGACACGATCGGCGAAATGCTGCGCTTTCCGCACGCCGACGGTGTCTATGCCGGCGTCGCCCAGCTCAAAGAAGCATGTACGCCGGACTCGCTGGCCGATTTCGCCTGGGAGCTGTTCCGCGCCTGGGTCGAAGATGGCGCGCAGCCGAAGGAAAACTGGGCCTTCTTCGCGCTCGGTCTGATTGGCAACGACGACAGCGCGCGCATGCTCACGCCCCTGCTGCGCGCCTGGCCCGGCGAAAGCCTCAGCGCGCGCGCCATCGCCGGCCTGGACGTGCTGGCATTGATCGGCAGCGATACCGCCCTGATTCTGCTCAATGGGATCGCGCAAAAGGTCAAGTTCAAGGCGCTGCAGGACCGCGCCCGCGACAAGATCGCCGCCATCGCCGAGGCGCGCGGCTTAAGCACCGAGGAACTGGAAGACCGCCTGGCGCCCGACCTGGATCTCGATGAACAAGGCACGCTGCTGCTCGACTTCGGCCCGCGCCAGTTCCGCGTCGGCTTCGACGAAACGCTCAAGCCCTGCGTGCGCGACACCGCCGGCACGCGCCTGCCGGATCTGCCCAAGCCGAAAAAGAGCGACGAGCCGGCCTTGTCGGCAGCGGCGGTCAAACGCTACACGCTGCTCAAGGAAGACGCACGCACCATCGCCGCGCAGCAGGTGCTGCGGATGGAAATGGCGATGTGCGCGCAGCGGCGCTGGCAGCGGCAGGTCTTCATCGACTTCCTGGCACACCACCCGCTGCTGCGCCATCTGGTGCAGCGCCTGGTCTGGGGCCTGTACAGTGTCGAAGGCAATGCGCTGCTGGCGTGCTTCCGGGTCGCCTCCGACGGCATGTTCACCACGGCGGCCGACGACGCTGTCGACCTGCCGCCGGACCACGCGGCGCGGATCGGCATCGTGCATGCGCTGGACCTTCCCGCAGGCGATGCACAAGCCTTCGCCAGCCTGTTTTCCGACTACGAACTGCTGCAACCGTTCGCGCAGATCGGGCGCGACACCTACCGGCTGGACGACGCCGAAGCGGGCCGGGAAACCCTGGCGCGCTGGGACGGCAAGCTGGCGCCGAGTGGGCGCGTCATGGGCCTGGTGAACAAGGGCTGGCGCCGGGGACCGGTGCGCGACGGCGGCAGCATCTGGACCTTCACCAAGGCACTCGATGCCGCGCACCTGGCCGAGCTGCACATCACGCCGGGCCTGATCGCCGGGATCACCGGCGAATATCCCGAGCAGACCGTGGGCGACGTGCGGGTCGGGCGCGGCGACACATGGGGCGGTATCGGCCAGCCGGTTGCGCTGTCCGCGCTCGACCCGGTGGCGGTCAGTGAGCTGATACGCGACATGAACAATCTGCGCGCATGAGACGGCGCCGGCACTAGTTAACATTCAGGACACGCGATGCGACGATTTGAATACCATGATGATGTTTCGATCAAATTCTGGCAAGTCGACCAGGCAGGCAGCGATCTCCATATCGGCTTCGGCAGGATCGGCAGCGCCGGTCAGCGCCAGTGTAAAAGCTACGCCGACAGCGCCAGCGCCGGCGCCGCGATGGAAAAACTGATTCGCGAAAAAATCGCCAAGGGCTATGTCGAGACCAGCGCCGGGGCAGTCATCGAACCGACGCCGGCAGCGGGCGGGATCGCACCGTGTCCGGCCGCATCGCACAACGTGCCGGCCAGCCTGGAGGAGCTGCCACCGGTGCTCGCGGCCCCACCGTGGACAAAGTCCGCCAGGAAGTACCACACGATCCTGGCGCTCAAGCCACTCGCACTGGCGCCGATCGCGCGCTGGACGCCGGAGGAACGCCAGGCCATGTGCAGCACGACCCGATACGACGTCTCTCCCTATAACTGGCGCCGCTACGAGGGCCCGCCTGACGCCGAAGCAGCGATGGCGGCTGGCGATGTGGACCGTGTGGTGGCGCTCTGGGTCGATAACCTGGGGACCGACAAAATCGGCAGCTGCGTGGACAGCGTCACCGACCTGCCCGCGCCATTCAATGCGGCCTTGCTGACCGCCGTGGCAAAGCGGGAAATCAATTCGCCCGGCTATGCCATCGGCACGCTCGGCCTGGCCAGCGTGCCAGCGCTGGCCATCATGATCGAGCGCCGGCCCGCCATCGAGCTGCCGTATGCGAAGTATTTCGGCGCCACCGAACTGGCGTTGCCTGTGGCGCGCGCCTACGCCAGCCAGAAGAACAACAGCGCGCGCGAACTGGCGCGCGACTGGCTGCTGGCCAATCCTGAACACAGCGCCTGCGCCCTGATCGCGCCGGCTCTCGGCAAAGCCAGCAGCGCGCGCGATGCCGCTGTTGCGGTGCTGCGCCTGCTCGCCAGCGGCGGCCACGAGGCGGTGTTGACGCAGGTCGCCAGCCGCTATCGGCAGGAAGCCGTGGAAACGGCATTGCGCGCCCTGCTGGACGACGATCCGCTCGAACGTTTTCCGAGCAAAATCGCACCGCTGCCAGCATTCTGGCAGCCTGGGAAATGGCCCCGTCCATGCCTGTTCAACGGCAAGGTGCTTCCCGACGCGGCGCTCGACGCCATCGGGGTGATGCTGCGCTTTCCCCGGTCCGACCATCCATACGCAGGCATCGATCAGGTACGGCAAGCGTGCACGCCATCGTCGCTGAGCCGCTTCGCATGGGACCTGTTCAGCGCCTGGACCGCCGCAGGCGGCGACCCCGGTGAAAACTGGGCCTTCACCGCCCTGGGGCTGTTCGGCAGCGACGACATCGCGCGCAAGCTCACGCCCCTGATCCGCGCCTGGCCCGGCGAGCAGCTCGATCCCGGCCTGATCGTCGGCATGCCCGAGCACGAGCCGGAACAGCGCTTGAAGGAAGTGCGCGTTGTGGACGGTGATACAGTCAACGGAAAAGCGCCACGTTACCCCCTGTCGACGCTGGGTGCCATCGTCGCCAGTGAACTGATACGCGACATGCAGGATTTGGGCGCCTGAGCGGCGCGACCACACTTTTATATTCAGGATGAACGATGCGGCGATTTGAATTGAGCGATGGCGTTTCCAGCAAATTCTGGGGAGTGAGCCGGGACGGCAGCGATGTCACGGTCTGCTTCGGCAAGATCGGCACGGCGGGCAAGGTCCAGACCAAGAACCATCCGGATGCCGCCACGGCCGGCGCGGCAATGGCCAAGCTGATACGCGAAAAAGCCGGCAAGGGCTATGCCGAAACAGGGGCCGGTTCACCAGTGGCGACGGCGGCGGCATCGGTGCCGGCATCGGTGCCGGTAGCGGCGCCCACGCCTGCGTCCGACATCGCCCCCTGGCTGGCCGTCTCGCCGCTGATCGACATGCCAGCCACGATGATGGCGCTGGCCCTGCCCTCGCGCCGCTTCCCGGGCGCGGCGCCAGCAATCGACGCCGACGCCAGCTGGAACCTGTTCCTGGCCCATGCGAGACAATGCGCGCCGCTCAGTTCCGCGCTCTCGGCGTCAGGCTGGCGCCCGGCAATGGACGAAGCGGCGCAGCGCATCGAACACGGGCAGCGCGACGGCTCCGCCGCCTCCGACATCGTCCTGCTGGCACTATCGACCACTTTCGACGACCTGCTGGCGCCGTCCGATGGCGTGCCCTTCATCGACTTCCTGGTGGCCAGCGAAGGCGTCGCGTACGCCCTTGACGCCTTGCTGCAGATGGAACGCATCAGCGTGTGCCAGCAAGGCCTGCGCAACCCCGGCATCCGTATTGACGACGATGCCGGGCAGTGGTTCGCCCCGACCGAAAACGTCTTCGGCAAAACCGAACTGGCACTGCGCGCCCACCTGGCGCACGCGCCGCAAGGCGTGTGGGACGCCTGCGTGCAGCTGGTTCGCGACGGTTTGCCTTCGCTGGCGGCGCACCGGCGGGCGCTCTTCGGCGTGCTGCTGCCCGATGCCCTGGGTCTGTCGGACGCCATCGTCGCCGCCGCCGGTCCCGTCTACCCCACCTCGATGGCATGGCTGCGCCTGACAGTGCGCGACGCCGCCAGCATGCGCGCCCTCGATACGATCAAGGCATGCGACGACTTCTACCTGTTCGCGTGGTACGACAAGCCGGAGTTGATTGCCACCGCGATCCAGGACCGCGGCACCGACGCCGTGGCGGCATTGCGCGACGGGGCTGGCGCCGATCTCGCCGCCGACGCCATTGCCAGCATCGGCACGCCGGAGGCGATCCGCGCCCTGGCATCGATTACCGCAAAAAAGGCGATCAAGCGCCTGACGGCGGCGTCGGCACGCTGGCCGCTCGCCGCCATCGCCGGCCTGGCCGAATTGACCGCCACTGACAAGCGCGCCCCTGGCGCGGCACGCTCGGTGCTGGCCGCACTGGTTCCGCAACACCTGGCCGCCCTGCCTGCGTTGACGCCATGGCTGTCGGCAGCGGCTATCAAGATGCTCGACGGCCTTGCCGGCCGCCTGGAAGTGCCGGCCGACGCGGCTGGCACCAGCGACTTGCCCGCGGTACTGGCCAACCCACCGTGGCTGGCGCGGGCAAAAAGCGCAAACAAGGCGTTGACGCTGGAGATTCTGCCGCTGGCGCCAGTCGAACGCTGGAGCGACGCCGAACGCCAGCGCGTGCTGCGCGAACGGCGCCTCATCGTCTACACGCACGGCGGATCCGGATTCAAGACACCGAACGACACCAGCGCGATCGCCGCCGGCGATGTGGCGGGCGTGGTCGCATGTTGGGAAAATTACCGCCAACGCGGTCACGAAATGGCAAACAGCGTGCATGCAATCGCAAAGCTGCCGCCGCCGTTCAATGCCGCCGTGTGGGCCGCCATGGCGAAGCACGACATCAACTCGCCCGGTCACGCCATCGGCAGCATGGGACTCGATGCCCTGCCCGGCCTGGCGGTGATGTGCGAGCGCCGCCCTGTCGAAGAATTGAAGTATGCGATGTACTTCGGCGCCGTCGAACTGGCCGCGCCTGTGGCGCGCGCGCTGGCGGTGCTCAAGTCCAAGGCCGTGCGCGACATGGCACGCAGCTGGCTGCTGGCCAATCCGGAGCATGCCGCCTGCGGCCTGACCGCCCCCGCGCTGGGCAAGGCCGGCGCAGCGCGCGACGCCGCCGCCAGCGCACTGCGCCTGCTGGCCGCGAACGGCCATGAAGCCATGCTGATCGCGGTGGCCGGCCGCTACGGCCAGGAGGCCGTCAACGCCGCCATGCGCGCCATGCTGGACGAAGATCCGCTCGACCGCTTCCCTTCAAAAATCGCTGCGCTCCCGGCATTCTGGATGCCGCGTAGCTGGACGCGGCCGCTCCTGGCCGCCAACGGCAAGCCACTGCCGGACGAGGCGCTCGACCTGATCGGCGTAATGCTGCGCTTTCCCCAGACCGACGGTGTCTACGCCGGTATCGAGCAAGTACGCCAGGCGTGTACGCCCGACTCCCTGAGCCGGTTCGCCTGGGACTTGTTCAGTGCCTGGGCTGATGCCGGTGGCGATGCCAAAAACAACTGGGCCTTCACGGCCCTGGGCCTGTTTGGCGGCGACGATTGCGCGCGCAAGCTCACGCCGCTGATCCGCGCCTGGCCGGGCGAAAGCCAGAACGCACGCGCCATTGCCGGTCTCGATATCCTGGCCACGATCGGCACCGACCTGGCCCTGTTGCTACTCAACGGGATTGCGCAGAAGGTCAAGTTCAAGGCGCTGCAGGAAAACGCGCGCGACCAGATCGCCCAGATCGCCGAAGCGCGCAATCTCAGTACCGACGAACTGGAAGACCGCCTGGCGCCCGACCTGGGCCTCGACGACGACGGCGCCCTGCTGCTCGATTTTGGCCCGCGCCAGTTCCGCATCGGCTTCGACGAAGCACTCAGGCCGTGCATACGCGATGCACTGGGCGTGCGCCTGGCCGACCTGCCCAAGCCGAACAAGAGCGACGACGCCGCGCTGTCGGCAGCGGCGACTGAGCGGTTCAAGGCGCTCAAGAAGGATGCGCGCAGCATCGCGGATCAGCAGGTACGGCGGCTGGAAATGGCCATGTGTGCACAGCGGCGATGGGAGCCGGCCATCTTCCAGCGCTTCCTGGCCGGCCACCCGCTGGTGCGCCATCTGGTGCAGCGGCTGGTGTGGGGCGCTTATGACATGGAACCGGGCGCCAGCCACGGTGGCCGTCTGCTGGGCTGCTTCCGGGTCGGCCCGGATGGCGCCCTGACCGACGCCGCCGACGACACCTGGCCACTACCGCAGGGCGAAAACATCCGCATCGGCATTCCGCATGCGCTCGACCTGCCGGCGCAGGATGCAGCAGGCTTCGGCCAGCTGCTGGCCGACTACGAGCTGGTGCAACCGTTTGCGCAGATCGGGCGCGACACCTACACGCTGACCGCCGACGAACTGGCCGCCAGCGCGCTCACGCGCTGGGAGGGCATCGAGGTGCCTGTCGGGCGCCTTCTGGGCCTGGCGCACAAGGGCTGGGACCGTGGCGACGCGCAGGATGCCGGCTTCGTCTTCGATTTCAACCGGCCGCTCGGTGACGGGCGCACCGTGGCGCTGCGTTTCGGTCCGGGTCTGATGCTCGGCTCGATCATGGATTCGGAAGACCAGATCATGGAACAGGTCAGTATCGGCAGCGCCGGGGCCTGGAGCAGCTTCGACAAGGGCCAGCCGCTATCGACGTTAAGCCCCATCGCCGCCAGTGAACTGATTCGCGACATGGAGGCACTGTGCGCCTGAAACCCACTTCCCGGCCAGCCGCAGGCGATTCTACCGGCCTGCCTGCGGTACTCGTGAACCCACCGTGGATGGCGCCGCGCATGGCGCGCGCCAAGCCCCTGGCACTAGCGCCGCTGGCCCATCCCCTGGACGCACAACGCGAGCCGGCGCCGAAGAAAAAGCAGCTTCCCAAGCGCAGGCCTTCGGCGGTACGCGTGGTCAAACCAAGCAATGAACATGTTATCGACGCCGGTAACGTGGCATTGGCGGCGCGTCTTTACGCCAGCGGCAAGACTGAACACGACATGGCGCAGCACTGGCTGCTGTCCAACCCGGAACGCGCCGCGTACGCGCTGATCGCGCCTGGCGGACCTGCCCAAGCCGAAGAAAACCGACGACGCAGCCTTGTCAGCACGGGCGATCGAGCGCTTCAAACTTCTCAAGAAGGATGCGCGCACCATCGCCGCGCAACAGGTATTGCGCCTCGAGAGCGCCATGTGCACGCAGCGGCGCTGGCATCCGCATGCCTTCCGCGCCTTTTTGGCGACGCACCCGCTGCTGCGCCACCTGGTGCAACGCCTGGTGTGGGGCACCTACAGCACTGATGGCGAGCGCCTGCTGGCCTGCTTCCGGGTCACGGCGGACGGCGCCTTTACCGATGCCGGCGACAACGCCATCGACCTGCCCGGCGACGACAGCGTGCGGATCGGCGTGCCACATGCGCTCGACCTGGCGAGCGCCGATGCCGCCGCCTTCGGCCAGCTGTTCGCCGACTACGAACTGCTGCAACCGTTCGCGCAGATCGGCCGCGACACGCACCACCTCGAGGCCGGCGAACGCGGCGAACACGCGCTGCGGCGCTGGGAAGGACGCAGCGTCACCACCGGCGCCCTTCTCGGCCTGCTCAACCGCGGCTGGCGGCGTGGCGAAGCGCAGGATGGCGGTTCGATCTGGGACTTCCGCAAGCCGCTCGGCGCAGGCGCCATGGCGTCGCTCGGCATCGCCCCCGGCATCGTGGTCGGCATGATGCGCGAAGGGGAAGTGCAGACCGTCGGACCCGTCCTGGTCGGGCGCGTGGGACAATGGGACACCCTCGACACGTCCGTCGCCCTTGGCGCGCTGCCGGCGGTCGCGGTCAGCGAATTGATCCGCGATATGGAATATGTATGCGCCTTACCCGGCCGGCACAGCGACACTGACAGGACACATGATGCGGCGATTTGAATTGAGTGATGGCGTTTCCGACAAATTCTGGGAAGTCGAGCAGGCTGGGTGCGACGTCAACGTCTGCTACGGCCGGATCGGCACTGGCGGCCAGCGCCAGTCCAAAACCCACGCGGACGAGGCCATGGCCGCTGCGGCCCTGGCAAAACTGGTGCGTGAAAAGACCGCCAAAGGCTACGTGGCGACGACGTCCGGCGCATGCATGCAGGCGCCGCCGGCACCCATGCCCACCCCTGTCAAACCTGCGCCGAGCGTACCGGCGCCGCTACCGTCGCCACCGATGCCCGTAGCGCCCGCACCATCGCTCGTCGGCATGGCCGCGCCATGGCTGGCCGCTGGGCCGGCACTCGATATCCCGCCCGATATCGCCGCGCTGGCCCTGCCCTCGCGCCGCTTTCCCGGTGCGCCGCCACAGGGCGACGCCGAGCGCGCATGGGCGGTGTACCTCAAGCATGCGCGCCAATTCTGCCCAGCAGGCGTCGATATGTGCGATAAAGACCTGCGCGATGGCGTTGCCGAGGCCACCCGGCGCATCGAGCAGGGTTCGCGTGACGGCAGCCTGCTGTCTGACGCCATCATGTTGTCGGTCTCCGCGCGATTCCGACTGCCCTGCGATGGCAGCGACGGGTTTCCCTTCCTTGACTTCCTGGCCGCAGAAAAAGGATTGCCACATGCGCTGGAAGTGCTGCTGACAGCACTGGAAAACGTGGTGGCCGAGCAACTGCTCGACACCTCGGGCGCCGAGCCGGTCGCGTGCTGGCGGGTGCGCGCGCCGGGTGATGAAATCCACCGCTTGACGACAACCGAGCTGGCATTGCGACGGCACCTCGCGCACGCCAGCCAGATCGACTGGGACCGGTGCGTGCACCTGGCCCGCGCCAATGTAGTGCGCCTGCCGCCACGGCGGCGTCCCCTGCTGGCCGTTATCCTGCCCGACGCCACCGACCTCGCCGACCTGATACTGCAGAACAGCGCAAACCCGATGGATACCGTCTCCATGTGGATGAACCTGATGACCGCTTCCCCTCTGGTCAGCATGGCGCTGATCTCGATCGAGGCCACTGGCAGCAGGCTGTCGGACGACGACGCCCACACTGCCCTGGCCACGCTGGTCCAGGAGCGCGGTAGCGGGGCCATCGCACTGCTGCAAAGGTGCACCGAAACCGACCGGCTTGCCGAAGCGCTGATCTGGTTCGGCACGCCGGAGGCGATCCAGGCGCTGGGCCGCGACCTGATCCTCGCGGGCGACTATTTTGTGCGCCAGCGCAGCATCAATGCGCGCCTGCGCCTCCAGCGCGCCGTGCAGCGCTGGCCGCTGGCGTCAATTGCCGGCCTGGCTGAACTGATTGCCGCCGACCAGCAGGTTCCCCACCTGTTCCGCGCAATGCTGATCACACTCGCCTACGACCACGCCGACAACCTGGCCGCTTTCAGGCCATGGATTTCGGCACCGGCGGCAGCCTTGCTCGACAGCCTAGCGCCGGACCATGCCAGCCACGCGCTGGCCGACAGTGCCGATCTGCCGCCCGTGCTGGCCAATCCGCCCTGGCTGGCGCCGCGCAAAAAAGCGGCGCCAGCCCTGTCGCTGGCAGCGCTGCCGCTCGCTCCTGTCGAGCGCTGGAGTGACGACGAGCGCGAGCAAATGCGCATGGACGAGCGCCTCACCATCTACCCCTATCTCGACCATACTCACAGCGCGCCGAGCCAGGCTGGCGCAGCCATCGCGGCCGGCGACGTGCCCGCCCTGATCGCCATATGGGAGCAGGCGGCGCGCAATCGCGAGTACTTCAGCGCTTGCGTGCGCATCATCGCGGACATGCCCGCGCCGTTCAGCCTGGCGGTATGGAATGCATGCGCCCAGCACCCGATCAATTCCCCCGGCTATGCGGTTGCCACCTTCGGCCTGCGTGGCCTGCCCGCCCTGGTGGCCATGTGCGAGCACCACCCGGCCGAAGCCTTGCGTTATACGCGCCACATCGGTGCGGTCGAACTGGGTCTGCCGATTGCGCGCGCCTACATGACACTGAAGACCAAGGCCATACGCGCCAGCGCGCGCGAGTGGCTGCTGGCGTATCCCGAACACGCAGCCTGCGCCCTGCTTGCGCCTGCGCTGGGCAAGGCCGGCAGCGCGCGCGAACACGCCGCCGATACCTTGCGCATGCTGGCCGCCGCAGGCCACGATGTCCTGTTGATGGAGGTGGCCGCGCGCTACGGGCAACTGGCGGCCGGCACCGCGCTGCGCGCCCTGCTCGACCAACATCCGCTTGACCTCTACCCTGCCAAATGGGGCGCGGCACCGCAATTCTGGCGTCCGCGCGACTGGCCCCGCCCGCGCCTGGCCAGCAACGGCAAGGCACTGCCGGATGCGGCGATCGAAGCGTTCGGCGACATGCTGCGCTTTCCCCGTAACGAGCGCGTGTACGCCGGCCTGGCCCAGGTACAGCGGGCCTGCACGCCGGACTCGCTGACCACGTTTGCATGGAATCTGTTCCGCGCATGGGAGGACGATGGCGGCAGCGCGAAGGATAACTGGGCGTTTTCCACCCTCGGCATCCTGGGTGACGACGCCATCGCCGACAAGATCGGCCCCATGGTGCGGGCCTGGCCGGCCGAAGCCCTGCATGCGCGCGCTGCCGGCGGCGTCGAGGTGCTGGGCGCGATCGGCACCGATGCCGCCCTTCTGCAATTGAGCGCGATCGTGCGCCACTTCCATTCCGGCAGCCTCAAGGAAGCGGCGCGCGCGAAAATGGCGCAGATCGCCGAGGCGCGCGACATGCCCCCCGAAGAACTGGAAGACCACCTTGCGCCCGACCTTGGACTGGACCAGCAAGGCGTCCTGCGGCTCGCCTTCGGTACCCGCCACTTCGTGGTCGGCTTCGACGAAGCCTTGCGTCCCGTCGTGCGCGACCAGTATGGCACGCAGCTGTCGGATTTGCCCAAGCCCCGGCAAAGCGATGATGAGGCGCTGTCGCGCGCGGCAGTGGAGCGCTACAAGCAGCTCAGGAAAGATGCGCGCAGCATCGCCTCGCTTCAGGTAAACCGCCTGGATGCGGCCATGCGTACCCGGCGCCGCTGGAGCGTGGACAACTTCATGAAGCTCATCGCCGGCCATCGGCTGGTGCGCCACCTGGCGCAGCGCCTGGTGTGGGGTATGTATCGCGACCAGCGCCTGCAAGCATGCTTCCGGCTCGGTGCCGACGGTGCCCTCACCGATGGCGCCGACGATGCTTTCTTGCTGGCGCAGGAGGACGGCATTGTCGTCGGCATCCCCCATCCGCTCGATATGCAGGGCGGCGACCTGGCCGCGTTCGACCAGCTGTTCACCGATTATGAACTGACGCAGCCGTTCACGCAGATCCACCGCGCGACGTATGCGCTCGACCCTGCCGAACTGGCGTCGGACCGGCTGCTGCGCTGGGACGGCATGGTAGTAGCAAGCGGCAGCATCATGGGCCTGGCGAACCGGGGCTGGCGCCGTGGCCGCACGCTCGAGCGCAGCTTCGTTCGCGAATTCAGCAAGCCCCTGGGCGATGGTCGCCTGGCCCAGTTGCAGTTCGAGCCGGGCATCGTGATCGCCGCAATGGACCAGTATCCCGAACAGACCGTGCAACTGGTGCTGTTCGGCGACTCCGACCGGCATGGCAATGTCGACCCGGGCGTGCCGCTGGCCCAGCTCGACCCGGTGGCGGCCAGCGAACTGATTCGCGACATCGAACTGCTGCGCGCCTGATACGGCGCTCCTCCACTCACCATCTGCGCATGTTGACCATCTGCGCATGTTGATCATATGCAGTCCCTGATAAAGCCAATGACGAGAACATGAGACGATTTGAATTGAACGATGGCGTGTCCAGCAAATTCTGGGAAGTCACGCAAGATGGCAGCAGTGTCACGGTGTGCTTCGGCAAAATCGGCAGCAGCGGCAAGGCGCAGACCAAACATCACCCTGACGTGGCCGGCGCCGCGGTGGCGATGGATAAACTGATACGCGAAAAAACCGGAAAGGGCTACGTCGAAACCGGCGCCGGCACCGTTGTGCAGGCAGCCACGCCCGCGCCGTTGCCCGCCATAGCACCAGCGCATGAACCAGCGCCCGTGCCACCAGCCGGCATCGCGCCATGGCTTGCGGTGTCGCCCTTGATCGATGTGCCGCCCGCACTGATGGCGCTTGCCCTGCCGACGCGCCAGTACCCTGGAACGCCACCGGTGCTCGACGCCGACAAGAGCTGGACACGATTCCTGAAACGCGCACGGGAAGTGCCGCGCATTGATGCCAAACACTGCTGTCCTTTGCGCAAAGAGGCAATCGTTGAAGCGACAATCCGTATTGAACAGGGCTTGCGCAGCGGTTCGGCCGCGTCCGACGTCATTCTGCTGGCTGCGTCGACCGTCTTCGACCGGGAGAACGCCGTTTGCGCCGACACGAACTTCCTCGACTTCCTGGTGGCGGAAAAAGGGCTTCCCTACGCCTTGCTCACTTTAATTGAGCTGGAAAAAATCAATATCGATCTGGGCGCGTCGCACCGGCATGAAATCTCCATGTGGAATGCGGAATATCGGTCTTCTGAAGGAACTTTCGGCGCGTATTCCAACGTCGAACTGGCGCTGCGCACCCATCTCGTCCATGCGCCGCAGGACGTATGGCAAACATGCGTGCAGATCGTGCGCGATAAGCTGAACGATATTCCGCTCAGGCGGCAGCCATTATTCCCCGTGTTGCTACCCGATGCGCCCGAGCTGTCCGACGCCATGGTCCAGCGCGGCGACTATCTGCACGACATGACTGGATGGCTGCGCATGACCGTGCGCGAGCCCGAAAGCCTGGCCTTGCTCGACAGCGTCAGCGCTACCTACACCCTCTTTTATGACAAGCCGGCATTCATCGCCACGGCGATCAGGGACCGCGGCGTCGATGCGATAGCAGTGCTCAAACATGGCGTGAGCGTCGGGATCACCGCCGATGCCATCGCCGGTATCGGCACGCCGGACGCCATCCGCGCACTCGCACTGGCCTGCGGCATGGACAACGGCAGTCCCTCCCGGCTCGCAGCGGCAGCGAAGCGCTGGCCATGGGCGGCCCTTGCCGGCTTGAGCGAACTGCTCGGCCACGACAAGCAAGCCCCTGGTTTGGCGCGGTCGGCCTTGAGCCGCCTGGTTCCCGACCATATTGCAGACCTGCCCGCGTTGCGCCCATGGCTCTCGCCCGCCGCGCTCACCGTGCTTGACGATATGGCGGCGCGCTTCTGCGCTCCGGGCGACATGGCCCACAATGCCGATTTACCGGCGGTGCTCCAAAACCCGCCATGGATGGCGGCCCGCAAACCACGCCCCAAGGCGCTCCATCTGGCACCTTTGTTCCTGCCGCCGGTCGAACGCTGGAGCGCCGAAGAGCGCCAGTCGGTGCTCGACGAGAGGCGCCATAAATATAACCCGTATGAACAGACCAGCTTTGTCACGCCGGCCGATCTGATTACCGCCGGCGATGTCGATGCTGTCGTCGCGCTGTGGAAAACGCACCAGAACCCGCGCATGAACCTCCATGCCGAAGTGCGGCTGATTGCCGATCTGCCGCCGCCGTTCAACAAGGCTGTGTGGACGGCGTTGGCAAAGCACGAGTTCAATTCCCCCGGATATGCGATCGCCACGCTTGGCCTGGACTGCCTGCCGGGCCTGGTCACCATGTGTGAACTACGGCCGCAAGAAGACTTGTGCTACGCGCTGCACTTCGGCGCCGTGGAGCTGGCGTTCCCGGTCGCGCACGCAATGGCGACACTGAAGAACAAGCCTGCCCGCGCAATCGCGCGCCGCTGGCTTCTGGCCAACCCGGAACACAGCGCCTGTGCACTGATCGCACCTGCCTTGGGCAAGGCCGGCAAGGCGCGCGACGACGCCGCCGCCGCACTGCGCCTGCTGGCTGACAATGGCCACGGCCAGGTAGTGACGGACGTCGCGCGCCGTTATGGGAGCGCGGCGGTCGACAGCGCCATGAAAGCGATGCTCGACGAAGACCCGCTCGACCTCCATCCTGCCAACATCCCCACCCTGCCGGGCCTGTGGGCGCCGCGCAGCTGGTACCGACCTCGCCTGCGCAGCAACGGCAAACCATTGTCCGACGAGGCGCTCGGCCTGATCGGCATCATGCTGCAATTCCCGCGCAGCGAGGGGGTGTATGCCGGGCTCGAACAGGTGCGGCAAGCCTGCACGCCGGCGTCGCAGAACGCCTTTGCATGGGACCTGTTGCGCGCCTGGCTCGACCTCGGCGGCGACCCATCCGAAAAATGGGCGTTGACCGCCCTCGGCGTCTTCGGCAATGACGACAGCGCCCGCAAGCTCACGCCGCTGATTCGCGCATGGCCTGGCGAAAGCCTGCATGCGCGCGCCGTGATCGGACTCGATGTGTTGGCCGGCATCGGGACCGACCTGGCGCTGATGCTCCTGAACGGCGTCGCGCTCAAGCTCAAGTTCAAGGCGCTGCAGGACAGCGCGCGCGAAAAAATCAAGCTGATCGCCGACGCGCGCGGCCTGACGCAGGAGGAACTGGAAGACCGCCTGGCGCCCACGTTGGGACTGGACGATCAAGGCTCGCTGCTGCTCGATTTCGGTCCGCGCCAGTTCCGGGTTGGCTTCGACGAAGCGCTGAAACCATTTGTGCGCGACGCCGGCGGCATGCGCCTGGCCGACCTGCCCAAGCCGAACAGGAGCGACGATACGAACCTGGCGGCAAGCGCTGTGGATACCTACAAGCTGCTCAAGAAGGATGCCCGCAGCATCGCCGCGCAACAGGTAAAACGGCTGGAAGCGGCGATGTGCTCGCGCCGCCGCTGGGACGGCGACGCCTTTCTCGCGCTGCTGGCCAGGCATCCGCTGGTGCGGCACCTGGTCCAGCGCCTCGTATGGGGCGTCTACCAAGCCGATTCGTCTTGCGGGGGGGGCCTGGCCGGCTGCTTTCGGGTCGGCCCCGACGGCGCACTGACGGACGCCGCCGACGACGCCTACGTCATGCCGCCAGGGGCGCGCGTCGGCATCGCGCATGCGCTCGAGCTGCCCGCCAGCGATGCGGACGCATTCGGCAAGCTGTTTGCGGATTATGAATTGCTGCAGCCCTTCCCCCAGATCGGCCGCGAGACATATGCGTTGACGCAGGACGAACTGGCCACCAATGAACTGCTGCGCTGGGTGCACCTGGAAATGCCGGCCGACCGTCTGATGGGTTTGACGAACAAAGGCTGGCATCGGGGAAAAGCACGCGACGCCGGTGGCATCTGGGCTTACAACAAGGATATCGGCGCGGGGTGGACCGTGGAGCTGGGGATCTATCCGGGCCTGGACGTGAATAACCTCAACGACAACTCGGAACAGACTTTACAGGCGGTCAAGGTCGGCACGATCAACCAATGGGGTGACATCGGCACGCCGCAGCCGCTGTCGGTGCTCGATCCGGTTGCCGCCAGCGAGCTGATTCGCGATCTCGAATTGTTGCGCGCATGAGAAAAGACGTTATCATCTCGGCAAATCCACAGCCGGTGCACGACAACCCTTCATGAGTCGGACCACAACAATGAGCAAAACCAAAACCGCAGCGATGCAGCGCCCACCGGCCGAAATCCAGTACGCCGGCGAGCTGGCCACGCTGGCCAAGGGCGACAAGGCGCCACGCCCGCCCGGCTGGGCCCTGAGCCTGAACGCGGCGCGCGCCTTCATCAGCGGCGACGAGGCCCTTGGCATCGAACGCAAGGTGGTGGCGCCGGTCGCCGCCATCGAGCGCATGCTGGTGACCCTGGCCACCGGGCGCGGGCTGATGCTGGTCGGCGAGCCTGGCACCGCCAAATCGATGCTGTCGGAGCTGCTGGCTGCCGCCGTGTGCGGGCGCTCCACCCTCACCATCCAGGGCGGCGCCTCGATCACCGAGGACCAGATCAAGTACTCGTGGAACTATGCGCTGCTGATCAACGAAGGCCCGAGCCCGCGCGCGCTGGTGCCGGCGCCGCTGTACCACGGCATGCGCGACGGCCTGATCGTGCGCTTCGAGGAAATCACGCGCGCCCCGCTGGAGGTGCAGGACTGCCTGCTCGGCATGCTGTCGGACCGCGTCATGGCGGTGCCCGAACTGGAAAACGAGCACGCCATGCTGTACGCGCGCGAGGGCTTCAACATCATCGCCACCGCCAATACGCGCGACCGTGGCGTCAATGAAATGAGCGCCGCGCTCAAGCGGCGCTTCGACTTCGAAACCGTGTTCCCGATCCTCGACTTCGGACACGAACTGGCGCTGGTGGAGCAGGCCTCGGCCCGCCTGCTCGAGCGCAGCGGCATTCCGCACCGGGTGCCGGGTCCCATCCTCGACCTGCTGGTATCGACCTTCCGCGACCTGCGTTCCGGCGGTGGCAAGGGCGCACCGGACGGCATGGACAAGCTGTCCGCCGTGATGTCGACCGCCGAAGCGGTCAACGTGGCGCATGCGGTCGGCGTGCGCGCCTGGTTCCTTGAGCAGCGCGCCGGCAACGCGGCCGACCTGGTCGACTGCATCGCCGGCACCGTGGTCAAGGACAATCCGGACGACCGCGCCAAACTGCGCCGCTATTTCGAGCAGCGCGTCGCGCGGCGCGATGGCAAGCACTGGCGCGAATACTTCAACGCGCGCCACCGCCTGCCGTGACACCGGCTTCGCAGCGCGAGCCGCTGATCATCGGCGTGCGCCACTTCAGCCCCGCTTGCGCGCGGCTGGTGGTGCAGCGCATTGCCGAACTGCGTCCGCGCCACGTGCTGATCGAAGGTCCGGCCGACTTCAATGCGCGCCTTGGCGAACTGGCGCTGCCGCACCGGCTGCCGGTGGCGATCTACAGCTACTTCTCGGCGGCCGAAGACGCGGTTGAACGGCGCGCCTCGTGGTCGCCGTTCGCGCTGCATTCGCCCGAATGGCAGGCCATGCAGGCCGCGCGCGAATGCGGCGCGCAACTGCGCTTCATCGACCTGCCGGCCTGGCACGACGCCTTTGCGCACATCATGAACCGCTACGATGACGACGCTCCCGACGCGGCGGCAGCCTACGAAGACGCCTTGTGCCGCGCAATGGCGATCGACGGCCGCGACTCGCTGTGGGACCACCTGTTCGAGGGCGAGCTGGCGGCCGATGAACTGTCGGCCCGGCTCGACGTGCACTTCGCCCATCTGCGTGCTGGCGCCCCCGGTTCGCCGGGCAACCAGGCGCGCGAAGCGATGATGGCGCGCCACATCGCCTGGGCCATGCACCAGGACGACGGCCCGGTGGTGGTGATCTGCGGCGGCTACCATGCGCCGGCACTGGCGGCGCTGTGGCGCACAATTCCCGCCGCCGATTGCGCCAGCGAGCCGCCGGTACCAATCCCACCGGGCGCGCCCGGCCTGCGCTATGGTTCCTATTTGGTGCCCTACCATTTCAAGCGCCTCGACGCGTACGAGGGCTATGCCTCCGGCATGCCCTCGCCCGCCTGGTACGAATGGGCATGGACGCTCGGCCTGGCCGGCGCCGGCAAGGAACTGCTGCGCACCGTGCTGGCGCGCCTGCGCGCGAAAAAACTGCCCGCCTCCACCGCCGACGTGATTGCGATTCACAGCCGCGCCAAGGGCCTGGCGCGCATGCGCGCGCATCCGACGCCGCTGCGCAGCGACTGGCTCGATGCGCTGGCCGGCAGCCTGGTCAGCCAGGCGCTGGACGTGCCCCTGCCCTGGACCTACCGCGGCCGCGTGCGCGCGGGCACCGATGCGGCGCTGGTGGAAGTGATGGCGGTGCTGGCCGGCGACGCCGTCGGCGAACTGGCGCCCGGCACGCCGCAGCCGCCGCTGGTGGCTGCGGTCGACCTTGAACTGTCGGCGCTCGGAATTGTTGTTCCAAGCCAGGTCAGCATCGACCTGCTCGATGCGGCCCAGCGTGCGCGCAGCCGCGCGCTGCACCGCCTGGCCCTGCTCGACATTCCCGGCATCGTCCGCACCACGGGACCTAAGCTGGCGCTCGGGCGCGGCCAGCAAGAAACCTGGGACGTGCGCGCACCGCTCGAACAGCGCGCCGCCCTGATCGAAGCGGCCACCTACGGCGCCACTCTGCACGACGCGGCCCGCGCCCGCCTCGAAGAAATCCTGCGCCAGCATCCCGCCGGCAGCAGCCGTATCGGCGCCATTACCGGCGCCCTGAACCGCGCCGCCTTTGCCGGCCTGGCCGATGTGAGCGAACGCCTGCTCGGCGAGCTGCACGACGCCATTTGCCAGGAAGCGCACTTCGGCGAACTGGGTGGCCCGATGCAGGTACTGTTTGCCTTGTACCGCCACGGCGACGCGCTCGGCGTGAGCGGCAGCGCGGTGCTGCAAACAGCCATCGGCGCCGCCTTCGACCGCGCCCTGTGGCTGGCAGAAGCGGCCGGCGGGGTGGCGCCGACGGAGCAGGATGCGCACGTCGCCACCTACAGCGCCATCGCCATGCTGGTGCGCGAAGCACGCGCCACCGCGCTGCCCGGCGTCGAAGCGTTGCGCGCGCTTGCCGTGTGCCGGCGCGTGGCCGCCAGCGCCGACGCGGCGCCCGTCAGCCGTGGCGCGGCACTGGGCCTGCTGCTGGCCAGCGATGCCGATCCCGATGGCGGCGACCTGGCCAGCGAACTGCTCGCCTCCCTGCCCCCGTCCATGGTGGGCGACGCGCTGGCCGGCCTGCTGGCACTGGCGCGTCAGTGCCTGTGCGAAGACGCGCGCTTCGTCAGGGCGCTCGACGCGCTGGTGCGCACTTTGGACGGCGCCGACTTCGTGCTGGCGCTGCCGGCGATGCGCGCCGCCTTTACCTGGCTGCCAACCCAGGAACGCGGCGCGCTGGCGGCCGATGTGCTCAAGCTGCACGGCGCCGGCCATCGCTCGCAGCGCTCCCTTACCGGCCGCCTTGCCACGGCGCCCGAACTGCTGGCGCGGCACGACGCGCTCGAACGCGACGCCATCGAGCGCCTCGCCATCTGGGGAATCGCACCATGAGCGCCCCATTGACGCTACCCGATCCGCTGGTGCGCTGGCGCCTGCTGCTGGGCGAAGCCGCCGAAAGCTGCATCAATTGTCCGTCCGGTGCGGCCAGCGCCGCCGACGAGGCCCTGGAGTGGCTGTACGGGCGCGATCCCGAGCGCCTGGCGCGCGGCGAACGCCAGCAGTCGCAGGACCGTACCGGCTCGCCCGACGGCGCGTCGGTACTGAGCACGCCCGACTGGATCAACGCCATCCACGAATTGTTCCCGCAAGAGGTGATCGAGCGGCTCGAACGCGACGCGGTCGAGCGCTTTGGCATTGATGACGTGGTGACCAACCTGGAAGTGCTGGAGCGGATCGAACCATCGGAGACGCTGCTGCGCGCCGTCCTGCACACCAAGCACCTGATGAACCCCGACGTGCTGTCGGCGGCGCGCCGCCTGGTGGCGGAAGTGGTGCGCCGCATCATGGAAAAACTGGTGACCGAAGTGCGCCAGGCGTTTGGCGGCAGCCGCGACCGACGGCGCCCGTCGCGCATCGCGGCGGCCGCCAATTTCGATTTCAAGCGCACCGTGGCCGCCAACCTGAAACACTGGGACCCGGAGCGGCGCAAGCTGTACATCAAACGGCCGGCCTTCATCAGCCGCGTCAAGCGCCACGCCGAGCGCTGGGACATTATCCTGCTGATCGACCAGAGCGGCTCGATGGTCGATTCGGTGATTCACTCGGCGGTGATGGCGGCCTGCCTGTGGCAGTTGCCCGGTATGCGCACTTCGCTGATCGCCTTCGACACCGCGGTCGTGGACCTGACGGCCGATGTGTCCGACCCGGTCGAACTGCTGATGAAAGTGCAGCTCGGCGGCGGCACCAATATCGCCGGCGCGGTGGCGTACGCGCAGTCGCTGGTGGTTAATCCGCAGCGCACGGTGGTGGTGCTGGTCAGCGATTTTTACGAAGGTGGGCATGACACGGAACTGGTCAGGCGCGTACAGGCGCTGGTGTCGGCTGGCGCCACCGTGCTGGGCCTGGCGGCGCTCGATGCTGCCGCCAATCCGAGCTACGACCGCGAGACGGCGGCGCGCCTGGTACGCGTTGGCGCTCACGTGGGCGCCATGACGCCGGGCCAGCTGGCCGCCTGGCTGGCGGAGAAAATAGCGCAATGAGCACCCGTACCGATTTGCTGGAACTGAGCGTGGATGCGCTGACCGCCTTGTCGAACGCGGGGTTTGTAAAACGCGCGCAGAAAGATGTGGTCGAGGGCAAGCTGCCCGAGATCGAGCAGCAGGCCGACGGTACCGTGCTGGCGCGCTACGCCGATGGCGTGACGACCACCCTGCCACCCGGCCTGCCGCTGCGCGAGGCACGCTGCAGCTGCCCCGCCACGGGCCTGTGCCGGCACCGGGTGACCCTGGTGCTGGCGTATCAGTCCACATACGCCGGCGGCGCCGCCGAGGCAGTGGCCGACGCAGCGCCGTGGTGCCCGTCGACCCTGGCCGGCGCGGTCGATCTGCTGCCGCGCACGACGCTCGAGCAGGCGCGCCGCATGGCGGCCGCGCGCCCGGCGATCCGGCTCACGGCCGGGTCAACGCCGAATGCGCGCCTGCCGATGTGCGACGTGCGCTTTTTGTCGCGTACCAGCCTGGCGCTGGCGCGCTGCGACTGCAAGCAGGCCGAGAACTGCGCGCACATTGCGCTGGCCGTGTGGGCCTTTGCACAGGGCCAGCGCCAGCAGAGCGGCTTTGCCAGCATGACGGTGGAGCTGGATCTGGCTCCCGACGCAGCGCGGGCGCCGGTGCAGGATGGTGGCAGCGCGGTCGAGGCGATCGTGGGGCTGGCGTCCCAGCTCTGGCTCGACGGCACCAGCCAGAGTCCCCTGATCCTGGACACGCGCTTCGAAAAGGCGCTCCAGGAAGCCAGCCAGCTCGGATGGCGCTGGGTGGTCGAAGCGCTGACCCAGCTGCGCCAGGCGGTCGCCGGCCAGCATGCGCGCGCCAGCAATGCCGATCCGGCCACGCTGCTGCACCTGGTGTCGATGCTGATGGCGCGCCTGGGCGCGGCGCGCGCGCGCACGCCCCTGCCGGCCAGCCAGATCCTGGGCGTGGGCGTTTCCGGTGAAGTAGCGCTCGACCACCTGCGCCTGGTGCCAATGGGCAGCCAGTGCTGGTCCGACGAGGCGGTCGACGGCGTGCGCATGATCTGGGCCGATCCCGACACGCTGGCCGTTACGATCATGGAAAAAACCTGGGCGCGCGCCGACAGCGGCACCACTGCCATTGCGCTGCGCGACCGGCGCCTGGTCGGCATGCCGCTGCACCGGCTGGCGGCCAGCCAGATCGTCACCAACGCGGCCAAACGGCGCGCCAATGGCTTGCTGACGGTCGGCACCGGCGCCACGCAGACCTCGGCGCTGCCGCTGTCCGGCGGCGCCTGGGACACGCTGGCAAGTCCGCTGCGCCAGCCCAACGTGGCCAGCCTGCGCGCGCACCTGCGCTCCCTGCCGCCCGATTTCGTGCGGCCGCTGCACGCGATCGAGCATGTGCACGTGGTCCCGGTGGTGGCGGTCGTCGACTGCCTGTGGGATGCCGCCAGCCAGACCCTGTGCGCACGCGTGCAGCTGGCCGCCGGTGATGACAATCTGTTGCTGCTGCGCCTGCGGCACGACGCCGCCACGCCGGGCGCCATCGATGCGCTGGCGCGCGCGCTGGACGATAATCCGCTGGCGGTGGCGGGCAGCGTATCGAGCGAGGCCGGGCAACTGAGCATGACGCCGCTGGCGGTGCTGACGGCGCAGGGCTTGCAGGTGCCGCAACTGGCGGCGCAAGGCACACCCGCCAATCTGGCGCGAGGCCAGAGCGACGACAAGAACGCGCTGCATGAACTGCTGGAAGGGACGATGAATCTGCTGGCGCAAAGCCTGCGCCAGGGAGTGCGGCATCAGGGCGATGGCGCCGCGGTGCGCGCCACGGAACAGGCGTCAGCGCTGCGCGCGGCAGGCCTGACGCGTTGCGCCAACGCCCTGGCCGCAGCGCTGGAGAGCGTGAAAAGCAGCGACCCGAGGATTCTGCCGGAGCGGCTGGCAGCGCTGTACGCGCTGCTGCACACCCTGGCGAACGACAGCTAGCCGGCCAGCGCCGACTGAAAATCGTCGAGCAGGTCGGCCGTGTCTTCGATGCCGACCGAGACGCGGATCAGCGATTCGGCGATGCCCATGCTGGCGCGCCGCTCGGCGCCCATCTCGTAGAAAATGGTGTGCGAGACTGGAATGACCAGGGTGCGCGTATCGCCCAGGTTACTGGCGGAGATACCGAGCTTGAGGCGGTTGAGGTAATCGAAGCAATCGATGCCGTCTTTCAGTTCGAAACTGAACAGCGAACCGTACGCCTTGAACAGATCGCGCGCCAGCGCATGCTGCGGATGCGATGCCAGGCCCGGGTAATACACGGCCGCCACGCGCTCATCGGCTTCAAGCATGCGGGTGACCGCCAGCGCATTGGCCGAGGCGCGCTCCATGCGCAGCGCCAGCGTTTCCGCCCCCACCGCGATATGGTGAGCCGCTTCCGGCGCCAGCGAGGCGCCGAAGTCGCGCAGGGCCTTGGCGCGCAACTGCGCCATGCCCCACTGCGCCGGCGCATTGCGCTTGTAGTTGGCCGCAATGTTCGGGAACGCGCTCCAGTCGTACTCGCCGGTGTCGGTCAGGCTGCCGCCGAGCGCATTGCCGTGGCCTCCAATGGACTTGGTCAGCGCATTCACCACCAGCCCCGCTCCGACCGTTTTAGGCCGGAACAGGTAGGGCGAGGTCATGGTGTTATCGACCACGAACAGAATGCCGCGTTCCCTGCACAGCTGCCCGATGCGGGCCAGGTCAGCCACCTGCGTGCGCGGGTTGGCGATGGTTTCGACGAACACCAGGCGCGTGGCGGGCGTCAGCGCCGCTTCCACGTTGGCCACGTCGGTCGCATCGGCAAACGCCACCTCGACGCCCTGCCCGGCGGCCGTTTGCCACAGGCTGTTGGTGTTCCCGAACAAGAAAGACGACGACACGACGTGGTCCCCGGCGCGCAGCAGCGCCTGGAACACGGCGCCAATGGCCCCCATCCCGGTCGCGAAGCACAAGGTCGATACGCCATCTTCCATCTTCGTGATCTTGTCTTCGAGCGCGGAGATGGTCGGATTGCCCTGGCGGCCGTAGCGAAACCCCGGCTCCTTCCCCTGGAACACCGACGCCAGCTGGCGCGCATCGTTGTAGCCGAAGGTGACCGACGTGTGAATCGGCTTGTGCAGCGACCCATGCTCGATCGGCTTTTGCCGGTCGTTGTGCAGGATGGTCGTGGTGAAGCCGTAGCTTTTCTTCTCGCTCATCAATTACTCGGCGGTCGCCAGGTTCAGATTGAGCTGGGTGCGCGCCGCGTCTTCGGCCGGTGCGGCTTTCGGATTGTGGCGCGCGAATTCCAGCCGGTCCAGGTACGCAGGCGTGACGTCGCCGGTCACGTACACGCCGTCGAAGCAAGATGCCTCGAAGCTGGTCAGCGCCGGGTTCACGTCCGAGATCGCGCGCTTGAGCGCATCGATATCCTGGTACACCAGGGCGTCGGCCGTGATCTCGCGGCAGACTTCCTCGGTGCTGCGGCCGTAGGCGATCAGTTCATCGCGGGTCGGCATGTCGATGCCGTACACGTTCGGGAACAGCACCGGAGGCGCGGCCGACGCGAAGAACACATTGCGGGCGCCCGCTTCACGCGCCATCTGCACGATTTCCTGGCTGGTGGTGCCGCGCACGATCGAGTCGTCGACCAGCAGCACGTTCTTGCCCTTGAATTCGGAACCGATCGCGTTGAGCTTCTGGCGCACCGACTTGCGGCGGATCGCCTGGCCCGGCATCAGGAAGGTGCGGCCGATGTAACGGTTCTTGATGAAGCCTTCGCGGTACTCGACGCCCAGTTTCAAGGCCAGCTGGATCGCGGCAGGACGCGAGGAATCGGGAATCGGCATGACCACGTCGATCTCGCCCGACTTGAATTGCTGGCGCACCTTGTCGGCCAGGTACTCACCCATTTTCAGGCGGGTGGCGTAAACCGAGGCGCCGTCGAGGATCGAATCCGGGCGGGCCAGGTACACGTACTCGAACGCGCACGGATTCAACGACGGATTGTCGGCGCACTGGCGTTCGTGCAGCTGCATGTCCATGTCGATGAACACCGCTTCGCCCGGCGCGATATCGCGCAGGAAGCGGAAGCCCATGCCTTCCAGCGCCACCGATTCGCTGGCCACCAGGTACTCGGTGCCGTTGTCGGTTTCGTTGGTGCCGATGCACAGCGGACGGATGCCGAACGGATCGCGGAAGGCCAGCAAGCCGTGCCCGGCGATCTGGGCGACGACGGCGTAGGCGCCGCGCACGCGCCGGTGCACCGCAGCGACCGCCTTGAAGATCGAATCGGGATCGAGCGTGAAGCCGGTGGTCGATTCCTGGATTTCATGCGCCAGCACGTTGAGCAGCACTTCCGAGTCGGAGTCGGTGTTGATGTGACGGCGGTCATTGCGGAACATCTCGGACTTGAGCTGTTCCTGGTTGGTCAGGTTGCCGTTGTGCGCGAGCGTGATGCCGAACGGCGCATTCACATAGAACGGCTGCGCTTCTTCCTCGCTGGACGAACCGGCGGTCGGATAGCGGCAGTGGCCGATGCCCGAGTTCCCCTGCAGCGAACGCATATTGCGCGTGCGGAAAACGTCGCGCACGAGGCCATTGGCCTTGTGCATGGAAAACATATTGGAATGACTGGTTGCGATTCCCGCCGCATCCTGACCGCGGTGCTGCAACAGCAGCAAAGCGTCATACAGCACTTGATTGACGGGGTTATTCGAGACGACGCCGACGATGCCACACATGGTGCGCTCCTAGAGACTGGACCTACTGATTTTAAAAAATGTCAAAACTGAACATGCCGCGCCAAATCAGCGGGCAACAATGTCTTTACCATCCGCGCGCCCTCTTCCGCCATGGGGCTCGATACCGCCTTGGTCCAAAAGGCCTGCTTGGGCAGCTCGGTCATGCCGCACAAGATGACAGCGGCCAGCACGATCACCACCCCGCGCGCGAGCCCGAACGCAGCGCCCAGCAGGCGGTTCGCCGGGCTCAATCCCGTGGCCTTGACCATCAGGTCGACCGCCATCATGACCAGTCCCATCAGGATGCGGGTGCCGAGGAACAGCGCCACGAAGGCGACCATCAGGCGCACCGTTTCGCCGGGGATCACCGACAACATGGGCGCGAGCCTGGCGCCGTAGGCGTTGGCGACGACGAAGGCCACCACCCAGCTGATCAGCGACAGGATTTCCTTGACCAGACCGCGCAGCGTGCCGATGATGAGCGACGAAATGAGGATCACCAGCACCACATAATCGAACTCGGTCACCGCGCATCCGCCCCAACGTGTGTCATCAGCCCGGGACCATGATGCCCGACAGTCCCATCTTGCTTAACTTGGCGCGCACTTTTTCGGCTTCATCCTTGCTGAACGGGCCCACCTGCACGCGAATCCGGTCGCCCGACTGGGTCGGTATCTTGTGCGTGAACGAGCGGATGCCGGCGCCACTCAATTTGGCCTGCAATTCGTTGACTTTTTCCTGGGTGGCCAGCGCGGCGACCTGCACCACGAAGCGCTGGTTCTCGTCGACAGCCTTCTCGGGCGCCTTGCCTTCGAGGATGGACATGGCGCGCTGGGCGTCCTGCGCTGGCGGCTTGACGGCCGGCTTTTCCTTTTCCTCGGCCTTGGGCGGGGCCTTGACGACGGCGGGTTTTTCAACCGGCTTCTCGACTGGCTTCTCCACCACTTTGTCGATGTGCTTGTCGGGCGCCTTCTCCACGTGCTTCGCTTCCGCGACTTTAGGTTCGGGTTTCGGCTCAGGCTTCGGTTTCTCGGGCTTGGCGACCACTTTGGGCTCGGGCTTGACGACGGGTTTCGGTTCCGGCTTGACGACCGGTTTTGGTTCCGGCTTGACTACCGGTTTTACCTCGGGCTTCACCGCCGGCTTGACTTCTGGCCTGGCCACGGTCTTGACCTCGGTCTTGACCTCGGTCTTGGCCTCTTCCTTCGGCACCGGCCTTTCTTTCGGCAGCGTCACCATCGGCACTGGCGGCACGTCGATGATTTCCTCGCGCTTGTCGAGCGCATCGGCGGCAGCCACGGCGCGCGGCTGCGCCTGCGGCGCGACCTTGTCCTTGGAGGGAATACGGATATCGATGTCGCCGGCCAGCGGCTGGGGTTCGGAATCGAGCACCATCGGCAAGCCGACCGCCACGCCGAGGGCCAGCGCGACGGCGCCTACCAGGCGGCGGCGCGCACGTTTCTTCTCGGGCAGCACGGGATCGGCAGCCGCGCGCGCATCCTTGCCGCGGCGGGCGCCAGGCTCGCCTGCGGAAGATGCGCGTTTGGAACGGGCACGGGCGGCGACGCTGTCGTCGTCCGACTTGGAATAATAGCCACTATCTTCCGTGGATTCTTGCTTGTTTTTATTGAGGAACGAGAACAAGCCCATGCGTTTTTCTTCAGTGATGTGAGATTTTTCGGGCAGCCATCACACCGGCGACGGTGTAGAAGGAGCCAAAGACCACAATTCTATCATTCTCCCCGGCTCGACTCATTGCATTTGCAAAAGCCTGGGCTGGATCGGCGAAGGTGGTGACGCTGCGTTCGCCCGGTTTGGCGTCGCCCGCCGGCAGCGCCGCCAGGGTAGCGGCCAGCGTTTCCGGGTCGGCGCTGCGCGGCGATGGCAGGTTGGCCACGCACCAGTGGTCGACATGGGGCGCCATCGGAGCGGCCACGCCATCGATATCCTTGTCCTGCATGATGCCGAAAACGGCATACGTGTAGGGATGGAAGCCCATGTTGCCGAGGTTCTGGGCCAGGGCCGATGCCGCGTGCGGATTATGGGCGACGTCGAGGATGACGGTCGGGCGTCCCGGCAGTACCTGGAAGCGCCCCGGCAGCTCGACCACCACCAGCCCGGTGCGCACTTCCTGCGCGCCCACCGGCAGCTCGAAGCGCAGCACTTCCAGCGCGGCCAGCGCGGCCGAGGCGTTGAGCAGCTGGTTGGCGCCGCGCAGGCTCGGGTAAGCCAGCGAATTGCGGCGCTGTTCGCGCCCGCCATAGTTCCACTGCTGCTTGTCGCCGGAATAATTGAAGTCGCGGCCCAGCAGCCAGAGGTCGGCGCCAATGGCTTCGGCGTGTGCGATCAGGGACGGCGGCGGCACCGGGTCGCTGCAGATGGCCGCTTTACCCGGGCGGAAAATGCCGGCTTTCTCGAACCCGATCTCCGCGCGCGTGGTGCCGAGGAAGTCGGTGTGGTCGATATCGATCGAGGTGACGATGGACACGTCGGCGTCGATCACATTGACCGCATCCAGACGCCCGCCCAGGCCCACTTCCAGGATCGCCACGTCGAGCGTTGATCCGGCCAGCAGGTGCATGATGGCCAGGGTGGTGAATTCGAAGTACGTCAGGTCGGTGTCGCCGCGCTGCGCTTCGACCGCGTTGAAGCTGGCGATGAGGGCGTCATCGGACGCCATGTCGCCATTGATGCGGGCGCGCTCGTTGAAGTCGAGGAAGTGCGGCTTGATGTACAGGCCCACCTTGTAGCCGGCGCGCAGCAGGATGGCTTCGAGCATCGAGCAGGTCGAGCCCTTGCCGTTGGTGCCAGCCACCATGATGACCGGGCAGCTGAACGCCAGATCAAGGCGTTCCTTGACCTGGCGCACGCGCTCGAGGCCCATGTTGATGTGGACTTCGGCGTGGCGCGATTCGAGCAGGGCCAGCCAGGCGGGCAAGGTGGTGGGGAGTGTGGACATGAAAAGAGCCTGTAAAAACAACGGCGGCTCATGGGAGCCGGGCATGCATGCCCGTCCGCCATGAACCGCGATAAAACAACTGGCGTCAACCAGTCAGAATAGTCGATCAGGCCAGGACTTCAACCGCCTGGTCTTGCAGCAGCGCGAGCAGGCGCGCGATTTCTTCGCGCATCTTGCGGCGGTCGACGATCATGTCGACCGCACCCTTGGTGACCAGGAATTCGGCGCGCTGGAAGCCTTCAGGCAGCTTTTCGCGCACGGTGTTCTCGATCACGCGCGGGCCGGCAAAGCCGATCAGCGCTTTCGGCTCGGCGATGACGACGTCGCCCATGAAAGCGAACGAGGCCGATACGCCGCCCATGGTCGGGTCGGTCAGCACGCTGATGAACGGCAGCTTTTTCTCGGACAGCTTGGTCAGCATGGCCGTGGTTTTCGCCATTTGCATCAGCGACAGCAAGCCTTCCTGCATGCGCGCGCCGCCCGTGGCGGTGATGCAGATGAATGGCACTTTTTGCTCCAGCGCGATCTGGGCGCCGCGCACGAAGCGCTCGCCGACCACGGAACCCATGGAGCCACCCATGAATTCGAATTCGAAGCAAGCCACGACCACCGGCAGGCTCATGATGGCGCCGCCCATGACGATCAGCGCATCGGTCTCGCCGGTCGCTTCCATCGCCGCTTTCAGGCGGTCGGGGTATTTTTTGCTGTCTTTGAACTTGAGCGTATCGACCGGCAGGGTTTCCTGGCCGATTTCATAGCGGCCGCCTTCGTCGAGCAAGCCATCGAGGCGCTCGCGCGCGCGGATGCGCATGTGGTGGCTGCATTTCGGGCAGACGTGCAGATTCGATTCGAGGTCGGTACGGTACAGGACGGCTTCGCAGGAGGGGCACTTGACCCACAGGCCTTCGGGCATGGTCTTGCGCGCGGCAGCGTCGGAACGCTGGATTCGTGGGGGCAGTAGTTTCTCTAACCAACTCATACATTCTCCTTCTGCGGCATCTTAGTGGTCGGTAGTTTAGCCGTTAAGACACTGCTTGTCGAACACAACGGAATGAAAATTACTCTTTAAACATTCTTTTCGGTCGTGGCATGGCGGTTGGATCGTCAACTCAGCAGCACGGTTCCCCGTGCGGCGCGACGGCGTGCGATGCGTTATGCTCCAGGCATGAATCCCTTGCATCCTAAAAAATTACTGCTTTCAAAATGGACAGCGCTGGCTCCCGCGAACCAGGAGAAGCATTTCATTGTCATCAAGGTGATCGAGCCCGAGCAGCCCGGCGAGGCGGTGGAATGGGTCGAACTCGATGCCGTGCACAGCCGGCAGACGCGGCGCATCGCATGCAAAACCCTGCGCGACGAAACGCAGTGGCGCCAGGGTTGGCTGTAGGGAAATCGCAGCCGGATCAATGATCCGGCTGCGTTCGACGCTAGTGAATACTCACTTGGCGCCCGCTGATTACGGAGTGAACACTTACTTTGCAGCCTTGGCGCAGGCGCTGCCTCCCAGTACCGGCACCTGGGAAGCGGCGCTGCCGCTGGTGCCCTGGAAGCCGAACTCGACAGTCTGGCCCGGCTGGATGACCGCGTTCCAGCCCACATTGCTCGCCGTGTACGGATTGCTGCCGCTCAGGACCGCATTCCACATGCTGGCCACTGTCGAGCCATCGGCGTAGGTCCAGCTCACGCTCCAGCCGTTCATGGCGCTGGTGCCGCGGTTGGTGATCTGCACCGCA
The DNA here is from genome assembly GCF_011682175.1 of Massilia frigida. Taxonomy (GTDB): domain Bacteria; phylum Pseudomonadota; class Gammaproteobacteria; order Burkholderiales; family Burkholderiaceae_D; genus Telluria_A; species Telluria_A frigida. Next base: position 106,487 of record NZ_WHJG01000018.1, read on the forward strand.
CCGTTGAATCCACCCGGCCACTGGCTGCGCACCTGATACACGCACTGCTTGCTTGGGGTCGGGGTTGGCGGCGGTTCCACCGGGGGCGGCGGATCGATCGGCGGCGTTGTGGTTCCGCCCGGCACGCCCATGGCGATGCCGCGTCCGGCGGTACTCATATACACAACGCCGTAACGGTTCATGTCGCCGATGACGAACTGGCCGTTGCCCGGTCCGCCGTACTGGTGGGCATCATCGTTGATACGCACCCAGGTGGCGCCCGCGTCGCCAGAGCGGTGCACGCCTTTCGCGCCGTTGACCGTACCCCAGATAAACACCGTCGGGAAAGTCGCGCCCGCTGCGGCGGCGCCAAAGCCGACCGCGGCGGCATAGCTCACGCTGCCGATGCTGCTGAAAGTCGCGCCCGAATCGGTCGAGCGGGCAAGACCCGCACCGTACAGCGGCACCCACAGCTCGCCTTCGCGGTTCGGCACCGCGCGGATCACTTTCGAACCGCCCGACTGCAAGGTCGCTTTCGGCGCGAACGAGACGCCGCCGTCGGTACTGACGAACACGCGGCCATTGTCATACGCGTAAAACTTGCGCGGGTTGACGGCATCGGCCACCGGACGGGCAGCGCTCACGTTCAGGCCACTCACGGCGCTCCAGCTCGATCCGAAATCGGTCGAGCGGTAGCTGGTGGCCGAATTTTCCGGGCTGTGCAGCAAGACGGTGCCGTCGGACGAGAGCGCGACCTGGCCGTTCTTGCCGTTCATCGCCGCACTCTTCTTCCAGCTGGCGCCGGTGTCGGTCGAGTAATACATGGCCGGGTTATCGTTTCCGCCGGCGCGCACCAGCACCGAGGTCTTGCGCGCAGCGACGTCGAGGCCGGTGGTGCTGCCGATCGATGGCATGTGGATCGGCGCATAGCGGGTCGGATCGGTGTGGCGGAAGCCATCGTAGTCGCCGATGGCCGATACCAGCGGTCCGCCCGGGATGCTGACCAGGTTGAGTGGCACGGTTTCTTCCAGCCCGGCCACGTTGAAGGTCCAGGTGGCCGGGGTGGCGTTGATATTGGCGGTCTTGAAGATGCCGTTACCGGACGACACCCACGCCGCCTTGGTATCGAAAGGATCGAGCTCGACCGTTCCAGCCCAGTGGATCGCCTTGTCGCCGACCCAGGACACGCCCGCACTCTCCTTGGCGAAGCCGCGCTGGACCACGTCGGTCCAGCTGGCGCCGCCATTGGCCGAGGTGTAGATGCGGTCGCCCCAGGCATTGCCCTGCTGCTGGTAGGTGTTGATGGTCGAGGCCACCAGATTGTTCGGATTGTCGGGCGCCACGCTGATGCCGCTGAACGCCGAGCTGATGCCCGATGGCGTGACATTGGTCCAGGCGCCGGTGCCGACGTTATACTTCCAGATCTGGCCGCGGTCCATCGGTTCCGGCTGGGCCCAGTGGCCGTGCGGACCGGCGCCGTTGGCGTAGGTGAGGTACAGGCTGCCGTCGCTGGCGCGCGCCACGCGCTGCGGCATCAGGTCGGTCGGCGCGCCGGTGACGGGCGCAAAGGTCTTGCCGCCATCGTTGCTGCGGTACAGATTGGGAGCCACGTAGCCGAAGCGCGACACGCCGACCACGATGCGCTGGGCTGCGCCACCCACCACGCTGGCCGGATCGAGCGCGACGAAGCTGATGCCGTTTTCGTTGGGCGTGGTGGTCACGTCCAGGCCGCTCACGCGGGCCCAGGTGGCGCCGCTGTCGCTACTTTTGAACAAGCCGTTGGCGCGGGTGCCCACGTACAGGATGTTGCTCGAACCGGGATCGAGCTGCAGGCGCTCGCCGGTCTGGCGGCCCATGCCGTTGCCGTGCGCCTTGAACAGGGCCGTCACATCGGTCTTGATGAAGGTTTTGCCGTAATCCGAAGAACGCAGGATCATGGTCTTGCCATTGTTGAAGTAGCTGATGCCGGCCAGCATGTAGACCTTGGCCGGATTTTTCGGGTCGAGGGCGATCGATTCGACGCCGAGCAGGCCCGTTTCATCATCCGACGCCCAATCGCTCAGCGGCACCCAGCGCGCGGCGGTATTGTCCCAGCGATAAGCGCCGCCGACATCGGTGCGGGCATACGCCAGGCCTTTTTGGGTCTTGCTCGGAATCACCGCCGAAACGAAGCCACCGCCGCCCATGGCGACGCTGTTCCATTGATAAGTTTCAGACGCGGCGGAGGCCGGTGCGCAGGCGGCGCACAGGGCGCAGGCCGCTGCAATCGTCGAGAGTCGATGCATGAAGGTCATGGGATTCGCTTTTCTTGTTGGCGTGGAAAATGAAAACGTTTGCACACGTTAGCGAAAGCATGCTATGCCCCGTATGTACGGGTGTCTAATCTCTATTTTGAAAGCATTTGACAAAACAATGGACGAATTAGCATGGCTTACAGGCAAAAAGTACAGTCCATGAGCAAGAGATGATTGCGTGGAATAAGGCAGCGACCAAGGCGACCATCCGGGCACTTGCCTTCTCGCTCTTGCCTGCACGGCGGTTCGCCAGGCCTGACGCGGAAACGATCGACACGACAGCAAAAAGATCACGTGCGCTGTGCTATATCTTCGATTAAGATTGCATTTTTTTTAACGGAGAGTTCATGAACGCCTACCGCACAGCCATCCTGTCGGCCGTCCTCAGTCTGGCCGCTGCCGCGCCCTCGTACGCCGCTACGACGGCACGTGGCACGGTCAGCAATATCGGTTTCGAGCTGATCGATCTCGATCTGAACGATGGCATCACGCCTTCGCTCAATTTCAACGTCACGGGCGGTTATTATTTTGAAGATCCGTACACGGAGTTGAAGCTGGCCGACCAGCGCAGCGGCTACAACGACACGCAGCGGCACAACGAGACCATGTCTGAGCCGTACCAGCGCAGCGCATCGTATGCACCCTCCGCCGGCACGGCGCTGAACGCCTCGGCAAGCGTGAGCGGCCGCTTGTTGGACGGCTTGGTGATGCAAGCGCAGGCCAGCAGCGCGGGTGGCGACGCCGAGGCCACCAGCCTTGCCACCTCGGGCCACGTTCATTTCATCCTGTCCCCTAACACCGCGGTGCGCATCACGGCCGACCTGTATGCAACCGCGACGCGCGCCCCGGGCCTGATCGACGGCGGCTCGTATGCCGACGTGCACTTCCTGATTTTCCAGGACGTTCCCGAGTCGTCCAGCTACTCCCGTCCGGACGAGCACCTCGCCGCCACCTACATGCCTGACGCGAGCACCACCAGCCTGTTCCAGGCCACCCATGTGGACTATGTGCTCAACAACCGCTCGAGCACCTCGATCACCAATATGGTGACCTTCAACGCGATGGCCTCGGCCCACACCCTGGCGACCTCGCCGGTGCCGGAACCGGCGACCTACGGGATGCTGCTGGCTGGCCTTGGGGCACTGGCGGCAACGGCGCGCCGCCGCCGCCGCTGACACCGGGCCCTGGCCGGCCTGAAGCGGCTGCCTGAGCGCAAGCGGCTGCCAAGCCGCTGAAAAGCAGGCAGCGCGCTGCGGGCCGAAGTCAGCGATCGAGCGCGCCGCGGATGCCCGCGACGAAACGCTGCACGGCCTCGACCGCCTGGTCCTTCGGCGTGACCTCGATCTCCTGGATGATGCGGCTGCCGATCACCACCGCGTCGGCCACCTGCGCCACCGCCCTGGCCGTTTCGCCATCGCGAATCCCGAAGCCCACCCCGATTGGCAGCTTGACACGCTCGCGGATCGGCGCCAGGCGGCGCGCCACATCGTCCACATCAATATTGCCCGCGCCCGTGACGCCCTTGAGCGACACGTAATAGCTAAAGCCGCTGCCGAACTTGGCCACCTGCGCGATGCGCTCCGGGGTCGACGTGGGCGCCAGCAGGAAGATCAGATCGAGCTCGCTGGCGCGCATCGCCGTGGCGAATTCCTCGCACTCCTCGGGCGGATAATCGACCACGATGGCGCCATCCGCGCCCACCTCTTTCGCCCGCGCGATGAAGGTATCGGTGCCAATGCGCTCGATCGGATTGGCGTATCCCATCAGCACCACCGGCGTGCTCTGATTCGTTTTGCGGAACTCGCGCACGAAGCCAAACACGTCGCCGAGGCCGACATTGAACTTGAGCGCGCGCTCGCAGGCGCGCTGGATGACCGGGCCTTCGGCCATCGGATCGGAAAACGGCACACCCAGTTCGAGGATGTCGGCGCCGCCGGCAACGAGGGCGTGCATCAGCGGCACGGTCATATCCGGGCCCGGGTCGCCCGCCGTGATAAAGGTGACGAGCGCGGTTTTTTTACTGGCCGCCAAAGCGGCAAAAGTTGGTGCGATTCTGGACATGGCGATGCTTTCTTGTAGTGTGGTCGAAAAGGTCGGGCTTCAGAAAACAACTGAATTGAAAAATCAGCTGAAATCGAGCCCCATCCGCTCCGCCACCGTGTGCATGTCCTTGTCGCCGCGGCCCGACAGGTTCACCAAAATCAGCTCATCCTTGGGCAGCGTGGCCGCCAGCTTGGCCGCATAGGCCAGCGCGTGCGACGATTCCAGCGCCGGGATAATGCCTTCGATATGGCAGCAGTCATGGAACGACTGCAACGCTTCGTCATCGGTCACCGAGACGTACTGCGCGCGTCCCAGGTCCTTCAACCATGCGTGCTCCGGCCCCACGCCCGGATAATCCAGGCCCGCCGACACCGAATGGGTCTCGATGACCTGGCCATTCTCGTCCTGCAGCAGATAGGTGCGGTTACCGTGCAACACGCCCGGAATGCCGGCCGTGAGCGAGGCCGAATGCTTGCCCGAATCGAGGCCTTCGCCGGCCGCTTCCACGCCAATCAGCTTGACGTTCTTGTCGTCGATGTAAGGATAAAAAATCCCCATCGCGTTCGAGCCGCCGCCGATACAGGCCAGCACGTAGTCAGGCTGGCGTCCGGCCAGTTCCGGCATCTGCACCAGGCATTCCTCGCCGATGACCGACTGGAAATCGCGCACCATCATCGGATACGGGTGCGGACCGGCCACCGTGCCGATGATGTAGAAGGTGTTTTCGATGTTGGTGACCCAGTCGCGCATCGCTTCGTTGAGCGCGTCCTTGAGCGTCTTGGAGCCCGATTCCACCGGCACCACGGTCGCGCCCAGGAGCTTCATGCGGTACACGTTCTGGGCCTGGCGCTTGACGTCCTCGCTGCCCATGTAGACCACGCATTCGAGCCCGAAACGGGCGCAGATGGTGGCCGTGGCCACGCCGTGCTGGCCGGCGCCGGTTTCGGCGATGATGCGCGGCTTGCCCATGCGCTTGGCCAGCAATGCCTGGCCGATCACGTTATTGATCTTGTGCGCGCCGGTGTGGTTCAGGTCTTCGCGCTTGAAGAAAATCTGCGCCCCGCCCTGCTGCTCGGACCAGCGCTTGGCGTGGTAAATCGGCGATGGACGGCCGACGAAGTGCTTGAGCTCATAGCGGAATTCGTCGAGGAATTCGGGATCATGGCTGTATTTGGCGTACGCTTCTTTCAGCTCGGCCAGCGCGTGGGTGAGCGTTTCGGCGACGAAGGAACCGCCGTACGGGCCAAAGTGGCCGCGCGCATCGGGAAGCTGGTAGTCGGTGGTATGGAAAATCGGGGCGGCAGGGCCGCGCGCAGGTGCGTCTTTCATGGGAGTGCTCGCTTTTCAAAGGTGATATCGGCAGGCCGGCCGCAGCCGCGAAGGCGGCGGTCCATGGCTGGCAAAACAGGGGGCGTGACCAGCCCCGCGTCAATCGCGTTTAGTACGCCCGAGCCACCACACAAAACGACCCGAGGCGCGCGTTCTTTTGGAATGAGAAACCAATCGCAGCCTTTCCTGCACCACCGTGGATGTCATCTGCGCAAGGGCGGAACCCCGCTGCGGGCAACTGGTAGTGCGATATTGTTGAACGTATTCTAGCAAATCGGCGCCGCTTGTGGTGGCGCCAACGCATCAGGCGGTTCAGGCGGTTCAGGCCCCGTGATCGGCCATCCGTACGGCGCCGGTGAAGGCGTCGATCTTGGCGGCATCCTTGATGCCCTTGCCCTGTTCGACGCCGCTGCTGATGTCGACCGCATACGGACGCACCTGGCGCACCGCACCGGCCACCGTGTCAACCGTCAGACCGCCGCTCAGCACCACGCGCGGGGCCAGTTCCGCTGGAATCACGGCCCAGTCGAAGACCTTGCCGGCGCCGCCATAGGCATCCACGAAGGTATCGAGCAGCAGGCTGGAGAACAGGGGGCTGGCGGCGCGGCACAGCGCCTCTTCGGCCAGCAGGTCGGCGCCGGTGGTCTCGGGCCGCACGCGGAACACGCGCATGAACGGTCGTCCAACGGCAGCAGCGATGGCGGCGCACTCTTCCACCGTTTCGTCGCCATGGAACTGCAACTGCGCAAACGGCGCCACGGCGGCAACCGCCCTCACCTCGTCGATGCTGGCGTTGACGAACAGCGCCACCGTGGAGACCAACGGCGGCACGGCCGACATCAAGGCGCCGGCCTGCGCGCCCGTCACGTAGCGTGGACTTTTTGGATAGAACACGAAACCGAGCGCATCGGCGCCGGCGGCCACCGCGGCCTGGACGTCTTCAGGGCGGGTCAGCCCGCAAATCTTGATGCGTGTGCGCTGCATGCGTGGCCTCAGAACCAGGGCAGTGGACGGGCTGCCTCGTGCGGCAAGCCCCATTTGGGATCGTAATCGATCTTGGCCAGGTACAGGCCATCGGGCATGAAGGTGGGCGCGGCGTCGTTGCGGTCGCGCCCTTCGAGCACGTCGCGCAGCCATCCAGGCGCATGACGCCCCTGGCCGACATAGATCAGGGAGCCGATCAGGTTGCGCACCATGTGATGCAGGAAGGCGCTGGCGCGCAGGGAGAACACGATCACCTCGCCGTGCCGCTCGATGTTCACCGCGTGCATCTGCTTGACCGGCGACTTGGCCTGGCATTGCGAGGAACGGAAAGCGGAAAAATCGTGGGTGCCGACCAGGCATTGGGCGGCGGCGCGCATCAGGTCCACGTCGAGCGGGCGAAACACCCAGCCGGCGCGGCCCACCAGTAGCGGCGAGCGGATCGGATTGTTGTACAGGACGTAGTGATAGGTGCGCGCAAAGGCGGCGAAGCGGGCATGGAATTCCTGCCCCGGATGCTCGGGCACTTCGGTGGCCCAGCGCACGGCAATCGCGTCGGGCAAAAAGGCATTCACGCCGCGCACCCAGGATTGCATGCCGCGCGAGAGGTCGGTGTCGAAGTGGACCACCTGTTCGAGCGCGTGAACCCCGGTATCGGTACGGCCGGCGCAGGTGGTACCCAGCTCGACGCGCGCGAATTTTTCGAGCGCGATTTCGAGCCGGTCCTGCACCGTGTTGCGGTCTGGCTGCTTCTGGTAACCGTTGAAGGCGGTACCGTCGTACTGGACTCCCAGTGCTATTCGCTTCAATCTAGATCCAGTAACAGCCGTCGCTCATCAAGCAAGCTTGATGCGCATGTCGTTCGCCTTGGCCACCTGGGAAGCGCTGCCGCCCTTGATGACTTCGTCGAGCAGTTCGCGTGCACCTTCCTTGTCGCCGATTTCCTGATAGGCGATGGCCAGGTCAAGCTTGGTCTCCATCTCCATCTGGACCGCCGTCAGTTCGCCAACCTGCACGTCGCCGGCGCTGCCGATGTCGTTAAAGTCCGGCAGTGCGGTGGTGTCGGCGCTGCCTGCGGGCAGGTCGAGGTCGAGCGAGTGCATGTCGAATTCCGGCACGGCGTCAGCCTTGGCGCTCTTGGTATCGGCGCCGAACGGATCGTCGTTGGCCAGGCTAGGCACGGCGCCCGGCGTGGTCGATTGCGGCAGGTCGAAGTTCATGCCATCGAGGTTGAAATCGTCGTCCGCAGGCGCCTTCGACAGTGTCACCGCGGCCGCTGCCGGCGCTGGTGCATTGAAGTCCATGTCGAAGTCCATGTTCGGCGTCTCCGCCTTGACCGGCTCGACATGCACCGGCGCTGCCGCTGGCGTGTCGAACGACAGGTGATGCTCGTCCATGACTTCGGCGGCCGGCGTCACCACTGGCGCGCTTGGGGTGACTGGCTCGAAGCTCAGGCCGCCCAGGTCGAAATCGAGGGTGTGCTCTTCGGCTGCCTTGGCGACTGGCGCGACCGGTGCCGGTGCCGGTGCAGCTGGCGCGGCGGTGGTGTCCTTGCTCAGGTCGAGGTCGAGGTCCATCAGTGCGCTGTGCGGACCGTTGTCGATTGCCGAAGCATCGAACTGGTCGGCCGGATCGACTGGCTGGCTGGTCGCGGCGGCTGCGCTGCTGCCGGCGCTGGCGTACAGCGGGTTCATCGCATCGATCGACAGGCCCAGTGCGGCCGCTTGTGCCCACTCGTCGCCCTGGCCCTTGGTCATGCCATACAGTTCGCTGGCCTGGCTCTCGAACGCGCGCTGATCCTTGCGGGCGGCGTAGATTTCCAGCAGTTTCAGGCGGACCGGATAGCGGTCGGGATGGGTGCGCAGCGCTTCCTTGAGAATCTCTTCAGCCTGGGCATCGCGGCCGTAGGCGATGTAGACGTCGGCTTCGGCGACCGGATCGACTTCATTGGTGTCGAGCTGGCTGGCCGATGGGGCGAAGCTGGAGTTGAACACGCTGTTGTTGGTGTCCACGCTCTGGCCGCCGGTTTCGGCGAACAGGGAGTGCGCCTGGTCGGTCGGCGCGCCAAGGATCGACGGCTCCGACGGATTGCGCTCGACCTGCTTGCGTTCGCGCCATTTCGACAGCCCGAACAGGCCGGCCAGCAAGGCAACGATGGCAGCGATCACGAGGACGATGTTTTCCATCAACATGTCGAAGAAGCTTGGCTCCGGCGCTGGCGCAGCCGGCTTGATCACCGGTTTCGGCGCAGGCACGACGGCCGGCACTGGCGCTGCCACAGGCGCATCGGCCACCACTGGCGCTGGCGTCACGGCCGGCGGGGTGACAGCCGGGGTCACGGCGGCAGGCGGCGGCACTGGTACGGCCGCTGGCGGTGGCGGCGCCACCACCGCAGGCGTGGCGGCCGGCGCAGGCGTGACCGGCGGCTTGGCGCTGACCACTTCCGTGATCGGCGTCTTCGGCGCGGTGGCGCCGGCGGCGGCCTTGCTCTTGACCGTCATGATCTTTTCGAGATCGCCAACGTTCTTTTCCAGTTCCTTGACGCGCTTGGTGGCGTCGGCCATGGCTTTTTCTTTGGCGATCTTGTCTTCCGCCGTCAGCGCACCGGTTTTGCCGGCGGCGTCGGTCGCGCCAGTCGCTTTCGACAGCTTGAGCTGGTCTTTCGATTCGTTGGCAGCGGTTGGACGCTCGGCCACCTTGGCGGTGATCTTGCCGGCGGCGCTCTGGGTCTTTTCAGGTTCCTTGTCGGCCGAGCCGCTGGCGACCTGGCCGGCCAGCTTGTTGCGGTACGCGTTGAAGTCGGTGGCATGGGCCACCACGACGCCGCGCGCTTCGCCTTCGGAACCCTTGATCGATGCCGCCTCGGGCACCGCCAGGATCTGGCCCGACTTCAGGCGGTTCATGTTGTTGCCTGCAAAGGCGTCCGGATTGGCGCGGTACAGCGCAACGAGCATCATGTCGAGCGAAATATCGGCCGGCTTGATCTGTGCTGCGATCTTGCCCAGCGTATCGCCACGCTTGACCTTGTACTCGCTGTCGCCCTCGCCCTTGCCGGCGGCGCGCTGCGGCTCTTGCGACGGCGCTGCCTTTGGCTCGGCTTTCGGTTCCGCAGGCGCGTCGGCAGGCGGCTTGGCGGCAGTGGCCGCACCCGTCTTGCCGCCGGCCTTGGCGCCGGCTTTTGCATCCGCCTTGGCGCCGTTGCGGTTACCCTGCGACAGCACGTCGACCGGCGCGGATACTTGCGCGGTCTGGGTCGAACGCATTTCGACAGGATCAAGCAGGAAAGTGTATTCACGAACCAGTCGGCCCGAGGAGCCCCAGTTCAATTCGAGCAACATATCGACGAACGGTTCGTTGACAGGTTGCGAAGAAGTGACTTTGATGAACTGGCGGCCACCGCGCTGCTCGACGCTGAAACGCAGCGACAGCAGGGCAGGATTGAAATCGATATTGGCTTGACGGAAGGCTTCCGCCGGGGCCAGCTTGGCGGTCATACCGCCCGCTTCGTCATTGGCAACCGAGGTCAGTTCGATCTCTGCGTTCAGGGGCTGGCCGAGTGCGGACAGTACGGTCAGTTTACCGAGACCCGCCGCGTATGCCGAGGTGGACAGAAACACCGCACTGGCGACTGCGCCTGTGAGGGATTTCAACGCGAACGAAGTGAGCTTGGAGCGAGTGTTTAAATGCATAGTTGGCGGCATCATGAGTTGACGGGGGAGAAGGCTGGTTTCCCGGAGGTCTCAACATATCATCATGCACTAGAGCATGCAAGTTTTTGGAGCAACTATGTCGGGCAGTTGCTCACTAAATACGCAATTTCGCGCTTTCTGTAACAGCTCGGTCAAAACCGCATTCATGCCGCTATGTCAAGTACCTTGCAAGATATAACAACTGAATTATCAAGAAGTATACGAAAAACCGGGGTAATGGTGGCTAAAAACGCAAGTTACGCACAGGCCACCGCTGCGTGCTGTGCACCGACTGCATGCACAACACGCCATTCTACACGTATTTACTTATCGAGAATAATCCGCAGCATGCGGCGCAGCGGTTCGGCCGCGCCCCACAGCAGCTGGTCGCCCACGGTGAAGGCGGACAGGTACTCGCCGCCCATCGACATCTTGCGCAGGCGGCCGACCGGAATGGTCAGGCTGCCCGTGACCGCCGCCGGCGACAGGTCGCGCATCGACGCTTCGCGCGTGTTCGGCACCACCTTCACCCAGTCGTTGTTGGCGGCGATGATATCGTTGATCTCGTCGAGCGGCACATCCTTTTTCAGCTTGATGGTCAGCGCCTGCGAGTGGCAGCGCATCGCGCCCACGCGCACGCACAAGCCATCGACCGGAATCTCGCTGCTGCCAAAGGCGGCGCCCAGGCCCAGGATCTTGTTGGTCTCGGCGCCGGCTTTCCACTCTTCCTTCGACTGGCCGTTGCCCAGGTCCTTGTCGATCCACGGAATCAGGTTGCCGGCCAGCGGCACGCCGAACTGCTTGGTCTCGTCAGCCGACATGCCATGCTGGGTCGCCAGCACGGTGCGGTCGATTTCCAGGATGGCGGCAGCCGGGTTGTCCAGCAGCGCTTTCACCGATTGATTGATGGTGCCGAACTGGGTCAGCAGCTCGCGCATATGCTGGGCGCCGCCGCCGGAGGCGGCCTGGTAGGTCATGGAACTCATCCAGTCGACCAGCTTATGCTGGAACAGGCCGCCCAGGCCCATCAGCATGCACGACACGGTGCAATTGCCGCCGATGTAGTTCTTCACGCCGCGCGTCAAAGCATTCTTGATCACGTCGAGATTGACCGGGTCGAGCACGATGACGGCATCGTCATTCATGCGCAGGGTCGAGGCGGCGTCGATCCAGTAGCCGTTCCAGCCGGACGCGCGCAGCTTCGGGAACACCTCGCTGGTATAGTCGCCGCCCTGGCAGGAAATGATGATCTCGCATTTCGACAGCTCGGTAATGTCGGTTGCGTCTTTCAGGGTAGTCTCGTTCTTCGCCATCGCAGGCGCTTTGCCGCCCGCGTTCGACGTTGTGAAGAACACAGGTTCGATGTGGGCGAAATCGCCCTCGTCCTGCATGCGCTGCATCAGGACCGAACCCACCATACCGCGCCAACCTACCAAGCCAACTAATTTCATCTTCTTTCCTCGTTAATGTAAGAGACTGCTTTACCCAAGCGCCTTGACCACTGCATTGCCCATTTCCTCGGTACCGACCTTGGTGGTACCGGCTTCAAAAATATCCCCGGTGCGCAAGCCCTGCGCCAGCACCTTCTTGACCGCGGTCTCGATGCGCTCGGCCTGCTCGGTTTTACCGAGCGAGAAGCGCAGCATCATCGCGGCCGACAAAATCGTCGCCAGCGGATTGGCGATGCCCTTGCCGGCGATGTCGGGCGCGGAACCGTGCGAAGGCTCGTACAAGCCCTTGTTGCTGGCGTCGAGCGAGGCCGATGGCAGCATGCCGATCGAACCGGTGAGCATGGCCGCGCAGTCGGACAAAATATCGCCGAACATGTTCCCGGTGACCATGACGTCGAATTTCTTCGGCGCGCGCACCAGCTGCATGGCGGCGTTATCGACGTACATGTGATCGAGCTCGATGTCCGGATATTCCTTGTGCACGTCGGTGACGATGTCGCGCCAGAACTGGAACGTCTCCAGCACATTGGCCTTGTCCACGCTGGTGACGCGCTTGCTGCGCTTTTGCGCGGCCTGGAAGGCCACGTGCGCGATGCGGCGGATTTCCGTTTCGGCGTAGCGCATGGTGTCGAAGCCTTCGCGCTCGCCCTTGAACGGGCCGTCCGGGCATTCGCGCACGCCGCGCGGCTTGCCGAAATAGATGTCGCCGGTCAGTTCGCGGATGATCAGGATGTCCAGGCCCGATACCACTTCGGGCTTGAGGGTCGACGCGCCGGCCAGTTCCGGATACAGGATCGCCGGACGCAGGTTGGCGAACAGCCCCAGTTCCTTGCGCAAGCCGAGGATGGCCTGTTCCGGGCGCAGCGAGCGCTCCAGGGTGTCGTACTTGAAGTCGCCGACGGCGCCGAACAGCACCGCGTCGGCGCTCTTGGCCAGCGCCAGCGTGGCCGGCGGCAGCGGGTGGCCGTGGGCGGCGTAGCCGGCGCCGCCGACGTCGGCCGTTTCCATTTCAAATTGTTCGCCAAGGACGTTCAGTACCTTGACCGCTTGCGCCATGATTTCAGGGCCGATGCCGTCGCCCGGCAGGATTGCAATCTTCATGTGATCTCTCTTGTCGTCAGATAATGCGTGGGGTTCAGATGACGTTGGCCAGCCAGGGCTGGGCCGCCAGGTGGCGCTCTTCGAAGGCGCGGATCTCGTCCGCGTGGCGCAAGGTCAGGCCGATGTCGTCCAGGCCATTCAACAGGCAGTATTTGCGGAACGGGTCGATCTGGAATTCATACGTGAGCGAACCGTTGCTCGTCGAGATGCGCTGCTGCTCCAGGTCCACCACCAGGCGAAAGCCCGGGAACGCCTTGACTTCGTTGAACAGGTGCTCGACCTGCGACTCGGTGAGGACGATCGGCAGCAGGCCGCTCTTGTAGCAGTTGTTGAAGAAGATATCGGCGAAGCTCGGTGCGACGATGGCGCGGAAACCATACTGGTCGAGCGCCCACGGCGCGTGTTCGCGCGAGGAGCCGCAGCCGAAGTTTTTGCGCGTGAGCAGGATCGAGGCGCCCTGGTAGCGCGCCTCGTTGAGTACGAAGTCGGGATTGAGCGGACGGCTGCTGTTATCCTTGCCCGGCTCGCCGTGGTCGAGATAGCGCCATTCGTCGAACAGATTGGGGCCGAAGCCGGTACGCAGGATCGACTTGAGGAACTGCTTGGGGATGATGGCGTCGGTGTCGACGTTGGCGCGGTCGAGCGGGGCCACCAGGCCTTCGTATATCGTAAATTTATCCATGGTCTTTTGCAGTGTGGGCGCGCCCCCGCCTGGGCGGGAGCGACGCGGCGGTCCGCGGAGCCGCCTGTTATTTTTTGCCGGCGCCGTCTATTTTCTGGCCGACTTTTTGAATGTCCTTGCCAAGGCCCGATACGGTGTTGCAAGCGGCGAGCAGCAGTGCGATGGCGAACAGGGCAAACAGCTTTTTCATTACAAACTCACTGACGATGGATGTTAGCGCAGTGCGCGCACGTCGACGAAATGGCCGGTGATGCCGGCCGCCGCCGCCATGGCGGGCGATACCAGGTGGGTACGCCCGCCCTGCCCCTGGCGACCTTCGAAATTGCGGTTCGAGGTCGAGGCGCAGCGCTCGCCCGGCTCAAGCCGGTCGGCATTCATGGCAAGGCACATCGAGCAGCCTGGCTCGCGCCATTCGAAGCCCGCGTCCTTGAAAATCTTGTCCAGTCCTTCGCGCTCGGCCTGGTCTTTCACCAGCCCGGAGCCCGGCACCACCAGCGCCAGGCGCACGTTGGACGCGCGGTGCTTGCCGCGCACCACGGCCGCAGCCGCGCGCAAATCTTCGATGCGCGAATTTGTGCACGAACCGATGAACACCTTGTCGATGCGGATGTCGGCGATCAGGGTGTTGGGCTGGAGGTTCATGTAGACCAGCGCCTTTTCCATGGCGTCGCGCCGCACGGCGTCTTTTTCCTGGTCGGGATCGGGCACGCGGCCATCGATCGAGGTGACCATTTCGGGCGAGGTGCCCCAGGTGACCTGCGGCTTGACGTCGGCGGCGTTGAGCAGCACGACCATGTCGAACTGGGCGCCCTGGTCCGAATGCAAGGTGCGCCAGTAGTCGACCGCGCGGTCCCAGTGCGGACCGGCCGGCGCGTAAGGGCGGCCCTTGACGTAATTGATGGTGGTGTCGTCCACGCCGATCATGCCGGCGCGCGCGCCCGCTTCGATCGCCATGTTACAGACCGTCATGCGCCCTTCCATCGACAGCGCGCGGATCGCGGCGCCGCCGAATTCGATGGCGTAGCCGGTGCCGCCGGCGGTGCCGATCTTGCCGATCACGGCCAGCACGATATCCTTGGCGGTCACCCCGGCCGGCAGCACGCCGTCGACCTGCACCAGCATCGACTTCGATTTCTTGGCCAGCAGCGTTTGCGTTGCCAGCACGTGTTCGACCTCGGACGTGCCGATGCCGTGCGCCAGGCAGCCGAAAGCGCCATGGGTGGAGGTGTGCGAGTCGCCGCATACCACCGTCATGCCGGGCAAGGTGGCGCCCTGCTCCGGACCGATCACGTGCACGATGCCCTGGCGCTTGTCGTTCATGTTGAAGTAGGTCAGGCCGTAACTCTTGGAGTTGGCGTCCAGCGTTTCGACCTGCAGGCGCGAGGTGGGGTCAAGGATGCCGTCCTTGCGGTCGGTGGTCGGCACGTTGTGGTCGGCCACCGCGAGGTTGGCCGAATTGCGCCATAGCTTGCGGTTGGCGGCGCGCAGGCCATCGAAGGCCTGTGGGCTGGTCACTTCATGCAGCAGGTGGCGGTCGATGTAAAGCACCGTCGTACCGTCGTCGTCGGAACGCACGATGTGCGATTCCCAGAGTTTGTCGTAGAGCGTTTTTATCATGATGGAAGGTAGTAGGCGACTGCATGAATCAAGTACCGCATTTGATTATGCCATATTTGTGCAGCGCAGTAAGCCTTGCCCCATTTTGATACTTTCGCAGTTTTCGATACGCCTTTACTGAAGTTTATTCACTTAACGTATCGGATTAACGAACGATGGCTGGTCGACGCGGCATGCGGAAGGAACTGAAGAATTCCTCGACCCTTACCCTCGATGCCGGGTCGTCCTTGTAGAAGGCAGTTGCCACGTACGCCTTGGAGCCGGCCAAGCCGAAACTGAGCGAACGCATCATGCCGCCCGGAAGCCTGACCTTGACCGACCCTCGCTGATGGCGATCGGAATCCCAGCCCGTCTCGCGCGACACCAGCTCGCCGTCGGTGCCGGCCGCCGCGTCCTGCAGGATCTGCAGGACCTTGCCGACGTCGGGGGCCGCCGCGCCGAAGTCGATGATCTGCACGGTGTATTCCCGTCCTTCCGCCATCGCGACGGACTGCTGCGCGTTTGCGCCGCCCAGTCGTGCGCGCAGTGCCGGCGGGATGGGCACTTTCTTCGGTTCGCCCGGGAAGTCGATGAGCAGCTCGCGGTCGGGCGACACCCAGAAATAGACGTTCGGGTCGACCGGCGTGGTACGGCTGAGGTCATGGAAGGGGTTGGGCACCTGGCGGTAGCGGCCGCCCTGAACTATTGCCGCCCTCCCCATGCCGATGATCTGCAGGACGATGAACAAGCCTGCCCAGAACTTGATCACATTGGAATCGGGACCCGGCACCTCGCCGAAATCGTTGTCGCCGCCGGTGCCCGCAATGACGCAGTAGATCATCATCGATCCGAACCAGAAAATGGCCGAGGCGACGCTGACGAAATTCTTCTGGCCCGCGGCTGCGCCGAGCGCAATGGCCAGGATGAACCAGAACAGCCACTTGCCGCTGATGTTCACGTCGTGCAGGCGCAGCACCATCAGGCGCACGCAGAAAAACATCGCGATCACGGCGCCGGCAAGGATTGCGGCAAAGGCGGCGAACTGGCCTTTCGGCGCAATCACCGGGGCCAGCACGGCGATCAGGATCAGCGGCAGGAAGACCGGCAAGGCATAGGCCAGCGCGCGCAGGCGGCCGATGCGCCCTTCCATCGACAAGCCGAACACGCCCGGCGCGTCCTGCTGTTGGCTCGCCGCGGCGCTGCCGCCGGTCGATGCTGGCGTGCCATACACCCCGGCGGGCGCAGCGACGATATCGACCCGGCTCAGGAACCACTGGTACAGGGCCCGGTTTTGCTCGAAAGCGGCGACGGGAGCGCGTATCGTGATGGCGCATACGGTGCCGTCGATGCGGATGCAGGCGACCAGGTAGCGGCTCTCGGATTCATCGCCCGGAAAGGTGCCGGTAAATTCGATGGCCTTGCCCTTGACCCGGTCGCCCCACTCTGCGCCGTCGATGTCGTACGGTTCGCCATCCTGCTTGAGGTAGCGCATTTCGTGCCGCACAAGCGCCAGGCGCATGCCCACCCACTGGTTCAGCGACACGTCGGGACGGCGAAGACCGCTCGCTTCGAGCACGCTGCCGCTGCTGTCGGCGTGAAAGCGCAAGCCCCTTGGCATGCTGCTCTGGCGCCAGTCGGCGGGAACGAAGAAGGCAAGGCCGATACCGGCGATGGTGACGTTGCGCGGCTTGAGGGCGGCGATATCGAGCGGGGCGCCGGCCTGTTGCCGTACCGCGGCGGGCGCTGGCTGCGCCGGGACGACCGGTGCCGGCGCGAGCGTCGCCGCCGAATCGCGCGCCGCCGCAGCGGCCCTGGCCAGCGACGCTTCGATGCCCTTCCTGAGCCACTCGACCCGGTCCCTGGCGATGGCGAAGCTGCGGTCGCTCAGGGCGACCAGGATGCCCGCT
This sequence comes from Massilia frigida, assembly GCF_011682175.1. Classification (GTDB taxonomy): domain Bacteria; phylum Pseudomonadota; class Gammaproteobacteria; order Burkholderiales; family Burkholderiaceae_D; genus Telluria_A; species Telluria_A frigida. The sequence goes on from NZ_WHJG01000018.1 coordinate 123,539, forward strand.
TCGGCGTGCAGCATGCGCACCACGTCCGCGCCGGACAGCGAATCGATGGCGCTGCCGTGATGCCGCTCGACCCGCTCGCGCACTTCCGAGATCAGGATCGACTGCCCAGTGGCGCCGGCGGTATCGGACAGGTGCAAGCTGATGTTGGCAGCATCGCTGCCGGGCGGCCGAACGACTGGAACAAAAAATTTGGTGTGAACGAATTTTTTCCATGCCGGATTCAACAATCCGTTCGCCTGCGCGGCGCTGAGCACCTGCTCGAAATCTTGCGACATCTAATATTAACTTTCAATGAAATGATAGCCGGATCGTGATCGCCACCACGGCGCCCTCGATGCGCAAACAGGCCAGCAGGAAGCGGCTCGCGGCCTGGTCTGCGGAAACTCGATCGTCATGCCACCGTCGGGCGAGGTCCACACCTAGTTCGGCACCGGCGTGCCGCGCCCGGACGCGGAAGCGGACGTCACGTCCGGCACCTTGCGCGCATCCAAGTTGCGCATCTTTGACTGCCCCACCAGCGAAAACACCTGGAGGGCGACGAACACGCCCGCGCCGACCTTGATCAGGGTGGAATCCGGACCCGGGGCCTCGCCGAACTCGTTCTCGCCGTCGGTGCCGGGAATGAAGCAGTAGATGATCATCACGCCGAGCCAGAAAATGATCGAGGCGACGTTGGCGAAATTGCGGCCGCCCAAGGCGCCGGCCACGCACACGGCGAGAAGGAACCCAAAAATCCACTTGCCGCTCAGGTTCACGTCGTGCATGCGCAGCACCAGCAGCCGCACGCAGAACAACATCGAAAAAATGACACCGACGCCAATCGCGCCCATCGCGCCGGAAGCGCCTTTCGGCGACAGGATTCCCAACGCCACGGCCAGCACGATCAACGGCATGAACGCCACCAGCGAATACGCCAGCGCGCGCAGGCGGCCGATGCGGCCTTCCATTGAGAAGCCAAACGCGCCCGGCTCGTCGCGCGGCTGCTCCAGGTCGGCGTAGCCGCGCCCCGATGCGGGCGCGCGGTAAGGATCGACCGCGACGCGGTCGGCGTAGCCGGGCCCCTGGTAAGGCTCGGCCGCGACGGTCTCATCGAATTCGACGCGGGTCAGGAGCCACTTGTACAGGGAGCGGTTGTGCTCGAAATCGTCCGCCGGCGCGCGGATCGTGATCGCCACCACGATGCCGTCGATGCGCACGAGGGCGACCAGGCAGCGGCTCTCGAACGCGTCGCCGGGAACGGTCCCGGTAAATTCGATGGCCTTGCCGGTGACCCGGTCGCCCCACTCGAAGCCGTCGATGGCGTAAGCTTCGCCGGCTTGCTTCAGGTAGCGCATGTCGTCCTTGACCACCGCCAGGCGCGTTTCCACCCACTTGTTGAGCGAGACTCGGGGACGCACATAACCGACCGCTTCGAGCACCGTGCCGGTGCTGTCGTCATGAAAGCGCAAGCCGTCCGCCATGGTGGACTTGCGCCATGCGGCCGGCACAAAAAATTGCAAGCCGATCTGGGCGATGGTGGCGTAGCGCGGCTTGAGCGCGGCGACATCGAGCGGACCACTGGCGGCACGCCGCACCGGGGCAGGCTTGTCGAGAACGACCGCTGCGGGCGCCGGAGCCGGCGCGGCTGCGTGCACAGTCGCGGCTGCGCCGGCCTTGGCGGCGGCGGCCTTGGCCAGCGACGCTTCGATGCTATTCCTGAGCCAGGCCACGCGCTCGTGGGCGATGTCGAAGCTGCGGTCGCTCAGCGCCACCAGGATCGCGACATCGGCCTGCAGCAAGCGCACCACATCGGCGCCCGAGAGCGCGGCCAGCAGGCTGCCTTGCCCATCTTCGGCCCGTTCGCGGACTTCCGAAATCACGATCGAACGCAAGCCGTCGCCCTTGCTGTCGCGCGTGCGCAGCTTGACGCCGCCGCTCTCACTGGCGCCAGGCTGGACGACGGGAACGAAAAACTTCGTATTCACGAATTTTTTCCACGCTGGGTTGATCGAACCATTCGCCTGCGCTGCGGTGAGCACTTGCTCAAAAGTTTCCGACGCCATTTTATTTACCATTATTAATATTAGTTTTCTTTTTGCAAGAATTTGGTCGCCATCGTGCCATGTATTGATCGGCAAGACAACTTGACTGTTGTAAATATGGGAAGGAACGCGGGAAACTGCGCACCGCCCCGGAGCTGGTCCGAGGCTGAAGTTTATTCACTTAATGTATCGCATTGACGAACGATCGCTTGGCTTAGCGGGTCAGGGTGAACGATCGAAGGAACTCGTCGACCCTTGCCGTCGATGCCGGGTCGCTCTTCGATACGGCCAGCGCCATGTACGTTGTTGAGCCGGCCACGGCAAACCGGGCCGAGCGCATGACCCCACCCGGGAGCCGTACCTTGACCTCGCCTCCCGGATGGCCCATGAAAAACAGGCTCATCTTTTCACTCACCAGTTCGCCCTCGGCGCCGATCACCGACGCCCGCATCGCGAGCACAACGAGCTCGGCGTCGAGCGGCGTCTGTCCATAGTCGACCGCTTGTACCAGGTAGATCCGGCCTTCCGCCGTGGTGCTGAATTGCCGCGTGACGCCGCTGCCGGGGCGCGCCTGCAGCGCTTCCGGCGTAGCCATTTCCTGCGGCTTGCCGGGAAAATCGACCGTCATGTTCTTGTCGGGCGAGGCCCAGAACCAGACATTGGGGTCGACCGGCGTGGTGCGGTCGAGATAATGTACCGGGTTGGGAACCTGGCCGTCGCCGAAGCCGTTCTTCTGCAAATGCCGCCCGATCGAGGCCGCCTGCAGGAAGATGAGCATGCCCGCGCCGAGCTTGACGAGGTTGGAATCGGGGCCGGGCGCGTCGCCGTAATCGTTGTCGCCGTCGCTGCCTCGCACGAAGCAGTAGGTGAGCATCGATCCGATCCAGAACATCAGCGACGCGACGATGACGAAGTTCTCCTTGCCCAGTGCCGCACCGAGGCCGATGGCCAACATGAACCCGAGCAGCCACTTGCCACTCACGTTCACGTCGTGCAGGCGCAGCACCATCAGGCGCACGCAGAAAAACATCAACACAGCGATGCCCACCAGGATCGCGGAACTCCCGCCGCGCGATATTTTCGGCAGGATCGAGGCGCTCCCGATGGCCAGCAGGACCAGCGGCAGGAACACCGGCAGCGAATACGCCAGCGCGCGCATGCGGCCGATGCGGCCTCGCATCGAGAAGCCGAACACGCCCGGCTCGTCGCCCGCTTCGATCACCCCGGCGCCTGATGCCGGCGCGCCGTACACTCCGGCCGGCCCAGCGACGATGTCGATCCGGCTCAGGAACCACTTGTACAGGGCCCGGTTTTGCTCGAAGGCGGCAGCCGGTGCGCGTATCGCCATGGCGCACACGGTGCCATCTATGCGGATGCAGGCGACCAGATAGCGGCTTTCGCATTCGTCGCCGGGGAAGGTGCCGGTAAATTCCATGGCCTTGCCCTTGACCCGGTCGCCCCAGTCGTCGCCGTCGATGTCGTACGGTTCGCCATCTTGCTTGAGGTAGCGCATTTCGTGCTGCACGATCGCCAGGCGCATGCCGACCCACTGGCTCAGCGAGACGTTGGGACGGTGAAGACCGGTCGCATCGAGCACGCTGCCGCTGCTGTCGTCGCGAAAGCGCAAGCCCCTCGGCACGCTGCTCTGGCGCCAGTCGGCCGGCACGAAGAAGGCGAGGCCGATATCGGCGATGGCGACGTTGCGCGGCTTGAGGGCGGCGACGTCGAGCGGTGCGCCGGCCTGCTGCCTTGCCGGGGCGGGCGGTGCCTGCGCGGAGACGACCCCTACCGGCGCCCCCGCCGCTGTGCGCGCCGTGGCGGCGGCCTTGGCAAGCGACGCTTCCATGCCCTTCCTGAGCCACTCGACCCGGTCCCGGGCGATGTCGAAAGTGCGCTCGCTCAGGGCAAGCACAATGCCCGCTTCGGCGTGCAGCATGCGCACCACGTCCGCGCCCGACAGCGAGGCGATGGCGCCGCCGTGATCCCGCTCGACCCGCTCGCGCACTTCCGAGATCAGGATCGACTGCCCGGCGCTGCCGCTGCGACCGGACAGGTGCAGCGTGATGCCGCCGGCCTCGGCGCCGGGCGGCCGGACGACAGGCACGAAAAACGTGGTATTGACGAATTTTTTCCACGCCGGATTTAACGATCCGTCCGCCTGTGCAGCGGCGAGCACTTGCTCAAAATTTTCCAGCACCATCGATGAACGTCCGTTATCTACCTTAGCCTGCCCAACAGGAAAACGACTTGCAGGAGGATGAACAGTCCCGCACCCACCTTGACCAGGGTGGAATCGGGACCGCTCTCGTCGCCATAATCATTCTCGCCGTCGGTGCCTGGAACCAGGCAGTAAACGAGCATCGATCCTAACCAGAAAATGGCCGACGCCGCGACCATGAACTCCTTCTGGTCGAAGGCGCCCATCAGCACCATGGCCCCGAAAAAGCCGATCAGCCATTTGCCGCTCAGGTTCACATCGTGCATGCGCAACACCATCAGCCGTATGGACAGATAGATCGTGGCAATGCCAGCCAGGGCGCCGATGGAATAGATGGCCACGCTCGCATCCGTTCCAACCACGACAGCCGCCGCCACCAGGACGCCGGTAGCAACGATGAACGGCGTCGAGTAGGCCATTGCCCGCAGCCGGCCGATGCGGCCTTTCATCGACAAGCCGAGCATTCCAGGTGCATCGCCCGCTTCGCGCTGCGCGCCGCCAGCGCCGCCGATGGAGGCCGCCGAGACGCTGTAGACCCCGGCCTCCAGCGCATTGACGCTGGCACCGCCGGAAACGACCGCCATGCTGTATCGCTCGGCCGCCACCGGCTTGATGTTGACGCGGCCGAGCAGCCATTGGTACACGGCGCGGTTTTGCTCGAAGCTGGCGTCCGGGGCATGGATCGTGATCGCCACCACGGTGCCCTCAATGCGCAAACAGGCCAGCAGGAAGCGGCTCGCGGCTTTGTCGCCGGCGAACGTGCCGCTAAATTCGGCGGCCTTGCCTTCGATGCGCTCGCCCCAGCCTTCGCCGTGAAGGTCGTATGCAGCGCCGTCCTGCGTCAGGTAGGGCATTTGCTGCTGCACCATGCCGACGCGGTTGCTCATCCACTGGGTCAGCGAGACGTTGGGACGCAGCGATCCGGTCAGTTCCAGCACCGTGCCGCCCTGCTTGTCCTGAAAACGCAGGCCGCCGGGCGTGCTGCTCTCGCGCCAGGCGGCCGGCACGAACAAGGCGAGGCCGATGGTGGGCATGACGACGCTGCGCGGCTGGAGCGCGGCGATGTCGAGGGCAGCGACCGGAGGTCGGCCAACGCTGGCCCGGGCCGGTGGTGCCTTGTCGAGGATGACCGGCGCGCGCACCGGTTCAGTTGCGCGAACCGGCACGGATGCTGGTGCTGGTGCTGGTGCTGGTGTTGATGCGGGTGCGGGTGCCGATGCGGCGGCGTGCGCCTTGGCGGCGGCCTTGGCCAGCGACGCTTCGATGCCCTTCCTGAGCCATTCGACCCGGTCGCCGGCGATCTCGAAAACCCGGTCGCTCAAGGCAATGCGGATGCCGGCGCCGGGCTGCAGCATGCGCACCAGCTCAAGTCCCGGCAGCGCCGTCAGCACGCTGCCGTGCGGCGGCTCGACCCGCTCGCGCACTTCGGCCACCAGGATCGAGCGCTTGCCGTCGCCCCCGGCATCGGTCAGGTGCAATTCGGCGCTGCTGGCGGCGCTGCCTGAAGTCGATCTGACGGGAACGAAAAACTGCGTGTTCACCAATTTTTTCCAGGCCGGATGCAAGGATCCATCCGCCTGTGCAACGCTCAGCACCTGCTCAAAAGTTTCCGCCGCCATCGATGCATGACTTTCAGTGAGGTTTTCAGGAAGAAATAAACGATGCCATACTGTCATGCGACAAAAGGCATGACAATGGAAATCTCGTCAATACGGGAGAAAAACGGAAACGCTGCCGCGGGACGGGTCCGGCGGCAGCGCTTGGGGACGATCAGGCGGCGACTTTGAGGGTGCCGCGGCAGCCATCCATGAGGAACGACAGGCCGACCACCAGTACCAGCTCGCCTTCGGCCGAGCGCGCGGTGCCGGTGATGCCGTCGACGCTGATGGCGGTCATCGGCTTGATCACCAGGTCGGCGGTACCGTCCACCGCTTCCACCGCGAGGATGTAAGGCTGGGGCGCGGCGATCACGATGCCGACTTTTTCGGAACAGGCTTCGTAGCCGAGCGAGCTTGCCAGCGAACGCACCGGCAGCGGGCGGCCCTGGTCCTTGAGCACCGGCGCGCCGCCGACGTTCATGAAGTTATCGGGCAGTTCGACCACGCGCTGGACCACCGCCATCGGCAGCGCCAGGGCGGCGCCGGAGGTCGACACCAGCATGGTCGGCACGATCGACAGTTCGATCGGCAGGCGGATCGCGAACTTGGTGCCGTGGCCGAGCGAGGAATCGATGTGGATCGCGCCACGGTTCTTTTCCACGGCGGTCTTGACCACGTCCATGCCGACTCCGCGCCCGGACACCGAGGACGCCACTTCCTTGGTCGAAAAGCCCGGCAGGAATACCAGCTGGTAGGCTTCTTCGTCGCTCTGGGCGCCGTTTTCGTTGATCAGGCCTTTTTGCACGGCCTTGCGGCGCAGCGCGTTCGGGTCCATGCCTTTGCCATCGTCCTGCAGCACGATCATGACGCTGTTCGCTTCCTGCCAGGCCTTGAGCGAGATGAAGGCCTTGGACGGCTTGCCGGCCGCGAGCCGGTCTTCGGGCGACTCGACCCCGTGGTCGAGCGCATTTCTGAGCATGTGCACCAGCGGGTCGTACAGGCTGTCGACCACCACGCGGTCGACTTCGGTCTCGGCGCCTTCGATGGTCAGTTCGACGTCCTTGCCCAGGTCCTTGGCCAGTTCGCGCACCAGGCGAGGGAATTTCTGGAACAGGCGTCCGACTGGCTGCATGCGCGTGGCCAGCGTGGCGCGCTGCAGTTCGGCCGAATAGCGCGAGGCGCGTTCCAGCGTTTCGGTCAGGGTCGCCATGAGGGTGGCGGCGGGACCTTCAAATTTGAATTGCAGCAGGCGTTCGAGCAGCACGGCGGCCTGGTTGGCGGCCTGCACCGACTCGCCGGCCACTTCGAGCAGGGCGTCAAGCTTGACGGCGTCGACGCGGATGCTGTCTTCCTTGGCGGGCGCGGAGGCGGCGCGGAATTCCTGCACTTTTTCTTCGCGCCGGTCGGCGCCGGCGTCGGCGCCAGCCGGTTTGGCGGCGGCAGGTGCGTGCGCGGCGGCGGCCACCACGGGAGCGGCTGCGGCTGCGGGAGCGGCTGCGGGAGCGGCGGCAGGCTTGTCGGCCGGCGTGTAGGTACCGGCCGGCGTGACCGAGATGAACATGGCTTCCCAGTCGAGTCCATCGGCGCCGGGCGTGCTGGTGGACGCGGCGGCTGCGACGGGAGCGGCTGCGGCCGGGGCGGCGGCAACCGCTGCGGGTGCCGCCGCTGCCACCGGGGCTGCCTTGGGCGGGGCGTCGCCCTTGCCTTCGATGGCGTTGACCAGGATGCGTTCGAGCGAGTCGGGCATCGAGGCCAGTTGTTCGGGACGGGCGCCGTTCGACAGGTCGGTCAGCTGGTCGGCCACGAAGCCGGAGGCTTGCAGCGCCGCTTCGATGGCGATCGGCGTGACCGGGGCGGCGCCGGTGCGCAGCGCGTCGAACAGGTTCTCGGTCAGGTGGCAGGCTGCCACCAGGGCTGGCAGGTTCATGAAGCCCGCCCCGCCCTTGATCGTGTGGAACGAGCGAAACACCGCGTTGAGCGTTTCCTTATTGTTCGGATCGCGCTCGAGGGCGAGCAGGTGTTCTTCTACGTTGACTGCAAGATCCATCGCCTCGACGACGAAATCCTTGAGCATATCGTCCATTAGAATCCCAGGTCGGCAAGTAAGTCGTCAACATTGTCTTGATCGAGTGCGACGGACGGGAACGATGGCCCCGACATCAGCGCTGGCTTGTGCAACAGTTTTTCGCGGACGGCCGGCGGCGCGTTATCGCGCAGCAGCTCGGCCAGTTCGTGTTCCACCGTCTTGGTGATGATCACCACTTTCTTGATCAGCTGGCCCGTGATGTCCTGGAAGTCCTGGGCCATCATGATGTCGAGCAGGCGCGCTTTTTCCGCTTCGGTGGCGTCGGTGACGGCCTGGGCAAAGGCGCGCGAGTCGCCGGCCAGGGTCTTGAATTCGTCAATACTGAGCTTGCCCGCGAACAGGTCGCCCCAGCGCGTGTCCATGACCTTGGCTTTCTTCGACAGCACGTCCTGCGCCGGCATGCCTTCGTCGAGCGTATTGAGGACCTTGTTGGCGGCCTGCTCGGTCAGGCTGGCGACGTATTCGAGGCGGTCCTGGGCATCGACGATCTGGGTCGACGCTTCCGACAGGGCCTTGTCGTAGCCCAGTTCGCGCAGGGAGTCGTGCAGCAGGCGCACGATGCCGCCCAGGCGTTCGAACATGGGTTTGCCGTGTTCGTCGGTTTCGACGCTGTCGACGGCGCCTTCCGCTGCGGGGACGGCAGCGACGGCGGCTGGCGCAGCCACGGCGGCGGGCGCGGACTCGGGCGGACGGGTCGAAGCGACCTGGTCGAACAATGCTTCCATATCGTCTTCAGCAGCCGCGGCCGGCGCCGGCGCAACTGCGGGCGCCGGTTCGCTGCTGCGCTGCGCGGACACTTCCTCGAATAATGCGTCGAAATCATCAGCGGCGTCGGTCATAGTCCCTGCTTCTCCATGTTTGTAAGGTGTTCGCAATCAATCTGCTGGTGTCTGGTGGTGCCATGCAAGTTCGGGGCAGAGCATGATGCGCGGCAACATCGCCGGTTTACGCGAGTTTAGCAGCGTGCAGTGCCCTTGGTAAATCACTGTGCATGGGTCGCGCCAAAATGGCACGCGAAACTTGTGCCATCGCCAATTAAAACGTGACTTTGATGTGCAATTGACACTGTGGAGTGTTGTATTTCGAAGGTGCGGCGCTGCGGGCAGTGGCAATTCGCCCGCGCCCGGAAAAAAATGGGACATCAGCCGCCTCCAGCTTGCTTGTCAATTTGATCAAGATCAAAGGTTTGCGTTCTATCAATCGTCAGAACGCGCACTACAATACAGAATACGACTTGCTGCGGGGAGAACTCATCATGTATCGGAAGATCCTGATTACGACCGATGGCTCGGCGGTATCGAAACACACCGCCTGTGCCGGCGTCAATTTCGCCAAACAGATGGGGGCCGATGTGCTGGCCCTCTATGTTGCGCCGGAGTACCAGTACCCGGTGTACGTGGAAATCATCCCGCCCTCCTATCCCAGCGAAGAGGAATACCTGGCGCAGATGCGGCGCGTCGGCCAGGAGCACCTGGATTCGGTCCTGCGGGCGGCGCAGGATGCGGGGCTGCGCTGCGAGGGCATGACCGCCTTTGCCGATGCCGCCGCGCTCAAGATCGTCGAGGTGGCGGAGCAGCGCCAGTGCGACCTGATCTTCATGGGTTCGCACGGGCGCAGCGGCTGGGGCCAGCTCTTGCTGGGCAGCGTGACGAACAAGGTGCTCTCGCACACCAGCAAGCCGGTACTGGTGCACCGGCTGATCAAGGAACCGGGAACCTAGCGGTTACCTAGGAGTCTGCGCGGCAGACGGAATTTGACCTCGCGAAACCGAGGCGGACGCGGCGAGCCGCGAGGCCGTCTCCGATTTCAGGCTCAAACGTGAGCCGATTTGCCGTGCTTGACAGCGAATTCGG
>NZ_WHJG01000190.1 GCF_011682175.1 Massilia frigida
CGGCTGTATCGCCGCCACGGCACCCATGAACAATTTCACTCCGAGATCAAGACCGATCTCGACATGGAACGTTTGCCGTCGGGTAAGTTCGACAGCAACGACGCGATCATGCATCTGGCGATGTTCGCCTATAACTGCCTGCGCTTGCTCGGCCAGCTTGGTTTGACGGGGGAGATCTCGCCGGTCAGGCATCCCGCGAAACGTCGTCGTTTGAAAACGGTGCTGCAGGAAATCATATACCGGGCGGCCAAATGAGCCTCTTGCAAAACTAGCGGAACGGATGAAAATTGCTTGGCAGCGCAAGCGAAAAGGTGGGGGTGGGCGCCCATTTCTGGCATGATTTAGTTTCTAACGCTTAATCAAAACGCCCACACCAT
>NZ_WHJG01000191.1 GCF_011682175.1 Massilia frigida
GCGGTTTGTCGTCTGATCTCGGGCCGGTGCTGCTGCGCGGTGTCGACCTTCAGATCGGTCTGACCAAGCGCCTCGCGGCGGCTTTGCCGGACCGTCGCCATCAGAGTTACGTCAGCCATTCGTATCATGATCTTCTGACGCAGCGTATCTACCAAATCGGCTGCGGCTATGAGGACGGCAACGACGCGAACAGTCTGCGCCACGATCCGATGTTCAAACTTGGTGCGGCCCGTTTGCCGTTTGACGCCGCCGCCGCGCTGGCATCGGGAGCGACGATCTCGCGCTTTGAACACGCAGCAAGTCGCCAGGATATTTATCGCGTCAGCGAGGCTCTGGTCGAACAATTCATTGCCGGCTTCGCCGGTCCGCCAAAGAG
>NZ_WHJG01000192.1 GCF_011682175.1 Massilia frigida
AATGAGATTAACCATGATTCCGCCACCATAACCGACCAGAATTCGTCCAGCATCACGAAAATGCGATGGAAAGTCGCGCTCCCGTGATGCCGGCCAGTTCAGAAAAATCGTTTTGCAATTGGCTCACAGGATACATGACAACTTTCGGCGTCTCAGAATTTGTCACACCCACGCTATAACCACAATCCAATTTCTCTGGCACGCACTCAAAACCAATGGTCCAGCCGATTCCAATAACCCCAGAGGCATGCCCTTATACATAAGTCAGTCACCCCAGCCCGTCGCGTAATGCACGTAAGGTCTCCGCCGAGGCGTGCACTTGATCGAGCCCCTTCCAGATCGTCTTGACGCCAGGTTCGCCATCGCTGTT
>NZ_WHJG01000193.1 GCF_011682175.1 Massilia frigida
TTATCAGAACATTTCCCCAATAGGGCTCATCGTCGAGCAGTCCCGTAAGCGCGCCCGCGAACTGGCTCCCGTCACCTCCATAGATCGAGTAGAAATACTCCAGGGTCGTTGCGTTGGCATCGAATAAGTCGATGGTCGAGATGCGTGCCATCTCCGCAGCCAGCACATCGACATAGATCGCTTTGAACCTACCCGCCACCACCCGGCGACAAACCTCATTAATGCCAATGACGCGGCCAGCGATTTCATAGATGTAGTCTCCGGGCTCCCCTTGCTCCAGAGCGTATGTCGCCTTGTCGACGTCCAATATCATGTAGTAAGGCCCGATAAACATTCCGCACTGTACTGCCGCAAAAAGACCC
>NZ_WHJG01000194.1 GCF_011682175.1 Massilia frigida
CCTCATTTTTCTCAAGTCGCGATTTACTGAACCACTTCGATTTCCAATGGTAACGTTCTGTCTTTTCATCACTGCCAAACTCGTTGCAAAGGACGTTGAAAAAAATCGGACTATGGGTTGTAATAACAAACTTGACGCCGGATTCGTTTGATTTTATCAGTTGCGCCAAGTCAACGGCCAATTGAATCAGATGGTTATCGTCCAGAGAGCTGACTGGGTCATCAACAAATACATATTCAAGCTGATTATATCGATCCGTTTCACGCTCGCTTGGCTCAACAATATTAAGAACACTGATGACTTGTTCAATTAGTGTGCAAAATATGCTCCATATGAAATTGCTTTCTTCGCCCTTAG
>NZ_WHJG01000195.1 GCF_011682175.1 Massilia frigida
AGGGCGGCGATACCGAATTCAAGACCGAATTCATCAAACCGCAGGAAGGCGCGGCACTGGTTTTCCCGCACAAGCTGCCGCACCAGGGGACGGAAGTGACCGACGGCCTCAAATATGTGCTGCGGACCGATGTGATGTACCGCCGCGCGCCATAGCGACTGCGCACCGCGGTCGAATCCACCGAAAGCGAAACATGACAGATAAAACAGTTGTCCTCTACCGCCCTACCGGTCCGGAGGAACTTGAACTGGTGCGCCAGAGCGGTTTCAAGCGCTGGCCGCCGCGCTTGCCGGAGCAGCCGATTTTTTATCCGGTGACAAACGAAGCCTATGCCAAGCAGATTGCCGTCGAGT
>NZ_WHJG01000196.1 GCF_011682175.1 Massilia frigida
GACCTGGTGCGTCTGCTGGCCGACATCGCGAAGTCGGTCATGGAACTCGGACCGGTCCTGCAGTTGCTCCTTGTCGCACTGGTGCTGGCGGGCTTCTTTTACGTGCTGCTGTTCGCATTCGCCAACCTGACCACGGTCTGCCTGCCCCTGCGCTGGCTGTTCCTGCGGCGCGCCCAGCGGCTGGCCCACACCCGCTATACCGGCTGGCAGCCGAGGCCCTTGCCCGCGCTGGCGCGCCGCGGCGCATGGCAATCGGCGCGCACGATGCTCAAGCTCCTGCTGTCCCTGCTCGTTCCCGTGGGGTCGCTGTACGTGGTGGTGCGCTTTGTGCTCGAATTTAACGTGGGG
>NZ_WHJG01000197.1 GCF_011682175.1 Massilia frigida
GCGCCGATTGCGCTGACTTACGTTTGTACTTTCAAGAGTTAAGTAGAGTGGTGGAGGATGACGGGATCGAACCGACGACCCCCTGCTTGCAAAGCAGGTGCTCTCCCAGCTGAGCTAATCCCCCAAGCGTTCATCAAACAAAAGTACAAACCTACTTTTGTTTGGAGCCAGGTAAAAATCCCTGGCAGAGCCAGATGATTTTTACAGACAACTTCAACGAACTGGTAGGGCTGGTTGGACTCGAACCAACGACCCCCGCGTTATCAACACGGTGCTCTAACCAGCTGAGCTACAGCCCCGACTTGGACACTGCTACTGTTTCTTCTAAATTCAACAGTCGATAAGAG
>NZ_WHJG01000198.1 GCF_011682175.1 Massilia frigida
CACAAACACGATTTGTTCAAGCGTGGCGTCGGCTGGCGCTGTCGATAGAAAATACTTTAGCGGCTCCGTATCTCCTTCTGGCCATTCAATCAATAACCACTCCTCGTCGCGCTGTTCGCTGCGCCAATAGTCCCGATGAGCCGGTCGTACGCGTACTGAGGCGAATCGCGATGACAAGGTCGAATTGCTTCCCTCGCGCCAGCGTACCTGCTGGAATGCCGATGGCGGCAATCCCATCGCTAACGCCTTGACCGACATTGGCTCATGACCGGGCCCTCGGCGAAGCAGGCTTGACGGGCGCCCTCGGCCCCGTTGAGGTATCGGCGGCAGCGGTGATACACCTGGCG
>NZ_WHJG01000199.1 GCF_011682175.1 Massilia frigida
GCCCACGATGACCGCTTTTTCGGTGTCGAAATCGGCCCCTGAAAAACCGAAGCGCGCCGAGCCCAGGGTCATCGCGCTGTGCCCGAGGCGCTTCATGTTGCCCTCGCCGTCGATGGAGGCGGCGAACACCAGGCGCTCGATGCTTGCCGGCAGCCGGGCCAGGTCGATCGCGAAGATGCTGGCGTCGCCGCGCGTGTCGTACTTGACGGCATCGGCGGGACTGGCCGTCTGGTTAAAGAAGATCATGAAGCGCTCGTCCGACAGGCGGCTGTCGGCGTCCAGTCCGAAGCAGGCCACGTCGATCACCAGCCCGGCCGGCGCCATTTCCACTGTCACGTTGAAT
>NZ_WHJG01000019.1 GCF_011682175.1 Massilia frigida
GCACAGCTTGACGACAACGACACATCCCGCGGTTTCCTCCTTCGCGGCTTGCCCAACGCCGGCCGGAGACGCTTGCGTGCATCAGTTTGAGTCTGTGACGGCGGCCGGCATCGGACAACCCTTAACGAATGTTGCCATTTCACTCGACAATATGCTACTCGTTGGCGAAAGGCAGCTGCCGCCCACATAGCGGACTCATAAAGTCACTGCATGTTTGTGCTGTGCGTGACCAAGCTGTCTACCGGAACCGGGCTAATCATGAGTCGCAGCGCACTCTGATTTTCCATAGCTTATCGTCTTGCAGATCGTCGGCTCGAAGTTCCTGCTGTACATCCGCGCTAAATCGGCTGAACTCAGCATAGGATGGACGCGCTCCAAAAGCCTGGATGACGCCCATTTCTTCAGCCGTAAAGGCCGCCGGCTTCGCATCGCGGATCGCTTCACCCGCCTCAAGCTGTTTTAATCCTGTTTCCATGACTTTCAAAGCATGCCGTCTATACTTTATTCCTGCCGCGCTTTGCATGAACTCGTTGATCTCTTTCAAGCGTTGAACGTCCTTGAAATTTCTTTTTGCCAGTTTTAGTGACGCATCGTCAAATACGCTTGGCTCGATCGCAGCGTTCATGCACTTCACAAATTCCGGGCGAACTTTGGAACCCATGTTCACCGCAATCTGCAACACCATTTTTTGGTTCAGCGCCAGCATCTCCGACGCGGGAAAGAGTCCGAGAAACCGCTGCGTCGCCGTGGTCAGCTCATCCGGCTCGGCACAGCTTGCAACCGTTGGTAAAACGGCGGCGCTAAACAACGCCGCGCATATGAAACGCTGCAATGCAGGAAGGCGAATCATTTTTGGTTTCCATAAGACATCAAGTTCGAGACACGACACATCAGCGAAACTTGTAGCGCTCGCCCGTCTTCAAATCCAGCGCAAACTTGACACCGTTCTCGGTGAGCGGCACTTCATCCGGCGGCTCGTCGCCAGCCAGCGCGCCTTCGACGAACGGCAAACCCTCGCCCTTGCGCACCAGTTCATCAGCACGCTCGTACACATTGCGGCAGCCCGTCTCCGCGATCAAGGTTTGCACGATCGGCACCTTCCACGCGTCCACGCCGGCCGCCTGGAATTCGCAAATCAAATACCCCTCTTTGCCGCCGTACTGCTCCACCAGCAAACCCGGCAGGTTGTCCGCCTCGGCGTTGACCAGCTTGACCACCTGATCGGGACGCGCCTTCTTCGCCGCCGCCGCGCTCTTGGCCAACGCCGCTTTCACGCGCCGTTTGATCAGCGCGTGGTCCACCGGCTCGCCTTCGTCGAAGGTCCACACGCGCGCACGGATCTGCGACTTGGAATTGTAGGCGGCGCGCGCCAGGAATTTGGTCGACGACGACTGCACGATGGCCGTGCCGCCCGCCTTCATTTTTTCGTTCGGCTTGCCGTCGACTTTTTCGATCGCGGACGCGTAAATCCAGGGCTCGCCGGCGAGCAGGCTCTTTTCCTTGCCCTGTTTGATGGTGATGATCAGCATGTGGTTCCAGTGAAAATGCATTGCAAGACCACATGATACCGCCTGCCGCCCCATTTAGAGCCCCTCCTCTACCTGCGCAACATTTTTCTTGTGTATAGACCGATCGGTCTATAGGATGGTTTGCATGAAAACAAGCGATGCCAAACAGCGCCTGATCGGCGCCATGATCGACGCCCTGCAGCGCCGCGGCCTGCACGGCAGCGGCCTGACCGAACTGCTGGCCGCCGCCGACGCCCCCAAGGGCGTGCTCTACCATCATTTCCCGGGAGGCAAGACCGAACTGGCGGTGGCCGCCATCGAGGTGACCATCGCGCGCCTGTGCGACAGCATGGAAGCGAGCATGGCCGCCAGCGGCGACCCGGGCGCCGCCCTGATGATCTGGATTAACGGCGCCCAGAAGCGGCTCGACGGCAGCCACTACGAACGCGGCTGCCCGCTGGCCACCATCGCCCTGGAGACCACTGCCGACGACGTCGCGATCCGCGCCGCGCTGGCCAGGGGCTTCGCCGCCGTGCGCGACCGCATCGCCACAGGCCTGGTCAACGCCGGTTACGAAGCGGCCAGCGCCCACGCCACCGCAGCCCTGCTGCTGGCCGCCTACGAAGGCGGTTTGCTGCAAGCGCGCGTGGCCGGCACGCCGGAACCGATGGCGCTGGTCAGCGCCGCCCTGCTCACCTACCTGAAGCTGCAGCGCCCCAAGGAGCCCGATCATGAGTAATCCCGCCAATGCCCAATCCCTGACCCTCACCACCGCCGACGGCTACCCGATCGCGGCGCTCCGCTACCCGGCCGCCGGACCCACGCGCGGCCACCTGGTGGTGGCCGGCGCCAACGGCGTGCCGCAGGGCTTCTACCGCCGCTTCGCGCAGTACGCCAGCAGTTGCGGCTACAACGTGATGACGCTCGATTACCGTGGCATCGGCCTGTCCAGACCGGCCACGCTCAAGGGCTTTCGCATGGATTACCTGGACTGGGGCCGCCAGGACCTGGCCGCCGCCGTCGACGCCATGAACGAACCCGGACTGCCTCTATATATGGTGGGCCACTCCTACGGCGGCCATGCCTTCGGCCTGCTGCCCAACCACGACAAGGTCGACGGCCTGTACACCTTCGCCACCGGCGCCGGCTGGCATGGCTGGATGCCGCCGATGGAGCGCCTGCGCGTGCTGCTGATGTGGCGCGTGCTCGGCCCCCTGATCGTGCGCGTCAAGGGTTACCTTGCGTGGAACTGGATGGGCATGGGCGAAGACCTGCCGGTCGACGTGTACCGCCAGTGGAAGCGCTGGTGTACCTTTCCGCGCTATTTTTTCCAGGACCCGGAGATGAAGCACATCGCCGCGTCCTACGAAAGCGTGCGCAGCCCGATCATGGCCTGCAACGCGCTCGACGACCTGTGGGCGCGCCCGCCCTCCCGCAACGCCTTCATGTCGGCTTACCGCAACGCCGGCTGGCAGGCGACCGACATCGACCCGCGCCAGGCCGGGCTGGGACCGATCGGCCACATGGGCTATTTCAAGGCCCACTGCAAGCCGCTGTGGGAAGGGGCGCTCGGCTGGCTGGAACAGCATGGCCGGATTCCCCCGGCCAGTCCATCGCGCTAAACCGCAGTCTGTCCGGCGCGCGCTGCAGTTTGTCGCAAACGGCGCGCTGCGCGCCGTCCGCTTGCCTAGTATGCTGGTCAGGAACCCTGTCCAACCATCCATACAAGAGGAAGCCGCCATGACCCGAGCACCATCTACCCGTTTCCCCCTGCGCCACCTCATCCTGGCCGCCGCCCTCGCGTGCGCGCTGCCCGCCAGCCAGGCTGCGCCCGGCGACTGGTTCAGCGGCGAGAAGGTCCAGGGCAGCACCATCATCAAGCGCCAGACGCGCGCGCTGGGGCACTTTACCGGCCTGGCGCTGAGCCTTCCGGCCAAGGTGGAAGTGCGCATCGGCGACACCGAAAGCGTCACCATCGAAACCGACGACAACCTGCTGCCGCTGGTGGAAACCGTGATCGAAGACGGCACGCTGCAGCTGCGTCCCAACAAGCGTAACCTGAACCTCCAGACCCGCACCATGAAGATCGTGGTGCAGGCCAAGAACCTCGATCACATATCGATCGGCGGCTCGGGCAGCATCGATGCCGATGCCCTGCGCGGCGACAAGGTGCGCATCAATGTCGGTGGATCGGGCTCGATCGTCGTCAAGGGCATTGAAGCGGACAACGCCGTCATCGCCGTTGGCGGCAGCGGCAGCCTGACCAGCGGCAGCGGAGCGCTGAACAAGGCGTCGATCTCGATCGGCGGCTCGGGCGACGTCAACATCGGCAAGGTCAAGGCGCGCGAGGCCAAGATCAGCGTGGCCGGCTCCGGCGAGGCCATCGTATGGGCCAGCGACAGCTTGAACGCGTCGATTGCCGGTTCGGGCGAAGTCAAATACTACGGCGACCCGAAAGTGAGCAAGTCGGTGGCCGGCTCCGGCAACACCCGCCGCCTGGGCGACGCGCCGCAACGCTGATTTTTCACAGGTCGAAGCGCAGTTCCGCCACCGCCGTGCGCTGGGTGTACGGGTGGAAGGCCCAGTAGCGCGTGTTGTTCACGTTATCGATCCCGAGCGCCGCGCTCCACTGCTTGTTGATCTTGTAGCGCACGCGCAGGTCGGCCACCAGGTAGTCCGACACGCCCATGTAGGTGGCGCCGTTCGGATCGGTGTTGTCCAGCGTGCCGTACTGCTTGCCGCTGTAGCGCACACCCACGCTGCCCACCCAGCCCTGTCCCAGATGGTAAGTCGTCAGCAGGTTGGCGCGCCACTGCGGCACGCGCGGCTGGCGTTTGCCCACGCTGGCCGCAAAGCCGCGATTTTGCGCGATGGTCGAATCGGCGTAGGTCAGGCTGCCGTTGATGGTCAGCCCGTGCACCATCACATTGTCGCCCTGCCATGCCACTTCCAGTCCGTTGGTGCGGATCTTGTCCACGTTCTGCACGGTGTTGACAAGGCCGGTCAGCGGCTGCGAGTACAGCGCGTCGCGCGTGGTTTCGTGGAACACGGTGGTGCGCAGCGAACTATCGCCTGTTACCCTTTCAGCGGTCAGTTCGCCGGTCCATGAACGCTCGGCGCGCAGGTTGGGGTCGCGGTTGACGATCTGCTGGTCGACGATCGAGCCCTGGAACAGTTCCGCCGCGGTCGGGTTGCGCACCGCGCGGCCGGCCGATGCCTTCAATGCCCAATCGTGCGTGGCCTGCCAGGCCAGCGCCGCTTTCGGCGACCAGCTGGTCTCGACGCGCTCGCCGAACGGCAGCGGCGCCACCGATGCGGCGTTCGATACTTCACCGCCGTACGCGCTCCAGCGCTCCAGGCGCATGCCGAGCGTGGTCTTCCACTGCGGCGCAAAGCGCCAGGTGTCTTGCGCGTACAGGCTTTGCAGGCGCGTATTGCCGTTGAAGGTGGAGACGGTGGTGCCGTTGCCGGCACTGATCCAGTCGCTGGCGGAAAACACCCGCGTGCGCAGGGCCGCGCTGTCGCTCTGCACGCCCATGTCGACGATGTGGGCCGGCGTCGGGCGCCAGATGCCCTTGAGCGCCAGCGTGGTCCAGCCGCTGCCTTCCATGTCGGTCACGTTGCCACGGCCTGTCTGGCCGACACTGGCGACCGGCACCACCGGCGTGCGCACCAGGTCTTTGGCGTAATCGTATTTGCTGGCCGCGATTTCCCAGTCCCATACGCCCTTGGTGTGCTGCTTGAGCGAGAAGCCGTGCATCAGGTGTTCGAGCTTGCCGATGCTGGGCGCCAGGTCCGACGGCTTGAGTTCATAGCGCTTGCCGCCGATGTTGATGAAGCCATTCGCGTCGCCACGGTACACCGGCGCGCCGGCGGCATCAACCAGGTAGGTCTCGGCGGCGCGGTGGGCGTCGTTGCCCCACCAGCCCAGCGTGTAGCTGGCGCGCAGCGCCGGCGTCACATCATAGGCCAGCTTGATCTTGGCGTGATCCTGCACCGTGTGCGACTGGCCGCTGGTGCCGATGATCAGCCAGTCCCTGTTGGCCGAATTCCTGTCGGCCACGGCGCCGCTCACCGGCAGGCCGGCCGCGCTGTTCACGCCCGCCGATACCAGCTTGTTGGCGAACACGATCGGCTGGCCGCGGCTGTCCAGGCGCGATACGTCCACCCACCACGACCACGCGCCCTGGCGGTTGCCGACCGAGGCGCTGCCCTGGCCGCCGCCGAAGCGCGCGTCGGTGGCGTACTGGCGATAGCGCTGGCTGAACCCCGACAGCTTCACATGCGCCTCCAGGCGGGTCGGCATGCGGGTCTGGAAGTCGACCACGGCGCCGGCCGAATTGCCCGGATAGGCGGCCGAAAATGGGCCGTACAGCACATCGACGCGCTCGATTTCCTCCGGCGAGACCATGCCCCAGCGCGGGGTGAAGGTGGCGCCGTTGCCGAGCAGGTTGGACAGCAGGATGCCGTCCGCGTACACCAGCGAACGCGCACTGTTGCCAGTGCCGGACGCGCGGCTGGCCAGCACCGCGTGGTCGTAGTCGCCGATGTAGCGCTTGCGCACGGTCAGGCTGGGGAAGTATTTGAGCGCGTCTTCGCTGTCGGTGGCGTTGATGCGCTGCTCCACCTGGGTGCCGCTGATCGACTCGATGGTGGTCGGGATCTGGGTCGGCAGCGAGCTGGGACGCCCGCCGTTGACGGTCACCGTCGGCAGCGTGGCTGGCGTGTGGGTGGCCTGCGCCACGTTGGCGGTACAGGCGAGCAGGATCCCCAGCGCCGGTACGCTGGTCAATAAGGTGTTCATGGCGAGCCCTTAGTGGTGGGGTGCGCCGGCTGCGGCGGGGAGAATGTCGAGCACCGGCGCCGGTGATGCCGGCCTGGCGCCACTGGCGTCGGGAATGGCGTCCCAGTCCAGGCGGCCTTCGTCGCACAGTTGGCTGACCTTGAAGTAGTACTTGCCCGCCGTGGCCGGCAGCTTGACCTGCATGGCGAATTCGTCGAAGTGGGCGTCGGCCAGCGGGCCGCCTTTCCAGGTCAGCTGCTTGGCCGTGCCGGACAGGGTCCAGCCGGCCTTGGGCATCGGCTTGGCGCCTTCGACGCCGGCTGGCAGGGTCACGCTCAGGGTGTGGGTCGGGCTGCCTTTGCAACCGTGGCCGACGCGGAAGGTCAGCTTTTGGTAAGTGCCGGCGCTGGCGCTGGTTTGTTCGAGCGTCACGTGGGCGTGGGCGAGCGGCGCGGCCAGGGCCACGCAAGCGAAAAGAATGCGAATGTTCATGGAGATGTCCGAGTCGGTTGTAGCGTCAGGTTCAGTGGGCAGCGGTGTGCGCACCGGGTGGGCCGGTAAAGTTCAGCGGCTTGACGGGAACGTCGATGGTCATCGATTCGCGTCGTTTGTTCGGGTGTTCGACAATCAGGGTCAGCGGCACGCTGTCACCCGCTTTCAGCTGGCGTTTCAGGTCGATCAGCATCAGGTGGTAGGCCCCCGAGGCGAGATTGACTGCCTGGCCGGCCGGCAGGGCGATGCTGTCGACCTGCTGCATTTTCATCTGGTCGCCCCGCATCTCCATCTTGTGCATTTCAACGCTGCCGGCGACCGGCGAACTGGCGCCGACCAGGCGTACATCCTTGGCCGACCGCAGCTGCATGAAGGCGCCGCTGGCTTTCTGGACCGGCACGGTGGCACGTGCCCAGGGGGCGTCGACTTTTACCTGGGCGAAGGCGGATGAGGCGAGCGCATACAACGCGAGCAGCGCATAACTATTTTTTTTCATGGTCGTTCTCTGAAGTAAGGTCTGGTGACGTGGGCCTGGCGGGCAGGCGCGCGACGTCGCAACGGTGCGGCGCGCAGTGCGCCGCAAGAGCTATCAGAGAAGCGTGGGCGGGCCGCGCGGCGGGGCGGCGGTGAGCGCGAGCAGGGGTTGCGGCGCGCGGTAGAACAGGAAGGGACGCAGCTCGTGGCCACCGAGGATGGCCAGGCCCGTGATTGCGTTCGGCATCAGCGAATACGTGCCGGCGTGCGGCAGGCAGTAGCCGCAGTCTTCCATCATGCCGGCGTCGGTGTGGCTCATCTGGCCGGCGAGCAGGCTGATGGCCTGGACGCCGGGCGTGGCGCGTGCGCTGGGGTTGGTGAGGCAGATGTCCGGATCGGGAGCGTTACCGCGCACGGCGGCAAGCGCGTGCGACATCGACGGGGCGAGCACGTTCATCAGGATCGCAATACACGCGATCCAGATTTGCAGGCGCCACTTGGTCGACTTGGTTTTCATGGGCGAATTATATCGCAGGGATGGGGGCGCCGGGGGGACTAGCGCGGACGGCAAAAGGACTAGGCGGCGCGCGCCGATGTGCCCATCCACCATCAAAACAACGGTTACAAAAAGCTTAATCTTTTCGTGTCGCTTGACGTAGTATCTGTCAACGCCCACGACCAAGAAACGACCATGCCCTCGCCCGTCCGCCACATCGCCGACGCCGCCATTGCTGTCGCCGCCCCGCCCGCCCCCGGGTTTGCTCACGCAGCACAGCGCGTAGAGTGGCGTGTTCCGGCTGGACGTGGCGACGGGGGCGCCGCTGGCGGTCCACTTATGTTCATCTCTTCCAACAAGGAGTTAGCCGATGCATCGTCTTGCGGGCCTGTGTGCCGCCCTTGCGCTGTTATGTCTTGCCCCCTCCTCGCACGCGCAAGGACTGCCCGCCCTTGCGGTGACGGTCGATGTGAGCCATGTGGGAAAGGATACCTGGCGCGTCGATTACCGCTTTTCGCAGGCGGTAACGGCAGTCGAACTTGAAACGGTCGGCGATTATCGGCAAAAGGCGTGGAAAATGCTCACGCCAGCGATGCGCCTCGAGCCGGCATCACAGTTCGACCGCATCAGCGCCGACGGCAAGCCATTCACCACGGCCAGCATCCAGATCACCACCTTCGACGGCCTGGCGCCGAAGTCCTACGCGCCCTTCAACCGCTTCACGGATGGCGGCACGGCGGTTTTCCTGGGGAACTTGCAGGGCAACGCGTATCAGGACAAGCAAGCGTTCGCGATGTCGGCCGATATTCGCTTGAAAGGCCTGGCAAAGGAAAACGTGATTGCGCCGCCGCTGAACAAACTGGTTCCCGGCGGAGAGCGCGGCTATGCGTATTTCGGGCCGGCGCAGCCGGTTCGGTCGGGATCGACGCAATTCCTGCTCGATCCGGACACGCCGGCGTGGATGCGCGAGGTGGCGCAGGACGTCGGCGCCAAGGTCTCGGAATATTACGAAAAAGCTTACCGGCGCGCGCTCAAGGAGGGCGTGTTCGTGATGTTGTCGGTCTCCGGTTTCGAGGAAAAGGGACTGGCGATGAAAGGCGGCGCGGTCATGGGGCAGTTGTCCTACCGCTTCGACGGACAGAAGCTGCTGGCCGACCACCCGACATACCGTGAAGTGCTGGCCAGGCTCGTCGCGCATGAAATCGCGCATCTGTGGCAATTGAATGTGTCGCGCGGCGGCATCGGCGAGAACGATCCATGGATTCACGAGGGCGGCGCGGAAGCCATGGCCATCGACGCCTTGCTGAAAACCGGCATATGGAGCCCGCAAAGCGCCGCGAACTATCGCGCGCAGCAATCGGCAAGCTGCGAAAAGCTCGGCAATTCGGTAGCGTCGTTCGATGGCATATATGCGTGCGGCCTGATGCGCTTCGACAAGCTGGGCATCGATATCGTGCCGCTGTGGCGTTCCATGATCCAAACCTCCGAAGCGAAGGGCGAAGTGTATTCCGAACGGATGATCGAAGCCATTGCAGGCGGCGCGGGTGGTGCGCTGCAAGCGCGGGCGAAACATGGCGGCGCGGGCGAGTAGCCCGGCAGCCTTGAAGCGGGATCTGTCATTTCTGCCATTGGCAGAAATGACTTCCCACCCACGCGGGAAAGAGGGACAGGCATGCCGGGGCAAGAATGGCCCGGGTTGGCGTGCCTTGCGTGACCTCTGGTTTAACGCATGGCCTTGAAATCCTCGCGCTCGATCAGCACCGTGGTCACGCTGTCGGTCAGGTAGATCTGGCCATCCTGGATCGTGCATTGCAGCTGCATATTGCGCTGCGCCAGCGCTTCGAGCTGGGCGCTGGCATCGGCCGGGATATTAATCACGGTCAGGTTCTTGGCCCGCTCGAGCTTGTTGGCGATCTGCTTGTACCAGATATGGCTGGTCGCGCTGTAGCTGTACACGATCACGCGCTCGCTGCGGCCGCACGCTTTCATCAGGCGCTTTTCGTCCGGCTGCCCGACTTCGATCCACAATTCGATCGCGCCGGTCAGATCCTTCTGCCACAGATCCGGTTCGTCGGTATCGAACAAGCCCTTGGTGAAGGTCAGCGATTCGCTCGCGTGAATCGCAAAGGCGAGCAAACGGATCATCATCCGTTCGTCGGTCTCGGAGGGATGCCGCGCCAGCGTCAGGATGTGCTCCTGGTAGTAATTGCGGTCCATGTCCGCAATCTGCAGTTCTGCCTTGTAAATCGTCGCTTTAAGTGCCATTGATACGCCTGCCTTTAACTTCTCTGAATTATTTGAAGACGACAGTCTTGTCGCCATTTTGCAAAATGCGGTGCTCGACAAACCATTTCACCGCGCGCGCCAGCACCACGCACTCGACATCGCGCCCGATCGCGCTGAGGGTGTCGGCATCCATCGCATGATCGACCCGTTCGACGTCCTGCTCGATGATCGGACCTTCATCGAGGTCACCGGTGACGAAGTGCGCCGTGGCGCCGATCAGCTTCACGCCGCGGTGGTGCGCCTGCGCGTACGGCTTGGCGCCCTTGAAACTCGGCAGGAAGGAATGGTGGATATTGATCGCCCTGCCCCGCATCGCCTCGCACAGGCCGGGCGACAAAATCTGCATGTAGCGCGCCAGCACCACCAGGTCGATCTTGTGGGTGTGCATCAGGTCCAGCACCCGCGCTTCCTGCGCCTGCTTGGCCGCCGCGTCCGCCCCCGCCGCCAGCGGCAAGTGGTGGAACGGAATGTTATAGCTGGCCGCCAACTGGTAGAAATCCATGTGGTTCGAGACGATGGCCGGAATTTCCACCGGCAACAGGCCGCTCTTGTAGCGGAACAGCAAATCGTTCAGGCAATGCCCGATTTTCGACACCATCAGCAGCACGCGCGGCTTGGCGTGAGCGTCGTGCAACTGGCCGTTCATGCCCATGTGCGTGCACAGGGCGGCGAAATCGGCGCGCAGCGCGGCGTCGCCGACGGCGCCTTCTTCCAGCGCAAAATGGACGCGCATGAAAAACAGCTTCGATTCGGCATCGCCGAACTGGGCCGAATCGATGATGTTGCAACCATGCTCGGCGAGGAAGCCCGAAACACGATGCACAATGCCGCGCTGATCGAGGCAGGACAGGGTCAGGATGTATTCTGGATGCGTCATGGTCTTGTAGTAGATGGCGTGGGAACTGCGAACCTTGTATTGTCGCATGCGTCAGGGAAAACCGCCCATCACAAAAAAGCACGCTCGTGCAGAATTGCGGTATAGTAGACGAATCACTCCCTCACACAAGGATTCGCCATGACGACTACCGCACTGATGAACCAGCAGTTCCGCCTCGCCGCCCGCCCTGTCGGGATGCCGAAACGCAGCGACTGGGAACAAACCACCGAACCAGTGCGCGACATCAACGATGGCGAAATCGTGATCAAGGCCCTGTACCTCTCGCTCGACCCCGCCATGCGCGGCTGGATGAACGAAGGCAAGTCCTACATCCGCCCGGTCGCCATCGGCGAAACGATGCGCGCCGCCGGCGCGGGCGTGGTCGTGGCATCGAAGTCCGACAAGTTCGCCGTGGGCGACACCGTGTCCGGTGGCATCGGCGTGCAGCAATACTGGGTCGGCGCGGCCGATGACAAGTCGGCCAGCCTCTACAAGATTTTCCCGGCCATGGCGCCGCTGACCACCTGGCTCAACACCCTGGGCATGCCCGGCATGACCGGCTACTTCGGCCTGATCGAATCGGGCCAGCCCAAGGCCGGCGAAACGGTCGTGGTGTCGGGCGCGGCAGGCGCGGTCGGCATGACGGTCGGCCAGGTCGCCAAGCATCTGGGCTGCCGCGTGGTGGGCATTGCCGGCGGCAAGGAAAAATGCGATTTCGTGGTCAATGAACTGGGCTTCGACGCCTGCATCGACTACAAGAACAGCTCGGTCAAGGATGGCCTGAAGGAACATTGCCCGGACGGCGTGGACATCTACTTCGACAATGTGGGCGGCGAGATCCTCGAAACCGTGCTCGCCCGCATCAACCTGCGCGCCCGCATCGTCATCTGCGGCGCCATCTCGCAGTACAACACCACCACGCCATTGAAAGGCCCGGCCAACTACATGTCGCTGCTGGTCAACCGCGCGCGCATGGAAGGCATCCTCGTGTTCGACTACGCCGACCGCTATCACGTGGGCGTGGCCGCCATGGCCAAGTGGATGCAGGAAGGCACCTTCAAAAGCCGCGAAGACGTGGTCGACGGTTTGGAAAACTTCCCCGAAGCGCTGCTGATGCTGTTTGAAGGCAAAAATTTCGGCAAGCTCGTGCTCAAGGTGGCGGACGCCTAAGTCGCGCGCCGCACCAAATGATCTGACCCGGATCACCCGGGCCGCCCGTTCGCGGCGGCCCTCTCCCTCCCTCCCCGCTTGACCGAACGCGCCCGCGCATCATGTTCGCGGAACTTTGATCCGTCCCCTCACGTCTATCACATGCCCATTCGACGTCCGTTCGCCTGACCGCGACGGCGCCCTTCCCATGTTTTATGACGAGGACAGCCATGCCATCCTATTCAAGCAGACCATCCGTGCGCTCGCAGTTCGACATGCAGGTGGACTTTTTCACCGAGCTGGCCCGCGCGGGCATCGACGCGCTGCGCAGGCTGAGCGAGCTCAATGTACACCTGGCGCGGCAACTCAATGACGATGCCGTGAATGCCGGGCGCGCCATGCTGTCGTGCGGCTACCCCTTCCAGCTGCCCGTGGTCGCCGCGAGCGAGGCGGCGCCGTTCATCGAGCACCTGCGCAGCTACCAGCAGCAGTTGGGCGGCCTGCTGTCGGGCGCGCGGATGGCCCAGGCCCGCCCGCCCGGCGCCCGCGCCGATGGCGCGGCCCACGTCCCGCTCGATATCCACCACACGCCGGAGTAAAAACCGGCACACAGCCCAACACGGAGTTCACCCATGTCTACCCACGGTAAGCCAAAAAGCGGCGCGGCGATCGACGCGCTCGAATTGCTGAAAGCCGACCATGAAAAGGTCAAAAGCCTTTTTCGCGAGTTTGAACGTCTGCGTGACGACGAAGACGCTGATGAACGCAAATTTGAACTGGTCGACGACATTTGCTATGAACTGACAGTCCATTCGATGATCGAGGAAGAAATTTTCTATCCGGTGCTGCGCTCGCTGATCGATGACGACCAGTTGCTCGACGAAGCCGAGGTCGAACACGCCGGCGCACGCGACCTGATCGGCCAGCTCGAAGTGATGTACCCGGGCGACGACCATTTCGACGCCACGGTGGCGGTGCTGGGCGAGGAAATGGCGGACCACATCGACAGGGAAGAAAGCGCGCTGTTCGACGCCGCGCGCCAGTCGGGCGTCGACCTCGACGAGCTGGGCGAACGGCTGTCGGCCCGCAAGGATGAACTGGACGACGACCTGACCTCGCCGCCGGCCCCGGTCGACGCGATGGAACCGCACAACGGCGCGCGCCGGCCACCACGTCCACCGAACTAGTGACGCGCCACGGAACTTATAAAGTGAGCACGTCTCTAACCCACATACCCAGTAACGCGTCAGTAGCGCATGAGAGCGGGGTTCCGATACCGAAGCAAACAAGGAGAACGACATGGCGACAAGTAAGGAAAGTGGAGGCAACAAGAACAGCACATCCGGCGGCAACGCGCAAAAAAGCGGCAGTGGCAGTAGCCAGGGTCCCGCCAAGCGCGGCTTCGCAGCCATGGATCAGCATCAGCAGCGCGAGATCGCCAGCAAGGGCGGCCAGGCTGCCCACCAGAAGGGAACGGCGCACGAATTCGATTCCGAAGAAGCGCGCCGGGCCGGGCAAAAAGGCGGCGAGGCGGTCAGCCGCAATCGCGAGCACATGGCCGATATCGGACGCAAGGGTGGCGAGAGCCGCCAATCGGCGGCCCGCAACGCCGCTGCCGCTGCCGGCGGCGGAGGCGGCGATGGCGCCGCTGCCAAAGGATCGCGCCAGGGGAGCAAGGAGAAGGACAAGGACAAGACGGATTGACCGGCAAGTCCGCTGGCCCCGGCCGGCATGGCAGGTTCGTGTCGGCTGTTGCTTATCCGGGACGACGGCACCAGTGGGTGTTTTCGTTCCGGTGATGCGCTTGCCGAGCTTGTGGCGGCAGGCTGCCGGATCGCCGGGTCGCCGGGTCGCCGGGTCGCCGGATTGCCTGATTGCCGGATTGCCGGGGATGGCTCTCCTGGCAGCTTGCATGCCGCCACCATCTCATAGCGGCTTGCTTGCTTGCCGCCGCCTTCTCATGGCGGCTTGCTTGCATGCCGCCGCCACCGGCTTATAGCCTGTCAGGTTTCCCGGCTGCTCGCCTGTTTGGCTGTTTGGCTGTTTGGCTATTTGGCTGTCCGGGCAGACAGTGGGTCTCGATGAGTCCATCATGCCTCCGTTTGCGCGGGCAACACCGCGCCATGCGGCGGGTGCACGCGCGCACCGCACAGGTCGCCGCCGGAGTAAGCCATTCAACCTGGCGTCCCATCCTGGCGTCCAGCGTCGCGTCCATCTTCGCGTCCATCTTCGCGTCCATCTTCGCGTCCATCGTGGCGTCTACCCTTGCCGTCCACCCTGTTTTTGCGCCCGCATACATATACAGATAGTGAGGATGCGCCAACATCCCCGCATAGCCGCCGTGCGCATGAAGAGGGCCGGATGCTTCCCGCATCTCCCTCTATGTTCGCGCGCATATACGTATCGGCGCATCCGGTGTCGGGTCATGCCGCGTCCGCATGCATATGGCAAGCGCATCAACGCCAGTATGGCGCGCTTTCACGAATAGCAGCTCCCGCGTCTCCTCAAACACGGCGAAATAATCTATGATGCAACTCCGAAAGCCGCCGCTGGCGGCCCCCCAATCCACCCAGAAAGCCGATTGCCATGCCACGTTTCGCCTTGCGTATATCCATGATCGCCATCGCCGCAGCTTGCAGCGCTTCCAGTTTTGCCCAGGCGCCCGCTGCGGTGGATACCCAGCTCGCGTTTTCCCACCCTAACCAGATGGTCGATATCGGCGGGCGGCGCCTGAACCTGTATTGCAGCGGTTCGGGAACGAACACGGTCATCTTCGATTCGCCGTCGGGCATGGCAGGCTGGGTCTGGTACGCGGTGCAGCCAGAGATCGCCAAGCAAACGCGCGCCTGCATCTTCGACCGCGCCGGCTTGGGCTTCAGCGACCCGGCCGAACGCCCCAACATCTCGGAAAACGTGGTCGAGGACTTGCACGCCGCGCTGGGCAAGGCTGGCATCGCGCCGCCTTACGTCCTGGTTGGCAATTCCTTCGGCGGGGGCAACATCCAGTTGTTCACCTACCGCTACCCCAACGAGGTCCAGGGACTGGTGCTGGTGGAAGCCCAGCATGAAGATGAAATGGACCGCATCAATGTCGTCTCGAAAGGCAAACTCAAGGAAATGAATGCGATGCAGGCGGAGTATTCAAAAACCTGCGCGACGCAGTCCGAAAAAGGCTTTGCTCCCGGCAGCGAGCTGTTCACTAACTGCACTGGCGGCTTCCAGCCGCAGTTCGGCCGCGCCCTGAATGCCGCTTACCTCGCTTCACTGACCTCCCCAGCCTACTGGCGTGCGCGCAATGCCGAGGAAGACGCCTTCGAGACCAGCAACGCCCAGCTGCGCGCGGCGCGCCGGCCGTTCGGCGACCTGCCGCTGATGGTACTGACGCGCGGCGTGTCGCCGTATGCGATTCCCGGCAAACCTCAAAGCGAGCTGAATAAGGCGACCGAAAAAGAAAATTTCATCATCCAGCAGGAGATGGCCGCCCTCTCCACGCGCAGTACCCAGCGGGTGGTGCCGGGCGCCGGCCACATCATCCAGGTCGACAAGCCGCAGGCGGTGATCAAGGCGATCAAGGACCTGCTCGCGCAAATCAA
Source organism: Massilia frigida (assembly GCF_011682175.1). GTDB lineage: Bacteria > Pseudomonadota > Gammaproteobacteria > Burkholderiales > Burkholderiaceae_D > Telluria_A > Telluria_A frigida. The sequence continues at coordinate 15,659 of NZ_WHJG01000019.1, forward strand.
GCCATAATGCGGCATCAGCAGGCGGACCGATCCGCCTGCGAAACACAAGGAACAAGCATGATCCCAGTCGAGGTGAGGGCCGAGATAATGCGCCGTCTGGCGCGTACCGAGCAGGAAGAAGGCGTGCGCATCCTGCTCGCGATTGAATCGGGAAGCCGCGCCTGGGGCTTTGCCTCACCCAACAGCGATTACGACGTGCGCTTTATCTATGCGCGCAAGGCCGACTGGTATCTGGCAGTCGATCTGGAAGAGCGGCGCGACGTGATCGAATATCCGATCGTCGACGATATCGACCTCAATGGCTGGGACCTGCGCAAGGCGCTGCGCCTGCTATGGAAAACCAATCCGGCGATGGTGGAGTGGATCCAGTCGCCGATATCGTATATCGAGACCGGCGGCATTGGCGCCGGCGCGCGCGAACTGCTGCCGGCCCTGTATTCGACCGAACGCGGGATTTATCACTATCGCAGCATGGCCAAGACGAATTACGCCAATCATTTGAGCGGCGCGCAGGTACCGCTCAAAAAATACTTTTATGTGTTGCGCGCGCTGCTGTCGGTGCACTGGATCGAGCGCTACGGCTCCGCCGCCCCCATTGAATTCCACAAACTGCTGCACTTGCTCGATCACCGTCCGGATTTGCTGGCCGAGATCGACGCGCTGCTGGACAAGAAACGCGCAGCACCCGAACTGGGGCTGTCCGAGCCGATTATCAGCCTGAATCACTTCATCGAGCAGGAACTGGTGCGCCTGGAATCGGTGCCGCCGCTGCCGGCCGCACGGGCCCAGCCGCTGCCCGCCTTGAACGCCCTGTTCCACAGCGTCCTGCGCGAACAGCAGGAATAACGCCGTCCCGCGCGCCCCGCGCACACGCCCCCCCAACCGGATGTCAAGCCTGACATCCGGACACGATCACCTCCTTCCAATCCTCCCGATACGCGCTTGACCACGCCGCCGGCGCCATTTTAGCTGCCCGCCTGCACGTAATTCGTAAACCTTCTATAATTTCAGTAATTCCTGAAAATTCAATACTTCCAAAGACCTATAGACATGACCAATCTCAGTCCACTTGCCCAGAAATTCATCCTCCACTTCGGCGAAATGGGCAGCCGCTGGGGCATCAACCGGACCGTGGGCCAGATTTACGCCCTGCTGTACGTACTGGCCAAGCCGCTCAATGCCGACGAAATCGCCGAACATCTGCAGTTTTCGCGCTCGAACGTGTCGATGGGACTGAAGGAATTGCAGTCCTGGCGCCTGGTCAAGCTGCTGCACCAGCCGGGCGACCGCCGCGAGTACTTCGAGCCGCCCAAGGATATCTGGGACATCTTCAAGGCCCTGCTGGAGGAGCGCCGCCGCCGCGAAGTCGAGCCGACCCTGTCGATGCTGCGCGACGCCCTGCTCGAAACGCCGGCCACCGACGCCGACCGCGTCGCCCAGGAGCGCATGCGCGAGATGTACAACCTGATCGAGCTGTCGAGCTCCTGGTTCGACGACGTGCAGCGCCTGTCGCCCGAAACCCTCACCTCGCTGATGAAAATGGGCTCCACGGTGAAAACCCTGCTCAACGTCGGCGACACCGTGCGCGGCACCTTCCGCAAGAAGCGCGCCCCCGAGCCGGCCGCCACCGACGCAACGCCCGCCGACAGCGGCGCCAAAGGCGAATAAGATGCGCGCCCTTCTCCACCGTCTCCCGTTCGCACTGGCGATCACGCTGGTGCTGGTTTTGAAGGTCGTCCTCCTGTTCATGCTCCACAAAGCCTTCTTCTCCACGCCCCAAGTAAAAAAAATGCGCATGCCGACCGCGCAGGTGGAACAGCACCTGCTCGATACGCCGCGACCGAAACCCTCTCTTCCTGCCAAGGCCACGCCATGATTCCCATTGATGATGTTGTCAGCCTGTCGCGGCTGCAGTTCGCCGCGACCGCCATGTATCACTTCCTGTTTGTCCCGCTCACGCTCGGCCTGTCGTGGATCCTGGTGATCATGGAGTCGGTCTACGTGATGACCGGCCGCGAAATCTACCGCGACATGACCAAGTTCTGGGGCAAGCTGTTCGGCATTAACTTCGCCATGGGCGTCACCACCGGCATCACCCTCGAATTCCAGTTCGGGACCAACTGGGCTTACTACTCGCACTACGTGGGCGACATCTTCGGCACCCCGCTGGCGATCGAAGGCATGATGGCCTTCTTCCTCGAATCGACCTTTGTGGGCCTGTTCTTCTTCGGCTGGTCGCGTTTATCGAAAGTGCAGCACCTCGGCGTGACCTTCCTGGTCGCCCTCGGATCGAGCCTGTCGGCCCTGTGGATCCTGATCGCCAACGGCTGGATGAACAACCCGGTCGGCGCCGAGTTCAACTTCGAAACCATGCGCATGGAACTGGTCAGCATGACGGACGTGATCTTCAATCCGGTCGCCCAGGTCAAGTTCGTGCACACCGTCGCCGCCGGCTACGTGACCGCCTCGATGTTCGTGCTGGGCGTGTCCGCCTTTTACCTGCTCAAGGCACGCGACGTGCCGTTCGCACTGCGCTCGTTCGCGATCGCGGCCGGCTTCGGCCTGGCCTCGACCCTGTCGGTGATCGTGCTGGGCGACGAATCGGGCTACACCGCCGGTGAAGTCAACAAGGTCAAGCTGGCCGCCATCGAAGCGGAATGGGAAACCGAGCCCGCTCCCGCCGGCATCACCCTGATCGGCCTGCCCAACGACAAAGAGGAACGTACCGACTACGCCGTCAAGATTCCCTACGTCCTGGGCCTGATCGCCACCCGCTCGCTCGATACCAAGGTCACCGGCATCAAGGACCTGAAAAAGCTGCACGAGACGCGCATCCGCAACGGCATGCTCTCGTACGCAGCCCTCACGCGACTCAAGAGCGGCGACAAGTCGCCCGAAGCGCGCGCCGAATTTCTGCGCCTGAAGGACGACCTGGGGTACGGCCTGCTGCTGAAAAAATACACGCCGCGCGTGATCGACGCCACCGAGGCGCAGATCAGGATGGCGGTCAACGATACCGTGCCCAAGGTCGCGCCGCTGTTCTGGTCGTTCCGCATCATGGTCGGCCTGGGGTTCCTGTTCCTGTTCATCTTCAGCGCCTCGTTCTACTTCCTGATCCGCAAGCGCCTGGCGCAGCAGCGCTGGCTGCTGAAACTGGCCGTGATCTCGATCCCGCTGCCATGGGTGGCGGCGGAACTGGGCTGGGTGGTGGCCGAATACGGGCGCCAGCCATGGACCATCGCCGGCATCCTGCCGACCCACCTGTCGGCGTCGACCCTGCAGGTGTCGAATCTGTATTTCAGCCTGGCCGGCTTCATCGGTTTCTACACGCTGCTGCTGGTAATCGAAATGGGACTGATGATCAAGTTCACGCGCCTGGGGCCGAGCGCCCTGCACACGGGTAAATATCACTGGGAAAAGCTGGAGGCCGCATGATCTTCGACTACGACACGCTCAAAGTCATCTGGTGGGGCTTCGTCGGCATTCTGCTGATCGGCTTCGCGCTGACCAACGGCTTCGACTTCGGGGTCGGCATGTGGCTGCCCTTCCTGGGCAAGGACGACATGGAACGGCGCGTCATCATCAACGTGATCGGCCCGACCTGGGAAGGCAACCAGACCTGGTTCATCGCCGCCGGCGGCGTCATGTTCGCGGCCTGGCCGCTGGTGTACGCGGCCGCCTTCTCCGGCTTTTATGTGGCGCTGATGCTGCTGCTCTTTGCGCTGTTCTTCCGGCCGGTCGGCTTCGACTACCGCAGCAAACTGGCAGACCCGCGCTGGCGCAATGCCTGGGACTGGGGCTTGTTCACCGGTGGCTTCGTGCCGCCGCTAATCTTCGGCATCGCCTTCGGCAACCTGCTGCAGGGTGTGCCCTTCCACTACGACGACACCATGCGCATGGAGTACACCGGCAGCTTCTTCGGCCTGTTCAATCCTTTCGGCCTGCTGGCCGGCGTGCTGGGCGTGTCGATGCTGGCCATGCACGGCGCCACCTACCTGGTTCAAAAGACCGAGGACGTCATCGCGGCGCGCGCGCGCAAGGCGGCCATGGCGGCCGGCGCGGTCACCGTGGCCGCGTTCGCGCTGGCCGGCGTGTGGGTCGCCACCGGCATGGACGGCTTTCGCATCGTCTCGATGCCGCCGGTCGACAGCGCCTTCATGCCGACCGCCAAAGTGGTCGAACGCGGCGTCGGCGCGTGGATGGATAACTACGCGCGCTGGCCGCTCACGATCGCCTTCCCGGTACTGGGCCTGGTCGGCGCGGCGCTGGCGGTGGCCTTGTGCGCGGCGCGCCGCAGCCTGGCGGCGTTCCTGGCCAGCGGCGTGTCGGTGGCGTCGATCCTGCTCACGGCCGGCGCGGCCATGTTCCCCTTCATCATGCCATCATCGCTCTCGCCCGGCAGCGGCCTGACCGCGTGGGATGCGGTGGCCAGCCACAAGAGCCTGGGCGTGATGTTCTGGGTGCTCGTGATCATGCTGCCGATCGTGGTGCTGTACACCAGCTGGGTGTACTCGATCATGCGCGGCAAGGTCACCGCGGCGCACATCCGTGAAAACGAACACGAATCTTATTAGGAGCAGACCATGTGGTATTTTGCCTGGATATTAGGGATCGGCCTGGCCCTGTCGGCCGCCATCATCAACGTCATGTGGCTGGAGGCGAACTACGCGTTCGGCCTGCGCGACGAAGACGCCACCCGCACCAGTTTTGAAAAGGCCAGCAAGGATAATCTGCTGCTGTGAGCCCGGAGTGACGCGTAAACGCTGTGAGCGATCGGCGGCAGGGCGCCGCAGATCGCGTCAGGACATTCGCAGGGCGTTACTGGCGTCAGTGAGTCACGCCGGCGCCGGCCAGGAAGCCGGTTCCGAATATGCTAATCCAGCAAATGCAGCCGATGGCGATCCACACGTAATTGGCCGCTGTAAATCGGCTGTTGCTGCGGCCCGCGGGATCGCCGCAGCAGGCATTGATATGCTTTTGTGCGCTGAAACTGCTGAAGAATATCCCCACCATCAGAATCAGCATCAGCGCGAGACTCAGGCCCGACCCCAAGGTCGTTTCGTTCATTCGAGTCAGGACATTCAGGGCAATCAGCATGACCACCAGACCGGTGGCATGGGATTTGTGATCCCATTGCGTCGGACGCATCTTTGCCGCCGCGTGCATAGACACTTCATTAAACAGGGAATGGGTGTAAAACACGGCGAAAATGGCGCGCGGTACCGGCCAGATCTCGCTGTCCGCAGCATTGTCAAGCTTGCATTGCCGTTTGTAGAGGTTCCAGTTCTTGAAATACCAAAAGAACTGATACATGCCCAATGTTGCAAGGAACAGAATCGTGAACTTGGTCAGGGAGACGACATAGAACATGTTATCGGAACCAATTGTTGCGCCAATGCTCATGTCGGCTTGGGGTGGAGCGTATAAATTGTCGTTCATATATTGCACCAAGGAAATTCACGAATTTTAACAGACCGGCGCCTCCTTCTGGTGATTCGCCCTGGACCAATGGGCATCCCGCCACGGCATGCTCGGCGCTGAACTGCGCGCCCTGGCGCATTGCACGCCAACGTTACGCAGTAGCGCAGCACGCAGGCGTCACCGTCGACTTCGTAAAAGCGCCCGGCGTTACCAGTCTGATGAACAGTAGAATTCCCACACCGCACAGAGAGCGTGGACAAGCGTTCGGGCCTGCCATGTCGCCGCACAGCCAACCCGGGCACTGCCGATGAACTTCCCCTTCATGCTGGCCGGCCCCACTCCAGGCTGATATGGTAAAGTGCCCCCATGCAACCCCTCAAATACTTAGGCGCCTATTCCGACCAGACGCTCGCACAAGTGACCGCGCTAATCGAGCAGAACAAGCTCGGCGAAGTGCTGCAGAAGCGCTACCCCGCCGCCCACGGCGTACGGACCGACAAAGCCCTGTACGACTACGTGCAAGACCTCAAGACCGAATTCCTGCGCAATGCCGATCCGATCAACAAGGTGGCCTTCGACAACAAGATCCACGTGATCCAGCACGCGCTCGGCCTGCACACCACCATTTCTCGGGTCCAGGGCAACAAGCTCAAGTCGAAGCACGAAATCCGCGTGGCCACCGTATTCAAGGACGCCCCCATCGAATTCCTGCGCATGATCGCCGTCCATGAGCTGGCGCACGTCAAGGAAAAGCAGCACGACAAGGCTTTCTACAAGCTGTGCTGCTACATGGAACCGAACTATCACCAGTACGAGTTCGACCTGAGGCTGTACCTGACGCAGCTCGACGTGTCAGGCCAGCGCCTCTGGTAAGCAGCTAACGCCGCTGCAGCGCCCACTGCTCGCTGGCAGCGTTGTTGAGCGGGTTCTGGATGATGGCCGCATTGTCCTGCGTGCTGCCGCCCTTGATGTCGAGCGCCATGCCGCTCAACTGGTTGCTCACCGTATTCCAGCCTGCCCCCAAGCTGGCGAAACGCCATTTCTGCCCGCCGCCGGCCCAGTAATCCCACTGCGCGATGGGGGTCCCGGCCGTGGTGGAATTGCCGTAGTTATCCAGGCTGCGCAGGCTGCCCGCGTTGATGATGCTGTAATACCCATCGCCCTGCCCGATCACATACCACGACTGGTGCTTCGCCCCGCTGTCGGCAGCCTGCTGCACCATGGCGCCATTGGCCGTTGCCGCGCCGGCCACCGTCAGCACCTTGCCGCTGGCGCGCGACTTGATCGCATAGGCGCCGTCGCTGATGCCGCCGCAGCCGGCAAAGCTGGTGAAATTACGCGTCATGCCCGGCCAGCCACCGCTGTACGTCATCCTCAGCAGGTCCAGCTTGGCCTTGCCCCCGTCGGCCAGGTCGTAATAATGCGTGGAGACGAAATTGCAGCCATCCTGCTTGAGCACCGCCACGTGCCCCGGCCCCCGGTACTTGCCGTCGCTGACAGGCAGGATGGTGCGCACGCCGGAATACGGCCCCGTGATGCTGGTCGCGCGCTGCACTTCCACGTAATAGGTGCTGTCGGCCCACTTGCAGCAGGCGCCGCGGTTGACGAACAGGTAGTAGTACCCGCCATTGCGCGTGATGTAGGGCGCCTCGATGTCCTGATGTCCGCCGCCCAGGATCCTGGTCACGCTGCCGGCCAGCTTGCCGGTGGCCTGGTTGATCTGCGCCACCCCGATCCCGCCAAAGAACGAGCCATACGACAAATACACCTTGCCGTCATGGTCGCGCATCAGGGCCGGGTCGATCGCGTTGATCTCCGTGAACCCACCGAACGATTCGAGCACGATGCCAAGGTCGGTCCAGGACGGATTTTTGAGCGACGCCGAACGCGCCACGCCGATCGCCGACGTGGTCGTGCCCCATTGCGACACCGAGTAGTACAGGTAGTAGTAGCCGTTCATGTGGATTACGTCGGGCGCCCACATCGCCCCCTTGAAGCCCGGGATCTTGTTGGCGATCCAGGCCGGGTAGGTGGAAAACACCGGTTTGGCCTGCGCCGACCAGGTCACCAGGTCCTTCGAGGTCGAGTGCCAGATGCCCTCGTCGCTCGTGGTGAAGTTGAAGTACGTGTCGCCGTCCTTCGTGATGGTGCCGGGGTCGTGGGCATTCTTGACGCCAGCCAGTTCGATGGCTGGCGCCGGGGTGGCGGCCAGGGCGAGGCAAAGCGCCGCCAGTCGTGGTTTTAACATGGGTCTCCGATCTTGTTATGTGCTTGTCCTGCCAATGCAGGGTAGGCCGCCCCGCCCGCGCCGGCCAATGACTTTTTTACATCGCGCGATCACCGTTTCGGTATCGCCCGCCATGCGCGTGAAAGTCGATTCTCACCGAATGTTGCATTTCCGCAGCACAAGTTATCAGAACGATTACGTCCGGCTGGATAATGATCGACAAGCGCCACCCTGCTCTATAAAGTCGAGTCTGAACCCGCGCCGGCCCGACCCCCGCCATCCTGACAAAAAACCATCCCCCCGCACCTGGCCCTTCGCTCGCGCGCGCACCACCGTGCTGCGCCTCCGCAAGACATGCCCCACCGGACTTCATTCATGCACAAGTTTTACCCACGCCCCGCCCATCTCGTCGTCACGCGCGCCTGCGCCCTGGGCGTCGTGCTGCTGGCCGGCGTCGACGCGCGCGCGGCCGATCCCGATGCCCTGAACTGGACCTTCGGCGGCTTCGGCACGGCTGCGGTGAGCCATTCCGACAACCGCCAGGCCGACTTCAGTTCCAGCGTGCTCAAGGCCACCGGCGCCGGCTACACCAGGGCCTGGAGCCCGCATGTGGACAGCCGCCTCGGCGCGCAACTGGGCGTCACCGTCAACAAGCAGTGGTCGGGCGTGGTGCAGGTGATCACCGAACAGCGGCTCGACCGCAGCTACCGCCCCATCGTCGAATGGGCCAACCTGAAATACCAGGCCACGCCCGACCTGTCGCTGCGCCTCGGCCGCATCGCGCTGCCAGTGTTCCTGGCGGCCGACTACCGCAAGATCGGCTACGCCTATCCATGGGCGCGCACCCCGGTCGAAGTCTACGACGCCATCCCGATCAGTAACAGCGACGGGATCGACATCAGTTACCGCTGGCGCGCCAGCGGCGTCAAGTTCGTCAGCCAGGCGGTCGTTGGCGGCACCACCCTCGATCTGCTCGGCGACAACAAGGTCAAGTCACGCAAGCTGGCCGGGGTATCGACCACGGCCGAACGGGGCGCCCTGAGCGGCCGTATCAGCGCCTTCAGCAGCGAGGTGTCGATCAACCTGGCCGAATACCTGTTCGACGGCTTGCGCCAGTTCGGCCCGCGCGGCGAAGCGCTGGCGCGTCAATATGAAGTCGAGCGCAAGCGCTTCAACGCCCTGACCCTCGGCGCCACCTACGATCCGGGCAACTGGTTCGCCATGGCCGAAATCGGGCGCTTTACCAGCCATTCCTTCTTCGGCAAATCGATTACCTTGTATTCCAGCGCCGGCTACCGCTTCGGCGCGTTCACGCCCTACATCGCCTTTGCCAGCGCCAAGGCCAGGAGCCGGACGCGCGACCCCGGCCTGCCGCTCGACGGCTTGCCGCCGGCGCTGGCCGCGCGGGCCGCCCAACTCAACGAAAGCTTGAACTACCTGTTGATGAGCGTGCCGGTCCAGAACACCGCCAGCGCCGGCGTGCGCTGGGATGTGCGCCGCAATATCGCCCTCAAGCTCCAGTACGACCGGGTGCGGCCGGGCGAGCACTCGCGTGGCACCCTGTTCAACGTGCAGCCGGGCTTCGGCGCGCATCCGCGCGTCAACCTCGCGAGCGCGGTGCTCGATTTCGTGTTCTGAGGGCGCCGGCATGAACAACCATTCCTTTCGCCACCTGCTGGCCGCCTGCGCCCTGGCGCTGCAGCCGCTGCACGCCGCCGGCACCGAGCTGGTGGTGATCGTCTCGGCCAAAAGCGCGGTCGCCAGCATGCGCGCCGAGCAGGTGGCCGACATCTTCCTCGGCCAGGTCGGCACCTTTCCGGACGGTGCCGAAGCGGTCGCGCTCGACCAGCGCATCGGCACCGGCCTGCGCGACGAATTCTATGCGCGCGTCACCGCCAAGACGCCGGCGCTGCTGAAAGCTTACTGGACCAAGATGATCTTCACCGGGCGCGGCCAGCCGCCCCAGGAAGCGCCCGACAGCGCCGCCGTGCGCCGCATGGTGGCCGATAACCCGGCGCTGATCGGCTACATCGACAAGGCGGCGCTCGACCACAGCGTCAAGGCCGTGCTGGTGGTGCGCTGACCATGAGCAGCGCGCGCGCCCGCCTCACGCGCCTGGTCGGGCTCGGGCTGGAAACCCACATCTCGCTACCGCTGTTCGCGCTGCTGCTGCTGGCGACGATCTGGATGGCCACCGACCGCTTCATCGGCATCGAACGCGCGGCCGCGCGCAACGCCGCGCGCGAATCGAGCCAGGAACTGATCGACACCTACGAAGCGCAGATGCAGCGCAACCTGGGCAGCATCGACCAGACCCTCAAGGTGCTCAAGTACGCGGTCGAACTGAAAGGCACGGCCGGCGCGCTGCCGGCCCTGAACCAGCAAGGCTTGCTGCCTTCGGGACTGGTGTTCGTGGTCAGCATCGCCGACCGCGGCGGCATGGTGGTGGCCAGCAATCCGCCGGCGCGCGTGATCGACGTCTCGGCCCAGAACTACTTTGCCTTTCACCGCGACAGCGACACGAATACCCCCTTCGTGAGCCAGACCCTGCGCGACGATGCCAATCCCGACTGGCACCTGCACTTCACGCGGCGCCTGAACGACAAGGATGGCCGCTTCGCCGGCGTGGCCATCGTCGAAGTCGACCCGGGCTACTTCACCAGCGGCTACGAGCGTTCGCGCCTGGGCGAGTCGGGCGCGCTCGGGCTGTATGGCACGGACGGCGTGTTCCGCGCCCTGCGCATCGGCGACAAGGTGGTGTGGGGCCAGCGCGCGCCGCAACTGGCGCGCGAGACCGGCGCCGGCCAGGTCGTCGCCAACGCCTGGGATGGCGTGCGCCGCTACACCAGCGTGCGCCGCCTGCACGGCTTTTCGCTCACCGCGCTGGTCGGCCTGTCCGAACACGAATCGATGGCCGCCTTCGAGCAGCAGCGCCGCAATTACCTGTGGGTGGCCGGCAGCGGCAGCGCGCTGCTGGTCATCATCGTCACCCTGGTGTGCGGCTGGTCGTGGCAGCTCACGCGCACGCGGCGCCGCATCCGCCGCGCCCAGGAGACTTACGCGGCCGCCTCGGAAGCGAGCCTGGACGCGTTTTTCGTCATGCGCAGCATCAGTGCCGAGGGCGGCGCGATCACCGACTTCATCATCGAAGCGACCAACACGCGCGCCGAAAAGCTGGCCGGCATGGACAAACCGAGCCTGCGCGGCCTGCGCCTGTCGGCCATGCTGCCCGCCTTTCGCGACAACGGCATTTTCGAGGACCTGATCAAGGTCACCCTGGTCGGCGGCGTGCACGAAGCCGAATGGCTGGCCGAATTGAGCGGCGAGCGCACCTGCTGGCTGCACCGCCAGGTGGTCGCGGTCGAAGGCGGCGTGGTGGCGATCGTGCGCGACATCACCGAGCGCAAGGTGGCCGAGGAACGCATCCGCCACATGGCGCACCACGACGAATTGACCGGCCTGCCCAACCGCAGCCTGATCCGCGACCGCCTCGACCAGGCCATCCTGCAGGCGCAGCGGCGCGGGCGCTGCGTGGTGGTGGCCTTCATCGACCTCGATGGCTTCAAGCTGGTCAACGACGGCTTAGGTCACAACGCCGGCGACGAACTGCTGAAAGTCGTGGGCGCGCGCATGAGCGCCTGCGTGCGGCGCGAGGATACCCTGGGCCGCTTCGGCGGCGACGAATTCATCATCATCCTGCCCGACCAGGCCGACAATCCGATGGCGGTCGCTCCCCTCCTCGAAAAAATCCGCCAGGCGGTCACCGAACCGATGCTGCTCGGTGGCCAGGAAGTGCAGGTCAGCTGCAGCATGGGCGTGGTGATGTACCCGCGCGACGGCGCCGATCCGAACGCCTTGATGATGAACGCCGACGCCGCCATGTACCGCGCCAAGGAGATGGGCAACAATAACTTCCAGTTCTACGCGCGCGAGATGAACGCCAGCGTGGAAGAAAAACTGATGCTGCTCGAAGGCTTGCGCGGCGCCCTCGACGAGGGCCAGTTCCACCTGCTGTACCAGCCCAAGGTGGACCTGCGCAGCGGCCTCATTTTCGGCGTCGAAGCGCTGATCCGCTGGGAGCATCCGGAGCACGGCGTGGTGTCGCCGCTGCGCTTCATCGGCCTGGCCGAGGAAAGCGGCCTGATTGTCGCCATCGGCGACTGGGTGCTGCACACGGCCTGCCGCCAGAACAAGGCGTGGCAGGATGCGGGGCTGGCGCCGATCACCATGTCGGTGAATGTCTCGCCGCGCCAGTTCGAGGAAAAGCGCCTGGTCGAGCGGGTCGCGGCCGCCCTGCGCGAGAGCGCCCTGGACCCGGGCGCGCTGGAACTGGAAGTGACCGAAAGCCTGATCATGCGCGACCTGGCGCAGTCGGTCGGCAAGATGCGCGAACTCAAGGCGATGGGGATTTCGCTCTCGATCGACGACTTCGGCACCGGTTATTCGAGCCTGTCGGCGCTCAAGTCCTTCCCCATCAGCACCCTGAAGATCGACAAGTCCTTCGTGCGCGAACTGGCCGACAATACCGACGACCAGGCCATCGCGATGGCCGTGATCTCGCTCGGCCACAAGCTGAACCTGCGCGTGATCGCGGAAGGCGTCGAGACCGAGCAGCAGTGCACCTTCTTGCGCGATAACGACTGCGACGAGATGCAGGGCTACCTGTTCAGCCGCCCGGTGCCGGCGGCGCAGATTGCGGCGCTGCTGGAAGAACAGGCGCGCATGCAGTCCGGCTGCGACCACCCGGGCGCTGGGGCTTACCCATAGCCCGACGCGGCCTAAGCAGTTTTACGCAAAGCGCATCGCCACCGCGCCGCCCGCAATCAAACCGACCGCGCACAGGCGACGCACGCCAAGCCGCTCGCGCAGGAACACGCGCGCGATCAGCGCCGCAAACAGGATCGATGTCTCGCGCAGCGCGGCGATGACGGCCACGGGCGCCGCAGTCATCGCCCACAAGGCCAGTCCGTACGACGCCATCGAGACCAAGCCACCAAGCATGCCGGTTTTCCAATATTGGCGCCCGTATTCCCGCAACGCCTGCCGTTTGCCCATCACCGCAACGAGCAGCACGACTGCCGACAGCGCGAACAGCCACAAGGTGTAGGCGAGCGGCGCCCCGGAGCGGCGCACGCCGATGCCGTCGATCAGCGTGTAGCAGGCGATCACGGCGGCGTTAAGCAAGGCGAACAGGGTGGCGCGGCGCGAAGGTGGCGCCGCGCCGGCGCCACGCCACAGGCTCATCGCCAGCACGCCGGCGCAAATGAGGGCAATCGCGCCATACTGCCTTGCACCGAGCGTCTCGCCGACGAGCACGGCGGAGCCGAGCGCCACCAGCAAGGGCGCGCTGCCGCGCATCAGCGGATAGGCGTGGCTCATGTCGCCGTGCGCATAGGCGGCGGCCAGCAGCCGGTAGTAAGCAAGGTGGCAGCACGCCGACCCGGCCAGCCACGGCCAGCTGGCCGCGTCGGGCAGCGCCAGGAACGGCAGCGCCAGCGCGGCCAGCACACCGGCGCCACCGGCCACCAGCACGGTGGAGAGGAGTTTATCGGGGCCCGCCTTGACCAGCGCATTCCAGCTCGCATGCAGCAGCGCGGCGAACAGCACCAGCAGCACGGTGGCGCCGGACACGGGGCGGCCGGCGCGTCGTTAGCTGGCCAGCAGGCGCGCCAGCAGCGCCTCCGGCTCGGCTTCGACCATCATCAAGCCCGCATGCTCCTCGCGCACGAAGGCTTCGCGATGCTGGTGCGCCACGAACGCGGCCAGCAGGTCGTAGAAACCGCCGGCATTGAGCACGCCGACCGGCTTGCGGTGGATGCCGAGCTGCGACCAGGTCAGCATCTCGAACAATTCTTCGAGCGTCCCCATCCCGCCCGGCATGGCGATAAAGCCGTCCGACAGTTCGGCCATCATGGCTTTGCGTTCATGCATGTCGCGCACGATGAATAGCTTGGTCAGGCCGTCATGCGCCAGTTCGCGTTCGAGCAGCGCCTGCGGAATCACGCCGACCGCTTCACCGCCCAGGCGCAGCACTTCGTCGGCGATAACGCCCATCAGGCCCACCTTGCCGCCGCCATACACGAGGCCGATGCCCTGCCCCACCAGCGCACGCCCCATGGCGCGCGCGGCCTCCGCGTACAGCGGCAAGGCGCCGTACGAGGCGCCGCAATAAACTGCGATTGACTTCATTGATTCCTGCTTCTTATTTGAGTTTTTTGAGGTATTCCTCGGACAGCTTCTGGAACAGCAGATGCGTGTCGCCGCGCAGGTAGGGCCCGATTTGCGAGAGTACCTGGTAGCAGCCGCGCGCCAGCGCGTCCGACATGGCCTGCTGCTCCGAATACTTGCGCGGATTGAGCACGTATTCGTACGACAGCCAGTAGGTGGCGACGACCACCATGTTGGTGGCCATGGCATTGATGTCGGCGTCCGACGCTTCGAGCGACTTTTCGCTGCGCAGGTCTTCGCACAATTCCTTGGCCACCTTGATCTTGTGCGCCAGGATCAGCTTGAAATGCAGTTCGAGCTTGCGGTTACGCGAGAGCAGGTCGTTCAGGTCGCGGTAGAAGAAGCGGTAGCGCCAGATCAGTTCAAACATCAGGTGCAGGTAAATCCACACATCCTCGATGTTCGAGCGGCGCCCGTCCGGCACCGTCAGGATGCGTTCGATCTCCGCTTCGAACTGCACGAAGATCGAGTTGACGATGTCGTCCTTGTTGCGGAAATGGTAGTAGAGATTGCCCGGGGAGATATTCATCTCCTCGGCGATCACGGTGGTCGTGATATTCGGCTCGCCGAACTCGTTAAACAGCCGCAACGACAATTCCAGGATGCGTTCTCGGGTGCGGCGTGGCGCTTTTTGTAGCATGGCGGGGCGGTCGGTGTTTTTTCTCACGCAAGCATAACACCGAACACCCATGTATTCACAGGGCCAATGACGATACCCCGGCGTACGGTCACTCGCCCTTGCCGCCCTTCGGCGCGGCCGCTTTGCTGAGCGCGGGCTTGCGCGTGCGCGCCGCTGCCGTCTTGGCGGCTGGCTTGGCCGTCTTCCCGGCCGCCTTCCTGGCCGCCGCCTTGGGGGCCGCCTTGGGGGCTTGCGCGCCCAACTCTTCCAGCTGCTTGCTCAATTGCTCGACCTTCAAGGCGAGCGCATCGATTTCCTGCCGGGTCGGCACGCCCATCGTGGCCAGCGCGCGCGTGACCCGGTCTTCGAACACCTGCTCCATCTTGTCCCACGAACCGGATGCCTGGCGGGCCACGAGGTCGGCCACGTCGGCGGCGGCATCGGCCACGTTGCCGGCCTTGTCCCCGGCCATCGAGCGCGTGCGTTTTTGCAGCTCGTTGCCTTCCTCGACCAGTTTGTTGAAGACCCGTGTGCCCTCCTGCTGCGCCTTGGCGAACGCGCCCAGGCCGGCTTGCCAGACCTGATGCGCCGAACTGCGCACGGTGTCGGTGAGCTGGGCGTCTTCGTCGATCGTTTGCGGCTTGAGTTTTTTTTCCATTTGGAAACTCCGTAAATGAGGTGGGGATCGGGCTCGCTGCGGCCCATTCTAGTGGGCTATCTTAGAGCATGCTGTCTAAAGCGTGGGCGTCAATCCGTTTCGGCCGCCGGGCTGGCGTCGTCGTCGGATAAAGAGCGGTAATACATTTCCAGCATTCCCAGGCGCGTATGCGCAAAACCGGGCGGGGTCTTGTCCAGCGATTTCTGGATTTCCTTCCAACGCGCGGGGCGCAGGCCGGGGTCCTGATTCTTGATTTTATCGAGCACGGCAACGGCCTGGTAGCCCGCCTCGTCGTACGGGCCGGCCGCTACGCGCAGCAGCGCGCTCACCACCGCGGGCGTCATCGGCGCCAGTTGTCCGATGCGCCGCACCGCCAGGGCGCCCCGGGTCGCGGGGTAGCGCCCGATCAGGATACCGGGGCCGCTGCGGATCACCAGGCCGTAGCTGGAAATCGGCTCGGGCACCAATTCGTCGGCATCGCTCCGCAATGGCAGCGTCAGCAAGGCAGGCAGCACGCGTGCGCGCTGCCGCTGCAGGGCATCCCTGGCGGCGGGTGCGGATAACAGGGACTCGACGGCGGCCAGCGGTCCGTCGCGCAGGCTGCCGATGTCGGCCTCGATGCGCGGCAAGACCAGCCCGATCTGGCGCTTCAGGATTTGGCTCAGCCAGTACATGTGTTCCTCGTTCGCGCCGGCCAAAAACCGCTCATAGAGAAATTCCAGCGCATCACGGCTGTGCAGGTCCCGCGAGCATGTTCGACACCGTGGCCAGGCACTGCGTCGCGCCGGCGCGGGAAGCGTCCCGATAGGCGTTTTTCAGCACGCCAGAATCGGCCGGCGGGATTGGCCCGAGGCTGGCCAGCAGGCTGGCGGAGCGGCATGCCACCGCAAAGCAGGCCTGCGCCGTGCAGCCGCTCGCGGAATCGCTGCTGCGCTCGGCCAGCGGAGCGGTCCTGGCAATCGCCATGGACAGCGCGGCGCGGCGCACGCCGTCCGCGCTGTCCGTCGCCGCCAGCAGTGCGCGCAAGCGCTGGTTCGCCTGCGCAATGTCCTGCCCGAGGGCGGTAAATACATCGGCAGCCGACGGATCGTTCAAGCGATCGATAAAGTAGGCGATGGTCGCCGGCGACGCCATTCCCCGTCTCATCAGGTCCAATGCCGCAGGCAGCAAGGCCGGGTTGTTGGCGGCAGTGAGAAGGTGCTTGTCCAGTTCCGCCGGCGACGCCCGCTTCCTGAGCGCGGCCTCGATCGCCGCATGCATCGCGTCATCGCTGCTGGCCGCATACGCCTTGAGGAGGTGCGCAATCCCGATGTCGTTTCCCTGCACGCTGAGAAAAGCGTCGACCAGGCCGGGCCCGATGTGCGGCAGACGCAAGCCGGCCCGCAACGCCGGCAGCACGGCTGCGGCCCGCCCGCCCTGATCGGCCACGAAGGGCCCCAGCACCGATACCGTCTGCGCGCTGAGGTTTTCCTCTGCCAGCAAGAGCGCAAGTGCTGCAAAGCGCTCGCGCTCATATCCTTCAGTGAACTTCCAGAACAGGGCGAAGCCCTTTGCGGTCACCTTCGCCTCGTCTTCCGGACCGCCATATTGCGCCAACAGATAGTGCGCCGCCGACTGCGCGCAAGCGCGCGGCGGCCCGCCGATGCAAATCAGCATGGATAAAAAAAACTCCTTGTCCGATTCCCCGGGCCGGCCACCGGCCAGCTCCTCGCGCCGCGCAATCGCCTTCGTGGCGACGCAATACGAAGCGGGACGGTCATCATGCAGGAGCCGGATCAGCACAGGGACGGCTTGCTCGCCCAATGCCACCAGTCGATCTTCAGCACAGTGTATATGCCGCTCCCCACCCTCATGAATCAGCGCCTCCAGGCGCTCCGCAGTCATGGACGCATACGCACTGCCGCACGCCGATGGCACGACCGTTTTCGCCCCGCTCGCGGCGAACGGGACAAGGGCAAGCATCGCCATGAGCGCGGCACGGCGGATTACGGGCGTGAATCTCATTCCAAAACGTCCTATCGTAAAAAATGGCCGGATGCACCGGCTTGCCATGTCTGGCACATTTTTGATTGGTATCAATTGTAGCGCGCCATGGTGTATAAAAGAGCCTGCGACGCAGGCAGCGTCACCGGCTTGGAGAGGATGACTTGAACAGGAACTTGACAGGAAGCTGCGTGCTGGCCGCCATGCTGGCCGCATGCCACGACCAGGCCGCGCAGGCCAAGGACGCCCCCGGCGCGGCCAACACGATGAGCTGCATCATCGATGGCGCCACCACCTTCAGCGCCAGCGGCAAGGATGTCAGCATCGCCAGCCTGGGCACCACGGCCGCCTCGGCCAACCTGGGACTCGGGCTGCATGCCAGCAGCATCGGCCGCACCCATGCCATATCGACCGGGCTGGTGGAGCTGCCGATCGCCCAGGGCAGCTATCAATTCCCCAAGCCCGGCACGCCCGGCGCCTCGGGCGCCTCCTACCGCATCAGGAACGACGCCAACGAGACCCTGGAAGACTATACCGGCAGCGCCTACGGGCAGTTCTACGCCCTGGCCGAGCAGGATCCGCAAGCCCGGCTGGTGCTCGACATCACCCGCTTCCAGAAGCTGCCCGCGGCCATGCCGAAAACGCAGCGCCTGAGCATCGCCGGTACCTTCCGCTTCAACGCGGCGTATGTCGCCTACGTCAAGGGCAAGCTGCCGGACGCCTGCAGCACCGAAGCGCTCACCCGCTCGATGAGCAATATCGGCAAGCCGGTCAGCTACCCGCGCTACAACCCGGACATCTGCGGCGCAAAACGCCACCGCGTCGAGTGCAAGTTCGACGTGACGCAAGACTTGATGCTGCTGTGAGCCGTCAGCGGCAGTTCGCGTTCCACGCATCGTAGTCGGCGCCGGTGCGGCGCGCCCAGATGGTGGCGCCGCCATCGCGCGCGCTGCGGAACACCAGCGCCACCATTTCTTCGCTGCCCTCGCCGCTCGCGCCGACATCGATCGCATACAGCTCGAACGGCGCCGAACGCTGGCGCGCGCAGCCGGTGTTCCCGGCCAGCAGCAGGCGTGCCTTGTCCAGCAGCTTGCCCTGCTGCGCCAGCACGCCGACCAGTTCCGTGTCCGGCATGCGCTGCAACA
Organism: Massilia frigida; assembly: GCF_011682175.1. Lineage (GTDB taxonomy): Bacteria > Pseudomonadota > Gammaproteobacteria > Burkholderiales > Burkholderiaceae_D > Telluria_A > Telluria_A frigida. The sequence continues at coordinate 33,940 of NZ_WHJG01000019.1, forward strand.
GCTCCACCGGCCTGGCCGGCGGCACGCAGCCGCTGGCGCGGTCGAGCCAGACGAACTGGCGCACGCGTTCGCCGCCGCCCCACTCGCCTTTGTCGGGCGCGTAGGCAAAATCGATGCGCTGCATGCGGCACAGCAGCTTGAGCCCGCGCTGCGGCGCCATGAGCACCGTGGCCGTCACCTGCCATGGCGCGCCGGCGCCCGCGCGCGTGAGCGCGAAGGCTGGCTGCGCGCTGTGATTCTCGGGGAAACGCTTCTGGTAGTAGGCATGGAACGATTTGAGCTCGGCCTCGGCCGGGGCCCGCGTCTCCACGGCCGCCTGCGCGGCGCCCGCCACCAGCAGCATGGCCAGCAACGCCGCCCTCATGCGCGCACGACCGTGCGCCGCTCGACCGACTCGCCGGCGCGCATGCGGAACGTAAAGCGCGTGGCGCCGTTTTCGGATGTCACTTCCAGCGTGCCGCCATGCGAACGGGCGATTTCGGACACGATGAACAAACCCAGTCCCAGCCCTTCGCTGGCGGCGTGGCCGGCGGCGCGCCAGAACGGCTTGAACAACTGTCCGATGGTGGCCGGCGCGATGGCCGGCCCGCCATTGGCCACCGAGATTTCCAGCTCGCCGCCGCGTGCAATGGCGCGCACCAGCACCGCTTCCTCGCGCGCACCGTGCACCAGCGCGTTCTTGAGCAGGTTCGACAGCAATTGCTGGATGCGCCCGCTATCGCAATACACGCAGCCCGGCACGTCGATGTCTTGTGCGATACGGTGTTCCGGATAGGCGCCCTGCAACTCGGCCACCACTTGTTCGAGCGACTGCTGCAGGCCGGCGTCGCTGTGCAAATTGAGCGCAATGCCGCCGCCCATGCGCCCGCGCGTGAAATCCATGACATCGTTGACCAGGGTCGACATGCGCAGTGCGCTGCGCCGCATGCGCTCGACCACGCCCGCGGCCTGCGCGCCGAGCGGCTCGCGCTTGAGCAGTTCGGCGCCCAGCAGGATCGACGATAGCGGCGTGCGCAAGTCATGTCCCAGCACGGCAATGAACTGCTCGCGCAGCTCCGAGGTATCGCGTTCGCTCAGTAGCGCCGATTGCGATTCGCTCAATTTCAGTTCACTTTCGAGGTGCTTGGATATGAGCTGGGCGAACAGGCCCATGCTCGCCACGGTGGCCGTGTTCGACAAGTCCGCCGGCAGCGGATCGAGCCCGCACAGGGTGCCGAAATAGCTGCCGTCCGCGCGGTGGATCGGCAGCGAAATATAGCTCTGGAAGCCGTAGATGAGCGGCGTATGGTGGTCGCGGTAGCGCGCATCGGCGCTGACATTGTCGATGATGACGGGGCGGCCGCTGTCGCGCACTTCTTGGCACAGGGTGGTGGCCAGGTCGAGGCCGTCGCCGGCCTTGAGGCCGAATCCGAGCCGGTCGAGCACGGCGCAGGTGGTCCACGCATCGGCGCTCACGCGCGCGATGCAGACAAAGCGCAAGCCGGTGATCGCGGCCACCGCTTCGAGGATTGTCGGCACTGAGGAAATCGCCTCAATGGCAGCGATATCGGCAGCAATCTCTGTTTGCATCAATCTCTCTTGCGCGAAAACCGGGTTGAACGAAGCGCAATCGTATCATGCGTTCCCGGCGCCGGAGATTTTTGCGGCGGCGGGCGTGCCGCCCCCGCTCAGGCGGCCTGGCGCCCGTGCATCTGGTGGTGCAGGCGGAAGCCTTCGCGGATATTCTCGCGCAGCACCGCGCCCTTCCACGGCTTGGTGTAGAAGCGGTCGATCGCCCCATGGTTAATCGCCGCCATGATCGGGGTCAGGTCCGAATACGCCGACAGCATGATGCGGAAGGTGTCCGGACACAGGTTCTTGACCCGCTCCATGAATTCGGTCCCGCTCATGAGCGGCATGCACTGGTCGCACAGGATCACCTGCACCTTGTGGCGCGCCAGGATGTCGAAGCCTTCGGCCGCCGTCTGCGCGGTCAGGATGCGGTAGCCGTCCTGCGCCAGGAAGTCCGACAGCACGTCGAGCATGAAGGCGTCGTCGTCGACGATGAGCAGGGTTTGCTGGTTGACCAGGGATTCGTCGAGCGGCGGCATCAGGTACTTGCCCTCGCTGAGCATGTGCTCGAATTCGTCTTCCGGCAGCGGGCGGCTGAAGTAGTAGCCCTGCATCTCGTCGCAGCCGTGGCGGCGCAGGTAAGCCAGCTGCGCATCCTTTTCCACGCCCTCGGCGATCACCTGCAGTTTCAGGCTGTGCGCCATGTTGATGATGGCCAGCACGATGGCCGCGTCGTCCGGGTTGCTGGTCACTTCGCGCACGAACGCGATGTCGATCTTCAGTTTGTCGATCGGGAAGCGCTTCAGGTATGCCAGGCTCGAATAACCGGTGCCGAAATCGTCGATCGAAATCTGGATCCCCAGCGCCTTGAGGTTGCGCAGCACGGTGATGGTGTCTTCCGCGTTCGACATCAGGGAGCTTTCGGTCAGTTCGAGTTCGAGCAGTTCGGGCGCGATGTCGTGCACCTTGATTGCATTGAGCACTTCCTGTTCCAGGCCGCCGACGAAAAACTGGATGCCCGACACGTTCACCGACAGGTGCACCGGCCCGATCTTGCTCTTGCCCCACTCGCTGATCTTGCGGCACGCTTCATTCAACACCCAGGTGCCGACCCGCACGATCAGGCCGGTCTCTTCCAGGATCGGAATGAACAGTCCGGGCGAGACCATGCCGTGGCCCGGCCGCTTCCAGCGGATCAGCGCTTCGGCGCCGCTGATGCGGCCCGACCCGATATGCACCTTGGGCTGGTAGAACAGTACGAATTCGCCATTGTCGATGGCGCGCCGCAGCGCGTTTTCCAGGTCCAGGCGCGCCAGCGACTGCGCGTTCATCTCCGCCGTAAAGAAGCGGAACGCATCGCGCCCGGCTTCCTTGGCGCGGTACATGGCCGTGTCGGCATACTTGATCAGCGTGTCGGCATCGAGGCCATCGTCCGGATACACGGTGATGCCGATGCTGGCCGTGACGGTCACTTCGTGCCCTTCCAGGTCGAACGGGCGGCGCAGCGTTTCGCGGATCTTGTCGACCACCGCGATGGCCGTCTGCGGGCCTTCGGGCAGCATCAGGATGGCCGCGAATTCGTCGCCGCCGAAGCGCCCGATGGTGTCGCGCACGCGCAGGCAGTCGACCAGGCGGCTGGCGAACTGGCGCAGCAGCTCGTCGCCGATCGGGTGGCCGAGCGTGTCGTTGACGGTCTTGAAGCGGTCGACGTCGAGGAACAGCACCCCCACCGCCCAGCGGTGTTCGCCCGCCTGCTCCAGCGCGCGCGTGAGCGAGGAATAGAACTGGCTGCGGTTCGGCAGCCCGGTCAGGGTATCGAAATGGGCCAGCTTCAGCAGGCGCAGTTCGGCTTCCTTGCGCTCGGTGATATCGCGCGCCACCGCCACCAGGATCCAGCTCGAACCGGAACGCAGGGTGCGGCGCTGCACTTCGACCGACAGCGGCGAGCCATCCTTGCGCTGCAACAGCAGTTCGGCCATGGCGCCCGACTGGTCGCCCGAGAGCAGCTTCTCGTACAGGTCCTTGAGACGCAGCTTGTCGTTTTCATCCTCGCCCGGCAGGGCCGGCGCCGACAGCGCCAGGAAGTCGTCGCGCGCGAAGCCGAGCATGCGGCAGGCGGTGGCGTTGACGTCGACGAAGGCCATGCCGGAACGGTCGATCAGGAAAATCGCGTCGGCGGTGGCATCCATCGCGGTGCGGAAGCGCCGCAAATCCTCGTCGAGGCGGATGCGCGCCGTCATGTCGGCGGTCAGCTGGGCATGGTGGCGCTTGATTTCTTCGTACAGCAGCAGGTTTTCGTAAGCGACGGCGATCTGCGCACTGACCGTCACCACCACGCGCTCGTCGACTTCCGAAAAGCCGTCGGCGCCGAGCTTGTCGACCAGGTACAGCCAGCCGTGCACGCGTTCGCGCGCGGCGATCGGCACGCCCAGGAAGGAATGCACCGGCGGGTGGTTCTGCGGCAGCCCGATCGTGCGCGGGTCGCCGCCCACGCTATCCATGCGCACCGGGATGCGCTGGTCGAGCAAGGTGGCCAGCACCCCGGCGCGCGGCGTGCTGGCGACCACCCGCGCCTGGCGGTTTTCGCCGCACGAGGAAAAATAACTCAGTTCGTCGGCGCCTTCATCGAGCACGCCGATGCAGGCATATTTGGACACGCAGACATTCTGCGCCACGCGGCAGCCGATTTCGAGCAGCGCGGTCGGATCGCGTTCGGCCCCCAGCTCGATCCCCAGTTCGATCAGGGCGGTCAGGCGCAGGCTCACCGCCTGCAGGCTGGACAGGGAACTGGAGAGCCGGTCGGTCATCTGCGCCAGGTCGTACGAGGGCTCGGGCATGCCGTGGCTGGCGATGCGCGACAAGACCTGGCTGCTGCTCGACTCGACTTCGACCAGGCATTCGGCCACCGTGTTATCGATCAGGTGCATGCGGTTCGGCTCGGCCTGCGGCACCGAAAACGCGGGCAGCATGGGCGGATCGGTGATCCCGAGCGCTTCGTGCACGGTGCGCAGGATCACGTCCGGGTCCGACGGTTTGGGCAGCACCCAGCGCACCCCGCAGGCTTGCGCCATCTTGTTCGCTTCGCGCTCGCGGTAGGTGGCGGTGTAAAAGATCACCGGCAGCTCGTCCATGGCCGGGTCCTTGCGCAGGCGCATGACGAATTCGTAGCCATCCATGTTCGGCATCAGGATGTCGGAGATGATCAGGTCGGGGCGCTCGGCATACACCATCTTCAAGCCTTCGACCCCGTCGGCGGCCTCGATCAGGCGGTAGCCGCCGTAGCCGAGCAGAGTCATCAGGAATTCGCGGTTGAGCACATGGTCGTCGACGATCAGGATCGTGGCCTGTTCACCGCTGCGCGCTTCGCTGGCGGGCGCGCCGGCCGGCTCGGCATGGCCCTCGGCGGGACTGGCCACCGGTTCGGACGGCGCCAGCAGCGGTAGAAAGCTTTCCAGCTGGGCGACAAAAGTGTCGGGCTCGATCGGTTTGCCGATATAGCCGTCGAAGCCGGCGGCGAGCAAGCGTTCGCGGTCGCCCACCATGGCCAGCGCGGTCACCGCCAGCACCGGAATGGCGGCCAGCGCCGGATCGCCCTTGAGCGCCGCCACCACGCCGTAGCCGTCCAGGCGCGGCAGGTGCACGTCGCAGATGATCAGGTCGGGAATCGCCTCGCGCGCGCTATCGACGCCGCTCACGCCATCGTACGCCGTCAACGGGGTATAGCCGAATGCCTTCAGCAAATACACCATCAATTCCATATTGGTGGTGTTGTCTTCGATGATGAGGATGCGTGCGGACACTGTTGCGCTCCTGGGTTAAACCGGACTGGTGCAACTGGTGGAATCGCATTCCGGGCTTGTCTGTTGCATCCTGACACATTCCTACGGCGATAGGCAATTGTGCACGACGTTATCAACGGGACAGACACGCAAGCAGTCGCTATTCGGCGACAAAACCCGCTCCGGCGATGTTTCGAAAACAAGAATCTCACCAATACTATCGAGCAAGAAATCGGATTGTCCATGACAATCATTTCTCAATGACTCTATCACGCCTTTTGCCGGGCTTGCTAAAGAATATCCGCCGGTGTGGACAGCTTGGCAATTTCATCCATCAGGCGCGCCAGCACGCGCCCGTTGCGGCACAGCGCCACGTGGCCGACGCCGCCGAAAGCGATATTGCGCGCCCCTTCCAGCACGCTGGATGTTTGCGGGGCCACGATGTTGTCGTGGTGGGTATAGAGGGAGGTGATGAGGGCGCGCGTGGCCGCGCTTTCGCTGGCGCCCAGCGCGCGCAGCCAGGCGCTTTCAAGAGCCTCGCCGCCGGCCTGGCGCTGCATCTGGCTGGCGTTCACGCCCACGCCCTTGCCGGCCAGGACGGTGCCGTGATGCGGCGTACCGATGGTAAATACATGGGCCACGCGCGCGCTGCCGTGCGCGCGCAGGTAGGCGCGCGCCACCAGGCCGCCCATGCTGTGCGCCACGATGATGACGCGCTGCGCGCCGCTCGCTTCGCACAGGGCGTCGGCGGCGCGCCGCACCAGCGGCACGAAGTCGTCGATGCCGGCCAGCAGCGGCTCCAGGTCGAGCGAGGCGTGGCTGATGCGGGCCGCGTCGAGATGCCGTGCCAGGTGCGCCCAGTAGCCGCTGTTGCAGCCGTAACCGTGCAACAGCAGCACCGGCGGCGCAGTGCTGCCGGCGTAAAGACGCTGGCGCGCCACCGCGTGCACCATGAACCACGACGATTGCAGCATGCTCGCCATGAATTCCTCGGCGAACAGGCGCAGCATGGCGCCGGGACCGATCCGGAACGGCGCCGGCGTCGGGCTGGCAAAGCGCGCCGTCATGACGAAATTGTTCGCCGTGATCAGCAGGCGCACCAGCAGCACCGCGGCCAGCCCGCAGCCGAGCGCCAGCCAGGGCGAGGCCAGGCCGCCGTAGCGCATCGCCGCGAAGCCGATGGCGCCCGCCGCCGCGGCCTGCACCAGCAGCAGCGAGCGCAGCAGGGCGCGCGTGCTCAGCGCCACCTTCACGCGACCCGGGGGGCCGGCTTGCCGCTCAGTTCCTGCGCCAGCTCGCTCGCTAGGCGCGCCGTGATGGCATAGATCGACAGCTGCGGATTGGCGCCGATCGAGGTCGGGAACAGCGAACCGTCGTGCACCGACAGGTTGCGCACGCCGTGGTAGCGGCCATTCGCGCCGACCACCCCGCGCCGCTCGTCGTCGGACATGGTGCAGCCGCCCATCACGTGCGCCGAGACGATGCGCGTGATGTGCTCCCGCATCGGCAGCGCGGCGATGCCTTTCCTGGCGCCGTCCCAGCTGGTATAGCGTTCGGCCAGTTCGTGCACCGGCTGCACGCTGGTGGCGCCGGCTGCGAACTGGATTTCGGCCATCGACAGCATGGCGCGGCGCACGCCATCCCACAGATAATCACCCAGCGGATAATCGAGCAGCGCCGCGCCTTCGCGCGTCAGGCCCACGCTGCCGCCCGGGGCGTCGCCATGAAAACCGTCGCGCAGCAGCGCCAGCAAGCCATGCACATGGGGGAACTGGCGCATGGTGTCGGTATGCGCCTGGCCATATCCGGCCATGGTGGTCGACAGCAGCAGCGGATGCAGGGGCGGCGCTTCGAGCTTGTAGCCGATCGGCCCGTCGATCGGGCCAGTTTGCAGGAAGTGATCGGAGTAGATGGTTTGCGGGGCGCCGGCGAAGCCGTCCACGCGCTGCGCGAAGATGCCGGCCGAGATCACGGTCGGATGCAGGAAGGTGCGCCTGCCGAGCAGCCCGTGGGGATTGGGCGCGCGTGAGCGCAGCAGCAAGGCCGGCGAATTGATCGCCCCGCCGGCCACGATGAAGTGTTTGGCGCGCAGCGTGACGACCCGCCCGCTCGCAGCCAGACCGCTCGCGTCCATCGCTTCGCACACCAGGCTGTCGACCGCGTCGCCCTTGAACACCAGGCGCTGGGCGCGCGCATGCGTGAGCAGGGTGGCGCCGTGGCTGAGCGCCGACGGGATGGTGGTGACCAGCATCGACTGCTTGGCATTGGTCGGGCAACCCATGCCGCAGTAGCCCAGGTTCCAGCAACCCTTGACGTTGCGCCGGATCGCGCCCGAGGAAATGCCCAGGCGTGCGGCGCCGCGCTTGAGCAGGTCATTGTTTTCGTTGGGCGGGGCTTGCCAGTCGCCCACCGACAGGCGCGCTTCCATCATCGCGAACCAGGGCGCCAGCGCCTCGGTGCTGTAGCTGGCCAGGCCGAAGTTTTTTTGCCAGTACGCCAGGGTCGGGGCCGGGGTGCGAAAGCTCGAGGTCCAGTTGACGGTGGTCGAGCCGCCTACGGTGCGCCCTTGCAGGATGTTGATGGCCTTGTCGCGCGTCTTGCGCGCGGCCGATTCCTGGTACAGCGCCGGATAGGCATCCGCTTCGCGCATCTTGAAGTCTTTCGAGGACTTGAGCGCGCCCTCCTCCACGATGACGACCGTGAGGCCGGCCAGCGCCAGGATCTCGGCGCTGACGCCGCCCCCGGCGCCGCTGCCGATGATGACCACGTCGGCAAGGATGGTGCGGTCGGCCTCGAGGCGGGCGCCATCGATCACTTTCCAGCCGGCTGCCAGGCCGGCTTCGATCGGATCGGGGATGGGGCTCATGCCAGTTCCTTGATCGGACCGGGATAGCCGATGCCGGCCCAGCTGGACGGATCGGCATACCAGGAACCGATGATCAGGTCATGCAGCGCGTGGTAGGCGCTTTGCAGCATGCCGATGCGGTGAAAGCGCCAGTCGTGCAGGAATACGCCGACCTGCTCGACGCTGGCGCCGGCCCAGCCGCCCGACACGCCCGCCAGCAGGCGCCGCGCGGGCGCCAGCGAGAGCAGGCCGAACAGGTCCTGGACTTCCTTTTGCGCAGACAGCGGCAGGCCCAGGATGGCCTGGTGCACGCGCGCGGTGGTGGCCGTCACGGCGGCCAGGCGCGCGCCCGGGTCGGCCGGCAGCGCCCCGGCCAGCATGGCCGGCACGATGGCGTCGATGGCCGCGCGCGCTTCGCCGTCGAGGGCAAAGCGGCCCAGCGGCGAGGGATGGGTATAGCGGTAAATGCCGCCGCCTGCCGCCAGGGTCAGCGCGGCCAGCGCCCCGACCTTGAGGAAGGTTCTGCGTTTGGTCTCCATGTCTTTGTTTTCCATGCTATTTTTTGGGGTAGTGTACGCCAAAGGGGATGGTATAAAATCCAACAAACTAGAGTGAACCGTCTAGACGTTTCTGGTACAAAGCGAATGAATAAAGACAAACTGGCCGCCGAACTCGAACACCATCTGCGCCTGCTGGCGGCCGGGCGCGAGCAGGCGCGCCGCGATCCGGCCCTGCAGGCGGCGCGCACGGCGCTCAAGCGCTACCAGTCGGCCCGCCTGGCCGCCACCCACCCCGACCTGCTGGCCGCGCCCGACACGCGCGAGGCGGCCGCTTTTTTCCTCAACGATATCTATGGCGCGCACGACCTGGAGCGGCGCGAGGCCGACCTCGAACGCGTGGTCCCGAGCCTGCAGCGGCTGCTGCCCTACGAATCGCTGCACACGATCACGGGCGCGATCGCGCTCGACGCCCTGACCGAACAGCTCGATACAGCCATGGCGCGCGTGCTGGGCGCCGATGTCGATGAAGGCGCGTACCTGCTGGCCTACCGCAGCGCCACCGCACCCGAGCAACGCGCGCGCCAGCTCGACCTGGTGCAGCAGCTGGGCGACTCGCTGTGCACGCTGGTGCGCATTCCCCTGCTCTCGCTGACCTTGTCGGTGATGCGCGGGCCGGCCAGGCTGGCCGGCGTGACCGACCTGCACCAGTTCCTCGAACGCGGTTTCAGTACCTTCAAGAAGATGAAAAAGCCGGCCCAGTTCGTCGACACCCTGGTCGGACGCGAACGGCGCGCCATGGGGCATATCTACAGCGGACGCAGGGAACCCTTCGACGTCTTCTGATCCCGGCCCGCCCCCCCTGCCCACCGCCAGTGCGTCAAGCCCCGGATCAACGCCCTTGTTGTTTCCATACAGCATTTGGTCGTTTGCAGCCTGCTCAACCGCCAAATTTGCATTTCTTTAATATATTTACAGCACTGTGAGTATTGGGGAGATTTGCCCTAGCGATGTGGGGTATGTTGGATGGCTCGGTACCCGAAAACAGACCAGCGGCGTGGACCCAGCACGCCTCGAGGGGAAGACGATGCCACACACTCCGGCCGGCCCGAACGATCCGCAAGCCTCTGGCGCGCAAGGGGCGACGCGCGCCCCGATGTTCGGCGAAGCGGATAAGCCGGCCATTGGCCTGATGTGTTTCGTGGCGGCCGGCATGGCCAGCCCGCAGGCTTGCATTCCAAGAACATCCCCATCGACGCCCGCATTCCGACAGTGATACGCAGTCAGCGTCCCGCTGCCTCCCCGGTGCCGGCACGCCAGTCCTATTCCAACTATATAGAGAGGGAGAACAGCAATGAAAGCGAGTCAGCCCCTGCACAGTGCGTTCCGGATTCATCCTGCCGTCGGTGTCGCGCGGGTGGGCAATAGCGAGGAATTTGTCATCGCTCCCGAGACCATGGCCGGCGCTCCGATCGCCCCGGGCCAGGTGCTGAGCGGCGGTTTGCCGATCCGGGCTGGCAGCGAGGCCGACCCGGTGCGCAGCGGCGACCTGCGCGATGCGCAAGGCGCCCTGAAGCGCCAGGCCGCGCGCTTTCGCATCTTCCACTACGCCCCCCAGGCCAGCGAGAGCTGGCCGCGCGGCGACGGCACCGAAGTCGGGATCGGCACGCGCATCGAGGGCTTGACGGTGACCGACATCATCTGGACCGTCCACCTGGCCAACAAGAAAGCCAACACCTTTGTGCTCGAAGAGACGCATCTGCCGGGCATCGATGGCTACGCGGAGGGGCAGCTGCCGCCGATCCGCAATGCCGCGCTGCCACTCCAGCAAGCGTCGCACTCGACCGACAAGATTGCCATCCTGAACCTGCCGGAACGGGTCCGCAAGCTGACCATCGACCCCGGTCCGCGCACGATCGCGGGCGCGCGCGCCAGTGCCGTGCATTTCGACAAGGCCACCGCGGCCTCGTATTACGACGCGGCCAGCGCCAGCGTGGTTGCGCTGGCGCGCTATCCGATGTCCTTCCCGGGCGACGCGTTCGCGCGCATGGACAGCCCCGCCGGCCCGATCGATACCCTGGGCAGCCTGCTCACCGACGAGCGCGGCCGCCTGCTGGTGGTCGGCGGCTTCGGGCGCGCCAGCGGCTGGGCGCAAGTCGCTCCCACGCCGCTGAACGATGATGTGAACAACGACCAGTGGTTCGACGACACCTCGGACGGCCCGGTATCGGCCACGCTGGTGTTCGACGACGGCAGCCACGCCGTGGTGCACGGCGCCTGGGTCACCACCACCGATCCGGCCTATGCACCCCAGATCCCGAACATCGTGTCGCTGTGGGACGATGTGTACGACTGCTGGGTGCGCAAGATGGCGCTGGCGCCGGCCATCTTCAACGCCAAGACCGGCACTTACCGGAGCGACTACAAGCCCAGCTTCGACGACCAGCTTGCCCCCATGTTCACCAGCGCGGCGCTGCAGCAATGGACGGTCAACATGAGCGAGCGCGGCATGTCGGCGCACCGCAACCTGGCCACCATCCGCGCCGTGGACGATCCGGCCAGCACCGCCCTGGCCGGGCTGGCCGCGATCTTCCGCAATCCGTTCGAGCCCGGCCATACCGACACCACGCGCATGCCTTTGCACCTTGGCGACGCCAAGAGCGCAATGCTGACCCTGCGCCAGACCCAGTATTTCTTTCTGCAACGCTGGAACCAGGGGCGCGGCAACTATGTCGCCGGCAGCGGCCCGGCGCTGGGGGCCGGCGAGTATCTCGACAAGGCGACCATGGTCAACTGCCTGGGCGGGCGTTTCAGTCCCGGCATCGACCTCACCTTCACCATGCGCGAAGCGGCCATCTACCTGCAACCCTGGGCCAGCTGCGGTGCCGGGCCGTTCCGCATCCGAGCCGCCGCGCTGGACTACGCGGCGATCGCTGCCGGCCCCGGCACCGGCGCGCCCTTGCTCAGCGTCGGTTATGTGCCGCGCCACCGCGAGGCGGAGGGGCTCGAGCCGGGCGACCTGTCCAAGTTCATGGCAGTGCCGTGGCACACCGACTATAACTCCTGCGCCACCCACCTGCCCTCGCCCAACCCGCCCGGCAACCGCACCCTGTTCTGGTCGTGGCCGGCGCAACGGCCGGTAGCGGTCTACGCCCTGGCCGACGTGCGCAGCGAAGCGTCCGGCGATATCAATACCCAGGAACCGGACCGGCCGCCACAGGTCGCCGTGCTCGGCGCGCAACGCTGGTCCGTGCGCGGCCCCGGCACCGATTCCGGGCAGCCGGAGAACTGGGGGCGCTACCAGAACCGCATGGACATCCTCGATCACTGGCACCGTATCGGCGTGGTCATGCAGGCGAGCGCGATCGACGGCAGCACGCTGGCACTCGACGATGGCTGGTACCTGGAAGTGGAAAGCAAGCTGGTCGATACTGGACTCACGCCCGTGGTGCCGTTTCCCAACTTCGCCAGCGCGACCGCATCCACTGACGCCCGCACGCTCGACGCCCGCAACCTGTTCCACCAGCTGATGAACGTGGCGGCGCATCCGGAAGTGCTGCCCGACGCGCGCGCCTACGTCGATGCCTGGCTGGCCTGGGCCGAGCTGTTCGCCGCCGATCCGCAGCGCGCCTCGGCGGACTTGCTGGCATTCGATTACAGCGAGGATGCGTTTCGCGAGCGGCTCGACCTGATTTACCAGGAAATGGTGGACGATGCCGCCGCCGTCGATCCGGGCGACAATGGCCAGTATTTCAACACCTATGCCGCGATGGTGACCTACACCATCCAGTGGGCGCCGTTCAACCTGATTGACGGCGCCTGGCTGCGCAACATCGGCCGCACCGGTCCGATCGACGCCGTGCGCGCGCTGCTGTACTCGGTGTCGATGGATGAAATGGGCGATGGCAATGTGTCCATGAACCATTGCAATATCTACCGCGATCTGTGCGCCTCGGTCGGCTACTATCCGCAGCCGATCGACTCGCGCGAATTCGCCTTCGATCCGACCTTTCTCGACAGCGCCTTCAGCGTACCGGCATTCCAGATGGCCATTTCGCAATTTTCGGAAGATTATTATCCGGAACTGATCGGCATGACCCTGTACCTGGAATGGCAAGTGGTCGACCTGAAGCCGACCCGCGACCTGATGGAGTATGTCGGCATCGATCCGCACTTTTATGTCATGCACATCGGCATCGACAACGCCGTCAACGGCCACGGCCAGCGCGCCGCCGAGGCGGTGCGGCTGTATCTGCAGGGCGTGCGCGACCTCGGTGAAGGCGAGCAGGCGGTGCAGCGCGCATGGCGCCGCATCTGGAACGGCTTCGTCGCCTTCGGCAGCATCGGCAGCTTCGGCGCAGACCTGATCAAGCTGGTCACGCAAGCGCCCACCCTGCGCCAGCAAATGCTGTCCATGATCGAGCGCAAGACGACCTTCGGCAGCCGCAACCACCAGAAAAAGATGGTGGGCGGCTGCCGCATCGACGAGTGGTTCGCCGACCCGCCCGGTTTCCTCGACGCGCTGGTCGAACATGGCTGGATCACGCCCGGCGACTGGGCCGGCAGCCGCATGCATGCCTTGATGAATTTCGAGACCGGCCCCATGTACCGCGTGTTCACCGATGACGAAATCACGCTCTGGGCCGATTACACCGCCGCGCTGGCCCATCCCGCGCCGCCGCCGGCCCCGCCGCCGCTCCCGCCCGCCTTCGCGATGGCGGCGCTGGTCGAGCAACTGCGCCCGGTGCAGCGCGGCGTGGCCGGTCACGCCACCGGCATGATGGCCGACCCGCACGGCGTGATCCACTCGATGGCCTGGTGGTTCGAGCAAAGCACGCGCGACTTGATGGCGGCGCTGGCCTCGCCCGTCAACGGCCTGGTCGTGCCGGGCCGGCCGCAGGACAGCCGCTTTTTCATGAGCCTGATCGCTCCCACCGGCCCCATGGGCTCGGCGTTCAGCCTGCCGGCGGCGGCGCCGAACAGCGGCACTTGCCGCGATGTGGTGCACCGCTGGATCCTGAACCAGTGTCCGCTGCTGGACCCGGCGCCCCTGCGCGTGCGCCTGCACTCGCCGCGCGCCAGGCACGAACGCAATCCGGGCGGGAAGATCATTGGCATGGGAGGCGTGCATTGACTGGCCCGGAGCGCTGCGACGTCGCCGTGCTGGGGGCCGGACCGGCCGGCTGCGCGACGGCGCTGGCGCTGGCGCGCAATACAGCCTGGCGCATCCGCCTGATCGACCCCGGCGTGGCGCCCGGGCCCAGGGTCGGCGAGACCTTGTTGCCCGACACCCGCCTCGTGCTGGAACAGCTGGGCGTGCTGGATGCGTTCCTGGAGCAAGGCCACGCAAGCTGCCTCGGCAGCTGCTCGGCGTGGGGCAGCGCCATCCTGGGCTTCAATGACTTCCTGCTCAGTCCGAACGCGCTGGGCTGGCATCTGGACCGGCGCCGCTTCGATGCCTTCTTGCTGGACCATGCCGCCGCCCGCCCGCAGGTGCGCTGCCTGCCGTCCCGCTTCGAGGCGTGCGCGCCGCTCGCCGGCGGCGGTTTCGCGCTGCGGCTGGCGGACCGGCAGGGCTCTGGCGCGGTGCTGGAGGCGCGCATCGTGGTCGACGCCACCGGACAGCGCGCCGCGTTTGCCCGGCGCGCGGGCGCGCGCCAGCAGTACCTGGACCGCCTGATGTTCGTGTATGGCTTTTTCGACACCGGCGCGGCCAGTTCCAGCGCCAGGCTGACCGTGCTGGAAGCGGCGCAATCGGGCTGGTGGTATGCGGCGCAGTTGCCCGATGCGCGCCTGGCCGTGGCCTGCGCCACCGATCCGGACTTGCTGCGCCGGGATGGCCTGGGCGGCGACGACGCCTGGCTGGCGCGGGTGCTCGCCACCGGGCATATCGCCGCCCGCCTCGACGGCTGCCGTTTCCTGCGCGGATCGCTGAGCATACGCCCGGCCCTCAGCGGCATGCTCGATACCGTCGCCGGAGCGCACTGGCTGGCGGTCGGCGATGCCGCCGCGGTGTACGATCCGCTGGCGGCGCAGGGCATCCATAAAGCCTTGTCCGACGGCCTGCGGGCGGCAGCGGCGATCGATGCCGCGCTCGGCGCCGACGGCGTGCTGGCGCCAGGGTATGGCAGCGGCGCGGCCGAGCGCTTCGAGCAGTACCGGACCAACCGCAACTATTTTTATGGACTGGAGCGGCGCTGGGAGCGGGACACGTTCTGGCAGCGCCGCCATGCGCGCACCGAACTGCAGCCGGCGCGCGGCCATTGACGCTGGCCCGGCTGGCCTGCCGCGTCGCTCAGCGCGGCAATTTCAGGATATGGCGCGCGATCCCGCGCAGGATATTCACTTCCTCGGTTTCCAGCTGGGTGCGCGAAAACAGGCGTTTCAGGCGCGGCATGAGCTTCTTGGGATTGTCGGCATCGAGGAAATCGATCGCCACCAGGGCTTGTTCCAGGTGCGCATACATGCCCTCGATCTGTTCCAGGCTGGCGGCGTCGCCATGAAAGCCGATCGCGCTCGGCGCGCGCACGCCGCTTTCGCCCGCCATGCCCGCCACCCGGCACTCGTAGGCCAGCACCTGGGCCGCCTGGGCCAGGTTAAGCGAGGAATAATCGGGATTGGCCGGAATATTGATCAGCACATTGCACTGTTCGACGATCTGGTTGGGCAGGCCGAAGCGCTCGTTACCGAAAATCAGCGCGGCCGACAAGTCGCCCTGCCCCGCCACGTGGCCGGCAAAATCGCGCGGGGTCCACACCGGCGGCGAGAATTCGCGCAGCCGGGCCGACACCGCGGCGGCGAAATTGCAGCCTTCCAGGGCCTCGCCGATGCTGCCGACGATGCGCGCCCCTTCCAGGACATCCTGGGCGCCGCTGGCGAAGGCCACCGCTTCCGGGTCTTGCAAGGCATCGGGAAAGCGCGGATTGACCAGCACCAGGTCGCCGAAGCCCATGGTTTTGATGGCCCGGGCGGCGGCGCCGATATTGCCGGCGCGGCTGGTCTCGACCAGGACAAATCGCAGGCGTTTGAAAACAGACGTGTTGATTTCGGGCGTGTTCATTTAAAATAGCGCTATCGCGCAGTAGCGGATGATTAAAAACAGGGCTGACCAGCCCGCGATTTTAACCAGTTCGCCGCCGCACCGCTCTTTAATTCATTCTTGTTCACTACCGTACGCTGCGCCCAAGGGGGCGCCGTGGGCGTTAGCGTTCTTTTAACGGAAGCTCTACATGCACCCAATGCTCAATACGGCGATCAAGGCAGCTCGCCGCGCCGCCACCGTGATCCAGCGCGCGTCTTTCGACGTCGACCGGATCAGTGTTACTGAAAAACAACACAACGATTTCGTCACCGATGTCGACCAGGCGGCCGAACAGGCAATCATCGAAACCTTGCTCAAAGCCTATCCCGACCATGCCATCCTGGCCGAGGAATCGGGTGCATCCGCCAACCTGAACGACGAGAGTGAATTCGCCTGGATCATCGACCCGATCGATGGCACCACCAATTTCATGCACGGCTACCCCAACTATTGCGTCTCGATCGCGCTGGCCCAGCGCGGCATCGTCACGCAAGCCGTCATCTACGACCCCGTGCGTAACGACCTGTACACCGCCAGCAAGGGCGCCGGCGCCTACCTGAACGACAAGCGTATCCGCGTCACCAAGCACGACCGCCTGGCCAACACCCTGCTGTGCTCGGGTCACGCCGCCGGTCCGCGCGCCTTGGCCGAATACATGAAAATGTACGGCGTCGTCGCCGAACGTTGCCAGGCCGTGCGCAGCGCCGGTTCGGCCGCGCTGGAACTGGCCAACGTGGCCGCCGGCCGCAGCGACGGCTTCTACGAAAAAGGCTTGAAAGCCTGGGATATCGCCGCCGGCTCGCTGCTGGTGACGGAAGCGGGCGGCATCGTCGGCGAGTTCAACGGCGAGTCCGCCTACCTGCACAAGGGCGACATCATCGCCGCCAGCCCCAAGGTGTTCGGCCAGATGGTCACGCTGTTGGCGCCTTTCGCGTAAAATACGCCACTAAGCTGTTCAGGAGGTCTTGTCCGGCCTCCACTTTCCCTCCGCCAGGCTTAACAAGCCGCACGTGAAATTTCCACAGCGAAACTGATTTCTGTTAAATTTAGCCTCGCTGTGTATGCTGCAATGTCGGGTGGCACCGTTTCCAGTGCCTTTGCCACCACGATTTTCTAATATTGATTGCCTGCGACTGGCGCTTTCTGCAATGAGCGACGGGCCGATCTCCACCATAAAGTTATCATGTCATTTTCTAAACTCGGCCTGTCCGATGCTATCGTTCGTGCCGTAACCGAACACGGTTACACCGTCCCGACCCCGATCCAGACCCAGGCGATCCCCGCCGTGCTGAACGGCGGCGACCTGCTGGCGGGCGCACAGACGGGCACCGGCAAGACCGCCGGTTTTACCCTGCCAATCCTGAACCGCCTGTCGACCGACGCGGTCGGCGCGGCATTGAGCAGCAAAACCTCGACCCGCTCGGTGCGCGCACTGATCCTGACCCCGACCCGCGAACTGGCGGCCCAGGTCGAGGAAAGCGTGCGCGTGTACGGCAAGTACACCCAGCTCAATTCCGCCGTGATTTTCGGTGGCGTCGGCATCAATCCGCAGATCAAGCAGCTCAAGCACGGCGTCGACATCCTGGTGGCCACCCCGGGCCGCCTGCTGGACCACATGGAACAGCGCACGGTCGACCTGTCGAAGGTCGAAATCCTGATCCTGGACGAAGCCGACCGCATGCTCGACATGGGTTTCATCCGCGACATCAAGAAAGTGCTGGCGGCCCTGCCGGCCAAGCGCCAGAACCTGCTGTTCTCGGCCACCTTCTCGGAAGAGATCAAGGCCCTGGCCGATGGCTTGCTGAACAAGCCGGCCATGATCGAAGTGGCGCGCCGCAATTCGACGGTCGAAGTGATCGCCCAGAAGATCCACCCGGTCGACCGCGACAAGAAGCACCCGATGCTGTCGCACCTGATCAAGTCGAACAAATGGACCCAGGTGCTGGTATTTACCCGCACCAAGCACGGCGCCAACAAGCTGGTCGAACAGCTCGGCGCGGACGGCATCGGCGCGATGGCGATCCACGGCAACAAGAGCCAGTCGGCACGCACCAAGGCGTTGTCCGAGTTCAAGGATGGCGCCCTGCAGGTGCTGGTTGCGACCGACATCGCCGCGCGCGGTATCGATATCGACCAGTTGCCGCACGTGGTCAACTACGACTTGCCGAACATTCCTGAAGACTATGTGCACCGTATCGGCCGTACCGGCCGCGCCGGCGCCACCGGCGAAGCCGTGTCGCTGGTCTGCGTGGACGAGCACGACATGCTCAAGGATATCGAGAAGCTGATCAAGCAGACCCTGCCGCGTCAGATCATCGCCGGTTTCG
Source organism: Massilia frigida (assembly GCF_011682175.1). Classification (GTDB taxonomy): domain Bacteria; phylum Pseudomonadota; class Gammaproteobacteria; order Burkholderiales; family Burkholderiaceae_D; genus Telluria_A; species Telluria_A frigida. The sequence continues at coordinate 52,020 of NZ_WHJG01000019.1, forward strand.
AGCCGGACCCGAACGCGCGCGCACAGCCTGTGCAACTGCGTAGCGGCGCGCCTGGCCATGGCGGCCGCGGCGGGCGTTCCGGTGGCGGCCAGGTAGTCAAGGTCGGCGGCGGCGGTGGCCGTGCTCCGGCCAAGCCACGCAGCGCCGGTGGTGGTGGCGGGGGTGGTGGCGGCGGTGGCGGTACGGCTGGCGCGCGCGGTCCGCGTCCGGCGGCACCGCACCGTTCGGGCGGCCGCGGCCGTTAAGCAGGTCCGGCTCACGCCGTAGCGCGTGGCCACCGATTCGCCCATCGGCAACGATGGGTGAAATAAGTGGCCATGCGTTTTAAAAGCCTATATACTTGCGCACTCAAACACCTGTACTGTATTTATAAAGGATAGCGCAATGAACGAATTGAATTCCCACGCCGAACTCTGCCTGCGCATGGCGCGCGCCAACGCAGCCCTGCTGCGCCGTTTCGACACCTCGCTGGGCGGGCATTACGGCATCAGCTTTTCCGACTTCCAGATCCTCAACCACCTGAGCCGGGCGCCGGGCGGCCGCCTGCGCCGGGTCGACCTGGCCGAGCGCCTGGGATTGACCGCGTCCGGGATCACGCGCAGCCTGCTGCCGCTGGAGAAAATTGGCCTGATCACGCGCGAAGCCGATCCGCGCGACGCCCGCGTCGGCTTTGCCATGATCACCGCCAGCGGCAAGGAACTGGCGCTCAACGCCAGCGACGTCGTCGACCTGATCAGCCGGGAAGCGCTACGCGCCTTTGCGCCGGACCAGCTCGAAGCGATGTCGGCCATCCTGGGCCAGATCGCCGGCATTAACCTGAGCAATAGCTAAGCGCCATGGAGGATCAACAACAAGCAAGCGGCGCCCTGCTGCGCCAGCCGGATTTCCGCTGGATGATGAGCGGCGCCATCATCACGGCCCTGGGTGACCAGTTCACCATCATCGCCCTGCCCTGGCTGGTGCTGGTGAGCACCAACGACCCGCTCAAGATGGGCCTGGTGATCGCGCTGATGAGCGTGCCGCGCGCGATCTTCATCCTGCTCGGCGGCGCCCTGGTCGACCGCTATTCGCCCAAGTCGATGCTGATGATCAGCAAATACGTCAATACCGTGCTGCTGGCGCTGCTGGCGGCGCTGGTCTTGGCCGGCTATGCCAGCCTGCCGGTGATCAGCGTGCTGGCGCTGGCGATCGGCTTCGCCTCGGCCTTCAGCATCCCGGCCGGCACCTCGATGCTGCCGAACGTGGTGGCGCCGGCCCAGCTGCCCCAGGCCAACGGCATCATGATGGGCGTGCGCCAGGTCAGCATGCTGGCCGGGCCACTGCTGGCCGGCCTGCTGATCGCGCTGTTCGGCGATGGCGGCGGCGCGGCCGGCAGCGCGGCCGGCATCGGGGTGGCGTTCGCCATCGACAGCGCCAGCTTCTTGCTGTCGGCCTGGACCCTGTCCAAGGTCAGGCTCCTGCATGCGCCGCCGCAGGCCGCACCGGAGCCGGTCCTGCGCGCGGTCGGGGCCGGCGTCGCCATGGTCTGGAACGACACCGCGCTGCGCACCTGCATGCTGTACTGGGGCCTGGGCGCGTTCGTGGTGGGCGGCACCATGCAGGTGGCGCTGCCGGTCCTGGCCAGCAGCGTGCTGCACGGGGCCTCGGCATTGGGCCTGATCATGGGCGTGCACGGCGCCGGCAGCCTGGCCGGGATGGCGCTCACTGGCGTTCTGGGCGAATTCCGGGTGCGCAATTTCGGCACCACCGTGCTGGTCGTGGACGTGCTGGTCGGCCTGCTCCTCATTCCGCTGGGCCTGGTGGCGGCAAGCTGGCAGGCAGCCGGGCTGATGCTGGTGATCGGCGTGCTGGGTGGATATATGCAGGTGGCCGTGTTCAGCTGGCTGCAGCAGCGCGTGCCGCGCGCCATGCTGGGGCGGGCGATGAGCATCTTCATGTTCATCTTCATGGGCGTGGCGCCGCTGTCGGCGGCACTCACGGGATGGCTGCTGCAACGGGTGTCGCTGGCGCAACTTTTCGGCGGAGCCGGTTTCTTCCTGATGAGTACGGCACTGCTGGCCTGGCTGCTCACGCCGATGGGGAGCGTGTCCGACAGCACGCCACCGCCGGCGCAAGCCTGAAACGGCTGGCTTAGCATTACCTTCATTTTTACAACACTCTAAATAAAAAGAGGCAGACTCAATCGCGCTTACATGCCTTTGCGTTATAGTTTTCAGACACGAAATTTAACCGTACTATTATTTTTGTGTCTGGTACCCGCACATGGAAATTACCGGCTCCACCGTTACACTCCAGCCTGGCATGTACATCCTGCGCCATCCGACCCGGAACGCGGCCGCGCTGAGCATCGCGCGCGCCCCGGGCACTGTCGCCACGCAGGGGACCATGGCGCTGCTCAGCACAGCGGGAACCCACGGCAGCATGCTGCGCGACGGCGCCGACTGCATCGTACTGCACATCAGCGACGCGCCCGTCACCTTGCTGGTCAGCGCCTTCCTGGAAAACAAACACGCCCCCGTCCCGGCACTGCGTGTCGACCAGATCGCGCTCGACCGCGCGCCCGTGCCGCCCCCCATGCCCGCCACCGCCGCACAGTCCACGCCGGCCGACGCGGGCGCCGCGCCGATTCCCATCAGCGCGCAGGGCATGACCCTCATCGGTCACATCGAGCGCAACGGCGACATCATGGCCGCCCCCGGCACCCTGCTCGGCGACCCGGACAGCCTGTTGCGGCTCGAAGGCTTCCAGGTCATGTGGCCCGACCGACCGCCCGGCGTCGACCTCGCGTACAGCATTGCGGTCGAAGGCGGCGGCGTGCTGCCCATCGTCAAGAGCGGCAAATTCTGCGGCACCCGCAACGAGGCCAGGCGCATCATCGAAGTGAGCTTCGCCCTGATCGGACCGGCCGCCAGCGGCTGGCGCCTGGAGGGAACAGCGCACTTCAGCGGTGGCTACCAGGCGCCGGTGCACTCGGCCGTGCCGCTCAGCGGTCCCTCGGGGCTGGAGCACCTGACCGCGATCACCCTGCAGGCGCACCCCGCCGAGGTGTCGGCCAGCGAGCGCAATCCCTGGCTGGAATCGGCCACCACCAAAGTTTTCAAGGCGACAGCTGCGCAAGTCGAGCGGGTGCAGTCGGTCGACAGAGCTGAAGAGCTTGCTTCATGAACCACGTTTCGTAGCCAGTTACGATCGCGGCGGTACGTCTTAACGACCAGAGGAGAACATCTAATGTATCAACTATCAAACAGTGCGACTACCACGACCCTGATGAACCTGAATTCGACGCTGTTCACGCAGGGAACGATCGACCGCATCCTGGCGCTGACGGCCTCGGTCGACAAATCGGTGTCCTTCGATACGGTAACGCCCGATTCGAAGGGCGCGCTTCCCGTTACCGCCAGCACCGAGATACTGCTGGTGGCGTCCTCCGACACCGCCCAGACCACCATCGTCGGCGGCCCCAGCGCCCCGGTCACCATCTTCCAGGGCAAGGGCGGGGTCAACGCGCGCTTCGAGGATACGCGTCCGACCGACCTGCCCTACACGGTCACTGAACGGATCGTGGTCGGCACCACCGGCAATGACAAGTTCGTCATCGCCGACGACCGCAACACCCAGCTGACCCTGGGCACCGGCAACAGCATGGCGTCGAGCATCGGCACCAGCTACGACACCATCGTCGCCGGCCTGGGCAACAGCACCATTGTCGGCGGCACTTCCGGCAATGCGATCGTCCAGCTCAAGGGCAACGCGTCCGACTACAAGGTCACGATCCAGGATGGCCATGCCATCGTCACCAACCTCGGCACGCTCAAGACCACCGACATCAGCAAGATGCAGTTCGTCCAGCTCGACGGCAACCAGGCACTGGTGTTTGCCAACGATGCCAAAGAGGCCAGCGTGAGCACCCTGTACTCGGCCGCGCTGGGACGCTTGCCGGACGCCAAGGGCCTCGAATTCTGGATGGATGCGGTGCGCTCCGGCGTCTCCCTGGAAAGCATCGCGCAAGGCTTCCTCGATTCGGCCGAGTACAAGGCCAAGCCGCAACTGACCGATCAGCAATTCCTCGACGGCCTGTACCTGAAAACCTTCAACCGCGCGCCCGATGCCGAGGGCCTGGCCTACTGGACCAATGTGCTCGACAGCGGCATCTCGCGCGCCTCGGTGCTGGCCGGCTTCATTTCCGTGGCCGGCAATAGCCTCGATGGCACCGGCAACTATATCGAGCCGGTCGTGGTCGGCTCCGTCACCGTCGTGCATAACATTATTTGAACGCGACCGCTGCCGTCCAGGGCGCGCCGCCTGCGGCAGCCTGGAGCGCGTCGCGCCTGCGCGAGGATTTCCTGCTCGCGCAGGCGGTCGACGCCCTCCAGGACGGCTGGCCGGCCGACGCCCTGCTGGCCGCCGAAGCGGCTTGCCGCCGCCATGCAGAGTCCGCCATTCCGGCGCTGCTGCGCGCCACCATCCTGCAAGCGTCCCGTTCGGCCTTGAGCAGCGCGGCCTGGTATCACGCCTGGCGCCGCGATCCGCAAGATGCACGGCTCCAGGATTTACTGATTCAGGATTGGCTCGCCCACGGCGAGCGCGCCCGCATCGCCGCACTGGCGCCGGCGCTGCTGCCGGCCCGCTGCCGCGCCGCCAGCCACGCCAGCTTGCTGCCCAGCCTGCGCGAAGCCGCCTGCCTGCCAGCCGGGGCATGCTGGCGCGCCGGCGCCGCCATCGAAGGCATGCTGTTCGAGGCGCACGCGGCCGCGTCTGCCCAGCTCTGCCTGCGCGACGAACTGAGCCAGAAAAACTACGGCGTGCGCCTGCCGCCCGGCACGGCCGGCGCGCACTTTTCCTTCGTCCCGCCGCACCCGGACGGGGTCTGGTCGCTGGCCCTGGCCGGCGCCACCGCCGCCCTGCCCGGCTCACCCCTGGTGTTTGCCGTGCCGCGCGCAGCGTCCGCAGCCGCCGCCGCGCCCCCCGCCACCACGGCGCTGGGCGTGCTCATTCCAGTCTACAGCGGCCTGGCGCAAGTGCAGGCCTGCATCGCCAGCGTCCTGGCCAGCCTGCCCGCCAACCGCGCCGGCGCCACCGTCCTGGTGATCGATGACGCCAGCCCCGAGCCGGCGCTGGCGGCCTGGCTCGACACACAATGCGCCGCCGGACGGATCGGCCTGCTGCGCAACCGCTACAACCTGGGTTTCGTCGAAAGCGTCAACCGCGGCCTGCGCCAGTTGCCGGGCCACGATGTGCTCCTGCTCAATGCCGACACCCTGGTGCACGGCGACTGGCTGGACCGCCTGCGCGCCGCCCTCTACAGGGCCGACGATATCGCGGCCGTGGCCCCGTGGTCGAATAATGGCGAAATCAGCAGCTTTCCCAGCATCGCCAGGGCCGCCCCGGCACCGGACGCGGACGGCCTGGCCCGCCTCGACGATCAGGCCAGTGCCCTGCACCGCGCCGGCGCCTGCGCCGACGTCGACGTGCCGGCCTGCTGCGGCTTCGCCATGCTGATGCGCGCCAGCGTGCTCGCCGCGATCGGCGGGCTCGACGGCAACGCCATCGAACGCGGCTATGGCGAGGAAGTCGACTGGTGCCTGCGCGCGGCCGCCGCCGGCTACCGCCACCGGATCGCCACCGGCGTCTATGTGGCCCATGCCGGCGGGGTCTCGTTCGGCGACGAAAAACACTTGCGGGTGCGCCAGAACCGCGCCGTGCTGATGGCGCGCTATCCGCACTACTACAGCGCTTACCAGCGCTTCCTGCAAGACGATCCGCTGGCCGCCGCGCGCGCCTGCCTGGCCGCCGCGCTGCCGCCTGCGGCGGCCGCCATCGATGCGCCGCCCGCGCCGCTGCCGCCGTCGCTGGCCTCTTCCTGCACCCGCATCGCGGTCCTCGCCCACTGCGCCGCGGGAGCGCTGGCGGCCGGCGTGCTGGCCCTGGCGCGCCTGGTCGCCGCGCGCACCGACCTGGCCCTGCGCCTGCTGGTGATCGGCGAGGTCAGCGAAACGCTGTGGCGCACCGGCGTGGTCGACGTGGTCGCGCCCGCCAGCGGGGCAAGCTTGCTCAGCGACAGCGACTTGATCGGCCTGAGCGGCTGCATCGTGCTGCTCGCCGCCGACCCGGCCCAGGCCCGCATCGCCATCGACACCGTGCGCCTGGACCCTGGCTTCGATGCCGGCAGCTGGTTTTCCGCCTTGCTGGCCCGGGCCCACGTGGCCCCGCGCCCGGCCCTGGCGCCTCTCCATTTTGCCAACCCGGGCAGCACGGGGGCGCGATCATAGCGCAGCCGGGCGACAGCGGCGTCGCGCGCCGCCTGTCCGACGACGGCGCCGCCGCGCGCCCGCGCCAGCTGCTGCACGTCGGCTGCGGCGCGCGCGGCAACCGCGACTTGCCGGCCTGCCTGCGCGGCCCCGCCTGGCGCGAAATCCGGCTCGATATCGACCCCGCGGTCGAACCGGACATCGTGGCCAGCATCAGCGACCTGCACATGGTGGCCGACGCCAGCATCGATGCCATTTTTTCCTCGCACAACCTGGAGCACCTGGACGCCTTCGCGGTGCCGCGCGCCCTGGCCGAATTCCACCGCGTGCTGCGCGCGGACGGCTACGCCCTGATCACCCTGCCCGACCTGCGCGCCATCGCCCTGCACATCGCCGCCGACCAGCTCGACGCGCCGCTGTACCAGTCGCCCGCCGGTCCGATCAGGCCGCTGGACATGCTGTTCGGCCACCAGGCCGCGCTGGCCGCCGGCCACCAGCACATGGCGCACCGCACCGGCTTTACCGCCAGCACCCTGGGGCGCAGCCTGCTGGCGGCCGGCTTCCACGAAGTGCGCGTGCACGAAGGCCGGCACTGGGACTTGTGGGCCCTGGCCAGCATGCCCGCCACCGGCGCCGCCGTGTGGGACGAGCTGGCGCAGGTGATGCAATGAAGATCCTGTTCATCCATCAGAATTTCCCGGCCCAGTTCCTGCACCTGGCGGGCGACCTGGCGCGGCGCGGGCATCAGGTGGTGGCGCTGTGCCGCAACGCGCGCGCCGCGCCCGACGGGGTCACGCTGCGTCCCTACCAGCTGCTGCGCCCGGCGATGCCCGAGATCCATCCGCTGCTGGCCGAACAGGAAAGCCAGGTGCGCCACGCCGAAGCCTGCGCCGCCGCCGCCATGCAGCTGCAGCGCGAAGGCTTCACGCCCGAGATCGTGCTGGCCCATCCGGGCTGGGGCGAGGCGCTGTTCATCAAGGATGTGTTCCCGCACGCCAAACTGCTGATTTATTGCGAATACTATTACGCGCTCGAAGGCCAGGATGTCGGCTTCGATCCCGGGCTGCCCCCGCTCAGCATGCCCGAGCGCTGGCGCCTGCGCTTGCGCAACAGCACCAATCTGCTGAGCATGGAACTGGCCGACGCCGCCATCGCGCCCACCCGCTGGCAGCGCGACACCTATCCGGCCTGGGCGCGCGACAAGATCAGCGTCATTCATGACGGCATCGACAGCGAGCGGCTGCGCTTCAACCCGCAGGCGCGCCTGGCCTTGCCTGGCGTGGCCAGAACGTTCGCGCCGGGCGCTGAAGTGATCAGCTTCGTGGCGCGCAACCTGGAACCGATGCGCGGCTTCGATGTGTTCATGCGCGCGCTGCCGGACGTGCTGCGCCGCCGTCCGGACGCGCACGCGATCGTGGTCGGCGGGGACGAGGTCGGCTACGGCTATCCCGCTCCGGGCGGGCGCAGCTGGAAAGAGCACATGCTGGCCGAGGTCGGCGCGCAGCTGGACCTGTCGCGCGTGCATTTCGCCGGCCAGCTGGCGCCCGGCGAATACCTCGACCTGCTCAGCATCAGCCGCGTGCACGCCTACTGGAGCGCGCCCTTCGTGCTGTCCTGGTCGTTCCTGGAGGCGGCCCTGAGCGGCGTGCCGGTGCTGGCCTCGGCCACCGCGCCGGTGCTCGAATTCGCCGCCGCCCTGGGCGTCGCCTGCGTGCCGTTTTTCGATGCCGCCGCCTGGGCCGATGCCATCGCCCTGCGCTGCGCGGCCGGCGCCCAGCCGCGCCAGGCGCCGCCGCCGCTGCCGGAACTGGTGCTGGAGACCTGCCTGGCGCGCCAGCGCCAGTGGCTAGCCGCGGCGCTGGCGACATGAAACCCCGTTTTTCTTACCGCACCTGGAGAACGCATGGACCTGCATGACAATGCCCCTGAGGGCCACGCCGACGCCGCGCTCGACGCCGCAGACGACGCCCCTGCGCGCCTGATTCGCGGGCGCATCGAGCGCGTCGACGCCTCCGGCGTGAGCGGCTGGTGCGTGGACCTCAATTGCCCGCAAGAGCAGCTGGCGCTCGAATTTCGCGCCGGCGGCAGGCCGGTCGGCTTTACCACCTGCGGCGTGTGGCGCGACGACCTGGTTGCCGAGGGCATCGACCCGCGCTGCATCGGCTTTCACTGGCCGCTGCCGCGCCACCTGCCGCAGCTGGCGCTCGACACGCTCGAAGCCTGGGTCTTCGAAACCCCGGTCCGGCTCGAGCGCGCGCCGGAGCACGGCGCGCACCTGGCGCGCGCAGCAGCGCCGGCCGGCGCCGCGCGCCACGCGCTTGCCATCGTCATCGAGCGGGTCGAGTCGTGCGGCATCGCAGGGGTGCTGCGCGGCGCCGATCCGGCGTGCGCCGTGGCGCTCGAACTGCATGCCGACGGCGTGCTGGTGGCCACCAGCACGGCCAGCGCGCCCAGCCACGCCTTCGTGCTGGCGGTGCCGGACGCCCTGTTCGACGGCCAGCCGCACCGGCTGCTGGTGCGCGCGCCCGAACTCGAGGCCGAACTGGCCCTGACGCCGGCGCAAAGCCTGTTCCAGGCCTACCAGGGCGGCAGCTGGCACACCCGCAATGGCATCCTGTACGGCTGGATCGATCCGCAGCGCTTGCCCGGCGGCGCGGCCGAACTGCGGGTCGACGACGGCGCCCGCAGCCTGGGCAAGATGCCGGTCGACGCCGCGACACTGGTCAACGGCGCCTTCAGCTTCAAGTTCGAGATGCCGTTCAGCGTCTACGATGGTGCCCGCCACGAGATCGCCATCAACCTGGAAGGCACGCGCTACCGCCTGTGCGCCCAGGGCGGCGCGCTCTCGCTGGCCTGGTGCAACAGCGTGATCGGCCGGGTCGACCTGGTCGACGCCAACGGCATCTGCGGCTGGGCGCTCGACACCACCGACAGCGGCGCGGTCCTGACGGTCGGCCTGTACCAGGGCGAGCAATTGCTGGCCCAGACCACGACCCAGATGGCGCGCAGCGATGTCAACAAGCTGTTCAAGAGCGAAGGACGGCATGGCTTCGAGCTGCTGTTCCCGGCCGCGCTGTACGACCGCCAGGCGCGCCAGATCGCGGTGCGCGTGAACGGCATGCCGCTCAATGTGCGCATCGAACACGACGTGCCGCTGCTGCTCAGCGAGCAGCAGCTGGCCCAGATCGCGCCCGCCGAGCGCTACCAGGGCTATGTCGAGCAGCTCACCACCGGCGCCATCATGGGCTGGGCCTGGGACCGCAAGAACCCCGCGCTGCCGGTGCATGTGGCGATCTACGTGGATGACCAATTGCTGGATGTGGTACAGGCCAACCGCTTCAATGCCCGCCTGCGCGCCGACAACCGCCACGGCCATCATGTGTTCCTGCTCAAGTTCCCCACGCGCCTGATGAATGGCAGCAAGCGCCGCATCCGCGCCGTGATCGTCGAAGGCAATCTCGAGATCAAGCAGAACGACGATACCCTGCTATTCCCCCTGGTCGACCATGGCGGACTCCAGATCCGGCCCCTGCCGGACGGCCACTATACCCATAGCGTGCCGCCCCGGCTGTGGCAAGGAGGGCGTCCGCGCGTCCCGGCCGTCGCCGCCGAATCGGCCGCGCCGCTGATCTCCATCATCGTGCTGAACTGGAACGGCGCCACCATCCTGCGCGACTACCTGGACTCGATGCTGCGCATCGACTGGCTGCATTCCTACGAACTGCTGCTGGTCGACCATGGCTCGACCGACGCCAGCCTGCAGGTGGCGGCCGAGTACGCCGCGCGCCTGCCCTTGCGGGTGCTGGCGCGCGGCGTGAATTTTTCGTTTTCGGCATCCAACAATTACGCCGCGGCGCAGGCGCGCGGACGCTACCTGGTGTTCGCCAACAACGACCTGGTCATGCTGCACGACTGCCTCGCGCCCATGCGCGCCCACCTCGACGACGAGCGGGTCGGCGCGGTCGGCCTGAAACTGCTCGAGCCGCTCGTCAACGGCGCCGACGCGTGGCGCTTCATCACCCATCACCAGGGCGTGCAGTTCAAGACCGACAGCCTGCCCGGCAAGGGCGGGCGCTACTACGCACCGATGGAAGTGGGCGAGCAGCCGCACGCCGACCTGGCCGGCTGCTACGACCTGCCGGTGGCCACCGGCGCGCTGCTGATGTGCCGCAGCGAGGATTTCCGCGCCGTCGGCGGTTTCCACGAAGGCTATGTGTACGGCATGGAAGACGTGGACCTGTGCCTGGCGCTGCGCCTCAAGCTCGGCAAGACGATCTTGTGCGATACCGCCGCGGTGGCGCTGCACAACCGCAGCGCCACGCGCGACGCCAAGATCCTGGCCGGCAGCCAGCAGAAAGTGTACTCGGCCAAGGTGCACGCCAACAACCGCAGGCTGTATATCGAGCGCTACGGGCGTGACCTGACGCGCACCATCCTGCGTGCGCTGGTCGAGGGCGACAGCCTGTGGCGGCCGGCGCCGCTGCGCGTGACCATCGCCGTCACCGCCACCGACATCAGCACCGCGGCCGGCGACTTTTTCACCGCGCTCGAATTCGGCGAAGCCCTGCACCGCCTGTACGGCTGGGAGGTGATGTTCGTCAACAACCAGGTACACCAGCTGCCCGGCACCGACGTGGTCATCGCCATGCGCCACGATTACGCCATCGACAAGATCAGCGAAGCCAATCCCGGCCTGGTGACGGTGGCCTGGGTGCGCAACCGGGTCGACCAATGGCTGGGCGCGCCGCAGTTCCAGGCTTACCAGCTGATCTTCGCCTCCTCGCACAAGGCGATCGAGCACATCAAGGCCGCCACCGGCATCGAGGCCACCCTGCTGCCGATCGCCGCCAACGCGGCGCGCTTCCGGCCCATGCCGGCCGCTGCCGAACACGCCAGCGACGTCACCTTCACCGGCAGCTATTGGGGCGCCGAGCGCGAAGCGATCGGCTTGCAGGACCTGGCGCGCGAACCCTACCGCTTCGCCATCTACGGCCACGGCTGGCAAGACCGGCCCGACTGGAAAGCGAACTGGCGCGGCGCCGTACCCTACGCCGCCCTGCCGCAGATCTACAACTCGGCCAAGATCGTGCTCGACGATTCGCACCCGGTCACGCGCGAATGGCACTCGCTCAATTCGCGCGTGTTCGACGCCATCGCCAGCGGCAAGCTGGTGCTGACCAACTGCAGCGGCGGCGCGGCCGAACTGTTTCCGGACCTGCTGCCCAGTTTCGAGACCGACCAGCAATTGCAAGCCTTGCTGCGCCACTTCCTGCGCCACGACGACGAGCGCGAAGCGCTGGCCGCCAGGCTGCAGCGCGAGGTGCTCGACAAGCATACCTACGACCAGCGCGCCGCCACCTTCCGCCAGCGCCTGCGCGGCCTGCTCGACCAGTCGCTGCGCTTTGCCATCAAGATCGGGGTGCCGTCCATGAAGGAGCGCGAACAATGGGGCGACTACCATTTCGCGCTCGGCATCAAGCGCGCCCTGGAACGGCGCGGCCACGTGGCGCGCATCGATATCCTGCCCGACTGGTACGGCGGCCTGTGCGCGTCCGACGAGGTGGTGATCGTGCTGCGCGGCCTGTCCCAGTACCAGCCGCAGCCGACCACGATCAACCTGGCCTGGCTGATCAGCCATCCGGACGAGGTGACGGTGACCGAGCTGCAGCAGTATCACCACGTGTTCGTGGCCTCGGACAGCTTCGCGGCCTGGCTGGGCGAGCGCATGGGCGACCAGGTCAGCCCGCTGCTGCAATGCACCGATCCGGACCTGTTCTACCCGGAGCGCGATACCGAACTGGAGGTGCCGGAAGTGATTTTCGTCGGCAATTCGCGCGGGCAGTTGCGTGAAGTGGTGCAGTACGCGCTGGCCGGCGGGGTCGACTTCAAGGTGTATGGCGGCCTGTGGGAAGGCATCCTGCCGCCGCAGCAGGTGCCCCAGACCTATATCGCCAATGCGCGCCTGCGGCATTACTATTCGGCGGCCAAGGTGGTGCTCAACGACCACTGGGGCGACATGCGCAGCCAGGGCTTCTTGTCGAACCGCCTGTTCGATGCCGGCGCCTGCGGCGCCGCCATCGTCACCGACGAGATGCAAGCGTGCCGCGCCCTGTTCGGCGATGCGCTACATTACTACAGCACGCCGCAAAACCTGGCCAGCGAAGTGGCCAAAGTGCGGCGCGCCAGGTCCAGGCCGGACAAGGCGGGCCAGCGCTTGCGCGAACTGATCGTGAACCATCATACGTTCCAGCACCGGGTCGACGCCATCCTGCAAGTGCTCGCACGCCTGTCGCCGCAGATGGCGGCCGGCGCGCAGGCCGGCGCCGTCGCGGTAGTCAATCCATCCACCGGAGTCGAGGCATGAGCGCAGTCCTTTCCCAGATCCCCCCACCCCAGTTGCGCTTCATGGGCGAGAGCGACGCCAGCTTCATGCCGGTGGCCGAGCAATTGAGCGCCACCGTGCTGGAACAGGTGGGCGGGCGCGCTGTCGACCTGCTCGACATCGGCTGCGGCTACGGCCGCCTGGCGTACGGACTGCGCCAGGCCGGCTTTGGCGGCAGCTACCGCGGCTTCGACATCCTGCGCGAGCATGTCGAGTGGCTCAAGGAACACTTCGCCGCGCCCGATGATGGCGCGCGCTTCGGCTTCGACTTTGTCAACGTCCACAATGCCCGCTACAACCCGGGCGGCCTGCCCCTGGCCGACGTCGCCCTGCCCTACGCCGCCAACAGCTTCGATTGCGTGACCGCGTTTTCCGTGTTCACCCACATGGAAGAGGATGACGTGCGCACCTACCTGCGCCGCATTCATCCGCTGGTGCGCGAGAACGGACTCTGGATCGCCACCTTTTTCTCGCTGCCCGACGGCTTTTCGCTGGCCACGCAAAACCCCCAGATGCGCTACCGCCTCAGCGAGCAGGTGTCCGAGCACGCCTTCATCCACAATCCGGCCGAACCGCTGCACGTGATCGCGTACAAGGAAGCGTTCCTGCGCACCCTGTTCGCGCAGGAAGGCTGGGAGCTGGTGGCGCACAAGGGCGGCAGCTGGCTGGGCGACCCGGCCAAGGGCGAGTTCCAGGACCGCTTCGCGCTGCGCAAACGCGCCGTGCCGGTGGCGCTGGCGGTGGCGGTGGCGGCGCCGCAGCCGGAACCCGCAGCGGCGCCACCGAGCTGCAATATCTGCGGCAACCAGGCCTTCGTGCCCGGCCCGTCCGGGCGCATGGCCAGCAGTGGCGCCGCCCCTTGCTGCGCGCGCTGCGGGGCGCTGGAACGGCATCGCGTGGTGCGCCAGATCTTCCTGGGCATGCCGATCGGCTATCTCGACTGGCGCCGCGGCCTGCAGTTCAGCCCCGACCCGGCCCAGCATCCGGCCTGGTACCGCAGCTACGAAGTATCGGTGTATGGCGGCTCCGGCAGCCTCGACATCCAGGCCATCGCGCGGCCCGACGACAGCTACGACTTCATCACGCTCAGTCACGTGCTCGAATGCATTCCGGACGACCTGGCCGCGTTCGCCGAGCTGCAGCGCGTGCTGGCGCCGCGCGGCCTGCTGCATATCGGCTTCGGCGGCGCCCAGGGACGGGCGCTGAGCGAAGACTTCGAGGCCGCCATCGACCAGCACGGCAACCGCCACCGCTACGGGCGCGATGTGTACCAGCGCTTCGGCTGCGCCGCCAAGGGCATGGGCATGCTGGCGGTGCAAGGGACCGATCCCGCCACCGGCGTGCACGACGTAGCCTGGCTGTTCGTCAACCACGCGCCCGACGTGGCCCTGCTGCGCGGCTTCCTGCTGGCCTGGGACCCGGAACTGGTCATCCTGGAGCAGGCCCTGCCATGAACCGTGACGCCACGCCGGTGTGCCGCGAGCTCGGCGCGCAGTGCAATCTGTGCGGCGCCGCCATGCCCGACCCGGCCGACGCCGGCGCGGACCTGGCGCAGCCGGCCTGCCCCGCCTGCGCCAGCACCGCGCCCCAGCGCGTGATGCGGCGCGTGTTCCAGGCGCTGCCGGCCGGCTTGCTGGCGTGGCGCAGGCAGGCGCTGGAAGCGGGCCGGCACGGGGTCGATCCGGCCTGGTTCGGCGCGCCGGTGGCGGACGATGCCATGGCCGACTTCATGGCCGTCGAGCTCGACGCGCAGGGCGACGCCATCGCCACTGCACTGCCGCGCCTGACGGCGCGCGGCGTGCTGTATGTGAGCGGCGCCGCGCACGGCGCCATCGGCAGCGCCCAGGACTTGCTGGAATCGATGACGGCGCTGCTGGCCACCCAGGGCTTGCCCTGCTCGGTGATCGCCATCGACGCCGCCGACCCCGGCGGCGCCGCGCGCCTGCCCGTCTGGCTGCTGCTGCGCGAGGCGGCGCATGCCGAACGCTGGCGCCATCACCTGGCCGCCTGGCCCGCAGCCGCGCCGATGGCGGCCGGCACGGTGCCGGACCACTTCGCCCCGCTGCGGGAAGAGCTCGCATACTGGCAGGCCACGCGCTCCGAGTGTGCCTTCTGGTGGCGCGACGACGACCTGGTCGAAGACAGCGCCGCGCTGCACCGCCTGGCCGCACTGTCGCAGCGCCACCAGGCGCCGGTGCTGATGGCGGTGATCCCGGCGCAGGCCGATGCCGCGCTGGCGCAGGTGACAGCCGATGCCATGCCGACCCTGGTCTATTGCCAGCACGGCTGGGACCATGTGAACCATGAAGCGCCCGGCCAGCCCAGCAGCGAATTCGGCCCCGGGCGCGATCCGCAGGCGGCCGAGGCCGACCTGATGCAGGGAGCGGGCCGCCTGCGCGCCCTGTTCGGCGAGCGCTTCCTGGCGGTCATGGTGCCGCCCTGGAACACCCTGGCGCCGGCGCTGGCGGCGCGCCTGCCGGCGCTCGGCCTGCATGGCTTGTCGCAGTATCTGTTCCAGCCGCGCGGCACTGCGGTCGACGGCCTGGTGCGGGTCGACACCCACCTCGACATCGTCGACTGGAGCGCCGCCGCCGGCGTGCGCGACCCCGGGGTGCTGGTCGAACGCCTGGTATCGATCCTGCAATTGCGCCGCGCCGGCCAGCTGGACGAGCCGCTCGGCATCCTCACCCACCACCGCGTGATGGCCGAGGGCAGCTGGCGCTTCCTGGAGCAGCTGCTCGCGCTGACGGCCGAATTTCCCTGCGTGCGCTGGCTGCACCCGCGCGCCGTGTTCGCCGCCGCGCCGGCCAAAGAAGGAGCGCCATGCGCTGCCTGATCGTCGGCACGGCCAAGAGCGGCACCACGGCGCTGCTGTACGCGGTGGCCCAGGCCATGGGCGGCGACCCCGTGGTGCACATGGAAGACCGCATCGGCGACCTGCAGGTCTTGCCCGAACACACAGCCGTGAAACTGATCTTCGAGCACGAGAGCGGCGCCGCCATCGCCGCCTTCGGCGCCGGCTTCGACAAGCGCATCCTGCTGGTGCGCGATCCGCGCGATAACCTGATCAGCCGGCTGCTGTACATGGTCGCCAACAACCGGGCCATGCTGGGCGACCAGCCCTGCCTGCGGGTGTTCTGCCAGCTCTTGCAGCGCAAGCAGCAGGTACCGGCCTCGGTATCGCTGCAGCAATTTCCCCCCATGGGCAAGCCCTCGGACTTCCTGGCCTCGTCCTGCGCCCACCTCCAGGCCCTGGCCGCGTTCGCCGCCGACGCCGGCCCCGGCTGGCATATCCTGCGCTACGAAGACCTGGTGGCGGGCCGCCTCGAGGCCCTTGCGGCCTACCTGGGGCTGGCCGTGCAGGCCGGCGCCAGCGTCGACCCGCAGTACCAGCGGGTGGCGCGCACCAAGGGCGCGGGCGACTGGCGCCACTGGTTCAGCGGCGCCGACGTGGCGCTGCTCAGGCCGCTGCTGGCGCCCATGATGGCGGCGCTCGGCTACGCCGACGACTGGCAGCTCGCCCCGCAGCAGCACATCACGCCCGAGCATAGCTGGCTCTATTTCGAACGCCTGGTGCGCGAACGGCGCCAGCACGTCGGCCTGGCGCCGCTGGCCCTGCCCGCGCCGGAGCCATACCAGAGCGGCGCCGTGGTGCGCCTGTCCAAGGCCGACATCATCAACCGCCTGATCCGCCAGTTCGGCTTCAAGTCCTTTTTGGAGTACAACAAGTTCGACGGCGTCAGCTTTTACGGCGACATCGTGTGCGACAGCAAGTGCATCGCGTATCAGCCGGAAAACGTGCACCTCGATGCGGCCCGCGCGCGCCTCCTGCTGCGGGTCACGGCCGGGGTCGACCTGGGCCAGCTGCTGCCCCTGCCAGCGCTGCTGGAGCGCCATGCCGGCCAGCGCTTCGACATCATCTTCCTCGATCCGACCCACGAACGGCCCGACGTCGACCTGGCGCTGCGCGCGCTGGCGGCGCTGCTCAATCCCGGCGGGGTGCTGGTGGTGCACGACTGCAATCCGGAACGCGAGGAACTGACCGTGGTCAAGCGCCGCCACGGCGCCTGGGTCGGCGAAACCTACAAGGCCTTCGCCCTGCTGCGCCAGTACAACCGCGCCAGTACGGTCACCGTGTCCGAGGATTACGGCGTCGGCCTGGTGTGGAACAAGGACCTGGTGCTCGATTATCCGATCGGGGCCGATATCACCTATGCCCAGTTCGCGGCGCGGCGCCAAGCCTACAACGGCTTGATCAGTTACCAGCAATTCCTGGAACGAAGCGAGCACGGCGATATCGCCACCCTGTTCGCCCAGCCGCCGGCGCCGGCGGCGCTGCGCTTCCAGCCCAGGCCGGCGCCGCCGGCCGGCCTGGAATGCCAGTTGTTCTGGCGCAAGCCGGGGGCCGATTTCGCCGAGGCCGACGCGCTCACCCTGGCCCTGCCCGCCGACGGCAGCGTGCAGGTGCTGCACTTCACTTTGCCGCCCGGCGCCGGGCCCATCGAGCGCCTGCGCTTCGACATGGCCGACGCCGTCGTGGCGGTGCGGATCGAAGCCATCGAGCTGCGCAATCCGGCCGATGCGCTGATGTGGACCTGGGACGCGGCCGCGCACGCGGGCCAGGACTGGCGCAACGTGCGCTTCCACGACGCCGGCGCCGAGGGCCTGTTCCAGCTCGCCACCAGCGCCGATCCGCAGTTCTATCCGGCCCTGCCGGCGACCATCCTGAGCCAGCTCGGGCCAGGCTGGCAAGTGCTGGTGGTGATGTCCGCGCAGCCGCCCCTGGTCAGTTCGCTGCTGGCGGCGCTGGCCGGCGCGCCGCCGCGCCAGCGCGATGCCACGCAGGCTTGCGCATGAAAGCCATCCTCGTCATCGGCCACAGCCACATCAATGCCCTGCGCGCCGTGCCGGAGGCGCAGCAGGCCTGCGACTTCATGTCCTTCACCGAGGCCGGGGGCGCCTACCAGCAGCGCGATCCGGCCGAGTTCAAGGCCCTGGCGGCGGGCCCGGCCGACACGCTTGTGTTCATGATGGGTGGCAATACCCATATCACCCTGGGCATGCTCAATCCGCCCGAACCCTTCGATTTCTATCTTCCCGAACACACCGGCCTGCCGATGAACCCGGCGGCGCGCCTGCTGCCGGTGGACCTGGTACGCCTGCTCCTGACACGCCACCTGAAGCCGGACCTCGCCTATCTGGGCCAGCTGAGCGCCGTGTTCAAGGGCCGCCGCCAGCTGCACATCGAGTCGCCGCCGCCGCTGCCAAGCGAGTATATTGAGCAGCATCCCTCCGGATTCGCCGAGCGGGTGCGCGAGCGCGGCGTGGCCCCGGTCGCCTTTCGCCACAAGTTCTGGCTCCTGCATTCGGCCATCCTGCGCGACCATTGCACCGCGCTGGGGATCACTTTCGTCGCACGGCCGGCGGGCACCCAGGACGCCGATGGCTGCCTGGCCACGCCTTACCTGCGCGCAGACCCCACCCATGCGAACGAGGCCTATGGCGCCCTGCTGCTCGCGCAAATCCTCAGCCTGCGCGAAGGCGCGCCATCCCCATGAAAAACACGCCCTACCAAGCCCTGCCCGAGCACTGCTTCTGGCAACGCGCCGTGGCCGGCGTGGCGCGCGAGCAGGTCGATGCGCTGGTGACGGCACCATTCATGATCGCGCCCGGCGAGCGCATCGTCACCGCCGGCAGCTGTTTCGCGCAACACATCGGACGCCACCTGCGCGCCGCCGGCCTGTCGGTCCTGCAAACCGAACCGGCCCACGACTGGCTGCACGAAAGCGAGGCGAGCAGCTATGGCTACGGCATCTACAGCGCGCGCTACGGCAATATCTACACCGCGCGCCAGTTGCTGCAGCTATTCCAGCGCGCCCATGGACAGTTCCAGCCCGCCGAGCGGCTGTGGGAGCAAGGCGCGCGCTGTATCGATCCGTTCCGCCCGCGCATCCAGCCCGACGGCTTCGCCACGCGCGAGGAATTCGAGGCCGACCAGCGCCAGCACTTTGGCGCCGTGCGCAGCGCCTTCGCCCAGCTGGACGTGCTCATTTTCACCCTCGGCCTGACCCAGGCATGGGAAGCGCTGGACGACGGCGCCGTGTTCCCGCTCTGCCCCGGCGTGGCGGGCGGCAGCTTCGATGCGCTGCGCCACCGGGCCCACAATTTCAGCGTGGCCGAGGTGACCGGCGACATGCTGGCCTTCATCGACCTGCTGCGCGCCATCAATCCCGCCGCGCGCCTGATCCTGACGCTGTCGCCGGTGCCGCTGGCGGCCGGCGCCGCCGCAGACGAGCACGTGTTAACTGCCAACACCTGGTCGAAATCGGTCTTGCGGGTCGCTTGCGCCGACATCGTGGCCAGGTGCGAGCAGGTCGCCTACATGCCGTCGTACGAACTGATCACCGGGGCGCATGCGCGCGGCGCCTATTTCGCGGACGATCTGCGCAGCGTGACCGAGGCCGGGGTCAGCCATGTCATGCGGGTGTTTTTCCGCCATTTTATCGGCACCGCCGGCGCACCCGTGGCGCCAGCCGCCCCGGCCGCAGCCGGCGACCTGGAACAGATGGCGCAACTGGTCGCGGTCAATTGCGACGAAGATGCGCTCAAGCTGGGCCCTGCGGCGCCCTTGCTCGCGCCGCTGTGCAATCTGTGCGGCGGCGCGGCGTTCGGGCCGGGGCCGGGCGGGCGTCTCGGCAAAGACCAGCTCGGCCCGCACTGCCTGGCCTGCGGTTCGCTGGAGCGGCAGCGGGTCGCCGCGCAGGTGCTGCTTGAACTGGGCCGCGAGCAGCTGGCCGGGCGCCGCGCCCTGCTGGTAGGGACGGAACGGGGCGCCGATGTGCGCTGGTTCGGCCACTGCGATGTGGCGCAGGCGAGCGCGCCCGGGGTGCTGCCGGCGGCCCTGGCCGACTATGCCGACGCCAGCTACGACCTGATCGTGCTGGTGCACGTGCTGGAATACCTCGACGACGACCGCGCCGGCTTCGACCAGCTGCGGCGCCTGCTCTCGCCCACGGGCGTGATGCTGGTGTGCTTCGTCGATCCGCGCGTGCGTCCGTGGACCAGCCTGCATGTGGGCGTGGCCGGCAGCGCGCGCCGCTGGTACGGGCGCGATCTGGCCCAGCATTTTCGCTGCAAGCCGAAAAAACTCAGCGTGACCATGCACGAAGTCGCCGATCCCGGCACCGGCGCGGTGCTGCCGGTGCACCTGTTTGCCGCCGCCACGTCCCCGAAAGCGCCACCCCCATGCTGACACCGGAACAACTGGCCACCACCAAAGACTACATCCTGCGGCGGACCAAGGGTCTGGACCAGGCCCTGCTGCCGCTGGGCGACCCGGCCGGCAAGGACGTGCTGGTCTTTGGCTGCGGCCTGGGCAACGAAATCCTGTGGTGCGCGCGGCGCCAGGCGCGCTCGGCGCTCGGCATCGATCTTGGCAAACCCAGGCAGGAAGCGCTGAACGCCGTCATGGCCGACGAAGGGTACGCCGACTTCCCTTACGCCGTCCATGAGTGCAATGTGCACGACCTGGCGCTCGACCATCCGGGCCGCTACGACCTGATCGTCTCGAACGGCGTGTTCGAACATGTCTCGGACCTCAAGGGCGTGCTCAACGCCATGCGCACCCTGCTGCGCCCGGGCGGGCGGATCGCCATCTATGCCGACGGGCTGTGGTTCTCGGCGATCGGCGGGCATCTGGGCAAATACAACTGGGAGCATTTGTGGATGACGCCCCAGGCCATCAAGGAACAGTTCCCCGAGCGCTGGCACGCCTACACGAATAACCTGAACCGCATGACCGCGGTCGATTTTTTGCAGGCGCTGCGCGATGTCGGCGCCCTGGTGCTGCAATTGCATGCGCGCAGCGATCCGTATCTGCCCAAGCTGGCGCCGCTGATGGCGCAGATCCAGGCGCGCCAGCAAGTCTCGCCGACCGATCTGTCGATCACCTCGATCGGCTGCGAGCTGTGCTTCCTGGAACATCTGTGACAAGCGGCTTGCCGTACAGGCGGCTTTCCCATCACCTCGTGATGCCACTTCCACGCGCAACGGACACGCAATGATACTAGTCACCGGTGGGGCCGGATTTATCGGATCGAATTTCATTCTCGACTGGCTGGCGCACAGCGACGAGGCCATCGTCAATCTCGACCAGCTCACGTATGCGGGCAACCTGAACAACCTGGCCGCGCTCAGGGGCGATGCGCGCCACCTGTTCGTGCGCGGCGATATCGGCGACCAGTCCCTGGTGGCAGCCTTGCTGGCCCGGCACCGCCCGCGCGCGCTGGTCCATTTTGCCGCCGAAAGCCATGTCGACCGCTCGATCGCGGCCCCTAGCCAGTTCATCGCCACCAATATCGGCGGCACCTTCGCGCTGCTGGAAGCGGCGCGCGCCTACTGGCACTGCCTGCCGGAGCCGGAGCGCGCCGGGTTCCGCTTCCTGCATGTGTCCACCGATGAAGTGTATGGCTCGCTCGCGCCGGACGAGGCGGCATTCACCGAGCGTTCGGCGTATGCGCCGAACAGCCCGTATGCTGCCTCCAAGGCCGCTTCCGACCATCTGGTGCGGGCCAGCTTTCACACCTATGGCTTGCCGACCCTGACCAGCAATTGCTCGAACAATTACGGCCCGTACCAGTTCCCCGAAAAGCTGATCCCGCTGATGATCGCCACGGCGCTGGCCGGGCGCGCGCTGCCGGTGTACGGCGACGGCATGCAGGTACGCGACTGGCTGTACGTGGGCGACCATTGCGCGGCGCTGCGGCGCATCCTGGCGGCCGGTCGTCCTGGAGAGGTTTATAACGTGGGAGGAGAGAACGAAATGACCAATATCGACGTGGTGCGCACCCTGTGCGACTTGCTCGACGTGGCGGCACCGGCGCGCGCCAGTTATCGCCAGCAGATTACCCATGTGGCCGACCGCGCCGGCCACGACCGCCGCTACGCGGTTGACGCCGGCAAGCTGCGGCGCGAACTGGGCTGGACGCCGGCCGAGCATTTCGCCAGCGGCATTGCGCGCACCGTGCACTGGTATCTGGCGCAGCGCGCCTGGGCCGACGAGATCGCCTCAGGCGCCTACCGCGACGCCCACTGGCCCGCCGGCGGTGCCGCATGATGGCCGCGCTGGCGCGCAAGGGGATCATCCTGGCGGGCGGCTCCGGCTCGCGCCTGTATCCGGTCACCACCAGCACTTCCAAGCAGCTGCTGCCGGTGTACGACAAGCCGATGATTTATTATCCGCTCACCACCCTGATGCTGGCGGGTATCCGCGATATCCTGATTATCTCGACCCCGCAGGACACCCCGCGTTTTCACGACTTGCTGGGCGATGGCAGTGCATGGGGCATCAACCTGCGTTACGCGGTGCAGCCATCGCCGGATGGCCTGGCGCAAGCGTTCCTGATCGGGCGCACGTTTGTCGGGCAACACCCGTCGGCGCTGATCCTGGGCGACAACATTTATTATGGCCACGAACTCGATGCCAAATTGGCTAAGGCGCATGCCCACGGCGACGGCGCCACCGTATTCGCGTATCACGTGCTCGACCCGGAACGCTATGGCGTGGTCGAATTCGGCCCGGACCAGAACGCGCTGTCGATCGAGGAAAAGCCGGCCCGGCCAAAATCGCATTACGCCGTCACCGGCCTGTATTTTTACGACAACCAAGTGTGCGACATCGCCGCCGCGATCACGCCATCGGCGCGCGGCGAGCTGGAAATCACCGACGTCAACCGCGCGTACCTGGCGGGGGGCCAGTTGCGCGTGGAAGTGATGGGGCGCGGCATGGCATGGCTCGACACGGGTACCCATGAATCCTTGCTGGAAGCCTCGCAATTCATCGCCACCATCGAAAAACGCCAGGGCCTGAAGGTCGCGGTGCCGGAAGAAGTGGCCTATCGCAAGGGGTATATCGATGCCGATGCGCTCGAAGCGCTGGCCCGGCCGATCAAGGACAATGCCTACGGCCGCTATTTGCTGCACGTCTTGCACGAACAGGTGTTCTGAGGGCGGCCGGGCATGCAGATCGTGCGCGCCGCTGCCCGGCCGGACCGGCGGGCGGCGCGCGCCAATCCGGGTTAGCATGAGGCCTTGCCAACTTGCCGCTCCCGCGATGCCAAAATTCTGCGCCAACCTCAGCCTGATGTTTACCGAAGTGAGCTTCCTCGACCGTTTCGGCGCCGCCCGCGCCAACGGCTTCGATGGCGTCGAGTTCCTGTTCCCGTATGCGTTTGACGCGGACCAGATCGGCGAGCGCCTGGCGCGCCACGGCCTGCAACTGGTGCTGCACAACCTGCCTGCGGGCGACTGGGACGCCGGCGAGCGCGGCCTGGCCTGCGATCCGGGCCGCATCGCCGAGTTCCAGGACAGCGTGGCGCTGGCCCGCGATTACGCCGTCGCGCTCGGCGTGGGCCGCCTGCACTGCCTGGCCGGCAAGCTGGCGCCCGGCGTCGCCCGCGAACGCGCGCATGATACCTACGTCGCCAACCTGCGCTTCGCCGCAGCCCAGCTGGCCGCGCACGCTATCGACCTCTTGATCGAACCGATCAACACGGTCGACATGCCCGGCTACTTCCTCACCGGGAGCGCCCAGGCCGCCGCCGTGATCGCGGAGTGCGGCGCGCCGAATCTGTTCATGCAGTACGACATTTATCACATGCAGCGCATGGAAGGCGAGCTGGCCAATACCCTGCGCGCCCGCCTGCCCCTGATCCGCCACATCCAGGCGGCCGACAATCCCGGCCGCCACGAACCGGGCACGGGCGAAATCAATTACCGCTACCTGTTCGCCCTGCTCGACGAGCTCGGCTATGACGGCTGGGTCGGCTGCGAATATCATCCGCGCGCCGGCACCATCGCCGGCCTGGATTGGCGTAGCGCGTTATCCTAATCCATGGCAAAATAGACAAGGTGATCAAAGGCATATTTCGCTTGTGGAAACATGAGCGCAGTTTGACTTTAAGCAAACTGTATTCACATCATCGGCGCAAGAATGGGAACTTCTGGCAAGCCCTTCCGTGCGCGCCTGAAAGGACTTATGAACCCGCTTCGCACCTTGAGTACCTCCGCCCTCCTCGCCGCCAGCCTGTTGCTGGGCGGCTGCGTCAGCAACCGGGTCAACCTGGAAGAGGTGCGCGAATTCGCCCACGCCTCGGCCCGGCTGGGCGCCTACGCCGAGCTGTCCACGCACTACCGCGACACTTACCTGCGCGAACAACCCTACCTGCCGCCCGCGGCCGACCAGGTGGCCAGGGATAACGATGCCAAGCGGCAAACCGCCTACACCGATTTCGTGACGATCCAGAAAGCCGTGGTGCTGTACATGGAGACCCTGGCCGCGCTGGCCGGCGAGGCGCGCTACGACTTCACGCCCCAGATCAGCACCATGGGCACCGGCCTGTCCGGGCTGGCCAAGACCACCCTCGGCCAGAAGCAGGTGAGCGCTTACACCGGCCTGACGCGCCTGCTGACGCGCGCGCTCACCTCGCACTTGCAGAAAGAAAGCGTGGAAACCATGGTGCGCGAAGGCGACGCCGATGTGCGCGTGCTGCTCGACGCGATGATCAGCCTGACCGAGGTGTACGCGGCGGCCAACGAGAATGAAAAGAAAACCGTGCTCGGCTTTTTCGAAGTGGCCCTGCCGCTGGCCGACCGGCCCCAGGACCGCTTGCTGTACACCCTGGCGCGCGCCCATGTGCAGGGCAAGACCAGCGAGTACCGCCTGATCGACAAGCGCTTCGAGCTGGCGCGCGAGGGCTTGTCCAAGGTCGCGCTCGGCCACCAGAAGCTGCGCGAGAACCTCGCCACGATCTCCTCGTCCGAGATGCGCCATGCGCTGTACGAGTACGCGCGCGACCTGAACATGATCCGTACCGGCCTGGCAGCCGACTAAACCGACCCGAGGTGTGCTATGAAGACAGATAAGACAGATCACGACGGACTGGCCAGCGTGGAAGACATCATGGCGCTGGCCGCGCAGTTGTCGGCCTGCGCCGGCGCCATGCATGAGCGCGCGCTGGTGGCCATCCGCACCCCGCCCGACGCCCAACTGAGCCAGGAAGAACGCGACCATGCCTTCGCCCTGCTCGACGAGGAACTGGTGCTGCGCCAGCACGTCCATGCGCTCTACCTGGACGCCGCCCGCGCCACGGTCAAGGGCCTGGGCCAGCCGCAGGAACACGTGCTCAAGCTGACCGCCGACGCGGCCGAAAAAATCCGCAAGATCGCGGTCATCGCCAACGTCACCGGACTGGTGGCGGCGCTGGTCGGACTGGCCGGCGCGGCGGCCAGCGGCGTGCCCGGCACGGTCTCGCTCGCGCTCAAGGATGTGCGCGAGCGCTTCAAGGCCATCAAGGCCCAGTAGCGATCATGGCCCGGTAAACCGGCACCCGTTCGTGCGCAGCTATCCAGCGCCGCGCGAACGCGCTACACTCGGCATCAGCGCCTCCACCCGGAGTGACGCGGCCGTGCCAACATTCACTTTCCCGAGCGTCAACATGAACGGACTGGAAGCAGGACAGCTCGCGCTCCTCAAAGCCGTCCTCGAACAGCGCCTGGCCGATCTGGCGCGCCACGATGGGGCCGAGGTGGCGCCGGGTCCGCGCGACCTGGCGGTGCAAGAGGTCGAAACCTCGCCCGCCGACAAGGCCACCGTGCGCCTGCTCAACGACCTGGCGCTGGAAGCGGCCGGCCACCACGTGGCGCAACTGCGCACCTTGCGCCAGGCGCTGGCGCGCATCGACGAGGGCAGCTATGGCGAGTGCGAGGAATGCGGCAATCCGATCGGCTTTTCGCGCCTGCAGGCGCGCCCGGAAGCGCGGCTCTGCATTGCCTGCCAGACCCGCGCCGAGAAGCGCTGACGCGCATTGAGCGCGCCGGGCCGTTCAGCTCATGTGCTGGCCGCCGTTGATGGCGATGTTGGCGCCCGTCACGAAGGCGGCCTCGTCCGACGACAGATAGGCCACCAGGCCCGCCACTTCTTCCGGTTCGCCCAGCCTGCCGACAGGAATTTGCGGCAGGATGCGGCTCGTCATCACCTCCTCCGGCACCGCCGTGACCATTTTGGTACGCAGGTAGCCCGGCGAGACGGTGTTGACGGTCACGCCGTGGCGCGCCATTTCCAGCGCCAGCGCCTTGGTGAAACCGTGCATGGCGGCCTTGGCGGCTGAATAGTTGGTCTGGCCGAACGCGCCCTTTTGCCCGTTGACCGAAGAAATATTGATGATGCGCCCGCCACCCTGGGCGATCATCGGTTCGATCGCCTGCTTGGACAGGTTGAATACGCTGTCGAGATTGGTGCGCATGACCTCGACCCAGTCGTCGTGCTGCATCTTGGCCAGGCTGCGGTCGCGCGTGATGCCGGCGTTATTGACCAGCACATCCAGGCGCCCCTGTTCGGACAAGAGCTTTTGCACCATCCATTCGCTGTCGGCAAAATCGCCCACATCGACCTTGTACGCCGTGAAGCGATAGCCTTCATCGCGCTGCGCCGCCAGCCAGCCCTCGGGCGAACTGTTGTGCGGCGAATAGGTTGCCGCCACGCGGAAGCCGGCGCGCTGCAAGCGCTGGCAAATCGCCGTCCCCAAACCTCCCATGCCCCCGGTTACAAGTGCTACTTTTTTGATTTCCATCATGCTTTCCTGTCATCGTGGTGAAGTCCGAAGCCAAGTCTAGGGTGCTTACCGTGCGCAACATTGAGCAATATCAAAGCTTGGGGAAAGATGGTTTAAGATGATGCATATCCCCTCCATCGAAACAGGAGCATGCATGGCTTATCAGACCGTCCTCGTCCACGTGGACGACAGTCCGTCCGCGTCCGCCCGCATCGGCGTGGCGATCGCGCTGGCCAGCAGTTGCGGCGGCCACCTGACGGGCGTGGCCCCGACCGGGGTCGCGCGCACCCTGCTGCCCACCCTGGCGCCGGGCCAGAGCGACCCCACCCTGGCGCTGCATCTTGGTTTCCTGCGCGAGCAGGCCCAGGCGGCGCTGGCCGGCTTCACGCGGCGCTGCGAAGCGGCCGCCCTGGCCTCGCACGAGGCGCATGTGATCGACGATGACGCCGGCGGCGGCCTGTGCCTGCATGGACGGGTGGCCGACGTGATCGTGCTCAGCCAGTCCGACCCGGACCACGGCGGCACGCGCCTGCTGGCCGACTTGCCGGCGTATGTGGTGCTGCACGCCGGCAAACCGGTGCTGATGGTGCCGTTCGCGGGCGAGCGCGCCAGCGTCGGGCAGCGCGTGCTGGTGTCGTGGGATGCCAGCCGCGAAGCCGCGTGCGCGCTGCAACTGGCGCTGCCGCTGCTGCGCCAGGCCGGCACGGTCGAGCTGGCGGTGTTCGATACCGGCCCGGGCAGCCAGACCGTGGCCGACGCGCGCGCGGCCGATCCGCGCCCCTGGCTGGCCCGGCATGGCATCGACGCCCAGTTCGCGCTGCACGCGCTGGCGCACAAGCGCCAGCCGGTGGGCGAAGCCTTGCTGGCGCTGGCGGCCCAGAAGAATGCCGACTTGCTGGTGATGGGCGCCTATGGCCACTCGCGCATGCGCGAAACCATGCTGGGCGGCGTCACCCGCACCTTGCTCGAATCGATGAGCATGCCGGTGCTGATGGCGCACTAAGCCAGGTCAGTGCCAGTCGAGTTCGCGGATGCGCGAGACCTGGCGGCGCGCCATGAGCGACCACAGTTGCTGTGCCAGGTTCAGGTCGGCGCTCATGCGGCGCGGCGGCGCCAGCGCCAGTTCGCAATCGCGGCCCGACCATTCCTCGAAACGGATGGCACCCCCGCGGCTCACTTCGATCACATACATCAAGCCATCGTCGTAGCCAAAGCGCAGGGCCGCGCTGGCCGCTTCGGGGGCGCTTGCCGGCGGACCTTTGCCTTTGGCTCCCGCCTTGGGCTTGCGCAGCGGCGCGTACAGTTCGGCCAGCACGGCCGTCAACTGCGCCTCGGTGGGCGCGGCGATGTCGCGTCCGTCCATGCTCGTCAGGGTGAGCCAGGCTTGAGTCATGGTCGCGTCCTCCCGTCGGCACGCAGCCACCGGCGCGAATGCGCTGGCTGGACTGGTACATGGATGCACTATGTAAAGAGCATAATACCCAAAAACGGGGGCTTGGGAAGCGCTATCTGAACGCTGTTGCAAGCGCCATGAAACGGACACGCGCCGCCGGGCACAAAGGCCGGGTGGCGCGTCCATGCTGCGTCGATAGCGGACGCCGCAAGCGGGTGCCGCAAGCGGGCGCCGCAAGCGGGGGCGCTTACTGCACCAGCACCGGCAGGCTGAGCGGATCGAAATCGGTCCAGTCGCCCCCTTCGATGGTGCCCTGGGCGCGCTCGATATGGTGCGAACCGAGCCCGCGCAGCACCTCGATGGCGCGCGCTTCCTGGCCGGGCTGGTCGGCCGCCACGGCGATCAGCATGCCGGACTTGCGCGGTGCGTAGCGGTTGGCATTGCTGCCCTCTTCCTTCTCGCCGGCTTCCTTCATTTTCGATAGGCTGAACAGCGAACCGACGTGCGCGCCCACCAGGCCGCCCACGATCGGGCCGGCCGGACCGGTGACGAAGGCGGTCGCCGCGCCCACCGCCACGCCGACCGCGCCGCCGGCGGCCGCGCCTTCCAGCACGCCTTCCGGGGTTTCCTTGGCGCCCGGCGATTGCATATGGTCGCCGCCGATGGCGGTCTGGTCATGCTGGCCCGGCTGGTTCAGGAAAAACGCCGAAATGCGCTCGTCGGGAAACCCGGCGCGCACCAGTTCGCGGCGCGCGTGATCGATCTCGTCCTGGAGTTGAAAATGACCTGCAACGATGGTAGACATGCTGATTTCTCCTGCATTGATGATGGAGCCAGCATGCGCCGCCAGCCCCGTTCCCTCTGTACGCAAACGCACATAAGACCGCGCTGCAACAAAAAGAAATCTTTCCCTCCCGTGTAGTAAATATTTCTCCGTATAATATAAATTGACGGTAAGACGGCGCGCGCCGTCCGCCCGGCAAGGCCCAGCACGCTCGCTATCTTTATTGAAAGACGCTGATGGAATTGGACACCGCGCATCCCTTACGATCGAGTCCCGCCGCTGCCGCGGTGCTGTCCGCCTGCAGCAATGGCGTGCTGCTGGTCGATGCCGGCATCAGCACCTTTCCCATCCTCGACGTCAACCCCGCCTTTTGCGCGCTCACCGGCCGCACGCCGGAACAATTGATCGGCAGCAGCGCGATCCTGCTCGGCGACGCCACCTTCGGCGCGGCGCTGGCGGCGGTGGCCGGCGGCCAGGCCAGCGCCTCGCTGCTGCTGCGCGTGGGCGGCGCCGGCGGCAGCGCCCCCTGGTGCCAGTGGACCATCAGCGCGGTGCCGGGCACGGACCAAGGCCAGGCCGCGCGCCAGCTGGTCTGCATCGCCGACAATGTCAACGAACTGCACGAACAGCAAGCCCTGCTCGCCCACCTGTCCACCCACGACGTGCTCACCGGCCTGGCCAACCGCAGCCTGTTCAACGAACGCCTGCAACTGGCCATGGGGCGCGCCCGCCAGCGCGGGGATGGGCTGGCGGTCCTGTGCCTGGCGCTGGACGGCTTCAACCTGGTCAACGAAAGCCTGGGCTACGTGGCCGGCGACCAGCTGCTCATCAGCGTGGCCATGCGCATCCAGGCCTGCATGCGGCCCCAGGACAGCTTGTCGCGCCATGGCGGCAACGAATTCGTGCTGGTCCTCGGCGAAGTCGACAGTACCGCGCAGGTGCAGGCCGTGTGCGAGCACATCGTGCGCGTGATCGGCGCGCCCTTCCCCGTGATCGGCCAGAGCCTGCACGCCGGCTGCAGCATCGGCATCGCGCGCTATCCGCACGACGCGGACGATGGCGTGACCCTGCTGCGCTACGCCGACATGGCGCTGTCGCACGCGCGCAGCCTGGGCGGCAACCAGTTGCAGTTTTTCGCGCCCGAGATGAACCAGCGCACCGCCGAGCGGGCCCAGATGGAAGCGGCGCTGCGCATCGCCCTGATCGAAGGCCAGCTGCAACTGCAATACCAGCCGGTGGCCGACCTGCAGCACGGCACTATCTGCGCGCTGGAGGCGCTGGTGCGCTGGCAGCACCCGGTGATGGGCCTGATTCCCGCCGGGCGCTTCATCCCGCTGGCCGAGGCGGCCGGCCTGACCACCGCGCTCGGCTACTGGAGCCTGCGCCGCGCCGTCGAGGACATGGCGTCCTGGCGCGCGGCCGGCCTGGCGCCGGTGCGGGTGGCGATCAATATCTCGCCCAAGCAATTCCTCGACCCCGCCCTGCCCCAGGTGGTGGCCGACGTGCTGGCCTCCTCAAGCATGGCGCCCTCCCAGCTGTCCTTGGAAATCACCGAGGCGGCCCTGATGCAGGACCCGCACGCCAGCGACACGACTCTGGCCCAGCTCAAGGCGCTGGGGATCGGCCTGACCCTGGACGACTTCGGCACCGGTTATTCCTCGCTCAACCACCTCAAGCGCTTCCCGCTCGACCTGGTCAAGATCGATTGCGGCCTGACCGGCAATATCGTCACCGGCACCGACGACGCCGCCCTGGTCAAGACCATCATCTCGATGGCGCACCACCTCGGCATCGAAGTGGCGGCCGAGGGGGTGGAAACGGAAGCCCAGTGCGACTTTCTGCGGCGCAATATGTGCGACCAGATCCAGGGTTATTTCCTGGCCAAGCCGTGCGACCGCAACGAGGTGGCCGCGATGCTGGCCGCGCGCCATGCCCTCCCGTCCCACCTGCTGCGCATCCAGAAGCAGCCGCGCACCCTGCTGCTGGTGGACGACGAGCAAAACATTGTTTCGGCCCTGAAGCGCCTGCTGCGGCGCGATGGCTACCAGATCCTGTCGGCCAACAGCGGCCAGGAAGGGCTCGACGTGCTGGCCGCCAACGCGGTCGACGTGATCGTGTCGGACCAGCGCATGCCGGGCATGATCGGCGCCGACTTCCTGCGCGCGGCCAAGGGCTTGTATCCGGACACGATACGCATCATGCTGTCGGGCTACACGGAATTGCAATCGGTGACCGACGCCGTCAACGAGGGCGCGATCTTCAAGTTCCTCACCAAGCCCTGGGACGACGAGCAGCTGCGCACCCACATCGCGGAAGCGTTCCGGCTCAAGGAGATCGCCGACGACAATGAACGCCTGAACCTGGAGCTGCGCACCGCCAACCACGAACTGGCGGCGGCCAACCGGCGCATGGAAGACTTGCTGCGCCAGAAACAGCAGCAGATCACGCGCGATGAAATCAGCCTGAACGTGGCGCGCGAACTGCTGCAATTCGTGCCGCTGGCGGTGATCGGGCTGGACGACGACGGCATGGTGGCGTTCGTGAACGGCGCTGCCGAGCGCATGTTCCGCCAGAATGGTGCCATACTCGGCAATGAGGCGGAGATCGTCTTGCCCGAACTGTTTCCCGACGGCCTGGCCCCCAGCGGCAGCCACCAGGTCGATATCAACGGACGCTGCTACCAGGTGGTGGCGCACCCCATGGGCGCGAATTCGCAGTCGCGCGGCAGCCTGATCACCATTAGCGTTTGCGAGGAAACAGAATGACACCCGCCGAGGAAACCATCGAGATCGACGCCGCCAGCGAAGGCATGGTGCTGGCCCAGGATTTGCGCGACGCCGGCGGCGGCGTGCTGCTGCCGGCCGGCGCCACCCTCAGTGCCTCCTCGCTGGCCTCGCTGCGGCGGCGCGGCATCGAACGGGTGCAGGTGGTGGCCGCCGAAGCGCCGGTCGACGAGGCCGCCGTGCGCGCCGAACGCGAACGCCAGTGCGCGCGCCTGGCGCGCCTGTTCCGGCGCTGCCTGACCGGTTCGCCCGCCAATGCCAGCGCGGTGCTGTACGAGCGCCTGCTGGCTTACCGCGGAGGCTGCTGATGATTGCCTCGATCGACGATGTGGTCAAACGCATCCGCGACCTGCCCTCGCTCTCGACGGTGGTGGTGGAACTGCTCTCGACCATGGACCAGGAAGATATCGATGTGCACGTCCTGGGCGCCAAGATCGCGCTCGACCAGTCGCTCACGGCCAAGACCCTGCGCTTGGCGAACTCGTCGTTCTACGGCATGTCGTCCAAGGTCACCACCATCCACCAGGCCATTTCGGTGCTCGGTTTTCACAGCATCCGCACCCTGGTGACGGCCTGCGCGGTGACCGGCAGCTTTCCGGCCGGCGTCAGCGGCGGGATCAATTTGCAGGCTTTCTGGCGCCACTCGGTGGCCACGGCGGTGTGCGCCAAGCTGCTGGCGGTACACCTGAAGCTCAATGCCGACACCGCCTTCACGGCCGGCCTGCTGCACGATATCGGCACCCTGGTGCTGGCCACCCGCTTTCCCGCCGAGTACAGCGCCATGCTGGCTTACCGCAAGGAGCACGATTGCTACATCATCGAGGCCGAGCGCGCCGTGATCGGGGTCGACCATGCGATGGCCGGCGCCGCCCTGGCCGCCTACTGGAAATTCCCGGCCGCGATGCAGGAATCGGTGGCCAGCCACCATCACCTCGACGCCGCCGGCACGCCCACCCTGCCGCTGCTGATCCACGCCGCCAATGTGTTTGCGCACGCGCTGGACCTGTCCGGCGAAGAAGACGACCTGGTGCCGCCGCTGTCCCAGACGCTGTGGATGAGCCTGGCGCTGAGCGAAGCCGACTGCGCCAAACTGTTCCGCGATTCCGAGTCGACCTTTGTCGACATGTGCAAGATTCTCGTCAGCTAGCGCGACGCGTGCCATGGAGGCCAACCGAATGCCGAACCGCGAATACCAGCACCAGACCAGCCTGCCCAGCGCCGATGACGGGAGCAGCGGCATCGTCCTGTCCGAGCTGCTCGACGGCCACCCGGTGGCCACCTTCGTGATTGACCGTGAGCACACCATCACGCACTGGAACAAGGCTTGCGAACACTTGCTCGGCTGGAGCACCGAAGCGATGATAGGCACGCGCAACCACGGCGTGGCGTTTTACGCGCACGAGCGGCAAATGCTGTCGGACATGATCGTCTCGGGCGACGGCAGCGGCCTGGCCGCGCACCGCCAGTCGGCCCTGATTCCCGGCGCCTACGAGACCGAAGGCTTTTTCGAGAACCTGGGCGTGGGCGGCCACTGGCTGCACTTCACCGCCGCGCCCCTGCGCGACGCCTCCGGCCAGGTGGTCGGGGCGATCGAAACCATGCGCGACGTGACCGAGCGGCGGGTGGCCGAAAACGCCCTGCGCCGGGCCCACGACAACCTCGAACACCTGATCGAGAAACGCACCGCCCAGCTGGCCGAAGCCAACGAACGGCTGGAGGACGACTTGCGCCAGCGCCAGATCGCCGACGCCGAACTGCGCGCCAAGCACCTGGCCCTGACCGAATTGAACGCCAAGCTGTCGATGGCCCAGGAGCAACTGGTGCAATCGGAAAAACTGGCCTCGATCGGCCAGCTGGCGGCCGGCGTGGCGCACGAGATCAACAACCCGATCGGCTACATCTTTTCCAATTTCGGCACCCTGCAAAGCTACCTCGACCAGCTGTTCGACATGCTGCATGTGTACCAGGAGGCGGAAGCCGAAGCGAGCCCAGCGACGGCGGCGCGGCTGGCGGCGATGCGCAAGACGCTCGACCTCGATTTCTTGCGCGAAGACATCCCGGTCCTGATGAGCGAATCGAAGGAAGGCATCGTGCGCGTGCGCCACATCGTGCAGGATCTCAAGGATTTCTCGCGGGTCGACGCCAGCCAGGACTGGGTGTGGGCCAACCTGCACGGCGGCATCGATTCGACCCTGAATATCGTTTCCAACGAAGTCAAGTACAAGGCCGACGTGGTCAAGCAGTACGGTGCCATTCCCGACATCGAATGCCTGCCCTCGCAGGTCAACCAGGTGATCATGAACCTGGTGGTCAACGCGGCCCACGCGATGAGCGAGCGGCGCGGCACGATCACGGTGCGCACCGGCACCAGCCAGGGCGCCGGGGAAGGGGCCGAGGGCGAACAGGTGTGGATCGAAGTGGCCGACAACGGCGGCGGGATCGCGCGCGAAAACCTGTCGCGCATCTTCGATCCCTTCTTCACCACCAAGCCGGTGGGCAAGGGAACCGGTCTGGGCCTGTCCCTGGCCTACGGCATCATTCAAAAACACCGTGGCAGCATCGACGTCGACAGCGAGGTGGGGCGTGGCACCACCTTCCGCATCGTCTTGCCGGTGCACCAGACCACTGCAGCAAGCGAGGAGCCCAGCCCATGACAGACAGCCTGACCGACAATCTTGCCCCAGCTCCGGCCACCGTGCTGTGCGTTGACGACGAACCGAACATCCTGTCGTCCCTGCGCCGCCTGTTCCGCCCGGAAGGCTACCGGGTGCTGGTGGCCGAGAGCGGCGCGGCCGGCCTGGCCATCCTGGAACAGGAAAAGGTGGACCTGGTCATTTCCGACATGCGCATGCCGGAAATGGACGGTGCCAAATTCCTCGAACATGTGCGCCAGCGCTGGCCCGACACCGTGCGCCTGCTGCTGACCGGCTACTCGGACGTCTCCTCGATCCTGGCGGCCATCAACCGCGGCGAGATCTACCGCTACATCACCAAGCCCTGGGACGACAACGATATCCTGCTGGTGGTGCGCCACGGGCTCGAACGCCACGCGCTGGAGCAGGAAAAGGCGCGCCTGGAAGCGCTGACCCTGCGCCAGAACGATGAACTCAAATCGCTCAACCAGAGCCTGGAAGCGAAAGTCGAGATCCGCACCGAAGAGCTGCGCAGTTCGCGCGACACCATCCTCGAGACCAATAAAAAGCTCAAGGGCAACTTCATCACCACCATCAAGATCCTGTCCAGCATGATCGAGATGCGGGGCGGCAATCTGGCGGGACATTCGCGCCGGGTCGCCGACCTGGCGCGGCGCATCGCCGTCAAGGTCGGGCTCGATGCGAACGCGACCCAGGAAGTCTTCATTGCCGCCCTGCTGCACGACATCGGCAAGATCGGTTTTCCGGACGACTTGCTGACGATGCCGGTGAACCTGCTGGCCGGCGACATGCTGGGCGTATTCCGCAAGCATCCGCTGCGCGCCGAACAACTCTTGATGCCGCTGGATGACTTGCGCGGGGTGGCGGCCTTGCTGCGCGCCCACATGGAGCGCTACGATGGCGGCGGTTTTCCGGACGGCATAGCCGGCCCCCTGATTCCGCTCGGCGCCCGCATCCTGGCGCTGGCGTCGGATTACGACAACCTGCAGATCGGCGCGCTGGTGCAGCGGCGCGTGCTCGCGCCCGACGCCAAGCAAATCATCTACGACGCCGTGGGCAAGCGCTACGACCCCAAGGTAGTGGCGGCGTTCCGCGCGCTGATGGATGGCGAGCCGGTGGAAAAGCTGCGCGACCAGGCCATGGTGGCCAAGTACCTGACGCCGGGCATGACGCTCTCGCGCGATCTGGTCACGCCGGACGGCGTCATGCTGCTCTCGGCCGACCACGTGCTCGACGAGCGCCTGATCCAGCAAGTCCAGGATTTTGAATCCAAGAACGAGGTCCGCCTGAATATCTGGGTGTGGCCGGCACCACCGAAAGGGGAGTGACATGCGACGCATTCTGTTGGTCGATGATGAAATCAACGTCTTGAACGCCCTGGTGCGGGCCATGCGCCAGCATCTGGACATCGAGGACTTGCACATTGAAACGTTTACCGATCCGTTCGACGCGCTGACCCGCTGCGCCGACGTCACCTTCGACCTGGTGATTTCGGATTTCCGGATGCCGCAGATGACGGGCGTGGAATTTTTGCACGCGATCAAGGAAGTGGCACCGGACACGGTGCGCATGATCTTGTCGGCCTCGACCGAGTTCGAGACGGTGACCAGCGCGATCAACGATGCCCAGGTGTTCCGTTTTATTCCCAAGCCGTGGCAAGTCGGGGATTTGCGGGAAAACATCCGCCTGGCGCTCGACTACCACGACTCGCTGCGCAAGGAGCACCAGCTGGCCGACCGCCAGCGCGTGCACGAGGGGACCTTGAGCCGCGAGGAACTGGCGCTGCGCAAGATGGAAGAGGAAGAGCCGGGCTTGCTGAAGGTGAAGTGGGGCCCGAACGGCGAGATCATCATGTAGGCGCCGGCGGCGCCCGGCCTAGGCCGGCGCCCCGGGCGACACCGCCGCCGGCGGCAACACCGGCAAGCGCACCGTAAACGTGGTCCCCTCCCCCGGCGTGGACGCCACATCGATCCGTCCGCCATGCTTGTTCACGATCCCATACGAGAGCGACAAGCCCAGCCCCGTGCCGCTGCCCACCGGCTTGGTGGTAAAAAACGGCTCGAAGATCCGGTTCAGATGCTCCTGGGCGATCCCGCAGCCGGTATCGCTCACCGCGACCCATACCCAGCCATCCTCGGCACCGGTGCGGATCGTGATCACGCCCTTGTCCTTGATCGCATGGCCGGCATTGACCAGCAAATTCATGAACACCTGGTTCAGCTGCGAAGCCAGGCAGGTCACTGGCGGAATCTGCCCGTACTGCTTGTCGACCGTGGCCTTGTACTTGATCTCGTTGGAGACGATATTCAGCGTGCTGTCGAGCCCGTGATGGAGGTCGGCCACCTGCCATTCATTCTCGCCCACGTGCGAGAAATCCTTAAGCGCCTGCACGATATCCTTGACCCGCTTGAGGCCATCCATCGATTCGCGCACCAGGTCGGTCGCATCATCCTGCAAGAATTCCAGGTCGGCGCTCTTGCCGATCTGCGCGATGGCCTTGGCCAGCGCCGGCGGCGGGCTGTGCGCGGCGATCGCGGCATCGTACTCGCGCACCACGCCGAACAGGGTCGCCACATACTTTTGCAAGGTGCCCATATTCGAATTGACGAAGCCGACCGGATTGTTGATCTCGTGCGCGATACCGGCCGCCAGTTGGCCGATGGAGGCCATCTTTTCCGACTGCAGCAACTGGTTTTGCGCTTCCTGCAAACGGCCGATCAGCAATTGCTGTTCCTGGCCCTTGCTGTGGAGCGCCTCTTCCATGGTCTTGCGGATGGTGATGTCGGTGAGCGAGCCGATCACTTCGAGCGGAGCGCCCTGCTCGTCGCGAATCAGGCGCAGGGTGTCGTGCATCCACAGATAGGCTCCGTCGGCCGCACGGAAGCGGTATTCGTAGGCGCGCTGGCCTTCGACGAACACCAGCGCCAGGCTGGAAAAGATGGCCGGCGCGTCGTCCGGATGAATATGGTCGAACCAGAAGTTGGGATCGGCCACCATGTCCTCGGGCCGGTAACCCAGGACGTTATAGGCGTTGTTGCTGACGAAGGTCATCTTGAAGTCACCGCTGGGCACGGTGCAATAGATGATGGCCGGGGTGTTGTCGATCAGATATTGGAGCCGCACCAGGGGCGAGGCGGCGTCCGCGCCCGGCGCGCGCGCCGCGGGCGGCGTGTCGGACGCAAAGGATTCAAATTCCTCGAACTGCATCGCCATGATCGATCCCGTGGGAAAGTGCTTCAGGCAATTATGACCGAGTATTCAGGAGCGCGCCACTTTCATTGCCATTGTCCGTACACGGTGCCGTAGGACGGTGGCGGCGCCGCTTGGTGGCCGGGGTCCGGGTCCGGTTCCGGTTCCGGGGCCGGCGGCGCCAGCCAGGCGCGCGGATCGACCCGGTAGTACTGCTGGAACTGGTCGAACAGCTCCGCATGGCGTTCGGCCATCTGCCAGGGCTTCTCGAAAAACGTTTCCGTGGCCACGGCGAAGAATTCGGCGGGACTGACCGCGCCGTAGTGGTCGAGCACGCTTTGGCGCTGGAACATCGCTTCGTGGCGCAGGTTGTTGAAGTCGCGCGAGAGGACCGCCGACCAGTCGCGGTAACTGCCCGGGTGGCCAAGGAAAGGCGCGCCATTATTGCTGCCCGATTCGCTGTCGAGCTGGTGCGCGAATTCGTGCAGCACCACGTTCTGGCCATCGGCCCAGTCGCCGGCGCCGCGCTGGACGTGGTCCCACGACAACACCACGCGCCCATCGCCCCACGATTCGCCAAGCAATTCCTGGCGCACCGGGTTCACGATGCCGGCTTCGTCGGCGTGGTTGCGCGGCACCAGGAAGGCGCTCGGGTAGACCAGGATGGTGTGCAGCTTGCGGTACACCCGCGTAAAGCGGTTGAGCAGCAGCAGGCAGGCCTGGCCGGCGATGGTGACGCGGATCTCGTCGTCCACTTCCAGCCCTTCGCAGCCGACGAATTTTTTCTGGAACAGGAATTGCTGCACCAGCCGCTGCAACTGTGCCTGCAGCTCGGGCTGCATGCGACTGTAAATCGGAATATTGTGTTCGAGTATATGCAACCACGCCGGCGGAAAGGGCTGGGCCAGCGCGCGCTTGAGGCGCCAGCCGGGATAGCTCATGCCGAGCGCAATTGCCACCACGATGGCGGTGGTCCAGAGCAGCGCTTCCATCTTGTTCCTTGTCGGGGTGCGAAAAAACGCGGGGCCGCGCCCGGCGCGCGGCGCAACCGGCTGGCTGCGCCGGAGCGGGCGGCGCGGCGGCTCAGGCCCTGGCGGCGCCGAACCAGGCGTCGACCGCGTCGGCGTTGCCGATCAGCTTGCCGCCGATGAATACTTGCGGCCAGGTCGACTGGCCCGAGACCGCGCGCAGCACGCTGGCATTGATCTTCCGGTCCTGCACCATCTCGGTGAATTGCACGCCGTGCGCCTTGAGCGTGGCCTTGGCGCGCGCGCAGTGCGGGCAGCCGGGCTTGGAAAACACCAGCACCGGTTCCGGGATCTGGACCTCCGGGTGAATGTAACGCAGCATGGTTTCGGCATCCGACACGTCGAACGGATCGCCTTCCTTGTCCGGCTCGATGAACACCTTCTCGATCATGCCATCCTTGACCAGCATGGAATAACGCCACGAACGCATGCCGAAACCCAGGTTGCGCTTGTCGACCAGCATGCCCATGCCCTGGCTGAAATCGCCATTGCCATCCGGGATGACGGTGATATTCTCCGCATCCTGGCCGACTTTCCACTCGTTCATCACGAACGCATCGTTGACCGAGATGCAAATGATCTCGTCGACCCCGTTCTGCCTGAACACGGGCGCCAGTTCGTTATAGCGCGGCAAATGGGTGGAAGAACAGGTGGGCGTGTAAGCGCCGGGCAGGGAGAACAGGACCACCGTCTTGCCCTTGAACAGCGCGTCGGTGCTGAGATCTTTCCACTGGTCGTTGGACCTGGCCTTGAACGTCACATTCGGTACGGGCTTGCCTTCCAGCGATTCTGGCGTCGGTAACATGGGCGTTCCTTTGGATGAGTGGTGGGGACAGCAAAGCATCCCCGCACCGCCACAAGTGGGGCTGGTTCAGGGGTTTTCAATTGGCGGGGATGACAGAAAAACAGCAGACGTGCCTGTGCCCGCACGGCCGCGAAGGGGAAGCGCGAAGGTGGCACGAAAAACGGGGGGCCGGACTGCGCCGGCCCTGTCTGGACGATACGACAGGTGAACGGACCTGCCCTGCAAGCGAACCGGACGGTCGAAGCGGGCGCGGCGGGGCCGCTCAGCGCAGGGTCAGGCCTGTTCCTTGGCCGACGGTGCCGCGCCGAACAGGGCGGCGACGAGCGGGTCGCGCGCCACCGGACTGCGATTGACACGGATGGCATAGTGGGTGTCGTCCGCCAGGATGTGGAAGTGACGGCCCGTGCCAGCCATGCTTTGCTCGCGCAAGCCCGGACGTTCCTTGCGCGGTGCGGCGCCTTCGCGTTTCGGCTGCACGATCGCGGCCAGGAAAGCCTTGACGCGTTCCGGATCGGGCGAAATCTGGTACACGGCCTTGCCCAGGTAGGTGGCGGTGCCTTCAATATAGCGCGCCAGTTCGATCACGCCCGCTTCGCGCAGGTCGCGGATGTATTTGCGCGCGCCGGACGGCGAAAACTTGAGGAACCAGGCGATTTCATCGGCCAGCATTTCGTGCGTCGACAATTCGCCGATCAGTTTTTGCATATTTTCGATGCGGCGCTGGGTGGCCGAGGTCGAACGCACGCGCTCGATCGGTGCCATCGAGATGGGAGCGCGCTCGGCTGGCTGGGGCGCGACGCGCTCGATCAGGGAGGAATTGGCGCTGGTGTGCAATGTGGTCATGTCGCCTTGGGCCGCATTGTGGTGCTGTGTCGTTGCATGCATGTTGAGTACTCCAAAGAGAAGAGATAGTCATGTCGTCCGGACCCGCTACATGTCGTTTGACAGCCTGACAATAATTCGGTTCCGCACATCTGAGTGCAAGATTGCCTGCGTGGACCTCGATGGTCTGTGCGCCATCGAACATTTCGCACAATTTACTTCCTGTGATCATCTTTTCATCGTTGCAATCTTGATGACGGGCCCGGCTGTGTGCGTTGGCGTACAGATTGCATCAATACAAGGCCGTATTCTGGCCCCGTTCGCACAACATTGTGTGTGCAATGACTTCATTGACGTTCAGTCTGCCTGCCACCGGCACCAGACACTTAAAAAAGGAAACCACCATGAAAACGACACTTCTGGCTGCACTGCTGGCGATGGCCAGCCTGACCGCATGCGAAAAAACCACTGTCAACCCACCTGCCACGGTGGTCACCCCAACCGTTGAAGTTCCGGTGGCCGTACCTGGCCCTGCCGGCGCAACTGGCGCTACCGGCGCCACCGGCGCTGCTGGCAACACCGGCAACACCGGCAGCACCGGCAATACCGGCAACACGGGCAGCACCGGTGCCGAAGGTAGCGCTGGCACCCCAGGCGCGCCTG
Organism: Massilia frigida; assembly: GCF_011682175.1. Classification (GTDB taxonomy): domain Bacteria; phylum Pseudomonadota; class Gammaproteobacteria; order Burkholderiales; family Burkholderiaceae_D; genus Telluria_A; species Telluria_A frigida. Next base: position 92,381 of record NZ_WHJG01000019.1, read on the forward strand.
GCATGGATGGTGCCAAGGGCGACACCGGCAAGACCGGCGGCGACACCGTGATCGTGGTGCCGGAAAAGCGCTAATAGCTCCGGCTATTATTCGCGCGACAAGATCGCGCCGGACTGGGTTTGCGCCCGGTCCGGCGCGATTTTTCTTGATACTCGCACAAATTGTTGTATTAAAAAGACAAGTCCACTTTCACAGTGCGCTATCGAACGGTTGCATTGAACTCCGCCGCTTAATCTCAAGTCGAACGTCACACTGCCTCGCATCAGTGATGACATCCCTACCGACCCATCCAATAGGAGTTTCCTGTGATCAAAATGAAAAAGACGGCCCTTGCGGCGGCACTGTTGTGCAGCGCCGGACTGGCCTTTGCGCAAGACATCAATCCCTCGTGGTATATCCAGCCCAGCGTCAACGCATTCAAGCCCGACCAGGATTTCGGCCTGAGCGAGCGCAATTACGGTGGCGGCCTCAAGTTCGGCAAGCCGCTGGCCGAGATGTGGGACGTGCAGATCGGCGCCACCCATGCGCGCGCCGGGGAAGGCCGCGCCAGCTATCGCCAGACCCTGCTGGGCGCCGACGCGCTGCTGATGCTGTCGCGCCAGAATTTCCGGCCTTTCCTGCTGCTCGGCGTCGGCGCCGAGCGCGACCGGGTCGACAATCCGCTGCGCCGTGTCAGCAAAACCTCGCCCTACGCGAGCGCCGGCATCGGTTTCCAGCTGGGGCTGACCGACCAGTGGTCGATGCAGGCCGACCTGCGCAGCGTGCGCGGACGCTTGCGCGGCGACGAAGCCTTCGGCATCAGCCGCAGCAACAACAAATACCTGACGATCGGCTTGAACTACGCCTTCAACAAGCCGGCTCCGCCAGCACCGCCGCCAGCGCCCACGCCGCCGCCGGCCGTCACGCCGGCGCCGCAGCCGGCCGCGCCACCGCCGCCGCCGCCGCCGCCGGCCCGTTTCGAGAAAATCACGCTGAGCGCCACCGAGCTGTTCGCCTTCGACAGCGCCACGCTCAACGTGAGCCAGACCCGCCTGGACGAGATCGCCGCCGCGCTGCTGGCCGACCCCGGCATCACCGACGTCGACATCAGCGGCTACGCCGACCGCCTCGGCTCGGAAAAATACAACCTCAAGCTGTCGGAGCGGCGCGCCAATGCGGTGCGCGACTACCTGGTCGCCAAGGGCATCGACGGCGCGCGCCTGAAATCCTACGGCAAGGGCGAAGCCAATCCGGTCGTCACCTGCACCGACCAGAAGCGCGCCGACCTGATCAAATGCCTGGAACCGAACCGCCGCGTCGAAGTCGAACAGATCACCATCGAGCGCCGCGTGCAATAAGCAAGGGCTACGGCCTGTTTTGCGGGGGGCGCGTGCTCCCCGCCCGAATGTAAGGAAGTCATATGATCGAAATCAAGGAATGGATGCCGTACTCGAAACAACTGGTGCGCGTGATGCGCTGCGCGGTCACCGAGTGGTTTGCCCACCGCGCCGCCAGCAAGGGCGCGGCACTGGCCTTCTACACCCTGTTTTCGATGGCGCCGATCCTGGTGCTGGTAATTGCCATTGCCGGTTTTTTCTACGGCGCCGAAGCGGCCCAGGGGCAGTTGCTCAACGAGCTGCAGGGGCTGGTCGGCAAGCAGGGCGCGGAAGCGATCCAGCTCGTGTTGGCCGGTGCGCGCAACAAGGAAAGCGGCATCTGGGCCACCATCATCGCCACCGGCCTGCTGCTGTTCGGCGCAACCACCGTGTTTTCCGAGCTCAAGGATAGCCTGGACGACATCTGGGCCGTGCCGGCCTCGACCGACGCCACCTGGTGGGATATCGTGCGCACGCGCCTGCTGTCCTTCGGGCTGATCCTGGTGCTGGGCTTCCTGCTGATGGTCTCGCTGGTGGTCAGCGCCGCGCTGGCCGTGCTGGACAGGTACATGAATGGTTTGTGGAAAGATGCGGCGCTATTGCTGTCGTGGGTATCGTGGGCCATCAGCTTCCTGGTGATTGCGACCTTGTTCGGCGTGATCTACAAAATGCTTCCGCGCATCAAGCTGTCATGGCGCGACGTGACCATCGGCGCGCTGGGGACGGCCGCCTTGTTCACCCTGGGGAAATTTGTCATCGGGCTGTATATCGGTAACAGCGGCGTGGCCAACAGTTTCGGCGCGGCCGGGTCGATGATCGCCCTGCTGCTGTGGGTATATTACTCGGCGCAGATTTTCTTCCTGGGGGCGGAGTTTGCGCGCCAGTATGCATTGCAGCTGGGCAGCCTCAAGCACAAGCCGGATGAAGTGACCGGTGGCGGGCAGACGGCGGCGGCGAAGGTGACGCGGATTCGATGAGTGAACACATTGCCAGGCATGATATTTTCGCCGCGACCCGACGATGCTCGACAGTTTCGGCGTCCGCAGGCTCAGGTGCCGTAACCCGGGGTGTCCCAATCCGCTACGAATCCCCAACAGTGGCATGGCCTTGAACAAACCTCATGATCTGTTCCTTCTCGCTGTATGAGTACACCGTTGCTCCGCTATCGCGCAGATTTCCGACGATGTCATCATATGCCCTATGTCGAGGTCCTTGTCCATCAGGACCTTCGACAGCGAAGAGAATTCTATTTGGCAAAAGGTGCTTGCGTTGCAGCGTATGAATCCGGAATAGCCATTGGCCGCCATGGTCAAGTATCTTGCTTGGTTGATCCTGCGCCAGGTTCAATGGCTTCACTGCTTGCACGACCCGCGTGCCGTCCTGTTCGACGAACGGAAAGGTCGCATGGTATTCGTCATTGCCGACCTCCATTTTGTCAAATTTACTTGCAATGCCGGCATCGAATATCCACCTGCGCATTGTTCGCTCCAGCACCGCCTCACGATACTCCTTGGTGACGAAGTCTCTTTCAACATAATATCCGTAAAGATCCTCCAACTTCGTCTCCGGATCGTCGGCCAGCACGCCCCGAACTTTGCTGAATTTAATCACGGCTTCGCGTGGTCGGACTATCTCCGCAAACAGGCTTTTCGAGAATTCAACATCGTTGAGCTTATACTTCTTGTCAATACCATGCGTACGCAACATCGCGGCAGCGCGTTCAAATTCCTCTCGAAGGTTTTGCATGGCGGTCTTGAAAACAGAACCGTCCAGTTGCTCGAAAAAGTTTGTGACCCGCGCATGGCGACGCGTTATTAACTTATAGGCGAAGAACCCATGTTCTGGAGCGATCATAATGATTCCAGCGTTCGCAAACTCTTCTGTCTCCAGGAAGGGACAAAAGCGCACAATAGCGTATAGGCAAGGAATGCTCATGATTTCATATTCCAGAACGCGTCGCCGCGGCAGTTGAGTAGCTGCTGACGTAGCGTGTTTGGATCAAAGTCCGTTGGCAGAGTTCGCTCGTCATCGAGGTACCACCACTCATCAGGAATAGTATTGCAGATTCCATCCCAATTTGCCATGGCATCGTGGTAACGAGTGGCATAGTGTTCCTGGGCGACCCAGTCCTCGAACAATGATGGACACTCCCGTTTAAACACGTGCAGAGCAGCAAAATTTTGTGCCGAAAAATGGATGTCGAATGCTTGATTGTGGTCAAGAACCACCAATTGATCGGATTTAACGTCCCAAAAAAGGTTCGGATTGCCGCCGGCATCGCTCAACGTTCGATCGCCATTGCGAATCCACCAATCGAATGCAAGAACGTCGCGCCGCGAACTGATCGGCACCTTATCAATATGCGTAAAGGAAAGTTCCACAACCTGTCGTCGCCGTGATCCGAACGCTGGCCCGCTGCCAAGTTCGTTCACATCATCGCGGGATCTTAGTGAAATCAAGGCGCTCGGAACATTTACCACCGTGAAGGGGGCAATGGGAAGTCCGAGACTCAAGCCCAGATTTCCCGCAATCCATTCGCAAAGCAAACTTCTCCGGCCTGCACCGCGACCCTTGACAAAATATATTTTCTCGTCATCGCCGCGACAAATAAATGGCTTAGTGATTCCCTGTTCGGATCGGTCTATTACCTCGATTATTTGCACTGGCATTTTTTAGCCCAAATGAATTTGACCGAAGAAGCGCATCCGCCAAACCAGGTCCGCTACCACGGCAGCTTGTTGACGCCGCGTCTGTATCAACGGTCTTTCACCAATGTCCATCCCTACTCGTAGCGCAAGGACTCCGCCGGATTGATCCGCGCCGCACCATAGCTCGGATACAGGGTCGCCAGGAACGCCAGCGCCACCGAGACCCCGGCTATCATGGCTACATCCCGCCATTGCGGGTCCGATGGCACCGAGCTGAGGAAGTAGATCTCTTTCGACAGCAGCTTGCTGCCCAGCAGTTTCTCGAGCACCGGCATGATCACATCGATATTGAGTGCGAACAGCACCCCCGCCGCCACCCCGGCCGCGGTCCCGATCACGCCCACCAGCGCCCCCTGCATCATGAACATTGCCATGATCGAGCGCGGCGACGCGCCCAGGGTGCGCAGGATCGCGATATCGGCCTGCTTGTCGTTCACCTTCATCACCAGGGTCGACACCAGATTGAACGCCGCCACCGCGATAATCAGCACCAGGATCAAGAACATCATGCGCTTCTGCGATTGCAGGGCCGCGAACCACACTTCGTTCTGGCGCGTCCAGTCGCGAAACATCAGGTGCGCCGGCATGCTGGCCATTAATTCCTGCGCCACCCTCGGCGCCTGGTGCAGGTCATGCAAACTCAAGCGCAATCCGGACGGCAGCGCCAGGTGCTCGACCGCGCGCGCATCGTCGATATGCACCAGCGCCACGCCGGAGTCGTAATCGTTGTGCCCCACATTGAACAATCCCGCCACCGTGAAGACTTGCCGGCGCGGCGTCCACGAACTCGCCGTGCCCCCCTGCGGCGCTACCAGCAGCGACAATTTATCGCCCGCCTTCACGCCCAGCTTGTTGGCCAGCTCGTAGCCGAGCACGATATTGAAGCGGCCCGGCTGCAAATCATCGAGTTTTCCATCCTTGATGCGCTTGGCGATGGGCGACACCGTTTTTTCCGCCTCCGGCAAGATGCCTTGCACCGCCACCGGCCGCATCGTTTCGTCGTACAGCAACATGCCCTGCAAGCTGACGAAGGGCGCGCCGCCGGATACGGCCGGATTGCTGCGCGCCTGCGCCAGGGTCTGCTCCCAATTGGCCAGGCCGCCGCGCTCGTCGATGACCTCGATGTGCGGAATCATCGACAGCATGCGCGCCGCTACTTCCTTCTGGAAACCGTTCATCACCGACAGCACGACAATCAGCGCGGCGACGCCCAGCGCAATGCCGCTCACCGAAATGAGGGAAATGACCGACAGCATGGGATTGCGTTCGCTGCGGCGTTGCGCGCTGGTGTAGCGCAGCGCGATCTGTAATTCGTAAGGTAAATTGGCGAACATGTAATCCTAGTATCCTTGTACTTTCAGGCTCTCGATATCGGCGTCGCCGTCATCCTGCAGGCGGCGCCAGTGGCCGGACGGCTCCAGCCCCAGGCTGCGCGCCATCGATAGCAGCAAGCTCTGCCCCGGTACGGGGCTGTGCGGTGAAAATCGATACACCGGGTCCTCGAAGGCCTTGGCCGGCGACACGATGGTCCAGCCCATCTCCTTGAACATGCCGATCACGTCATCGAGGAACAGCGCATTGAGCAGGTTGTGATGCATCAGCATGACCTGGGCCATGTCGCGTCCCTGCAAGCGCTGCGACAAGTCGCGGTAAGCCAGGGCCCGCTGGCGCACATGCGCCAGGTAGGCTTTTTTCAAGGGCGCCAGGTCGGCCTTGCTGTTCCTGGCGAGCAGTTCGGTCAGATAATCGTCGAGCCGCCAGTCGCTCGTATCGAGACTGACATACGCATTGCGGTAGTCCTGCGCGGCGAGAAAGGTCCGCATGCCGTCGCGCTTCTCGGGCGTGTTGCCTTCGCGCAGATAGGTGTAGCGGAACCATTTCTGGTAGCCGGGCAAGGTGGCGATGATCTTGTCGCAGTCCATCACTTCGCGCTGGTACTGCGCCAGGCTCAGCGTGGCGCTGTCGAGGTCGGGATGGCTCATCGTATGGTTGCCGATGGCGTGGCCGGCCTCGCCCCAGGCGCGTGCCAGCGCGTAGCCGGCGGGTTTGTCGGCGCCATTGCCGGCGGTAACGAACAGCGCCGCCGTCACCTTGTGTTTGGCGAGCGCATCGAGCATGGCCTGGTTGCGCTGCTGCGCCGACATGCGTGGCGTCTCGGCCAGCGACGGTCCGTCATCGAAGCTGAAGGCCACCGATTGGGCAAGGGCGGCGCAGGGCAGCAAGCCGGCGCACAGCACGGCGGCGGCGACGCGGGAGAGCTTCACCACGAAATGTGTAAACTGGAGCATGAATTAGGCGCGCTTCTGAATTGACGATCTGCAAGCCTAACATACGGCGGCGCGGGCGCAAAGGCGCGCCGCCCCGCTGCGCCGCCGCCCTGCCCGGCCACCTTACTCGCCCAGCAGCTCGGCCAGCACTTCCATGCCTTCGACCCGTTCGGCCACGACCTTGATCATCACCACCACCGGCACGCCCAGCAGCAAGCCCCACATGCCCCACAGCCAGCCCCAGAATAGCAGGCTGACGAACACGGCGGCCGGGTTCATCTTGGCGATCTTGCCCGTCATCCAGGTAGCGATGACGGTGCCGACCAGGGTGGCGATCGCCAGCGAGGCACCACTGACCAGCAGCACCATTTCCAGCGATTCGAACTGCATGAAGGCGACCAAGCCGGTCAGCGCGGTGATCAGCAGCGGGCCGAAGTACGGCATGATGTGCATCAGCCCGGCAAAAATAGCCCAGGCGCCGGCATTTTCCAGGCCGATCGCGCGCAGCGCGACCCACATCATCAGCGCCAGCAAGGTATTGGTGACGAGCAGCATGAACATATAGTTCTGGATCGAACTGTTGATATCGTCCAGGATGTGCACGGTCACCTTCTTGCGGCTCAAGGATGGCCCGGTCAGCTTGACCAGCTTGCGCTTGAAGGTATCTCCCGCCAGCAGCAGGAAGAACACCAGGAACACCACCATCGTGGCCTGGGTAATGAAACCGATGAAGCCCATCGAGCCGGCCAGCACCCAGTCCATGATCTTGAACGTGCCCCCGGCGGCGGCGGCGGCCGGCATCGCCTTGCGCGCCGGCGAGCGCTGCCCGCCCACGCTGGAGGTGGCCTGTTCGATCTGGGAAGCGGCCGCCTGCATCTGCTGGATCGTGCTCGGCTGCCCGCCGCTGGCATTGGTCAGCAGGCGCGTGACTTTCTGCGTGATCGTCGGCAATTCATCGATGATATTGAAAAACTCGCCCTGCACCCGGTTCAGCACCCCGGCCATCGAGGCCAGGATGGCGATCGTGACGATGGTCGCGCCAATGGCGCGCTTGATGCGCAGCCGCCGTTCGAGCCACAGGACCACGGGGTTGAGGGTGTAGGCGATGAAAATCCCGAGCAAGAGCGGGACCAGGAATTTTTGCGACCACTGCAGCGCATAGACAAAGGCAATCGTCGCGATGATGCCCAGCGCCAGCCCGCGCGCGTTGACATGGATCGGGATGCGCAAGGTGTGCGCGGCGCTCGCCACAAGGGGATCGTTTGGCTCCGCGCCGGGAGCGGCAAGGGGTGCCGTGACGGCGGCGCTCTCTACGGAAGGAGCGGGGTTTTCATTGGCGGGTGCCGGAATCGGATCTGCAAGCTGCATAAAATCTTCACATTATAATGCCGGCGCCACAGGCCGGCCACTGCGGGCCGGCCTGGAGAGCACAGCTTACTTCACACGGACGTCGTTCTTGACCGAGACGACACCCTTCACCCCGCGTGCCACGTCGGCCGCCTTGGTGGCATCGGCCGGATCGGCCACGAAGCCGGACAGCTGCACGTCGCCCTTGAAGGTTTCGACGTTGATTTCCGACGATTTCAGCGTCGGCTCGTTGAAGATCGACGCTTTGACCTTGGCGGTGATCACGGTGTCATCGATAAACTCGCCGGTCCCTTCCTTGGTAGCAGTCGAAGCGCAACCGGCCATGGTGGCAACGAGGGTAGCGGCAAACAGCATGGACGACAGACGTTTTGCGATTTTCATGGTGGACTCCTTGGTGGGTGGTTCAAAAAGATGCTCAATGTGAGCTGTTGCAGGACGGCTCATTTGCCGTACTGCGATTTTGCGGCCGAGACACAACTGTCCTTGGCCGCACCGGCAAAAGCATCGCACTTTTCGCGCGCGACTTTGTACTCGGCCGTTCGTTTGTCGGCGCGCGCATCGGTGCGCGCTTCGATCGCTTTCTTGTCGGCCCTGGCGTCGGCCTGGGCCGCGATCAGGGTCGCTTTTGCCTGCTGGATGCAGACATCCTTGTCATTGCCCGTCAATGCCTTGCACTTGACCCGGTCCAGGTCATACGTGGCGCCGGCAATCTCCAGGCGCGACTGGGTATAGGCCTTGAGCGTGCCCTTGTAGATGGCGGCGGCTTCTTCCACGCCGCGCACGCGCGCCAGCTTGGCTTCTTCCACGCACACCTCTTTCGGGTTGCCGCTGATGGCATCGCAACGCGCACGGGCCGCCTTGTAGGCGCTCGTCGCCGCATCCCTGGCCTGGCTGTACGCCGCTGTCGCTTCCGGCGTGGCCGCGCTGGCGGCCAGCGCGGCCGACATCAGGAGGGCGCCGCCCAGGGCGCGGATCACTGCTTGCTTCATCTTGCTTTTCTCCGGTGACAATACATCGCTCAATAACGTTGTACGGGATGTGGGACAGCACATCTGTACGCTGGCGAACACAACACGATTAGTGGCAAAAACCCAACAGTTTGATGCAAGCTCAAGCGCCGCGGACTGGGTGCGGCAGCGCACAGACCCCAGGGTTGTTGCTGATTATGCTGGCTCTACACTTTGTCAGGAGAACAACATGAAATCGACTCAGACTATCGCAGCACTGGTCGTCGCCGTTTCTGCAGTCATCAGCGGTTGCGCCAGCACCTCGAACCAGCCGGCCAACAATGGCAGCTACAGCAACCCGGTATCGGCCTCGGCCGGATACGGCACCATCGAATCGATCCAGGTCACCCGCAGCGAAGGCCAGACCAGCGGCACCGGCGCGGTGGTCGGCGGGATCGTGGGCGCGCTGGTCGGTAACCAGGTCGGCAGCGGCACTGGCCGCACCGCCGCCACCGTCGCCGGTGCCGTCGGCGGCGCCGTGGTCGGCAACAAGGTCGAAGCCAACCGCAATGCCGGCAACGGCCAGGAACTGTATCAGATTAATGTGCGCCTGGAAAATGGCGAAACCCGCACGGTCGTGCAGGACAGCGTGTACGACCTGCGCGTGGGCAACCGCGTGCGTCTGGTCGATGGCCGCGTCTACCGTTACTAATTTTTTTGTATTACCCACCCGCCAACAATAAAACACGAACTGCCAGCCAGCTCGACCACTTTTAAGGAGCCCACCATGGGTACCATTCTTCTCGTTATTCTCATTCTTGCGCTGATCGGCGTTCTTCCAACCTGGAACCACAGCCGCAGTTGGGGATACGGTCCAACCGGCATCACCGGCATCATCGTGGTGGTGCTGATTGTGCTGCTCATCACCGGGCGCCTGTAAAAGTCGACAACCGGCGCCGCGTGCGCCGGTTTTTTTTGCCCCACCATCAGACAAGGAGCCGCCATGCGCGAGCCTGTACCGACCGTGATGCCAGGCGCATCCGCACCCACCACCCGTCCATTGTCGCGCGCGCTGCGCACCGCCATCGTCAGCGCCGGCTTGATGTGCATGAGCCTGGCGCAGGCCCAGCAAGCCCAAACCTCGACCGACCAGAACGTGCCGGCCGCCACCGCGCGCCAGCAAGCGGCCGAAATCGCCCGTGGCGACCCGGCGCGCTGGTCGCGCGAGGATGTCACCCCCGACGCCCGCCTGCGCACCCTGCGCAAGGAAATGGGCGCGGCCCTGCAGGAAGCCCGGGGTGCTTGCCGCGCCCTGCCGGCCGCCGAACGCGGCGCGTGCAACAAGGAAGCGCAAGCGAAACTATCAGAAAGACATGGCCGGCGCGCGCGCCCAGGCAGCCGCCGGCGGCTAAGCCCGCAAGCCGCATCGTGATTACGCCGCCGCAGCGACCCAGTCGTCCTGCTCCGGCGGCAATTCGTGCACCACCACGGCCGTTTCTTCGGCCACCATCACCAGCCAGCCGGCATGCTTGAGCGCGCGCAATGCATCGCGGTAACCCTGCTCCCAGCGCCACGCGATCGATCCCTTGGAAAAATTGACGTCTTTCGACGCCATATGCCAGTCGCGGCCCGCATAGGGAATCCGCACGATGTGCAAGGTGGCGTCGCAGCCGAGCGCTTCCAGCTCGCGCCGGTCGTCGTCGGTGCGCTCGGCTTCCGGCAAGCGCGCGTACAGCTGGCGCAACTTGTGCTGGAGCGCATGGGTCGCGCTGTAATCTTCGATATGGCGCTTCGAGCGCGAGGCGTAGGTCACGTCCTTCTGGCGCGTGCTGACCTCGTCCATCGTCACCGGCACTTCCCCTTCCGCGCTCCACAAATCGACCATGAAGCAGATGGTGTCGCCACCGGGCAATTCGCGCAACACCGATTCGAGCGGGGTGTTCGAGTACAGGCCGCCATCCCAGTATAGTTCGCCGGCTATGCGCACCGGGGCGAAGGCCGGCGGCAGGCTGCCGCTGGCGCGCACGTGGTCGGCGCACAGCTGTCCGCTCTCGCTGTCGAAGTGGGCCAGTTCGCCGGTGCGCACATTGACCGCGTTCACGGTCAAGCGCATGCCGCCGTCGGCATTGAGGTAATCGAAATCGACCAGTTCCCGCAGCGTGTCGCGCAGCGGCAAGGTGTCGTAGAACGAGGCTTCTTCCGGCGCCACCGTCATCCCGTACGCAAAGCCGCTGAACAGGCGCGGCGAGAAAAACCCGGGCACCCCGCGCATGACGGTGTCGAAGGTATTGAGCCAGATATTCGAACGCCGCTGGCGGTCGTCCACGCGCGTCATGTCCAGCGTATCCGGATGCGAGACGCGGTCCCAGAAGGCCTTGACCTTTTCCAGCCGCACCGATTGCTCGTTGCCGGCGATCAGGGCGGCATTGATGGCGCCGATCGAGGTGCCGACGATCCAGTCCGGCACCAGATTGTGTTCGTGCAGCGCCTGGTACACGCCGGCCTGGTACGCGCCCAGGGCGCCGCCGCCTTGCAGGACGAGAACGATACGCAGCTTATCGGGATTGAGCTTGTTAATGTCTGTCATGGGATCGCCGCAGTCAAAGGATCAATCGAGTATAGAGTAAATAGCGAGCCGAAAAAAAAGAGCCCCGAAAAAAAGACGGCGTCGAATCCGAAGATTACGACGCCGCTCAAGCCCCACCATATTTTTCCGTTCTTGTTGCAAGGCCGGGTTCGCTTGCCCGGCATGGTCACCAACTAGTTCACACGCTCGGCGCCTCGCGCGTGCGGCGTTGCTGCAAGTACCAGACCAGGCCACCGAGCACCGCCGCCACCCCGATCGCCGGCTTGACCAGCCGGCGCCGCGTGATGACACCGAGGATGGTCGCCACGTACGGCATGATAGCCGCCACGCTGATGCCGGTCGGATGCAGCACGCTGTCGATCCGCGCTCGCACCGCCCAGGTCGCATGGTCGAGTGCCGAGTGGAACAGTACGTCGGGACGCGCATCGTGCTTGATCCGGGCCTTGGCATGGGCAATGCCGACGCGGTAAAAATCGCCCTGGCGCAGCAGGCGCGCCTTGCGCTCCGACACCGACTCGGCCGCGCCCTTGCCCGCTTTTTTGTCGAGCCCGATTATGTTATCCATCGTAATCCTCCGGTCTGAATGGCCGCTTACAGCAGCATGTCACGATCGTTCTTGAGTTCGTTCATGGTCTCGGGGAAAGCCAGCTTGCCCTCTTTGAGCATGGCCTTGGCCTTGACCACGAGGCCGATCGTCACGGCGATGAACACGGCAAACATCAGCAGGAGGATTTTCCAGCCCATGCTTTCCCAGGCCAGCGCGACGATGGTCGCGGTGCCGTAGGCCAGCGCAAACATGGCGCACAGCACTGCCAGCGAAAACACCACCAGCAGTTCGAGCACATGATTGCGCACTTCGGACAACTCGAGTGCCGCCAGTTCCACGCGCGACACCACGAGTCCGAAGATATTTTTTGCCAGCCCTGTCAGGCCGCCCATCAGGCCGGGGCCATGCACTGCAGCAGTTGTTTTGTCCATGGCTTCTCCCGGCGTGGATTATTTACGGCCCAGGATCACGCCGACCAGCAAGCCGACGCTGGCTGCTGCAGCGATCGTGCGCCATGGGTTGTCCTTGACATAGACATCGGCGGTGTGCGCCAGTTCCTTACCTTTGACGATAGCTTGACCTTGCACTTGCGAGGCCTTGCCCAGCGCTACGTCCAGCATTTCCATGCCGCGCGCGCGCATGTCTTCGGCTTTCTCGCCAGTCAGTGCGGCCGCTGCGGAAAGCAGGGTCTGGGCATCCTTGACCAGGGTCTTGACATCGGTCTGGACTGCGTTCACATTGCCGTTCAGGTTGGAAGTGCCGTTGCTGCGGGTAGTGGTATCTAACATGATGAACTCCAGTGGTGGGTTGAAAAAAGTCTGAAAAATGTGTCCGTTTTTGCTCTTAGCGAGCCAGCAGATCGCGCATGTCGTCCGCGTGCTCTTCTTCGACCGCCATGATGCTGATCAACAGATGCTTGGTGGTCGGGTCTTTGTCGCCAATGGCGGCAATCATTTGCCGGTACGACTCGATCGCCACGCGTTCGGCGATCAGGTTCGAGCGGATCATGGTTTGTACATCATCCGACTCGTCGTACTCGGCGTGGCTGCGCGCGGTCAGGGTAGCCGGATTGAAATTCGGCGAACCGTTCAGCTGGACGATGCGTTCGGCCAGCGAATCGGCGTGTTCCTGTTCCTGCTGCGCGTGCTCGAGGAATTCGGCCTTGATCGGGCCGTTGCCCACACCGTTGACGGTGTAGTAGTGGCGCTTGTAGCGCAGCACGCACACCAGTTCGGTGGCGAGCGCATCGTTCAGCATGTTGATGACCGCTTCACGGTCGGCGGCGTAACCGTCCGTCACGGCGCCGTCGTCCAGATTGGCCGCTGCCTGGCGGATGGCTTGCACGTCGAAACCGTGCGCCAGTGGCTTGGTGTTGTGTTCCATGATGATTCCTTAAAAATCTGTTGCGGTGGTGTTCGTATTAACGGCGCGGGGCGATCGGCGCGCCTTCGTTCGACAGCACGATTTCCACGCGGCGGTTCATCTGGCGGTTGCCGGCCGTATCGTTGGCGGCGACCGGGAAGGCTTCGCCGTAGGCGCGCATGGCGACGCGGTCACGCGCCACACCCATGTCGACCAGGGCGGCGCGCACGGACGTGGCGCGGCGCTCCGACAATTGCTGGTTATGCGCAGTGCTGCCGGTACTGTCGGTAAACCCTTCGACCAGCACCGTGCGGTTCGGGTTCTGTGCCAGGGCATCGGCCAGCTTGCGCAGGGTGGCCTGGCCGTTCGGGGTCAGGTTGGCCTGGTTCACGCCGAACAGGACGTCGCCGATCGTGATGATCAGGCCGCGTTCGGTTTTCTTGGCTTGCAGGTCCGTCATCAGTGCTTCGAGCTGGGCGGCGCGGGCCTGGGCTTCGCGGGTCTGGGCTTCGGCGGCGGCAACCTGGCCTTGCGCGGCGGCAGCCTGGTTCTGGGCGGCGGCGGCGTCAGCGCTGGCGGCGGCGGCGGCGGCTTTCGAGGCGGCGGCATCCATCTTGGCGCGGTCCGCTTCGGCGGTACGCGCTTCGAGACGCACGGCATCGCGCTGCTTGCCGGAAGCGGCGATATCGGCTTCAGCCTGCTTCTGTTTGGCGACTTCCTGTGCGGTGGCGATCTTTTGCTTGGCCAGGTAGGCCAGCTTGTCGATCTGCTCCAGGCTATCCTTGCGCGCGGCGGCGGCGTTGGCTTGTTCCAGCGCTTCGCTGGCTTGCTTGAATTCCAGCGGGGCGAAGGTCGACACGCGCGAATTATTGTTGGCGGCGACGAAATCGCCACGGGCCTGGTCCAGCAATGGGGTGGTGGTCGGCACGCTGCTGCATGCGCCCAGCGCGAGGACGGAGGCGAGGATGGCGGACTTGATCAAAGTATGTTTCATGGAGGTATTTCCTTTTCTTGTCGTAGCGCACGGGGCGCGCTAATCAATGGTTTTCTTGTGCTCTGGGTGCTACCGTGCGCGGCCATCCGGCCTGCGCTGCCGCTGTGAGGGCGCGCGGCGTCAATCTGTTTTTATTGTTGTGGCTTGTTGGCACGGTCGACTTCTTCGCGCAGCACGCGCAAGTCATCCTGCAGTGCGTTGGCGGCGCTGGTGGCCTTGGCCGAATTGGCCTTGCTCTGGGCCAGCTTGGCATCGGCCTGGGCCTGGGTCGCCAGTTCGCGCGCCAGTTTGTAATCCTTGGCGGCCAGGGCTGCGTTGGCGCGCATCATCTTGGCGCGCGCCGCATTGATTTCTTCAGGTGCCAGGTCGGCGGCGCCCGCACTCACGGCATTTTCAACCGCGTTCTTGGACACGGCCACATCGGCCGTGGCCGGCGCTTTTTGCGAACTGGCGCAAGCGGCCAGTGTCATAACCAGTGCGGCGCAAAGAACTTTGCAGACTTGATTCTTGATTTGTGCATTCATCGGGTTTCTCCATGAGGTGTAATGATGTCGTGATAACGTTATAAGCTGATTTAATGGCAAGTTCGGTTCGCTGCCGCACATAGCAAATGTTTTGCGCGCAAGGGCCCTTCCGACCGTGCGCTAACGTACACAAGCGAGCTACCCTTATCGCTTAAGCTGCTCTTACTTTCACAAAAGGGATAGTCATGAGTCAAGCCGCCCCGGTCCCGTCCGGCCGCACACCGCTCGCGCGCCGCACCAAGATCATTCTCGCCAGCCTCGCCGTGCTGGCCGCCATTGCCGCCATCGCGCTGGCCATCCTGCTCACCTACGACTGGAACAAGGCCAGGCCCTGGCTGGGCGCCAAGGCCAGCGAAGCGCTCGACCGCCCCGTCGTCATCGCCGGCGACCTCAAGCTGAGCTGGGAAAAGCCGGCCTCCATCATGGCCGGGCACGACCGCACCTGGCGCGACCTGGTACCGTGGCCGCACCTGGTCGCCAACGATGTGCATGTCGGCCAGCCGCAGGGTCTCGGCGCGGGCGACATGGCCAGCGTCAAACAGTTTTCGTTTTCGCTGAATCCGTTCGCGCTGCTGCGCAAGACCATCGCCATTCCCGTGCTGCGCTTCGACGCGCCGGCGGTCGACCTGCGCCGCGACAAGGATGGCAAGAACAACTGGACCTTCCGCCAGGACGAGCAGCCGGCGCGCTGGAAGCTCGACCTTGAACGCGTGATCTTCACCAAGGGCGTGGTCAAGTTCAACGATGCGCTCGAAAAGATCGACCTGACGGCCGACGTCGACACCGTCAACGCCGACCCGGCCTACGGCGTCAGCTGGAAGCTGCGCGGCACCTACAACGGCGGTCCGGTCAGCGGCGGCGGCAAGGCCGGCGCGGTACTCTCGCTCAAGCAGCAAACCACGCCCTACCCGGTGCAGGCCGATCTGCACGTGGGCAAGACCCACATCGAAGTCGAAGGCACGCTCACCAAGCCGACCAGGCTGGCCGCGCTCGACCTGCGCCTCAAGCTGGCGGGTGCCAGCATGGCGCGCTTGTATACGCTGACCGGCGTGCTGCTGCCGGAAACGCCGGCGTTTCGCACCGAGGGTCGCCTGACGGGCGAACTGGGCGAGACCGGCAGCCGCTGGATCTACGACAAATTCACCGGCAAGGTCGGTTCCAGCGATATCGCCGGCCACCTCGAATACCGAACCGGCAAGCCGCGCGGCAAACTCAGTGGCACTGTATCTTCCAAACTGCTGCAGTTCGCCGACCTGGGGCCGCTGGTGGGCGCCGACTCGAATGCCAGCAAGCAAGCGCGCGGGGTCGAGGCGGTGCAGCCGGCCGGCAAGGTGCTGCCGGTCGAATCGTTCCGCACCGAACGCTGGACCGCCATCGACGCCGACGTGCGCTATGAAGCCGAGCGCATCGTGCGCGAAAAGCAGCTGCCGATCAGCAAATTGAACACCCACCTGATCCTCAAGGATGGCGTGCTCAACCTGGCGCCGATGAACTTCCAGATGGCTGGCGGAAACATGAGCTCGACCATCAAGCTCGACGGCAGCGGCAAGGGCAAGCAAGCCATCAAGGCCACCGCCAAGGTCAGCGCGCGCCATATCCGCATCAAGGAACTGTTCCCGTCGATTCCCGAAATGAAAGCCACCGTCGGCCAGATCAATGGCGACGCCCAGCTATCGAGCACCGGCAATTCGGTCGCTTCCCTGCTGGGCGCGTCCAACGGCGAAATCAAGGCGCTGATCGATGAAGGCACGGTCAGCAAGATGCTGCTCGAACAGATCGGCCTGAATATCGGAAATATCGTGCTCACCAAGCTGTTCGGCGACAAGCAGGTCAAGCTCAATTGCATGGCCACCGATTTCCAGGTCACCAACGGGCTGATGCAGACGCGCACCTTCGTGGTCGATACCGAGGAAGCGGTCATCACGGCCGACGGCACCATCAACCTCGCCAACGAACAGATGGACCTGACCCTCAATCCCAAGACCAAGGGCTTGCGCATCTTTTCGCTGCGCTCGCCCCTGCACGTGCGCGGCAGCTTCTCGAAGCCCGACGTGAGCGTCGACAAGGGCGTGCTGGCCCTGAAAGCCGGCGGCGCCGTGGCGCTCGGACTGGCGGCACCGGCCGCCGCCCTGCTGCCGCTGGTAAACACCGGACCGGGCCAGGACAGCGGCTGCGCGCGCCTGCTGGCGCAGGCGCGCGAAAAGCCGCAAGCCCCGCCGCCGGGCAAGACCAGCCGCTGATGGTGGAAAAATTGCGTTTTGTCACCTATGTGCGTTGGCGAACAGACCACGAGCTCGGCAGGCACTATTCTGGCTACATCGGATGGGCGAAAGCACTGCCGAACGCATAACAACATAGACCACCACCATAGAGGAACACACCATGAAAAACCTGAAAATCGTCTCGACCCTGATCGCCGCCCTGATGCTGACCACCGTTGTCGGCTGCGCTTCGACCGACAAGAAAGAAAGCGTCGGCGAGTACGTTGACGACAGCGTGATCACCACCAGCGTCAAGGCTGCCATCGTCAACGAGCCGAGCCTGAAAGTTGCTGAAATCAACGTTGAAACCTTCAAAGGCGTTGTGCAACTGAGCGGCTTCGTTGCTGCCCATGACAGCATCGCTACCGCCGGCAAGGTCGCACGCGACGTCAAAGGTGTGAAGTCGGTGAAAAACGATATTCGCATGAAATAAGCAACAAGCAATTCAACGAGGTTCAAGATGAAAACAATCAGGCAAGTGGTCATGAGCGCGACTTTGGTCACGCTGGCGCTCGGTTTGAGCGGCTGCGCCGGCATGTCGGGGCAGGATAAGAACACCGCCATCGGCGCCGGTGCCGGCGCAGTGGTCGGTGGCGTCCTGACCGGCGGCAGCGCGGGCGGCACCGTCGGCGGCGCAGTCGTCGGCGGCGTGATCGGCAACCAGGTCAAGCCACCCAAATGACCGCTTTGCCTGATTGAGGAAAAACCCCGTACGCGGGGTTTTTTTACGCCTGGTGTTTTATCATGACGGGAAAAACACGGGGGAAGCGATGAGCTGGGATGTTTTCGTTTGCAAGTTTTCGCGCACGTATACCCATGTCGGCCAGATCGGCAACGACGAGTCCTGCCTGCCGATGGGAAGCCGGGCGCAGATCCAGGCCGCGATTGCCGATCTGTTCGCGGACACCGGCTGGAGCGATCCGACGTGGGGTCGTTATCAGGGGCCGTTCGGCTCGGTCGGCTTCAATCTCTCGGACCACGATCCGGTCAACAGCATCATGCTGCACGTGCGCGCCGGCGCCGGGATTGCCGCGCCCATTGTGGAACTGTGCCGGCGCCATGGTTGGCAGGCGATGGATACCTCGGCCGGCACCTTCCTGGAGCAGATGCCGGTACCGGAACAGGGTCTGGAGCAATGGATGGCGTACCGCGCTCAGGTGCTCGGCCAGCGGCAAGCCCCGTAGGCCGCCGCTGCCCGCACGGGTTCAGACGAAGGCGGTGGACAGCGCGCAGGCGCCGGCTTCCTTGACGATCTCGTAGCACTTGCAGGAAGCCGCGGCCAGGCCGCGCACGTCGAGGATTTCGATATTGCCGCGGCTGTAGATGATCAGCCCCTGCTGCTGCAGGGCGCTGGCAGCCTTGGTCACGCCGACCCGGCGCACGCCCAGCGCATGCGCCAGGAATTCGTGGGTGAGATGGAATTTGTCGGACTTGAGGCGGTCGCGCGTGATCAGCAGCGAGCGCGCCAGGCGTGCTTCGAGCACGTGGAAGCGGCTGCACACGGCGATCTGGATCGCCTGCGCCAGCAAGGTATCGGTGTAACGGTACAGCACCCGCTGCAAGGCCGGATTGCGCGCGAACTCGGTGCGGAACTTGGCGCTGTCCATGCGGCTGGCGCAGCCGGCGCGCTGCACGATGGCGCGCGTCTGCGCCGTGTCATGTCCGAGCGCGACGGTCGCGCCCAGCATGCCTTCGCGCCCGACCAGCCCCACTTCGAGCGTCATGCGCCCTTCCGCCACGCCCAGCAGGGAAATCAGGCAATCGTGCGGAAAGTAGATGTAGCGCACCGGCTCGGCCGGCTCGCACAGCACCTCGCCCACCTCCACCTGCACCGGTTCGAGCAAGGGCGACAGGCGCGCCAGGTCGGCATGCGGCAGGGCGGCGAGCAGCTGGTTGCCGTTCGGGTGGTCGAGCTCGACCGCGGAGACGTGCTTCATCGTTCCCTCCGGCAGGCAAAGCGGGTGGTCGACCATAAGTCAAAACGGATAGCGATCATTAGATAGGTCAGGCCAGGTAAATACGACGGATACATGTGCAAACAATGTCAATCAGGGTAACGGCAATAATAGGCAAAGTATGTACGGTGACGCACGGAAGAACGGCCCCGTCATCAGGAGAATGAGCCGCATCAACCCGACAGTGCGGCAGCGCCGTTCAATCCAAAGGAAACCATGAGTACACCTTTTTCTCCCGTGACCCAGGGCGCGCGCCATCCCCTGCTGATCGCGGCCGCCGTGGCGGTCATCGTGTTTTGCGGCACCGGCACGGCCGCCATCCTGGGCTGGCTTCCCGCGTCCATCGGCGCTGCGCCCGCCCCGGCCGAACTGAGCCAGATCGACCGCGCCATGCTCGCCTCCAGACTGGAGGGCAGCACGCCGCCCGCGCTGGCCGCGCGCGATCAGCGCGGGCTCGGCCGGGAGCGCGACCGCGAGCGCGAACAGGATGGCGGGCGCCGGGCCGCGCGCGACCATGCGGCGCCGCCAAGCCAGCCGGCGCCGCGCGTGAGCGCGGCCGAACCGGACCAGGAACGCCGCTGGTGCGCGCACTGCGGCAATGTCGAATCGGTGCGTGAAGTGAGCCAGGGCGCCCAGGGCAGCGGCCTGGGTGCGGCCGGCGGCGCCATCCTCGGCGGCTTGCTGGGCAACCAGGTCGGCGGCGGCAACGGCCGCAAGCTGGCCACCGTGGCCGGTGCCGTCGGCGGCGCCGTGGCCGGCAACCAGATCGAAGGCAGCATGAAGGCCACCCGCAGCTATGAAATCCGGGTCCGCCTCGATGATGGCGGCGCCCGTACCTTCCATCAGCGGAGCGCAGCCGGCTGGCGTGCCGGCGACCGCGTCGAGATCGTCAACGGGACCTTGCGCCCGGCCGCCTGATCGCGCGCGCCAGTACAAAAAAACAACGCCCAGGCGCCGCGCTCCCCTGACGCATTCTTTTCTTGTTTGCAATGTGTGTTAGCGAACTGATCTCCTGATGAGCTGGCGCGAGAATGGCTTCACGCCTGCAGCAAACGGCGCGGCAGTATCACCAGAGACGAAGGAATTATCATGAACCGCATGATTTGGATCGGCATTGTAGCTTGGGGCATTATCGTGACGCTGTTCGGTTTCAGCGCTGCGGGACCCGTCGCGGCGGGCAGCAGCCCTGCAATGCAGGCCCAGGACGTGGTGTTCCTGATTGCCGGCGGCCTGGTGGCTTGCCTGATTGGTTTGGTTGGCCTGGCTGGCGTATTGGGATGGTTGCCAGCCTTGCAAAACGAACAAAAAACTTATTCTTAATGTACGCCAGCGTACGGAGCGGCATGCAAGAGTTCTGCATACTGCAATCACGACATACCAGTCGTCTATAAAAACCCACCGAGGACAATATCATGCTCTATACAATCGCCGTCGTACTTCTGATCCTGTGGCTGCTCGGTCTGGTCACTTCCTATACAATTAATGGCTTCATCCACATTTTGCTGGTTGTCGCAGTCATCATGATTCTGGTTCGCCTGATCAGCGGCCGAGGTATCTAGCTGACGCACGATCCGGCCATCGACTGATGTCCGATCCGTTTCGCGGTCGCGCCTGGCACAGCCTGGCGTGACAGCGAAACGGATTACTTACTTTTGGAGCCCTACTATGAAAATGAACTTGAGCAAATCCCTGATCGGCATCACTGTCGTCGCCATGCTGGCCACCGGTTGCGCCGACATGTCCCCGACCCAGCGCGGCACCGCCACCGGCGCCGGCGTCGGTGCTGGCCTGGGCGCGATCATTGGCGCGACTGCCGGCCACGGCGGACACGCGGGCAAGGGGGCCATCATCGGTGGCGCCGCCGGCGCACTGATCGGCAATATCTGGTCGAACCGCATGGAGCAGCAGAAGCAAGCCATGGAACAGGCCACGCGCGGTACCGGCATCCAGGTCAGCCAGACCCAGGATAACCGCCTGAAACTCGAGGTGCCTGCCGACGTCTCGTTCGACACCGGCCGCTCCGACATCAAATCGAATTTCCGTCCCGTGCTGGAACGCTTCGCCGCCACCCTGCAAGACAATCCGTCGACCACCGTGACCATCATCGGCCACACCGATAGCACCGGCAACGATGCGGTCAACCAGCCGCTGTCGGTCGACCGCGCCGCCCAGACCCGCGACTTCCTCGCCTCGCGCGGCGTCTCGCCCAACCGCATCATGATCGATGGCCGCGGCGAACGCGAACCGGTCGCTTCGAACGACGACCCTTCCGGCCGCGCGCGCAACCGCCGCGTCGAGATCTACGTCGCCGAGCCGAACCGCCAGGGTTAAGCCCGCAGCCTCATCGCGGTACCCCGAACAGCCGGCATCGCGATGCCGGCTTTTTTACGCCCCGGCCACGTGTACCGTCACGCCCAGCGCGCGGTAGCGCGCCAGCAAGGCGTCGTCGGTGCCGCGCGCCACCACCAGCGCCCCGATCTGGTCCGCGCCGGCGATGCGGTAAGGCGAGGCGGTCGCCAGTTTTTCGGGCGAGGCCAGCACCACCGTGTGCGCGGCCGCCCGCCACATGGCGCGCTTGACGGCCGCCTCCTCGAAGTCGCCGGTGGACAGGCCGGCGTCCGGATCGATGCTGCTCACGCCCAGGAAACACAGGTCGGCGCGCACCTGGGCGATCGCCTCCAGCGTGGCCGCGCCCACCCCCACCAGCGAATGGCGGTACAGGCGCCCGCCCAGCATGATCACCTCCACCTGTTCATGTTCCAGCAGCGCCAGCGCCACCGAGGGACTGTGGGTGAGCACGGTGGCGCGCAGGTCCAGCGGAAGATGGCGCACCAGGTGGCCCGAGGTGGTGCCGCCATCGAGCAGCACCACCTGCCCCGGCGCGACCAGGGCGGCGGCGGCGCGCCCGATGGCCGCCTTGGCATCGGCCGAGATCTGCGCGCGCGCAGTGAAATCGGCCAGCGCCGGCGAGGCGGGCAAGACCGGCAGCGCGCCGCCATGCACGCGCTGCAGCAAGCCTTCGCGCGCCAGCTCGCGCAAGTCGCGCCGGATGGTGTCTTCCGACAAGCCCAGTTCCTCGCTCACGGCCTTGGCCACCACTTGCCCGTCGCGCCGCAACAGGTCCATCAGATACTGCTTGCGCTGGGTTGTCAGCATGGCCGCTCCTGCATGTATTTTCTTGACATTGCACGATTTTGCACGATATTCTAAAAAACACCAAGCACAATCACAGGGACACATCATGCAAGCACCGCGGGTACGCATCGACCAGGAAGAACTGCTGTCGGACAACTGGTACATCCTCAAGCGCCTGACCTTCTCGCTGCGCCGGCGCGACGGCAGCTGGCAAAGCCAGACGCGCGAAGTCTACGACCGCGGCAACGGCGCCGTGATCTTGCTGTACAACCTGCGCCAGCGCACAGTGCTGCTCACGCGCCAGTTCCGCATTCCGGCCTACGTCAACGGACACGACGGTTTCCTGATCGAAGCGGCCGCCGGCCTGCTCGACAATGCCAGCCCCGAGCAGCGCATCCGCGCCGAAGCCGAGGAAGAAACCGGCTACCGCATCGATGACGTGAAAAAAATCTACGACCTCTTCATGAGCCCCGGTTCGGTCACCGAACGCCTGCACTTTTTCATCGGCGCCTACGCACCGGAACACAAGGTGGGCGATGGCGGCGGCCTGGCCGCCGAGGGCGAAGATATCGACGTGCTCGAACTCGGTTTCGACGAAGCGCTGGCGATGATGGCCAGCGGCGCGATCATGGATGGCAAGACCGTCCTGCTGTTGCAATATCTCCAGTTGCACCTGATGTCGGCGCAAACCTAGCGCCAGATCAATACATCGGCGTGGGAGGCACGCGATAGTTGCACCTATGAATGCACATACCTCCCTCCCGCACTCGCCGGCCGCCGGCGCCGAACGGCGCGACACGCTGTGGAACCCGGACGCCGCCGCCTTCTGGAGCTTGCTGTTCACGCCCCTGTTCGGCGCCTTCCTGCTCATCCGCAACTGGGAAACGCTGGGCGAGTCCGGCCGCGCCGTGCGCGCCTGCTGGTGGTTCGCGCTCAGCCTGGTGATGGTCATTCTCAATTTCTATTATTCCCTGCTGTGCGGCGACGCCTCGCCCTGGCGCATGAGCAACGTGATTTTCCTGCTGGTCTGGTACATCGCCGAGGCCAGCCCCCAGGAACGCTTCATCCGCGAGCGCCTGGGCACCGATTACGCGCGCCAGTCCTGGGCCATCGCCCTGCCCTGCGCGCTGGTGCTGTGCATGACGTACGGGTTCGGCTATGTCGGCATGCTCGCCTTGTTCACGCAGGTGCACTGACATGAACGCCATCCGCATCGGCGTGGCAGTTGCCAGTCCCTTTTTTCGCAGGTTGACCACTCGCACAGGAGCACGGTATGAGCACGGAGCGTTTTGCCCATTTTTTGGATTCTCTGCAATCCTGGAGCGCGGAAGCGCCGCCCCCGGCCGCGGCGCCGGCCACCTCCCCAGGCCAGACCAACGCCAACCAGAGCGCGCGGGTACGGCGCGTCAAGGGTTTGCTGGAAGCGGTCGGATCGGACCCGGCCTGGCGCGCGCGCGGCGACGCCCAGGCCGGCAACGACAGCGCGGCGCGCAGTGCCGATCACGCCGGCGAGGATCTTGATGACGATCTCGACGACGACGCTGACGAGGACTTCAACTGACTCGCCCGCCGCCGCACGGCGGGGGCGGCCCGCCGTGGGTCTTGCATATTTTATTAACAACATCCAGCGCGCGTTTCGCGATAAACTCGCGTATTCACACTGGAGCCACCATGATCCCACGTCTTCGCCTGACCGCCCTCGCCCTCGTTTCCGCCGCGACCCTGTCGCTCGCGCCCGCCAGCGCCGCCACCCAGACCATGAAGCCAGGTCTGTGGGAAAACACCAGCAAGACCACCTCGCAAAACGCGCAGGTCGCCAATGCCATGGCGGAGATGCAAAAGCATATGAAGTCCATGACCCCGGAGCAGCGCAAGGAAATGGATAAAGCGATGGGCAAGTCGGGCCCGGCCAACTTCACCCTGCACGACGACGGCAGCGTCACCGTCAAGGTGTGCATCACCCAAAAAATGATCGACGATTCGAGCGGCGACCATCTTGGCCCGCAAGGCGGCAACTGCACCCACAAGAAGGGACCGATGGTCGGCGGCACGCAAAGTTTCTCCTATTCCTGCACCAACCCGCAGACATCCGGCGAGGGCAAGATTTCGTACCAGGCCGACTCCTACAGCTCGACCGTGAGCATGACGTCCAGCGCCGCCGGCGCCATGGGAAACATGACCATGGCATCGACCGGCAAATATTTGGGCGCCAATTGCGGCAACGTCAAGCCAGTCGACACCAAGCCGGCCCCCGCCAAGCCAGCCCCCGCCGCCAAGTAAGGCAGCCGGCGGCGCGGCCCGCAGCGCTTTACGCCGCGCCGGTAAACGCCAGGTAGCGCTCGCGCGCCAGGGTCGCCACCGGCCCGATGGCCAAGGTGCGCCATTCGTAGCGGATGCAGGGCGTAACCTTGCCGTAGTTGCCGGTGTTGAAGATCTCGAGCGCCGTCAGCAGCTCGTCCGGGTGCACGCTGCGCTCTTCCACCGCCACGCCCGCCTCGGCCAGCAGCCCGATCACCCGGGCGCGCGTGATGCCGGCCAGGAAAGTGCCATTCGGCACCGGCGTCACCACCTTGCCTTCGGGCGTGACCAGGAACAGGTTCGAGGTCGCGAACTCGGCCACGTTGCCATCGCTGTCGACCACCACCGCATTGTCGAAACCGCGCCCGCTCGCTTCGCGGATGGCACGGCTGGTGTTGGCGTACAGGGCCGAGGCCTTGGCGTCGGTCGGCGCCATGCTGGCGTCCGGCCGGCACAGGCGCGACAGGCAAGCCGAAAAGCCCGTGAACGGCGGCATCGGCGCATCGAACAGGGTCAGCGCGAAGCCGCTCTTCTCCGGCACCGGCACCAGGAAGCCCTCGGCGCCGAACACCAGCGGGCGTACATACAGCTCCGCATCGGCCGGGAACTTGCCCACGCCTTCGCGCACCAGCGCTTCCATCTCGTCCACCGTCAGCGGACACCGCAAGCCGAGCCGCTCGGCCGAATCGATCACGCGCTGCAAATGCAGGCGCAGATCGGGCAACTGGCCGCGCATGGCGCGCGCGCCATCGAAGACCGAGGAGCCCAGCCACACGCTGTGATCCATCGCGCCATACAGCGGCACATTACCTTCGGCCCATTGCCCTTTGAAATAAGTCAGATACATAATTGCCTCGCAGTCATTGTTCTGCTCCCAGTTTAACCGAACTTGCCCATCCGGTCCGGCCGCCCCCGCGATCCGGTTAGAGGCGGCGCTCCACTGCCGCCACGGCGATTACCCGGCTTGAACTGTTAGCATTGGGAATGTTGCAACGATACATTTAACTCAACGCGCTTTCCCCAGCCAAGTCCATATTGATGAGCCATGTCCACTGACGTTCTTCTTCCCCGGCCCCGCGCGCGCTGGATCACGATCGGCCTCGTGGTCGGCCTGCATGCGGCCCTGTTGCTGGCGTGGCGCCACACGCGCGAGAAAGCCCCGCCGCGCGAAGACGAGAACGGCCCGCGCATCCAGTGGATCGACGCCATTGCCGCCCCACCGGTCCAGCAAGCGCCGCCAACGCGCGCCACGCCCGCACCCGCCACCAACCCCGTGCGCGTGGCGCGCCAGCGCCCCACTACGCCCGCACCCGCCATCCCGGTGGCGGCCGCGCCGCCCGCTGCCGAGGCCGAAGCCCCGTCGATGACCGTGGTGCCGCCCGCTCCCTTCGCCGAACCCGCCCCTGCCGCAACAGCGAGCGGCGCCGACGCCATCCGCAAGCGCGCGCTGGCCGACCTGGGCAAGATCGACAAGGACTTGCGCAAGCAATCGCTCAACAAGTTCAGCGTGCCCGACGATTCGCCGCAAAAGCGCCTGATCGCCGGCATCCAGTCGGCCCGGCGTGGCCCCACCCTGTTCGAACAGGCCGACGTCGAGGAAATTACCACCGGCAATGCCGATGGCGGCGGGCGCAAATACAAGATCAGGACGGCGCTGGGGACCTATTGCGTCACCTACCCGTCGGTGAATGACATTCACGGCAGCCGGGAAAAGAAATACACGCTCTGCCCCAACTAGGCACGGCGGGCCGCTGTGTTCGCTAGCGAACAAAGTTTCGGAACGTCAGCAACGTACACTACGTCTTTAGTATCTGTTGCTCCGGCTATTTTTCATGCTTTCAACTTTAGAACGAATCGACCCCCACAGCGACCGCATCGATATCCTGGTCGACCTGGTCGAACAACTGCGCCCGCAGCGGCGCGCCGACATTGCCGGCAGCACCGAACGGGTGCGCACCCTGTGCCAGCTCCTCAAGGGCAACCCGGCCCATGCCTCCGCCCTGCGCAGCTACCTCACGCGCCTGCTCGACAGCCGCCGCCACGCCAGCCTGTATACCGATATCGGCGTGCTCTCCAACGATGGCTTCTTCACTGAACTGAAACGCCGCGTTTCCTACCGTTTCCTGCCGCCCGCTCTGGGCGATGTCTACCTGAGCGACGCCATCGACCAGGTGCTGTACGTGCAAACCGACTACCGCTGGATCGCCACCGTGCCGGCCGCCGACTGGCTGGAATTGTTCGACCTGGTGTCGAACGCCGCGCCCGCGCCGCACACCGGCCCGGCCAACGCGCGCCGCACCACCGTGCTCGGCATGCTCGAAGCGATCCGCACCCTGTCCTGCCGCGTGTGCGCGCTCGGCTTCGAGCCGCGCCTGATCAGCAGCCACGCCGACATCGAAAACTTCGATTCGCCCTTCCTGATGCAAAACATCGAGGTCAATCACTACCTCGACGGCTACGCGCGCCTGCTGGCCGGCGAAGCGGCCAGCGTGGACGATGCGCGCCACCTGCTGGTCATGCTCGACCAGTGCGACAGCGTGGTCGCCAAGATCCGCAAGAATGCGCTCAGCCACGGCACCAGCGTCGCCCTCACCTATCTGCTGGTAGCCCTGACCCAGAGCATCGACCGCTTGCGCAAGCTGCTGTTCCTGGTCGACGTCAGCGGCCAATTGCCGGCCGCCCCCAGCGTCGACCTGGCAACCCTGGCCAACGACGCCACCCCCGACTACGCGCCGCCGACCAGCCTGCACCGCGCCGGTGCCATCGCCCTGGCCCAGGAACTGGTCGAAGCCCACAACAACAAATACACGGTGCGCGACCTGTTCGCCGACAATATCGACCTGCTGGCCCGCAACGTCACCGAAAACGCCAGCCGCACCGGCGAGCATTACATCGCCGACACGCGCGGCCAGCTGGGCGGCATGTTCCTGTCCTCGGCCGGCGCCGGCTTCATCGTCGGCTTCATGGCGCTGTTCAAGATTTTGCTGGGCACCCTGCGCGCCGCGCCGCTGGTCGAAGCGTTCTTGTTCAGCCTGAACTACTCGCTCGGCTTCATGCTGATCCACGTGCTGCACTTCACCGTGGCCACCAAGCAGCCGGCCATGACCGCGTCGCGCATCGCCGCCGGCCTGTCGAGCAAGGATGGGCGCAATATCGACCTCGACAGCATGGCGGAACTCATCAACAAGGTGTTCCGCACCCAGTGCTTCGCCGTGCTGGGCAACCTGGCCACCGCCATTCCGACTGCCTGGCTGATCGCCATGGGCTACCGCTACGCCACCGGACACCACCTGGTCACGCCCGACAAGGCCGCGCACCTGTTGCACGATATCGATCCGATCCACAGCCCGGCCCTGTTCTACGCCGCCATTGCCGGCGTGTGCCTGTTCGTGGCCGGTCTCATTTCTGGCTACTTCGATAACAAGGCGCTGTACACGCGCATGGCACGGCGCGTGGTCCAGCTGCGCGGCCTGGGCCGTCTGCTGGGGCCGGAACGCCTGGGGCGCCTGTCGCTGTACATCGAAAACAACCTGGGCAGCCTGATGGGCAACCTGTATTTCGGCATTTTGCTCGGCACCATCGGCACCCTCGGCTTCCTGTTCGGCCTGCCGCTCGACATCCGCCACGTCACCTTCTCGTCCGCCAATTTCGCTACCGCACTGGTGGCGCTCGACCACAGCATGAGCTGGGAAGTGGCACTGACCTCGATCGGCGGATTTTTATCGATCGGTACGGTCAATCTCGTGGTAAGTTTCGGGTTGGCACTATTAGTTGCGCTTCGCGCGCGCAAGATTCACTTCGAACACGGTATCCTGTTGTTGAAAGCACTCGGACGGCGCTTCCTGGCCGCCCCCATCGATTTTTTCATCGGGCCCGGGGACATGCCGCCGGAGCCGCCCGAAGCCGTACCAACGAGGGGTTCAAAATGACAAAACCACGCGTCGCTGCCTGGCTGGCCGTACTGGCCCTGGCCGTCGGCCTGGCCTCCTGCGCCTCGCTGCCCTCGATGGATGGGCTGGTGGATGCGCCGGCGGCGCGTGCCAACCCGACCATCGCCACCGGCAAGGGCCGGATGGACAAGAAAAAGGCCGCCGACCTGCTGGCGCGGCGCTGGGCCAAGGCCACGCCCGACATGAAGGCGCTGGCGGTGCTGGAAGAAGCGGCCACCGGCGTGCCCCTGGTGGCCGGCAACAAGGTCACCCTGCTGTTCGATGGCCCGGCCACCATGAAGGAAATGATGGCCGCCGCCAGCAACGCCAAGACCTCGATCAACCTGGAAACGTATATTTTCGACCAGGATGAAATCGGCCTGCAATTCGCCAACGTGCTGATCGAAAAACAAAAACAGGGCGTCACCGTCAACGTGCTGTACGACAGCGTCGGCACCCTGGCCACGCCCAAGGAATTCTTCGCGCGCATGAAGCAGGCCGGCATTGCCATGGTCGCCTTCAACCCGGTCAATCCGGCGGCGCGGGTCGGCAAGTGGGAGCTGAACAACCGCGACCACCGCAAGCTGATGGTGGTCGACGGCAAGGTCGCGTTCACGGGCGGCATCAACATCAGCAGTACCTACGCCAACAGTTCCTTCTTCCGCTCCAAGCGTAAGCCGGACACGACCGACAGCAAGAAAGTCGGCTGGCGCGATACGCACATCAAGATCGAAGGCCCGGCGGTCGCCTCGCTGCAGTATCACTTCATCGAAGGCTGGGTCAACCAGGATGCGGGCGAATTGCCCGAGCGCGAATATTTCCCGCCGCTGGCGCCGGTGGGCGACAAGATCGTGCGCGTGCTGGCCACCGATCCCGAGCGCGAATCGGAGATCTACAAGGCCTTCATGCTGTCGATCCAGGAAGCGAAAAAAACGGTGCACATCACGTCCGCGTATTTCGTGCCGGACCGCCAGTTTGTCGATGCCCTCAGCGCCGCCGCCAGGCGCGGCGTGGACGTGCGCCTGGTGCTGCCCGGCGTGACCGATCACGGCCTGGTGTTCCATGCGGGACGCGCGTTCTACGATGAACTGCTGCGCAACGGGGTCAAGATCCACCAGCTGCAAGTAGCGATCTTGCATGCCAAGACGGCGGTCATCGATGGCACCTGGTCGACGGTGGGTTCAGCCAATATCGACCGCCGCAGTTTCCTGCACAATTACGAACTCAATGTGGTGGTGCTCGACGCCGGCTTCGGCAACGACATGGAGAGCGCGTTCGCCGAGGATTTGCGCGACTCCAAGGAAATCACCCTCGCCCAGTGGCGCGACCGCCTGTGGGCCGACCGCCTCAAGGAATGGGCGGCACGGCTGACCGAATACTGGATCTAATTCTTCCATCGCAGCCAATCTGTTGTTCTCCAACGCGATTCCATCGTGTTTCGAGCGAAACATCATTTACACAAAAATAGTGTTTCGCTATATTCAAAGCACATAGGGATCAGCGCGGCTTGAGATAAATCAAGCGGAGCCTTGGTTCATCGGGCCCGCGCAAGGTCTTTGCAGGGCGCTCCCACGACTGTTGCGGACCTGGACTGGACTAATCTCATGGCAAATTTCAACTTTCAAAAAAAACAAATGGCAGTCCTGGTTGCCGGTGCCTGCCTGGTGATGGCCAATGCGGCGGCGATCGGCACCCCTTGTCCGGCTGCCAGCGGCGGCCTCATTACGGTGGACAACACTACCGTCGATAACACCTGCACCATCGGCAGCGGCGAGAGCCTCGACGTCACCGCCACCGGGGTGATTACCGTGCCGCTGGCCAACACGCCGAACAATGGCGTCGAACTCAATTCGGGCGTCACCGCCGGCTCCATCACCAATGCCGGCACCATCAACCCGGTCGCCGTCGGCGTCAACATCATGGGCACCCTCACCGGCGGGATCACCAATAGCGGCACCATCGCGTCCACCGGACCGTGGGGCGGCGTGACCGAGGAAGGTATTCGCCTGAGCGGCGCCACGGTGGGTGGCGCCATCAGCAACGGGCCGGCGGGCGTGGTCAGCACCGTCAATGGCAGCGCGATCCACATCGTCACCAGTTCCTTGCAGGGCGGCATCACCAACGCCGCCGGGGGAGAGATTGTTGCCGCCGGCGGCTTTGCCGCTCTCGACATCAGCAATGCGCAACTCGGCGCCAGCATCGACAACCAGGGCCACATCGGCAACAAGGCGGGACAAAACGCGCGCGGCATCGCCCTGCTGAACGTCACGATCGCCGGCGATATCCTCAACAGCGGCACCATCAGCACCCAGGGCGGCAACCCGGCGCTGGCGCTGCTCGCCACCACCATAAGCGGCAAGATCAGCAATAGCAGCACCTTGGGCTCGGGCAATTCCAATGCCATGACGATACAGAGCAATTCCAATGTCGGCCAAATCGAAAATACCGCGACCGGCACCATCAATGGCGCCTTCGCAGGGATGTATATATCCAGTTCCACCATCGCCAGCGGCATCGTCAATGCCGGCACGATCAACGGCGTCCACGCCATCGAGCTGCAGACGTCGACCATCAGCGCCGGCGGCATCCTCAACGACACCGGCGCCGCCACGCACGGCAGCCGCGCAATTAATCTGGGCAATGCGCAGATCAGCGGCGACATCATCAACCGGGGCTTGATGGACGGGGCCGAAGGCGGCATCGTCGGATACAACGGCACCACCATCTCCGGCAAGCTGAGCAATTCCGGCACCATGACCTCGAACGGCGACACGATTAACCTGAGCAATGTCCAGATCGCCGGTGAACTGGCCAATAGCGGCATCATCACCAGCACGAACGGCAAGGGGATGAGCATGACCGGCGGCTCGACGGCGGCGTCGGTCAGCAACAGTGCCACCGGCGTGATTACCACCGTCAACAGCTACGGTATCCGCATCGACGGCACCGGCACCAGCGTGGCGGGCGGGATCGTCAACGGCGGCGCCCTCAACGGCGCGCGCGGCATTTCAGTGAGCAACAGCGCCAACATCGTGGCCTCCGGCATCGTCAACCAGCTCGGCGCGACCATCACCAGCACCGGCACCGGGATCGCCGTCGACAGTGCGCAAGTGCATGGCGGCATCGAGAACCTTGGCGCGATCACCGGCACCAGCAGCGGCATCACGATCAGCGGCACCAGCGTCATCGATGGCGGCATCACCAACAGCGGCACCATCGGCGGCACCAAGTCGCTTGACCTGGCCAATAGCGGCGACGCGTTCATCGTGAGCAATAACGGCGGCTTGAGCGGCGACCTCGCGCTCGGCATCAATACCCTCAACATCCTCGGCAGCGCCGCCAGCGTGAGCGGCACCGTCACCGGCGGCACCGGCAGCGTGGTCAATATCGGCACCGGTGCACTCAATACCGCCACGTTCACGCCTGGCGGCAATTTTACCGGCCTGGCCCAGATGAATATCGGCGCGGCCAGTACCCTGCGTTCGACCAGCGCCCTGAACATCGGCGCGACGACAATGAGCAACAGCGGCGTCCTCTCGGTCGCCGCCGGGCATACCGTCAGCTTGACGGGCGACTATATCCAGGCTGCCAACGGCCTGTTCCGCACCGGGCTGACGAACGCCACGACCTACGGCAAACTGAACGTGACCGGCAATGTCACCATGTCGGCCAGCAGCAACATCGATGTCGACGTCGACGGCGCGCCGGTGCTTGCCAACGGTACCATCCTGCCCGATGTGATCAAGGCCAGTGGCACCTTGACCACGGCGTCCATCATTCCTGTCACCGACAACAGCTTCCTGTTCAACCTGACTGGCGTAAAAAATGGCAACTCCATCGATCTGGTGATTGCTTCGGCGCCGACACCAACACCAACACCAACACCAACACCAACACCAACCCCGACACCGACGCCAACGCCGACCCCAACACCAACGCCGACCCCAACACCGGTACCGACCCCGACACCGGTACCGACCCCGACGCCAGTACCTGTGCCGACCCCTGTCCCTGTCCCGACACCTGTTCCTGTCCCGACACCTGTTCCTGTCCCGACACCCGTGCCTGTGCCGACACCCGTACCTGTGCCGACCCCTGTTCCTGTGCCGACACCGGTTCCTGTCCCGACACCGGTTCCTGTCCCGACACCGGTCCCGACACCGGTGCCGACACCCGTCCCGACGCCGGTACCAACACCAGTGCCGGTCCCAACCCCGGTCCCGACGCCAGTGCCGACGCCACCGGTGCCGCCGATCCAACCGCCGTCGCCGGCCAATACCGCCGTCTCGGCCATCGTAGCGACCGGCAATTCATCCGGAGGCGGCGCGGCGCGCGTGTTCGACCAGCTGATCGCCAGCAGCACCGGCGGCGACATGGGCCAGGTCATCACGGCGCTGGGCAAGCTGTCGACCGCGAAAGAAGTGTCCGATGCCGTCGTCCAGACCGTGCCGCTGGCGGCCGGCGGCACTGCCGCCGCCCTTGCCGGCACCATGAACCTGACCGACCGCGTGGTGCAGGCGCGCCTCGAAGCCAATCGCGGCCTGTCGGCCGGCGACAGTTACGGCAATGAGCGCGCGCTGTGGGCCAAGCCGTTTGGCGCCTGGGCACGCCAGAGCGACCGCGATGGCACGGCCGGCTACAAGGCCGACAGCGGCGGCCTGATCGTCGGGGCCGATGGTGTTGTCAGCAGCGCCGACCGGGTCGGCTTTGCGCTGACCTATGCCAGGACCAATCTGGACGGCAACGGCGCGAACGTGCAGTCGGCCGATATCGACCTGCTGCAACTGATGACCTACGGCAGCCACAACCTGGACGCCGACACCGACCTCAGCTGGCAGCTCGACATGGGCACCAACAAGACCAAGGGCCAACGGCTCATCAGTTTTGGCGGCCTGAGCCGCGTGGCCAGCAGCGATTATCGCGGCACCAGCCTGCATGCCGCCGGCGGCATTGCGCGCGTGCTGCGCATGAGCGAGCAAACCAATCTGACCCCATCGATGCGCCTGGACTACACCACCGTCAAGAACAAGGCGTACGCGGAAACCGGCGCCGGCGCCCTCAACCTGCTGGTCAACAGCCAGCGCGCCAAGCAATTGATCCTGTACGCCGATGCCAAGCTCAATCATTCGCCATCGAAGGAGCTGACGTTCTCGGGCAACCTGGGGTTCGGCTATGATTTCCTGGCCGAGCAAACCGCGGTGGTGGCGACCTTTGCCGGCGGCGGACCGGCGTTCACCACCAACGGCATCGATCCCAAGCCGCTGTTCGCGCGCGCCGGCGCCGGCGTGACCTTGATGCGCTCGGGCAGCACCGAACTGACGGCGCGCTACGACGCCGAAGCGCATCGCGGCTTCCGGGCCCAGAGCATTTCGCTGAAGATGCGCAAGCAGTTCTGAGCGGCGCCCCGACCGTGGCCGCCGCCGCGGCCGGGGCACCCGCCGACCCTGTCACAAGGAGACCGATGTCGAACGACGCACCCGCATGGCGTTTGAAAAGCAGTGTGAGCGGCATCGAATGGCCGGCTGTTCCGGATGTGTGGAGCAGCCTGGTCTCCCTGTTGCGCCAGATGGACAGCGAACAATGGGGGGCCGTACAGGAGATCGCTTAGCGCCAGTCGCAGCGGCTCAAGTCAATGCCCGAGCGCGAGTATGTCCGCTCCTGGCGCCGGTTGGCGACAAGATCGTGCGCATGCTGGCCACCGATCCCGAGCGCACGTCGCAGATCTGCAAGGCGTTCATCATCCCGCTTGATCGCCCGCACCCCGGCCCCGGCCAATGTGTTGTTACACAAGCGGATTCCGTCGTGTTCCGAGTGAAACCTCATTTACTTAAAAATAGTGTTTCGCTATATTCAAAGCACATAGGGATCAGCGAAGCTTGACACGAATCAAGTGAAGCCTTGATTCATCGGGCGCGCGCACTCTTTGCAGCATGCCCCCACGACTGTTGCGCAACCGGACTGGGAACTGATCTCATGGCACATTTCAACTTTCAAAAAAACCAATGGCAGTGCTGGTCGCGGGCGCCTGTCTGCTGATGGCCAATGCGTCGGCGATCGGCACCGCGTGCCCCACCGCCGTCAGCAGCACGATCACGGTGGACAACACCACCATCGATAACGTCTGCACCATCGGCCCCGGCGAGAGCCTCAATGTGAGCGCCACCGGGGTGATTACCGTACCGCTGGCCAACACGCCGAACAATGGCGTGGAAGTCAATACCGGCGTCACCGCCGACGGCATCACCAATGCCGGCACCATCAATCCGGTCGCGGTCGGCATCAACATCACGGGCAACCTCACTGGCGGGATCACTAATACCGGCACCATCTCGTCCACCGGACCGTGGGGCGGCGTGACCGAGGAAGCCATCCGCCTGAGCGGCGCCAGCGTGGGCGGCGCCATCAGCAACGGGCCTGCGGGCGTGATCAGCACCGTCAACGGCAGCGCCGTCCATATCATCAACAGTAGCTTACAGGGCGGCATCACTAACGCCGCCGGCGGCAACATCAGCGCGGCTGGCGGCTTTGCGGCGGTCGACATCAGCGGGTCCCAGATCGGCGCCAGCATTGTGAACCAAGGACACATCGGCCGTACGCCAGGGCAAAACGCGCGCGGCATCGCCCTCTCGAGCGTCGCCGTTACCGGCGATATCCTCAACAGCGGCACCATCGACACCCAGGGCGGCTATCCGGGGCTGGCGCTGACCGCGACCACCGTCAGCGGCAAAATCAGCAACAGCGGCAGCTTGGGCAGCTCCAATTCCGACGCATTGACGATTCTGGGCAATTCCACGGTCGGCCAGATCGAAAATACCGCGTCGGGCACCATCAATGGCGCCTCCAAGGGTATCTATGGAAGCGCGTCCACCATCACGAGTGGCATCGTCAATGCCGGCACGATCAGCGCCATGCACCCCATCGAATTGCAGGTCACAAACATCAGCGGCGGCGGTATCCTGAACGATACCGGCGCGCAGACGCATGGCGAGCGCGGCATCGACCTGAACGGGGCGCTGATCAGCGGCGACATCGTCAACCGCGGCCTGATGGACGGGGCCGAAGGCGGCGTCACCGCCCGCAGTGGCAGCACGATCACAGGCAACGTGAACAACTCCGGCACCATCACCACCACCCAGTCGAACGGCCGCTACAACGCGGACGGCGCCGGCATATTCATCGCCAACGGTTCGCATGTTACTGGCGAGATCCGCAACAGCTCGATCATGACCAGTAGTAGCGGTAACGGCATCACCGTGACGAGCGGCGCCACGGCGGGGTCGATCACCAATACCGCGACCGGTGTCGTCACCGCCGGGAACTACGCCATCAATGTCGACGGCACCAGTTCCAGCCTGGCCACCGGCATCGTCAACGGCGGTGCGCTGACCGCCGCGCGCGGCATCCGGATCGGCAACGCCGCCAATATCGTGGCCGGCGGCATCGTCAACCAGCTAGGCGCCAGCATCACCGCCACCGACGTCGGCATCACCGTGCCGAGTGCACAGATCCATGGCGGCATCACCAACGCAGGGACCATCAGCGGCACCAACACCGGCATTGCGATTACCGGCACCAGCGTGCTCGACGGGGGTATCCTGAACACCGGCACCATCAGCGGCGCCATTTCGCTCAATTTCACCAACAGCGGCAGTGCGTTTATCGTCACCAACCGGGGCGGCCTGACTGGCACGCTCGCGCTCGGCATCAATACCCTGAACATCCTGGGCACCACCGCCAGCGTGACCGGTACCGTCAGCGGCGGCGCCGGCAGCGTGGTCAATATCGGCGATGCCATGCCCAGTTTCGGCATCAGCTTGCCCACGACCGCCACGTTCACACCTGGCGGCGATTTTACCGGCTTGAGCCAGATGAATATCAACGCGGGCAGTACCCTGAGTTCGACTAGTGCGCTGAACATCGGTGCGACGACCATGACCAACAGGGGCATCCTGTCGGTCGCCGCCGGCCATACCGTCACGCTGACGGGCGACTATGCCCAGGCTATCGGCGGCGTGTTCCGCACCGGCCTGACCAACGCCACCACCTACGGCAAACTGAACGCGACCGGCAATGTCGACATGTCTGCCAGCAGCAACATCGATGTCGACGTCACCGGCGCGCCGGTCCTTGCCAATGGCACCATCCTGCCCGATGTAATCAAGGCCGGCGACACGCTGACCACGGCGCTCACCATTCCGGTGACCGACAACAGCTTCCTGTTCAACCTGACTGGCGTGAAAAACGGCAAGTCCATCGATCTGGTGATTGCTTCGGCGCCAACACCAACACCAACACCAACACCAACACCAACACCGCCACCGACGCCGACACCGACCCCACCCCCGACGCCGCCACCTCCCCCCCCGCCGACGCCGCGGCCGACGCCGACGCCGGGGCCGGCGCCG
>NZ_WHJG01000001.1 GCF_011682175.1 Massilia frigida
TCATGGTGTGGGCGTTTTGATTAAGCGTTAGAAACTAAATCATGCCAGAAATGGGCGCCCACCCCCACCTTTTCGCTTGCGCTGCCAAGCAATTTTCATCCGTTCCGCTAGTTTTGCAAGAGGCTCGATTAACCCGCGACGCTATTTTTGATCTTATCGCCCTGTGCCGGCGTTATCAAATTCCAATGGCGCCGCTTTCGCAAATTGCGAAAAAAGAGCGGTTTGCATGGCTAAATGACGAGAAATGGTACTGGTACAAAAGCATGTTCCAAAAAACTACCGAAGCTGACAAACCGAGCAAACGTACACGATCTGCGGCTTAGGTTATGCGGGCGCGCAACATCCCCCTACATAGCCCATCCGGCGGCACAGCGGCTTTTCTAACATGGATAAAATATGGGTTCGTCTCAAAGTGTATTTGATGCGTGCGCCAACGTTGAATTAATTGGGGCGAGCCGGATAAGGTCTGATGCTGGAATCAAAAATCGACGTGTTGGTGTCGCACATTTTTTTGTTCGCGCCGAAGACGATCTCGAAGCAGTATCCGACATTACCGATAGGTGCGTGCAGAACGGGCTGGTCGTTGGTGAATACATTTACCCTCCTGAAAAAGAACTACCCAGGTTCGCAAGGGGAGGAAATTGGTTAATTCGTCCACCTATAACCCTGAATAACGAGCAGCCATGAACGAATTATTCACAGAAATTATGGTTTGGAAACGCATCGACGCCTGCTCGGCAGTTCGATATTCTTGCGTGAGCGATTTAGAAAGCGGCAAATTTGCGGTGCAAAGCGCGGACTTTTTCCGAGTGCCCCTGACGAGGAACTCAACAAATGACTTCATGGCGCAGTTTGCCGAGCTTTTCATCGAGACCTCGCCACGCGAGCGATGTATCTGGTTTGATTCCCTGGCCGACGCAATATTTCATCATGACGAGGTCTTTTCGTGACTGCTCTCGGCCAGTCGAGCGATGTCATGTGTGGACTTCACTTCCCGACCTGGGCTTCCAATGAATAATATCTCCAGGGCGTTGATCGCCATGTCGCTGATCTGGATGACGCACGCGTTTGCAACACCGATAGGCAAGAGCCCCACCGGCGACGTCGCGGAAGTTTCGTATGCAGGCTTTGACATTGAAATCATCACCGGCGTACCGGAACATCAAATCCGTGAGTACGGCTGTGCGTACACGATTTCTGAAAGGAATTTTTGAGCCTTTTATTACCGGACTTATCCTCAACATGCCAGTATGACAAACGGGACGTGCGGGCTGTGATTACCCTTGCCGATGGCCGAAAATACTTCGTCAACCGTCTCGGCCTGGTAAGAAATGGCAAGGCCATGTTGAAGCTCGACCCACGGTCTTTCGAGGAACGCTTGTCCTTGGTAAAGCCTGGAAAATGCAGATAGTCGCCGTCTCCCGTATGACGCACGCGAGTTGCTGCGTTTCATCAGCCAGAACGCGGCCGACTGTATCGATCCATAATGGATTGTTCCCGACATGGCGAAGCTGGCGGAAGATCTCATCGAGCGGCGATGCGACTGGCCCAAACGTAAAAAAGCCAGGCTGAGCCTGGCTTTTTTTACGTACCGCGCCGATTACTCAGCGGTTGGTGCGTCTTCAACTTCGGTGACTTCTGGACGGTCCATCAGTTCAACGTAGCACATTGGTGCATTGTCGCCAACGCGGAAACCCATTTTCAGGATACGCAGGTAGCCGCCATTGCGGTTTGCGTAACGTGGGCCGAGTTCGGCGAACAGCTTCAACACCATTTCGCGGTCGCGCAGGCGGGCGAATGCCAGACGCTTGTTTGCCAGCGTGTCGGTCTTGCCCATCGTCAGGATCGGCTCGACTACGCGGCGCAGTTCCTTGGCTTTTGGCACGGTGGTTTTGATGGCTTCATGACGCAGCAGGGAAACGGTCATGTTGCGCAGCATTGCCAGACGGTGGGACGAGGTACGATTCAGCTTGCGAAGGCCGTGACGGTGACGCATGGTAATTCCTTTCGAGTTGTTTAAATCCAGCTCTTCGATCGCCTTTCAGCGCGGGCCGGTTTGTATGGAGTGATGGATTAAAAAATTTGCCCCCCGCCTGCGCGGGGGCGACGCTATCGCGTCGATTACTTCTCGAGGCCGGCTGGTGGCCAGTTTTCGAGCTTCATGCCCAAGGTCAAGCCGCGCGAAGCCAGCACTTCCTTGATTTCGTTCAGGGACTTGCGGCCCAGGTTCGGCGTCTTGAGCAGTTCGTTTTCCGAACGCTGGATCAGGTCGCCGATGTAGTAAATGTTTTCTGCTTTCAGGCAGTTGGCCGAACGCACGGTCAGTTCCAGGTCGTCGACCGGACGCAGCAGGATCGGATCGACCAGCGGTGCGCGCGAAGGCGCTTCGGCAGCCGCTTCGGTGCCTTCCAGCGCCGCGAACACGTTCAGTTGATCGACCAGCACGCGCGCCGATTGACGGATCGCTTCTTCCGGCGTAATGACGCCGTTGGTTTCGATGTTGATCACCAGCTTGTCGAGGTCGGTACGCTGTTCGACGCGGGCCGATTCAACGAAGTACGACACGCGGCGCACCGGCGAGAACGAGGCGTCCAGGATGATGCGGCCGATCGTCTTGTTGGTGTCTTCCGACAGGCGGCGCACGTTACCAGGCACATAGCCGCGGCCTTTTTCGACCTTGATCTGCATGTCCAGCTTGCCGCCAGCGGTCAGGTGGGCAATCACGTGGTCTGGATTGATCAGTTCGACGTCATGCGGCAGGTCGATGTCCGAAGCCAGGATCGCGCCTTCGCCTTCCTTTTTCAGGGTCAGCGTGACGGAATCGCGGTTGTGCACTTTGAACACAACGCCCTTCAGGTTCAGCAACAGGTCGACCACGTCTTCTTGCACGCCGTCCAGCGACGAATACTCATGGACAACGCCGGCGATCGTCACTTCGGTTGGCGCGTAGCCGACCATCGACGACAGCAGTACGCGGCGCAACGCATTACCCAATGTATGGCCATAGCCACGCTCGAACGGCTCCATCACGACTTTGGCGTGACCGGCACCGAGGGCTTCTACATCGATAATACGTGGCTTCAACAGACTGTTTTGCATGAAATGTCCTTTTCAATACCCTCGGCTCATTACACCGATAAGGCTGATGGCATTAGTGAAAACGCCCACTCCAGGGAGCGGGCGGGGAATCGGGTCATTGCGCGGCCAACAAGCCGCGCAATCGAGCCGAGTATTAACGCGAATACAGTTCGACGATCAGCGATTCGTTGACGTCGTTAGCGATCTCGTTACGCTCTGGGAACGAACGGAAGGTGCCTTCCATTTTCTTCGAGTCAACCGAAACCCAGCTAGGCATACCGACTTGTTCAGCCAGCGACAGGGCTTCAACGATACGCACTTGCTTTTTCGACTTTTCGCGAACAGCGATGACGTCGCCGGTCTTGACAGCGTACGAAGCGATGTTCACAACGTTACCGTTGACAGTGAACGCTTTGTGGCTGACCAGCTGGCGCGCTTCGGCGCGGGTCGAGCCGAAGCCCATGCGGTAGCAAACGTTGTCGAGACGCGCTTCCAGCAAACGCAGCAGCGCTTCGCCGGTGTTGCCCTTGCGACGGTTTGCTTCAGCGAAGTAGCGGCGGAACTGACGCTCGAGGACGCCGTACATGCGCTTGACTTTTTGCTTTTCGCGCAGCTGGTTACCGTAGTCCGAGGTACGAGCACCGGATTTGACACCGTGCTGGCCTGGCTTGACGTCCAGTTTGCATTTCGAATCGAGCGAGCGACGTGCGCTCTTGAGGAACAGGTCCGTACCTTCACGGCGGGACAGTTTTGCTTTAGGTCCGATATAACGTGCCACAATGTTTCCTTTAGAATAATGACGCCCCGGCGGCATCCTGTGATGCTGGCCAGGCGCTAGTCCGTACACAACTGCGTCGGACGGTGGCTGACAATAAACCCGCGCAAAAAATCGCGACAGGCGACAACAGCCGGGCAGTATACCCTATTCGGGGACTGCGCCGGCGATCATCAACGACTAATTTACAACGAACGGCCGAAACTTGCGTTCCGGTCGCCAGCGGGCCGTATCAGATACGACGACGCTTTGGTGGACGGCAGCCGTTGTGCGGCACTGGCGTCACGTCCTGGATTTCGGTGATCTTGATACCCAGGTTGTTCAAAGCGCGAACAGCC
The DNA here is from genome assembly GCF_011682175.1 of Massilia frigida. Lineage (GTDB taxonomy): Bacteria > Pseudomonadota > Gammaproteobacteria > Burkholderiales > Burkholderiaceae_D > Telluria_A > Telluria_A frigida. The sequence continues at coordinate 4,192 of NZ_WHJG01000001.1, forward strand.
GATTCACGACCAGGACCTGGGCCCTTGATACGTACTTCGAGGTTCTTCACGCCGCATTCGACAGCGACCTTGCCTGCTGCTTCAGCCGCAACCTGCGCTGCGAACGGGGTCGATTTACGCGAACCCTTGAAGCCAGCACCGCCGGACGTCGCCCACGACAGGGCATTGCCCTGGCGATCGGTGATCGTGATGATGGTGTTGTTGAACGATGCGTGGACATGTGCGATGCCTTCAGCGACGTTCTTTTTAACTTTTTTGCGAACGCGCGCTGCTGCGGCGCTGCTTTGTTGCTTAGCCATGGTGTTGTCCTATTATTTCTTAAGCGATTGTGCGGCCTTGCGCGGACCCTTGCGAGTACGGGCATTGGTGCGTGTACGCTGGCCGCGGCAAGGCAGACCCTTACGGTGACGCATACCGCGGTAGCAGCCCAGATCCATCAAGCGCTTGATGTTCATGGACAGTTCACGACGCAGATCGCCTTCGACTACGAAAGTGCCGACGGCATCACGCAGTTTTTCCAGTTCGCTGTCGTCCAGGTCCTTGACCTTTTTGTTGGTCGCAACACCCGTTTGTGCGCAGATCTTCTGTGCGCGCGGGCGGCCAACACCGTAGATAGCCGTGAGGCCGATTACGGTGTGCTGATGATTGGGGATATTAACCCCTGCAATACGTGCCATTCGTTATTCCTCAATAAATAACGTTAAATTAACCTTGACGCTGCTTGTGACGCGGTTCCACGCAGATTACGCGGACGACGCCTTTGCGCTTGATGATCTTGCAGTTGCGGCAGATCCGCTTGACTGATGCGAGAACTTTCATATTTGCACTCTCTTATGTTCGGATTGATTACTTAAATTTACTTGGTCCGGAACACAATGCGGGCCCGGCTCAAGTCGTACGGCGTCAACTCCACCGTGACTTTGTCGCCGGGCAGGATGCGGATGTAGTTCATCCGCATTTTACCCGAAATGTGTCCGAGCACCACGTGCCCGTTTTCCAGCTTTACTCGAAACGTTGCATTAGGGAGATTCTCAAGAATCTCGCCCTGCATTTGTATGACGTCGTCTTTTGCCATTCGGTCTGTACACTCCTGGTTCGCGGTAACCGCCGGTTAGCGCGTCGGAATTCCGCCCTTGAAATTTGCCTTGCGCAGCAGCGATTCATATTGCTGCGACATGACGTAGTTTTGTACTTGAGCCATGAAGTCCATGGTGACAACCACAATAATCAACAGGGAAGTACCGCCAAAATAGAATGGCACTTTCCAACGGGCTTGCATAAATTCCGGCAACAAGCACACTAAAGTGATGTACACCGCACCGGCCAGTGTCAAACGCATCAGAATCTTGTCGATGTAGCGCGCCGTCTGGTCGCCGGGACGAATCCCCGGCACGAAAGCACCGCTCTTCTTCAGGTTATCCGCTGTTTCCTTGCTGTTAAAGACCAGCGCCGTATAGAAGAAACAGAAAAATACGATTGCCACTGCATACAACAGCGCATGGATAGGCTCGCCTGGCCCCATCGATGCTGCCAAGTCTTTCAGGAAACCGATCACTGGGCTGCTGGAGTCTTTGCCCTTCGTGAACCAGTCCACGATGGTGGCGGGGAACAAGATGATCGACGATGCAAAGATCGGCGGGATCACGCCGGCCATGTTCAGCTTCAAAGGCAGATGGCTGGTTTGACCGCCAACGACTTTGTTGCCAACCTGGCGCTTCGCATAGTTGACCAGGATCTTGCGCTGGCCACGTTCAACAAAAACCACACCAAAAGTAACGAATCCGACCAGGATCACGATGAAAATCGCTGACAGGTTGCCAATAGCGCCACTGGACACGAGCGAGAACAGATTACTCAGCGCCGACGGCAGGCCAGCGGCAATGCCGGCAAAGATGATGATCGAAATACCGTTGCCCAGACCACGCTCGGTAATTTGCTCGCCGAGCCACATCAGGAACATCGTACCAGTGAGCAGCGATACCACCGCCACGAACCGGAAAGCCATGCCAGGCTCAATCACCAGATTCGGCTGCGATTCCAATGCCACGGCAATCGCCGTCGCCTGGAACAGTGCCAGCACCACCGTGAAGTAGCGCGTGTACTGCGTGATCTTGCGGCGCCCGGATTCGCCTTCTTTCTTCAATGCCTCGACGGCCGGAATTGCCAGGCCGGCGAGTTGCATGATGATCGAAGCCGAAATGTACGGCGTAATACCGAGTGCGAATACTGCCGCGCGCTCCAGCGCGCCACCCGAGAACATGTTGAACATGCCCAGGATGCCGTCTTGATTCTTGCTAAACGCCGATGCCAGTTCCTCTGGGTTGATCCCTGGAACAGGGACATGGGCACCCAGACGGTACACGACCAACGCGCCGAGCAAAAACCAGAGCCGACCCCAAGGGAAACCGGCCGCTGCACTTTTACCAAGTTGTGAATTAGTCGCCAATTTATGCTCCGATCAAGCTGTTAGCCTGCAACTTACGCTACCGTGCCGCCAGCTGCTTCGATGGCCGCTTTCGCGCCTGCCGTTACTTTCAAGCCTTTAAGGTTCACCGCTTTGGTGATCTCGCCGGACAGGATCACGCGCACATCGCGCGCCAGCACTTGCAGAACGCCTGCTTGCTTGAGCACCAGGATGTCGACATCGCCGACCGCCAGGTTGTTCAAGTCGGACAGACGCACTTCAGCCTTGAACGTTGCGTTGAGCGATTTGAAACCACGCTTAGGCAAACGGCGCTGCAGAGGCATCTGACCGCCTTCGAAGCCGACCTTGTGGAAACCGCCCGAACGCGACTTCTGACCTTTGTGGCCACGGCCAGCGGTTTTACCGATGCCCGAACCAATACCACGGCCTACGCGGCGCTTGTAATGCTTGGCGCCTTCAGCTGGTTGAATTGTATTCAATTCCATTGTTTTCTCCGTTCATAAGCCCGAAGGCTTACGAAACAACTTTAACGAGGTACGAAACTTTGTTGATCATGCCGCGCACCGAAGGGGTGTCTTCCAGCTCGGAAACCGAGTTGACGCGACGCAGACCCAGGCCGCGAACGGTGGCGCGATGCGATTCGCGCGTGCCGATCAGGCCCATGACCAACTGAACTTTGACTGTTTTGGTAGCTTGTGTCATTTTGTCCGCCTTAAGCCAGAATGTCTTCAACCGACTTGCCGCGTTTCGCAGCGATATCGGAAGCAGTACTCATTTTCGACAGACCGTCCAGGGTAGCGCGGACCAGGTTGTATGGGTTCGACGAGCCCGTGGATTTCGCCACGACATCGGTTACGCCCATGACTTCGAAGATAGCGCGCATTGCGCCACCAGCGATGACGCCGGTACCAGGCTTGGCAGGCATCATCATTACTTTCGATGCGCCGTGACGGCCGGTTACTGTGTGGTGCAAAGTACCGTTCTTCAGAGGAACCTTGATCAGGTTACGACGGGCTTCTTCCATTGCCTTCTGCACGCCCACTGGCACTTCTTTCGATTTGCCCTTGCCCATGCCGATACGGCCATCGCCGTCGCCCACAACGGTCAGTGCTGCAAAACCCATGATACGACCACCCTTGACCACTTTGGTCACGCGGTTGATCGCGATCATCTTTTCGCGCATGCCATCATCCGGCTTGTCGCTTTGCATTTTCGCTTGCATTTTTGCCATGACGATTCTTCCTTAGAACTTCAGACCGGCTTCACGCGCGGCTTCTGCCAACGCCTTCACACGGCCGTGGTAACGGAAACCGGAGCGGTCGAACGCAACTTCGGTAATCCCTGCTTTCAGTGCTTTCTCGGCGACGCGCTTGCCAATCAGTGCGGCAGCGGCGGCATTGCCACCCTTGCCGGACTTGCCTGCCAGCTCGGCGCGAACTTCGGCTTCGGCGGTGGACGCCGAGACCAGGATTTTCGCGTCCGGGCTGATCAGGTTGGCGTAAATGTGCTGGTTGGTACGATGTACCGACAGACGATTTACTTTCAGTTCCGCGATCTTGATGCGGGTCTGGCGTCCACGACGCAGACGTGATTCTTTCTTGTCCATGGTCAGCCCTATTATTTCTTCTTGGTTTCTTTAAGCTTAACCACTTCGTCCACATAGCGGACGCCCTTGCCTTTGTAAGGCTCAGGGGAGCGGTAAGCGCGCACTTCTGCAGCGACCTGACCAACCTGTTGACGATCGATACCCTTGATGATGATTTCGGTCGGGGTTGGGGTGGCGCAAGTCACGCCTGCTGGCATCGAGTGCACAACAGGGTGCGAGAAACCCAGCGACAGGTTCAGCTTGTCGCCGGCGGCTTGGGCTTTGTAGCCCACGCCGACCAGGGACAGCTTCTTCTCGAAGCCTTTGGTCACGCCGGTCACCATATTGTTGACCAGGGCACGCAAGGTGCCGGACATCGCGTTCGACTCACGGCTGTCGTCGACGACGTCGAAGCTCAGCGTGCCATCTTTGTTTTCTACTTTTACCAGGCCGTTCAGGGCCTGGGTCATGGTGCCCAACGGGCCCTTGACGGTGATCGCTGCTGCAGTGATCGCCACATCGGCGCCAGCTGGGACAGCGATCGGCATTTTAGCTACTCGGGACATTGTCGATACTCCTTAAGCCACGTAGCAAATAACTTCGCCGCCGACACCGGTGGCGCGTGCTTTGCGGTCCGTCATGACGCCTTGCGGGGTCGACACGATCGCCACACCCAGGCCATTCATCACGGTAGGGATGTCATCTTTGCCTTTGTAGACGCGCAGGCCCGGACGGGACACGCGCTCTAAACGCTCGATGACGGGACGGCCAACGTAATACTTCAAACCGATCTTCAGTTCCGCCTTGCCACCAGCTGCGGTGACGGCGAAATCTTCAATGTAACCCTCGTCCTTGAGGACGACAGCAATCGCTACTTTAACTTTCGACGATGGCATGGCCACGGTCGTTTTTTGGACACCTTGTGCGTTGCGAATGCGGGTCAGCATATCGGCGATAGGATCGCTCATACTCATTGCATATTCTCCTATTACCAGCTTGCTTTAGTCATACCCGGAATCTCACCACGCATGGCAAATTCACGGAGCTTGATACGGGCCAGACCGAATTTACGGAATGTGCCACGTGGACGGCCGGTCACGGCGCAGCGGTTACGCTGGCGGGTCGGGGCCGAGTTGCGCGGCAATGCCTGCAACTTCAGACGGGCTTCATAGCGCTCTTCTTCCGACTTAGACTGGTCGTCGATGATGGCTTTCAGAGCGGCACGCTTCGGGGCGAATTTCTCCACCAGGTCTGCACGCTTCTGTTCGCGGTTAATCAGTGCTAGTTTTGCCATGATCTCAGTTTCTGAACGGAAATTTAAAGGCGGCGAGCAGAGCTTTCGCTTCGTCGTCGGTCTTAGCGGTTGTCGTGATGCTGATATTCATACCGCGCAACGCGTCAATCTTGTCGTACTCGATTTCAGGGAAAATGATCTGTTCCTTGACACCGATGTTGTAGTTACCACGGCCATCGAACGAACGGCCATTGACGCCACGGAAGTCACGCACGCGCGGCAGGGCCACGGTGATGAAGCGATCCAGGAATTCGTACATACGGGCACCGCGCAGGGTGACCATGGTACCGATTGGATAGCCTTCACGGATTTTGAAACCCGCGATTGCCTTGCGCGACTTGGTGGTCACTGGCTTCTGGCCGGCGATCTTGGTCAGATCGGCGACAGCGTGCTCGAGAACCTTCTTGTCGGCGATCGCTTCACCAACACCCATGTTCAGGGTGATCTTGGTCAGGCGCGGCACTTCCATTGCCGATTTGTAGCCAAATTTGGCAACCAGGTCGGCAACGACCTTATCTTTATAAAATGCTTGGAGACGGGCCATGATGTCTTAAACCTTCACTACTTCGCCGGAGGACTTGAAAACGCGGACTTTCTTGCCGTCTACGTCTTTGAAGCCCACGCGGTCTGCCTTGCCAGTCGCTGCATTAAACAATGCAACGTTGGACACGTGAATCGGCATTGTCTTGTCGACGATACCACCAGTTACACCGGTCATTGGGTTCGGCTTGGTCGCTTTTTTAGCGATGTTGACGCCTTCAACCACGACATGTTCAGCATCGATACGTTGCTGAACAACACCGCGCTTGCCCTTGTCTTTCCCGGTCAGAACGATGACTTCGTCGTTTTTACGAATCTTATCCATTACGACTCCTTACAGGACTTCAGGTGCCAGGGACACGATCTTCATGAACTTTTCAGTGCGCAGTTCGCGCGTGACTGGTCCAAAAATCCGGGTACCGATCGGCTCGAGCTTGGCGTTGAGCAAAACAGCAGCATTGCCGTCGAACTTCACCAGGGAGCCGTCTTGGCGGCGCACACCTTTAGCGGTACGCACAACCACAGCGTTATAAATTTCACCTTTTTTGACACGGCCGCGTGGCGCAGCAACCTTGACGGTTACCTTGATCACGTCACCGATGCCAGCATAACGGCGCTTGGAACCGCCCAATACCTTGATGCACATGACTTCCTTGGCACCTGTATTGTCGGCTACTTCGAGCCGGCTTTCAGTTTGAATCATAGTATTCTCTTTCCCAACTTAAGCCGAAGAATCCCCACAATGTGGGCCTGCGGTCAGTCTTGGTCCCGCCAACCTCCCCTGCTGGGTCGATTGATTGGGTGATGGACTTTCCAAAAACTTTCGTTGCAGGCCGCGCCACCGGGGTGACTAATAATGCGGCGTTACATGAACGAAGCCCGCTAGTATCACACAATACTGGCGGGCCCGCAAGAACTTTTATCCGGAAGCTGGCTGCCGCACAAAAATGCGACACCCCCATCCGGCACTACTGGCCATACTGGAAGGACCACCCCGCTTGCGCCGGGCCACCCTTCCGTCTTTTAAGTCTTAGATGACTTGCGCTGCTTGCACAACGCGGGTCACGGTCCAAGCCTTGGTCTTCGAGATCGGACGACCTTCCTGGATCTCGACCGTATCGCCGGTCTTGACCGAGTTGGTCTCGTCATGCGCGTGATACTTGTTCGAACGCATGATGATCTTGCCGTACAAAGGGTGCTTGACGTGACGCTCGATCAGGACGGTAACAGTCTTGTCCATCTTGTCGGAAACCACTTTACCGACCAAGGTGCGCTTCAGGGCGACTTTAGTAGTTTCGGTCATTTGGCTTCCTTCGAGTTCATAACAGTCTTCACACGCGCGATGTCGCGGCGTACCTTCTTGAGTTGCGAAGTGTTGCTCAGCTGTTGCGTAGCGATTTGCATGCGCATGCCGAACTGTGCCTTCAACAAATCATTCAGCTCTTTCTGAAGAGCTGCCTGGTCTTTGCCGCGGAGTTCTGTTGCTTTCATATACGACTCCTTTTATTGGCCGACTTGGCGGATGACAAACGTCGTCGCCAGTGGCAGTTTGGCGGCGGCCAGACGGAACGCTTCCCGGGCCAGCGTCTCATCAACGCCGTCCATTTCGTACAGTACCTTGCCTGGCTGAATTTCAGCGACGTAGTACTCCGGGTTACCTTTACCGTTACCCATACGGACTTCAGCTGGCTTGTTCGAAATTGGCTTGTCCGGGAAAATACGGATCCAAATACGACCACCGCGCTTGATGTGACGGGTCATGGCACGACGAGCTGCTTCGATCTGACGTGCTGTGATACGGCCGCGGGCAACTGCCTTCAGACCGAATTCACCGAACGAGACAGCGGTGCCGCGTGTGTGCGAAATGCCGGTGTTACGGCCTTTCTGCTCTTTACGATACTTCCTGCGTGCTGGTTGCAGCATGATTATTCTCCTGCTTTCTCAGCTGGTGCAGCAGCAGCCGCTTCCGGCTTCTTCACTGCGACTGCAGGACGAGCACGGACGACTGGAGCGCCAGTTGGGGTTGAACCTGGACGGCCTGGAGCACCGGCTGGACGCGGACGGCCTGCTGGCTTGCCATCGTCACGGCGCGGACCGCGGCTCTTCTTCTCGTCAGCCGGGGTATCGATGACTGGTGCATCGCCATTTGGCGCGCGGTCACCCTTGTATACCCAGACCTTGACGCCGATGATGCCGTAGGTCGTTGCTGCTTCGCTGGTACCGTAGTCGATATCGGCGCGCAGGGTGTGCAGAGGCACGCGGCCTTCGCGATACCACTCTTTACGTGCGATTTCGATACCGTTCAAGCGGCCCGACGACATGATCTTGATGCCCAGGGCACCCAGACGCATGGCGTTTTGCATCGCGCGCTTCATGGCGCGGCGGAACATGATCCGCTTTTCCAGCTGCTGCGAAATCGAATCGGCGATCAGCTGCGAGTCGATTTCCGGCTTGCGGATTTCTTCGATGTTCACGTGCACAGGAACGCCCATGATCTTGGTCAGCGCCGACTTCAGTACTTCGATGTCTTCGCCTTTTTTACCAATGACCACGCCTGGACGCGAGCTGTAGATCGTGAAGCGCGCGTTCTTGGCAGGACGCTCGATCACGATGCGGCCAACCGAAGCGTTCTTCAGTTTCTTTTTCAGGAACGCACGTGCCTTGAGATCTTCGTTCAGCATTTGGGCAAAGTTACCATTGCCCGCGTACCAACGCGATGCCCAGTTACGGGTTACTGACAGGCGAAAGCCTGTTGGATGAATCTTCTGTCCCATCGTGACCCCTTAGTTGCCGACAGTCACGTAGATGTGACAGGATTGTTTTGAGATGCGATCACCCCGGCCTTTAGCGCGTGCAGTAAAGCGCTTCAGGATAGGACCCTTTTCAACGTAGATCTGGACGACCTTCAGCTCGTCGATGTCAGCGCCATCATTGTGCTCGGCGTTCGCGATCGCGGACTCCAGAACCTTCTTGATGATCGTTGCACCTTTTTTCGGGCTGAACTGCAAGATGTTGAGTGCTGCGTCAACCTTCTTGCCACGGATCAGATCGGCAACCAGACGACCTTTTTGGTCGGACAGGCGCACACCTTTGAGGATAGCTTTGGTTTCCATTATTTCTTCGCCTTCTTGTCAGCGGCATGGCCCTTGAACGTACGGGTCAGTGCGAATTCGCCGAGCTTGTGACCAACCATGTTCTCGGAGATGTATACCGGCACGTGCAGCTTGCCGTTATGCACTGCGATCGTCAGGCCGATGAAGTCTGGCGAGATCGTCGAACGGCGCGACCAGGTTTTGACTGGCTTCTTGTCTTTGTTCGCTTGCGCGGTTTCGACTTTTTTCACCAGGTGGGCGTCGATAAACGGCCCTTTTTTCAATGAACGTGTCATGTCTTATCCTTATTTCTTGCCGCGGCGCGAGACGATCATCGAAGTCGTACGCTTGTTACGGCGCGTCTTCTTACCCTTCGTCTGTTGGCCCCAAGGCGACACTGGATGACGACCAGCTGCGGTTTTACCTTCACCACCACCGTGCGGGTGATCGACCGGGTTCATGACCACACCGCGAACGGTAGGACGAACACCGCGCCAGCGCATCGCGCCAGCTTTACCGATCTTGCGCAGGCTGTGCTCGGCATTACCGACTTCGCCAACCGTTGCACGGCATTCGATGTGCACGCGGCGTACTTCACCCGAGCGCAGACGCACTTGAGCGTAGGTACCTTCGCGCGCCATCAGAACAACACCAGCGCCGGCGGTACGTGCCATCTGGGCACCTTTACCTGGCAGCATCTCGACGCAATGCATCACGGTGCCGACTGGGATGTTACGGATAGGCAGGCAGTTGCCCGACTTGATAGGCGCTTCCGAACCATTCATCACCGAATCGCCAACGGACATGCCCTTGGTTGCGATGATGTACTGGCGCTCACCGTCTGCATAGCACAGCAGGGCGATGTTCGCGGTACGGTTTGGATCGTATTCGATACGCTCGACCTTTGCCGGAATACCATCCTTCTGACGCTTGAAGTCGATCAGGCGATAGTGCTGCTTATGACCACCGCCGATGTGGCGGGTGGTGATGTGACCGTTGTTGTTACGGCCGGCAGTTTTCGATTTCTTTTCAACCAGGGCTGCGAACGGACGACCTTTGTACAGGTCCGGGTTCACAACCTTCACCATGCCGCGACGGCCTGGTGAGGTTGGTTTCATCTTTACGAGTGCCATTATTTAGCCTCCTCGGAGAAGTTGATTTCCTGGCCAGGCTTCAGGCACACGAAAGCACGCTTGGTATGGTTGCGACGGCCATTGAAACGGCCCGAGCGCTTTTGCTTACCTTCGCGATTGGCTGTCTGCACCGACAGCACTTCAACCTTGAACAACAGTTCAACGGCTGCCTTGATTTCAGGCTTGGTCGCATCCGGCAATACGCGGAACACGATCTGCTCGTTCTTTTCCGCGACCATGGTGGCCTTCTCGGAAATGACTGGCGCCTGGAGCACCTTCATCAGGCGCTCTTCGGAAAATTTGATTACGCCGCTCATGCGAACATCTCCTCGATCATGGCCAGTGCTGCTTTGGTGACCACGATTTTTTTGTAGAACACCAGCGACATCGGATCAGCGTGCTTCGGCTCGACAACCAGCACGTTCGGCAGGTTACGCGATGCCAGCAGCAGGTTTTCTTCGAGCTTGTCGGTGATGATCATGACCGATTCCAGGCCCATGCCCTGCAGCTTTTGCGACAGCAGCTTGGTCTTTGGCGCATCCAGATTGATGCCTTCGACCACGACCAGACGCTCTTCGCGTGCCAGTTGCGACAAGATCGAGCAGATACCTGCGCGGTACATCTTCTTGTTCACTTTGTGGGTGAAGTTTTCGTCAGGCGAGTTCGGGAAAATCCGACCGCCGCCGCGCCACAGTGGCGAGGACGACATACCAGCACGCGCGCGGCCGGTACCTTTTTGGCGCCATGGCTTCTTGGTCGTGTGGTGAACTTCTTCACGATCCTTCTGCTTGCGGTTACCGCTACGTGCGTTGGCAGCGTAAGCGACGACGATCTGGTGGATCAGGGCTTCGTTGTAGTCACGACCGAAAACGGTATCGGCTGCGGCGACGTTCGAACCTGCTTGACCTTGCTCATTCAGAAGCTTGAGTTCCATAATTAAGCTCCCTTCTGAACTTTGGATTTAATGGCTGGCGAAACGATCACCTGACCATTTTTCGCACCTGGTACGGCACCTTTGACCAGCAACAGCTGACGGTCGGCATCGATACGGGCGATTTCGAGATTCTGTACGGTACGATTCACGTCACCGAGGTGACCGGTCATGCGCTTACCAGGGAAAACACGACCTGGATCCTGCGCCATACCGATGGAACCTGGCACGTTGTGCGAACGCGAGTTACCGTGCGTTGCGCGGCCGGAAGCGAAGTGGTAACGCTTGATAACGCCGGCGTAGCCCTTACCGATCGTGACGCCTTGGACGTCGATCTTCTGACCGACTTCGAACAGGGAAGCAGCAACAACGTCGCCAGCTTTCAGTTCGGCAGCTTTACCAGCGTCAACGCGGAATTCGCGCAACATGGTGCCTGCTTCGACGCCAGCTTTGGCGTGGTGACCCGCAACAGCTTTGGTCACGCGGGAAGCGCGACGTTGACCGAATGCGACCTGAACAGCGGAGTAACCATCTGTTTCAGGGGTTTTGATTTGTGCGACACGGTTGTTCGACACGTCCAGAACGGTGACAGGGATCGAGTCCCCTTCATCCGTAAAGATGCGCATCATTCCAACCTTGCGACCGAGAAGGCCTAGGCTCATTTTTTCTCCATTCCCACCTGCGATTGGGCGGGGCTGACTGTTTAACTACCAAGTAAAGGACAGATTCAAAAACACACGAATCCATACCGAAGCCGGCTAGGATAGCATGCAAAAAGGCTTGACGCAACAACTTAGTTGGGGTTATGTCGATGTGTTGTGCAGCGGCGGATGCGGAGGTGTTGCGAGGGGCGCAAGCGGGGTGTTTTACGGGGTCAAATGCGTGGGGAAACGCGTAAAACCTGCGGGTTTCGCTATCTCATGATCCGTCGTTCCCGCCGAGTGCCGCCTTGGCGCGGGAAGTCGTTTCTGGCAATGCCAGGAACGACGGCCTGGAGGCTGGCGCTCTGGCGAGCTACCTTGCCAGCGGCCGTCCGCCCGACCCGATCCGCAAGCGCAGCCAGAACTGCGCCAGCCGCTCCCACCAGCTGCGCCGGACCCGGCCGGTGCGCAGGCGCGTCTCGCCCGCCATCGGCACGGCCATTTCCCAGCGCACCGGATAGATATTCACGCGCTTGGTATACCTGCTCAGCAGCGCGGTGGTCTCGATCCCGGCAAAATCGAGGTGCCGGTCCAGCAGGAACACGAACATCGGCTCGACATGCTGCTTCTTGCCGCGCGTGCTGACCTCCACGCAGGACGGCAGGATCACGCCATCGCTCAAGGTGGTGTTGGCGGCCACAATATAATGACCCAACGGGTCGAGCGGCACCGCGTCCAGGCTGGTCGGGCGCACGAACGACTCCCCATTGCCCAGGTTGACCTCCTCGTCGATCGCCCATTCCCAGATGGGATAGGCGGCAAAGTCGGCATGCGTGACCTTGCGGATGGAGCGGCGGATAGCAAGATCTGGGGTCATGGACGGGGCGGCATAGCTTCGAGGTAACGGGTCCAGTTTACGGCCAGCGCTGATTTCTGTCCAGCAACGCCCAGCTGGCGTGACCGGAAAACCTCAAAACAAAAATTTAAGACTTGCCTACCAATCAAGTGCGCCCATATACAGGCTGGCAAGCACGTTGTATATTACGACCGGAAATTGCAACACTGTAATTTTGTTATCGTGCGCCACTGCGTTGGCGTGAAGTGCCCTCAACCCGTTACAAGGAGTTATACATGGCAATCAGTTTGCAAAAAGGCGGCAACGTCAACCTGAGCAAGGAAGCGCCGGGACTGACCAAGGTCGTCATCGGCCTCGGCTGGGATCCACGCGCGACCGACGGCAGCGCCTTCGACCTCGACGGCAGCGCCTTCATGCTCAAGGCGGACGGCAAGGTTCGCGCCGACGCCGACTTCATTTTCTACAACAACCTCAAATCGAGCGATGGTTCGGTGGTGCACGGCGGTGACAACACCTCGGGCGCGGGCGACGGCGACGACGAGCAGGTGCGCATCGACCTGAGCGCGGTGCCGGCCGAGATCGACAAGGTATCGTTCTGCGTGACCATTCACGAAGCCGAAACGCGCAAGCAGAATTTCGGCATGGTCGGCAAGGCCTACATCCGCTGCCTGAACGCCGAAGGCGACAAGGAACTGGCCCGTTACGACCTGTCGGAAGACGGTTCGACCGAAACGGCGATGATCTTCGGCGAGCTGTATCGCGCCGGCGCGGAATGGAAGTTCAAGGCCATTGGCCAGGGCTTCAAGGGCGGCCTGGGGCCACTGGCCAAGTCGTTCGGCGTCAACGCCTAAAGCACGACCCGCTGGTCCGCGCCCGCAAGGATGGCTGCTTCAGGGCGGCGCCTTGCGGGCGTTGTGACGTGTGGGGGATGCGTATGCATGAGTGCGGCCCGTGAGCGTGCCGGGCCGCCATCCCTCCCCCGTCGTTCCTGCTCCCCAGCCCGTCGTTCCCGCGCAGGCGGGAACGACGGTTTCGAGGGTGACGGCCAATATACCGGCGCCGTTTACCCAACTCTTCCTCTTACCTGATAGCGCGGACACCATGGAAAACTTATCACGCGGGCAGCGTCTGCCGCTGGCCGGCATCGCTCCCAACGGCACCTTCGATATCGGCCTGAACGCCGCCGGCCTGCGGCTCGACTTCGCCTGCTTCGGCCTGGGCACCGACGGCAAGCTGCTCGATGAGTCGTACATGACCTTCTTCAACCAGCCGCGCACGCCCTGCGGTGGCGCCGAACTGATCGACATCCCCGGCGACCTGCTCGGTTTCCGCATCGATACCCGCCTGCTGCCCGCCAACATCGACCAACTGGCGATCACCGCCAGCGTCGACGGCGACGGCACCATGTCCCAGCTCTCCAGCGGCTACCTGCGCCTGCTCGCCGGCACCGAAGAAAATGCGCGCTTCGCCTTTTCCGGCGCCGATTTTGCCCAGGAACGCGCCATCATGCTCGGCAACCTGTACCGCAAGGATGGCCAGTGGCGCTTCATGGCCGTCGGCCAGGGCTTCAACGGCGGCCTCGACGCGCTGGTGGCCCACTTCGGCGGCGCCGTGGCCGCCCCCGCGCCGGTCGCCGCCCCGGCATCCCGCCCGGCCGCCGAAGCGGGCCGCGTCTCGCTCGAAAAACGCATCGCCAGCAGCGCGCCCCACCTGGTCAGCCTGGTCAAGCACGCCACCGTCTCGCTGGAAAAAGTGGGCCTGGCCAAGCACTGCGCCAAGGTCGCCCTGGTACTCGACATTTCCGGCTCCATGGGCTCGCTCTACCGCAAGGGCCTGGTACAACAATTTGCCGACCGCATCCTGGCCCTGGGCTGCAAGTTCGACGACGATGGCGAAATCGACGTCTTCCTGTTCGGCTCCAAGGTGCACCAGCCGGCGCCCATGAACCTCGGCAACGCGCGCGCCTACATCCGCGACGTCGTCGAAGCCCACCCGCTCGAAGGCGACACCCGCTACGGCCGCGCGATGGAAGCGGTGCGCCGCTTTTACTTTCCGGATTCCCAGGGCGGCGAGCGCAAGAGCGCAGTGGCGGCACCCCTGCCGGTATTCGTCATGTTCGTCACCGATGGCGGCACCTCCGACAAGCCGCTCACCGAGAAACAGTTGCGCTGGGCTAGCTACGAACCGATCTTCTGGCAATTCATGGGCATCGGCAAGGGCAAGAAATCGAAAAGCAAGAAACTGCTCCAGTTCGCCGACTCCGACTTCCCCTTCCTGGAACAGCTCGACGAGCTTTCCGGACGCCTGCTCGACAATGCCGGCTACTTTTCGGTCAGCTCGCCCGACGAACATTCCGACGCCGAACTGTACGACCTGCTCATGGCAGAATACCCGGGCTGGATAACGCTGGCAAAACAACACCGGCTGCTTCCCTAAAATAGCAGCAGCAACAATCACGATTCATTAAGAAAGCAAACATGCGTGTCTGGTTCAACAGGACGTTCTCGTCCGTGTACGCGGCAATCGGCCTCATCCGCGAAGCCGATCTGGAAGGCCGTTTCCATCTCATTTACACCAATGCCAATCCGCACGCCACCGCCGGCCGCGTGGCCCACGAATTCTTCGTCGAACCGACCGGCCTGGACAACGCCGCCTACATCGACTGGTGCCTGGAATTTTGCCGCGAGCACCGGGTCGACATCTTCATCCCCGGCCGCCTGTCGAGCGAGCTGGCCAGCGCCCATGCGCGCTTTGAAGCCCAGGGCACGCGCGTACTGAGCGCCGCCTCGCAGGAACAGCTCGAACTGATCCACGACAAGGCGCGTTTCTACGCCACCACCAACCTGCCCGGCGCGCCGGTGGCCGAATTCCGCGTATTCGAGAACGTCGCCCAGTTCGACACCGCCTACGCCGACCTGCGCGCCCGTTATCCCAAGCTGTGCGTCAAGCCCTCGCGCTCGGTGTACGGCCTGGGCTTTGCCATCCTCGACGAGGAACGCAGCAGCGCCGCCCTGCTGCTGGCCGGCGCCGAATATCATATCGGCCGCGACGACATGCGCCGCGGCCTGGCCGAGCTGGGCGAATTCCGCACCATGCTGCTGATGGCCTACCTCGACGGCGTCGAATACAGCGTCGACTGCGTGGGCGACAACGGCCGCCTGGTGTGCGCGGTAGCGCGCAAGAAGCCGATGAAGGCCGGGAACGGCCAGTTGATCGACATGCGCGAGGACATCTCGCAAGCGACCGCCGAACTGGCCCGCATCCACGGCCTGAACGGCGTATTCAACGTCCAGTTCCGCGAAGGCGACGGCAAGCTGCACCTGCTCGAAATCAATCCGCGCATGTCGGGCGGCATCGGCATGGCCTGCGTGGCCGGCCCCAACCTGCCCTACATCGCCCTGTGCGGCTTTGCCGACGGATTCGACAAGGTGACCGTGCCGCCGGTACGCGACGGCATCCGCGTGGCCGAACTGAGCTCCCCGGCCGAGCTGACCTCGGTGGACTTGCTGTGAGCATGCCCGAGCGCCACCGCCTGAGCCTGCCCACCGGCGAGCTCGAACTCGACATCCACGACAGCGCCTTCGCGCTGGACGACGTGATGGGCTTTGCCGCGCGCGCCAACGCCAAGCGCGGCTTCCTGTTCCTGAGCAAGGTGCTGGGCAAGCACTGGCCGGTCACGCCCGCCATGATGCGCAAGGTCCACGTCAGCCTGGCCGATACCGTGCCCGAACTGCCCGGCCCGGTGGTCTTCATCGCCATGGCCGAAACCGCCATTGGCCTGGGCCAGGGCGTGTTCGAAGCCTGGCTGGCCGCCCATCCCGGGCGTGAGGGCCTGTTCCTGCACACCTCGCGCTACCGGGTGGGCGAGGCCCCCATCATCGAATTCGAGGAAGCGCACAGCCACGCCCCGCGCCAGTTCCTGCACATGCCGCCGGACGCGCACACGCGCGAACTGCTCTTGCATGCCAAGGCCCTGGTGCTGGTCGACGATGAAGCGAGCACCGGCAACACCTTCCTCAACCTGACCGACGCCTGCCGCAAGCTCAATCCCGGCATCGCCCACGTGCACCTGGCGACGATTACCAACTTCATGGGCGCGACCGCCACCGCCGCCCTGTCCGAGCGCTTCGGCTTGCCGGTGACGATGGGCGCGCCGGTCAGCGGCGAATACCGCTTCACCCCCGGCCAGCTGGCCAGCGCCAGCGCCCCGGCCCAGCTGTTCGATGGGTCCGCCGACCGTGGCGCCAGCGGCGAGTTCGGCCGCTACGGCCTGCACCGCGCCCTCACCATCCCAAGCGGCCTGGCCGAGCGCCTGGCGGGCGCTGTCAAGCCGGGCGAGCGCGTGCTGGTGCTGGGCACGGGCGAATTCATGCACCCGTCCTACCTGCTCGGCGCGGCCCTGGAACGCCTTGGCGTGGATGTCGTTGTGCAATCGACCACACGTTCGCCGATCCTGACCTGGGGCGCCGTGAAAGCCGCGCTCACGTTCCCGGACAATTATGGGGAGGGTGTCGCCAATTTCCTGTATAACGTCACCCCCGGCCAATACGAGCACGTATTCATTTGCCACGAAACCGCGCCAAAACAGGCGCTGCTGGACCTTGCAGACACGCTCAAAGCGCGCCTGCTCCACTTTAAGACCGAGACCCATGTTGAAGAAGTTTCATAAATTCCTGTTCGCCGACCTGGATGACACCCTGTTCCAGTCGCTCGAAAAGTGCGAGGGCCGCGGCCTGCCGATCGAAGCGGCCGCCTTCCTCAAGGATGGCAGCCCGATTTCGTACACCACGCCCGGCCAGCGCGCCTTTCTCGCCTTTGCCCAGGATGGCATGACGATGATCCCGACCACGGCGCGCAACCTGAACGCGTTCCAGCGCGTGGGCATCGACTTCCACAGCTACGCGGTGCTCGACTACGGCGGCATCGTGCTGCTGCCGGACGGCAGCGTCGACCAGGAATGGCTGGACCACATGCGCAGCGCCATGCAAGCCGCCCTGCCCGGCCTGCAAGAACTTGCCGGGCTGATCGACGCCTGGGCCGAGCGCACCGGTTTCGGCAACCGCGCGCGCCTGATCGAGGATTTCGGCACGCCCTTCTACCTGGTGGTCAAGGACCCGCAAAAAATCGCGGCCAAGCTGGAGCCGATCGAGCGCGAGGTGGTCCAGCCATGGATCAACGAGGGCAATCGCGACTACTTCATCCATCGCAACGGCAACAACCTGGCGATCTTGCCGAAGGCGTTGAACAAATCGCACGCGGTGGCGCACGTGAGCGCGCGCCTGCGCGCCGAACATGGCGATATCCTGACGTTTGGCATGGGCGACAGCAAATCGGACGCGCGCTTCATGGCCGCCTGCGACTACGCCATCGTGCCGAGCCGCACCCAGCTCGCCGGCCTGACCCTGGAGACCCTATGAATTTTTCCGGCAGTTACCGTTCGGACGACGTCAGCTTCCTGCTCAAGCCGCTGGCGATGCAGGATTTCGTCGATGTCCCGGAAAAGGAATTCCTGATCCAGTCGGGCCAGCGCCACTACAGCGAAATGCTCTCGCCCGAATCGCTGCCGTCCGAGCGCTACCTGGCGGTATTCCGCGAAGCCTGCGCCGCCAACACGGCGCGCATGGCGCGCGACTGCCTGACCCTGGCCGGTTTGATCAGCCAGCGGCGCAGCGGCCCGGTGACCCTGGTCTCGCTGGCGCGCGCCGGCACCCCGGTCGGCGTGGTGTTGAACCACCTGCTGCCCAAGGTGTGCGGCCGCGCCAGCACCCATTACTCGGTCTCGATCATCCGCGACCGCGGCATCGACCAGGTCGCGCTGGAGCACATCCTGGCGCAGGGCCACGCGCCCGAATCGATCGTCTTCATCGATGGCTGGACCGGCAAGGGCGTGATTTCGCGCGAATTGTCCGCCGCCATCGACGGCTTCAACAGCCGCCGTGGCACGGCGATTGACGGCGGCCTGTACGTGCTGTCCGACCTGGCCGGCAGCGCCGCCTGCGCCGCCTCCTGCGACGACTATCTGATTCCGTCGAGCATACTGAACGCCACCGTGTCCGGCCTGATCAGCCGTTCGATCCTGAACGAGGCAATCGGGCCAGGCGACTTCCACGGCTGCGTGTACTATCAGCAGTTCGAGGCGCACGACCAGTCGCAAAGCTTCGCCGACGGCCTGGTGGCCGCCGCGCTGGAGATTGCCGCCGCCGATGGCGCGCAGCAGGTGCAAGCGGTCGACCGCGAGCAGGCCGGCGCCGTCTCGCGCGCCTACATGCTGGCGGCGCTGGACCAGCATGGCATTAGCGACGTCAACATGATCAAGCCCGGCATCGGCGAAGCGACCCGCGTATTGCTGCGGCGCAGCCCGCGTCTCTTGATCCTGCGCGACGCCGGCGCGCCCGATGTGGCCCACCTGGCCCTGCTGGCGCAGGAAAAGAATATCCCTGTGATCGTCGACCGCGCGTTGCCGTATCACGCCGTTTCATTGATCAGGAGTGCACTCGATGGTTAAGTCGATGGGAGCGTCGCTGTACGTGCCGGCGAATCACAAATACCTGATGGAGGTGGCCAATGGCCAGCGCATGGGGCACGTGCGCTCGCTGATTTTCTGCACCGAGGACGCGGTCGCCGACGCCGACCTGAGCTGGGCGCTGTTCAACCTGTCCGTGGTGCTGGCCAATATGCGCAGCGAAGGCACGGCCGAGCGCTTCGTGCGCGTGCGCAATCCCGAGGTCATGGCAAGGGTACTGGCCATGCCGGGCGCCGACAAGCTGGCCGGCTTCGTGATCCCGAAAGCGACGCGCGCCAACTTCGACGCCTACTTCAAGCAGATCCGCAACACCGACCACATGCTGATGCCCACGCTGGAAACGGCGGAAGTATTCAACGACTGGGAAATGCGGCAATTTCGCAAGATGCTCGAAGCGCCCGGCGTGCGCCAGCGCATCCTGGCGCTGCGCATCGGCGGCAACGACCTGCTGGCCCTGCTGGGCCTGCGCCGTCCGCGCACCATGACCCTGTACCGCACGCCCCTGGGACCGGTGATCGCGCGCCTGGTCACCATCTTCCGCCCCTACGGTTTCGTGCTGACCGCGCCCGTGTTCGAGCACCTCGACCTGCCCGAACTGCTCGACCAGGAAGTGGCGGAGGATCTGGCCCACGGCATGGTCGGCAAGACCGCCATCCACCCGAGCCAGATCGCGCCCATCGAGCAGCACTACCGGGTCAAGCCGAACGACCTGGCGGCCGCCCGTGCCATTCTCGACGTCGACGCGCCGGCCGTGTTCAAGATGCATAATTCCATGTGCGAAGTGGCCACCCACCGCGCCTGGGCCGAACGCACCATCGAACAATCGAACGTGTTTGGCGCGCATCACGACCACCCTCCGATGAGCCCGGCAATTCCACGGGAACTTTGAACCTGACTTGAGTGAAAAGGACGCTATCGTGACAAATTTTTCGCGCGGACAAAAAGGCAAGCTGGCCGACCTGGGCCTGGCGGCGCCCTTCCAGGTGGTGCTCGATATCGACAGCGCCGGGCTGGTGATCGACATTTCCTGCTTCGGCCTCGACAGCGCCGACAAGCTCTCGGACGAGCGCTACATGGTGTTCTACAACCAGCTGGCCAGCCCCGCCAATGAAATCAGCATGACCATGGCCGGGCGCGCCGCCAGCTTCGCCGTCAAGCTCGACGCGCTGCCAGCCTCGATCGCCAAGCTGGTGTTCGTGGCCGCCATCGATGGCAGCGGCACCATGCGCAATGTGGGCGCCAGCAGCCTGAAACTCGGCGAGAGCGTGCAATTCCCCTGGTCGGGTGCCGATTTCCAGGATGAAAAAGCCGTCATCGTCGGCGAAATCTACCGTAAAGACGGCATCTGGCGCTTCGGCGCGGTCGGCCAGGGCTTCAACGGCGGCCTGTCGGCCCTGCTCAAGCATTTCGGCGGCACCGAAGCGACCCCGGGCGCCGCGCCCACGCCGCCGGCCCCCGTGCCGGTTCCGCCCGCGCCCCAGCAGCAACAGCCGGTATCGCTCTCGAAAGTCACGCTCGACAAGCGCGGCGACAAGGTCTCGCTCGACAAGCGCGGCGGCAGCAAGGGCTTCGGCCGCATCCACGTCAACCTGAACTGGAACCGCAGCGCCACGAGCGCCACCGGCAAGGGCATCGACCTCGACCTCGGCTGCATGTACGAGCTGGCCGATGGCCGTCCGGGCCTGGTACAGGCGCTGGGCAATGTCTGGGGCGACTTCGACCGTCCACCGTACATGCGGCTGGCGGCCGACGACCGCACCGGGCAATCGGCCGAAGGTGAAAACCTGGCCATCAACGGCGACCACTTCCACCAACTGAAGCGCGCCCTGATCTTCGCCTTCATCTACGAGGGCGCGCCGAACTGGGCCGCCACCGATGGCGTGGTGACCATCAAGATGCCCGACCAGGCGCCGATCGAAGTGCGGCTCGACCAGGGCGGCAACCAGATGATGTGCGCGATTGCCATGATCGAAAACCGCGGCGGCAGCATGCAGGTGACCAAGCTGGCCGACTACTTTTCCCAGCAAGGCCGCGAAAGCGGGCACGAGCTGATGGACCGCCGCTTCGGCTTCGGCCTGCGCTGGACCACCGGCTCGAAAGACTGAAGCACCGCGCCGCCGGCGCTGCCCATGGCAGCCGCCCGGCGCTCCCCGGCCGCAGAACTTTTCGTGCCGGAACGGGTCTTAACAGCATCGACGCGCGATGTCAGGCACGCCAGAGGCCGAGCGCTTCCGCGCTGCCGTACCTGCGTCCCCCCCGTACCCGGAGAGCTCATCCGATGGACGACGCATGCAGACCCAGATGATCCGCCGCGCTGGCGAGATCGTCTTGCTCGCCACGATCTATTACATTACCGCCCGCCTGGGCTTGCTGCTGGCGCTCCCGCCCGGCTACGCCGCACCGATCTGGCCCGCCGCCGGCATTGCGCTGGGCGCCGTGCTGATCTGTGGCAATCGGGTCGCGCCGGGCATCTGGATCGGCTCGTTTTTATGCAATGTCGCGGTCTCCTTCGATGCCGGCAGCACCGCCCTGCTCGTGAAATCGCTGCTCTTGCCAGCCATTCTCGGCATGGGCGCCACCGCGCAAGCCATTGCCGGCGGCTACCTGATACGCCGTTTCGTCGGTTTCCCGATGCCGCTCGACCGGGCCCGGGACGTGATCAAGTTTCTCGGCCTGGGCGGACCGCTCAGTTGCATTATCGGCGCCAGCGTGGGCGCGACCGTCCTGTTCCTTGCCGGCACCTTGCCGGCGGAAAGTTATGCCTTCATCTGGTGGGCCTGGTGGTTCGGCGACGCCATCGGCGTCCTGGTCACCACGCCGCTGATGCTGACCTGGTTCGGGCAGCCGCAAGCGCTCTGGCGACGCCGGCGCAAGACCGTGGCGCTTCCCATCTGCCTGGCATTGGTGGTCATCGTTGGCGTGTTCAGCGGCGCCAAGGAACCGTATTTTTCGCCCCCGCATCTGCGCATCGCCTGGTCCGTGCTTGCCGGCGGGCTGATGTTTGCCGGCTTGCTCGGGGCGTTCCTGCTCGTGACCAGCGGCCACGCCATGCTGATCGAGCAACTGGTCGCCCAACGCACGCATGACCTGGAGCGCACCCGCCAGGCCGAGCAGGCCGCGCGCCAGCTCGCCGCCATCGTCACCTCGTCCGAGGACGCCATCATCGGCAAGACGCTCGACGGCACCATCGTCAGCTGGAACGCCGGTGCCGCGCGCATGTACGGCTACAGTGCCGCCGAAATTCTCGGCCGGCCGATGTCGGTCCTGACCCCGCCCGAGCTGGCTGGCGAGATGCCGGCCATCCTGGCGCGCCTGCGGCGGGGCGAGCGGATCGACCACCTCGAAACGGCGCAGCTGCGCAAGGATGGGGGCCGCATCGCGGTCTCGCTCACCATCTCGCCGATCCGGGACGCCGACGGCATGGTAACGGGCGTATCGGCGATTGCGCGCGACATCAGCGAGCGCAAGCGCGCCGAGGAAGCGCTGCGCGACAGGGAGGCGCGCATCCGGCGCCTGGTGGACGCCAACATTATCGGCATCTTCATCGGCGATATGAGCGGGCGCATCAGTGAAGCGAACGACGCCTTCCTGAAGATTTCCGGCTATTCCAGGGAAGACGTGCTCTCGGGAAAATTGCTATGGAACAACATGACCCCGCCGCAATACGATGCGGCCGATGCGCATGCCCTTGAGGAACTCAAGAACACCGGACGGTGCACGCCCTATGAGAAGGAGTTGATGCGCAAGGATGGCAGCCTGATTCCGGTGTTGCTGGCCAGTGCCTTGTTCGAGGGGGCGCAGGATGAGGGCGTCAGCTTCGTGCTCGACCTGACCGAACGCCGCCAGGCCGACGAGCGCATCCACCACATGGCCGACCATGATGCCTTGACTGGATTGCCAAATCGCACGCTCTTGCAGGACCGCATGCACCAGGCGATCGCCTTTGCCCATCGCAACCGGCGCCGGGTGGCGATCCTGTTCATCGATCTCGATTATTTCAAGAACATCAACGACTCGCTGGGCCACCACATCGGCGATCAAGTGTTAAAAATGGCGGCCATCCGATTGCAGCAATGCCTGCGCGAAGGCGATAGCGTGGCGCGGCTGGGCGGCGACGAATTCGTCCTCATCCTGCCCTTGCTCGATGACAGCAGCGATGCCGCGCGGGTGGCGCGCAAGGCGCTCGATAGCCTGACCCAGCCGTTCAGTGTCGAACTCAAGCAGTTGCACCTGGGCGGCAGCATCGGCATCAGCCTGTATCCCGACGACGGCCACGATGTCGACTCCCTGATGCGCGCCGCCGATACCGCGATGTACCATGCCAAGGAAATGGGGCGCGGCAATTTCCAGTTCTTCACCGCCGCGCTCAACCAGGCGGTGCAGCGGCGCCTGGACGTCAGCCAGCGCTTGCGCCAGGCCCTGGCGCACGATGAATTCATCCTGCATTACCAGCCGCAGGTGAAGATGGAGAGCGGCATCATTTTTTCCGCCGAAGCGCTGCTGCGCTGGCAGCCGCCGGGGACCGAGCCGATTTCCTGCGGCGACTTCATCGCCAACGCGGAAGAGTCCGGCCTGATCGTGCCGATCGGCGAGTGGGTGTTGCGCCAGGCTTGCCGGCAACTGAAAGCCTGGCACGCCGCCGGCCATCCGCAACTGAAAATGGCCGTCAACCTGTCGCCCCGCCAACTCGAACAAGCGAATTTTTGCTCCCTGGTCGGGCAAATCCTGGACGAGGAAGGCCTTCCCGCCACCGCCCTCGAACTGGAGATTACCGAAAGCATCCTGATGCAGCGCAGCGAATACAATCTCGCCATGCTGAACCAGTTGAGCGACATGGGCATCCAGCTATCGGTCGACGACTTCGGCACAGGCTATTCCAGCCTGGCTTACCTGCAGCGCTTTCCTGTGCATTCGCTCAAGATCGACCAATCGTTCGTGCGCGACATCGGCACCGACCAGAATGACACGGCGCTGGTCACGGCCATCATCGCCATGGCGGCCAGCCTGCAACTGGAAGTGATCGCCGAAGGGGTGGAAACCCTGCCTCAGGCAGAGTTTCTCATGGCGCATGGCTGCGCGGCCGCCCAGGGGTTTTATTACAGCAAAGCCGTGCGCGCGGATGCATTCTCGGCATTGTTCGGCGACACCTTCGCCTGCACCATGCAGCGCCCTCGTTGAAGGTGCTGCCGGGTCCAGCCCGGGAATGCGGCCTGCGCGCCGCTGGACCCGTCCTTGGGCGGATCCGGGTCCGCTCCTCAGTTCCCGCTTGGCTCCGGGGATGGCTCCGCCTTGCCGATCTGATACCAGTCCACCTTGCGGGTAGCGACCATGATCGCGCCCAGCACCGCGAACAGCAGGATACTGCCCAGCACCAGCGCATTATTCTCCGAGCTCAGCAAGCCATACAGCGCACCGTAGAGCACGGTCAGCGCCAGGCCGAAGCCCACGCCGCGCACCCGGTTGCGCAGCACGAAACTGAGGTAAAACCCCAGCAGCAGGATGCAGGCCGTGCTGGCGATCAGGTAGGCCACGACGAAGCGGATATGTTCCGACAAGCCCACCAGCAGCAGGAAGAACAGCACCAGCGCCAGGCCGACCAGCAGGTACTGGATCGGGTGAATCGGCAAGCGCTTGAGGATTTCAAAGATAAAGAAGGCGGCAAAGGTCAGCGCCACGAACAGCAAACCGTATTTGGTGGCGCGCTCGGCCAGCGAATAGGCGTTCACCGGTTCGATGAAGGCCACGCTGAAGCGGTCGGCGCGGCCATCGCCATCGGCTGTGGGAGCGCGCGCGGCCGGGGTGGCGTTCGCGGCCGCCGCAGTGCCATCCTGCAGGGCGCGCAGCTGCTGCTGGGTGGCGCTCGACAGCGACGAGATCGACCAGTTGGCCTTGAAGCCATCGTCGCTGATGCTGCGGTCCTTGGTCGATGGCAGGAAACGGCCGCCGAATTGCGGATGCGGCCACTTCGATGTCAGCGTGATCTGGTTATTGCGCGCGACGGGCGAGAAATGCTGGCGTTCGATGCCATCGAGATTGAGGTTGAACGCGAAGTTGACGCGGCCGCCCTGTTCCATCTCCATGGGTGGCAGATCGGCATGCAAGCCGCTGCCAAGGGCGACGCTGCCGGTTCCCTGCTGGAATTCGATCGGCTGCTTGCCCCAGGTAATGCTCGGAATATTACGGATGCCACGCACATCCTCGATCCCGACCGCGATGCTGGCCTGGCCCACGGTAATGCGCGAGAGCGAATTGGCGCGCGGCAGGGATGACTTGAGCGGCAAGTCGAAGTTGCCCGACAGCGCGTGCTGGCCGCTGTAATACAAGACCCGGTGGATGCCGCGATAACGGTAATCGGTATCGAAGCGGCCATCGATCGTTAGCTGGTTCGGAAACACCAGGTGCACCCGGCTGACCGAGCGCCGCACGGTTTCGGGCTTGCTGGCGGCATCGCTGGTGGCGGGCACGGTCACATCGAATTCATCGGTGTACGGAATGACCATGATGGGACCGGTGATCGACTGTTCGCGCACCGAATCGGCGGCGATGCTGGCCACGGCCTGGGCGCGGAACTCGGAACGGTCGTTGATGGTCCCCTGGATCATCGCCAACAGCAGGCAGATCACCAGCGTGAGTGCCAGGATGGCGAGTATTTTGTACAGCAGTGTTTTTTGCATGAAAGCTCCCGATTGGTGGTGGAACCAGTATAGGGAACGTGTATGCGCTGCAGATGCGCTGCGTGTGAAGTCGCCCGCATGAAAGTTTCCCAACCGGGGTCAGCAACTAAACCGGGGTCTGACCTCTGATTAGCAACGTTTTTGTTGCTAATCAGAGGTCAGACCCCGGTCAGGAAACCAAGACGATGGGCAGGTGCAGCATGGCGCAGACGCCGTGCGGCTCGATGTTGTCGACCGTTACCCGGCCGCCGTGCAGCGCCATCACTTCGCGCACGAACGGCAGGCCCAGGCCCGTGCTTTTGGCGCCGTCCGGGCGCGGCAGCGAGTAGAAACGCTCGAACAGCCGCTCGCGCGCGAACGCGGGAATCCCACTCCCGCTGTCGCTCACGCTGATCACCGTTTCATCGCCCATTTGCTCGCCCCGCAATGTGATGACGCCGCCCGGCGGCGAGAAATCGATCGCGTTGTCGAGCAGGTTGCCGACCGCCTGGCGCAGCAGCAGCGGGTCGCCTTTCACGATCAGCTTGTCGATGAAGGCGTCCAGGGTCAGGCCGCGCGCCAGCAGCCGCACCGAGACATCCGCCCGCACCTGCTCGGCCAGGGCGCGCAGCGGCACCGTTTCCGGCGCGCCCAGGCGCTGCTGCTTTTCCACGCGGATCAGCGCCAGCAACTTGTCGATCAGCTGCTTCTGGCGCAAATTCTGGTTCAGGATATTGCCGAGGAAATGCTGGCGCTCGGCGGCCGGCATGTCTTCCTGCATCAGCTCGGCCGAGCCCTGGATCGCCGCGATCGGGCTCTTGAGCTCGTGGGCCAGGGTGTGCATCAGTTCTTCCACGTATTCCTTGCCTTCGAGCTTGTTGCGCATCGCTTCGAGCGCGCGCCCGAGCGTGCCGATCTCGTTATTGCCCAGCGCCGGCAAGGTCGCCTTGCGGCCGGCCTCGACATCGGCGATGTACACCATCAGGGTGCGCAGGGCGCGGTTGAGCCACCAGGCAAATCCCACCCCGATCAGCAGCGACGAGCCCAGCAGCACGGCGCCGCGCTGCAGGATGATGCGCTGGCTGCGCTCGACAAACGGTTGCACGGTCGAGACCGGCTTGGCGACGGTCAGCACGCCGATGATGCGCTCGCCATCCATGATGGGCGCCGCCACGTGCATCACGGCGCTGGTGTCGTCGCTGCCGGTGGCGCGCGTGCTGCGCGCCCCGTACTGGCCGCGCAGGGTGAGGTAGACATCGTTCCACAGCGAGTAATCCTTGCCCACATCCTTGCCGCTCGAATCGAAGGTGACGCGCCCCTGCAGGTCGGTGATGTACACCCGGTAATTCAGGCTGCGCTTGTTCAAGCCATCGATCTGGACATCCACATGGCGCCTGGCGACGTTCTGGATGCGCGTGAGCATCTGCGAGTCGCCCACCTTGCCGGCCTTGACATCGTCGGCCACCACTTCGGCCAGCAGGTGGGCGGTATCGACCAGGGTGTCTTCCAGCGTCGAGCGCACGCCCGGCTTGACCTGGGCCACGAACACATTGAGCAAAAACCACGCCGCCAGCCCGACAATCAGAAAGTAGCCGAGCAGGATGCGCAGGCCGATCCTCATGGGCCCGCCAGGCTGTAACCCATCCCGCGGTGGGTCTGGATCGGGTCGTCGCCGGGGTCGACCTGGCGCAGCTTGGCGCGCAGCGACTTGACGTGGGCGTCGACGGTGCGCTCGAGCGTGTCGGGCGCATCGGCCCAGACCCGGTCCATCAACTGCGCGCGCGAGAGCACGTGGCCGGGATGCTCGCACAGGGCCTTGAGCAGCAGGTATTCGTAGCGGGTCAGGTCGAGCACCTGGCTACGGTACAGGATGCGCGCCTGGGCCGCGCGGATGTCGAAGCGCCCCGCCGGCGGCCCGGCCGGCGGCGCGGCCGGCGGCGCCAGGCGGCGCAGCACGACGCGGATGCGCGCCACCAGTTCGCGCGGCGAAAACGGCTTGGTGACGTAATCGTCGGCGCCGATTTCGAGCCCGACGATGCGGTCGATTTCGTCACTGCGCGCGGTCAGGAAAATCACCGGGGCGTTGCAGAACTGGCGCAGCTGGCGGCATACCTCGAAACCGTTCATGTCGGGCAGGCCGACGTCGAGCACGACCAGCGCCGGCAGCTCGGCCGGGCCGTCACCGCGCATCGCTTGCAACGCCTGCGCGCCCAGGGTCACATGGCGCGCCACGAAGCCATCCGTGCGCAAGGCGTAGGCGATGCTGTCGGCGATCGCCAGTTCATCTTCCACAATCAGGATCGTTACAGGCATGCGCTTCCGTTCGTCGTGGTCATGGCGACAGTATCCGGGGCGGGCGCGGACCAGTCAACCGGCGGCCAGGATCACGCCCGGCCCGCGCGGCGCGCCTGTCGGAAAATCTTACAGACGTTCAGGGGATTTCTTCGCGGACATTCCTAAGCCGATGATAGCAAACACGAATTTCCCAGTGGCATGTTTTTTGCTTGATGATCAAGCCACCTTAACCAAACTACAAGAAAGAATATCGTGTCAGCAAAATCATTCCTCGCGTTCGCCCTCGTTGCCTCGGCCTGGATCTCCAGCGCCCAGGCGACCATTCTCACCACCACTTCGCGCGGCGTGATCAGCAGCGTTGCCCAGAACAACCTGGACGAATTCGGCCCGGGCGACCTGGTCGGCAAGCGCTACCAGATGACGCTGACGTTCGACGATACGGGCGCCACGCGCGACCATTACCTGAACCAGTATGACGGCCTGTATGGCTTGAATCTGTTCAGCGCCAGCATCACGGTCGACGGCGTGACGCGCAATTACCGCCGCACCGGGCATTTCCAGCAGCAGACCGCCAACGGCGCATCGACCGCGAGTGCGTGGGGATCGGACCAGGCGTTCGCCGGCGTGAACTGGACCACCCAGGATGAAAGCATGTATGCCTACCACGGCATCGAATCGGTGAATCACTTGTTCGCCGGCGCCAACGCCAGCCTGACCACGCCTTTCTCGACCACTGTGCGCCCCGACCTGTACGACTACGCGATGAAACAGTCGCAGTTCGGCTACAACGACGTGCTCACGGGCCGCTCCACGGTGTTCTACGGCGATATCCAGGAGTTTTCGATGAGTACCGTGGCGGCGGTGCCGGAACCGGTCAGCCTCGCTTTGCTGGGACTGGGTGCGCTGGCCATGCTGGGCGCACGCAGGCGCGCGCGCCAGCCGGCCTGAGCGGGATCAAGGCGGCGCGCCCGCGCCGATGGTGCGCTCGAGCAGCTTGAAGAGGGCGCCGTAGAATTTTTCGCGGTTGTCTTCATGGTAAATGCCATGGCCCTCTTTTTCCAGGATCATCCACTCGACTTCCTTGTTCGCTTCCTTGAGCGCCTTGTGCATCTTGCGGCCGTGCTCGATCGGCACGCGCCGGTCCCATTCTCCGTGGGCCAGCAGCACCGGCGCCGTGATGCGCGCCGCGTTCTTGAGCGGCGAGACCTGGTCGAAGGCCTGTTTGGTGCGCCCTGCCCCGCCCACCAGGATATTCGTGGCCAAGCGTCCGGTCGCCCCGGCATTGGTATCGGAATCGTCCTTGAGCATGTATGCAATATCGCTGACGCCGGCAAAGCTGGCGCCGCAGCGGTACAGCTCCGGCGTCTTCGCCAAGCCCCACATGGCGGCATAGCCGCCGTAGCTGGCGCCATAGATGCAGATGCGCTGCGGATCGGCGTGACCCTGCTCGACCAGCCAGCGCACGCCATCGCTGATATCGTCCTGCATCGCCAGTCCCCACTGGCCGTAGCCGGCGGTCATGAAGGCCTTGCCGAAGCCGCTGGAACCGCGGAACTGCGGTTGCAGCACAACGTACCCGCGCGCGGCCAGCAGTTGCACTTCGGGATTGAAGCTCCAGCCATCGCGGGCGGCGGGACCGCCGTGGATCAGAATGACGGCAGGTTTTGCCGCGCCGGTCGCGGACGGCAAGGTGAGATAGGCGGGAATGCTCAAGCCATCGCGCGCGGTATAGCGCACGACCTGCATCGGCCGCATAGCGCCGGCATCGATCTCCGGCTTGGCCGACGCCACCTTGCGTAACGATGCGCTCGGCACGTCAAGCAACAACCACTGGCCCGGATCGACATCGCTGTACGAATAGATCAGCAGCTTGTTGGTCAGGCTGCCGGAGATCAGATTCATCCGGTCCGGCAAGGCCGTATCGACGCTCTTTTGCATCGCCGCCCAGGCCGGATCGAACCATTCGACAACGGGTTTCATGCCCGCGCTGGCGATCTGGCGAAACTGTCCGTCGGTCTCGGTGTCGGGTACGTAGATGTCCTGGGTCGGATGACCGGCGAGCAGCTCGCCGACGCTGCGCGTCTCCAGGCTGTAGCGGAAGTAGGCGAAGGTGTCGCGATCGTGGCGCGACCTCACCACCAGCGACTTTTGGTCGCGCGACAGGCTTTGCGGCCACCAGTGCTCGTCGCTATAGCCGAAGGTGGCCAATTTTTCCCAGGGCTTGTCTTGCGCGGCCCGATACCAATGCGTGATGCTGGTGTCGTCCGACCAGATGGCGGTGCTGATGGTGCTCACCACGCGGGCGTCGCCATTGTCGTCGAGTATCCACCATACCGGCTTGCCGGGCATATGGAAGTTGACCACCTCGGACTCGCCCGTCCTGAGCGTGATGCGGGCGATGTACGCCGGGGTGCGGTAGCCGTTAGCCAGGATACGCACGTTGCCGGCCGAGTCAGGATTGACCTTGCCGATGTAGCGGCTGCCGAGGAAGGTGGGGTACGTTCCGCTCAGGTCGATCAGGTCCACGCCATGATCGGAATCGACCGCCAGCCGGGTATCGTCGACCCAATCCACGTCGCTCGGGTTCTCCATAGCGGGACCTTCGCTTTCGAGAAAGCGCGAGGCCATGGTCGCCGTATCGATCAGCACCAGCTTGCTCGCCTCTCCCTTGCGCGCGATGGCAGCGATGTGCTTGCCGTCCGGGGACAGGGTCATCGACAGGTAGGCCGGCAGGCGCAGTGCATCCTTGATGCCCAGGATGGGGGGCTCGGCCATGCAGGGGGCGGCGGCAAGGCATAGCAGCCAGAGCAAGGGGTGCAGCAGGGTTCGGAAGACGGAAGCGATCATGGAAGCGGGGTCGTTGAGTGCCGGCGCAAGGGGGGCGGCGGGCGGGCGCAAGAGTATACCCGCGCACATGCTGCGTCGCAATAATCGTGGCGTGGGGGAAGCTGAAAATAGGACAATGTAAACGCATCAGGGCCGGGTCCGTTCGCTAAAAGCGAACTCGCCCGGCCCTGACTCGCCCGCGCACATCAATGCGCTGGCGGCAACACTGCAATGATTATTGCAGTTTGATTTCGACGTCGACGCCAGCTGGCAGATCCAGCTTCATCAGCGCGTCAACGGTCTTGTCCGTTGGGTCCACGATGTCCATCAGACGCTGGTGCGTACGGATTTCGAACTGGTCGCGCGAGGTTTTGTTGACGTGCGGCGAGCGCAGGACGTCAAAACGCTGGATGCGGGTTGGCAGTGGGACTGGGCCTTTGACAACAGCGCCGGTACGCTTGGCGGTGTCGACGATTTCCAGTGCGGACTGGTCGATCAGCTTGTAGTCGAACGCTTTGAGGCGAATGCGGATTTTCTGGTTTGGTGCGGACATGGTAATTCCCTTAAAAAGAACGAACCGGCGTTGAACCGGCAATATGAATTTTTTGCTTGGGCACATCAGGTAAGAAAGCAAGTATACCTGCTTTCCTACCCTTTCCTACAAATTACTTACCAGCGACTTCGCTGAGGATCTTTGCAACAACACCTGCGCCAACGGTACGGCCACCTTCGCGGATGGCGAAACGCAGGCCTTCTTCCATCGCGATCGGGTTGATCAGCTTGACGGTGATCGACACGTTATCGCCTGGCATAACCATTTCTTTGTCCGCTGGCAACTCGATCGAACCAGTCACGTCCGTCGTACGGAAGTAGAACTGTGGACGATAGTTGTTGAAGAACGGGGTGTGACGGCCGCCTTCGTCTTTCGACAGGACATAGATCTCGCCGGTGAAGTGATTGTGCGGCTTGATCGAGTTTGGCTTGGCCAGAACCTGGCCACGCTGCACGTCTTCACGCTTGGTGCCGCGCAACAGCAGACCGACGTTGTCGCCAGCTTGACCCTGGTCCAGCAGCTTGCGGAACATTTCCACGCCGGTGCAAGTGGTCTTGACGGTGTCGGAGATGCCGACGATTTCGATTTCTTCGCCAACTTTAACAACACCGCGCTCGATACGGCCGGTCACAACGGTGCCGCGACCCGAGATCGAGAACACGTCTTCCACAGGCATCAGGAAGGCGCCGTCGATTGCGCGCTCTGGCGTCGGGATGTAGGTGTCGAGTGCGTCGGCCAGGGCCATGATCGCCACTTCGCCCATTTCGCCGGTATTGCCTTCGAGGGCCATACGTGCCGAACCCTTGATGATTGGCAGGTCGTCGCCTGGGAACTCGTATTTCGACAAGAGCTCACGCACTTCCATTTCAACCAGTTCCAGCAGTTCTGCGTCGTCGACCAGGTCGCACTTGTTCAGGAACACGATGATGTAAGGAACGCCAACCTGGCGTGCCAGCAGGATGTGCTCGCGGGTCTGTGGCATTGGGCCGTCAGCTGCGGAGCAAACCAGGATCGCGCCATCCATCTGTGCTGCGCCGGTGATCATGTTCTTGATGTAATCGGCGTGGCCTGGGCAGTCAACGTGAGCGTAGTGGCGGTTAGCCGTTTCGTACTCGACGTGAGCGGTGTTGATGGTGATGCCGCGCGCTTTTTCTTCTGGTGCTGCATCGATCTGGTCGTATGCTTTTGCTTCGCCGCCGAATTTCTTCGACAGAACGGTTGCGATAGCTGCCGTCAGGGTGGTCTTGCCGTGATCGACGTGACCGATGGTGCCCACGTTGACGTGCGGCTTGGTCCGTTCGAATTTACCTTTTGCCATTTTGAATTTCCTTTAAAGACTATTTTTACAATTTTTGTTCGATGCCGGTGCGGCTTATGGCCGCACCTGGCAAATCAGAATTTAGTCAGTTGAGGACAGAGCAAAGGCGATGAACCATGCTCTGTCCCGCAATTGATTATTTTGCTTTGGCCGTTACGATTGCATCGGTAACGTGCTTAGGCGCTTCCGAATAGTGCTTGAATTCCATCGTGTAGGTAGCGCGGCCTTGCGTTGCGGAACGCAGCGAGGTCGAGTAACCGAACATTTCGGACAGTGGCACTTCGGCTTTGATGATCTTGCCGCCGCCGCCTGGGATCTCGTCCATGCCCTGCACCATACCGCGGCGGGACGACAGATCGCCCATCACGGTACCGGCGTAGTCTTCCGGCGTTTCCACTTCCACGGCCATCATTGGCTCGAGGATGACTGGCGATGCTTTACGGCAGCCATCTTTGAATGCCATCGAAGCGGCCATCTGGAACGCGTTTTCGTTCGAGTCCACATCGTGGTACGAACCGAAGAACAGCGTGACCTTGACGTCGACCACTGGGTAACCCGCCATCACGCCGGCGTTCAGCGTGCCGCGCACACCCTTTTCAACTGCAGGGATGTATTCGCGTGGAACGGTGCCGCCCTTGATCGCGTCGACGAATTCGAAACCTTTACCGGCTTCTTGCGGCTCGATCTTCAGGACCACGTGACCGTACTGACCACGACCGCCCGACTGCTTGACGAACTTGCCTTCGGATTCTTCGCACACCTTGCGGATCGTTTCGCGGTAAGCCACTTGTGGCTTGCCGACGGTCGCTTCAACGCCGAATTCGCGCTTCATGCGGTCAACGATAATTTCCAGGTGCAACTCGCCCATACCACCGATGATGGTCTGGCCCGATTCTTCATCGGTTTTCACGCGGAACGAAGGATCTTCCTGTGCCAGGCGGTTCAGCGCCAGGCCCATTTTTTCCTGGTCAGCCTTGGTTTTCGGCTCGACTGCCTGCTGAATCACCGGCTCAGGGAAGACCATTTTTTCCAGCGTGATGATCGACGATGGATCGCACAGGGTTTCGCCCGTGGTCGCGTCTTTCAGGCCGACCGCGGCGGCGATATCGCCGGCGTGGACTTCCTTGATTTCTTCGCGCTGGTTAGCGTGCATCTGCAAAATACGGCCAAGACGCTCTTTCTTGTTCTTGATCGGATTGTAGACGGTGTCGCCCGACTTGATCATGCCCGAGTAGACGCGGAAGAAGATCAGCTGGCCCACGAACGGGTCGGTCATGATCTTGAATGCCAGCGCCGAGAATTTCTCGGTGTCTTCCGCTTTACGCGTGGTCGGCTGGTCATCTTCGTCCATGCCCTTGACTGGCGGGATGTCGACTGGCGATGGCAGGTATTCGATCACGCCGTCGAGCATGGCTTGCACGCCCTTGTTCTTGAACGCGGTGCCGCACATCATCGGAACGATTTCCGAAGCGATCGTACGCTGACGCAGCGCCTTCTTGATCTCTTCTTCGCTCAGATCGCCTTCTTCCAGGTACTTGTTCATCAGTTCGTCGTTCGCTTCAGCAGCGGTTTCGACCAGCTTCAGACGCCACTCGGCAGCCTGCTCTTGCAGCTCAGCAGGAATGTCGCGGTAGTCGAACTTCATGCCCTGCGACGCGTCGTCCCAGTAGATGGCTTTCATCTTGACCAGATCGACCACGCCCTTGAAGTTGTCTTCGGCGCCGATTGGAATCTGCAGCGGAATCGGGTTCGCCTTCAGGCGAGCGCGCATCTGCTCGTAGACCTTGAAGAAGTTGGCGCCGGTACGGTCCATCTTGTTGACAAAAGCCAGACGTGGCACTTTGTACTTGTTAGCCTGGCGCCATACGGTTTCCGACTGTGGCTGAACACCGCCCACTGCGCAGTAAACCATGCAGGCACCGTCGAGCACGCGCATCGAGCGTTCAACTTCAATCGTGAAGTCAACGTGGCCCGGGGTGTCGATGATGTTGATGTGGTGCTCAGGGAAATTGTTAGCCATCCCTTTCCAGAAGCAGGTCGTCGCAGCCGAGGTAATCGTGATACCGCGCTCTTGCTCTTGCTCCATCCAGTCCATGGTGGCCGCGCCATCATGCACTTCGCCGATCTTGTGGTTCACGCCCGTGTAGAACAGGACGCGCTCGGTCGTGGTGGTCTTGCCAGCATCGATGTGAGCCGAGATACCGATATTGCGGTAGCGCTCAATGGGGGTCTTGCGTGCCATAATTATTCCTAAATCTTTTAATGGACAAAACCGAGCGGCATTTTGTGAACAAAATGAGCCCGGCCTCGAACAACAGATACATGGCCACGCCTGGGCTCACACAAATGTGCAAGCCAGGGCGTGGCCAATTGATTAGAAGCGGAAATGCGAGAACGCTTTGTTCGCTTCTGCCATGCGGTGAACTTCGTCCCGCTTCTTCATAGCACCACCGCGCATTTCAGCGGCTTCCATCAGTTCACCACCGAGGCGTTGCGGCATGGATTTTTCGCTGCGCTTGTTTGCGGCTTCGCGCAACCAACGCATGGACAGCGCCATACGACGAACCGGACGAACTTCAACTGGCACCTGGTAGTTGGCACCACCGACGCGGCGGGACTTAACCTCGACCATCGGCTTGGCATTGTTGATCGCGGTTGCAAACACTTCGAGCGGGTCTTTGCCGGACTTTTGCTTGATGTGCTCGAATGCACCGTAGATGATGTTTTCTGCGACCGATTTTTTACCGGACAGCATCAGTACGTTGACGAATTTGGCGACATCTTGGTTACCGAACTTTGGATCTGGCAAGATTTCGCGCTTGGGTACTTCACGACGACGTGGCATATCAATTCCTTCCTATCTTCAGTTGAGCGCGCGGTGCGCACTCGCGGAGGCCATCATAGCCATCCACTTACTCGACCATTACGGTCGGTTCAACTCGTTAAACTTCTAGTGAAAGCGGGGCGAAAAATTACTTCTTGCCTGCTTTAGCGCGCTTCGTACCGTATTTCGAACGAGCTTGCTTACGGTCTTTGACGCCCTGGGTATCCAGTGCACCGCGAACCATGTGGTAACGCACACCCGGCAAATCTTTTACACGACCGCCGCGCAGCAGCACGACACTGTGTTCTTGCAGGTTGTGGCCTTCACCGCCGATGTACGAAATGACTTCGAAACCGTTGGTCAGGCGAACTTTGGCGACTTTACGCAGAGCCGAGTTTGGCTTCTTTGGAGTCGTCGTGTACACACGGGTGCAAACACCACGTTTTTGCGGGCTGTTTTCCAGCGCCGGCGATTTGCTTTTCACGGTCAGAGCGACACGTGGATTGCGAATCAGTTGATTGATGGTTGGCATCGTTATAAATCCAACAAAATTACAACATGAATAACCCGGACAGAGTGTCCGGGGACTAAAACGGAGTCCCGACGAGCACTGCGCAGGAGAGGCACCGACAGCCGCCCTGCGAGGAGCGGCGCTGAATGCGTAAACAATGCGCAGAATAAAATCGAGAACTCGCGAGTATAGGCGCGAAGTGGCAGGCAGTCAAACAGTTTAACGCTTGGCAATGCGGATGTGGGGCGATGATGCTAGAGAAAACAGGGACTGTGGCGGGGGTGAGACAGGGCGTTGCAGCAAGCATGGCCGCTCGTGCCCTCTGCGCCCGCCAACCTCAAAGCCGTCGTTCCTGGCACCGCCAGAACCGACTCCCCGCGCCTTGGCGCGGAGACGACGGCGCTGGCTCAGTGGTACTCAACCTGACTATTACAGCTTGTCAGCCGCCGCCTTCATGCGATCGGCGCGCGAGTTCGAACCCGGGTGGCTCGCCATCATGCTGCCTTCGCCCTGCTCCTGCTTGGCCAGCTTGCGGAATGCCGATTCCATCGCGCGCACGTCGTACTTGTGCTTCTGCATGAACTTGAAGCCATAGTCATCCGACGCGGTCTCATCGGACTGCGAGAACTGCGCATTGCCGAAGGCCTTGATGGTTTCTTCGTTGGCTGCGACCATGCTGCCGATCTGGTTGCCGCTCGCGCCCGCCGCCTTGGTACCGGCCGACAGCACCAGCGCCTTTTTCATCTGCGACGCCGAGTGACCCAGCTTGGTATGGCCGATTTCATGGCCGATCACGCCGCGCAGTTCCTCGTCGTTCATCAGGTCCATCAAGCCGGCGTAAATACGGATGCTGCCGTCCGGCGTGGCGAATGCATTGATTTCAGCGGACTGGTACACCGCAAAGTTCAGCTTCAGGCCATCTTCGTTTTCCAGGCCCTTGGTCAACATCGCCAGGCGCTTGGCGTACTTGCTGCCGGCCGGCGCGACTTTTTCTTCCTTGTCCATCTGGCGCATCATCAGGCGCGAGCCTTCGATCACATCCTTGTCGCTGACGGTGGCGGCCTTGGCCAGATCCTTGCCCGCGCCCAGCATGCCGCCGAGGTCGATAGCCGACGCGGCGCCTGCGCTCAGGATCAACATGGTCAGCGCGGCAATACGAATTGTGGTTTTCATGGAGTTACTCTCATTCAGGTTATTAGTAATAAAACATTGCCATTGTAGCAGCATGCGGCATCATCCATTGCATCCGTATACATATAATTACAATCAAGACAACGCTTTGCTGCATCGAATATTTGGCAAGGAGAACTAAAAACCCGGGATAATGGCCAATTTTGCTGGACCATGCTTCCCTGATGCGACATCTGCTGCGCCCTGCCCCGCTCTACCTGCTGCTGACCTACGCGGCACTGTCGGCCATCCCCTTCTTCCCCATGCTGCTTGGCAAGCGGCTCGACCGTCCATGGCAAGTGCTCGGCATCGAAGCGGTAGCCTGGGTGGCGGTGTGGGCGCTGTTCAAGCGTCCCGCCTGGTTCCACTGGCTGCTGATCCCCGCCTTCCTGGCCCTGCCGACCGAAATCTACCTGTTCAGTTTCTACGGGCAAAGCATGTCGACCCACCACCTGGGCATCATTGCTGAAACCAGCCCCAAGGAAGCGCTCGAATTTCTCGGCAAGACAGTCTGGCTGATGGCCGCTGTCATGACGGCCGTCAGCGCCTGGTGGATCACCAGTTTCCAGGCGGCCCGCCGCGCCCGCGAACTGGACTGGGACGACAGCTCGCGCTGGCTCAGCCTGGGCCTGCTGGCCATCGGCGCCGGCCTGTGGGCGTACGGCGTCGAATTCGGCGTGGGCGCGGCGCCGCGTGCCGCCTCGACAGCGGCGTCGGCCAGTGCCAGCAAGCCCACCCCGGGCGCCGCGCACACCGGCTGGACATCCCCGCCCCTGCCGCGCTGGGCCGTGCTGCCGCTCGAATTCGACGCGTTCGCGCAAACCTGGCCATTCGGCGTCACGGCGCGCGGCGTCGACTTCTATAAAGAACGCAAGCACCTGGCCGAACTGGGCCAGCGCAACAGCCACTTCCGCTTCGGCGCGCGCCAGGCGGCGCCCGATGCCCAGCCCGAAATCGTGGTGATGGTGATCGGCGAATCGTCGCGCTTCGACCGCTGGAGCCTGAACGGCTACACGCGCGACACCAATCCCCTGCTCGCCAAGGAAGCCAACCTGGTCACCCTGCCCGACGTGATCACGTCCGTCTCGGCCACGCGCCTGTCGGTGCCGGTGATTATCTCGCGCAAACCGGCCATCAAGAGCCTGAAGGATGGTTTTGCCGAAAAATCCTTCCTGACTGCCTACAAGGAAGCCGGCTTCAAGACGTACTGGCTGTCGAACCAGATCTCGTTCGGCGAATTCGACACGCCGGTGTCGGTGTTCGCCAGGGAAGCGGACGTGATCCAGTTCCTCAACCTGGGCGGCTTCACCAACAACTCCAATTTCGACGCCATCCTGTTCGACCCGCTGCGCCGCGCCATCGCCGACCCGGCGCCGAAAAAGCTGATCGTGCTGCACTCGCTGGGCAGCCACTGGAACTACAGCCAGCGCTACCCCAAACAGTTCGACCGCTGGCAGCCCTCCCTGTTCGGCGTCGACAAGCCGGTCTACAGCGATCCCGCGCTCAAGACCGAGCTCAATAACAGCTACGACAGCAGCATCTTGTATACCGACTGGTTCCTGTCCAACGTGATCGGGCAGCTGAAAGGATCGCAACAGCGCAGCGCCATGCTGTACGTGTCCGACCACGGCCAGACGCTGTACGACAACAGCTGCAAGCTGGCCTTCCACGGCCACAATAGCCAGTACGAATTCCACGTGCCGGCGCTGGTCTGGTATTCGGACCAGTACCTGGCGCGCTATCCGGACAAGGTGACGCAGCTGCAGCGCCACGGCAAGGCGCGCCTGGCGACCGAGAACATGTTCCACACCCTGCTCGACCTGGCCGACATCCGCTACCCCGACGAGCGCCTGGAATGGAGCTTTGTCAATCCCGGCTTCGCGCAGCACAAGCGCTACGTCGACAGCTACGGCTGGAGCGACTACGACAACGCCACCATGAAAGGCGACTGCCGCGAGGTCATCGACAAGGGCACGCCGCTCAAGCGTGAGAAATAAGCCATCACCGCCCTCAAGGACAACATGAGTAACCATATCGAAACCGGATTCAAGCTGCTGTTGTGGTATCTCGCCGCGACCTTTATCGCCACCCAATTGTGGCTGGTCCTCGAGCCGCCGCACGCCCATGTCCCGGGCAGCATCTTCATGCTGCTCTCGCCCATGGGTCCCTACCTGTGGATCAAGGCGATCCTGGAAGGCCGGGGCTCGGCCGCGAACATCTGCGCGCTGCTGATCGTGGCGGCGGCGCTGGCCGTGGGAACCTGGCACTCGCTGCGCAAGCGCGGCCCTTAACCCTGGCCCGCGTGCCGGCTTCGTCAACGTGCGCTAAGCCGGCACTGCTTCCCTCGCGGCGTCGCCCGCCAGCACCCCGTCGCAATCGCCCGGATGCGCCAGGTAGCCATTGAGCCAGTCGAACACCCTGCCCGCGCGCGCTTCGATGGCCGGGCCGAAGCCGCGCTGCGCCAGCAGGGCGATGCCGTTGGTATGCGCCAGCACGCCCGCTTCCAGCACCAGCCGGCCAGCGCCGTCCAGGCGCACGCACAGGGGCGCGAGCCGGTGCGCCAGCAAGGACGCCAGCACCAGGTTGTGCGACGAGACCATCACCAGCCCATTGGCCGCCAGTACATCGAGCACCGAGGCCGCGGCCGACACCGATTCGAGGTGATTGGTGCCCCGGAAAATCTCGTCGATGATGCAGATGCCGGGATGCGGCCCGTCGGCCGCCGCCAGCAACTCCTGCGCGCGCCGCAGTTCGGCCATGTACAGGCTCTCGCCGCTCAGCAGCGAATCCTCGCTCTGCATGCTGGTGTAGACCGGCAGGTCCGGCACGCTGGCGCGCCGCGCGTAGCAAAAGCCGAACGCGCGCGCCGTCACCAGGTTCACGCCCACGGTGCGCAGCAAGGTGCTCTTGCCGATCCCGTTCTGGCCCGAGATGAAGGCGCCGCCGCCATCGATCCTGACCGACAGCGCCTGCGCCTGCGGCAGCAGCGGATGCACGGTGCCTTCCAGCGCCAGCGTATTGTGCGCATGGCGCCCGGCCCAGCACAGCGCGGGGGCATCGAGCAGATGGCGCGCCAGCGCAATATCGGCTTCCAGCTCGCCCACCCGCGCAAAGCACGCGCGCAGGAAGTCCAGGTTGCCGTGCACCAGCCGCACGCCCTTGAAGTAGTGGTTCACGTTGTCGAGCATGAACCAGTCCAGATAGGTGCGCGCGCCCGGCGTCATCTCCACCATCGGCGCGCGCGACAGCTGGCGATTGAGCTTGCCCGCCGCCGCGCCCGCACCGGCGAACGGCAGCAGCAAGGCATCCTTGCTCGCTCCCAGGATGCTCGACACACGCAGCACCATCTGCAGCGCGTTCATCGACAGATCCCACTCGTCCACCCGTTCGTGATAGCGCATCTGGGTGCTCATTAATATGTACGCGACCACGCCGGTGGCCAGCCATGCGGCCGGCGTCACGATCACGGCGCCGATCGACGCCAGCAGCAGGAGCGGCAGCGGCCAGGTTTTGCCGACCCACCAGGGCGCTGGCGGCGCGGCATCCTCGAACAGCAAGGTGGCGATTTCCTTGTCCGCATGGCGCAGCGAGGTGCAGTCGCGGTGCAGCGCGGCCAGGCGCTCCGGATCGCGCATCAGCTCGCGCACCCGTTCGCCCACGGCGGCGCAGGCGTCGTCGCCCAACCCCTCGCGCAGGCGCCGGTACAGCACCTGCTGGCCGAAGATGCTCACTTCTTTTGATAACTGCGCGCGGTAGGTATCGAGCAGCAGGTCCTTCCAGGTGGCGTCATCGAGCGCGCCGCGCGCCGGATCGGCGCACAGCCGGTGCAGCTGCGCCACGTCGCTCGCCACGAAACCGTAATCGACCGGCTCCCGGCCGGGAATGATCAGGAACGCGCGCACACTGGTCACCACTTGCGTCCACACGGCGGACAACTTCGATACGAACGCGGACATACTGCCTTTCTGGGCTGCGGCCGCGCGGATCGCGCAGCCAGCCTGCCAGATGTGGATTAATTGACAAAATGCAAGTCCACCCTGTCCGCGCACTGTCCATACAGACCGTCCGGACGGCGCGGACAGCCCCGCCGCATTGACGAATTCCATATAAATCAGCCACTTAGCTATTGGCACGCTTCCTGCTTTGCTTTTGCTATTACTATTGCTATTGACTGTTCAGACAAACCCATGATCCGAGATACCTCTTCCCAGGACGCCACCATCAGCGCAGCGCCCGCGCACAAGGCAAAGCGCCGCATCGTGGCCGCGGTGCTGGCACTGGGCGCGCTGGGCGGCGCCGCGCTGCTGCTGTCCGCCTGGAGCGGCAGCGAGCATGCGGTCAGCGCGGCGCGCCTGCGCGTGGCCGAAGTCACGCGCGGCACGCTGGTGCGCGACGCCTCCGTCAATGGCCGCGTGGTGGCCGCCGTCAGTCCCACCCTGTACGCCAGCGCGCCGGCCACGGTCACGCTCAAGGTGGCCGCCGGCGACACGGTGACAAAAGGCCAGGTCCTGGCGCTGCTCGAATCGCCCGACCTGTCGGACGCGCTCAAACGCGAGCAATCGAGCTACCAGCAGCTCGAAGCGGAAGTGGCGCGCCAGCGCATCCTGGCCAAGAAACAAAAGCTGCTGGCCCAGCGCGAAGCCGACACCGCCGAGATTGACCGCCTGTCGGCCCAGCGCACGCTGGAGCGCTACGACAGCGTGGCCCAGGAAGGCATCATCGCCAAGATCGACTATCAAAAAGCCAAGGACGCGCTCAATTCGGCCGGCATCCGCGCGCGCCACGCATCCCAGGCGGCCACGCTGGAAGGCGACGACGTCGGCCTGGCGCTGCAAACCAAGGTGGCCGAACTCGATCGCCAGCGCCTGTCGATGGCCAACGCCCAGCGCCGCGTGGACGAATTGAGCGTGCGCGCGCCGGTCGATGGCTTCATCGGCACGCTGTCGGTGCAAAACCGCAGCGTGGTGGCGGCCAATGCCGCCCTCATGACGCTGGTCGACCTGTCGCGCCTCGAAGTCGAACTCGAAGTCCCGGAAACCTATGTCGACGACATGGGCCTGGGCATGAGCGCCGAGATCGCGCTCGGCAACGCCACCGCCAGCGGCAAGCTGTCGGCCCTCTCGCCGGAGGTGGTCAAGAACCAGGTGCTGGCACGGGTGCGCTTCGACGGCGCCCAGCCCAAGGGCCTGCGCCAGAGCCAGCGCGTCAGCGCGCGCCTGCTGATCGAAGAAAAGCGCGACGTCATCCTGCTGCCGCGCGGCCCCTTCGTCGAAAACGAAGGGGGCCGCTTCGCCTACGTCATGCAAGGCGGCGTGGCCGTGCGCACCCCGATCAAGCTGGGCGCGACCAGCGTGTCGTCGGTCGAGATCTTGTCGGGCCTGAAACCCGGCGACAAGGTCGTCATCGCCGGCACCGACAGCTTCGCCAACGCAGCGCGCGTCTCGATTCACAACTGATCAATCATTGATTTCCAACGAAAGGACCATCCATGCTGCGCATGACCAATCTGAGCAAGGTGTACCGCACCCACATGATCGAAACGCACGCACTGCGCGGTTTCGAGATCCAGGTCAACCAGGGCGAATTCGTCACCGTCACCGGCCCTTCCGGCTCGGGCAAGACCAGTTTCCTGAACATCGCCGGCCTGCTCGAAGAATTCACCGATGGCGAATATGTGCTCGACGGCGTGAATGTGAAGGGCATGGACGACAACGCCCGCTCGCGCCTGCGCAACGAGAAGCTCGGCTTCATCTTCCAGGGCTTCAACCTGATTGCCGACCTGTCCCTGTTCGACAACGTGGACGTGCCGTTGCGCTACCGGGGCTTTAACGCCGCCGAACGCAAGGAACGCATCGAAGACGCGCTGTCCAAGGTCGGCCTGGCCTCGCGCATGAAGCACTATCCGGCCGAACTGTCGGGCGGGCAGCAGCAGCGCGTGGCGATCGCGCGCGCGCTGGCCGGCTCGCCCAAGCTGCTGCTGGCCGATGAACCGACCGGCAACCTCGATACCCAGATGGCGCGTGGCGTGATGGAACTGCTCGAAGAGATCAACGCCCAGGGCACCACCATCCTGATGGTCACCCACGACCCGGAACTGGCGGTGCGTTCGCAGCGCAATGTGCACATCATCGACGGCCAGGTGTCGGACCTGGTGCGCAAGCCGGCCGTCCTGGCCGGCGCCCGGGTATCAAGCCAGGTCGCATAAGGAGAATCCATGTTTTCGTACTATTTCCTGCTGGGCGTGCGCAGCCTGCGCCGCAACCCGGCCCTCACCGCGCTGATGGTGCTGACCCTGGCCATCGGCGTGGCGGCCAGCGTCGCCACCCTGACCATCCTGCACGTCATGTCGAGCAATCCCATTCCGCACAAGAGCGAGCGCCTGTTCGTCCCGAGAATCGACAACGGCCCGCTCGAAAACTTCAATCCGCAGGACGAAGACCACGGCGATCCGCAATCGACCTACATCGACGCCACCAATTTCCTCAAGAGCGGCCAGGGCGAACGGCGCACGGTGCTGTACGGCGTCTCCGCGCCGCTCGAACCGGAGCGCAAGGACCTGGCCGTGATGTCGGTCAAGGGCATGGCCCTGACGCGCGACTTTTTCGCGATGATGGACGTGCCGTTCCGGTACGGGCAGCCGTGGAGCGAGGCCGACGACAAGGCCGGCGCCGACGTCGTGGTCCTGAGCCAGGCGCTGGCCGAG
Source organism: Massilia frigida (assembly GCF_011682175.1). GTDB lineage: Bacteria > Pseudomonadota > Gammaproteobacteria > Burkholderiales > Burkholderiaceae_D > Telluria_A > Telluria_A frigida. Next base: position 48,065 of record NZ_WHJG01000001.1, read on the forward strand.
AAGCTGTTCGGCGCGGTCGACCCGGTCGGCAAGCGCATTCGCCTGATGGACGCCCAGTTCCAGGTGGTGGGCGTGCTCAAGCCGTGGGTGCCGGTACCGAAGTTCTATAAGCTGATCGGCGGCGGCGGCAGCGGCGCCTTCGGCGTGGAGGATGAAATGATGCTGCCTTTCGCCACCGCGATCCGGCACGAATCGAACCCGGAAGGCACCCTCAGTTGCCGCGGGCGCGCCGAACCGGGCTGGCAAGGCTTCCTCGATTCGGAATGCACCTGGCTGCAGTTCTTTTTCGAGACCAAGACCGGCGCCGGGCGCGCCGGGCTGCAGGATTACCTGGACAACTACGCGGCCGACCAGCGCAAGCTGGGGCGCCTGAAACGCAAGCAGCCAAACCAGCTGTTCGACGTCATGCAGTGGCTCGAATTTCGCAAGGTGGTGGCCAACGACAGCCGCCTGTCGGCCTGGCTGGCGTTCGGCTTCCTGCTGCTTTGCCTGGTCAACACCATCGGCCTGCTGCTGGCCAAATTCTCGGTGCGCGCCTCCGAGGTCGGCATCCGGCGCGCGCTGGGCGCCTCGCGCAAGGAGATCTTCCGCCAGTTCCTGACCGAGACCGCGGTGATCGGCCTGGCCGGCGGCATGCTGGGACTGGGGCTGGCCTTCGGCGCGTTGGCCCTGATCGGCATGCAATCGAAGCAGTTGCAGATCGTCGCCCACATGGACTGGCAGATGCTCGGCCTGACGTTCCTGATGTCGCTGGGCGCCGCCATGCTGGCCGGCCTGCTGCCGACCTGGCGCGCCTGCCAGGTCACGCCCGCCATTCAACTTAAATCGCAGTGAGGTAATCATGGAAATCCGTCCCATCCTGTCGGCGCTGTTGCGCAGCAAAACCGGCGCCATCCTGGTGGCGCTGCAAGTGGCGATCAGCCTGGCGATCCTGACCAACGCGCTCCACATCGTCAACGTGCGCCAGGCCGTGGCCGCGCGCCCGAGCGGCATCGCCGACGAGGCCAACGTGGTCCACATCAAGGTGCGCCACCTGGTAGAAGGCAGTCACCAGGAACAGCTGGCGCGCCAGCAGGCCGAAACGCGGGCCCTGCGCGCCATCGGCGGCGTGCTGTCGACGGCCTTTGCCAACCAGGCGCCGATGTCGCAATCCGGCTGGACCACCGGCCTGACCGCCTCGCGCACGGCCGGCAACGACAGCTCCCCCACCTCCATGTACTACTCCGGCGATTCGCTGGTCAAGACCTGGGGCCTGACGCTGGTGGAAGGGCGCGACCTGGCGCCCGCCGACGTCGTCGAGATCGACGGCAAGACCTCGCCCGACGACCTGTTCCCCAAGTCGGTCGTGATCACCAGGGCGCTGGCCGGCAAGCTGTGGCCGGGCGCCAGCCAGGCGGTCGGCAAGACGCTGTATTTCGGTAACGGCGACGATGCCAATGCGGCTACCGTGGTCGGCGTCGTCGACGCGCTGCAGTCGCAAAACGCAGAGGTGGCCACGCGCGGCGGCTTTGCCCTGATCGCCCCGATCCGCCAGTCGTTCGCGTCCATCATGTACACCGTGCGCACCGAGCCGGGGCAGCTGGAGCGGGTCATGAAGGAGGCCGAGGCCGCGCTGCGCGCCAACAGCGGCGGCCGCGCCATCATCAAGATGAAGACGGTGGCCGAGGACCGCAAGGAGCGCTACCGGGCCGACGTGGCGCTGTCGTGGATGCTGATCGCAGTCAGCGTGCTGCTGCTGCTCATTACCGCCAGCGGCATCGTCGGCATGGCCAGCCTGTGGGTCACCCAGCGCCGCAAGCAGATCGGCGTGCGGCGCGCGCTGGGGGCGCGCCGCATCGACATCCTGCGCTACTTCATCACCGAGAACTTCATGATCACCAGCGTCGGCGTGCTATGCGGCGTGCTGGCGTCGGTGGCGCTGAACCAGCTGCTGGTCAGCCAGCTGGACATGGCCCGCCTGCCGATCGCCTACCTGGTGGTGGGCGCCGGCGTGTTCTGGGCGCTGGGCGTGGCCGCGGTGGCCGGACCGGCGTACCGCGCCGCCTCCATTTCCCCGGCCACGGCGACCCGCAGTGCCTGACGGCGTACGTTCCGATGGTATGCTAGCGGCCATGCCTACTGTATTGATCATTGACGACAACGCCGCCGTCGCCATCGCCCTCGATGTCCTGTTTTCGCTGCACGACATCGGTGCGCTGCGCGCCACCTCGCCCGAAGAAGGCCTGGCCATCCTGGACCGTACCAGCGTGGACCTGGTCATCCAGGACATGAACTTTTCCGCCGACACCACCTCGGGCGAGGAAGGCACGGCGCTGTTCCGCGAAATCCGCAAGCGCCACCCCGACCTGCCGGTGATCCTGCTGACCGCCTGGACCCATCTGGACGCGGCGGTCGACCTGGTCAAGTCGGGCGCGGCCGACTACCTGTCCAAGCCATGGAACGACAACCGCCTGATTGCGACGGTGACCAACCTGATCGAACTGGGTCAGGCCAACCGCTCCTTGCAGCAGCGCGTGCAGCACGAACGGCGCGCCCGGCGCGACCTGGAACAGGGTTTCGATTTGCGCGGCATGGTATGGCAGGACGCGGCCACGGAACGCATCCTGCACCTGGCCTGCCAGGTGGCGCGGTCCGACGTGCCGGTGCTGATCAGCGGCCCGAATGGCACCGGCAAGGAACGCATCGCCGAGATCATCCAGGCCAACTCGCTGGTGGCGCGCGGGCCGTTCGTGGTGCTCAATTGCGGCGCCCTGCCGGCCGAATTGATCGAGGCCGAACTGTTCGGCGCCGAAGCGGGCGCCTACACTGGCGCTTCGCGCGCGCGTGAAGGCAAGTTCGAAGCGGCCGATGGCGGTACCCTGTTTTTGGATGAAATCGGCAACCTGCCGCTGGCCGGCCAGATGAAGCTCTTGCGCGTACTCGAAACGGGGCGCTTCGAGCGCCTGGGCTCGAACCGCGAACGGCAGGTGAAAGTGCGCGTAATCAGCGCCACCAACGCCGACCTGGGCGCGATGATCCGCGCCGGCACCTTCCGCGAAGACCTGTTCTACCGCCTCAACGTGATCGAACTGCGCCTGCCGCCCCTGGCGGCGCGCACGGCCGACATTTTGCCGCTGGCGGCCGCTTTTCTCGCGCGCGGCAAGAGCCTGCACCACTGCGCCCAGGCCGCGCTGCTGGCGCACGCCTGGCCGGGTAATGTGCGCGAACTCAAAAACGTGATGGCGCGCGCCAGCCTGCTGGCGGCCGGAGACGTCATCAAGGCCACCGATCTTGGCCTGCCGCTGACGCTGGCGGTAAGCGCTGGCATCGAGGTAGAGCCGGACCGCGACGCCATTGTCGGTGCCATGACGCGTGCCAACGGCGTGGTGGCGCAGGCGGCGGCCGACCTGGGGCTGTCGCGCCAGGCGCTGTACCGGCGCATGGAACGCCTCGGGATCGCGCGCTAGGAATGCGCATGCATACCTCGCTGCGCCTGTCCCTCGTCACGCGCTGGACCGCCCTGGTGGGCACCCTGCTGGCCCTGGGCATCCTCATCGCGCTGGGATTGGACCACCTTCTGCCGGGGCGTGCGCTACTGGTGCTCGCCTTGTCGCTGGCATGCGTGGTGCCGATCGCGGTCATTACCATGCGCGCCCAGATCGCCCCGATCCTGTCGCTGTTTCGCGCGCTCGAAGGCACCGTCACCAGCTACAAGGATGGCGACTTTTCGTTCAGCCTGCACTGGCCCCAGAACGACGAACTGGCCGACCTGGTGGCGGCCCACAACGCGCTCGGCAATGTGCTGCGCGAACAGCGCCTGGCGCTGGTGCAGCGCGAACTGCTGCTCGATACCATGGTCCAGAACACCCCGGTGGCCATGCTGCTCGTCAGTGAAGGCGCGGGGAACACGGGAGCGATCGTGTACGCCAACCTGTCGGCGCGCCAGATGCTGGGCGACGGCCGCAAGCTCGAAGGCCATCGCCTGTCCGAGATCCTCAGCCAGGCCTCGCCCGCGCTGGTCGATGCGCTGGCGCGCGGCGGCGACGGCCTGTTCACGGCCGGCGACGGCGAAGATGAAGAGGTATATCACCTGGCGCGGCGCAGCTTCAGCCTCAATGGCCGCAAGCACGAACTGCTGCTGCTGCGCCAGCTGACCCACGAACTGCGGCGCCAGGAAGTGCAGACCTGGAAAAAGGTCATCCGCGTGATCAGCCACGAACTGAATAATTCGCTGGCGCCCCTGACCTCCCTGGCCCATTCCGGCGCGGAGCTGGTGCGGCGCGGCCAGACCGGGCGCCTGCCGCAAATCCTGGAAACCATCGAAGAGCGCACGCGCCACCTGGAAAGCTTCATCCTCGGCTACGCGCGCTTCGCCAAGCTGCCGTCGCCGCGCGTCGAAGAGTGCCCGTGGCCCGCCTTTGTCAGCCAGCTGGCCTCGCAGGTGGCCGTGACGGTGGCCGGGACGCTGCCGCCGGAGCCAGCCAGGTTCGACCCGGGCCAGATGGAACAGGCTTTGCTCAACCTGCTCAAGAATGCCCACGAATCGGGCTCGCCGGCCGCCGACGTGACGCTGCAAGTGCGCCTGGCGCCGGGCGTGCTGCGGATCGAGGTGATGGACCGCGGCCAGGGCATGAACGACGCCGTGCTGACCAATGCGCTGGTGCCGTTCTACTCCACCAAGCGCAGTGGCACCGGCCTGGGACTGGCGCTGGCGCGCGAAATCGCCGAAGCGCACGGCGGGCGCATCACGCTCGGCAACCGCGACGGCGGCGGCCTGACGGTCACCCTGATCCTGCCGGCCTAAGCGGCAGCAATGGTAAGATCGGCTTCCATTTTCTTCCCCGCCAGCGATGTCCGACACCCCTGCTTCCACCCGCTTCGACGCACCCGGCCACCCGCCGGCCACCATCACCGAATTCAAGGGCGTGCGCTTCCTGCACCTGGGCACCTCGTGGGTGCAGGGCGCCATGCGCCTGGCCAAGCCGGACAATATCGAGCTCGAATACGTGCAGATGATGATGATGTGGATGCTCTTCCTCGAGCATCCGAAGCACATCGTCCAACTGGGCCTGGGCAGCGCGGCGCTGACCAAATTCAGTTACCAGCGCTTTCCGTCCGCGCGCGTGACGGTGGCCGAACTCAATCCCAACGTGATCGACATCTGCCACGCGCATTTCGGCCTGGCGCCGAACGATGCGCGCCTCGACGTGCGCCAGATGGATGCGATGGATTTCGTGCTCGATGCGGCCAACCACGGCACGGTCGACGTGCTCCAGGTGGACCTGTACGACGAGGAGGCGCGCGGGCCGGTGCTCGACTCGCCCGAGTTCTACCAGGCCTGCATGGATTGCCTGTCCGAGGACGGCATCATGACCACCAATGTATTTGGCGACTTTTCGAACTACGACAAGAACCTGCAAAACATGGAGCTGGTGTTCGACGCCGTGGTGTGGCTGCCCGAAGTGCATGACGCGAACATCGTCGTGGTGGCGTTCAAGCGCGCGCCGTCCATTGATTTCAGTGTGTTGTACGAGCGCGCGGGGGCCATCAAGAAGAGCATGAACCTGCCCGCCAAGAACTGGGTGGCGGGTTTGAAGGGCTGGATGCAGGACCAACAGGAATAAGCATATAACGGCTGCGCATAAGTGATGCGCGCGCGCGGGGTACGTAGTCGAGATTACAGCGTTTTATGAATCGAAGCACGCAATATTGCTGCCATTGCACGGATTTACAACACTCTGTCATGACTCGTTGCGCGTCCCAAAACTCGTCAGGTAGTATCGTTTCACATTGGCTGGCCCCACGAGGGTGGGTCCAGTGAATTCCCGAAAAATGAAAAGAAACGAGACATCTACATGACGAATTACCCAGGCAGCCCTCACCTCAAACGCACCTTGCTCGCATCGGCCCTCCTGCTCGCGCTCAATAGCACCTACGCGCAGCAAGGTACCGCCCCCGCCGCCCGCAGTGGCGAGGACACCCCCGCTTCCGTCGTGATCCTCGGTTCACGCTCGACCGCCAAGACCTCGCTCGATACCGCCGCGCCGGTTGGCCTGATCAACATCAAGGACATGCAGACCGCCGGTCCGCTGGAACTGGGCAAGCTGCTGCAAACGCTGGACCCATCGTTCAACTTCTCGTCGACGTTCATCAGCGACGGCACCGACATCATCCGCCCTGCGACCCTGCGCGGCCTCGGCCCCGACCAGCTGCTGGTGCTCGTGAACGGCAAGCGCCGCCACCAGCAGGCGCTGGTCAATGTGCAGCAAACCGTCGGACGCGGCTCGGCCGGTACCGACATCAACGCCATTCCGCTGTCGGCCATCCACCACATCGAAGTGCTGCGCGATGGCGCGGCCGCCCAATACGGCTCCGACGCGATCGCCGGCGTGATCAACATCGTCCTCAAGACCCAGACCAACGAAACCCAATTGAGCAGCAGCGTCGGCACCACCTCCGAAGGCGACGGCGACCTGATCTCCGGCAGCGCCAACAAGGGTTTCAAGCTGGGTGAAAACGGTTACCTGAACCTGTCGGTCGAAGGCCGCCGCCGCAACGAAACCAACCGCGCCGGCCCCGACACCGCGCGGGTCGACCCGCCGCGCGTGACCCAGCGCATCGGCGACAGCCTGGCGAAAGATGCCTACCTGTGGTGGAATGCGGCGCTGCCGATCGACGACAGCAGCGAAATCTACTCCTTCGGCGGCATCTCCAAGCGTACCGGCGATTCGGCGGGCTTTTTCCGCTCGCCGGGCGACGGCCGCACCGTGCCTGCCGTGTACCCGAACGGCTATCTGCCGAACATCCTGACGACGGTGAAAGACGTCTCGTTCGCGGTCGGCTACAAGCGCGAGCTGGCCAACGACTGGAAGTTCGACGTGAGCGTGAACCACGGCCGCAGCGAACTCGGTTTCCATGAACGCAATTCGATCAACGTCAGCTACTGGTACGAGCCGAAACCGGGTGGCGGCATCTATGCCGAATCGCCGCTGGAAGCCGATACCGGCAAGCTGAAATTCAACCAGACCACCTTCAACGCCGACATTCGCGGCCCGATCAAGTTTGGCGACCGCACCGTGCAGCTGGCGACCGGCTTTGAGTACCGCAGCGACAACTACGCCATCGAAGCGGGCGACCCGGTGTCGTACCAGTACGGCCGCACCAACAACCCGGCCATCAAGATCTTCGACCAGGTCGGCGGCATCGCGGCCTCCGGCGCGCAAGGCTTCCCTGGCTACACCCCGGGCACCGAAGTTGACCAGGGCCGTCACAACATCGCCATGTATCTCGATGCGGAACACAACATCACCGAGAAGCTGCTGGTCGCCGCCGCGGTGCGCTTTGAAAAGTACTCTGACTTCGGCAACACCACCACCGGCAAATTGAGCATGCGCTACGATCCGTCGCGCCAGTTCGGCATGCGCGGCAGCGTGTCGACCGGTTTCCGCGCACCGAGCGTGCAGCAGAAGTTCTACAGCTCCGTGTCGACCAACCTCAATTCGGCCGGCGTGCTGACCGAAACGCTGACCGCGCGCGAAGGCAGCCCGGTCACGCGTGCCTTCGGCATCTCCCCGCTCAAGGAAGAGACCTCGAAGAGCGCCAGCATCGGCATGATCGTGCGCCCGATGCCCAACTTCTCGGTGACCGCCGACTTGTACCGCATCGACATCGACGACCGCATCGTCTTCTCGAGCAATATCGCACCGGAATCGGGCGCCTGCGTGCCGGCGTCCAAGTGCCCGATCAAGTCGATCCTCGATCCGCTCAAGGTCGGCCAGGCCCAGTTCTTCACCAATGCGATCGACACCACCACGGATGGCCTGGACATGGTGGCCGAGCACACCACCAAGTGGAGCGGCTCGACCCTGGTATTGTCCGGCCAGATGAGCTTCAGCAAGACCGAAGTCAAGGCCCGCAAATCGCAGTCGCCCGTGCTGACCGGCGCCCAGTTGTTCGACGACGCGCAAGTGACCCTGATCGAGCGCGGCCAGCCGCGCAAGAAGCACGTGCTCGCGGCCGACTACACCACCGGCCCATGGAACGTGAACACCCGCGCCAACTACTACGGCGCCGTGCAGGGCCAGGGCTTTACCGCCCCGTACATCCAGACCTGGGAAGCGAAGTGGCTGGTCGACATGTCGCTGCGCTATGCCTTCACCAAGAAGATCAGCGCATCGATCGGCGTGAACAACCTGTTCGACACCTACCCGACCGAGTGGGACAAGACCAAGGCCGCACCGTTCCCGCAACTGGGCTTCACCCATTGCTGGGAAACCTGCCCGATCGGCATCAACGGCCGCCAGATGTACGCGAAGCTTGACTGGGCTTTCTAAGCTTTTCAACGTCGCATGACGAGGCCACGCCGGCGACGGCGTGGCTTTTTTTATTCGCCTGGCCAAAGTGACGCCCAGTGCATAAAATTTATGCACTCCCATTTATGTAGCGAGACACCCCATGCGCAAGGAAGTCCTTCTTACGGCCGGCATTGTGGAACAGCCATGGGACAATTTTTTGCTTGCGAAGGTCGAAGCCGCACGTCACTCCGTGCGCGCGCGCAAGGGAACTTCCCACGACGAGCTGGAAGCGAGATTCGCGGCGCACCGCGCTGAGTGCATCAGAGCGCTCGAAGTGCGAACATCGGCTGACTCACGTTCGCCTATGCCGGCACGTGAATCCGCACCTTGATGTGCTTGAGGTTGACGATCATCGTGAAGATCATCACGACCAGCAAAGACCACGAACTCCACTTCCCGACATGCACCATCGACCACGCGCCCAGCTGGTTGGGGTACTTCCAGATGCCGAAAAAGGTGCTGATGTTTTCGGCCAGCCAGATGAAAAACCCGATCAGCACAAAGGCCAGCAGCAAGGGCATGCGGCGCTCGACGTCGAGCGGCCGAAAGATGACGGTCGACCTGGCATACAGCCCGAGCGCGCACGCCGCCACGTTCCAGCGATAGTCGCCGATGTAGTGGTGCGTGAAAAAATTGACGTAGATGAGGAGCGCGATCACCACGCCCATCCAGTGCGGCGGGTGATGGATCACCCGCAAATCGAACAAACGCCATGCCTGGATGATGTAGCTGCCGACGGCCGCATACATGAATCCCACAAACAGCGGCACGCCGAACAGCTTCGTGTACGCAGGGTCCGGGTAGGACCACGACTGGATGCTGCCCGAGGTCTTGAACACTTCCAGCGCAAAGCCGACCACGTGAAACAAGGTGATCGCCTTGAGTTCATCGCGCGTCTCCAGCCTGGCCCACATCATCCAGCCCTGGATGGCAAGCGCGACGACCAGCAGCACGTCGTAACGCGGGATGCCCCACAGGCCCGCGCGCGGTACCGAAAACACCGCCGCAAAGAACAGGCCCACGAACAGGCAGGCGCGCGCTTCCTTCATGCCGAAGTAGAGAAACTCCACCCCAAAGCGGGACAGGCCGCTAAGTCCGGCCCGGGGATGGAATGCCAGCAGTTGCGCGTCGACCGCGCTTGGGCGCAACGAAAACAGCCGGGACAGGATATGGGCGGCCATACGAATAAAGAGCTCCAGGGTGACGAAAGTGAAGGCGGGATTGCGAGGCTGGCAACGGCATCTTAACCCAAGCCGACGCCCCACCGGCCGGGCGCTAGCGCCGCTCGCGCCACCACAGCAGCAGCATCGCCGCCGTGAACAGCAGCGCAAACGGCCATGCCGGCACTGGCACGGTGCCCGCCGCCGCCGGCACCGGCGTGCGCGCCGCATACCGCGCGGTGGCGTCGCGCCGCTGCGCCTGTTGCCACAGCGGCCAGTCGTCCTTGGCGTACGCATACAGCTTGCCGGCCTGCGGCTTGGCGCCTCCGGTGTGCATCGCCAGCCAGCCGGCCTTGCGCGGCCATACGGCCACGCAGGAGGCGTCGGCCTTGTCCGGGCGGCGCTGCCAGGCAAGCGTTTGTTTGAGTTCGGGGAAGGCGACCTCGCCCTGCACGCCGAACGCGCACACTTCCAGCCGCCGGCCGGGCAGCGGCATCTCCCGCGGGTCGAGCCAGGCAACGTCCTGCGGCCGCTCGACGCCGGCGCGGTCGAGCACCCCCTGCCACCACAGCCCGAGCGCCTGCGGCTCGCTGATCGCGTAGCGGTGCCAGTCGGCGACGCCAAGCCAGACGATGCGGCCCTTTTCCCACGGCCGCGTCCAGATCCTGTCGCCCGCCGCGCTCCACGGGCCAGATGCCGGCGCCGGATTGAGCGGCGCCGACGCCAGCGCCAGCGGCGTGCCGGAAGGCCGGGAGTCGGCCTGTTCCCTCAGTTCCAGCTGCACAGCGCGTGCCCACACCTGCCTGTCCTGCGCGTTCGCCGCCAGGATCACCAGCGGCGTGCCCGCAGCAACCTGGGCCAGCAAGGCCGCGCGCGCGCCGTCGCCCAGATGCTCGATGTGCGCGGCGTCAGCCACCAGCAGATTGGGTTGGGTAAGCGTAGCCGCCGGGCTTTCACTGCGCGTGACGGTCTTGCCCAGGGTGACCTGCCAGTCCAGCGCCGCATGGCTGTCGACCAGCAGGTCATTGAGCGCGCGCGCATCGAACGACGGTGCGCCGAAGCGCCCCATCACCTGCAGCGGCACCGGCGCCGACACCGAAAACGGCACCGGCCCCTGCGCCATCAGCTTGCCGCTGCCATCGAGCACGCGCGCACTGAGCACCAGCGTCTCGGCCACCGGCGGCAGCCACTGCACCGTCAGCGCCGCGCCGTTGCCGGCGATATCGGCGATCACCTGCTTGTTTTCGGCCAGCAGTTGCAGGCGCCAGCTGGACGCCTGGCTGCGGCGCACAGTCAGCGCGAACATGCGCCCGAGCGCCAGTTCGCGCGGAAAATCCAGGTGCAGCACGTCACTCGCAGGCGCCTCCCACAACAACGGCCGCGCCGGCAGGTCGTGCCACTGCGCGGCGCTCAGGCCATCGCCGGTGAGCCTCACGGCCGCCGCTTCGTTCAGGTCGATGGCCTCGGCCTCCGAATCGATCGACAGCGTTCCAGCCGCCCCGGCCGGCATCGGAAAGTCGCCGACAATCACACCCAGCGCCACCGCAGCGACCACGATCAGCAGCGCCTCGACCCACTGGCGCCGCCACAGGTAGACGGCGGCGCTGCCGATCCCCATCAGGAAAATCAGGCCGGCAGCGATCATCGGTGAGCTCCGTTGCGCAAGGCGCGGGTGAAGAGGGTTTGTGGGGCGACCTTTGCCTGCAACAGTACCGGTGCCTGGGTGATGGCGCCGCGCAGCCAGGCGCGCAGGAGCGGGCGGCAGGCGGCGCAGCCATCGGCCACGTCCTGCACGGCGCGCTGCGCTTCGAGGCGCTGTGCTTCGTTGGCGATGCGTTCGCGAATCCATGCGTGCGCGTCGCGGCTCCACAGGGCCGGCAAGGCACCATCGCCATCGAGCGCTTCGATCAGACGCCGCACCTCGCCGGGAATCGGCACGGCCGGGGCGCCCTGTTCGCGGCGGTAGCTCTTGGCGCCAACGACGTCGCCGGTCATGCGGATTTCTTCCTTGAGCGCGGGCGGCACGAAGGCGGTCTTGTGCAGGTAGATGCGGTCGGCCTGCTGCAACTGCTTGATCGCTTCCAGCGCCTTGTGTTCGGGCGCCAGCGCGGCCGCCGGCGTGATCGCGCGCAGGGCCTTTTCGGCGTCCCACATGGCGCTCAGGGCGCGCCGCAGGACCTTCTTGGTCGACTCGTCGAACAGGGTCGCGTTTTCGGCCTGGTCGTGCATGTGGCCGAATTCGGCGATCACGTCGTGCTTCTCGTCCTTGTCGTGATGCTCCTCGCCGCCGAACAGGGTCGACTCCTCGCCGAGAAACTGGCCGTAACGGCGCCGCAACTGGGCCTGGTCGTCGGCAATGGCCTCGCTGCGCGAGCGCACCGTGGCCGGGTTCATGCCGGGCGCCGCTTTCACGTCGGCCAGCAGCTGTTCGGTGTCGATGATGATCTGGCGCTGGCTGCGCAGGTTTTCGGGCTTGACCAGCATCGGCTGCGCCGACGACTCGTCGCTCTCTTCCACCGGCCCGGGCAGGCGCAGGGTGTAGGTGGGCGAGACGGTGGTGTGCGCTCGCTCGGCATTGTCGGTCGCGCGCACAAAAAAATACAGATCGTCGCCCGGCTCCATGCCCAGCTCCGCCAGCGTCCATTGCTTGTGCCAGGTACGCGTGCGCGGATCGTTCGACTCGGGTAGCGGCAGTTCGCGGTCGCTGAAGCGGATGTTTTCGCCGCTGCCGCGCGCCAGCGTCAGGTGCAAGGTGGCGCGCCGCACCTGGTAATCGTCGCGCACCGCCAGCGTGATGGTGGTGCTGGCGGCATCGCGCGCAAGCGTGTGGATCATCTCGCGCGGCGCGGACATGGTGACCTCGGGCGCCTGGTCGGCAATCACGCGCAGCTTGTAGCGTGCGCCACGCCAGCGCCAGAATACCGACTCAGTCGCATTCCAGCGCGCGCAGGCGCGGCCAATCGCGAGCGACTGGCCATCGCTCAGTTCAATCGGCGTGTCCACCGGTTGCGGAGCGCGCAGGCACCATTCGACAACGCTATGCTCGGGCACCAGCAACTCGCGCGGCACGCCAACCGACATGGCCACGCCCGTGTATTTGGGCGGCGTCACGCGCACGGTGATTTCGCTGGTCTGCTTCGCAATCAGGGCCTTGACTTCACGCGGCGTGGGCGGAATGGCCTGCACCTGGCGCCATGCGAACAGGGCCAGTGCCGCGCACACGCTCGCCGCGAGCCAGCGCACGTCGAAGCGTACGCGCTCCCTGGCGATGGCCGCCAGCACGTCGTCGGTGAGCGTGGTGGCAATGCGCGCCAGCAGGCGCCGGCGCTGGAGCTGGCCGATGGCGCTGGTGGCCCCCGCCAGCAGCGCACTGCTGTCTTCCAGCGCAGGCACGGTGGCATCGATCCAGCTGCTCCAGTCGCGCCGCACGCGCGCGCGCAAGCGCCGGCAATCCCATACCGCCCACGCGCTACAGAGCGCGATGCCGGGGAACGACAGCAGCAGCACCCATGGCAGGATTACCGCGATCCACAGCGGCGTGCGCCGGCGCGTGGCGGCGAACTGCAACTGGTCGATGATGTCAGCGTCGGCTTGCATGGGCCAGTATCCGTTCCACCGCAAACAAGCCAAGCAGGATCAGCGTCAGCAAATAGCGCAAGGCGCCGCTGGACTGGCCCGGCGTGGCCGACGACGTGGGTGCGATCAGTTGCGAAGGCATCGTGTAAGGCACGGGCGCGTAATGCAGGCGCTGCCAGCTCTCGAACAGCTGGCGCGCGGCATCCGGGCCTGCCGGCGGCCACGCGTTCGACGCCCAGACGCGCCCGCGCGCGCTGTCGGCATAACGGATGCCGTCTGCCTGCGCCGGCTTTTTCAGTTCCGGGAAGGAGGCCTTGTCAGCGGCCCACCAGAGCGGCGCGCGCAGGCTTGCGGGCGGCGCCTGCGGCACGTCCCAGACGACCAGTTCGGCCGTGCCGTCAGGTGCTTCGTCAACCTTGTAGCGGCGCGGGCCATCGAGCGCGGCGAACATGGCGCGCCACTGCGCCGCGCGTTTGCTGACGATGACCACGCGCTGCCCGCTGGCTGCGAACGGCGGCGTCTTGCTGCGCACCTCGATCCGGTGGCGCGAGCGTGGCGGCATGGCGGGCATCGGCACGTTCCCGAGCACCAGCAAACGCGAATCGGGCCGCCATTCGCGCTCGTGGCGCGCCAGCCAGGCGAAGGGATCGCCCGCCGGCACCGCGATCCAGCTGGCGTCGACCATGCCGGCTTGCTTGATCTGGCGCTCGGCCCAGACGCTGTCGGTACCGGCAAGTATCAGCACCGCGTCGCGGCGCCACGGCAGCACCAGGTCGGCCAGCCACGCAATCACGGCGACGATCAGCAGGCAGCGTACCAGCAGCAGCAAGCGCTCGGTCCAGCGCCACTCGCGCAGTTGCTGCGGATCGGCGCGCGGCAGGAAGCGCGCCGTGGCCAGCGGCTCCTGGCGGATGCGCTGGCGCCGCTGGCGATGCCACAGCACCGGCAGCGCCAACAGGGCCAATCCCAGCCACCACAGGGCGTTCATGCGCGTCCGCCCTGGCGCAGCCACGCGCGCAGCACGGCGGGCAGCGCTTGCTCGATGCACGCGGCCAGCGCCGGGATATCGTTGCGGCGGCACTGCGCCAGCATGCGGGCGAAGTGTTCGTCGCGGTTCTTGCGGTATACGCCGACCGTGTCGGGCGCGAAGCGGAATACGCCGTCGGCGTTTTCGGGATCGCGGTACGTGGTCTCTGGAGGAAAGCTGGCATCGCACTCGGCGCGGGTTTGCAGGCAAAGCAGACGCACGTCGTGGCGCATGCGGCGCAGGCGCAGCAGCGCCTCGGCCTGGCCGGACGGCCAGTCGAGAAAGTCGCTGGCGGCGAACACCAGGCTGGGTGCGCGCACGAACGGCATGCTGGCGCGCAGGGTTTCGCTGTCTGGCAGGGCACCGCCGGCTTGCGCGCGCTGCAATTGCGCCAGCACGCGCTGCATCTGGCGTGGCCCGCGCGCGGCGGGGGTGAACTGCACGCGCTCCCCGCTGCAGATGACCAGGCCGAAGGCGTCGCCCTGGCGCTGGGCGATGGCGGCGATGCAGGCCAGGATGGTGCGCGCGTACCACAGCTTGTCGAGCCCCGACACACCGCTGCGGCTCGGTTCCGCCATCGATGCGGTGGCGTCGAGCCAGAGCCAGACGGCCACGTGGCTGTCGCGCTCCGCTTCGCGCACATAGTAACGGTCGGCGCGCGCCAGCAGCTTCCAGTCGACGCGGCGCCATTCGTCACCGGGAGCGTAGGCGCGGTACTCGGAAAATTCGACGCCGGCGCCGCGCTCGCGGCCCGCATGGATGCCGTGACCGAGCCCCGCCAGCACATGGCGGATGATCAGGTTCAGGTCATTGGTGTGCGCGAGCAGCGCGGACGTCGACAGCATGCGATGGCTAATCCTTGTCGGCCTTGATCTCGGCGCGCAGGGCGAGCAGGATGTCGGCAATCGCCACGCCGTCGGCCTCGGCCTCGAAGTTGCGCAGCACGCGATGCGCCAGCACCGGCAGCAGCATCGCGCCGATGTCGTCGCGCGTGACGGCCAGGCGCTTGTGCATCAGCGCGCGTGCCTTGGAGGCCAGCACCAGCGCCTGCCCGGCGCGCGGACCGGCGCCCCAGCCGACGTGCTTGATGACGGCGGCGACATGCGTCTCCTGCGGGCGGGTGGCGCGCACCAGGCGCGTGGCATAGCGCAGCAGGTGTTCGCCGATTTCGATGTCGCGCACCAGCTTTTGCAGGCGCAGCAAACTGTCCACATCCATCACCTGCGGCGCGTCGGCCAGGCCGGCATGGGTGGTGCGCGAGACCATCATCATCTCTTCATCTTCGGTCGGATAACCGACGTCGATGCGCAGCAGGAAGCGGTCGAGCTGCGCTTCCGGCAGCGGATAGGTGCCGGCCTGCTCGATCGGGTTCTGCGTGGCCAGCACAAAAAATGGCTTCGGCAAGCCGTGGGTGACGCCGCCAAACGTCACCGCGCGCTCCTGCATCGCTTCGAGCAGGGCGGACTGGGTCTTGGGCGGCGCGCGGTTGATTTCGTCGGTCAGCAGCACCTGGGTGAACACCGGGCCAGGCTGGAAGCGGAACAGGCGCTGGCGGGTGGTCTGGTTTTCTTCCAGGATTTCGGTGCCGACGATATCGGACGGCATCAGGTCGGGCGTGAACTGCACGCGCCGGAACTGCAGGTCGGTGGCCTGGGCCAGCGACTTGACCAGCAAGGTCTTGCCCAGCCCCGGCACGCCCTCCACCAGCGCGTGGCCGCCGGCCAGCAGGCAGATGACGAGCGACTCGATCACCTGGTCCTGGCCCACGATCACGCTCGACATGCTCGCCTTGAGCGCGCCGATTTTTGCCGTCAAATCGGCGATGTCTTTTTCGTTCCACGCTTGCGCATCATGTTCCTGCACTATCAGGCTCCCAAAGCATACTGAATAATATTGACCGCAAAGCGGGTGTTGTCGACGACCAGCCAGCGCTTGTTGCGGAAGTCGTAATCCCACTCGCAGCCATAGTCCTTGTTCGAATACAGCACCCGCACGCGCCCATTGATTTCGATCGCCTTGAGGTAATCGTGAACCAGGTCGTCGCCCCAGCCATTGAGCTCATTGCCCGTGTTGGGCGGGCCGTCGAACTGGAAGAAGCTCGAATACACCGGGTGCGTGTTGGGGATCTTTTTCAACGCCCTGGGGCCGAAAATGCGTGCCAGTTCCGCCTCGAAGGACTTGGCGAACAGGCCATCGATGTCGTGGTTGCAGTCGTCCACGAACACAAAACCGCCGCCGCGCACGTAGCGCTCGAAATTCTTGCGCTCGGCGGGCGTGAACTGCACCAGTTTGTGCCCCGCCAGGTAGCAGAAGGGCGATTCGAGCATCTTCGCATCCGACAGCGGGATCACGCGCTCCACCGGGTCGACGCGCAGCGTGGTGTACTCCACCAGCGAATTGAGCACGTTGCTGGGCATGCGGATGTCCACGTCCCAGTCGCCCGACTCGTACATCAGGCGCGTGAAGTAGAAATCGTAGCTGCGCATCGGCCTTGCCTACACCGCGTCCGACAGCGACGTGAAGTTGAAGTCGCGGATCTTCATCGGCGGGATCACCATCTGGAAGTTCACTTCATCGCCGCCGATGATCTGCGGCTTGCCCAGTTCATCGAGGTTGTTAAGCATCGACACCGGACTTTCGTTGAAACGGAAGTTCTTGACCGGATGCTTGATCTTGCCGTTTTCGACGTAGAAGGTGCCGTCGCGCGTGAGCCCCGTCAGCAGCAGCGATTGCGGATCGACCTCGCGGATATACCAGGTGCGGGTGACGACAATGCCCTTCTTGGTCGAGGCGATCATTTCGTCGAGCGATTTGGTGCCCCCCGCCATGATCATATTGCCATGGCGGCCGCTCGCCCTGACCTTTTGCTTGCTGGCCCAGAACAGCGAGTAATCGAGCGAGACGATCTTGCCGTTCCTGATGATGTCGGTGCGCTCGCGCGGCAGCATCGAGACCGTGTCCCACGGGCGCACCGGCACGTCCTTGTCCCACGGGTCGGCCCAGATGTTGACCTGCTCGTCGAACAGCTTCTCGCCCAATCGGTTGCCGCCGCCTTTTTTCGACAGGAAGCTGCGGCCTTCGTCGGCGCGGCGCGCGTCAAACGCGCCGAACATGCGCCCGATCAGTTCCGACGTGGCGGCCGGCTCCAGGATCACCGTGTAGCGGCCAGGTTCGAGCGCCTTGGCGTCAACCGAACGCAGCGCCTTTTCGATGGCCACGTTCGAGGCTTCGCGGGCGTCGAAATTGCGCACGTCGTTGGCCGAGCGGGTCACCCAGCCCGAACCGCGTCCGTCTTCCGTGCGCGCGGTGCAGGTGAAGCTGACGTTGGTGAATTCGTGGTGGCCGAACACGCCGTTCGAGTTGGCGATGGTCTCGAAGCCCGTGTTATCGACAAAGAAGCCGGCCGTCACCAGCTTGTTCTTGCGCCCCGCCAGGATGCTGTGCGAGGCCACGTCGGCGCGGAAGTCAGGATCGATGGCGGCGGTGTCGCGGGCAAAAGCGCTCGACGCCTTGTATTGCTGCTTCCCGACCGCCGCCATGAATTCCGGATTTTCGGGCGCCAGGCGGGCCACGTCTTCGGCGCGGCGCACGGCTTTTTCGAGCGACTTGTCGTCGAACTCATTGATCGAGGCGGTGCCCTGGCGCTTGCCGAAAGCGACGCTGACGGTCAGCTGCATGTTTTCGTTCAGTCCAGCGGTCGACACGCTGTTCTGCGCATAGCGGATATTGCCGGTGCGGGCGCCGTTGATCACCACGCGGCATTCGTCGGCCTTGGAAAATCCGAGCACGCGGTCGCAGATGCGTTTTGCTTCTTCCTGGTTCAGCTGTTTCATTACGCGTTTTCCTTAGCCGATTTTGCGGGCGGTGTTGATGACGTTGATGCCATTGAAGCGGGTGGTGCTTGATCCGTGCGATACCGCGCTGACCTGGCTGGGTTGCCCTTTGCCGTCGAAGAAGGAGCCGCCCATGCGCCAGTCGCGCTGGTCGCAGATGGCGCTGCACGCGTTCCAGAATTCCTGGGTGTTCGACTGGTAGGCCACGTCTTCCAGAGGGCCGGTGATCTTGCCGTTCTTGATCTCGAAGTACAGCTGGCCGCCAAACTGGAAGTTGTAGCGCTGCTGGTCGATCGAATACGAGCCGCGTCCGAGGATGTAGATGCCCTTCTTGACGTCCTTGACCATCTCGTCGGGGCTCAAGCGCTCCTTGCCGGCGGCGAGCGAGATGTTGGGCATGCGCTGGAATTGCACACTGTTCCAGCTGTCCGCGTACGAGCAGCCGTGCGACTCTTTCTCGCCGATGATGTGGGCCTGGTCGCGCGTGGCCTGGTAGTTCACCAGCACGCCGTCCTTGATGATGTCCCAGCGCTTGGCCGGCACGCCTTCATCGTCGTAGCCCACCGCGCCGAGCGAACCCGGTTCGTTCTTGTCGGCGATGAAGTTGACGCGGTCGGCGCCGAACTTGAATTTCCTGGTCTGCCATTTATCGAGCGTGGCGAAGCTGGTGCCGGCGTAGTTGGCTTCGTAGCCGAGCACGCGGTCCAGTTCCGTCGGATGGCCGACCGACTCGTGGATGGTCAGGAACAGGTGTTCCGGCGAGAGCACCAGGTCGTACTTGCCCGGTTCGACGGTCTTGGCGGAGAGTTTTTCGCGTGCCTGGCGGCCGGCGGCGCGCGCGTCTTCCACGATGTCGTACGACTTGGTGTAGAGCGTGGCGACGCCGCCGGCGGCCTGGATCTTGTCGGCCGGGCGGGCATCGAAGTATTCGTAGCCCATGCCGGCCGGCGCGGCCAGGCTGTCGCGCGTGCGGAACCTGTTGCTGGCCTTGTCGACGGCGGTGGCGGTCAAAGGTGCCCACAGGCGGTGGATGTCCTGATCGATGTAGGAGCCGTCGGTGGAGGCGAAGTATTTTTGCTGGTTGACCTGGAACAGGGTCGAGGTCATGAAACTGGCGCCGGCGTCCAGGCCCGCCTTGTTGGCCGCGATCAGCATGTCGGCCTTGTCCTTGAAGGGCACCGTGCGCCAGTCGCGCGTGAACGGCGTGGCCCACGCCACGTCGCCCACGCCCTTGAGCGGCGCCATGCGCAGCGGCTCGCTTTGCAGTTTGCTGTTGGCGCGCGCAATCGCCACGGCCTGGCGCGCGGCGCCGGCGATGCTGTCGAGCGAGATGTCGTTGGTCGAGGCGAAGCCGTAGGCGCCGTTGGCGATCACGCGCACGCCCACGCCGGACGATTCGGTGTTGACGATGTTCTCCACGCTCAGGTCGCGCGTGGTGATGAACTGGTTCAGGTAGCGGCCGATGCGCACGTCGCAGTAGCTCGCACCGGCCTTGGTGGCGGCGTTCATCGCGGCGTCGGCCAGCGACTTTTTGAACGCGATGGCGACCGGGTTCATTAATTCTTCAGCCGCGATGGCGTTGCCGAAGACGGGAACCAGGATGGCGCCGGCGGCGCCGCTGCTGATCTTGAGGAAGGTGCGTCGTTCCACTATGTACTCCTGCTTGCGCCCCATCGTTCCCGCGCAGGCGGGAACCCAATTTGCACGCGGACCGGTAGATGCGGCACGTACTTGGGTTCCCGCCGAGTGCCGCCTTGGCGCGGGAACGACGAAGGTGACGGTTAAACCGCGTCCGACAAGGACGTGAAGTTGAAATCCCTGACCTTCATCGGCGGAATCAGCATCGAATACGGCACTTCATCGCCCGCGATCACCTGCGGCTTGCCGATCGCCTCGATATTGTTCAACATCGTCACCGGGCTTTCGTTGAAGCGGAAATTCTTGATCGGATGCTTGATCTTGCCATTCTCGATGTAGAACGTACCATCGCGCGTCAACCCGGTCAGCAGCACCGACTGCGGATCCACCTCGCGGATGTACCAGGTACGCGTGACCAGCACGCCCTTCTTGGTACCGGCGATCAGCTCCGCGGTCGATTTATCGGTCCCGCCCATGATCATATTCCCGGGCGCGCCAATGGCGCGCACGCCTTTCCTGTTCGCCCAGAACAGCGAATAATCGAGCGCCGACACCTTGCCATCCTTGATCATGTTCATGCGCTCGCGCGCCAGCATGTTCGTTGCATCCCACGGCATCACCGGCACATCCTTGTCCCACGGGTCCGACCAGATATTGACCTGCGCATCGAACAGCTTGTCGCCCAGGCGCGTGCCGCCGCCCTTCTTCGACAAAAAGCTGCGCCCCTCGTCCGCCTGGCGCGCATCGAAACCACCCAGCATGAAACCGATCAGGTCCGAGGTGGCGGCCGGCTCCAGGATCACCGTGTAGCGGCCAGGCTCCAGGGCCTTGGCCTCGACCGAACGCAGGGCTTTTTCGATCGCCACATCGGACGCCTCGCGCGCATCGAAGCGCGCCACGTCGGTGGCCGAGCGCTTGACCCAGCCCGACCCGCGCCCGTCTTCGGTGCGCACGGTGCAGGTGAAGTCGATATTGGTCTCTTCCTGGTGCCCGAACACGCCGTTGGAATTGGCGACGGTCTGGAACGAGTGGTTGTCGGTGAAGAAGCCGGCGCAAACCAGCTTGTTCTTGCGGCTAGCCTCGATGCTGTAGGCCGCGGTCTGGGCACGGAACTCCGGATCGATGGCGGCGCTGGCGCGGCTGAACGTCTCCGACGCCTTGTACGCCTGCTTCGACACGGCCGCCATGAACTCCGGGTTTTCCGGCGCCAGGCGCGCCAGGTCCTCGGCGCGGCGCACGACTTTTTCGAGCGACTTGTCGTCGAATTCATTGATGCTGGCGGTGCCCTGGCGCTTGCCGTACGCGACCTGCACTACCAGCGAGGCGTCATCCACCAGCCCCGCAGTGGACACGTTGTTGCGCGCATAGCGGATATTCCCCGTGCGCCCGCCCGTCACGCGCACGGTGCATTCGTCGGCCTTGGTGAGCGACATGATGCGGTCGGTGATGCGCTTGCTTTCTTCTTGAGTCAGAACTTTCATATGCGGTCCCCTGGCTTAGCCGATCTTGCGTGCGGTGTTGATGACGTTGATGCCGTTAAAGCGCGCCGTGCTCGACCCGTGCGACACCGTGCTGACCTGGCTAGGCTGGCCTTTGCCGTCGAAGAAGGAGCCACCCATGCGCCAGTCGCTCTCGTCGCAGATGGCGCTGCAGGCGTTCCAGAATTCCTGGGTGTTCGACTGGTAGGCCACGTCTTCCAGCGGCGCACCGATCTTGCCGTTGTTGATTTCGTAGAACAGCTGGCCGCCGAACTGGAAGTTGTAGCGCTGCTGGTCGATCGAGAACGAGCCCGCGCCAACGATATAGATGCCCTTCTTGACGTCCTTGACCATCTGGTCGGGCGTGAGCTTGGCTTTCCCCGACTGCAGCGAAATATTGGGCATGCGCTGGAACTGCACGCTGCTCCAGCTGTCGGCGTAGGAGCAGCCGTGCGACTCCTTTTCGCCGATGATGTGGGCCTGGTCGCGCGTGGCCTGGTAGTTGACCAGGATGCCGTCCTTGATGATGTCCCAGCGCTTGCACGCCACGCCTTCATCGTCGTAGCCGACCGCGCCCAGCGAACCTTGCGTGACCTTGTCGGCCACCATGTTGACGCGTTCGGAACCGTACTTGAATTTTTTGGTTTCCCACTTGTCGAGCGTGGCGAAGCTGGTGCCGGCAAAATTGGCCTCGTAGCCCAGCACGCGATCAAGTTCGGTCGGGTGGCCCACCGATTCGTGGATCGTCAGCCACAGGTGCTCGGGCGAGAGCACCAGATCGTATTTGCCCGGCACGACCGACTTGGCGGTCAGCTTTTCCTTGGCCTGGCGTCCGCAGGCGCGCGCGTCTTCGATCAGGTCATACGAATTCTTGTACAGGGTGCACACGCCGCCGGCGGCCTTTATCTTGTCATCAAAGCGCGCATCCAGGTATTCGTAGCCCATCCCGACCGGCGTGGACAAGCCCTGGCGCGAGCGGAATTTGTTGGTGGCCTTGTCGACGGCGGTGGCGAACACCGGCATCCACATGCGGTGCACGTCCTGGTCGATGTAGGAGCCGTCGGTCGAAGCGAAGTATTTTTGCTGGTTCACCTGGAACATCAGCGACTGCATGAAGCTCGCGCCGCCGTCCATGCCGGCCTTGTTGGCGGCGATCAGCAGCTCGGCTTTTTCCTTGATGGGGACCGTGCGCCAATCCTTCTTGATCGGCGTGGCCCAGGCCACTTCGCCCACGCCCTTGACGCTTGCCAGGCGCACCGGTTCGGATTGCAGCTTGGCGTTGGCCTTGGCAATGGCGACCGCCTGGCGCGCGGCGCCGGCCACCGCGTCGGGCGACATGTCGGAGGTGGCGGCGAAGCCGTAGGCGCCGTTGCACAGCACGCGCACGCCCACGCCGGCCGATTCGGTATTGGTCACGCTTTCGACATTCAGGTCGCGCGTGGTGATGAACTGGTTCAGGTAGCGGCCGATGCGCACGTCGCAATAGCTGGCGCCGGCGCCGGTGGCGGCATTGAGGGCGATGTCCGCCAGGGTTTTCTTGAACTTTGCCGCGAGGGGATTGAGTAATTCTTCAGCGGCGATGGCGTTGCCGAAAACCGGCACCAGCATCGTGCCCAATGCAAGGCCGCTGATATTGAGAAAAGCACGTCGTTCCATAGTATCTCCTAACACTCACCACGAAGGTAGCGGCCCGCAGGACTGAGCGCCCGCTCTTGTTTTACCGCTCACTGAACCATCTCAACTACTGATATGAATGAAAAAATCAGAAAGAACCATACCAGCAAAATGGCCAAAAGAATACGCAAAGATTGTGCCACTGGCTAAGTCCTTGATTCGGGAATCCGGGAGTGTCCGGCGGACGGTGTCCGCACCGTCCGAAGCGGTGTCCGCACGCAGTGGCGGACAGTATGTACATATGAGATTCGGCTTGACCTTCAAGCGCGCATACTCGATCATCGCGCTAGCCGGCGATGCCGTATCGCCCGCAGCAGCTTTCCCCCGCAGTACACACCAATACCGGAGACGAAAACACATGAAACGACTGATCCTGGCCACGATGCTGGCCGCCGGCATGGCCGGCGCGGCCCACGCCGATGACGCCCTCAAGGCGGCCATCGCCAACAAGGACCGCACTCCTGCCAACGTCGCGCGCGACGGCGCCCGTCATCCATACGAAACGCTGGCTTTCTTCGGCATCAAGCCGACCATGACCGTGGTCGAGCTGTCGCCGGGCGGCGGCTGGTACACCGAGATCCTGGCGCCCTACCTGCGCGAGAAGGGCAAACTGATCGCCGCCGGCGAATCGCCGACCTCGGCCAAGGAAGGCGCGCGCAAGTACGCCGCCAACCTGACCAAGAAGTTGGAATCGAATCCGGCCATGTTCGACAAGGTCCAGCGCGGCGTGTTTGAAGTACCGACCACGTACGACTTCGCCAAGCCGGGCAGCGTGGACATGGTGGTCACCTTCCGCAATATCCACAACTGGACCGGCAATGGCGACGACAAGGTCAAGGAAGTGTTCAAGAAGGTGTACGACAGCCTGAAACCGGGCGGCGTGTTCGGCGTGGTCGATCACCGCGCGCCGGCCGGCAAGGCGGTCGACGGCAGCAACGGCTATCTGCAGGAAGCGTACGTGATCAAGATGGTCGAAAGCGCCGGCTTCAAGCTGGCCGCCAAGTCGGAAGTCAATGCCAATCCGAAGGACAAGGCCGACCACAATAATGGCGTATGGGCGCTGCCGCCGGTACTGGCCAACAAGGATGTCGACCGCGAGAAGTACCTGGCGATCGGCGAGAGCGACCGCATGACGCTCAAGTTCGTCAAGCCTTGACAGGTAACGACGGCTCCGCAAGGGGCCGTTTTTTTGTCTGCCGCTTCGCCTCCTGGGCGCTGGAGCGGCGCGCCATGCGCGTGTATGATTGACGCTCATCGCTCCCTCCCCCAACAAGAAATTACCCAATGAACATATCGCGTATCGCCGTTGCCGCTGCACTTGCCGCGGCAAGCCTGCTGGCCCATGCCGCCCAAGACGCCACCAGCACCGCGTCGCCGGCCGCGCCGGTGGCCGCCATTCCCGCCAATCTGGAAAACTCGGTCGTCAAGGTGTTTGCCACGCTGCGCCGTCCCGACCCGTACAAGCCGTGGACCAAGGCCTCGCCGCTCGAGGTGACCGGCTCCGGCGTCGTCATCGACGGCAAGCGCATTCTGACCAACGCCCATGTGGTCGGCTATGCCAGCCAGGTCCAGGTGCAGGCCAGCCAGGCCGGCGGCAAGGTGTCGGCCACGGTGGTGGCGGTCGCGCGCGGGATCGACCTGGCCATCCTCAAGCTCGACGACGAATCGTTCTTCGACACCCACGCGCCGGTCGCGCGCGCCAGCGTGCTGCCGGAGGTGCGCGACCAGGTATTCGCCTACGGCTACCCGACCGGCGGCACCTCGCTGTCGATCACCAAGGGCATCATCTCGCGCATCGAATTCGCCAACTACAGCATGGGCACCACCGGCCTGCGCATCCAGGTAGATGCCGCCATCAACCCTGGCAACAGCGGCGGCCCGGCCATCGCCAACGACAAGATGGTGGGCCTGGCCTTCGGCGGCGCCGCCAACACGCAGAACATCGGCTACATCATCCCGAACGAGGAAGTGGACCTGTTCCTGCGCGATGTCGCCGACGGCAAGTATGAAGGCAAGCCATCGCTGACGGACGAAGTGCAGACCCTGGAAAACCCGGTCCTGCGCGAATTCCTCAAGCTCGGCAAGGACGTCTCCGGCGCCGTGGTGCAGCGCCCCAACCAGAACGACGCCGCCTATCCGCTCAAGGAATGGGACGTAATTACCCATATCGGCGATACGCCGATCGACAACCAGGGCATGGTCAAGCTGGGCACCAATCTGCGCGTGCGCTTCCAGTACCGCGTGCAGCAGGTGACGAACGATGGCGCGGTGCCGCTGACGATTGTCCGCGCCGGCAAGAGCATGAACGTCAAGGTGCCGGCGGTGGGCGGGCGCAAGCTGCTCATTCCTGACCTGAACAACGGCTACCCGTCGTACTTCATCTACGGGCCGATCGTGTTCTCGCGCGCCAGCACCGACTTCCTGGCCTTCCTCAACTCGAACGTTACCAACATGGCGGCGGCCAGCTACATGGCCAACCCGCTGGTGACGCGCCGCGGCGACCCGCCAACGCCGGAGCGCCAGGAACTGGTCGTGGTCAGTTCGCCCTTCTTCCCGCATAAATCGGTGGCCGGCTACTCCAACCGTTTCGGCTCGGTGATCTACTCTGTCAACAAGGTCCCCGTGCGCAGCCTGGCCCACATGGTGCAACTGCTGCGCGACTCCAAGGATGAGCTGATCGTGCTGCACTTCGACCAGCGCGGCGGCGAAACCATCGTCGTGCGGCGCAAGGACATGATCGACGCCACCGAAGGCATCCTGTCCGATAACGGCATCCGCCTGCAGGGCAGCCAGGACATGATGGATGTCTGGAACCGCAAGTAAATCGTCGTTCATCAGCCGCTGAGCGGGATGCATTGCAAATGATAATGATTCTTGTTATCATTTGACACCCGCCAGCAAGTGTTCCTTCCCGACGCATCCGCGTCGCCAGGTCCGAGAGCCAGCCTGATACTCTCCGACCTGGACCACCATGACCACTCCGACCCCGATGCCGGCACGCGCTTGTGCGCGCCGGCCCGCTTCTGCACCACTGCGCCGTGTTCTCGGCACCACCCTCAATGCCACGCTGCTGGCCGTGATCGGCACCAGCGCGGCCCATGCGCAAAGCCTGCGTGCGCCGCAGCAGTTGTCCGGCATCGTCGTCACCCAAGTGCGCGAGAAGACGCCCGATGCGCTGCAAGGCAGCGTGGTCGTCATCAGCGCCGAGGAACTGGCGCGCCGTAACGCTGGCGACATGAGCGCCATCGCGCGCTACGAGCCGCTGGTCGGCGTGCCGGCGGCGTTCAGCGGCAGCGGCAGCGTGTGGGATGGGGCGGGCAACACCGGCTTCAATATCCGCGGCGTCGAAGGCAACCGGGTCAGCCTGGACATCGACGGCATCGCCCTGCCCGACGCCGCGCCCAAGCCGGACGGCACCACCATGAACGCCTTCGGCATCGGGCGCGACTACTTCGACCCGGCCCTGTTCCGCGAAGTGCGGATCGGCTCCGGCACGGGCGCGGCGGCGGCCGGCACGCCCGGCCTGGCCGGCAGCGTCGCCTTTGTCACCAAGTCGCCAGGCGACTATCTGAGCGACGACAAGCGCAGCTACCTGGCGTATGCGCTCGGCTACAGCGATGCCAACAAGAGCCGTTCGCACAGCCTGGCCGGTGCGGCACGCATGGGCGCACTCGATGCGCTGGCGGTGGCCGTGCACCGCAGCGGCAAGGAAACCGGCAACAAGGGCAGCGTGCCGGCCAATCCGGACGACTGGGACTCGAACGCACTGCTGGCCAAATTCCAGTGGACCCCGATGCAAGGCCAGCGCATCGGCCTGACCCTGGACGGCTATGAACGCGACAATGCGCGCAGCTACGTCAACAAGACCGGCGGCCTGTACCCGAATGGCGTGCTGCAGGATTCGCGCACCAAACGCACCCGCGTCAGCCTCGAACACCGCATGACCGGCGCCACCCACGGCCTGTTCGACACGCTGGAGAGCCGCGTGTATGTGCAGGACGCCAGCGTCGACGACCGCACCCGCGCACGCTACATCACCGGCAACCAGCCCTACCTGCGCAACATCGACACCGGCTACTTCAACAAGAGCGCCGGCGCGGGGGCCGACGCCACCCTGAAGCTGGGCCAGTCGCTCAGCCTGGCCTACGGGGCCGCCTACGAGCAGTCCGAAACGCGTCGTCCGTGGCTGGAAGACCGCACCGTCATCGCCAGCGGCGCGCACCAGGTCATGATGAAGAACCGCATGGCCGACATGGACAGCGATAAGGCCAGCGCCTACCTGCGCGGCGAATTCGGCTTTGCGCTGGGCGGCTACGCGGCCACGCTCACGCCGGGCCTGCGCGTGGAATACCGCAAGCTCACACCCAAGAACCTGGCCGGCTACCTGATCGCGGTTCCCGCTGCTGCCGGTGAAATCAAGACCGAGAGCGACGCCTACGCCACTCCGAGCCTGAACCTGGCCGTCGCCCTGGCGCCCGATCTGTCGGTGTATGCGCACCTCAATCGCGGCGCGCGCCTGCCCACGGCGGCCGAACGCACCGGTACCTACGACTCGTTCAGCTACACCGGATCGGGCGTCGGCTACGCTGTGCTGGGCAACCCCAACCTGAAGAAGGAAACCAGCCAGGCCTTCGAAGCGGGCCTGAAAAGCAGCCCGGGCAAGGGCATGCAGATCAGCGCATCGGTATTCCGCACCCAGTACAAGAATTTCATCGACTACGTGGCGCAGGCACCGGACCCGGTCAATTACCCGACCATCACGCGCGGCCTGTACCGACCGCAGAACAATGGCAGCGCGCGTACCTGGGGTGGCGAAGCCTCGCTGCGCGCGGAACTGGGCACGTGGTCGGCGCCGCTGGCCGGCTACAGCATCGCCGCGGCGGCCGGCGTCTCGCGCGGCAAGGCGCGCGACAACAGCACCGGCACGGAAGGCGAACTGGCCTCCACCCTGCCGCGCAAGGCCAGCGCCACTTTCGCCTACGATGCGCCGAACGATGCATACGGCGTTTCGCTGAGCGCCGTCGCCACCGCCGGCAAGCAGCCGGCGCCGGATACCGTCGGCGACGTCAGCACGCGGCGCTTGCGCATCGGTGGCGCCACCGTGGCCGATCTTGCCGCGTACTGGAACATCGGCAAGCACGTCAAGCTCCATGTCGGCATCTACAACCTGGGCGACAAGCGCTACTGGGATTACGCGACCTCGCGCTCGCTGGCCGCCGGCGTCGACGCCGCCACGCTAGCCGACATCGAACGCCAGGCGCGCCCCGGCCGCAACGCGGCGGCCATGCTGACGTTCCAGTATTAACCCCTTTTTTTCACCACCCCGGAGACTCCATGAAACGCCTACGCACCCTTCCGCTGGCCATTGCCGGCGCCCTGCTTGTCCTGGCGGGCCACGCCGGCGCCGCCCCCCTGTCCGAGCGCTGGAGCGCGCTGCGCGCCGAACAGCCCAAGGTGATGATTCGCGACGCCGCGCGCACGCTCGGCGTATCGGAAGCCGAACTGCTTGCAACCGGCATCGGCAGCACCGTCACCCGCCTGCGCAGCGACGGCAACGATCCGCGCGAGATCATGCGCCGTGCGCTCGACCTGGGCACCGTGCTGGCACTGACGCGCAACGAGAATGGGGTGATCGAACGCACCGGCGTGGCCACCAAGGTCAAGCCGCAACCGGACGACGACAAGGAAGCGAAGGAAGCGGTGAAGGACGAAGAACGCGAAGCGCGCCAGCGCAACATCGCCGGCGGCTACCTCGGTGGCGAGATCGACCTGCGCTTCACGTTCTCGAAGTGGAAGCACGCCTTCGCAGTGGCGCAGCCGGACGCCGACGGCGTGGTCAAACGCAGCCTCCAGTTCTTCGACGAGAGCGGCGCCGCGATCCACAAGATTTATCCGAAAGACGCCGCCGGCGTGGCGGTCTTCGACAAGCTGGTGGCCGACTTCCGCCACCCGGAGCAGAACGCGGCATTGAAGGTGGCGGCGCGCGCGCCCAAGGCCGCCGAACTGGCCGACAGCAAGGTCGATGTGAAGGAATTCCAGCAGGCCTGGAACGAGATGAGCGACGTGCACCAGTTCAACCGCCTGCTGACCGAGTTCAAGATCACGCGCGAACAGGCGATGCGCCTGGCGCCGGCCGGCATGGTGCAGCGCCTCAAACCCGAAGCGGTGCGCACCCTGCTCGATGAAGCGGCCAAACAGCAGCTGCCGATCATGTCATTCCTGGGCAACGGCGCGCTGATCCAGATCTTCAGCGGCAAGATCACCAAGACGGCGGCGAGCCCGGGCTGGTACAACGTGCTCGATCCGGCCTTCAACCTGCACCTGCGCGAGAGCGCCTTCAAGAGCGGCTGGGTGGTGCGGCGCGCCGGCGTCACCTCGGTCGAGTTCTACGACAGCGAGGGCGAACAGGTGGTGAGCTTCTTCGGTGTGCGCGAACGCGGCCAACCGCAGCCGAAAAGCTGGGTTGACCTGACCGCCGCGCTGCCGAAAGGCTAAGCGGAGATTACTTTGCTTCCTTCGCGTCCTTCTTCTTCGCGGGCGTGAACAGCAGGTCTGCGAAGTCGTAGCTGAAATCGGTCTCGGTCGACAGCGGCGCCATCTTCATGCGCTCGATGCTGCCGTCCGGGTTCAGCGAAAACGTCACGTAGGCGTCGGCGTTGAAATTGCGCTCCTTCCAGCGCACGATGAAGGTATCGTGCTGGAAGTGCTCCAGTTCCCCGGTCAGGTCGGGCGTGCGGGTAAAGCTCATCACGCGCTTGCCGCCCACCGGCTTGATGGTCACCGCGCCGTACCAGGCGTCGTTGTACTCGCCATCGTAGGATGCCATCGGCAGCGATGGGCGCGAGGCGGCGGCCCGGGTGGCGCCGGCGGTCTTCTGCTTGGCCAGGTCCTTGTTGCGCGCCTCGGTTTCCACATCGCTGATCAACTTGATCCAGTCGCTCGGCGCCGCGTCGAGATAATGATCGAGCAGGCGGTATTGCAGGGAGCTCAGCGCTCCGCCGCTTTCGGCATTGGTAAAGATCGCGATGCCCAGCTTCGCTTCCGGCACCATCACCACGCGCGAATAAAAACCCTGCAGCGCGCCGCCGTGCAAGGCCAGCTTGCGGCCCTTGTAGTCGCGCAGCTGGAAGCCCAGGCCATAGGCGAAGAAATTCGGCCTGGTCGCCGCCAGCGCCGGTTTCGGTTCGCTGATTTTCATCGGCGTTTGCGCGGTCCACATCTCGCGGCTTTGCGCCTCGCTGAACAGGCGCGCGTCCTTGCCCTGCGCGTCTTTCGGCGCACCGGCGATGACGCCGCCGTCGAGCAGCACCATCATCCAGCGCGCGATATCCTCGGCGTTGGTGTTGATGCCGACCGCGCCGACAGCGTTCGGCACCGGCAGCGCGCGCACCGCTGCGGCCTTGCCGTTGATTTTGCTGTGCGGCGCCGAGACATTGGGATTGCCCACATTCTCGGCCAGGCTGGTGGTGGTCGTATTCATCCCGAGCGGCTTGAGGATACGCTCGCGCACCGCGTCGCCCCAAGGCTTGCCAGCCTTTTGCGCGATGATCTTGCCGGCCACGATATACAGCAGATTGTCGTAGGCGTAGCTGTTGCGAAAACTCGTCGCCGGGCGCACGTAGCGCAGCTGCGCGATGATTTCATCGGTCGTGAAATTCGTGGTCGGCCACCACAGCAGGTCGCCGGCCCCCAGTCCCAGGCCGCTGCGGTGCACCAGCAGATCGCGCACCGTCATCTCGTGGGTGACGTAGGCGTCGTACATCTGGAAGTCCGGCAGGTGTTTGGTGACCTTGTCGTCCCATTCCAGCTTGCCCTCGTCGACCAGCATTGCCAGCGCGGCGGCGGTAAACGCCTTGGAATTCGACGCCACCTCGAAGATAGTCTTGCCGTCGACCGGCGCCGGCTCGCCCAGCTTGCGCACGCCGAAGCCGCGCGTGACGACTACCTTGCCATCCTTGACGATGGCAATGGCGATGCCGGGAACATCGAAGGTCTTCATCACGCTGGTGACGTCGGCCTCCAGGTCGTAGGCGCGTGCCGGCGCACTGGCGCTGACCGGGGTGGCGGGCGCCTGGGCGACGGCCGCGAAGCTGGTGAATGCGAGCAGGATCGCTGCCGCGATACGGTTCATATGGAGCACGTGTCGGTCCTTTTATTTGCCAGCCATTTTTTTATCGACGCTGGTCTGGGTGGCCGGGTGATAGCGTTCGCGCGCCTTCTTGTAGACCGACTCCGCGAAGACCTTGTCGGCCGGCTTGGCGCGCAGTGCGGCGTACAGCGGCAGCACGAACTTCTGGCGGCCGACGCTCATGAGAAAAGCTTCGAGCGGTGCGCGCACCTCGCTGTAACCGGCGTTGATGGCGGCGCGGTAGAAGCGGAAAGCGACTTCGTTATTGGTGCTCTTGGCCAGGCCGAAGGTCTGGTCGAGTTCCTTGAGCTGGGCGGCGGTCGCCTTGTTGTCGATATCGTTCAGGAACTTCATCCACTCGGTGGCATTCCATTTTTTGGTATCGAGCTTCGCGGTGGGGGTGGCGCCCGACAGCCAGCTGGCGCGGGTCGCGTCGAGCGCGGCCAGGCGGGTCGAGACCACGCGTTTCGCGCCGGCCGGGATGCCGGCGCCGTGCAGCCACTCTTCCAGTTCGGCCTCGCTCAGCACCTTCGGATGCTGCGCCAGCAGGTTCTTGCGCAGGTAATCGACGAACTGCCCGGTGGTCACGCTCTGGAACGCATGCTGGTCGAACCAGCCGCGCAGGAAGGGATCGAACACCGCACGGCCGGCGCGCTGCTCCAGGGTGCGCAGGAACCACGCGCCTTTCGGGTAAGCCAGGCCTTCATCGGTGTAGTTGGCCGACGAGGTGTCCGGATCCTTGGTCAGCAAGGCCTGCTTGGCGGCCGGGATCGTGGCCAGCGAAGCGATGGCTTCTTCCTGCTCCAGCTGCAGGTTCATGTCCGCCACTTCGGGGCCGTACAGCGACTCCAGGATGCGGGTGGTGACGTAGGTGGTGAAGCCCTCGTTGAGCCACCAGTGCTTCCACGACGCGTTGGTGACCAGGTTGCCCGACCAGCTGTGCGCCAGTTCATGCGCGATCAGGTCCACCAGGCTGCGGTCGCCCGCGATCATGGTCGGCGTGAGGAAAGTCAGGCGCGGGTTTTCCATGCCGCCGATGGGGAACGATGGCGGCAGCACCAGCATGTCGTAACGCCCCCAGCGATAAGGACCGAACAGGGATTCGGCAGCGGCGACCATTTTTTCGGTATCGACGAATTCATAGGCAGCCGCGCCGATGCGCTTTGGCTCGGCGTAGACGCCGGTGCGCGAACCGAGTGCGCGCACGTCGATCTCGCCGATGCCGATGGCCAGCAGGTAGGAGGGAATCGGCTGCGGCATCTTGAAGTCCCAGCCGCCCTTGCCGGTGGCATTGAGATCGTTATCGGCGCTCATGACCACGCGCAGGTCCTTGGGCGCTTCGATGTGCGCGCTGTAGGTAAAGCGCACGGCCGGCGTATCCTGCAGCGGCACCCAGGAACGCGCCTCGATGGTTTGGGACTGGCTGAACATGAACGGGCGCTTGCCCGACATGGTCTGCACCGGCGCGAGCCACTGCAGCGCGGTCGACTTCGGGGAGGTGTGGTAATAGATGCGCACCTTCTGCGGCTGCGCCGGCAGCGCGGCCAGGTCGATGTGCATGGCCTGGCCTTTTTCAGCATCCGCCTTGTCGAGCGTGTGGCGCACGGTGACCCATTTGCCGTCGGCGACCTGCGCCTGCACCTTCGAGATGGTCAGCGCGCGCGTGTCGAGATCGAGGATGCGGGCCGACTTATCGAGCCAGTTGAGCGTCAGTTCGGCGTGCCCGGACAAGGTCTTCTTCGCGAAATCGGCCTTCAGGTCCATGTGTACGGCGCTGGTTTTTACCTGGTCGTAGCGCGCGTAGCTGAGAGGGTCGAGGGCGTACGCGTGGGCGCTCAATTGGGCGAACAGGGCGCAGGCGGCGGCGCGCAGGAGGGTCGATGTCTTCATGGTCTTTCCGGGTTCGGTGGCGTGTGAATTGGCGCAGGCAGAATAGCACTTCCGCTGGCCGGACGAAAGCGCGCAGGCGCGTATTGACGGCGCGCTGGCGCGCGCAGCCACAGCGGCGGCTCTGCTATGATCCGCGCTTTCCGCATCGGATCGCACAGTATGGACGCCTTTCTCGTCTCAACGGGCATCGTCGCCCTCGCCGAAATCGGCGACAAGACGCAGTTGCTGGCGTTTCTGCTGGCGGCCAAATTCCGGCGGCCGGTGCCGATCGTGCTGGGGATTTTGGTGGCGACCATCGCCAACCATGCGTTTGCGGCGGCGGTGGGGGCCTCGATCAGCGCTCTGCTGGGACCGGATGTGATGCGCTGGGTGCTGGGGGTGTCGTTCCTGGCGATGGCCGCGTGGACCATGGTGCCGGACCAGCTCGATGACGACGACCAGCCGGGCATGGGGCGTTACGGGGTTTTCCTGACCACCCTGATTGCCTTCTTCCTGGCCGAGATGGGCGACAAGACCCAGATCGCCACGGTGGCGCTGGCGGCGCGTTACGACTCGATGCTGGCGGTGGTGGCCGGCACCACCTTCGGGATGATGCTGGCGAACGTGCCGGCGGTGTATTT
Organism: Massilia frigida; assembly: GCF_011682175.1. GTDB lineage: Bacteria > Pseudomonadota > Gammaproteobacteria > Burkholderiales > Burkholderiaceae_D > Telluria_A > Telluria_A frigida. Next base: position 81,422 of record NZ_WHJG01000001.1, read on the forward strand.
CGGCGAGCGGATTGCCAACAAAGTACCGTTGAAACTGGTGCACGGCATCGCCGCCGCCATTTTTGCCGTGCTCGGCGTCGCCGCCCTCCTCGGCGCCGGCGCCCGCTTCGGCTTTTAGTCCTAAGACAGCCCCACAATTCCCACAACCGGGGTCAGAGCTCTAAAGTGAAACATTACAAAACCGGCGGCCGGGCGCGCCGGCGACAGTCTGCAGTCGTGCAGTTTTGATGACGATTGTTCCAGTGCTGTTATCAAGACGACGTTTTGTTGTAAAAACGGCGCCCGTCGAACCGGGTTTGCCCCCCCGCTCGCCGGCCGCCGTTTTTACAACAAAAAAAGTTGCGAGTCAGAGCTCTGACCCCGGTTAGGAAATTGTTGCGTTTAGTTATTGGGCCGTGAGGGTCACGTCGTCGATGAGGAAGGCGGTGGGGACCATCGAGCCTTCCACGCCTTCAAAGTAGATCCGCACCGTCTGCCCTTTGTAGGCCGACAGGTCGAACGTCTTTTGCACGTAGCTGCTACCCTTGTTCAGGTTGGAGTACGTGGCCAAGGTCGCCAGCACCGCATTGCTGCCGCTGCGTACCTGTACCTTGAGCTTGTCGTAGGCATTCGTGGTCGTCGTTTCGCTCGATACCACTTTCAGCCAGAACGCCAGGTTCGCACTCGTCGCCGTCGATGGGATCGTCACCTGCTGGTACACGCTGTCGGTATTGGCCGAGCCCGCGCCATTGAGCGCAGCCTTCCAGCTACCGCCATGCGCCGCCTGCCCCGACGAGGTAATCACGCCGCTGGTGGCCACCCACGCACTCGCTCCCGACTCGAAGCCACTATTTAATAGCAGTTGCTGCGCCGCGCCGGCATTGCTCACGCTGAAACTGAGCGGCGCCGAGACCGCGCTGTTGAGCGCCACATCGAAGGCCTTGGCCGTCAACTGGTGGCTGCCGTTGCTCAGGGTCGCCGAGTTCAGGCTGAGCGAATACGGTGACGTCGTATCCGTTCCCTTGAGAACGTTGTCGACATAGAACTCGACCCGGTTGATGCCACCATTGTCGCTCGCCGTCGCCGCCAGGCCGATGGTGCCGCTGCTGCCGCTCGCGCTGGCACTGACCACCGGCGGCGTAGTGTCGCCACCGCTGGCGTTATTCACGCTGAACGTCACCGCGGCCGAGGTACCGGCATTGCCGGCGGCATCGTAAGCCTTGGCCACCAGGCTGTGGCTGCCATTGCTCAGGGTGGTCGAGTCGATCGTGGCACTGAACGGCGCCGCGCCGCTGGTCGCCTTGAGCTGGCTGTCGACGTAGAACTCGACCCGGGTCACGCCCACGTCGTCGCTGGCATTGGCGCTGACGCTGATGATGCCGCTGCCACCGGATTCGCCCGCCGTCACGCGCGGGGCCGTGGTGTCGCCGCCGCCATCGGTCTGGGTCACCCAGATCGGTGCCGACCACAAGATCTTGCCGTCGTCCTGGGTCAGCTTGGCATAGTAAAAATGCTCGCCAACGGACGGGGTGACGGTGGTGTTCGCGGTACCGGACAGCTGGCTGACCGTGCCCTTGCGCCCCGGTACGCCTTCGACGATGGACACCGTCGATACCGTCTTGCCGCTGGTGCTGGCGAAGTTGGCGATCAGGTTGAGCGGGCCGCTGTTGCTGAAACGCTCGCCCATGACGCGGCCGTTGGCAGTGAGCACCAGTTGCGAGCTCTTGTCCATCGTGGCGAACACGCGGCGCGCCTTGAGTGCCTCGATGAAACTGGCTTGCGTCAGCGGCGTGCCGTTGGGAATCAGTACGCCAGTGCGGTTGGTGTAGGAAGCGCCCCAGTTGGCGCAGTGATTATCCTGGTTGGTGGCAAACGCAACGTGAAAGCCTGCTTCGAGTGCCTTGTTGCAAGCGCCTTCAAAGCTGCTGCGGCCGGTTTCCGTTTCGGTGGTGTTGTTCGAGAACGCCGCAGTGTTGAGCACTTCGCACAGCGCCATGGCCTGGTCGCCGTCGGCGGTGTAGCCGAGCGGCACGCCACCGACCAGGAATTGCCCGCTCGACGATGGATGGTTGAACTGGCCGACCCAGCCGCGCTGGCGCATCAGGGTGTACAGGCCGCTGTAGTCGCCCTTGGGCGTGAGCGTGTCGCCGATCACCTGGCCGCTGCTGTTGAGCTCCCACTCCAGCAGTTCCGGCGTGTTGAAGATGTTCAAGTGGCCGCCGTTGTTGATGACGCCCCATTCGAGACCGTACACGCCCAGGAAGTCGGGGTTGGCGGCATTGAAGTCGGCAGCCGCAGTCAGGCCCGACTTGAACAGGGCCTTGGCGGTGGCCGGGCTGGCCGAGGTGTCGGTGCCGTCCGAGCCGTCGTACATGTGGTTGTGCTCGGACGTCATGAGGATGTCCAGGCCCTTGTTGCGGGCGTAGGCGTAGGCCTCGGCCGGGCCGTGGGCGGCGCTTTGCGGCGCCTGGGCACCGGAGCAGCTGCCGAGCGTGCCACCACCATCGCTGTGGTTGGTCTGGCTGTGCAGATTGGCGAAGTAAATGGTGTACGGCAGCGCGCCCGGCGCCGGCGCGGCCATTTGCACCGAGGACAGCTCGCCTGACCTTCTGTCGGCCTTGCTGTCGGCGCGGCTCTCAACCCGGCTCTCGGCCTTGTTGGTCTGCAGGGCGCGGAAGGCGGGCATGGCCGGCTTGGCGGTCTTGCCCAGCGCCAGGTCCCAGCTTTGCTCGACCAGCTCGCCGGCACCGGCCGCCAGCAGGCGGTCGACCGATTCTTCCGACAGATCCGGCTCGCGGCCGCGCTCGGCGGCATCGTTGGAGACGGCCTGCATGCGCACCTGGTAGACCCCGTCGGCCAAGCCGGCCCGGCCGGCCCAGCGCACCTTGACCTCGACCGGTTTCTGGAACATGCGCTGCACGCCATGCCAGCGCTGGACCACCTGGCCGGACGGGCTGACCAGCTCCACCTTCCAGCTCACTTCCTGCAAGCGCTCGACGTGCGGATACTCGAAGGCCAGGGTAAACACGCGCGCCTGGGTCGAGCTGGCATACGGCACATGCAGGGTCGCTTCAAACTCCTGGTGGTCCGCTTCGGATGCCATGACGGCGTGGCTGGCGGAAAGCGCCAGGGCGATGGCGAGCGGGCGAAACAGCTTGAATGTCGTGAGGTGGCGCATGGGAATCCCGTTTACGTTGATAGTTACAGACAAATGAAGTCTCGCAACTATGCATGACGTAAACATGACAGAGTATTTACATTTTGAAATAATTTATTTGCAGAAGTGGTATTTTGTTACGTGAATCAACACGTATTTTTCCTACAGTCAATACACCGTAAGCGTCCTTAGCAGGGAGAATGGGATTTGTTGCCGTGGAGCAGCGCGGCGCGCCTGTGGAAAACTAAATTAAACATTTGTTGTATGAAACACGAAAATGTCTAATTTAGGACAAAAATCCCGCGCGGGGCCGGAGCCGCGCGCGGGAATCGGCGCTGTTCAAGCCGGGGCTGACGACTGGCGGCGCACCCGCAGTTCCACCTTGTGCGGGCGGCCGTCATCGACCATCTGGATCACGTTCATCGGCTGCGGCACGCTATCGACCGTCATCGCATCGGCGTCGGCGGCCTGCACCGAAATCGCATACACCGTCTCGCGATAGCGGTACTGCAGCTTGAAGCCCGGCCAGTCGGCCGGCAGGTGCGGGGTCATGGTCAGCTTGTCGCCGGCCAGGCTCACGCCCAGCAGCGACTCGACGATCAGGCGATACATCCAGCCCGACGAACCGGTGTACCAGCTCCAGCCGCCCCGGCCGATGTGCGGCGCGACCGCGTACACGTCGGCGGCCACCACATACGGCTCGACCTTGTACAGGGCCGCGCTTTCCGGAGTACTGCCATGCTGCACCGGATTGATCATGCGCAGCAGCTCCCAGGCGCGCTCGGTATCGCCCATCTTGGCGAACGCCATCGCGGTCCAGATCGCGGCGTGCGTGTACTGCCCGCCGTTCTCGCGCACCCCCGGCACATAGCCGCGGATGTAGCCCGGATTGAGCACGCCATCGTCGAACGGCGGATCGAGCAGCTGCACCAGGCCATAGTCGCGCCGCACCAGGCGCTCGTCGACCGCTTTCATGGCCGACGCCGTGCGCTGCGGATTGGCCGCGCCCGAAATCACGCCCCAGCTCTGCGAGATCGAATCGATCTGGCATTCGTCGTTGGTGTGCGATCCCAGTGGCGTGCCATCGTCGAAATAGGCGCGGCGGTACCACTGGCCGTCCCAGGCATGCGCTTCCACGTTGGCCGCCAGCGTGGCCGCCTCGCGCTTGCAGGTTTCCGCAAACGCGGGGTCGCCGTACACCACCGCCACTTCGGCGAAGCGTTGCAGCACTTCGTACAGGAAGAAGGCCAGCCACACGCTCTCGCCCTTGCCTTCGTTGCCGACCCGGTCCATGCCGTCGTTCCAGTCGCAGGTGCCGATCAGCGGCAAGCCATGTTCGCCGAAGCGCAGGCCGCGCTTGATGGCGCGCACGCAGTGCTCGTACAGGTCGCCGGTCTGGCTGGAACGCCCGGGCATGTCGTAGTAGGACTCTTCCTCGGGCTTGAGCATGCGCCCTTCCAGGAACGGTGCCGGCTCGGTCAGCACGCTGCGGTCGCCCGTGCCGATGACGTAGCGGTGCGCCGCCAGCGGCAGCCACAGATAGTCGTCCGAACAATGGGTGCGCACGCCGCGGTCCGATGGCGGATGCCACCAGTGCTGCACGTCGCCTTCCACGAACTGGTGGGCCGCGCACATCAGCAGGTGCTCGCGCAGCAGGTGCGGCTCGGTGTGGATCATCGACATGGCATCTTGCAGCTGGTCGCGGAAGCCAAAGGCGCCGCCGGACTGGTAGTAGCCGCTGCGCGCCCACAGGCGGCAGGCGATGGTCTGGTACATCAGCCAGCCGTTGGCGATCACGTCGAGCGACGGATCGGGGGTTTGCACCTGGATCGCACCGAGCGTGTGGTCCCAGTGCTTGCGCACCATCGCCAGCGACGCCGCCGCGGCCACGCTGCCGCTGTATTTCTGAACCAGGCCGCTGGCGTCCGCATTGCGGCGGCCACCCACGCCCAGCATGAACACCAGTTCACGTTCCTGGCCCGGCTGCAGTTCCACCATCACCTGCAGCGCGGCGCACGGATCGAGCGCGGCGCCGATCTTGCCGGACAGACGCGCGCGTCCCATCGCCGCCGGACTGGCCAGCGTGCGGTTGCGGCCGATGAATTCATTGCGGTCGGCGGTAAACGTTTTCTGCTGCGCGTCGACGTGGAAGAATCCCACGCGGCCGGTGAACTCGGTGTTGTAGGCGTTGCGCGCGAAGATCGCGCCACTCATCGGGTCCTGCTCGGTGGTGACGTGCATGGCCGACTTGGCGCGCAGGTCGCCCAGCACCCACTCCACGTAGCCGGTGGCCGACAGGCGGCGCGGCACGGTGCTGTCGTTGCGGATCTTGATGACCGAGTACTTGATCGAGGCATCTAACGCCACGAAAGTGGACAGTTCGGTGTGAATGCCCTCTTCGCTGTGCTCGAACACGCTGTAGCCGAAGCCGTGGCGCGTGATGTACTCACCGGCCGCGCGCACCGGCAGCGCGGTCGGCGACCAGAAGCGGCCGGTCTGCTCGTCGCGGATGTAGAACGACTCGCCGCTGCTGTCCGACACCGGGTCGTTGGCCCATGGCGTGAGCCGGAACTCGTGCGCGTTTTCGCTCCAGGTGTAAGCCTGGCCGCTCTCCGACACCACGCTGCCGAAGTTCGGGTTGGCCAGCACGTTGGACCACGGCGCCGGCGTGCGGTTCTGGCCATCGGTGCGGATAACGTATTCGGTGCCGTCCGCGCTGAAGCCTCCCAGCCCGTTGTGCAGGATCAGGTCGCGCGCTTCAACAGGAATTCCGGCGCCTGGCTGATATTCCTCGGCGCGCGCTTCGACCACCAGCGGCGGCAGTTTCGGCGCCACCGGAACGGCGCGCTTGACCTGGTCGGCCAGGGTGCCGCGGCTGTCGGAAATGATGGCGCGCGCCACCGATTGCATCAGCACCCGGTCTTCCTGCGCGATCTGGTCGAGCAGGCGCACGAAGATGCCGCCCGGACGGTCGATCGCTTGCGCGTCGATGCCGGAGGCGATCAGGCCCATGATCTGGTCGTGCAGCAGCTGGCGGTAACCCGACTGGTCTTCGTACCAGATGACCAGGTCGACCACCAGGCCCTTGAGGCGCCAGTAGGCGTGCGCCTGCACCATCTGGCGCGCCAGGTCGATGTTGGCCGGGTCCTTGATCTGCATCAGCACGATCGGCAGGTCGCCCGAAATCGCATACGCCCACAGCCCGGACTGGCCGCGCTGGTTGCGAATCAAGATGCCGGCGTCGGCCCGCAGCGAGGCATTCGGGTAGATCACGGTGCTGGCCAGGCGGCTGTAGAGCTGCGCGTCCGATTCGGTGGCGTTCAGCTGGCGCAGCACGACCTGGCTGTGGGTCCATGCCAGTTCGAATACACGGTCGGCCAGGTGGCGGTCCTGGTATTTGTCGATCAGGTGCACGGCCTGCTCGCGCGTGTCGGTCATGCCGGTGACGACATCGAGCACCACCACCTGGTCTGGTTCGAGGGTGACCTTGTAGCGGATTGCGACCACCGGATCGAGCACCGAGCCTTCGCTGCCGCCCAGCGGCTGCGGTTCGAGCATGGCGCGCGGGGCGACCGTGCTGTTGGCGCGGCCGAGGAATTCGCTGCGGCTCGTTTCGTACGAGACGTCCACCAGCAAGCCGTCGTGCACCGTCATCAGGTTCAGCATCCATGGCATCTGCTCGTCCTTGGCGCGCGGACGGCGCGTGCACAGGATGGCATTTTCGTTGCGCAGGATTTCGGTCTGCACGAACAGTTTGCTGAACGCCGGGTGCGCATTGTCGGCAGCGGCCGGCGCCATCACCACTTCGGCGTAGCTGGTGAACTCGATGGTGCGCTTGACGTTCGATTTGTTGGTGATGCGGGTGCGCCGCAGTTCGATGTCGTCTTCCGGCGACACCACGATTTCGGTGTACAGGTCCAGGCCCCGGTCGTGGCGGCGGAATTCGGCGCGCCCTTCCGAGAAGATGACTTCATACGACTTCGGTTCGACCAGCGTTGGCTGGAAGGCGGTCGACCAGAAATGGCCGCTGTCGACGTCGCGCACGTAGCAGAAGTTACCCCAGTTGTCGGAGGTGCCATCTTCGCGCCAGCGTGTCACGGCCAGGTCTTTCCAGCGGCTGTAGCTGCCGCCGGCGCTGGTGACCATCACGTGGTAGCGTCCATTCGAGAGCAACTGCACTTCCGGCTGCACCGTGGTGGTCTGGGTGATGATGCGGGTGGCGGCGGTCGACACTTCCTGCGCCGGGGCGCGCATGACCGCCAGTTCGGCGGTGTTGGAGTAAAACGCGCCGGCGCGCGGCACGCGTTCCTGGAGCACCAGCAAGGTGGCCTGGAACAGCGGGTCGGACTCGAAGCGGCGCTGCATCGGACGGTCGTGCAGCAGGTAGCTCAAGGCCAGGAAGCCCATGCCCTGGTGGTGCGCCATGAAGGAGCGGATCACGGCAAAGGTCTGGCCGCGCGGCAGGCGCGCAGCGGTGTAGTCGATCGCTTCGTAGAAGCCATGCTTGCCCATGAAGCCCAGGTCGGCCATGCGCTGCAGGTTTTCCACGGCGGCGTCCGGGCTTACCATCAAACCCATCATGGTGGCGTACGGAGCGATCACCAGGTCGTCGGCCAGGCCGCGTTTCAGGCCCGTGCCCGGCACGCCGAAGGCGCGGTACTGGTAATTGAGGCTGGCGTCGACGGTGTTGTAGCCGGATTCGGAAATCCCCCACGGCACGTCGCGCTGCTTGCCGTACTCGATCTGCGCGTTGACGACCGAGTGATAGGTCTGGTCGAGCAGCGTGTTCTGGTAGGTCGGCATGACCAGCAGCGGCATCAGGTACTCGAACATCGAGCCGCTCCACGACAGCAGCAGCTGCTCGTTGCCGATGATGCACAGCTGGCGTCCCAGCGCGAACCAGTGCTCTTGCGGGAACTGGCCCTGCGCGATGCCGACGAAGCTGCACAGGCGCACTTCCGACGCCAGCAAGTCGTAGCAGGCCGCGTCCAGGCGGCGGTCGGACACGTTGTAGCCGATCGCCAGCAGGTTGGTGGTGGTGTTGTACATGAAGCGGAAGTCCATGTTCGCGAACTCGCGCGCCTCGGCCGCCATGCGGTTGATGTCTTCGATGCGCTGGGCGGCGCGGGTGCTGCCCTGGGCCACCAGGTCGGTCAGGGTTTGCTGGCGTTCGCGCTCGCTCGGGGCGAGGTCGGTGCTGGCACTGCCGGTGAGGGCGAAGTTGGCCAGTTCGCGCAGGGTCGGAATGCGCGTCAGGCTGGTGTCGACCACGTACTCCTGGGCCGCGCGCATCCACGGCGCCAGTTGCAGCAGTTCGTCGCGCGCGCCGTGGCACTGCTCGGCGAGCTTGTCGGCCCAGCCTTGCAGGTTCGGTTCGCCCACCGGATGCATGGCGGCCAGGATCGCGTCGGCGCAGCCGGCCAGGCGCGCCAGTTCGGCGGCCATGCCGGGCAGGCTTTCGGTTTCGCGCACACGGTCGGTCGACAGGTGGCTGCGCATGGTGTCGATGGCGGCCTTGACGGCCGCTCCGGCATCGACGGCGTGTTCCTGCACCACGTTCAGGGTGATGGCAATGCCGGCCAGGGTCTGCTTGCCGACGATGGGCTGGTCGGCCAGCTGGGTCAGGCCCGGCGCCAGCGTGAGCAGGTGGCCGGCCAGGTTGCCGCTGTCGACCGCCGAAATATACATCGGGTGCAGCGGATTCAAGGTCAGCGTGTCGTACCAGTTATAGAAGTGGCCCTGGTGGCGCTCCATGCGCGCCATGGTGTTGAGCGTGTCGCGGGTGCGCTTGAGCAGGCGACCGGTGGTGATGAAGCCGAAGTCCCACGCCGTCAGGTTGGCCAGCAGCGCCATGCCGATATTGGTCGGCGAGGTGCGGTGCGCGACCACCTTGACCGGGTGCTCCTGCATGTTGTCGGGCGCGAGCCAGTTGTCTTCCGCCGTGACGTAGGTCTCGAAGAAGCTCCAGGTCTTGCGGGCCAGCGATTCGAGGAACATGGTCTGCGGCGACGATAGCTCGGTCGCGGCGCGGGCCTGCGGAAGGCTGATCCACCATGCGACCACCGGTGCGAAGAACCACAGCAGCAGCACGGGCGCGGCGATCGGCAGCGCTGCGCGCTGGAAGTAGCCGAGCAGGGCGGCGGTGGCCACGGCCAGCAGCGGCGAGATCCACATGCTCTTCCAGTTGCTCTCCATGTCGGTGCTGGAGCGGTTCAGGCTCGAGGGACGCCATTCCAGCAGGCGGCGGCGCGTGACCAGCATGCGCCACGAGGCGCGCGCGATGGCGTCGAGGCTGAAATACGCTTCGTACGGCAAAAAGGCCAGCTGCAGCGCCGAGTGGCCGAACATCAGGCGCGCGCTCTTGAACGCGGTCGCCAGATGCTGGCGCCACAGGACGTCGTGCGGTTTTTCGATGATGTCGAACATGGCGCTGAAGAAGGTCGGCAGGAAGATCACCGCCAGCACGCCCAGGGTCCAGAACAGCGGCGTTGGCATCAGGGCCCAGCAAAAGACCAGCAAGGCGGTCAGGGTGGGGGCGATCAGGCTGCGGCGCAGGTTGTCGAACAGCTTCCAGCGCGACAGCGCGCTCAAGGGATTCGATTCGCGCTTGCCGTGCGCACTAGGCACGCGCGGCAGCAGCCAGCCGGCCAGCTGCCAGTCGCCACGGATCCAGCGGTGGCGCCGGCTCACGTCGTCGCTGTAGCGCGCCGGGTATTCTTCGTACAGTTGGGCGTCGCTCAGCAAGCCGGCGCGCAGGTAGCAGCCTTCCAGCAAGTCGTGGCTGAGAATCTGGTTGTCGGGCAGGCGCTGGCCCAGCACCGTCTCGAAGGTATCGACATCGTAGATGCCCTTGCCGACGAACGAACCTTCGTAGAACACATCCTGGTACACGTCGGAGACGGTGCGGGTGTACGGGTCGATGCCCGGTTCGCCGCCGCACAGGTGCTCGTAGCGCGAGGCGGTGTCTCCCGGCAAGGCTGCGGCCACGCGCGGTTGCAGGATGCCGTAGCCTTCGACCACGCGTTTGCCAGCCTTGTCGAGCGTCGGGCGGTTCAGCGGGTGCGCCATGGTGGCGATGAACTGGCGCGCGGCGTCGCGCGGCAGCTGGGTGTCGGTGTCGAGCGTGATCACGTAGCGCACGTTGGCCAGGCCGTCGGTGGCACCGGCGACCATGGAGAACTGCTCGCGCGCGCCGCCGCGCAGGAATGCGTTGAGCGCGGCCAGCTTGCCGCGTTTGCGTTCGTAGCCGATCCAGGCGTTTTCGCTGGCGCTCCATACACGCGGGCGGTGCAGCAGCAGGAACGGTTGCAGGTGGCAGCGCGACATGGCCGGCTCGCCGTCGGCGCCGAGGATCTCTTCGTCGACATCGCAGCCGTATTTCTCATTGAGTTCGGCGATGGTGGCGCGGGCTTGCTCGACCAGGTCCTCGTCGCCCGGCATGTGCTGCTTGGGCGCGTCGACGAAATCGGTCAGCAGGCAAAAGCGCAGGTTCGGATCGCGGTTGGCCAGGTAGCGCACTTCCAGCGCTTCGCACAGGGAGGCCACGTTGTCGCGGCTGTACAACAAGGTCGGTACCACCACCATGCTGCGCGCGTCGGTCGAGACGCCCTCTTTGAAGTCCATGCGCGGCAGCGGGTGCGGGCGCGTGAGCTGGGTGGCCATGAAGTTGACCAGCGCCAGCGCCAGTTGGCTCGATCCAAGCAGGGCGAAGACGCCCAGCAGCGCCAGCATCGGCTCGTCGACGCCGTCGGCGCGCGCGTGGATGATGGCGGTGCCGGTAAACAGCAGGGTGAGCACGACGATGCCGCCCAGGTAGGTCGACAGGGGCGCAGCACGCCCGCTTTTATTGAGCGCTTCGAGCGGCGGATTGCGCACGGCGAGGCGCTTTTCGAGCTGCGCCTGGCCGTTGCCGACCAGGTAGTAGCCGATGTGGCGGGTGCGTTCATCGAGTCCGCCGGCGGCCGGCGAGCGGTTCGCCAGCGCCAGTTCGAGCGCGATTTCGGCAACCTGCACCTCGGTGAAGTCGCTACGCCGGGCCAGCTTTTCGATCACGTGGCGATAATTGTCGCGCGTGGAGAAATCCATCTTGCCGTAGGTGCCGGCCGGGTCCAGGCGCAAGGTCTGTTCGACCGCGCTCATGGTCTCGACGAACTCTTGCCAGTCCATGGTGCCGAGGAAGCGCAGGCTGCCGATGCTGTTGCTGATCGAGACCTGGTCGGCGGCCTGCTGGCCGATTTCAGCCTGGATCTGCTGTTCGATGGTCAGGCCGGCGTCGGCCAGGCGCGTGGTCACCCATTGCAGCGCCAGGGTCAGGGCCGGGCTCTGGCCCTGCAGGCGGCGCGCCAGTTCGGCGACAAAGCCGCTGTTCATCGGCTGGCCGGAACGGGCCATGTCGGCCACCAGCAAAATCAGGTCGCTCGGATTCTTTTCGGCCGTCTCGCTCATCTGGTCGGCCCAGGTGTTGGCGCGGTCGCGCTGCACGCGGTTGTCGTACACGCGCGCGGCCACGCGGCGCAGGTTCTCGATCAGCGCGATGCGCAGCATGATCGGGATGGCCCACAGTTCGCCGAGTTTGAGCGTCGCCACTTCCTGGTAGGCGTCGACGAAGCGCGACAGGCTTTCGGGATCGACCCGGCCATCGCCGTGCGAAATGATTTCGAGCGCGATCTGGTACACGCGCGGATTGCCGTCGGCATCTTCGTTGGCCAGGCGCGGCAACTCCTTGGAGTAATTCTTCGGCAAGTGGCGGCGGGCGATGCGGATCTGCTCTTCGACCAGGTAGAAGTTATCGAGCAGCCATTCGGAGGCGGGCGTAATCTGCCGCCCGGCCTTGATCGCCGTCGTCAGTTCCGTGCACGTGTCGGTGATGACCGCCGCGTTGTCGGTCAGGCGCGGCAGCAGGCGGTCGGGGCCGCCGCGCTCGCTGAGCTGGTGGGAGGAGGCAAGATGCTTGCCGTGCATCGCCATTTGGGCGGCACTGAACAATTCCGAGCGCAGGGGAAATTCATCGTCGACGCGTCGTTCGCCGTCAAGGACATTGCGCCAGGCATAGAGCGTGTCCGCTAATTTGGTGTTTTCTTGATTCAACAGAGACCTCGCGTGGGCATAAGTAGCCAACACGCTGCTGGACAGCGAGTTGCGACCGGGTCGTACGGCTGTTGCAATCTTATAACGGTGCTATGGAAATGACTGTGCGCCAGCGAACATTTGAGGGTTGTCAGTCAGAAGCAATCACGGCAGTGTGGCCTCACGCCGCTGGCAACATTGCACTTCGTAGCATGGCACATGATACGAAGCATCAACCGATGAACGACGTCAATGCCGTCAAGCGGCCAGCGGCAAGCTGCCGCCCGCCACGCCGCCCGCCACATGCCAGGCATTGCGGTAGCCCAGACGGTGCAGGCACTGCGCGGCCTTGATGCTGCGTCCGCCGCTGCGGCAAAAGAACACCAGCGGGCGCTCCTCGGCGCGCAGCCAGTCCGACAGGCGGTCGGCCAGGCGCGACAAGGGCACGCTGTGCACCGTGCGGCCGTGCCAGTGGCCAGCGTACGCCGCCGCGTGCTCGTAGGCTTCGCGCACGTCGATCAGCAGCGCGTCGGGATGGTCGTTGAAGAAGCGCTCGAGGCCATGGGCCTCGAGCTGCATCGCCAAGGGGTTGGCGGCCGGGGTGGCGCCGCCGCATTCGGCCGTCAGGGTGGTGCACGGCAGGTTGCCCGCTTCGCAGGCCGGACAGACGATGGCCTGGCGCGACACCAGCTGCGCCAGTTGTTCAATGTCCGCGCCCGGGCCGGTGAAGGCAAAGCGCACGTCGGCGGCGGCCAGGCCGGCGGCCGAGCGCTCGCCGAACAGGTAGCAGGCGCCATCGGCGTGCGCCACGCGCGCCAGCACGCGGGTGCCGAACATCAGGGCACTGGCGACGTCACCGTTTTCGAGCGTGGCCTGGTCGGCCAGCACGGGCCAGCCCAGCGCTTCGTGGCTGATGCCGCCGGCCAGCTGGCCGCCCAGCGCCGCCACCAGGGCTGCGCGCCCGCCACCGGCGCCGCCATGCGTATCGATCACGGCGCGCACCCGGTAGCCCTGGCAGCGCACCTGGTCGGCGATGCGCGCGGCCAGCGCGGCGAGCGGATTGATGATGGCGCAGGTGCGGCTGGCCGCGTCGAGCACCAGCCAGGTACTGGCTCCCTCGAAGCCCAGTTGCACCACGCCGTCGCTGTCGGGCGCGGGCGCCGCCGACGGGATCAGGCAGCTGGCGCGCAAGGCAGCGCCGCAGCGGGCGATGCGCTCGCAGGCGGCGTCGATCAGGGCGTCGTCCGCCATCGGCCCGAACGACATGCGCACCGCCGAAGCGCAGCGCCACGCGTCCAGCTCCATCGCCGCCAGCACGTAGCTGGGGGCGGCCTTGGCCGCCGAACAGGCCGACCCGGCGCTCACGCGCACGCCGGCGGCGTCGAACAGGTCGAGCAATTCCTTGCCGGCCAGGCCGGGCACGGAGAAATTGAGAGTGGTCGGCAAGCTGTGTGCGAACGGCGCATTGAAGACGATGCCCGGCAGCGCCGCGCGCAAGGCGGCGGCCAGCCGCTCGCGCATGTGCACCAGCTGCGCGTGGCTGCGAAAGCTCACGCCATCGTCCAGTGCCGCCAGCACCGCGCCCAGGGCGGCGATGCCGCTCATGTTTTCGGTACCGGAGCGCTGGCCGGCTTCCTGCCCGCCGCCCATCATCAGCGCGGTGTAGGGCGCGCTCTCGCGCACATACAGCATGCCGATGCCCTTGGGCGCGTACAGCTTGTGGCCCGAGAACGGCGCGTAATCGATGCGGGTCGCGGCCAGGTTTAGGGTGAGCTTGCCGAGCGCCTGCACGCTGTCGACCATCCACAGCGCCGTGGGCGCGCACTCGCGCAATACGGCGTCGATGGCGGCCAGGTCCGAAATGACACCGCTTTCATTGTTGGCGGCCATAGTGCAGACAAACGCCGCGCGCGGCGCCAGCTCGCGCAGCACGTCGAGCCGGTGGCGGCCGTCGGCATCGACCGGCAGCGCGCGCAGTTCCAGTCCGGTGCCGAGCAGCGCGTTCCAGTGCGCCAGGCTTTCGGGCACCGCCTTGTGCTCGGTGGCGCCGTACAGCAGCAGGTCGCCGGTCGCTTCGCCCCTGGCGCGGCGCGCGCGCAGCTCGCACAGCGCCGACAGCACGGCGGTCTGGATGCCTTCGGTGGCGCCGCTGGTAAACGTCAGCCTGCCCTGCCCCGCGCCCAGTGCGCGGCGCGCCAGTGCGCGCACGCCGTCGAGCATCGCCTTGGCTTTCAGGCCGGTGGCATGGCTGCTGCTCGGGTTCCCGTAGCAGTCGCGCATGGCCAGGGCGGCGGCGGCGATGGCGGCCGGATGAACGGCCGAGGTGGCATTGGCGTCGAGGTAGATTTCAGTGTGCATGGCAGGTCCGGGCAGCGGCAACAGGAGGGGGAAACGGTAATGTCATTCTTGCGTGATATGTTATCGTCTTAAACGTGAGAAAATATGCCAAAATTTGCTGGCATTCGCGCTCATTAAGCAAATTCATACCAAATTTCAGCGGAAATCAGAATGAGTTATCTCGATAAGCATGATTGCGCCATCCTCGCGGCCCTGCAGGCCGATGGCACCCTGTCGATCGCGGCCCTGAGCGAGAAGGTCGGCTTGTCCAGCACCCCGTGCTGGAAGCGGGTCAAGCGGCTGGAGGAAGAAGGCTATATCCAGAGCCGCGTGAGCATCATCGACCGCGACAAGGTCGGGCTGCCGGTCACGGTGTTCGTCAGCATACGCACCACCGAACACGACGAAAAATGGCTGACCCGCTTCGCCGCCGCCGTCATCGCCCTGCCCGAGGTGATGGAGTTTCACCGCATGAGCGGCGATGTCGACTACCTGCTCAAGGTCGTCACCACCGACATCGGCGGTTACGACCGTTTTTATAAAAAGCTGATCAAGACGGCGCACCTGAGCGGCGTGTCGTCGGCCTTCTCGATGGAGCAGATCAAGTACACCACGGCGCTGCCGCTCGATCTGATTTTGAAGCGTCTTCCTGCCTAAAACGGCATATAAAATTGTGCCGAATCGTGCGATGATGCCGCTGTCCAGATCAGAGGAGAGACATCGTATGGCATCGAACAATAAGAGTATTGCTTTCGCCGCAGCGTCCCTGCTGCTCGCATCCCAGGCCGCGCTGGCGCAGGAGCAGGTCGTCAAGATCGGCATCACCGGGCCGCTCTCGGGCGCCAACGCCTTCGCCGGCAAGGATAACGAAAACGGCGTGCGCCTCGCGCTGGAAGAACTGAACGCCAAAAAAGTCAGCATCGGCGGCAAGACCATCAAGTTCGAACTCAAGTCCGAGGATGACCAGGGCGATCCGAAAGCCGGCGTGGCGGTGGCGCAAAAACTGGTCGACGCCGGCGTGCACTTCGTGCTCGGCCCCTACAACTCCGGCGTGGCCATTCCGGCCTCGCGCATCTACAACGACGCCGGCGCGATCATGTCGACCGTCGGCACCAATCCCAAGGTGACGCAGAGCGGCTACAAGGGCGTGTTCCGCATCGTCGCCAGCGACACCCAGCTCGGCGGATCGATGGCCGGTTATGCGGCCAAGCAGCTCAAGCTCAAGACCATCGGCGTGATCGACGACCGCACCGCCTTCGGCCAGGGCATCGCCGCCGAATTCGTCAAGCAGGCCAAGGCTTCCGGCATCACGGTGGCGGGCCACGAGTTCACGACCGACAAGGCGAGCGACTTCGCCGCCATCCTCACCAAGCTCAAATCGAAGAACATCGATGCGATTTTCTTCGGCGGCTACGCGCCCCAGGGCGCGCCGATGGCGCGCCAGATGCGCCAGCTCGGCCTGAATGTCAAGCTGCTCGGCGGCGACACCCTGTGCAGCCCCGAAATGGCCAAGCTCGGTGGCGATGCGGTCGGCGACAATGTGCTGTGCGCGCAGGGTGGTGCGATCCTCGACAAGCAGGCCGACGGCCCGGGCTTCCAGACGCGCTACAAGGCACGCTTCAAGCAGGCGCCCGATGTGTACGCGGCCGCGTTCTACGACCAGACCATGTTCATGGTGCAGTCGATGAAGGCCGCCAATTCGCTCGATCCGTCGGTGGTGGCCGCAGCCATGCGCGCCAGCAGCTACAAGGGCGTGGTGGGCACCTATGCCTACGATGCGAACGGCAATATGAAGCAGTCGGCCGTCACCATCTACACCTTCAAGAACGGCGCGCCTTTCGCGCTGGCCACCAACTGATGCGCGCCTCCCTGATCCTGGCGGCAGCGCTGGCCGCGCCGGCCTTCGCATCGGCTACCGCGTCGGCTACCGCGCCGGCTACCGCGCCGGCTACCGCGTCGGCTACCGCGCCGGCTACCGCGCCAACGCCCGCACTGACGCCGCCGCTGTCGCACTTCGGCATCGCGCAGCAAGCCATGCCGGCTTTCATCCAGCGCTACCAGCTCGATTACGCCAGCCTCGACAAACTGTACACGGTGGCCAACGGCAGCGCGCGCGCGCGCCAGATGCAGGAGTTTTTCGAGCAGTGGCGCGCCGCCCTCGACGCCCTGCCGTTCGACAGCTTCGGCGTGGAAGACCGCATCGACGTGGTCATGATGCGCAACCAGATCGACTTCGAGCTGCGCGAACTGGCAGCCCAGCGCAAGCGCTTCGCCGAGGCCGAGCCGCTGGCGCCGTTCGTGCGTCCGCTGATCGACATGGCCGAAGCGCGCCGCGTGATGCAGGCGCAGGATGGCGCGGCCAGTGCGGCCGTGCTGCAGCAGGCGCTGGTGGCGGTGCGCAAGGCGCAGGAAGCGCTGCTGGCCGGCGCCGACATCAATGCGCCCAAGCCGATGGCCTCGCGCAGCGTGGCCAACCGCGCGGCGCAGGTGCTGGCGGCCACCGCCAAGGACCTGAAAGCCTGGTACGCGTATTACGAAGGCTACGATCCGCAGCTCACGTGGTGGGTCAAGCGCCCCTACGCCGACCTGGACAAGGCCATGAGCGATTACGCGGCCAGCCTGAACGAACGGCTGGTGGGCAAGGCGTCGGCCAAGCTGCTCAATGTGACGGGCGACCCGATCGGGCGCGAAGGGTTGATGAGCGCCCTGCGGCGCGAGATGATCCCGTACACGCCGGAAGAACTGATGGCGCTGGCCGAAAAGGAGCTGGCCTGGGGCGAGGCCGAACTGCGCAAGGCGTCGGCCGAAATGGGTTTCGGCAGCGACTGGCATGCGGCCATGGAGAAGGTCAAGACCATGTACGTGGCGCCGGGCGAACAGCCGGCCATGGTGCTGGGCCTGGCCAAGGAAGCGATCGATTACATGGCGGCCAACAAGCTGGTGACGGTGCCCGAAGTGGCGCGCCGCAGCTGGCGCATGGACATGCTTTCGCCCGAGGCGCAGCTGATCAACCCCTTTTTCCTGGGCGGCGACACGATCCTGGTGTCCTACCCCACGGCCGACATGACGCACGAGCAAAAGCTGATGTCCATGCGCGGCAATAACCCGCACTTTTCGCGCGCGACCGTGCAGCACGAACTCATTCCAGGCCATCACCTGCAAGGGTTCATGGCGGATCGCTACCAGCCGCAGCGCCGCCTGTTCGATTCGCCCTTCTTCACCGAAGGCTGGGCCGTGTACTGGGAAATGCTGCTGTACGAGCGCAAATTCGCCGTCAGGCCGGAAGACCGGATCGGGATGATGTTCTGGCGTAATCACCGGGCGGCGCGCATCCTGTTTTCGCTCGGCTTCCACATGGGTAAAGTCACGCCCGAGCAGGCGGTCGAGATGCTGATTGCCCGCGTCGGCCACGAGCCGGATAACGCGCGCGCCGAGGTGCGGCGCTCGTTCAACGGCGATTATCCGCCGCTGTACCAGGCCGGCTACATGGTCGGGGCGCTGCAACTGCGCGAACTGAAACGCGAGCTGGTCGACGGCGGCAACATGACGCTACTCGAATACCACGACCGCATTCTCGAAGGCGGCGTGCTGCCCATCGAACTGGTACGCGCGCGCCTGAAGAACGAGAAGGTCGCGCGCGACTTCAAGGCGGGCTGGCGCTTCTACAAATAGGCGTCAGCGCCGCAAGCGCTTGAGGAACACCGTCATCTCGCGCGAGGACTGGAGGTCGCCCTGCTTCACGGCGACTTCCAGTCCTTTGTTCCAGGCCGCTTCCGCCTCCTGCGGCCGGTCCAGCGCTTGCCAGGCTTTACCGAGCAGCTTCCAGGCCGCCGAGTAAGCGGGATTTTGCTGCGTGGCCTGTTGCAGGTGCAGCGCCGCCGCCGCCGCGTCGCCCTCCTTGAGGCAGGCGTTGCCCAGGCCGAAGCGCAGCAGGGCGTTATCGCGCCCCGCTGCCAATAGTTTTTCCAGTTGTTCGCGCATGATCGTCTTCTCCTATCGTTTGCCGGGCGCGCGCGCCAGCAGCGCCGCCAGTGCGGGCGCCAGCGCAAAGCTGGCGAACAGCCACATGGCCGCCGACTGCGCGCCCGCCTTGCCTCCCGGCGCGGTCAATCCGGCGCCATTGGCCACCAGTCCCGCCACCGCCGCGCCGATCGCCATGCCGTACAACTGCACGGTGGTGATCGCCGCCGATGCCAGGCCGCCCTCGCCCGCCGGCGCCAGCGTCAGCACGCGCGTGAGCAGATGCGGCCAGCCGAGGCCCACGCCGGCCCCGGCGCCGGCCAGCGCCAGGCCGCACAGGAGCATCAGCATGGCGGGCGAGAGGACGTCGCCACCCGGCACCAGCAGCGCGAGGGCCAGCAGGCTGCCTGCGCCCAGCACCGGGCCGGCGCGCAGCATCGCCACCGCACTCGCACCTTCGCGCCCTGACGACAGCATCGAACTGGCGCTCCAGCCGGCCGCCATGGCCGCGCTCAGGTAGCCAGCGGCCAGCGGCGTGTAGCCGTGCAGCGTCTGCAAAAAATACGGTACGTAGATTTCAGTGGTGGTGCCGGCCAGGAGCAAGGCCACGCTGGCATACACCGCGCCCAGTGGCGATTTGAGGGCGGTGGTCCCGGCAGGCAGCAGGCGCACCGGCGAGCGGCGCTCGACGGCGATCGCCGCCACGCCGAGCGCGATCCCGGCCGCGACGCCCGCGCCCTGCCAGGCGAGCATGCGCGACAAGCCGCCGGCGGCCACCGCCAGCACCGAGGCGGCCAGCAGCGCGATCTGGCGCACCGGGATCGGCGGCTGCGCGGATGCGGCGGCGGCCGGACGCAATCGCCCCGCGACCAGCAGCGCTTGCAGCAAGGCGACCGGCAGCAGGGTCCAGAATGCCCAGCGCCAGTGCCCGGCCTGGGCAAACAGGCCGCCCACGGCCGGCCCGCACAAGGTGGCCACGCCCCACATGCCCGATACCAGGGCCACCGCGCGCGGCCACAGGGGCGCGGGGAACACCACGCGGATCAGCGCATAGCTCAGTGCCGCCAGGGCGCCGCCGCCCAGGCCCTGCACGCTGCGTCCGGCCAGCATCCACGGCATCGACATCGCGCTGGCGCAGGCGCTTGACCCCAGCGCAAAGATGCCGAGCGCCGCCAGGCAGGCGCCGCGCGCACCGGCGGCGGCCAGCAGGCGCACCGACAGGGCCGCGCCGAGGATGGAGGCGACCACGAACAGGGTGGTGTTCCAGGCATACCAGTCCAGGCCTCCGATGTCCCGCACCACCGATGGCAGCACGGTGGTGACGATGTGGACATTGATCGCATGCAGCGCCACGCCGCCGGTCAGGGCCAGGGCCAGCAGACCGTTTTGGCCGGAAAACAGTGCGCCCCAGGAGGCGGTGGAAGGGAAGGCAGTGGACATGGCGGGTGATCGACAGGAGGGCTGGATTGGCTTAATATGCAAGCAATTGGTTGGATTAATAAGTGGATAATAAGGCGGCAGCATGACTTATGCAAGCAAATCGTTGGATAATTCGGCCGATGGCAAGACGGCCGACCGCATCTTGTTCTTCATCAAGTCCAGGGGGCCGAGCGCCACGGCCAGCCTGGCGCAGATGCTGGAGATGACGCCCGAGGCGGCGCGCCAGCAGGTACAGAAGCTGGCCGCGGCGGGCTTGATCGAAGGCCGGCAGCAGGATGCGGCGGGCGTGGGCCGGCCGCGCCAGCACTGGGTGCTGACCGAGGCCGGCAACCGGCGCTTTCCCGACACGCATGCGCAAATGACGGTGCAGCTGATCGGATCGATCCGCCAGTTGTTTGGCGAGGAAGGGCTGGACAAGCTGGTGGCGCAGCGCGAGAGCGAAGCGCGCGCGCTGTACCAACAGGCCTGCGGCGGCGCCAGCGTAGCCGAGCGGCTGGAACAGCTGGCCGCGATCCGCACCGGCGAAGGCTACATGGCGCGCATCGAGGCCGATGCCCAGGGCTGGCTGCTGATCGAAGACCACTGCCCCATCTGCGCCGCGGCGCGCACCTGCCAGGGCTTTTGCCGCTCCGAGCTGCAACTGTTCACCGAGATCGCCGGTCCCGGCACGACGGTGACGCGCGAACAGCATGTGCTGGCCGGGGCCACGCGCTGTGCTTACCGCATCGCTCCTGTATGAAAGTTGCTTGATAGACTCAGCCAGATTGACTATGCTTCGCGCATCTGACTATTGCGGAGCTGGCATGACCACACAAACACCAACAGGCATCGGAAAACTGTTCGCCGTCGCCTGCCTGATCGAAGGCCTGACCTGGACCGGCCTCTTGATCGGCATGTTCCTCAAGTACGTCACCGACACCACCGACCTGGGCGTATGGCTGTTCGGGCGGCTGCACGGCGTCGCCTTCATGTTCTACGTGGTCGTGGCGGTGCTGTCCGCGCTGCGCCTGCGCTGGCCGTGGTGGGCCAGCGCCATCGCCGTGCTCGCCGCGGTGCCGCCACTGGTGACGATTCCGGTGGAAATCTGGTTCCAGCGGCGCGGATTTCTCACCGAGAAGCCAGCCGCGCAATCGTAAAACAAAAAGCCGCTCACGTGAATCGGTGAGCGGCTTGAATGGCAGCGGCCACGGACTCGGCGCAAGGCGCTGCAAGCCGGGCTTGCCTGGGCCGGTCAGCATCTCGCAGTTTGCTGGCTCGGCGAAAGCACGTCGTCTGGCGTCGATCATACGCGCGAGCGCGCGAGCGCGACAATACAAATTCCCACTCGTGCGGACGTGGCCGATATGGCAAATCTATCGCGCACTTGACGGGCGGTAAGCGATCTGAAAATCGCGTATCCTGATGGCCGATTTCACTTTTCCACCGGATATACATCATGCATAAAAGTCTTGCCCGGACCGCCTTGTGGGCGGCGCTCGCCGTGACCTTCGCGCCCGCTGCGGCGCTTGCCGCGCCGCCGGCCGGAAAAGTGTCCGGCGTGGTCTCGGCCCAGGCCAAGAAACAGCTTGATGCGCTGGCGCTGGAGTATTACGAAGCGGTGGCGCGCTTCGACCCGGTCGACGCCACCGACCGTGGCGACAACCGCTTCGACGACCAGATCGGCCTGAGCATCGGTCCCAAGGAGCATGCGCGCCAGAATGCGCACTACAACGTCTTCCTCAACCGCCTGCACGCGCTGGACCGGCGCGCGCTCGACCTGCGCTCGCAGACCAACTACGACGTGCTCGAATTCGAGTTGAACGGTCTCCTGTCGTTCGCCAACCTGCCGGAACTGATGCTGCCCGTGAACCAGATGGACAGCATCCCGGTCACCATCGCCAACTACGCCAGCGGCGACGGCGCCCAGCCCCTGACCACGGTCAAGCAATACAAGGCGTACCTGAACCGCCTGACGCAGCTGCCGGCATGGATCGACCAGGCCATCGCCAATATGCGCGAGGGGATGCGCGTGGGCGTGACCCTGCCGCGCGCGGCGGTGGTATCGATGCTGCCGCAATTCCAGAAACTGGTCAGCGCCAAGGCGGAAGAGAGCATTTACTACACCCCGATCCGCAACATGCCGGCCTCTTTTTCGGCGGCCGACAAGGCCGCGCTGGCAGCCGGCTACCGCAAGGCGATCGACGCCAGGCTGGCGCCGGCGCTGGTGCGCCTGGCCAGCTTCATCGAAAAGGACTACCTGCCGGCGGCGCGCACCAGCACCGGCTGGAGCGCCCTGCCCGAGGGCAAGGAGTGGTATGAAAAGCGCGTGGCGCTCCAGACCACTACCAGCCTGACGCCGGAGCAGATCCACGCGATCGGCCTGAAGGAAGTGGCGCGCATCCAGGGCGAGTATGCCGTGGTGGGGCCGAAGATGGGCTACACCGGGCCGGCGGTCGCTCTGCCGGGGTGGGTAGCGCAGCAGGATAAATACAAGCCGTTCAAGACCGACCAGGAAGTCATCGACGTCTACCGCAAGCTCGATGCGCTGCTGCGCACCAAATTGCCGGCCTTGTTTACGCTGATGCCGAAAGCGCCGCTGGACCTGCGCCTGGAGCCGGAATTGTCGCGCGCGACGGCCTCGGACCACTACTCGGCGCCGGCCATCGACGGCTCGCGGCCGGGCGTGTTCTGGTCGGTGGTGACCGATCCGACGCAGTACGGCAGCACCGGCATGGTGACCCTGTTCCTGCACGAGGGACAGCCCGGCCACCACTTCCACATCGCCCTGCTGCAAGAGCTGAACCTGCCCAAGTTCCGCCAGTTCAGCGGCAACACCGCCTACACCGAAGGCTGGGCGCTGTATGCCGAAACCCTGGGCAAGGAGATGGGGCTGTTCGACAAGCCGGAGGATTACTTCGGCCACCTGAACGACGAAATGCTGCGCGCGGTGCGGCTGGTGGTCGACACCGGCATGCACGCGAAAGGCTGGACCCGCGAGCAATCGATCCAGTACATGCGCGATACCCTGGGCTACCCGGAATCGACGGCCCGCAGCGAAACGGAGCGCTACATGGTGTGGCCGGGACAGGCGCTCGGCTACAAGATCGGCGCGCTCAAGATCACGGAGCTGCGCCAGCGCGCGCAAGCGGCGCTGGGCGATAAATTCAACCTGCCCAAGTTCCACGAGATCGTGCTGGAAGACGGTACCTTGCCGCTGTCGCTGCTGGAAGGGAAGATCAACCGCTGGATCGAGAAGAACCAGTAAGGGAATGGATGGCTGCCGCCCCGTGGCATGTTTTGGCGGCCCATCCAGTCATTGACAGCGTATTTGCGGCAGCCTCCCGATCCTGAATCGGGGCGTTCGTCGCCGGACGACGAAACCAGGGAGTGACGCAATGAAAACCATCGTTTTGCTCGGCCTACTCTTTTCACTCGCCAGCACGTCGCCAGCAAACAGCCAGGAAGACGCTTCCGGCTTCACCACATTGAAGGGCGCGTACCGAACCTATTCGCGTGGCATGGGAGATCCCGGCGCCCCCACCGCTGCTGACACCAAGATCATGTTTTCCATCGACGGCAAGGCTGCACGCGAGATGTTCGATGCCCTGGGCAAGGACGTCAAGGACGCGTGTACCGAGGGTAGCGGAACGCGCGTGCGCACGAAAGATCAAGAACGCCTGTGGTGCAGCCGCAGCAAGCAGGGTGTGTATTCCTGCGCTTTCGGGTTCGATCTGAAAAGCGGAAAGAGCATCGGCGGCTCCCTGTGCTGATGGCTCGCCTGCATGGCCGACACCGGCATGCAGGCGCCAGGCTAGACCCGCGAATCGCAGCAGTTGAGGCCATACGGCCAGCCGTGTGCAATCGTCAGCGAACTGTCACAAGAATTAGTTTAACCAATGGCACTCCATGAGCAAAACGAAAAAGCTGGATGTTGAAATTCTTCGGTCCGTCCTCTTTTCGGAGCCAGGCGGCGGCGTAAATACGCAGCTGGATGGTGCCGACAAAAAAGATGACGCATTATATCGCCTATTTGAAGCCGCTGAAAATAATGGAACTATCGGGGCCATAGATTGGCGAGCCGGGCCGGATGAAACTACCAGTGAAATCGACCGGATGCTGAGCGACCTCGGCATACATGACTTCGACTGGACCTTTATCGACCATCTTGCAGACATGGATCAAGGGGAGGTTCTAAGAAATAACAATTTCCTTTGCCATACAAGGGATCAGCTCAAATCAATCGGTTTGAATCTGGCCTATTTCAACCGCTTCGATGACGCATGCAGATTTTCGATTTTGAGCGATGAGAATTTCTTAAAAATTGATAACATGTTCAAAAAAAATCATATTTCTATTAGTAATGATTTTGAACCTGATGCGTACTATTCCTTAGGTAAACTCCATTTAAAGAAAACGGGCTTTTCGCAATCGGGAATGAGCCCTGACGCCGCTATTTTGGAGCATGAGCAAAAAGAACGAAAGATCAAATCGCTTCGAAAACTGCTGAACGATGAAGCGGCGATGGCGCCTGGTGAGGAAAAACATTCACTTGCCCCTGCGTATGCTCGTTTTTCCGTTCCGGAAAAACTGGGCGAAGACAATAACGCGTGGGCAATAAGTTCCGCCATCTCCTTATATGCGACTTGGACGGCACGCCGTGCTTCCCAGCGAATCATTGATGGAGAAACAGCTTGCCTGCCATTCATCGTGGATAGTTGGCGGCTTGATCTTTTACATCGCGGCTTTCTGGAGCAAAGCTATTTGCAAGCGCTTACAGAATTTCCACGTGTTGAAGATTTGACGGGAAATGTCAGCCTTTTTGATGCATGTATATATTGGAGATTAACGATTGCGGCTGCCGGATTTTACTATTTTGGATACGAAGAAGAGTGGAAATCCTGTGCTGCCTACTACACGATGTTTGAACGTCGGAATGTAATGACAAATTCATACGAGGAAGATTTTGAACGCATGCAATGGGCCTTGATACGCTTTCTCGCAAAGGATTGTGCGACGCATGAGGATTTGAATGAACTTTCCAAAATTGAACCATTCGGATCATTATTTGGAGCATGGGCTGATGACGATTATTTTACGGAAGCGCTTGATGGCTTATGTGACTGGCACCTCAACCAGTGTCATGCTGCCATTCGGGGCGATAGTAAAATACATGCGCCAGGATATGATTTTTTACCCGTATGGATCTTATCTATCGCGCGCAAGCGGGAGAAGGAAATTGGCCGCCTTTGCCTGCCGCACAACGACTTGATGAGGATAACGGAGAAATATTTATCTATTCCATCGGGTGCCCCTGTCGGACAGCTTGTTACGGACCTCAATGCACTTTACGCAAGGGAATTTGGTGGTCAGACAGATTTCCATAAGGCTTGGGACACGTATCTTAGTCATGCTCGTCCATGACATCTGGCACGCCGCGCGTCGTGATCGCCCATGGGCCAAGCTGTAATGCACCATACGCCCCCTTGGCGTTCAAGAAAATACCCGGCGTCTGGAGGGAGGCAGCCACCTTCCTTGCACCGCCGGCCATGGGCAATCTAAAGTCAAGCCACGGCAGCCGATTTCCCTGTATCGAACGGCCAACTTACGCTAGGTGGATCCGCACCAATCGCGGATCTTGAAGTCGCCGAACGCCATTTACATCACCGACAGCACCGGATAGCGCCGCCACTCCGGTTCCACATAGCGCGCGCAATTGGCGAAGATGAAGTCGAGCACCGCGCACTGGTCCGACAACAAGGCCGGATGGGCCGCCTTCCAGGCCTCGAACTTCGCCTGCAAGGCCGGTTCGTCGCGCAGCAGTTCGAGCGCGTGGTCCTCGAACACGTAATCCGAAAACGCTTCCTTCTTCTCCAGCACACTGTTGAAAAATCCCCAGCGCAAGAAGCTGTCGTGGCCCTGCGGCTCCAGCGTTTCGACCACGTAGCGCGCCATGTCCTGGTCCAGCGCAATCCACCAGTCGCCCGCGCGCAGGGTCACGGCCTGGGTGACCGTCTCCAGCTGCATGTCGTCATGGAACATATGGCCTTCGTACGCATTCGCGCGCGAGCCGACCGACACGATGCGGTAGCAGCGCACCTCTTGCATGCGGTCGGCCTCGATGCGCTGCATCGCCACGCCGTTCCACTGCAAGCGCTCGACCACTTCGCGCCAGGCTTGCGGCACCACATACGCGCGCGGCGTCGCCACCACGATATCAGCCGGGAAGCTGTTGAAGTAGGCGATGTCGCGCTCCCACGGCTCGTTGCGGTCGTACGACAGGCGCGTGTAATTGCCGATCACGCTAGGCGTGTACCTGGCCGCATAGCCGCGGAACGGGAAGGTGGAAGGATTGTCCGCATCCATGGACCAGTGCACCGGCCACTCGCGCCGCGCCTTGCCCTCGTCGCGCGCGGCGCGGCGCAGTGCCTGGATGGTGGCCGCCTGCGCGGCCGTGAAATCGAGCGCCGTTTCGACCAGCGCGCGCATCGCGTCGTAGCGGTCGGCATAAGGCTTGAGCATGTGCGTTTCGGGCATGAAGCCGATGGTGTGGTGCAGCGCCGCGAAGCCGGTCGAAAAGCGCGGCGTTTCCAGGAATTCGGCAATGCCGTGGTCCGGGCTGTCCTTGACTGGATTGACATACGGGCAGGTCGGCCAGCCGCGCCGCGCCATTTCGCCGAACATATGCGGCAGCATGGTGCCGCGCAAAAATTCGCCGAGCGCGCCGCCAAGCTTGTCGGCCTGGGTGTGAATCAGGGTCATCGTGTATGGATAATCGGCGCCGTTGGAGGTGTGGGTGTCGACCATCACATCCGGGTCCCAGGCGGTGAACAGCTTGTTGAACACCTGCGCGGTGAGGCTGTCGCACTTGACGAAATCGCGGTTCAGGTCGAGGTGGCGGCTGTTGCCGCGAAAGCCGAACTGCTCGGGACCGTCCTGGTTCACGCGCGAGGTGTTGGCGCGGTTGATGCTGCCGTCGACGTTGTACAGTGGGACGAACAGGAATACGGTCTTGCCCAGCGCGGCCAGGCGCGCAGGCTCGGTGCAGAAGTCGCGCACCAGCGCCATGCAGGCGTCCACGCCTTCCGGCTCGCCCGGATGGATGCCGTTATTGTTGAAGAAGACCGGACGCCCTTCGTCTTTCAGGCGCTGGCGGTCGAACACCCCGTCGGCGGTGATGACGCCGGCGTGGATCGGCAGGCCGGCGTCCGAGGTGCCGACCACGCCGAAGTGCAGCACGCGGGGGAAGCGGCGCGCCAGTTCTTCGTACCATGCGATGCAGTCAGCCCAGGTCGTGGTCTGATTCTGGTTGCCCTGTTCGTAGGGCGTTTTCAATTCGTTCGACATGATGTGTTGTGCGATGAAGGTTAATACAGTGGGAATACGATACAGCAGTCAGGCCGCTTGTGCGATCGGCAGGGCGATGCCGATCACGGTGCCTTTGTCAGGCTCGGAGCTGAAGTCGATGGTGCCGCCCAGCGCGTACACGCGTTCGCGCATGCCGATAATGCCGATGCCGGACGAGGCGCTGGCGGTGCTGAAGCCGGCGCCATCGTCGGCGATTTCGATATGCAGCGTGTCATCCTGCTCGGACAAGGTCATCGCCACCTGCGCATGCGTGGCGCCGGCGTGCTTGAGCACATTCGACAGCGCTTCCTGCACGATGCGGTAAGCGGAAATGGCCAGTTCGCTCTCCAGGCCCGAAAAATCGCCGTCGGAGTGGAACTGGAAGTGGCATTCCGGATGGCTGGTGTCGTAGTGGCGAATCATTTCTTCCACCGCGCCGTGCAGGCCGAGCATGTCGAGCACCTCGGGGCGCAGGCGCCGCACCAGGCGCCGTCCGCTGGCGTACAGGTCGAGCGTGAGCTTGGTGATCGCTTGCGACTTCTGCTTGATCTCGTCGATCATCGGGCCCTGCTCCACCTTGCCGGCCAGGTGCAGAATACTTTGCGATTCCAGGCGCGCGGCGATCAGCGAGGCATTGAGTTCGTCGTGGATCTCGATGGCGATGCTCTTGCGCTCATCTTCGACGATCGAGTTCACTTTCTGGATCAGCTTGCGCTTGTCGGCATCGGCCTTGAGCGCTTCGTTGCGCGATTCGACCAGGTCCTTGGTGCGTTCGGCGACCTTGTTTTCCAGGTCCTGGCGCGAGCGGCCCAGCGCCACCGACATTTCGGTGATCGATTCCTGCAGTTCCCCCACCTCGCCGCCGGTGGTGACGGGCAGCGCCACCTGGTAGTTCCCGCCACGGATTTCGCGCAGCGCGCCGATCGAGGACTTGAGCGGAATGGTCAGGCTGCGCGCCAGCACGTAGGCCAGCGCGCCGCTGACCACCAGCGCCAGCGCGGCCATCGCCAGCTCGACCTGGAAGCGGCGCGCCTGCTTGTGCAGCATGTTCGTGGGCGACATCGTCACCCGCACGTAGCCCACCACTTCGGTCGGCACGGTGGTCGGCTTGGTGTCGCTCGACCCCGACACGTGCGGCACGCCGTTGTCCGAGAACAGGTTAATCCAGATCATCTGCTTCTTGATCGGCGCTTCGTAAAAACGGTCTTCGCCGACGGCGGAGTTCTGCGAGACGACGCTGATGGCGCCCTTCTGGTTGGCGTCCACCACTTCGATGCGGTGGATGCTCTTGTCCGACTGGACCAGGCCATTGATGGTCAGGCGCAGGTCGGACAGGTTGCCCGAGATGACGTTGTATTCGCTGGTTTCGGCCAGGGCCTTGGCCAGGATGCGGCCGCGCTCTTCCAGCTCCAGCGCCACCTGGGCGCGGTGCGAGTACCAGGAGTAGCCGACGAAGGACGAGAACAGGAACACCACCGGCAGCATGGTGATGAAGGCCATGCGCGTGCCGATGCTCCAGCTTTGCCAGAATCGCAGCTTCATCGGCGCCTCACCGGTGGACGGCGCGTGAAATGGCGGGCGGCGTCGTCGACCGCCACGTCGAGCGAGCGCGCCACGCCTTCGTTGATGACGGTGCTGAAGTAGCGCGGGAACTGGGGCGGCGCCAGTTCGCCCGTGGCCACGAATTCGTTGGCCACGTCGGCCACCTGGGCGTTGATCTGCTCGATGGTGGAATAGGTGGTGGCCAGTGCGCCGGCCATGACCATGTCGGCCGAAAAGCCGATCACCGCCTGGTTGTGGCGGTAGGTCGAGAGCAGGATGTTGCGCACGTTTTCGGTGTTGTAGACGCTGCGGTCGGGCATGGCCAGCAGGACCTCGGTTTTGCCGATGCGGTTCAGGACCACGTTGATATCCTCACTGGGGTCGTAATGTTCGATTTCGGCGATGCCTTGCAGCGTCGGTTTCAGAAAGCCCGTATTACTGCTGACGATGGCGGCCACGCGCACGGGGCGCTTGTAGAGCAGCTCGATCAGGCGCAGCTGGTCGACCGGGGCCGGCTCGGCGTAGATGGCGGTCATGGACAGCGCGCGCGCGGGCAGCAGGCCTTCGGTGACGGAGCGCCAGACCTGGCTGGAGGTGAAGGCGGCGATAACGACGCAGTCGCACTTGCGCGCGGCCACGTTGCGCAATGCGACCGGGCCGATGGCGACGTATACCATGCGCCGGTGCTGGGCCAGTTCGGTGCGAAAGCCGCCGAAGATGGGGACCAGCTGCTTGTACAAGTCGTCGGCGATGCGGCGCGTGACGCCGGAATCGTCGGCGGTGACGATCTGGAAGCGAAAGCCGGTGGGGTCGGTAGCGTTGGCCGGGCTGGCGACACCGGCTGCGCCGGCGGCGCTGGCGAACGTGAGGCCGAGGACCAGGGCGATGGCCGGCAGCGCACGCCAACCGCCGTCGCCCCCGCGACGGCGGGGGCCCAAGTTCGTGCCGCAGCCAACGGCTGAAGATGCCACCTGCCTTCCCGCCAACTGCCGCCTTGGCGCGGAAACGACGGTCGGGCGAAAGCGCGCGTTCGCGATCCATCTGCTCAAGCCTGCGAACACGCGACCTCCCACTACGGCTCGATCAAGCCGTACTTGACGGCCAGCTTGGTGATATACGCCTGCCGGTGCACGCCCAGCTTTTCCTTGACCGACTGGCTGATATTGCTGATCGTCTTGGTCGACAGATTGAGCTTTTCGGCGATTTCGGCATTGGTCAGTCCTTCGGCCATCAGCTTGAAGATCTCCAGGCCGCGCTGGTCGAGCTGCGACTGCGGCGAGGCGTCGCCGCGCACCGACAGGTTGGCCAGGCGCTCGGCGATCTGCGGCAGGAAATACAGCTTGCCCTCATGCGCGTGGCGCACCGCCGTGGCCAGGTCGGCCGGGTCGCAATCCTTGGTGACGAAGGCGCGCGCGCCCAGGCGGTAGGTTTCCTTGATCAGGCTATCCTGGTCGAACTGGCTCAGGAACACGATGCGCGCCGCCGGAAACTTTTGCAGGATGCTCTTGGCCGCATCCAGCCCGGTCAGCTCGGTGCCGAAGCGGATATCGAGCACCAGCACGTCCGGATCGAGGGCGGCATACATCTCTTCGGCTTCATCGGGCGTCTTGGCCTGCCCCACCACATCCATGCCGACACCGGCCAGCGACATGGCGAAACCGGTCATCACAATCGGATGGTCGTCCGCCAGCAAGACCCGAATCGATTTTTGCTCAGTCTGCACTTTCATTCTCCACGGGTAAAGGCTGCGTTGACTTACCCCGCCTTGCCATTGAATCGCACCAATATGTGCGACCCGACCGCAGGCACGCCGCGCCTACCAGATTATTTCACACATCCGCCCCTGACGCGAGCCATCGCCCACCCGGCAGGATTTGCCAGAAGAATCACCCGCATGGAAGCAAGCACGGCAATAAAATTACTACGAAAACCCTTCTTAATTGCTATGACATAGCATATATTTGATCCATGGACTGGAAATAGCGGTGCGGACTTCCACCATGCGAGCCATTTCGTGAACACAACAATACGGAGCACACCATGCATTTTTCTCAACAGCATATTGGCAGCGGCAACAAATTCAGCAAAATGGCCATCGTCACCGCGCTGCACGTCCTCGTTGGCGCGGCGCTGATTCACAATATGAACCGGGTTCCGGCGTTTACGGGTACCGAATCGGGGCCGATCGAGGTGACGCCCGTGCTCGAAAAACCGCTTGAGCCGCCTCCGGAGCCGGAGCAGTTCAAGACCGATCCGGTGGTGCCGCCGCTCCTGATTCCCAAGTCCGTTGTCGATGTCCTGCCGCCGCCCCCGGACGTGGTCATTACCGGCGCCATCATCGACAAGGTGCCGCCGCCGCCGGTAGCGACCGGACCGGGGCGCAAGGTCGAGCAGGTCATCCCACCGTCCGTGGTGGCGGCGGCCAAACAGACCCGGACCGCCGTGCTGGCCGACGCTTCGGCCTGCGTCAAACCCGACTACCCGGCGCGCGCCGCCCGCAATGGCGACACCGGCACCGTCAACCTCGCGCTGCTGGTCGGCGTGGATGGCAAGGTGAGCGACGCCCGCGTCGACAAATCGAGCGGATCGCGTGAACTCGACAAGGCCGCCGTCGCCGCCCTGAGCATGTGCAAGTTCAAGCCCGCCACGACCAACGGCGTCGCCGAACCCGCATGGGCGCAGATCGCCTACGTCTGGACGCTCGACTGAGCGAAGCGCCCGGCCCGCCATGCGCATGAACAGACGCGCCGCCATGCCAGCCGGCGTCGCGGGACTGGCCGCCGCGCTGCTGATGATGGCGGCGCTGGCCTGGCGCGCGCTGTGCCCCGCCGCGCTGCCGGCGGCGCCGCCCGCTGCCGCTGCGGCGGCGTTTTCGGCCACCCGCGCGCTGGTGCATGCCGCCTTTCTGGCGCAGGCGCCGCGCCCCATCGCCAGCGACACCAATGCGCGTGCACGCGACTACCTGCTGGAAAAGCTGCGCGCGCTGGGCCTCGATCCACAGGTGCAGACGGCAACCGTCAGCAGCGGCGGGCGCGATGGCGCCGGCAATGCCCGTCTCACGGTCGCGGTAGTGCACAACATCGTGCTGCGCATCCGCGGCAGCGCGCCGCCGCGCCACCTTCCGCTGATGCTGGCCTCGCACTACGACAGCCTGCCCGATGCTCCCGACGCCGGCGGCGCGGTGGCCGCCCTGCTCGAATCGCTGCGCGCCCTGGGCCAGGGTGCGCCCCCGGCCAACGACCTGATCGTGCTTATTGCCGATGGCGAGCACGCCGGCTCGCTGGGCGCGCGCGCTTTCGTGGAGCAGCACCCGTGGGCCCGCAAGGTCGGGCTGGTACTGCGTTTCGACGGCGCGCCAGGACAGGCGCCACTGGCGCTGCTCGATACCCACGGCGGCAATGGCGACACCGTGGCGGCATGGGCGCGCCTGGACGCGGCGCCGGCCGGCTCGTCGCGCGGGCCAGGCGGGGCGGCCGATCCGTCACCGCTACGCACGCTCGGCCTGGCCAGCATGCGTTTCGCCAGCCCGGCGCACAGCGTGAACGACAGCGCCGCCATGCAGCACGGCGGCGAGGCGATGGTAGCGCTGGCGCGCGCGTTCGGCGCCCGGCCGCTCGATACCATCGCCGCACCGGACCGCGTGTTCTTCAGCGTGCCGCTGGCCGGCGCGCTGCATTACCCGGAGCGCATCGTCTGGCGCATCACGCGCGTCGCCGGCGTCCTGTGCCTGCTGGTGTGCTGGGCCACGCTGCGGCATGGCGCGACGCGCATCGGCCCACTGGCGCTGAGCGGCGCCATGGCGGGCGCGCTGGTGGCGCTGATCGTCCTGAGCGCGGCCAAGCCGGGCGCCACCTACCTGCTGGCGTGGCCGCTGATCGGCGTGCTGCTGGCCACGGGTGCGCTGCACCTGCCGCAGACGGCGGCGCTGTCGCGCCATGCGCGCGCCGCCATCCTGGCCACCGGCACAATGCCGGCGATCGCGCTCCTGCTCCCGCTGGCGGCGGCCGCGTGGACGCGGCCAGCTGCGCCGGCGGCGCCAGCGGACAGCATCACCTACCTGGCCGACGCCACCACCTGGAAATCGTACTGGCTCGATGGCGCCGGCGCGCGCGCATCCACGGCGGCGCCGCGCACCGGCATCGCCTTTCCGCACATCGCCATGCTCGAAGACGACAGCACGCCGGCCAGGCGCCAGGTGGCGTTTGCGCTCACCTCGAAAAACGCCGCGCCGACCATCGAACTGCGGGTCGACGGCGCGCGCGTACTGGCCGCGCATCTCGACGGCCGCGCGCTGGCGACACAACGTGGCGGCGACTGGACGCTGACCCTGCACGGCATGGGCGAGCGGCGCCTGCACGTCAAGCTGGAGCTGGAAGGCGGCGTCAGCGCGCGCGTCCATATCCAGGAGTCGATCCCCGGCTTGCCTGCGGACGCCATCCCGGGCAAGCGCACGCACGCGCCGCGCGGCGGCCGCACACTCTCCACGGACATGCTGGTGCTGCGCTAAGGCCGCGCGATTTCCTTTGCAATCGGCGTGGCGGAATGGCATACAATGTTTCGCTCCGCCCCCGTGGGCGCCGTATTTACCACCCTCCACCGCACTAGGAACCCATGCAAAAGATGCTTTCCTCCCTCGTGAGCACGGCCCTGGCTATCAGCCTGGCCGCAGCTTTCCCCGCGTACGCCGCCGGCGCCGCGTCCGTCCCCACCGTCAAGGAAGCGCCGCTGCGCGCCCACCTGTCGTTCTTGTCGAGCGATGTACTCGAAGGACGTGGCACCGGCCAGCGCGGCGGCGACCTGACCGTGGCCTACCTTGAATCACAGGCGCTGGCCGCCGGCCTCAAGCCGGGCAACGGCGACAGCTTCCGCCAGTCGGTCAAGATCGCGGGCGTGAAAGCCACGCCTGAGAGCAGCAGCGTGGCGCTGGAAGCGGGCGGCAAGGCGCAATCGCTCGCCTTCGGCAAGGACTGGGTCTGGGCGCCGGGCGACGCCAAGGCCGTGCACGCGATGGATGCGGAACTGGTCTTCGTCGGCTACGGCATCACCGCGCCGGAAGCAGGCTGGGACGACTACAAGGGCATCGACGTCAAGGGTAAAATACTGGTCATGATGGTCAACGACCCGGCGCCGACGGCAGCCGAGCCGAATCGCTTCAACGGCAAGGGCCTGACCTACTACGGCCGCTGGACCTACAAATTCGAAGAAGCCGCGCGCCACGGCGCCGCCGGCGTGCTGCTGATTCACACCGACGCCTCGGCCTCGTATGGCTGGAGCGTGGTGCAAAACAGCTGGCTGAGCGAACGCTTCCAGCTGGCGCAGGGCAAACTGGGCGCCAATATGCAGGGCTGGATGACGGAAGCCGCCGCGCGCACCCTGTTTTCCGCCGCCGGCGAAGACCTGGACGCACTGCGCAGCGCCGCCGAGAACAAGGACTTCAAGCCGGTGGCCCTGAAAGCCAAAGTCAAAGGCGAGATGAAGTCGGCCATCCGCATGGTCGAACAGTTCAACGTGGCCGGCGTGGTACCGGGCACCGATCCGACGCTCAAGGACGAAGTGGTGATCTACAGCGCCCACTGGGATCACCTGGGCAAGCAAGGCGAAGGCGCCGACACCATCTACAACGGCGCGGTCGACAATGCCTCCGGCAGCGCCGGCCTGCTGGCGATGGCGCAGGAAGCGGTGCGCTCACCGGCCAAACGCAGCCAGATGTTCCTGTGGGTGGCGGCCGAAGAACAAGGCCTGCTGGGCAGCGCGGCGTACGCCAGCAGCCCGCTGTGGCCCGCGAACAAAACCGCGGCCAACCTGAACCTGGACAGCCTCAATTTCGTGGGTGCGGCCAAGGATATCAGCACCCAGGGCAGCGAACGCACGGAACTGGGCGCGATGGCGGAAGCGACCGCGAAAGCCATGCGCCTGGTGGTGCGCAAGCCGGAGCCGGACCTGGCGGGCGGCTACTTCCGCAGCGACCATTTCAGCTTCGCGAAAGCCGGCATTCCGGCCTTTTCGATCGAAGGCGGCAAGGACTATGTGAAGGATAGCGTCGCGGGCAAGGCCAAGGAAGACGCGTACCAGGCGCGCTATCACCAGGTGGGCGACGAATACGATCCGACCTGGGATTTGTCGGGCATGGTGCAGCAGGCGCAGTTCACGCTGAACCTGGGCTTGCGCGTGGCGAATGCACCGACGATGCCGGCCTGGAAAGCCGGCGACGCCTTCGGCAAGGTACGCGCCTCGGGCAAATAGAACAGCACGGGGTGGGCTTGCGGCCCACCCCATCTTCTTATTGCAGTTCGAATTCGGCCGGGCTCAGACCGAGTTCCTTGCAAATCTTGACCGCCACGACCTTTTCGCTGGCATCGAAATTGCCGTCGGCCGAAGCGATGGCGATCACCATGCGCACCAGCAGGCGCGCCGCTTCGCCGTTCGATTTCATCTTGCCCAGTGCCTGGTAGGCTTTCGATTCGCCGATATCCTTGTCGAATTCGAGCTGGCCCACGTGATCCTGGAAGGCCTTGATCACGTCGCTGGTCGTAAACACCGACAGCGCATCGTGGGTCTCGATGAACTTGACCATTTTTTGCTTCTCATCCGACGTGATATTCCCGTCCGCCATGGCGATCAGCGCCGAACCGGCCATGGCCGCGTTCATGAAATCCTTGTTCTTGAATTTCAGGATGTCCGTTTTCATTTCACCGGCTTTGGTTTTCAGGCGAGTCAGAAAATTGTCGAAACTCATGGTGTACTCCGGTTTGCAAGTTGATAAGAACGGCAATCTTACTCTGATTTTTGGCTTTGGCCACAGCAACCGGGCGCGCCTTTAAGCCGTCCGTAACAAAAGCACCTCTCAAAACCGTGCGTGGTAAGTCAGGTCGGCGCTGCGCGGTGCGCCGAGAATCACCTGGCTGTTCGCATTCGCCCCGCTCCAGCTGGCATACAGCTTGTCGCCCAGATTGCGCACGCGCAGCGTCAGGTCGCCCGCGCCGAGGCGCCAGCGCGCGTACACGTCGGCCGTGGTGAAGGCGTTCATGCGGATCGTGTTGGCGTTGTTGGTGAAGCGCTCGCCCGTGTAATTGAGCGCGGCGCCCAGCTTGAGCGGCATCTGGTCCACCGTGTAGTCGACCCACAGGTTGCCGGTCTTCTTGGCCACATTGGGCGGCAGGTTCCCCGCGCGCGACACCTTGCCCGCTTCGAGCAGCTGGTCGAACTGGGCGTCCAGCACCGCCACGTTCCCGTTGATGCCCAGCTGGCGCGTTGGCCGCCACGCCGCCGCCAGCTCCACCCCGCGTGAAGACTGCTTGCCGCTGTTGACGGTCAGGGCCGGCACTGCGGCATCGCGCGAGAGGATGTTATCGAGTGCGATCCGGTACAGCGCCAGCGTGGCGTCGAGCGTGCCGCCGAAGAGCGACTGCTTGATGCCGATTTCGCTCTGCGTGCCTTTCGACAGGTCGAAGGCGGCATTCGCGGCGCTGAGCAGCAGCAGGTTGCCCGAGCCGACCGGCGCCGAGGCGCTGGTGTGCTGTGCGTACACCGAGATATCCTTGTCGAACGCGTACACGGTGCCGATGCGCAGCGAGCGCGGATCGTAGGTCT
The DNA here is from genome assembly GCF_011682175.1 of Massilia frigida. GTDB lineage: Bacteria > Pseudomonadota > Gammaproteobacteria > Burkholderiales > Burkholderiaceae_D > Telluria_A > Telluria_A frigida. The sequence goes on from NZ_WHJG01000001.1 coordinate 117,816, forward strand.
GCGCGTACGCGCTTGCCACGCCCGTGTCCAGGTCCTCCGTGCGGCGACCGAGCCTGACCCGGTCCTGGCGCAGGCCCGCCACGATGATCCACTTGTCGGTCACCCATAGCGCGTCTTCAAGGTACAGCGACGCGGTCGGAATACTGGTGGAAAAATTGGTGCGGTTGCCGGCGCCCGTGTACAGCGCGGCGTTGGCGCCCAGCGAGTCGTAGCTGCCGTAGGCAGGATCGAACAGGTCGACCGTCAACGCGGCGCTGGCGGCATTGCCCCCGTTGGAAAAACGGCGGCCGGTGGCAAAGCGCGTCTTGCTGTATTGCGCACCGGCGGCGAAGCGGTGCTTCATGCCCGCCAGATCGCCGCTGTAGGCCAGGTCGAGCCGGTTGCCGAATACTTGATGGTCGTGGGTCACGCCAACCAGGTCGCGCACGATCTGGCGCGGCGCGCTGAAAGTGTAGCTCTCGGCGTTGCGCCAGCTGCGGTCGGCCGTGTAGTACGACAGTTCGTTGCGCAAGGTCCAGCCGGGGGCGAGCTTCCAGGTCAGTTTGGCGCGCGCCCAGGCGCTGTCAGACTTCATCACGGCGTCGTCGACGTTGTAGTTCTTGAATGCCAGGCGGCGGTCGATCACGCGCCCACCGGCATCGCTGACCGCACCTGCGGGATCGGTTGCCAGCGCGCGCGGCACCAGCGGCGAGCCCTGATACGCGTTGACGTTATCTGACAGCAGGTCCAGGCTCAGGTCGAGCGTGATGGCGCGCGTCAATGCGCTGGTGGTGGCCAGGGTCAGACTGTCGTAACGCTGCTTGTTGCGGTCGATGTAGCCGTCCGATTGCTGATGGCTGTAATCGATGCGCACCGCACTGGCCTCGCCCAGTGGACGGTTGATGCCCGCGCCGAGGCGCCAGGTATTGAAGCTCCCGTACGACAGCATCGCTTCGCTGGCCGGCAGCGCGCGGTCCGGCCGCTTGGTGACGAAATTGATCGCACCGCCGATCGCGCCGTCGCCCGACATCAGCGAGGCTGGCCCCTTGAGCACTTCGATGCGCTCGAAGTTCCAGGTGTCCTGGGTGCGCGCGCTCATGGTCGGCACGGCGATGCGGCTGCCGTCGTACAGATAGCTGACAAAGCCCGAACTGAAGCCGCGCGACGAGCTTTGCGACGGCGCGCTGGCATTGCCGCCCTGGGTGATACCGACCGCGCCGCGCACCGCTTCGTCGAGGCTGCGCGCGCCGCGCACGTCGATCAGGTCGCGGTCGATCACGTCGACCGAGGCCGGGGTTTCGCGCAGGCTCAGGTCCAGGCGGCTGCCGACACCCGTGCTGTCGCTGCCGGCCGGCGCGCGGGCACTGTCGATGACGACCACCTGCATCGGTGGCGGCGCATTGTCGGCGCAAGCGGCCAAAGGGCTGTACAGGCAAAGCAGTGCGCAAGGCAGCTTTCTCAATTTCACGGCAAGACTCCTATTGATAATAAGTTCTCATTATCGTATAGTCGTCGACACTTTCGCAATCTTTTAGTGATGCCAACCCCATGGATATGATGAAACCTGCCCTCCAGATGGACAATGTCACGCGCCGATTCGGCGAGCGCGTGGCCCTCAACGGCCTCTCGCTCACCTTGCAGGCGGGCGAGGTGTACGCGCTGCTCGCCCCCAACGGCGCCGGCAAAACCACGGCCCTCAACCTGATCCTCGGCTTTTTGCAGCCGGATGGCGGCAGCATCCATGTGTGCGGCGAACCGGTGGCGGGCGACGCGGCCCGCACGCGCCGCGCGATTGCCTATCTGCCGGAACAGGTGGCGATTTATCCGGAACTGAGCGGGCTGGAAAACCTGCGCTACTTTTCGCTGCTGGCGTCAATCACGCTCGATGACGCCACCCTGCGCCGCCTGCTGACCGAGTCCGGCCTGCGTGCCGATGCGCACGACCGCCACGCGCGCAACTACTCGAAAGGCATGCGCCAGAAAGTCGGCATTGCGATTGCCATGGCGCGCGACGCGAAGCTGCTGCTGCTCGACGAGCCGACATCGGGCCTCGACCCGCTGGCCGCGTCCGAGCTCTCCGGCCTTCTGCGCGCGGCGGCGCAGCGTGGCGTCGCCATTTTGATGGCCACCCATGACCTGTACCGCATCAAGGAAGTGGCCACCCGCGTCGGCGTGCTGCACGGGGGCCGCATCGAACGCGAAATCGATCCGCAGGCGACCGCGCACGCCGCGCTGGAGCAGGTCTATATCGCGGAGCTGGCGCAATGAGCGCGGCGCTGCTGCGCGCCGAAGCCCAGCGCCTGTGGCGCGAACCGCGCCTGCGCTGGGTCGCCATGCTGGCGCCACTGCTACTGCTGATCGTGTTTTTTTCATCGATGAACGGCGCCGCGCGCCTTGCCGACGAACGCACACGCTTCGCCGCATCCGAACGCGCGCGCTGGGTCGCCCAGGGCCAGAAAGACCCGCACAGCGCCGCGCATTTCGGCGTGTGGGCGGTCAAGCCGTCGTCGCCGCTGGTGGTGCTGGCGCCGGGCATCGAACCGTTTGTCGGCCTGTCGGTCTGGCTGGAGGCGCACAAGCGCAACGAGATGATTTTCCGCCCCGGCCAGGATGCCGATCCGATCATGCGCAGCGCCGCCTCGGTGGCGCAGGTGCTCGAAGTGCTCGGGCCGATATTTGCGATCCTGCTCGGTTTTGCCGGCTTTGCCCAGGACCGCCAGCGCGGCACCCTGCGCATGGCTTTCGGTAATGGCGCCGCGCCCGCGCGGCTTTTGCTGGCGCGTTTCGCGGTGATGGTGGGCGCGCTGGTGTGCATGGCGCTCGCTCCCGTGGTGGCGATGGGGACCTTCGCCCTACAGGCGCTGCCCGACGCCGGCTGGAACGGCGCGAGCCGGCTGGCCATCTGGAGCCTGCTGAACTTCATGTACCTGCTGGTGTTTTTACTGATTGCGCTGGCGGTCTCGCTCAAGGCGCCCAGCGGGCGCGCCGCACTGACCATCATGCTGGTGCTCTGGCTGGTGCTGTGCGTGGTGCTGCCGCGCGCCGCCGGCAATGCCGCGCAGGTGCTCGCGCCGGTGCCCTCGTACCAGGAAGTGCGCAGCCGCCTTGAGAACGCGGCGCCCGCCTACGAAGGCGCCGAGAAATGGGAAGCGCGGCGCCGGGCGCTGGTCAAGGCCAATGTGAGCAATGTGCGCGCCGCACAGCTCGACCAGTCCGAGCGCGAATCGCATGAAGTCTTCGACCGCATTCTCGGCCGTTTTTACGACTCGGTGGAGGAGCAGGACCGCGCCTTCGGCTGGCTGGGCGCCATCTCGCCGACGGTCGCGCTGCAAGCGGCCGGCGCGGCCGTCGCCGGCACCGACTTTTACCAGCACCGGCTTTTCATCGACGCCGCCGAAACCTACCGGCGCGCGATGGTCAACCGCCTCAATGGAGACTTGATGCGCCACACGGAACACGAGGACGCGAGCGCGTCGACCGGCAAGCAGTTCTGGGAATCGGTGCCGGCCTTTGCCTACCGCGCGCCGCCTTTGCGCGGCGTGCTTGTGAACGCGGCGGCGCCCTTGCTGCTGCTGTCTGGATGGTGCGTCCTGGCCGGCCTTGCCGCCTGGCGCGCAGCGAAAGGAGTGCAGCCATGACGCGCGCACTGTTCCTGATCGAACTGGCGATGCTGCTCAAGGCCCGCTTTACGTGGATCATCGGCGCGCTGCTGTTTGCGGCGCTGGCGTGGGGAGCGGTCAACGGCCAGGCCAACGCCGATCAACAGCAAGCCACCGTCGACCGGGTGAAGATGCACGCGGCAGCCAAGGTCGCAAGGCAGCAGGCCGACGTGGCGCGCTACAGCCGCCCTGCCGGCACGCTGCTGCCGTACTGGCAGGACCCGTCCGACGCCGCCGGCTACATGCGTTACGGCCTCACGGCGTATGCGCTCAAGCCGCCGTCGCCGCTGGCGGGGCTTGCCATCGGCCAGTCACGCCTGCTGCCGTTCTACATCAAGACCGATCTCGATTACGTGGCGCCGCCGGCTGCCGCGTTCGACTTCATCAACCCGCGCATTCTGAGCCTGGGCGACTTCGATCTGGCGTTCGTGCTGGTGTATGTGCTGCCGCTGGCCTTGATCGCCATCGGTGCTTCTCGCCTGGCGGCGGAGCGCGACTCCGGTGCGCTACGGCTGATGGCGGCGCAACTGCCATCGTTCCGCCAACTGGTGATGCTCAAGTTCAGCGTTGCCGCCATCGTGTGCGTGCCGTTCACGCTCGTGGCGACGGTGCTGGCCCTGCTGGTGGCGGATACCCCCTGCTGTAGCATGCAGGCGCTCGATACGATGCTGCTGCTGGGCGCCGCGCTGGCCGGCTTCACCTTGTTCTGGGTGGCGCTGACGGCGCTGGTGGCGAGCCGCATCGGGGTGGTGGGCAGCTATCTGCGGCTGGTGTCGGTGTGGATCGGATTTACTTTCTTTGTGCCGGCGGCCGGTGCGCTGCTGATCGACATGGCGTATCCGGCGCCGTCGCCACTGCTGTATCTCGACGACCTGCGGCGCGCGAACGACTTCACACCGGCCAATCGCGACGCGCTGTTCGTCAGGTTTGCGCGGGCCGAGCCTGCGTATGCCTCGGCGGCAGAGCGGGTTGGCAAGGTGTCGTATGCAACCAAGCAGATTGCGGTGCAGCGGGTGGTGGAACGACAGGTGGAGGAGCGCGTTGCGGCTGCGGCGCGCCAGAGCGAGGATGCGGCGGGACGGGCAGCCGCGCTGCGCTGGCTATCGCCGGCGATGGTGTTCGATACCTTGCTGCAGCGGGCAGCGGGCAGCGGCGTCGAGCGGCACAAGCGCTTCTTGCAGCGGACAAAGGACTATACGGACGAACTGCGGGCGTTCTTTTGGCCGCGCGCGCTGGCGGAAGCGGCCAATCCGGCCAACGCATGCCAGGGTTGCGCGGCGCGGCTGAACTTCACGGATCACGACAAGATACCGCGCTTCCAGGCGGACCGGCCGCTCGATGGCGTGGCCGGGAGTATTGGCGGGGCGGTGGGGTATTTGTGGATGCTGGCGGGTGCTGTGGTGCTGATGCTGTGGAGCGGGCGGCGGTTCAGGGTGTGACGCGAACAGCCGTTCCCGCGCCAAGGCGGCACTCGGCGGGAACGACGGGGTTAATGCGTCTTCGGCGCGCGCGCCCGGCGTTTCGGCACCGGCGCCGCCTTCGCGCGCTCCGCCGAGCAGTCCGCACACACGCCGTACAGGGTCAGCTCGTGGCGGTCGATCACAAACCCCGCCGGCGCGAGATTTTCCATCGAACCCGGGCAACCTTCGACATCGAACACACGATCGCACGGCACGCAGTGGAAGTGGTGATGGTGGTGATGCGCCGCGTGGCTCATTTCGTAGCGCGCATTTTCGCCCGGCAGGCTCACGGTCTGGATCGTGCCGTCGTCGAGCAGCAGCTTGAGGTTGCGGTAAATGGTCGCGATGCCGATTTCGGACACGGTCTCGCGTACCCCGGCGAGAATTTCCTGAGGTGTAAGCGGGCGGGCCGCCGCATCGATGACAGTACGAATCGCTGTCCGCTGGCGTGTAGAACGTTCCATGGCAAGGCTGTTGAAGCAAAAACCCATTATCCCATAAAGCTGAACAAACACTTGCCTCGCTAATGATAATGCATTATCGTTAACGCCAAGCAGTCAGGTAATGCTCTCCCGACCTCCACCACGAAAGCCATCATTCCGTGCCTTCCATCGACTTCGCAGACAGCAGATCCACACCAGCGGCGCGGCGCGACTTCGCCTGGCCGACCGACCCGGCCAGCGCGCCGGCAACGATCAGCAGCGGGATCTGCCACGGCACCCTGGGCGAGCTGATTCAAGGCCCGTATATCGACGATGGCGCGGCACATATCAGCCTGATCTCGCTACCGGTCAAAAAATACAGCTGCATGCACTTCACCCACGGCGAACGTGCCGGCGCGGATCACGCGCTCGCCAGCAAGACCAAGTGCCAGCAAGCGATCGCACACTACCTGGCGCTGCACCGCAAGCGCCTGCCGCCCGGAACCTGGAGCCACGATTCCGAACTGCTGGAAGGGAAAGGGATGGCCAGTTCGACGGCCGACATCGTGGCCACCATCCGCTGCCTCGACGCGATCTTCGGCATCGAGTCGCCTGGCGAATCGATATCGGCCACCCTGCGTGCGATCGAACGCTCGGACAGCGTGTTTTTGGATACCTACGCGCTGTACCTGAGCGGGCGCCAGCAGGTGGTGCAGTGCTTCGGCAGCGCACCGACCTTCCATGCCTGTTATATCGACGAGGGCAACCGCATCGATACCGAAAGAACCGGCGCGCGCCTGCTCGCGCTGTACCAGGAGCGGCTGACGCCCTACACGGCCAATCTCGACAAGGCGGTCGACGCTTTCCTGCGCAACGACCCGGCCGCCATCGCCGCATGCGCCACGGTCAGCGCGGTGCTGGGGCAGGATGCCATCCCCAAGCGCAACCTCGGCGTGCTGCTCAAGAACCAGGCACGCTATGGCGCCGATGGCATCTTCGTCGCGCATACGGGCAGCCTGGCGGGCTACCTCTACATCCACAAACCGGGCCCAACGCAAATGGGGGCACTCTCGTCATTCTTTCGCGGCCTTGGCTATCAAAGCCGCTTCGTACAGACAGGATTCTGACCATGTTCGATCACATTGCGGACGCCATCAAGGCGCCGGACTTCGTACGCCTCGGCCCCAACCTGTATGTCGCCCGTTTCGAGACGATGAAGGTGTATTCAACGCTGGTGGCGGTCGAGCGCTTGCTGGCAGCGGGCGTGATCCGGCGCGGCGACACCCTGCTCGACAGCTCCAGCGGCATCTATGCCTACGCGCTCGCACTGGCATGCCACAAGTTCGACATGCAGTGCCACATCATCGCCTCGAAAACGGTGGACAAGACGCTGATGGTGCAGCTCCAGCTGCTCGGGGCGAACGTCGAGCAGGTGCCGCCATCGGCCACGCTGAAGATGGATCAGAGCCTGCGCGTGGCGCGCATCCAGGACATCCGCGCGGCCCACCCGCATGTGCACTGGATGCAGCAGTACCACGATGACATTCATTACGCCGGATATGAGCCGATCGCCAGCGAGATCGAACGCCTGCTCGGCACAGATAAGCTGACCATCGTCGGCGGCGTCGGCTCGGGCTGTTCCACCGGCGGCCTGGCGCGCGCGCTGCGCTGCTCCGACGATGCGGTGGAACTGGTTGGCGTACAGCCGTTCGGCAGTGTCACCTTCGGCTGCGCCCATATCGAAGACCCGGGCATCATCATCGCCGGCATCGGCACCGGCATCCCCTTTCGCAACGTGCAGCACGCGCTCTACGACCAAATTCACTGGATCGGTTTCGATTACGGGCTGGCAGGCGCGGTGGCCCTGCTGCGCAGGCACGCGATCTTTGCCGGCCTGTCGAGCGGCTGCTGCTACCTTGCCGCCGCCCGTGAAGCGCAGTTGCGTCCCGAGCGCACGGTGCTGTTCATCGCGCCCGATACCGGTCACCGCTACGTGGACGCGGTCTTCGCGCAGCACGCGAACGCGCTGGAACTGCATGCGCTGGCGCCCGTCCACGTCGACTCGCACGAGCAGCTTGTGCTGCCCTGGTCGGTGATGGACTGGAACCGCCGCACCGCCACCGAAACATTCAACTGAAAAGGGAGTAATCACACCATGGCACACCTGTTAATGATCGAGAGCTGGGTCGGTGGCACCGGCCGTATCTTCCCCGCCACCATCACCGGCGCCGGCCACACCTACACCTTCGTGACGCGCAACCGCGGCCACTATCTGGATGGAGCCGACGCACCGATTCATCCGGTGCTGGCGCACGCCGCCAACGTACTGACGACCGAGACCAACGACGTGCCGGCGCTGATCGCCTTCCTGCGCGCCCAGCACCGCATGCTCAAATTCGACGGCGTGGTGACCATCTGCGACTACTACATCGACACCGTGGCCCAGGTCGCGCAGGTGCTGGAACTGCCGCAGGCGTTTTGCAGCAACGTGGCGATGGTGCGCCGCAAACACCTGGTGCGCGAGGCGCTGGAAAAGGCCGGGCTGCCCAATCCCGTATTCCGCGCGGTGACGTCGTGGGACGCGGCATGCGAAGCGGCCAACGAGATCGGCTATCCGCTGATCCTCAAGCCGTCGGACCTGGCGTCGAGCGCGTTCGTCAAGCTGGTCAGGGATGAAGCGGAACTGTACGCCGCCTTCAGCGCGCTGGAAGCATTCCCGGCCAACTTCCGCGAGCAGGCGCGCGAGCCGCTATGGCTGCTGGAAGAGTACATGAAGGGCGAGGAAGTCAGCGTGGAAGCCTGCACCTTCGGCGGACAGACAAGCATCATCGGCATCACCGACAAGAGCCTGACGGGTTTCCCCTGTTTTATCGAGGATGGGCATATGTTCCCGGCGCGGCTGGACGGCGACGTGAGCGAAGCGGTGTGCGAGCTGGTGACGGCGGCGTTGCAGGCGGTCGGCTTCGACCACGGCATCAGCCACACCGAAGTGAAGATCACGCGCAAGGGGCCGCGCATCGTCGAGATCAATCCGCGCCCGGGCGGCAATTACATTGCGGAGCTGATCGAGCGGGTGACGGGCATTGCATTCCTGTCCGCCCAGATCGACCTGGCGCTTGGCCGCCAGCCCGACCTTGCGCGCAAGCAGACCGGCGTGCAGAGCGCCGCCATCAAGTTCCTGGTCCCGGCGGGCGCAGGCCGGGTCAACGCCATGACCGGCATCGACAGCGTCGCCAGCGCGCCGCACGTTGCGCGCGCGCTGATTGCGAACGTCACCGGCAAGGACCTGGACGCGCCGATCGACAACGCCTGCTACCTGGGCCACGTGGTCGCGGTCGATCCGGACGGCCTGGATGCGCGCAAATATGCGGAGAAGGCACTAAGCCGGGTCGAGATCAGCTTCGCGGACGGCGCCAGGGAGCCGGCCGCGCCGTGGAACGTGGCGGGCCTGATCGACGACGTGCAGTGTGGCCTGTACGGACCGGCGCCGGAGTCGATGCACGTGGTCGGCGCGTCGTGGATTTCGCAGAGCACGCGTTTCCCGGGCACCCAGCAAACCTACCGCAACTACTATCTGGTGCTGCGCGTGGGGGCGGCCTTTGGCGCCTGCTGCATCGAACGCGACGCGCTCGACCCGACGATTGCGCCTGCGCTGGCGGGCAGCAGCGTGGCCGATCTGCTGGCCGATCCGCGCCTACCGGTGCGCATCGCCACGCTCGACGCTTACCTGAATGCGGTGCGGCCACCGCGCGAATCGGCGCTGGCGCAAGCGATGCTGCTGCCAGCCGGCGCGCCGCCGGTGCGTGCCGTGGCGCGCGACAATGCGATTGCCGCGCTGGTGTCGATCAAGCCGGGCCAGCGTGTGGGCCTGATCGGCGTGGTCAATCCGCTGGTGGACGCGATCGCGCGGCATGGCGGGATTTGCCTGCCGTGCGACTTCAACATGGACCGCACCCAGAGCGGGCTGGAAGTGGCGCGCGACATGCTGCCGATCCTGGAGCAGGCCGACATGATCATCGCCACCGGCATGACCTTGTCCAACGGGTCGTTCGACGAGATCCTGATGGCGGCGCGGCGGCGCGGCATTCCGCTGATCGTGTACGCACAGACGGGCAGCGGCATCATCCCGCGCTTCCTGGGCGACGGCGTCAGCGCGGTATGCGCCGAGCCGTTCCCGTTCTCGCAGTTCAGCGCCGATCCGACTTCCGTCTATCTATACCGCGCGCCATGACCGTTCTCTCCGGCCAGGTCCGCAAGCGCGGGCTCAATGCGCTGCTGGTGTACACCTTCCTGATGGTGGTCGGCTTTGCGATGCTGATGCCGCTGGTGAGCGTGCACTTTGTGAGCAACGCGGGCATGGCCGCAGCCGTGGTCGGCGGCGCGCTGGCACTGCGCCAGATGACCCAGCAGGGCCTCGCACTGGTGGGCGGCATGCTGGCAGACCGCTTCGGCGTGCGGCCCATGATCTGCCTGGGCGTGCTGCTACGCGCGGCCGGCTTTGCCAGCCTGGCGTTCGCCGATGATGCCGTCATGCTGTGCGTGGCGATGGTGGTGTCGGCACTCGGTGGCGCACTGTTCGAGGCGCCTTACCAGGCGGCGATTGCGGCCCTGACCACCGACGAGACGCGGCCGCGCTACTACGCGCTCAGTAACTGGGTCAGCGGGATTGCCAGCACCATTGGCCCGCTGGCCGGCGTGGCGCTGCTGCATGTGGACTTCCAGATGGTGTGCCTGGCTGCGGCCGCGTGCTTCGCGCTCAACTGCGGCATCACACTGTGGATGCTGCCGCCACTGGAAATCCAGGAGGCTCCGCAGGCCATGACGCACCGTCTCGCCCTGGTGACGCGCGACCGGCCCTTTTTGCTGTTCACCGGCCTGATGATGGGGTACTGGTTCGTGGCGGTACAGATCAATATCAGCTTTCCGCTGCTGGCCGAACGCCTGAGCGGAAACCAGGATAGCGTGGGCATCATGTTCGCGCTCAGCGCCGGCATGACGGTGCTGCTGCAATATCACCTGCTGCGGGTGGCGGAGCGCTGGCTGTCGACGCAGCAGATCCTGGTGCTGGGCGTGACGATCATCGCGCTCGGTGCCGGCGCCATCGCGCTGGCGCATACCTTCACAGCCTTCCTGGTGTGCGTGGCGGCGTTTTCGGTGGGCGCCATCCTGGTGCGGCCAACCATGCAGAACCTGATCGCCAGCATGGCCAATCCGCAGGCGCTGGGGACCTTTCTCGGTTTCAGTTCGCTCAGCCTGGCGCTTGGCGGCGCGATCGGCAATGTGACCGGCGGCTGGCTGGTCGAGTTCTCAAGCGCGCGTCAATGGCCGCAACTGCCGTGGATGATATTTTGCGCGGTCGGGCTCTTGAGCGCCTTCGGCCTGTTCCGTTTGGCGCCACGCGCGCGGGAGGCCGCATGAACAAGCAGCAAGCGATTGCGCTGCTGTGCGGCGCGGTGGCCGTGGCCAGTGCGGCGCGCTACTGGAGCACGCCCGCGCGCGCCCAGGCGGCCCTGCCCTCCCCGCCCGCCATCGTGGTCAATACCGTGGTGGCGGTGGTGCGCGACGTACCGGTGGAGCTGCGGGCGAATGGCACGGTGACCCCGTCCAGCGTGGTGGACGTGCACGCGCAGACCACCAGCCTGGTGAAGCAAGTGCATATCCGCGAGGGCCAGTTCGTCAAGGAAGGCCAGCTGCTGTTTTCACTGGACGAGCGTGCCGACCGCGCCGGCGTGGAGCGCGCGCAGGCGCAGGTGATGCGCGACGAGGCGGCGCTGGCCGGCCTGGAGCTGCGCTACCGGCGCAGCATGGAACTGCTGGAGAAGCAGTTCATCGCCATCAACGCGGTCGATACGCTGCGCAGCGAGGTCGATGCGGCGCGCGCACTGCTGCGGGCCGACCAGGCAGCGCTGCGGGCCGCATCGGTGGGCGCCAGCTACAACACGATCCGCGCGCCGATGGCGGGCCGGGTTGGCGCGATCACGGTGTATCCGGGCAGCCTGGTGCAGGTGAGTACCCTGCTTGCCACGGTTACGCGGCTCGATCCGATTGCGGTCGCATTCACCCTGCCGGAGTCAAACGTGGGCGAACTGCTGGCGGCGCACCAGCGCGGCGCGGTCGCGGTGGAGGCCAACCACCGCACCGGCACGCTGAGCTTCATCGACAACCGCGTCGACCCGGTGGCCGGGGCGATCCGGGTCAAGGCGAGTTTCGAGAATGGCGACGCCGGCATGTGGCCGGGGCAGTATGTGGACGCGCGCGTCACCGTGCGCACACTGCGCAGCGCGGTCGTGATTCCGCAGGCGGCGATGATCACCAGCACCGCCGGCACCTTCGTGTATGTGGTGGGGCCGGACCAGACGGTGGCACAGGTGGCGGTGAAGCAGCTGCATGCGTTCGGGTCGAGTGCGGCGGTCACCGGCCTGGCAGGCAGCGAAACCATCGTCACCGAGGGCAAGCAGAATCTGAAGCCCGGTGCGCGCGTCAAGGCGGGCCGGGGATGAACCTGTCCGCCTATTGCATCGAGCGCCCCGTGATGGTGGTGCTGCTGTCGGCCAGCCTGGTGATTGCCGGGCTGCTGGCATACCGCTTCATTCCCGTGTCCGCGCTACCAAGCTACAACACGCCGGTCATCAACGTGCAGGCCAACCTGCCGGGTGCGAGTCCGGAAACGATGGCCGCGTCGGTGGCGCTGCCGCTGGAGAAGGAGTTCTCGGCGATTGCCGGCGTCACCTTGCTGACCTCCACCAGCACCCTGGGCGCGACGTCGCTGACGCTGGAGTTCGGGCCGGCCATCGACATCAATGCCGCCGCGGTGGACGTGCAGGCGGCGCTGCTGCGGGCGCAACGCGCGCTGCCACGGGAAATGACCGAGCTGCCGTCGTACCGCAAGGTCAATCCGGCGGAAGCGCCGGTGCTGTCGATGGAGTTGACGTCGCCATCGATGGGCTTGTCGGAGCTGAACGACTACGCGGAGAACCTGATTGCGCCAGGCTTGTCGGGCCTGCCCGGCGTGGCGCAGATGACGGTACTGGGCCAGAAGCGCTTCGCCGTGCGGGTGCGCGCCCATCCCGGCCGCATGAAGGCGCGCGACCTGTCGATGGATGAACTGGCGGCCGCGCTGCAAGCGGCCAACGCCAATACGCCGCTCGGTGTGCTGGACGGGCCGGCCCAGACCATGGTTATCCAGGGTAACGCGCAACTGCTCAAGGCAGCCGACTATGCCGGGTTGATCGTGGCCATGCGCGCAGGCCAGCCGGTGCGCCTTGGCGACGTGGCCGACGTCGAGGACAGCTACCAGTCGGTGCGCTCGGCCAGCAGTTTTAACGGCGAGCGCTCGATCGTGCTGCTGCTGTACCGGCAGCCGGATGCGAATACCCTGGCCGTGGTCGACGCGGCCAGGCGCACGCTCGAACGCATGCGCACGCAGTTGCCGCAATCGGTGGCGATCAATATGGTCAACGACCGTTCGGTATCGGTGCGCGAGGCGATGCATGACGTGAATGTCACGCTCGGGCTGACCATCGCGCTGGTGATCCTGGTGATCGTTTTGTTCCTGCGCCATGCGGCAGCGACCCTGATCCCGGCGCTGGCGATTCCAATTTCCCTGCTTGGCGCGCTGCTGCTGATGCACTGGCTCGGCTACAGCCTGAATAATGTCTCGCTACTGGGGATCACCCTGGCCGTGGGGCTGGTGGTGGACGATGCGATTGTCGTGCTGGAGAATATCGTGCGCCATATCGAGGCGGGCAAGACCCCGGTTGATGCCGCCATCACCGGGGCGCGCGAAGTGAGCCTGACCATCGTGTCGATCTCGATCTCGCTGGCGGCAGTGTTCATGCCGGTCTTCTTCATGCCGGGGGTGATGGGATTGCTGTTCCACGAGTTTGCCGTGGTGGTGTCGCTGGCGGTACTGGTGTCGGCGCTGGTGTCGCTGACGCTGGTGCCGATGCTGTCGAGCCGACTGCTGACTGAACATGAACGTCACGGCACAGCCACCAATACCGCCTTCGGGCGCGTCGAAAGGGCGTATGCGAGATCGCTCGACAAGGCGCTCGCACACCGGCCCATGGTGCTGCTGGCGGCACTGGCCCTTCTGGTGCTGACGGTGGGGCTGTATGTGGCCATTCCCAAGGGCCTGCTGCCGGAAGAGGACCTGGGCCAGATCCGCGTGTCGACCGAGGCATCGGAAGATATATCGCCCTCCGCCATGCTGGCACTGCAAGTGAAGGTGGCGGCGGCAATCAAGGCCGATCCGAATGTGCGCGATGTGACGTCGTCGGTCAGCGGCGACAACAGCGGCAGCCTGTTCCTGCTGCTGAAACCACGCGGGCAGCGCGCGCCGATGGCCGATGTGATCGCGAGCCTGAAACGCGCCACCAGCGCGATTGCCGGCGTGGCCGTGTATGTCAAGCCCGTACAGAATTTCCAGGTGGGCGGACGGCCGAGCAAGAGCCGCTACCAGTACACGCTGCAAAGCGTGGGTGCCGGCGGTCCCGATGAATGGGCAGCGCGTTTCCTGGAGCGGATGCGGGCCGACCCGCGCTTTAGCGACGTGACCAGCGATGCGCGCAACCGCGGCTTGCAGGCGAGCTTGAAGATCGACCGCGACAAGGCGGCGGTGCTGGGCGTGCGGGTCGCCGATCTGCGCAGCGCTCTGTATTCGGCCTTTGGCGAGCGCCAGGTGGCGACCATGTACGGGACGGGCGCCACCTATTCGGTCATCCTCGAATCGGTGCAGGCCGAGCGCCAGTTCGACGATGCGCTGGGCCATGTGTCGGTGCGCAGCAAGGCGGGTGAGCTGGTGAACGTGTCGAGCTTTGCGACGGTGGAGCGAACGCTGGGGCCCTTGTCGGTCAATCACCAGGGGCAGCTGCAAGCGATCACGCTGTCGTTCAACCTGGCGCCCGGCGTGGCGCTGGATGCGGCGACCGGCGCCATTGATGCCATGGGGCGGGACATGCGGCTGCCGGCGTCCATCGTGGCGCATTATGGCGGCGACGCGGCGGTGTTCCAGGAGGCGCAATCGAGCCAGGTATGGCTGATCGTGGCCGCGCTCGGGGTGATCTACATCCTGCTCGGGGTACTGTACGAGAGCTATATTCACCCGCTGACCATCCTGGCCGGGTTGCCATCGGCGGCGGTTGGCGCGCTGCTGACCTTATGGCTGTCCGGGATGGAGCTGACCATGATTGCGGTGATCGGCATGTTGCTGCTGATCGGGATCGTGAAGAAGAACGCCATCATGATCATCGACTTTGCGCTTCACTTGCAGCGCGAGGAAGGCATGGCGCCGGACCTGGCGGTGCGGCAGGCTTGCCTGCTACGCTTCCGGCCGATCATGATGACGACGATTGCGGCGCTGATGGGTGCCCTGCCGATTGCGCTGGGATGGGGCGCGGGGGCCGAGCTGCGCCAGCCGCTGGGACTTGCGGTGGTCGGGGGACTGGCGTTTTCGCAGCTGGTTACGCTGTATGTGACGCCGGTGATGTACCTGGCGCTGGACCGGTTTGAGTGCAAGACGAAGCGTCGGCGGGAGAAACCGGCGCGGGCCGGACGCCGTGATTGCGTTGTTGGCGAGACGGTCCTTTGACGGAGCGCCGTCCCCGGCGCTCCGCCTGGCAAAAACGATCAGGCAGGCTGGCGGCCAGCCGTGCCAGCGGCTTTCGACTCCAGGCTGTACGCACCGGCGCCAAAGGCGACCACTTGCAGCAGGCCCCCGGCCATGGCCAGGTTTTTCAGCAGGTGAATCAGCTGGTTCTGGTCGCCGATCGCATGGTGGAACACCAGGCCGGTCACGATGGAGAACAGCGCCAGCCCGAGTGCCACCAGGCGCGTCTTGATGCCCAGGGCGAGCATCAGCCCGCCCACCAGTTCAACCGCAATGGCGACAACCAGGCCGACCGAGGCCAGTGGCAGGCCCATGGCCTCGATGTAGCCGATGGTGGCCGCCGGCGCCATGATTTTCCCGATCGCGCTGAAGATAAAGATCGTTGCCAGCAGCACGCGGCCGATGACGGGAATAGCGGAAGTGTGTTGAGTCGTGCTGTTCATGGTATTTCCCTTCAATTCAGATAATTTATATGTTGGTCCGGTACAGCGCTTACATCAGTTTCGCCGCGCGCAGCTGGGTGCCGATGCGCTCGATTTCCTTTTCGCCCTTGGCCAGCGCCGCTGCGCTGGTATGCACCGAGTAGTAACCCGTTACCAGGTCGTAGGGATGCTTGGGAGCGGAGCCGAGCACGAACTGCGTTGCACCCTGGGCGACAACATCGATGGCGCCCTCGCCTTCTTCAAAGACCGCCACTTCGCGCTTGACCACCGTGTGCGCCGTTTGCAGGGCGCCGCTGGCGACCGAGACCCAGGCCACGTCATGGCCGGCAGGTGGCGTGTAAGTCCATTTTTCGCCGTCCGCCAGCGTCACATGCAGATAGTTGATCGGCGCGCGCGGACGAATCGCGCTGCTTGCGTTGCCATACTTGCCGATGATGACGCGGGCCGGACCATGGCTCTGCACTTCATCCGGCGCCAGATACTGGCTTTGCGCAGGGCCGTTTTCATCTTCTTCCGGCAGTGCCAGCCAAAGCTGGAAGCCTTCGACCCGCTGGCCGGGGACCGCACCGCCATCGTGCCAGACGCCGCCGCCGGCGCTCATCCACTCCACGCCACCGGTCGGCAAGATGCCTTGATGGCCGGTCGTTTCCTTGTATGCGACGGCGCCATCGAGCACCACGGTGACGGTGGCGATGCCCGAATGCGGGTGCAGGCCCATGTTGCTGCCGTTGGTGCCGAGCTGGAACAGGTCGAGGAAGACGAACGGTTTGATCAGCTGGCCGATGTCGCCGGGGCTGACCAGGCGGTTGATGCCGCCCTGGGTGTGGCCTGCGGAACGCAGCGCCAGTTGACGCCCGGCTGCTGCGGTTTGCTTGAGTTGCGCTTGATTCATGTTCATGAGGTACTCCATTCTTCCGGGTTGTTAGTGCATGAGTAGAATCTTAGGCCGCCTCGATACATCGGAGAAGCCTATATAATTAGATCGATAGTATCCAAGGAATAGATATATGCTTGACGGGATGTCGATCGACCAGCTGCGCACCTTTATTGCCGCTGCGGACGAAGGGAGTTTTTCGGCGGCTGGCCGCAAGCTGCGCCGTGCGCAGTCGGTGGTGAGCACGGCGCTGGCGAACCTGGAGTTACAGGTGGGGTTTGCGCTGTTCGAGCGGACCGGCCGCTATCCCCAGCTGACCGAGGCTGGCCGGGCGATGCTGGAACTGGCGCGCGCGGCCGCGCAGAGCATGGATGAGTTCAAGGCCAAGGCGCGCAGCCTGGCGGAGGGACTGGAACCCGAGCTGGCCGTGGCGGTGGATGTGATGTATCCGATTGCCAACCTGACTGCGGCCGTGCAAGCCTTTCACCAGGCGTTTCCCTCGACGCCCTTGCGGCTGTACGTGGAAGCGTTGGGCGCGGTGTTGCAGCCTTTGCTGGACGGGAATTGCCGGGTGGCGGTGATCGGCTCGCTGCCGGAGATTCCGGCCGGCTGCGCGTCCGAGTTCTTGTTGAGCGTGGCGGCGGTGACGGTCGTCGCGCCAACCCATCCGCTGGCGGCGCTGCAAGGCATGGTGCCGCGCTCCGCCGCAGCCGAACATATCCAGCTGGTGCTGACGGACCGCTCATCGCTGACCGCGGGACGCAATTTCGGGGTGGTGTCGACGCGTGTGTGGCGCCTGGCGGACCTGGGCGCGAAGCATGCGTTCCTGCGCGCCGGACTGGGATGGGGGCACATGCCGCTGCACATGGTCGAGGCCGACATCCGCAGCGGCGCGCTGGTGCCGATTCAGCTTGAAATCTTCGCGACGGCCGGGCCGGGGTTTTCCATGCATGCGATCCACCTGGCGGACAATCCACCGGGCCGTGCCGGCCGCTGGTTCATCGATCAGCTGAAACAGGGCTAAGGGAGAATGCTGACCTTGTCGCCTGGGCGCACGAGGTCGTACAGCACGCGCATCTGCTTGTCGTCGAGGGCGATGCAGCCCCAGGTCCAGTCGCTGCCGGCGCCTTTGCCGTGGATGAAAATTTCGCCGCCCATGGGCGTGTGCTGGGATGGCACGCGTCCTTGTTTGATGGCCTCCGCCATGGCTGCGTGCTGGCCGGGCGTGATGATGCCCGACTTGACGGCCAGGGCGGCGTCGTCGAGATTGGGGTAGCTGATGCCGAGCGACAGGTAAAACTGGCTCTGCGGATTCTTGTGCGTGATCAGGTAGCTTCCTTCGGGCGTCTTGCGGTCGCCCTGGCGCAGCTTGCGTCCGGTTGGCGAGGCGCCCAGGCCGATCTTGAAGGTGCGAGTCACGCCGTCGGCCTTGTATTCCAGGATGCGTTTCGCCTTGAACACGGTGATGTGCGCGGCCCATGCCGGCACACTGCCGAGCAGGAGGAAAAGGAAGCTGGCGAGAAAAGAGAAATGGCGCATGGAGGTGAACTGGCCGCACTGCGACGCATTCATCGGTCGTTGTCGAACTGGCTATTTTGCACTGATTCAAGCATTGCGTGGCAAAAATACTGCCGTGCCGATCGGCGCGGGACTGCGCTCAGGCTGCCGATGCCAGATGGGCGTCGACCAGGGGCGCGATGGTGCCGGCGAATCGGTTGGCCAAGTCGTGGCCGCCGCCGGCGATGACGTGCAGACGGCTGTCAGGAAGCAAGCCCTGCAGGCGGGCGCCGACCGCCACCGGACTGATCGGATCGGCGTCGCCCCACAGCAGCAAGCTGGGCATGCGCAGCGTCTTGATGGCGGTGCTCAGGTCGCCCCGGTAATCGCTCAGCCAGCGCGGCACGGCTGGGTTGGCTGCAAGGAAGGCGGCGCGCCAATCCTCGGCGTGCAGGTCGGCCATGTCGACGCCGCCCGAGGTCACGGCCAGCACCAGATGGGTGACCAGGTCCGGGCGCTTGAGCGCAGCCTGGATGGCTACCACGCCCCCCATCGACTGGGCGATCAGCGCGCACGGGCGGTCGATCTGGCCGAGCACCATGGCGACCAGGCCGTCCATGCCGACGATGCCGGGATCGGCGGGCACCACGCCAAAGCCGGGCCAGCCGAGCAGGCAGCGCGATGCCGGATGCGCCAGCGCGGCGGAGGCCGGCTGCCAGAACGCCGGGTTGCCGCCGGCGCCGGGAAGGAAGATCAATTTTTCTGGCGTGGACATCATGATTCCTCTAGGCCTACCACCATGCGTAGCGGAACCAGTCGCGCCGGATGCCGATCAGCACGGCGGGCATGAGAACCAGCGTCGCCGTGATCACGATATAAAACCAGGTCAGCACGGTGGAGACGTTGAGCATCGCGGACAGGACCGATCCCTGCGGCAGCGGGCCATCGAAGGCGATGAGCGTGAGCGGGCTGACGAAAGCAATCGCCACGCTGAAACAGGAGGCGAAAAAGCGTCCCCAAGCGACGCGCCGGTACATCCCGACCATGCCGGCGCAGAGCCATAGCAAGAGCATCAGTTCCACGTAGAAACTCGATGGGTCACCAAGGTAGCGCTGTACCGAGCGCACGGCCGCGTACGCAAAGACGGCGATCAGGAGATAGTGCGCGAAGCGGGCATAACGAGGCATGGTAACGATTCAGTAAAGTGCTGCGGTAAAAATGAAGATAAGCCCGGCGGGCTGGTTCAGGGCCTTGGCGGCGGATTGGTGCTGGCCCAGCTGACCGGCGCGCCATCGGACGCCGCCTTGGGCGCCGCGCCGTGCGCGCGATGCCGCGCTGGCCATCAGGCTGTCGGACCGGAATTCATCGGCCATCCGGCGCTTGCCATAATTCGATCTTGTTGCCGTCCGGGTCAATCACCCATCCGAACTTGCCGTACTCCGATTCGTCGACCTTGTCTTCCACCGTGCAGCCTTCGGCGCGCAGTACGGCCAGCAAGGCGTGCAGGTCGTCGACCCGATAATTGATCATGAAGGACGCGGAACTCGGCGCAAAGTGCTTCGTGTCTTGCTCGAACAGGCTCCACACCGTGGCGCCCGTGCCGGCCGGGTTGTCCGGGCCAGCCCACTGGAAGGCGACGCCGCCCCATTCCTCGACCGCGAAGCCAAGATGCACCCGATACCATTCGGCCAGCCGCTGCGGGTCGGGGGATTTGAAGAACACACCGCCAATACCGGTGACACGTTTCATATCGGGCTCCTGGGTCAGTGCGTGTCGCGCAAGGGTGGCGACACACGGTGCCGCGTTAACGGCGGAAACAGATCGGAAGACAGCAGCAGGCAGGATGGCCCCGCGATGCGGACACGCGGCGACAATCAGGCCAGCAGAAAGACGGCCACCGCCAGGCCCAGCCCGCCCAGTACCATCATCCATGACGTACGCTCACGCTCGCGCTCGAAAATGAAGTCGTGCGGATTGTTCGGATCATAGAGCACATTGACGGGCTGCCTGGCGTCGACGTCGGCGACCAGCGCCTCCGGAAAACGCTGCTTTTTCACGATCTTGACACCGTTTTGCGCAGTGAAGCGAAACTCCGCCGTGTAGGTGCTGTAACCGCGCGACTTGCGTACGCTGTAGCCTTCAATGGGATCGACCACGGCAATTTTTCCGACCGACTGCAAGTGCGACATATGGGTCCTGTCCTTGATGCCGGCACCGACGAACACCACCCCGACCACCACGCCCAGGACCTTGTAAATCATGCGCTTTGCTGCCACTGACAATGTCTCCCGAATATATTGGCCGGCACACTGCGATTCATTGTGCTTTTTGGAAAGCCATTTTCGACGTGTTGAAGCGGACCTGTAAAGACTTGACATCCCATTGTAGAAAATTAACAACTATTCAAGGAAGCGCTTACTTGCTTGCGCGCTCGGCAATCCATTTGCGCAAGGCAATTCCCTCGGGGAAGCCACGGCACTGGGCGGCCGTTTCCCATGACAGCAAGGCAAAGCCCTTGCCGGTCCACAGCCATTTCATGGACGAGCCGCATTCGTTGGTCGCCCGCCACTTTTCGTGGCTGCTCAACTCGCCCTTGTCGAAATAGGCGTTGACCACGGAATTGTCGTTGTGCTTGCCAGCTAGGGGCAAGATGGCGGGCTCTGCGGCAAAAGGCGGCTTGTCGTTGGCGATCCAGGCCTCGGACGAGGATTGATAGCTGCCATGCCCGCACGCGATGAGCAGCAGCACCTTGTTGCCGGACAAACGGCTCAGGCTGCGCTCCTTCTCGCGCTCGTCTTCATCCTTGTCCCCGGACAATCCACCGCATGCGCGCTTGGCGATGGACTTGCTGATCGCCGCGAGCAGGCGCCTGTCGCCCGGGCGCGCGCGGGCCGGCGGCACGGCGCGCAGTAGCGGCACTGGCAGCGCCGGCAAGACGGAGGCTTCCTTTTTCGTTCCTTTGCGCACCAGGGCGCCGGGCGTGCCCACCCGCCCCTGCAGGTCATCCATCTTGAGCAAGGCGGCGCTGGCGCCGTTGAGCGACACGCTCCAGCGCCGGCTGCCGGCTTCGATCTCGGCGCGTTCGCCTTTGAGCAGCGCGGCAATCAGGCCGGCGGCCTGTTCCTCGTCGATCTCCTGCTCGGGAACGACATCGCGCACGGCCACCTGGCCGACCGTGAGCGTGACCTGGTCGGGCACGTTGCCGCGTCCGGTGTCGAGCATCAGCGTGAGTTGTACGGGCTGGCCGGGACCGGCCTCGCGCCGCAGGTAGAGGGCAGCGGGTTCCTCGCCATCGCGCTGGTAGCCGACGGCTTCGCAGCGGCGCGTGTTGTCGCAAGCGACGGCCCAGTCGCCGTAGGTGAAGTCGGTCGCGTTGGCGCTGCCGCCAGCGAGGGCGAGCAGGAGGCCGATACGGTGCAGTGCTTTCATGCGCGTTCCATGTCGAAGTTGAGCCGGTCTGGCAAATCAAGACAGCTTGTTTTTATTCTAAAAATATTTTTAAAGTGTCAACTAAACCTTGCGAAGCGTCAAGGCGGAAATCATCAACCCATCAGATGTAAGCGTCGTTGATAGCCACAGGGCGTTTGCTGTACACGAGGTTGACAGACGTGGCACGGCCGCAGCCGGTAATCCTTTAAAAATCAGTCACTTGGGAAATTGGCGGAAGTGGCACGGCGCTTGCATATAGATGAGTACGGCAGACTTTTCAGCAGGCGAGGATACGATGACAGCAGCGGCATACGAGAATTTCAGGAGCGAAGGCTATGCGCTGGCGGGCCAGGCGCACGATTTGCAGCGGCGCGTCAGGCTGTATCAGCGTGTGTATCGGGACTCTGGCAAGCGCCTGACGTTCGCCTTGATCGCCGCGCACGGCACCTTGTGGGCGTCGGGCTATTTCAAACTGGGAACGCTGGGGGCGCGCATCGCCTCGCTGCCGTGGCTGTGCATTCCCGGCATGCGCGCGCAAAAGCTTGCCGCGTTTACCGGGTTTCTGGACCAATTTCGCAGCATCAACCGCCAGGTCTGCGCCGAATCGTATGCCATTTTCTACTACACCAGACAGCATGGCGGCAGCGCCTTCATCCGCTCCGTGATCGGGGACCGGTTCACCGATCTGATGGTCGAATGCCATGCTTCCTGCGAGGCCGGTACCGAGTATCCCCGCCACAAGCGCGAAGCGCTGTTCCACGCCCTTATCGATTGGGAGCAGGAACATATCGTCGTACCCGGCGTGGAGAAAGCCTTCGCCGGCTTCGACTGGCCGCTGATTGCCTGGGTGGCCAGGCGTCCGGTGATCCGGTTTGCTTATTTCGGCAAGCACGACCGTCTGCGCTTCAACGATTTCGCACGCAAGGATGAACGCCTGGCTGCAGGCATGCACGCCTGCCGGCTCGCGGAAGACCTGGGGCTGCAAGCTGTCGAAGATGCGCTGGGTCGGCCGGATGCCGGTGCCAACGCCGATGTCCGCGACCGCGAGGAAAGGTCAATGGTGCCGAATGCAAGAGCCGGTAGCTGCGCGATGGTTAGCGAATGACGCTGGCACGTTCCATCATGCTGAACATTTCCGCTACTTTTGCCGCACCCGCTTGTAGACCTCATCCCCATTACGCTTGCCTATGACGAGTACCGCTACCTCGTCATTGCTGTCTGTGTAATTGATCCGGTACTCGCCTGCATCGACGCGTCGTTCGGTATGGTTTGATGCCTTGAGCCACTGACTGTCTTGAGGACGAGAATTTTCCAGAAGCGTTGTCATGGCCTTGCCGACTTGCCTGTACTGTTTTGCATCCAGGCTTTCCCAAAATTTCGCTGCACTCCTACTTAGTCTTAACGTTTTCATGGGCGTTATTCCTAAGTCTGTGCAGGAGACCCGCCACCTTTTCCAGCTCGGCAAAACCTTCCTGGCGCGTCGTCGCATCCGCCGCGTTCAATGTGGTGAAATTTGATTCTCTCAAGGTATTTCTCCTGATAAGGTCGAAGCGGTCGAGCTGTTCAGGCGCATGCGCTCGCACCTCGCTTTGACGTTCACGACAAACGATCGAACCAGTATGAGCGCGTGCAAAAACCGGGTCAAACGGCGCGCGTGCGGGCCAACTGAAATGCGCATCGGGTTTGATATGGCGCAATGGAGTCGTCCAGAGAAAGGTGCTATTGGCATAAAAAAACGGCACCGGGATCGCTCCTCGGTGCCGTTTTCGTGTGCGTCTAAGCTAGATTACGCTTCGTCGCTGTGCTGTGCCGCCGTGTTGTCTTCCATGGCTTGCAGCTCGGTCGCCATGTTTGCTTTTTCAGCATCCAGCAGCGCCTTGCGCTCTTCCACTTCCCACGCCTCTTTCTCTTTCTTGGCGCGGTGGAAGGCCAGACCGGTACCGCCAGGAATCAGGCGGCCGACGATGACGTTCTCTTTCAGGCCGCGTAGCGAATCGCGCTTGCCCATGATCGCCGCTTCGGTCAGCACGCGGGTGGTTTCCTGGAACGATGCGGCCGAGATGAACGAATCGGTCGACAGCGATGCCTTGGTAATACCCAGCAACACGTTTTCGTAGGTCGCAGGGATCTTGCCAGCGGCGATCACGCGATCGTTTTCGTCCAGCAGCTCCGAACGCTCGACCTGTTCGCCGACGATGTAGTTCGCATCGCCCGCTTCCACGATCTGCACGCGGCGCAGCATCTGGCGCACGATCACTTCGATGTGCTTGTCGTTAATCTTCACGCCTTGCAGACGGTACACGTCCTGCACTTCGTCAACGATGTAACGCGCCAGCGCTTCGATACCCAGCAGACGCAGGATGTCTTGCGGATCGGCCGGGCCGTCCACGATCATCTCGCCCTTGTTCACTACCTGGCCGTCGTGGACCAGCACTTGCTTGTCCTTGGTGATCAGGAACTCGTGCTTGTTGCCGTCCATGTCCGTGATTTCCAGACGCTGCTTGCCCTTGGTTTCTTTACCAAACGCAACCGTACCCGTGACTTCCGCCAGCATGCCGGCGTCTTTCGGCGAACGCGCTTCGAACAGCTCGGCAACCCGTGGCAGACCACCGGTAATGTCGCGCGTTTTTTGCGATTCGGTCGGGATACGTGCCAGCACTTCGCCGACCGATACCGATTGACCGTCCTTGACCATGATCAGCGCGCCGACCTGGAAGCCGATCGCCACCGAGTGTTCGGTACCGGCAATCTTGACTTCTTCGTTGACGTCGTTGAGCAGTTTCACTTGCGGACGCAGCGTTTTGGTCAGCGAACCGCGACGCTTCGCATCGATCGCCACCAGGGTTGCCAGACCGGTCACATCATCCACCTGACGTGCAACGGTGACGCCTTCTTCGACGTTCTCGAAGCGGACGGTACCGGCGTACTCGGTAATGATCGGACGGGTCAGCGGATCCCAGGTTGCCAGGGCCGTACCGGCCTTGATGACCATGCCATCCTTGACGATCAGGGTCGCGCCGTACGGCACTTTATGACGCTCGCGCTCACGGCCGTGGTCGTCCGTGATCAGCACTTCGCCGGAACGGGAAATGACGATCTGGGCGCCCTTGCCATTGGTAACGTAACGCATGGTCGCGGTGAAACGGATGGTACCGTTCGACTTCGCTTCCACCGACGATGCCACTGCCGCACGCGATGCCGCACCACCAATGTGGAAGGTACGCATGGTGAGCTGGGTACCCGGCTCACCAATCGACTGCGCAGCGACAACACCAACCGCTTCGCCGGCGTTGACCATCATGCCGCGGCCCAGGTCGCGGCCATAGCACTTGGCGCACAGGCCGAAGCGCGTTTCGCAAGTGAGCGGCGTGCGCACCTTGACTTCGTCGATCGACAGGCGTTCGATTTCTTCGACCATGTCTTCGTCGAGCAGGGAACCGGCTTCGTACAAGGTTTCCTGGGTTTCAGGATTGACGACATCATGCACGTTGACACGGCCGAGGATACGGTCGCGCAGCGGCTCGATGACTTCACCGCCTTCGACCATCGCCTTCATCAGCGCGCCGTTGGTGGTGCCGCAATCGTCCTCGATCACAACCAGATCCTGGGTCACGTCGACCAGACGGCGGGTCAGGTAACCCGAGTTCGCCGTTTTCAGTGCCGTATCGGCCAGACCTTTACGAGCGCCGTGGGTCGAAATGAAGTACTGCAACACGTTCAGGCCTTCGCGGAAGTTCGCGGTAATCGGCGTTTCGATAATCGAACCATCCGGCTTGGCCATCAGGCCTCGCATACCAGCCAACTGGCGAATCTGGGCTGCCGAACCGCGCGCGCCGGAGTCGGCCATCATGTAAATCGCGTTGAACGATTCCTGCGTCGACTTGGTGCCGTCGCGCTTGATGACATCTTCCACTTTGAGCTGGTCCATCATGGCCTTGCCGACTTCGTCCGAGGTCTTGCCCCAGATGTCGACCACCTTGTTGTAACGCTCGCCCGCAGTGACCAGACCGGAAGCGTACTGCTGCTCGATCTGTTTGACTTCCTGCTCTGCAGCGGAAATCAGGGTGACTTTTTGTGGTGGTACCAGCATGTCGTCGACGCAGATCGAAATACCGGCGCGCGTCGCGAGACGGAAACCGGACTGCATCAGCTTGTCGGCGAACACGACGGTGGCACGCAGGCCGCACTTGCGGAACGACGTGTTGATCAGCTTCGAAATCTCTTTCTTTTTCAGGGCGCGGTTCAGTACGGAGAACGGCAAGCCCTTCGGCAGGATTTCGGACAGGATCGCGCGGCCGACCGTGGTTTCGTAACGCGTGACGGTGCGCACGAATTCGTCGGTCTCGACATCCTTCGGGTTCTCGACGATACGCACGGTAATGCGGGTCGTCAGTTCGACTTCCTTGTTGTCGTAGGCGCGGATCACTTCCGAGACGTCGGTAAACAGCATACCTTCGTTCTTGGCGTTGATCGCTTCACGCGTCGCGTAGTACAGACCGAGCACGATATCCTGGGACGGCACGATCGACGGTTCGCCATTCGACGGGAACAGGATGTTGTTCGACGCCAGCATCAGCGTACGCGCTTCCATCTGCGCTTCGATCGACAGTGGGACGTGGACCGCCATCTGGTCACCGTCGAAGTCGGCGTTGAACGCGGCGCAGACGAGTGGGTGCAGCTGGATGGCCTTGCCTTCAATCAGG
Source organism: Massilia frigida (assembly GCF_011682175.1). GTDB lineage: Bacteria > Pseudomonadota > Gammaproteobacteria > Burkholderiales > Burkholderiaceae_D > Telluria_A > Telluria_A frigida. The sequence goes on from NZ_WHJG01000001.1 coordinate 143,889, forward strand.
ACTGGCTCGAAGGCCTGGATACCCAGGCGGTGCAGCGTCGGTGCGCGGTTGAGCATGACCGGGTGTTCGCGGATCACGTCTTCCAGGATGTCCCACACCACCGGTTCCTGGATCTCGACCAGCTTTTTGGCGGCCTTGATCGTCGTTGCCAGACCCATCAGTTCGAGCTTGTTGAAAATGAATGGCTTGAACAGTTCCAGCGCCATCAGTTTCGGCAAGCCGCACTGGTGCAGTTTGAGCTGGGGACCGACCACGATGACCGAACGGCCCGAATAGTCGACGCGCTTGCCCAGCAAGTTCTGACGGAAACGGCCGCCTTTACCCTTGATCATTTCAGCCAGCGATTTGAGCGGACGCTTGTTGGCGCCGGTCATCGCTTTACCGCGACGGCCGTTATCCAGCAGCGAATCGACCGCTTCTTGCAGCATGCGCTTTTCGTTACGCGTAATGATTTCCGGAGCGCGCAATTCCATCAGGCGCTTCAGGCGGTTATTACGGTTGATGACGCGGCGATACAGGTCGTTCAGGTCGGAGGTCGCAAAGCGGCCGCCGTCGAGCGGTACCAGCGGACGCAATTCCGGCGGCAGCACTGGCAGCACTTCCATGATCATCCAGTCCGGCTTGATGCCCGAACGCTGGAATGCCTCGAGCACCTTGAGGCGCTTGGCGTATTTCTTGATCTTCGCTTCGGACTTCGATTCCTTCAGTTCCACGCGCAGGGCTTCGGCATCGCGGTGGATGTCGATCGAGCGCAGCAGTTCACGGATACCTTCGGCGCCCATGAAGGCGGTGAAGTCGTCGCCGTACTCTTCGTACTTGGCGGCGTAGTCGTCTTCCGACATGATCTGGCACTTCTTCAGCGGGGTCATGCCTGGATCGGTCACGACGTATGCTTCGAAGTACAGAACGCGTTCGATATCGCGCAAGGTCATGTCCAGGACCATGCCCAGACGCGACGGCAAGGACTTCAGGAACCAGATGTGCGCGGTTGGCGAAGCGAGCTCGATGTGGCCCATGCGCTCACGGCGCACCTTGGCCAGCGTGACTTCGACGCCGCACTTTTCGCAGATCACACCGCGGTGTTTCAAGCGCTTGTACTTACCGCACAGGCACTCGTAGTCCTTGATAGGACCAAAGATTTTGGCGCAGAACAGACCGTCGCGTTCTGGCTTGAAGGTACGGTAGTTGATGGTTTCCGGCTTTTTTACTTCGCCGTAGGACCACGAACGGATTTTTTCAGGCGACGCCAGACCAATCTTGATCGCGTCGAACGTTTCGTTTTGCTGAACTTGCTTGAATAGATCGAGCAGTGCTTTCATGTATCACTCCAGGTGATTGAATTTCTATGTTGCAACTTCTGCCATCATCCCCGGACCAAGGGCCGGGGATGACGGGCGCTGGCGGGGACGACGGGCGCCGGCGGTATTAGTTACGTTCCAGGTCGATATCGATACCCAGCGAACGAATCTCTTTCACCAGCACGTTGAACGATTCCGGCATACCCGCGTCGATCACATGGTCGCCTTTGACCAGGTTTTCGTACACTTTGGTACGGCCGTTCACGTCATCCGACTTGACGGTCAGCATTTCTTGCAGCACATACGATGCGCCGTAGGCTTCCAGTGCCCAGACTTCCATCTCACCGAAACGCTGACCACCGAACTGGGCTTTACCGCCCAGTGGCTGCTGCGTGACCAGCGAGTAAGGACCGGTCGAACGCGCGTGCATCTTGTCGTCGACCAAGTGGTGCAGCTTCAGTACGTGCATGTAGCCAACAGTTACCTTGCGCTCGAACGCTTCGCCGGTGCGGCCGTCGTACATCGTGACCTGGTTCTTCGACGGTGTCATGCCGAGTTTGGTCGCGATATGGTCAGGATACGCCAGGTCCAGCATGCGATGGATTTCCGTCTCGTGCGCACCGTCGAACACGGGCGTCGCGAATGGCACGCCGTTCTTCAGGTTTTGCGACAAGGTCATGATCTCGTCGTCGCTGAAGTTGTCCAGGTCTTCCGTCTTGCCGGTTTCGTTGTAGATCAGGTTCAGGAACTTGCGCATGTCCTGGACCTTGGCTTGCGCTTTCAGCATTTCGCCGATGCGCAGGCCCAGGCCCTTGGCTGCCCAACCCAAGTGGGTCTCGAGAATCTGACCGACGTTCATCCGTGACGGCACGCCCAGCGGGTTCAGCACGATGTCGGCCGGGGTACCGTCCGCCATGTACGGCATGTCTTCGACTGGCACGATACGCGAAACCACACCCTTGTTACCGTGACGGCCGGCCATCTTGTCGCCCGACTGCAGGCGGCGCTTGACGGCCAGGTAGACTTTGACCATCTTTTGCACGCCAGGTTGCAGCTCATCACCCTGGGTCAACTTCTTGCGCTTCTCTTCGAAGGCCAGGTCGAACTGGTGACGCTTCTCGGCGATCGATTCCTTGATCGCTTCGAGGGCGGTGGCGGCATCGTCGTCAGCTGGACGGATATCGAACCAGTGGTACTTGTCGAGGTCGTCGAGGTACTCTTTGGTGATCTTCACGCCCTTGGCCAGCTTTTTAGGGCCGCCATTGACTACTTTGCCAATCAGCATTTTTTCCAGACGCTGGAAGGCATCGCCTTCCACAATACGCATCTGGTCGTTCAGGTCGAGGCGGAAACGCTTCAGTTCATCATCGATGATCTGCTGGGCGCGCTTGTCGCGGACGATGCCTTCACGGGTAAACACTTGCACGTCGATCACGGTGCCGACCATGCCCGAAGGCACGCGCAGCGAGGTGTCTTTGACGTCCGACGCCTTTTCGCCGAAAATCGCGCGCAGCAGCTTCTCTTCCGGGGTCAGCTGGGTTTCGCCTTTTGGCGTCACTTTACCGACCAGGGTGTCGCCAGCCTGGACTTCCGCACCGATGTAGACGATGCCGGACTCATCCAGACGAGCCAGCTGGTTTTCCGCCAGGTTCGAGATGTCGCGCGTAATTTCTTCGGCGCCCAGCTTGGTATCGCGTGCCACAACCGACAACTCTTCGATGTGAATCGAGGTGTAGCGGTCGTCTTTCACGACGTTTTCCGAGATCAGGATCGAATCCTCGAAGTTCAGACCGTTCCATGGCATAAATGCCACCAGCATATTCTGACCCAGAGCCAGTTCGCCCAGGTCGGTCGAAGCGCCATCGGCGATCACGTCGCGCTTGGCGACACGGTCGCCCACTTGCACGATCGGACGCTGGTTGATGTTGGTGTTCTGGTTGGAACGGGTGTACTTGATCAGGTTGTAGATGTCCACGCCGACTTCGCCCGCCAGTGCTTCGTCGTCGTTGACGCGAATCACCACACGGCCTGCATCGATGTAATCAACCACGCCGCCACGCAAGGCTTGCACGGTGGTGCCGGAGTCGACTGCCACGGTGCGTTCGATACCGGTACCGACGAAGGCTTTTTCAGGGCGCAGGCAAGGAACGGCCTGGCGCTGCATGTTGGCACCCATCAATGCGCGGTTCGCATCATCGTGTTCCAGGAACGGAATCAGCGAGGCAGCGACCGAGACGATCTGGCCTGGAGCCACGTCCATATACTGGATGCGCTCTGGCGAGACCAGGATGGTTTCGCCGGCTTCACGTGCGGACACCAGTTCATCCGACAAGGTGCCTTCGGACGAGATGGTCGCATTCGCCTGGGCGATGATGTAGCGGCCTTCTTCGATCGCGGACAGATAGTCGATCTTGTCGGTGACCATGCTGTTTTCGACCTTGCGGTACGGCGTCTCGAGGAAACCGTATTCGTTCAGGCGGGCAAACAGAGCCAGCGAGTTGATCAGACCAATGTTCGGGCCTTCTGGCGTTTCGATCGGGCACACGCGGCCATAGTGGGTCGGGTGCACGTCGCGCACTTCGAAGCCGGCACGTTCGCGGGTCAGACCACCAGGGCCCAGTGCGGAAACGCGGCGCTTGTGGGTGATTTCCGACAGCGGGTTGGTCTGGTCCATGAACTGCGACAGCTGGGACGAACCGAAGAACTCGCGAATCGCGGCCGAAATCGGCTTCGAGTTGATCAGGTCGTGCGGCATCAGGTTGTCCGCTTCGGCTTGGCCGAGGCGTTCCTTGACGGCGCGCTCAACGCGCACCAGGCCGGCACGGAATTGATTCTCCGCCAGTTCGCCGACGCAACGTACGCGACGGTTACCCAGGTGATCGATATCGTCGACTTCGCCGCGGCCATTGCGCAGTTCCACCAGGATCTTGATCACAGCCAGCACGTCGTCGTTCGACAGGGTCATCATGCCGGTCAGTTCATCGCGGCCGATGCGGCGGTTGAACTTCATGCGGCCGACGGCCGACAGGTCGTAGCGCTCAGGGCTGTAGAACAGGCCGTTGAACAGGGCTTCGACCGAATCTTCGGTTGGCGGCTCGCCTGGACGCATCATGCGGTAGATCGCCACTTTCGCAGCCATCTGGTCGGCGGTGTCGTCGATACGCAGGGTTTGCGAGATGTAGCCACCCTGGTCGAGGTCATTCGTGTACAGGGTCTGGATCTGGCTCACGGATGCGTCGCGCAGGCGGCCCAGCACGTCTTCGGTCAACTCGTCGTTGGCCGAGGCGATGACTTCGCCGGTGTCCGCATCGACGATGTTCTTGGCCAGCACGCGGCCAAGCAGGTAGTCTTCAGGCACGGAGATGTGCTTGATGCCGGCTGCTTCGATATCGCGCACGTGCTTGGCGTTGATACGCTTGTCTTTCAGCACCAATGCTTTACCGGATTTGTCCACGATGTCGAAACGCGCGACTTCGCCACGCAGGCGTTCGGCGACGAATTCCATCTCGGCGCCTTCGGAGCGCAGGTTGAAATTATCGAATACGAAGAAGTTCGCCAGGATCTGTTCGTGCGACATCCCGATGGCCTTCAGCAGGATCGTCACAGGCATCTTGCGGCGGCGATCGACGCGGAAGAACAGGATGTCCTTCGGATCGAACTCGAAGTCCAGCCACGAGCCGCGGTAAGGAATGATCCGTGCCGAGAACAGCAGCTTGCCCGACGAGTGGGTCTTGCCGCGGTCGTGTTCGAAGAACACGCCAGGCGAACGGTGCAGCTGCGAGACGATCACGCGCTCGGTACCGTTGATGACGAACGAGCCGGTGGTCGTCATGAGCGGCAATTCGCCCATGTAAACTTCTTGCTCTTTCATTTCCTTCACCACAGGCTTGGTCGGCGATTCTTTATCCAGAATCACCAGACGCACCTTGGCGCGCAGCGGCGACGCGAACGTCAGGCCACGCTGTTGGCATTCCTTGACGTCGAAAGCCGGGTCACCCAGGACATACGACAGGAATTCGAGACGCGCAAAACCATTGTGCGACACGATAGGGAAAATCGAGGTGAAAGCCGACTGCAGGCCGTCGTTCTTGCGGGTCGACGGGATGGTATCCGCTTGCAAGAAATTCTCGTAGGATTCAAGCTGTGTAGCCAGAAGGAAGGGAACGTTGTGAACGTTGGCGCGCTTCGCGAATGACTTGCGAATGCGTTTCTTCTCAGTAAATGAGTAGTGCATGGACACTCCGTGAGTGACAGAAAGGATGAGAATTCAGGAATTTCCAGGGCCGGGCGCGCACTAGAAAGGCCTCAAGTCTCGAACTTTTTGCCAGGTGATAAGAAGATAATACGAATACTACCGGGTACCGCTTAAGCATTACTTATACGACAGGGACGACAAAAGAGCCAAAGCCGCATCCTCCCCCTTTCGGGAGAGGACCGCAAGCTTTGACTCCGGCGCAGAACTGAACGCCAAATAAGGCTTTGTTGCTATTACTTGATTTCGGCTTTCGCGCCAGCTTCTTCCAGCTTTTTCTTGCCGGCTTCAGCGTCAGCTTTCGAGATCGCTTCTTTAACCGTTTTTGGTGCGCCATCGACCAGGTCTTTAGCTTCTTTCAAGCCCAGACCGGTGATTTCGCGAACTGCTTTAATAACGCCAACTTTGTTCGCGCCGAAATCAGCCAGGATCAGGTTGAATTCGGTCTGCTCTTCAACAACAGCTGCAGGACCTGCATTGTTGCCGCCGCCGCTGGATACTGCAGCTGCCGATACGCCGAATTTTTCTTCGAATGCCTTGACCAGGTCGTTCAGGTCCATTACGGACATTTCGCCAACTGCTGCCAGGATGTCGTCTTTGCTGATTGCCATTTGAAACTCCATTTATTTTGTGGAGGACAGTGCCGCTTTGCAGCGATGTCCTCTAATACGTTGTATAGATTGGTATTGACTAAAAAAAGCGCAAGTAATCGCGGACGATTACGCTGCTGCTGAGGCTTCTTCTGCTGCTGCAGTTTCTTCTGCAGGAGCGGCGCCTTCGCCTTTTTTCGCTGCCAGGGCAGCCAGACCACGTGCAAAGCTCGACACCGGCGTCAGCATCAGGCCCAGGATCTGGGCGATGAGGACTTCACGGCTAGGAATGCTTGCCAACGCGACAACAGCTGCTTTATCCAGCTGCTTGCCTGCGTAGTTACCTGCGGTAATAACCAGTTTGTCGTTGGTTTTAGCAAAGTCAGCGATGACTTTAGCTGCTGCAACGGCATCATCCGAGATCGAGTAGATCAGCGGACCGACCATCGAGTCGGCCAGGTTAGCAAACTGCGTACCTTCAACGGATTTGCGAGCCAGCGTGTTCTTCAGAACACGCAGGTACACACCCTGGGTACGCGCTTTGGCACGAAGTTGCGTCAAGTGACCAACCTGGATGCCACGATATTCGGCCACGACGATGGTTTGCGCAGTTGCTACTTTTGCGGAAACTTCGGCGACGACGGCCTTTTTGTCATTCAGATTGAGACCCACGGTCAACCTCCTAAAATGATGCGCGGCAAATGCCTTGCATCGGTTCGAACAACGGCGTCCGACGTTTAGAAGTACAACTGAGCGGATGAATTCACGCAGCGGGACTAACAAAACTTGCTCGGGTGCACCATCTGCGTTGGGTGATCTATTAACCTCCAGCCTGCCTGCTGCCTTCAGCCCAACGGTCTTTGATTGTCTGCCCGGGTTTGCGCCCGGACATCCCAAAGAGTCGCCACGGTTTGCACCGTGGACTTAATTTTGTACTTGAAGCCGAAACTTAAGCAGCCAGGGAACCCTGGTCGACGCGAACGCCGGCGCCCATGGTCGACGACAGGGCTACCTTGCGCAGGTAAACACCTTTCGACGAGGCTGGCTTAGCCTTGTTCAGTGCATCGATCAGCGCAACCAGGTTGGCTTTCAGGTCAGCGTCAGCGAACGATTTACGGCCGATCGTTGCGTGGATGATACCTGCCTTGTCGGTACGGTACTGAACCTGGCCGGCTTTCGCGTTTTTCACGGCGGTAGCGACGTCAGGAGTAACAGTGCCGACTTTCGGGTTAGGCATCAGGCCGCGTGGTCCCAGGATCTGGCCCAGGGTACCAACGATACGCATGGTATCTGGCGAAGCGATGACGATATCGAAAGGCATGTTGCCGGCTTTAACCATCTCAGCCAGGTCTTCCATACCAACGATGTCGGCGCCGGCAGCTTTTGCCTGCTCGGCTTTTTCGCCGGTTGCAAATACTGCAACGCGAACGGTCTTGCCGGTGCCTGCTGGCAGAACGACGGAGCCGCGCACGACTTGATCCGACTTCTTAGGATCCACGCCCAGCTGAACCGATACGTCGATCGATTCGTTGAACTTGGCGGTGGCGAATTCTTTCACCAGAGCGACTGCATTGTCGAAGCCGTAGGACTTGTTACGGTCGACTTTGGCTTTGATTGCTTTAACGCGTTTGGACAGCTTAGCCATTACAGACCCTCCACCGTGATGCCGATCGAACGAGCGGAACCGGCGATGATGCGCACTGCGGCATCCATGTCGGCAGCGGTCAGATCCGGCTGTTTGATTTTAGCGATTTCTTCAGCTTGAGCGCGGGTCAGCTTGCCTACCTTGGTGGTATGTGGCGTTGGCGAACCTTTGGTGATGCCGGCGAACTTCTTGATCAGGTAAGTCGCTGGAGGGGTCTTCATCACGAAAGTGAAGGACTTGTCCGCGAACGCCGTGATCACGACTGGAATTGGCATACCTGGCTCTTGACCCTGGGTCTGGGCGTTGAACGCCTTGCAGAATTCCATGATGTTCAGGCCGCGCTGACCCAGTGCTGGGCCAATCGGTGGGGATGGGTTTGCTTTACCAGCTGGCACTTGCAGCTTGATAAAACCAATGATTTTCTTTGCCATGATGGCTCCTATCTTGGATTGAGTAGTAGCGCCCCGCCGGTACAATCATGGCAGGGCTCCTCTTACCGGGTTCCGCTTAAACTGCCGCGACGCCCCGATTAGGCGTTTTACCATCGTCGCTCCCGCGAAGGGCTCGGCGCCCCCGCGGTTGCCCAAGTTTCTATGCGTTACCACCGGCACACACTTGGATCCCCGCCGAGTGCCGTCTTGGCGCGGGGATGACGTTTTAGACTTTCTCGACCTGGCCGAACTCGAGTTCGACTGGCGTTGCACGACCGAAGATGGTAACCGAGACGCGCACTTTGGATTTCTCGTAATTGACTTCTTCGACGTTGCCGTTGAAGTCGGTGAACGGACCATCCTTGATACGCACTTGCTCGCCCACTTCGTACAGCACTTTCGGGCGTGGCTTCTCGATGCCTTCTTGCATCTGCTGCATGATCTTGTCGATTTCGCGCGCGGGAATCGGCGTCGGCTTGTTCGACTTACCGCCAATAAAGCCGGTGACCTTGCTGGTGTTCTTGACCAAGTGCCAGGTCTCGTCCGTCATTTCCATTTCAACCAGCACATAGCCTGGGAAGAAACGACGTTCGGTAACCGACTTCTGGCCGTTCTTGACTTCAACGACTTCTTCGACCGGCACCAGGATGCGGCCGAACTGATCTTGCATACCGGCGCGCTCGACGCGCTCGGTCAGTGCACGCATGACACTTTTTTCCATGCCGGAATAAGCATGCACAACGTACCAGCGCTTGTTGCTAACTGGCACGCTCAGTGCTGCGCCAGCGTCTTGTGCCGGAGCGTCTACGCCCGGCACCGAAGCGTCGGCCGCCGGAGCGTCAACCGCTGGTTCGCCGGCCGCATCATCTTGCACATTTTCGCTCATGTTATTTCCAACCCAGGATCACGTCGTACAACAAAAATTCAAGCATCTGGTCCGTGCCCCACAGAAACAGCGCCATGACGGTCACAAACGCAAACACGATACCCGTGATCTGCATAGCTTCTTTGGGAGCGGGCCAAACGACTTTCTTGGTCTCGCGCACAGATTCTTTGGCGAAATTCAAGAAATCACGACCACTGGACGAAGTCCACAAAAGCAGGACGGCAAAAACTAAACCAGCCGCGAGTGCGGAACCGCACATCCAAGCTGGTTTACTTTGGCCCTTCAGGTAGAAGAACCCGACGACCCCTGCAATCGCGGCAACCACTGCCAGCGCGACTTTAAACTTGTCGTTCGACGTGCTGACGGTTTGCACGGATTGATTAGACATACGTTTTTACTTTCGGTGCCCTGCACCAGAACGGTGGCAGGGACGGAGGGCATCGAACCCCCAACCTTCGGTTTTGGAGACCGACGCTCTGCCAATTGAGCTACGTCCCTACGTAAAACTTCAGTGGAATCAGCAATTATACCATCGTCCGGCCGCTGATGGCAAGCTGCTGATTTCGGCGGAGCGCCGGACGGAGAGTCCGGGCTCGCCCTAACTAATTACTTGCCAGCGACTTCGCTGAGAATCTTTGCAACAACACCTGCACCAACGGTACGGCCACCTTCGCGGATGGCGAAACGCAGGCCTTCTTCCATCGCGATCGGGTTGATCAGCTTGACGGTGATCGACACGTTATCGCCTGGCATAACCATTTCTTTGTCCGCTGGCAACTCGATCGAACCAGTCACGTCCGTCGTACGGAAGTAGAACTGTGGACGATAGTTGTTGAAGAACGGGGTGTGACGGCCGCCTTCGTCTTTCGACAGGACATAGATCTCGCCGGTGAAGTGATTGTGCGGCTTGATCGAGTTTGGCTTGGCCAGAACCTGGCCACGCTGCACGTCTTCACGCTTGGTGCCGCGCAACAGCAGACCGACGTTGTCGCCAGCTTGACCCTGGTCCAGCAGCTTGCGGAACATTTCCACGCCGGTGCAAGTGGTCTTGACGGTGTCGGAGATGCCGACGATTTCGATTTCTTCGCCAACTTTAACAACACCGCGCTCGATACGGCCGGTCACAACGGTGCCGCGACCCGAGATCGAGAACACGTCTTCCACAGGCATCAGGAAGGCGCCGTCGATTGCGCGCTCTGGCGTCGGGATGTAGGTGTCGAGTGCGTCGGCCAGGGCCATGATCGCCACTTCGCCCATTTCGCCGGTATTGCCTTCGAGGGCCATACGTGCCGAACCCTTGATGATTGGCAGGTCGTCGCCTGGGAACTCGTATTTCGACAAGAGCTCACGCACTTCCATTTCAACCAGTTCCAGCAGTTCTGCGTCGTCGACCAGGTCGCACTTGTTCAGGAACACGATGATGTAAGGAACGCCAACCTGGCGTGCCAGCAGGATGTGCTCGCGGGTCTGTGGCATTGGGCCGTCAGCTGCGGAGCAAACCAGGATCGCGCCATCCATCTGTGCTGCGCCGGTGATCATGTTCTTGATGTAATCGGCGTGGCCTGGGCAGTCAACGTGAGCGTAGTGGCGGTTAGCCGTTTCGTACTCGACGTGAGCGGTGTTGATGGTGATGCCGCGCGCTTTTTCTTCTGGTGCTGCATCGATCTGGTCGTATGCTTTTGCTTCGCCGCCGAATTTCTTCGACAGAACGGTTGCGATAGCTGCCGTCAGGGTGGTCTTGCCGTGATCAACGTGTCCGATGGTACCGACGTTGACGTGCGGCTTGGTCCGTTCGAATTTACCTTTTGCCATTTTAGACTCCTAACGATTTTGAGTGTGACCAGGCACGCGCCTGACTAACTATTGAATACTGCGACTGTTGCGTATGCCGTGAGGCATTGAATTCTGGTGCCCTTTACGTGGATTGAACACGTGGCCTCTCCCTTACCAAGGGAGTGCTCTACCACTGAGCTAAAAGGGCGATTATGTATTACGATTTTGCGATCTTGCTGCCACCGATCGCGCATTGCATGAAGCACTGGAGCGGGTGAAGGGAATCGAACCCTCGTCGTAAGCTTGGAAGGCTTCTGCTCTACCATTGAGCTACACCCGCGAGTTACTACTTCACCGACTACAACATCTTCTGCAACAACTTGGTGGAGGGGGCTGGATTCGAACCAGCGTACTCATAGAGAACAGATTTACAGTCTGTCGCCTTTAACCACTCGGCCACCCCTCCGCGAGGAACCGCAGAGTATGAAGCAAGATCAACATGCTGTCAATTATATTTGCAGGGTGCTTTCTGCTATCTCACTGACGTCTTGCTTCGGGGCGTGATTGTAACGGGAAGAAGTCGGAATGTGCAAGGGTTGGGCGAAAAAATGTGAAATATTTTTTTGGATGCAACTTTTGAGTAAGGACGTTAGTCTGTAGACCGTCATTCCCGCGCAGGCGGGAATGACGGAGCAATAGGTAGCGGTCAAAAATCCAACTAACGGAAGACGTATAAGTTCTACGGCGCCAGTGCCAGCAGCACCTGCCCTTTCAGGGCCTTGATGAGCGACGTTTCGTCGGGCGGCACGCCCTCCGGCGCGAGCTCGGCCCGGTCGGCGTAGAACAGGCCCACCTGCACCTTGCTCGCCACCAGCGGCAGCACGATGAAGCTCTTGGCATCCGGCAGCAGGGCCCGGTGCCAGCCCGGCAGCAAATCGCGGATCTTCTGGCTGGTGGCGTCCGCGATCATCAGGTCGGCATCGTTTTCCATGGCCAGGTGAAACAGGTCGCGCGTCGCGCCCATGGGAAAGGCAAAGCCGGCCTGGCGCCGCGCATGGTCTTCGCCGAACGCCAGGCGCGCCCGGTACTGGCCGCTGCGCGCATCTTTCAGGCACACCGTGGCGAAACGAAATCCCATGCTCTTGTACAAGGTTTCCAGCACCGCCAGGATGACATCGTTGACCTTGGCGTCGCCCGCGGCGCGCATCTGCGTCACATCCTGCACCCCGGCCAGCAGCAGCGCGCGCGCATTGTGCGGCTTGCCGCTCGGATGGGCCCCGCCCGCCGCGTCCCCGCCGGCGTCCATGGTGGCCAGCAGCAGCACATTCGGCAGCCCGCCACTGTCCGCCGTTTCCTCGTCGCGCGGCTGCGGCTCCATGTTCATGCTGCGCATCAGCGTCGTCATTTCATTCTGGACCGTCTCGAACAAGTCCTTCATCTGGTCGGCGCTCAGGTTCAGCGCCACGCCGTAGCGCAGCTGCAGCGCCTGGAACTCCTTGCTCTCGGCCGGACTGGCGGAGCGCCCCAGCAGGCGCGACACCTCCATCGAGAACGAGGCCACCTGGCGCATCCACTCGCCACGGTTGATGGCCACCTTCTGCGCCCCCGCCTGCAGCGGGCTGAGCGAGCGGACGATCACGTCCGGAATCTTCCACTCCGCCATCACCGCCTGCGACAGCGCGTCGTAGCTCGCTCCCAGGATCATTTGCGAGGCCTGGCCCACGCTGTGGGTGCCGCCCTTGACCAGCGCGTTGATCTCGCGGTAGCGGTCGTGCTCGTGCGAGGCCACCAGCAGCGGCCCCAGGTTCTTGAACAGCGCCCCGATCGAGGCTTCCTCGGCGCCCTGGTAAAAGCTGTGGCGCGCCATTTCGCGCCCCACCAGGCTGGCGCACAGGGCCGCTTCGAGCTCGATCCGCACGCTGGTGGCGTGCGCGCTGTTGGACAGGGCATCGACCAGCAGCATCGCCAGCGCCGTGGTGCGCACATTGTCGAAGCCGAGCAGCGAGATGGCGCGCGAGATGGTGGTCACCGTGGTGCCCGACTTGGTGCGGTAGGTCGGCGTATTCGACAGGCGCAGGATGCGCTGGGTCAGGGCCACGTCCGACAGCACGTAATAGGCCAGGTCGTGCGTGCCCTCGTCGTCGGACGATGCCATCTCGACCACGCGCGCCACCGAGGCGCCCAGGGCGAACATGTCTTCGTCGCCGCACACCTTGTGGATCAGGGAGGCGCGTACGCGCCGGGTGTCGCCCTCGGCGTGGGAAGGAGAAGCGGAAGGAGGAGAAGCGCTGGACATGAGGTCGGTTCAAGCGGGCGCGCCGGCTTTCCTGCGCGCGCCCTTGTCGTATTTGGTCAGGATCTGCTGATGCAGGCCGGCCAGGGCCGGCAATTTGGGATTGACGGGGTCGAGCCGGCGCACATTGTCGATCAGCGCCAGCGCATGCTTGGCCAGCAGCTCGTCCCAGCCGACGTTTTCCAGGCACTTGAGCACGGCGACGGCGGCATTGAACACCACTTGCGGATTGTCCGGCAGCTTGCCGACCGCCTCCAGCATCAGCTCGACCGAGCCGCGGTAGTCGCCCTCGTTGGCCTTGGCCGCGCCGGCCGCCACCAGGTCGACCACGGCCTGGCGGCTCTCGTGCGCCACCGTCAGGGCCAGGTCGGTGCGCCCGGCCTGCTCGAACACCGCCATCGCCTTGGCCATGACGGCGCCGTTGGCGGCGTTGCGCATCACGTCGCTCATGACGTCGGCCGCGCCCTGCTCCATATTGTTTTCCAAACAGTTGCGGGCGAGCTCCATCTTGACTTCGGGCGACAGGCCACTGGTGATGCGGCAAGCTTCCAGCGCGGCCGTGAGCGACTCTTCCAGGCGCGCATCGTTACCGGTGTACTCATGCACCATGGCCGACGAAATGGCGCTGCACACGGCCGTGTTCTTCTGCCCGCCCATCGACTTGTCGAGGTCGCGGATCACGGCCGCCGCCTGCACCGGGTCGCCCTTCTTCACCAGGGTCTGGACCAGCTTGACGTGGTCTTCCGGATCGCGGAAGGTCGAATACTTGGCCTTGCTCACCACTTGCTTGAGCACTCTTTCGGCGGTCTCGGTGTCGCCCGTCTCCATCGCGACTTCGCCCAGCTTGCGCAGGCGCCGCACCGCATGCGGCGAGACCGCCACCGCGTCGCTCAGGACCGCTTGCGACTGGTCCAGCTCGCCGATGGCCGCATGGGTGCGCGCCAGCCAGTCGTAGGCATCGACGAATTTCTTGTTGCTATCGACCAGCGAGGTCAGGATGTCCTTGGCTTCCTCGAAGCGCTCGCGCATGAACAGGGTCTTGGCCAGGCCCAGGCGGGCCCAGGCGATCGCCTTGGCATCGAACAATTGCTGGTAGATCGGCTCGGCCAGCTCCGGCTCGCCCAGGAACATGTGCAGCTCGGCGCGCAGGCGCAGGAAATCGACCGCGTAGCGCGGCTGCAGGCGCAGGCCGTCGGCGCACGCCTCGATCGCCGCGCGCTGGTTGCCCGCATCCATCAGTTGATAGACCGGCATGAACACATTGCGTTTCTCGAGCGCGCGCGCGATGCGTTCGAGCAGCAGGTCGGCGGTAAACGGCTTGAGGATGTAATCGGTGGGCGCCAGCTCGGCCGCGCTGACCACCTTGCCGTAATTGCCTTCGGCGGTGACCATGATGAACATGGTCGACATGGTCATCAGCTTATGGTGGCGCAAGTCTTCCAGCAATTGCTGGCCATCCTGGCCGCCGTCGAGGTCGTATTCGCAGAGCACCACGTCGAAGCTCTTCAAGCCCAGGTGCTTGATGGCGGCATTGGAACTGCCCGCATGGTCGATCCTGGTCAGCCCGCACAGGGTCAGCATGTTGTGGATGCTCGCGCGCATGCCCGCATGCGGCTCGACAATCAACGCGGTCAGTCCCTCGAGTTCGTTCATCTCTTGTTTTTCCGGTCAGCCTGTGGCGGGCAGAGTTCCGCGACGTACGTCGGCACGCTGGGTCTCAGTATATTACGGCAGAGGAACGAAATAGTTGAATTCCGCCGTACGGAACGGCGAAGCCGATGCAGGAATGCCACAGCGGCCCTGCGCCGCGCACCCGCTACACGCGCCCGCTACGCGCGCCGGGTCAATCGTCGTCGGCGCCTAAGGGCGCGGGCGGACTGGTGCGGATGATGTCGAGCAGCGCCGTCACCACCTCGGGATCGAACTGGCTCCCGCTGCGCTCGGCGATGTAGGCCACCACGTCCGGATACGGCCACGGTTCCTTGTACGGGCGCCGGTGCAGCAGCGCATCGAACACGTCGACCACCGCCACGATGCGCGCCGCCAGCGGAATGGCGCGTCCGTTCAAGCCCTCGGGATAGCCGCCGCCATCGAAATGCTCATGGTGGGCGCCGGCGATCTGGGCGCCGTAGGTCAGGTAGCTGACCCCGTCGACCATGCTGGCGGCGCGCTCCAGGATCGAGCGCCCGATTTCGGCATGGGTCTGCATTACGCGCCGCTCCTCGGGCGTGTGCGCGGCCGGCTTGAGCAAGACCTGGTCGGGCGTGGACACCTTGCCCACGTCGTGCAGGATGCTGGCCAGGCCGATCATTTCCAGCAATTGCGGGGTCAGGGCCGGATCGTCCACCCCGCCCTGCTTCATGCGCTGCGCGATGCGGGTCGACATGTCCTGCACGCGCCGCACATGGCCGCCGGTGCCGTGGTCGCGGAACTCGGCCAGGTCGGCCAGCGCCACCACGGTCGCTTCCTGCGCCTTGCGCAGCTGGCCGAACATGTACAGATTGTCGAAGGCGGCCGCGATGCGCTGGCAAAACACTTCGAGCAGGTCGCGCTGGATCGGGGCCAGCGGCCACGGCGGCGTGACCGAAATGCACAGCTGGCGCTCTTCCTGGGTGTGGATGTACAACACATTGACCGGATGCTCGAACTGGCTCTGCCTTTCGCGGAAGGCCTTGGCGATGGCCGGCATCAGCGGATGGTCGGGCGGCAGCGCTTCGCTGTCGGCCAGGGAGGTATAGCTGCCGGTGGCGGCCACCACGGTCGGCCCGCCGGTGACGGCCGACATCACGCACAGCACGCCGTCGGCACCGACGTCGAGGATGGCGCTAACCTGGTTGAGCACGCCAGAGGCGAACTCGCGCAGCGAATGGATCTGGTACAGATTGGTGGCGCCGGCCAGGATCTTGCCCAAGCCGATGCGGCTGCGTTCGAGCATCATCAGGCTCTCGTAGGCGCGCAGCGCCGAGATGACGGTGGTAAACAGCTTTTGCGTGGTCAGCTCGGTCTTGGCCTTGTAATCGTTGATGTCGTATTCGATGATCACGCGCTGCTCGGGCGCCTGGCCCGGCTGGCCGGTGCGCAGCACCACGCGCACGATCTGGTTGTTGAGTTCCTCGCGGATGCGGCGCGCCAGGATCAGGCCGGCGTCATCGGTTTCCATGACCACGTCGAGCAGCACCAGGGCGATGTCGGGCGTGTCGCGCAGGATGCGGTAACCCTCGGCCCCGCTGTAGGCGGAAAACAGTTCCAGCTCGCGGCCCTTGAAGGCCACGTTGCGCAGCGCCAGCCGGGTGACCGCGTGCACGTCGACGTCGTCGTCGACGATGAGCACGCGCCACAGGCGCTGGTCGAGCGCGGCGGTACTGGCGCCGCCGCTCTCGTCGTCTTCGTCGAGCAGCCAGTTATCGTCCGATGCATCTGTGGGGTCGGTCATACAGGCTCCATAAGGGCCCCTGTCAAACGGGGGTCATACATGATGCAAATCAAAACAGCGCGTTCCAGCCCGACCGTAACTATAAGCAAACAGTGCAACTGTGACATGGCAGTATCCGCTTTTTACCAATCAAATTATAAACAATGTTTTGTCCCAGGCGAGCACCGCTGCATTCATATTTTGCGAACCGGCAACAGCACCGCTCGTCATTTGGCGCGTCATCTGCTACTCTTTGAGAGCACAGGCGTCCGCCGCGGCGCCGCTTTGACAAGGAGACACCATGCAAGTTCCTTCTTCGACTGTAACTGGTGGCGGGCCATCCGGCAAGGATATCGCGGGTCACGAGTTCCTGGCGTTCACGCTTGGCTCGGAAGAATACGGGATCGACATCCTCAAGGTACAGGAAATCCGCGGCTATGAGGCGGTAACGCGGATTGCCAACGCACCCGAATTCATCAAGGGCGTGATCAACCTGCGCGGCATCATCATTCCGGTGGTCGACATGCGCATCAAGTTCAACCTCGGCACGCCGGTGTACGACCAGTTCACGGTGGTCATCATCCTTAATATTTCCGGACGGGTGATGGGGATGGTGGTCGACAGCGTGAGCGATGTGACCACATTGACACCCGAGCAAGTCAAGCCGGCGCCGGAGATGGGCACCGCGTTCGGCAGCGACTACCTGATCGGGCTGGGCACGATCGACGAGCGCATGCTGATCCTGGTCGATATCGACAAGCTGATGTCGTCGAGCGACATGGGGCTGATCGAGTCCTTGGCCAGCTGAGCGCGGGGAAATCTAGATTGGTCCGTGTACGTCTGGTGGGAGCGACCTCATTGCCCTAGCTTCGTGAATTTCATGCGCTGCTAAAACTTGATCAGAGGGGTTAACTATGAACTCGAACAGCGAATCCCTATTATCATAGTCATCCAGATTCCAGGGATTAGTAAGATTCCTGTACACATCGTCTGGCGATGTCATCAAATCAATGCGATCTTGCTCGGATATCGCTGCCAACCGATGCGTAAGGGTGGCAATGTTTTTGACAGAGAAATTCCTGTTTTTCCAATATAGCTCACGCAAATTCGACTCAGACAAGTGACCGTTCGCTCGCAGCTTTTGCAACTTCACGAGGATGCTCGTTAGCTCATCATTGAACTTCCTGTAGTCAACTAGCAGGCTCCGCAATTCCAACCGCCCCCATTCGGCAGGGGGCCGTGGAAAACTGGCAACATACTCGTCCAAGGTCGCTGCGAGAGAACGGCAGGCCTGTTCTGGAGTGGCGCCGGATTTTTGGACACCGCCGATTTGCTCTCCTGAATCGCGTCGCTCTACTGTCGCCCTGGCGAAATGAAAATTTGTCTGGACCTCACGTACGTGCAAGACGATTCGGTGAAACCCGTCACTCCACCCATCGTGATACTTGCCAATTTTCCATTTCGTTATGAGCATGCGTTGCAGTTCCAGACGTTCTAGTTGGGTTGAAAATAGGAGAATGGGGCGCAGTTCCCACCGTCGCCGGCTTCAGGTTCCATGCGGGTCGAAGTAGGCGGCCCAAGTGATAGCCGACGGTTGCAGTTTGGCCGCAGCCCCGAACAACGCCAGCGCCTGCCTGCGCGTGCCGGTATTGAACACCGCCACCGCCAGATTGAAGGTGGTGTGGCGATCAAGCGATCCCCGCGCCAGCGCTTCGCGCAGCACTGTTTCGGCCTCGCGGTACAGCGCGCGGTCGCACAGCAGTGCGCCGAGGCAGGTCAGCACTTGCGGATCATGCGGATGGTCGGCACGGGCTTGCTCGAGCAGCGCCTGGGCGGCGGCAATGTTGCTGTCCCAGTGCTCCAGGCGCTGCCAAGCCTGATCGACCAACTTCCGCGCTTCGGTGATCTCATTCATGGTCAGGCGATACAAGAAGCGCTACTGCGTTTAAAAATTGGACGTCCCGTGTGGTGCTTGCAATCGCCTGTCATGTCAGGATAATTCTCAAGAGTGAACGCACGCAAAGCAAGGGGCCTATCATGGAGGGCAATACAGCCAACCGCGCCGCTGCGAGTAAAGATGTGCATGCCGCTGACGCTTATAGCGCGTGGCTCACGGCCGAGGTGCAGGCGTCGATTGACGATCCCAGCCCTGGCGTTCCGCACGACGAGGCAATGCGCCAGATTCGCGCCGCGCCTGCGCTTGCGTACCAACCGGAAGATTGACCAGCGTCGCTCACCGAACGCGCGCCAGTTCCTCCAGCTCGGCCGCCCGTGCCGCGCGCGCGCTGACCGCGCATTCACTGGCTGCCAGGCGAGCGGACGTGCCGCCATCGGGATCGTCATAAAACCCGCAGTTCGCCTCGGTGTATTTCAGCCACAGCCGCTGGGCTTCCTGGAGCTGGTTCTTGCGCGCGCCTTGCTGACGCGCCAGCAACGCCCGGTACGCGATATTCAGGCGCTTGTCCTCCAGCACGTATTGCGCCGACATGCACTCCTGCATATCGACATTGCTGACCGCTCTGTCCATGCAACGCTGGTACTGCTTGCCGCGCGCGGTAGCCGGCGCGGTAGCCGACGCGGTAGCCGGCGCGGTAGCCGACGCGGTAGCCGACGCGACATCCGGCGCGGCGGCGCTGGCGGTGGTTACAGCACCGCCGGCCAGCGCCAGCAACAACATCGTTCGGAATACGGTCATGGGCAACATCCTGGCAAGTCCGGGCGCACCCGGGATGAAAAAAATCCGGTTCAACCCGGATCAAGAGAACGCGCCGCAGCCGCCTGCTTGCGCCGCCCCACGCATTCGGCCTGGCTGCCGCCCACGTCCACATTCTGGTAGCGCACCTCGTACTTGCCGGCCGTCAGGCGGTCGGCCACGAAGGTGTCGCGCGCCTGCACGTACACATGGCGCACGTTCGAGCGCCGGTCGAGGTCGAAAATCTTGACCAGCACCGGTGAGCCGTTGCGCGTGTTGTCGATGCTGATCTGCGTCTCCGGCCCCTGGTTGCCGATCGGGAAACCGTCCACATAGGCCGACTGCGCCGGCCACGGCTCGCCGTTGGGCGCGATCAGCGAATGCAGTTCGCTTTCGCAGTCGGCCACCCGCGCCGGCACCACCAGTTCGGTCACGCCCAGCGTGCGGATATCGGGCGGACGCTGGCCGGCGTCAGCCACATGCGGCTTGGCCACCGCCCAGCTATCGGCGCGCGCCTCGGCCGGCTTGCCGGTGGGCGCCGGCGTCTCCGTGCGCGGCGTTTCCAGCGCCGACGCCAACACCACCGGCACCGGCACCGCCCGCTCCTGCCCCAGGAAAAAGGCCCCAGCCGCGCACCCCAGGCCGAAACACAGCATCAGCCCGAACCACCAGCGCGGGTCGCGCACGGCCCGGTACGGCGGCGCCAGCGCGACCGGCGCCGTATCCCAGGCCGGCGCCACGTCATGGCGCGGCTTGTCGCGCCCCTCGTCGGTACGGGTACTTTCCAGCCATTCGATTTCCCATTCCTCGGCCGCGATCCACTCGTCGTGCTCCTTGCGCCGCACCGGGTCGGACAAGGTGCCGTAGGCGCTGTTGAGGATCGCCATGATGCGCGCGGCCTTCTCGTCGCCGGGATTCTTGTCGGGATGGTATTTCTGGCTCAAGGCCTTGTAGGCGGCACGAATGACTTCCTGCGGCGCCAGGCGCGCCACCTTCAGGTTGTCATAATGTGTGTGGATCTTGGCCATTGTCGTCGGGTAGGAGAAGCGGGCAGTCGTCCATGATAGCCGATGTCGTCACGCCGGCAAGCCCGCCCGGCGTCACACTGTCATCGTCATTGTAGCGGCAAGGCAAGTTACCAGATGCGCTACAGGCGGTGGCTGCGGTCGGCCCGCGCCAGCGCGTCGGGCAGGGCCACGCCGCTGCCAACCACCAGCACCTTGAACAGTTCCCCCATTTCGGCCGGGGAAACGAGTTTTTGCACGGCCTTGGACAGCGGCAGGTAGCGCATCGGGTCGGCCGGGTCGTGCCGCAGCAGCAGTTCGCCGATACCGGCGCCCAGCAGGAACGAGGCCTGGTTCATGTAGGCCAGCACGTCGAGCCCGGCATCCTGGGCGCCCAGCGCCATGGCGGTGAAGTCGACGTGGGCGGTGATGTCCTGCAAACCGGGCAGGTAGAACGGTTCCGGATGGGCGTGGTGGCGGTAGTGGCACATCAGGGTGCCGCCGATCCGCTGGTCGAGATAGAACTCGTGCGCCGGGAATCCATAATCGAGCAGGATGGCGGCGCCCTTGCCGCTGCCGAACATGCGCGCCAGCGACCCCATGAAGCCGCAGGCCACGGGATGGATCTCGGTCAGGTAGCCGTCCGGCAACTGGTCGGCGTCCGGAATCTGGCGCGCGATCTGGGCCGCCAGCGCGGCGTCGGGCAGGCGCGGCACATAAGCGAACTCGCCCTGCTCCACAGTCACCGCCAGCTCGCGCCACAGCCCCGCATCCTTGCGCACCAGCGCCACCGGCATGGCGTCGAGCACTTCGTTGGCCAGCACCACGCCGTCGAACGCGGCCGGGAAGTCGTCCAGCCAGCGCACCTGGGGGAAGTCTTTCAGCGCTTCCTGCTGGCGCGCGCGCAGTTCGCCCGACAATTCCATGATCGCGTAGCTCGCCACCGGCACGCCGTCGGCCGCCAGCGCGCTGAGCACGTCGCGCGCCAGCTTGCCGGTACCGGCCCCGAATTCCAGGATCGCCGGCGCGCTTTGCGCCATCAGCGGCGCGGCCACCCGCGCCAGCGCGGCCCCGAACAGGGAACTGATTTCGGGCGCGGTGACAAAGTCGCCGGCCGCGCCCAGCTTGGCGGCGCCGCCCGTGTAGTAGCCCAGGTCCGGCGCGTACAGGGCCAGTTCCATGAAGCGGGCAAAGGAAATCGCGCCGTCGTGCCGCGCGATCTCGGCGGCAATCAG
This sequence comes from Massilia frigida, assembly GCF_011682175.1. Lineage (GTDB taxonomy): Bacteria > Pseudomonadota > Gammaproteobacteria > Burkholderiales > Burkholderiaceae_D > Telluria_A > Telluria_A frigida. The sequence continues at coordinate 165,400 of NZ_WHJG01000001.1, forward strand.
GTTTTGCAGGGCGTGGGACGCGGCCAGCGCGTCGCTATCGGGGACAGGAAGGGACATCCGGGCATTGTAGCGACAACGGCCGCCGTCAACAATCCGTTCAGCCGGCGCCCCCGGCCGCGGACGCATTGGGCAGCACCAGGGTGGCACAAAAGCCGCCGCCCTCGGCGTTTTGCAGCAGCAGCTGGCCGCCGTGGGCCTGGGCGATGCCGCGCGCGATACCCAGCCCCAGCCCCATGCCGCTGCTGTTTTGCTTGCGCCCGTGTTCAAGGCGTACATACGGCTCGAACAACTGGGCCAGCGCGTCTTCCGGCACGCCGGGACCATGGTCGCGCACGGCGATGCGGATGCTGGACCCGACCGCGCGCACGGCGATCTGGGCCCGTTCGCCGTAATGCAGCGCATTTTCCAGCAGGTTGCCGATGGCGCGCTTGAGCGCCAGCGGCTTGGCCGTCACCGACAGGCCGGTCGGGCTGAACGATACTTCGTGCCCGGCCAGCTGGGCGCCGCGCACCATGCGCGCCAGAAAGGCGTCGAGCCGGATTTCGGTCGGGGTTTCGTGGATGTCGCTGTCTTTCACGCACTGGAGCGCGCCCTTGACCATCATTTCCAGTTCGTCGATATCTTCGTGAAATTCGGCGCGCAAGGTGTCGTCGTCGAGCAGTTCGGCGCGCAGCTTGAGGCGCATGATGGGCGTGCGCAAGTCGTGCGAGATCGATACGAACAGGCGTTCGCGGTCGTCGATGTAGCGCCCGATGCGCTCGCGCATGGCGCCGAAGGCGCGCGCGGTGTTGACGAATTCGCGGCTGCCGGTTTCCGGCAGGGCCGGCATGCGCTCGCCGTTGCCGAAGGCGGTGGCCGCTTCCGACAGCGCCGCCAGCGGACGCGTGGTCCAGCGCACCACGGGAATCGACAGCATCACCACCGCCAGCAGCGACAGCGCGTGCAGCAGCAGGTGGTCGCGCGTAAACAGCTTGCCGCTGTCGAGGAAATACGGACTGGGCATCAGGGTGGCCAGGTACAGCCAGTGGCCCGGCTCCATTTCGACCTGCATCAGCAGCACCGGGGCCGGCTTGGCCAGCACGATCTGGCGCACCCGGCTCTCGGGCAGGGCCGACAGGCGGGTGCCGTCGTCGGCCACCACCAGCTGCTCGGGCCACACGAAGGCGACCCGCACATTGCGGTTATTCGGCAAATCGGCGTGCAGGGTGGACTGGACGGTGCCGAGCGCGATATCGGCCAGCGGCTGCGGCCCGATGCTCTCGGCCGCCACCGGCGCGCGGTTCAGGCTGACGAAAAAGCGGGTGCCGCCCATTTCGCCGAATTGCTGGATGATCAGGGGCCGGTAATTCGGCGGCAAGCTCAAAAAGAAGCGCACCGCGCTGGCGGCGCTGTGGCCGAGCTGCTGGGCGGCGTTGGCGACCTCGACCTCGGACTCGGCGCGGCGCTGGCTAGCCCAGATGTAGTTCCCGGCCAGTTGGGTCAGCATCACGCCGGCCACCATCAGCAGGGTCAATCGTCCCAGCAGCGACTGCGGCAGGCAGCGCTCCCAGCCGCGCGGACGCTTACTCATGGCTGCTGATGACGCTGGCGGCGAACACATAGCCGGCGCCGCGCACGGTCTTGATCAGCCACGGCTGCTTGCCGCAATCGTTGAAACGCAGCCGCAGGCGGCTGATCTGGACATCGAGGAAGCGGTCGAACGGCCCGGCGTCGCGCCCGCGCGTGGCTTCGCACAGCACGCTGCGGTCGAGGATTTCGCCGGCGTGGTCGATGAAATACTTGAGCAACTGGAAATCGAGCCCCGACAGCGGCACCGGCGTGCCGAGATGGTCGACCACGCTGCGCTCGACGGTGTCGATGGTAAAGCCGCCGAAACGGTGATAGCGCGGCGGCGTCGCCGCTTCCATGCCAGTGCGGCGGTGGATCGCCTTGATACGGGCCAGCAATTCGCGCGGGCTGTGCGGCTTGGAAATATAGTCGTCGGCCCCGAGTTCCAGCCCAACCACGCGGTCGGCTTCGTCGGAACTGGCGGTGAGCATGATGATCGGCACGTTCGAGCGGCGCCGCACCGCCTGGCACAGGGCAAAGCCGTCGGTGTCGGGCAGCATGACGTCGAGGATCACCAGCGACAGGGTATCGACGCTGCGGTTGAACTCAGTAAAAAAGGACGCGCCGTTGTGGGCCAGGGTGACCGAATACTGGTTCTTTTCCAGGTAAGTCTTGAGCAGGGTCCTGATCTTCTGGTCATCGTCGACGATAAGGATATTTCGCATTGTGTCAGTCTGTTACCTGTCTTGCGGGCGGCGGCCGATCACGCCCAAACGGCGTTGGGTATCGGCAACGCTTACCCTTTCGTTAAGAAAAAAGCGGTGCAGCTCGGCCACCATGGCGTCGCGTGCGGTTTCATCGGTGGCCATGCGGTGCACCATGCTGGGCACCTGCCCGGCCGGGGAGGTGGCGAACAGGGTCCAGGAGGCGCGCGCGCAGGCATCCATGGCGGCCAGGTCGGGCGCGCGCAGCACCGGCACCGAGCCCTTGACGCGGCTGTAGTCGCGCTGCAGGGCCGGCTGCACGACCATGGCCGCCAGCGTTTCCTGGGAGGCGCGCTGGGCCGGGCGCTCAGCCAGCATGCTGAGCATGTCGACGTTATACAGGTGGAAGGCGGCCGTGCCGGGCACGGCACCGCAGCCGATATCGCGGTCGCTGTGCAATCCCATGGCGTTGAGCTCGCCCTTGGCCCAGTCGCCCATGACCAGCATGCCGGCGCTGCCGTCGGCCAGCTGGCGCACTTCCTCCGCCCAGCTCAGCTCGCGCACGGGCGCACCCATCCACTTCTTCAGGCCGCGCAAATGCGTCAGCGCGCGGCCCAGGCGCGGATCGGCGAAGGCGGCCGGCTCGCGCTGCTGGAACAGCTGGCGGAAATACGCCGCCCCGCCCTCGGCCAGCACCAGGGTTTCAAACAGGGTGGCGACCTGCCACGGTTCGCTGCTTTGCGCCAGCGGCGTGACGCCGGCGCGCGCAAGCACGGCAGCGGCGCGCTCGAAATCGGGCCAGGTAACCGGCGCGCTCAAGCCGTGACGGGCGAACAGGGCGCGATTGTGAAACAGGATATTGATGCGGTGAATGCCGAGCGGGGCCGCCACCACATGCTGGCCCGGGCGGATCAGGGCCGCAATACCGGGCAACAACTGGCGCTCCCAGTCGCCGCGCGCCGCCACCTGGTCCAGGTCGGCCAGCAGGCCGAGGTTGGCCCAGTCGCGGATCACGATCCCGTTGAGCTGGGCGACTTCCGGCGCATCCTTGGCCAGCACCCGGCTGCGCAGGACGATGCCGGCGCCGATGCCCGAGCCGCCCGGCACCATGGCGTCGCGCCACTGCACGTGCTGCTGGCCCAGGCGCTCGGCCAGCAGGTCGACCGCGCGCCGCTCGCTGGCCGACTGCCACCAGTGCAGCACTTGCAGCGACTCGGTCACGGGTTTGGCCTCGGCCTTGGCCTCGGCCTCGGCCTTGGCCTTGGCATCAGGCCCCGATGCCGCAACCGGCAGCGCCAGCACGGCGAGCGCCAGCGCGGCCAGCAAGCGCCCGCCGCGCGCGCTTGTCTCCCGGGGCACGTTGCCCGTTGTCGCTTTCGCCACTATCACGCCCTCCTGTTTGCGGGACAGTGTATAACGAAAAAACTACGCAAAAAATGTAATTTTACTACAGCGATTTGCAAAGTTATTTTGCGAATTGTTTCGTTTTGTTGCAGGCCGCGCCATCCTGTTTCAGCCGCGTTTCCAGCGCCGCCTCATACTGAGCGAAGCACGTTTTGCGCCGGGCGCGATTGTAAAGATATGTTGCAACCTCATCAGCCACAAAACGGCGTTTTCCTTATAAATCAGGCACTTGGAATGTTACAAGGGCCGATTTCCTGGCAATGGCACTTTTTTGCACGCCGATGCTACTGTCGCCCACGTTGTCGCTTGAACACGCTTTAAGGTGGCCGGGATGTCGACGCAACAGTGCCACAAGCGTGCTGACCAAGGTAGCGCCACTCGCCCCGCTACTTTACATACTAATAAGGAGACTAAATGAAACGCATTACTTTGAGTACATTAGCAACTGCATTGCTGCTCGCTTTCGCCAGCAGCGCCGCCGTCGCCGGGGACCATGATACCGAGGGCTTCCACGGTTACCTGCGCGCCGGCGTTGGCTCGTCGAGCGCCGGCGGCTCGCAAAGCTGCTACGGCCTGGGCGGCATCACCATGTCCTACCGCCTCGGCAACGAGTGCGACAGCTTCACCGAATTCGGCTACACCCACACCCTGGCCAAAGCCAGCAATGGCGCCACGTTTGTCGGCACCATCTGGGCCGACGCTTACAAGAACAGCTCGGACTTCGGCGACGCCAAACTGGCCGTCTCGAAAGCCTATGTCGAAGCGAAAAACCTGCCATTCATGAACGGCGGCATCATCTGGGCCGGTAAGCGTCACTACTACCGTCCCGACATCCACATGCTGGACATGCAGTTCATCAACATGAACGGTACCGGCGGCGGTGTCGACGGCTACCCTGTCGGCCCTGGCAAGATCAGCTACGCCGTATTCAAGGATAACGACGAGAACATCTACTCCACCGATGCGGTCACCGGCGTACGCACCCTGCGCAGCACCAATGCCGCGCTGCGCCAGAACATCGTCTACGAAGGCTTGCCGGTCAACCCGAACGGCACCCTCGATTTCGCCGTCAGCCTGATCCATGCCCAGAACGACAACAAAAGCATCAACACCCATGACGGCTACCAGGTCTCGATGTTCCACCGCCAGGCCAAGCTGCTCGGCGGCGGCAACACCTTCGGCGTGCAGTATGGCGTCGGCCCGGGCACCGGCATCAATGGCCCGTGCTGCGCGCGTATCGGCCCGTCTGGCAGTACCCTGCTCGGTTCGGACGTGACGCGCGTGCGCGTCTTCAACGATATCGTGATCCAGCCGACGCGCGACTTCAGCATGGAATTCGTGGCCCTGTACCAGCGCGACAAATCGGACCTGGGCGGCAGCAGCACCTGGACCACCGTCGGCGCGCGCCCTGTGTACGCCCTGGCCGAAAACTTCAAGATGCAGGCTGAACTGGGCGTGAGCCGCCTGAAAGACAAGATGAACCCGACGGCCCAGCGCCTGACCAAGCTGACCCTGGCACCGACCATCACCCTGGGGCGCGATTACTTCGCCCGTCCGGAACTGCGCGCCTTTGTCAGCTACGGCAAGTGGAACGACGCCGCCAAGGGCGCCGTGAACGCCTTCAACAATGGCGGCCCGGTGTATGGCGACAAGACCAGCGGCACCTCGTACGGCGTACATCTGGAAGCCTGGTGGTAACAGCAAGGCGGTAGAACGACTCACGCATCAACGGTGCGCGGTGAACGCCGCGCACCCGCATCGACGCACGCACACCCGCAGTCAAACCAAAAATCGTTGGAGACAAATCCCATGAAAATCAAACAACTCAAATTCTTCCTGGCCGCGGCCGGCCTGGTGACCCTGGCCGGCGTGGCGCAAGCCGCACCGCAAGTCGAAGTGCTGCACTACTGGACCTCCGGCGGCGAAGCCAAATCGATCGCCGAACTGAAGAAAATGATGGAAGCGAAGGGCGTGGTCTGGAAAGACTTCGCGGTCGCTGGCGGCGCCGGCGAAAACGCCACCACCGCCCTCAAAGCGCGCGTGATCGCCAACAGCCCGCCGACCGCGGCCCAGATCAAGGGCCCGGCCATCCAGGAATGGGGCAATGAAGGCGTGCTGGCCAATATCGACAGCGCCGCCAGCGCCGGCAAATGGGATAGCCTGCTGCCACCAGTCATCTCCAACGTGATGAAATACAAGGGCCACTACGTCGCCGCGCCGGTTAACGTGCACCGCGTCAACTGGCTGTGGATCAACCCTGCGGTACTGGCCAAGGCCGGCGCCAAGACCCCGACCAACTTCGACGAATTCTTCGCCGCGGCCGACAAGATCAAGAAAGCCGGCCTGGTGGCGATCGCCCACGGCGGCCAGCCATGGCAGGACACCACCATCTTTGAAACGGTGGTACTGGGCGTCGGCGGCGCCGACTTCTACAACAAGTCGCTGGTCAAGCTCGACCAGGCCAGCCTGACCAGCCCGACCATGATCAAGTCGTTCGAGACGCTGGCCAAAATCAAGACCTACATCGACAAGGATGCCGCTGGCCGCGACTGGAACCTGGCTACCGCCATGGTCATCAACGGCAAGGCCGGCATGCAGTTCATGGGTGACTGGGCCAAGGGCGAATTCACCGCCGCCGGCAAGGTAGCGGGCAAGGACTTCCTGTGCGTGGCCGCGCCGGGCACCGAGAAATCGTTCACTTTCAATATCGATTCGCTGGCCATGTTCACGGTCAAGAATCCGGAAGAGCAGAAAGCCCAGCTGACCCTGGCGTCGGCCGTGATGAGCCCGGAATTCCAGGAAGTATTCAACCTGAACAAGGGTTCGATCCCGGCGCGCGCCAACATCGCCCGCACCAAGTTCGACAGCTGCGCCACCAAGTCGATGGATGACATGGCCGCCAGCAACAAGGGCAACGCCCTGCTGCCAAGCCTGGCCCACGGCATGGCGCTCGATTCGGCCAAGGCCGGCGCGATCCAGGACGTGGTGGCCAAGTTCATGAACTCCGCCATGACCCCTCAGGCAGCGGTACAGGCACTGGCCAAAGCGGCAAAAACGCAGTAAGCCTCTGGTAGCACCCCCGCGCGCGGCCCACGGCCGCGCGCGCACCCGTCAGCCCGGCCCGCCGCATTGGCGCCGGCCTGCATCCGTCTTTTGGAGATCTATTCATGTCCGCTTCCTCCCTGACTTCCAGTCCGGGGCCGCAGGCGCGCACGCGCGCCCCCGCGGTTCCCGGCCGCTGGGCCGCCCGCGTCGACGCCTGGATGGCGCGCCTGGTGCTGGCGCCCACCATCCTGATGTCGCTGGTATTCGTGTACGGCTTCATCGTGCTGACCGCCTTCCTGTCGCTGACCGAATCGCGCATGATGCCGCGCTTCGAGTACGCCGGCTTCGGCCAGTACACCGCCCTGTTCGGCCTGGATCGCTGGTGGACCGCGGCGGCCAACCTGGGCATCTTCGGCGGCCTGTTCATCTTGCTGTGCCTGGCCATCGGCCTGTCGATCGCGATCTTGCTCGACCAGCGCATCCGCGCCGAGGGCGCCCTGCGCGCGATCTACCTGTATCCGATGGCGCTGTCGTTCATCGTGACCGGCGCGGCGTGGAAGTGGATTCTCAATCCCGGCCTCGGGCTGGAAAAAATGCTGCACGACTGGGGCTTCGTCAACGCTAGGCTCGACTGGCTGGTCGACTCCGACATGGCGATCTACACGGTGGTCATCGCCGGCGTGTGGCAGTCGTCGGGTTTCGTCATGGCGCTGTTCCTGGCCGGTTTGCGCGGCGTCGATGACGCCATCATCAAGGCCGCCATGGTCGATGGCGCCAGCCTGCCCACGATCTACCTGCGCATCGTCATTCCGGCGCTGCGGCCGGTATTCTTCAGCGTGCTGCTGGTGCTGTCGCACATCGCCATCAAGAGCTTCGACCTGGTGATGGCGCTGACCGCCGGCGGACCGGGCACCTCGTCCGACGTTCCAGCCATTTTCATGTACCAGTTCTCGTTCACGCGCGGCCAGCTTGGCCTGGGCGCGGCGTCAGCCATGATGATGCTGGCCACCGTGCTGGCGGTGCTGGTGCCACTCATGTACCTCGAAACCAAAGGAGCGCGCCATGGACGCTGACCAGAAGCAGCTCACCGCCGGACGTATTTTCATCTACGTGCTGCTGACCCTCGTGGCGCTGTACTACCTGGCGCCGCTGTACGTGATGCTCACCACCTCGTTCAAGTCGCTCGAGCAGATCCGCACCGGTACCATCCTCGACCTGCCGCTGGCCCCGACCACGGAAGCTTGGTCGCGCGCCTGGAGCGGCGCCTGTACCGGCGTGCGCTGCGAGGGCCTGGCGCCCTACTTCTGGAATTCGGTCAGCATGACGATACCGGCGGTGCTCGTTTCGAGCCTGATCGGCTCCCTCAACGGCTACGTGCTGGCGCACTGGCGCTTTCGCGGCTCGAACGTGGTGTTCACGGCCCTGATGGTGGGCTGCTTCATCCCGTTCCAGGTGGTGATCTTGCCGATGGCGCGCCTGCTCGGCATGGCCGGACTGGCCAACACCACCACTGGCCTGATCATCGTGCACATCATCTACGGGGTGGCGTTTACCACGCTGTTCTTCCGTAACTACTACGTCACCGTACCGGAAGAACTGGTGAACGCGGCGCGCATCGACGGCGCCGGCTTTTTCACCATTTACCGCCGCGTGATCTTCCCGCTGTCGCTGCCGATCTTCATGGTGTGCTTCATCTGGCAGTTCACCCAGATCTGGAACGACTTCCTGTTCGGCGTGGTGTTCGGCGGTGCCGATGCGCAGCCGGTCACGGTGGCACTGAATAACCTGGTCAACACATCGACCGGCGTCACCGAATACAACGTCAACATGGCCGCCGCCATTATCGCCGCCTTGCCGACCCTGGGACTGTACCTGGTGGCTGGCAAATACTTCGTGCGCGGGCTGACCGCCGGCGCGGTCAAGGGCTGATTTCAACTTATTCAAGGCAGGAGAACCACAACGATGGCCAGTTTATCGATCCGCAATGTGCGCAAGGTGTACCCGAACGGCGCTGAAATCTTAAAAGGCATTAACCTCGAAATCGAGGATGGGCAGTTCCTGATCCTGGTCGGCGGCTCCGGCTGCGGCAAGTCGACCCTGCTGAACATGATCGCCGGCCTGGAAACGGTGTCCGAAGGCGAAATCCTGATCGGCGAGCGCGTCGTCAACGACGTGCCGCCCAAGTCGCGCGACATCGCCATGGTGTTCCAGTCGTACGCGCTGTATCCGACCATGACCGTGCGCGAGAACATCTCGTTCGGCCTGGGCATCCGCAAGGTGCCCAAGGCGGAACAGGAAAAGATCGTGGCGAGGGTGGCCGAAACCTTGCAGATGACCCACCTGCTCGACCGCAAGCCGGCCTTGCTGTCCGGCGGCCAGCGCCAGCGCGTGGCCATGGGGCGTGCCATTGCGCGCGACCCGTCGCTGTTCCTGTTCGACGAACCGCTGTCGAACCTGGACGCCAAGCTGCGCGTGGAAATGCGCGCCGAGATCAAGTTGATGCACCAGCGCCTGGGCACCACCATCGTCTACGTCACCCACGACCAGATCGAGGCGATGACCCTGGGCGACAAGATCGCCGTCATGCGCGACGGCGTGGTGCAGCAGTACGGCAGCCCGCAAGAGATCTACGACCGCCCGGACAACCTGTACGTGGCCGGTTTCATCGGCTCGCCGTCGATGAATTTCTTGAAGGGCAAACTGGTACAGCACAACGGCGGCACCGCCTTCACGCTCGATGTGGATGGCGAGATCGCCCTGCTGCCGCTGCCGGACGGCGGCAGCCAATACGGCGCCTGGCACGAGCGCGAGGTCATTCTCGGCATCCGTCCCGAGCACGTGACCGATGCCCTGAGCGCGCGCCAGTCGGGCGCCCACGAAGGCTACGCGCCGACCGAAGTCACCTGCCTGGTCGAGATGACCGAGCCGACCGGCCCCGATACGCTGGTGTTCACGTGGGTGGGCGGCGTGCGCGCCACCTGCCGCACCCACCCGCGCGCGCACGCCATGCCGGGTGAGCGCATCAACCTCGCCTTCGACCTGTCGCATGCGATCCTGTTCGACCCGGCCACGGAACAACGGTTGGGAGCATAAGGGAGCCAAAACCGGAGCGGTTTGGGTAGCTTGAGCAAACTTTAGGCGATAATAGCGGCTCGCGCCGGCGCGGCGCCCGATCCGCCTGTTTTTCTGCTTATTAGTCTGCTCATTTATGCAACAACCCGCACCCACCGTACGCCAGCCGGTCGCCCTCGTGACCGGCGCCGGACGCCGCATCGGCCGCGCCATCGCGCTCGGCCTGGCGCGCGCCGGCTGGGACGTGGCGCTGCACTACCGCAGCTCGGAAGCGGACGCGCGCGCGGTGGCCGCCGCCATCGCCGCGCTGGGACGCCGCTCCGCCCTGCTGCAATGCGACCTGGCCGACGAAGCCGGCGTGCGCGCGCTGCTGGCGCGCGCGGCGGCCGAACTGGGGCCGGTCGGCTGCGTCGTCAACAACGCTTCGCAGTTCGACTACGACAGCGCGGCCGACTTTTCGCCGGCGCTGCTGGCGCGCCACATGCAGGCCAACGTGGCCGCGCCCATCCTGCTGGCCCAGGCCCTGCACGCGGCCACGCCGGCCGGCGAGCAGGCGGTGGTCATCAACCTGCTCGACCAGAAGCTGTACAACCTCAATCCCGATTTTCTGTCGTACACCCTGTCCAAGGCCGCCCTGCACACCGCCACCAGCATGCTCGCGCAAGCGCTCGCGCCGACGGTGCGCGTGGTCGGCGTGGCGCCCGGGATCACCATGCAGTCGGGCGAACAGACCGAGGCCGGTTTCGCCCAGGCCCACCAGGCCACGCCGCTGGGGCAATCGAGCACGCCCGACGACATCGTGGCCGCGGTGTGCTACCTGGCGGGCGCGCGCGCCGTCACCGGCACCACCCTGGTGGTCGACGGCGGCCAGCACCTGATGCCGCTGGCGCGCGACGTGATGTTCTTACCAAATAAAACAACCTGAAAGACTCCCTATGCTGTCCGCCCTGTCCCACCCCAAGCTGAGCGCCTGCCGCCGCCTGTTCCTGCGCAATTACGAAGTGATGATCAACATCGGCGTGCACGACTTCGAGAAAAAGGGCGAGCAGCGCGTCCTGATCAACGTCGACCTGTACATCCCGCTGGCGCTGTCCACCCCCAAGGACGACCATCTGGGCGAAGTGGTCGACTACGACTTCATGCGCGAAACCATCGCGCGCCGCATGGCGCAGGGCCACGTGCATTTGCAGGAGACCCTGTGCGACGACGTGGTGCGCGCGATGCTGGCGCACCCGAACGTGCACGCGGTGTGCGTGTCGACCATGAAGCCGGATGTGTATCCGGACTGCGAAGGCGTCGGCGTGGAAGTATTCCAGATCAAGGAAGCAGCATGAGCGAAGCGGACGTGATCGAGCGTAGCGGCGACAAGGTCGCCCACGAAAACCAGAAGCTGCACAAGCGCCTGTGCCGCCAGGTCGGCCAGGCCATCGGCGACTTCAACATGATCGAAGATGGCGACAAGGTCATGGTGTGCCTGTCGGGCGGCAAGGACAGCTATGCGCTGCTCGATATTTTGCTGACCCTGCGCGAACGCGCGCCGATCCATTTCGAGATCATCGCCGTCAACCTGGACCAGAAGCAGCCGAACTTCCCGGCCGATATCTTGCCGGCCTATCTGACCAAACTGGGCGTGCCCTTCCACATCGAGAACCAGGATACCTACAGCATCGTCAAGCGCCTGATCCCCGAAGGGAAAACCACCTGTTCGCTGTGTTCGCGCCTGCGGCGCGGGATTTTGTACCGCGTGGCCGATGAACTGGGATGCAACAAGATCGCGCTGGGCCACCACCGCGACGACATCCTCGAGACCTTCTTCCTGAATATGTTCTTCGGCGGGAAGCTCAAGGCCATGCCGGCCAAGCTGGTGTCCGACGACGGCAAGCACATGGTGATCCGTCCGATGGCGTATGTGAAGGAAGCCGATTCGGAGCGCTACGCCGAGGTCAAGCAGTTCCCGATCATCCCGTGCGACCTGTGCGGCTCGCAGGAGAACCTGCAGCGCAAGCAGATCAAGAACCTGATGCGCGAGTGGGAGAAAAAATATCCGGGCCGGGTCGAAAGCATCTTCTCGTCGCTGTCCACCGTGGTGCCGTCGCATCTGATGGACCAGGATCTGTTCGGGTTCAAGGACATCAAGGCCGATGGCGTGGCCAGCCCGCTGGGCGATATCGCCTTCGATGAAGAACCATGTTCGACGCCGACCATGGGGACGATTCCGCTGCAGCCGATGTGAGGCTGGCGGTTTCAACCGAAAAGCCCGCTGCTGCGGGCTTTTTTACGCCGGCGGCGCTCCGGCGTATGATTCTATTCACGAATCTATTCACGAATCCATTCATTTGGGTCAGTCTTCCCTATGACAGGGTGGCAAACGAATCTATTCACTCAGCGCCGGCACCATGGCTAAAAATGAGCGTATTGACAAGTTAAGGCGGCTGTTGCTGCGCGGCCCGGCCAACGCATCGGCGATCATGGATGCGTTAACGGTCAGCCAATCGACCCTGTCGCGCCTGTGGCAAGCCATGCCGGATGGCGTTGCGCTGGGCGCGGGCAAGGCGCCGGTATGCGCTGCAACGCCAGGTACCCGGGGTTGCAGCCCCGCTACCCGTGTATTGCGTATCCGGAAAGGGCGTGGTGACCGTGATCGGCGCCCTGACTCCGCTTCAGGCAGGCTTTTGCGTGCTGACCCGGCCAGAAACGAAGGCTTCCACGCTGTACGCGGGCATGCCGTGGTTTCTCAGGGACTTGCGGCCGCACGGTTTTCTGGGCCGCTTCGAGCCGCGCAAACATCGCGACCTCGACCTGCCGGCCGCTATCCTCAGGTGGACCGATGAGCATGTGCTTCAGTATCTCGCGCGGCGCAGCGAACACGCGGCCGGCAACCTCATTCTCGGGAACGAATCGTACGCCAGGTATGTCGCTGATCGCGGCAGGATGCGGGAGGCGCTTGTCCCGCAGGACAGGCGCGCCACGCTCTATCCGGTGATGGCCGAACAGGTGATGCAAGGCGAGCCGCCCGGTTCCCCGGCCGGCGGCGAACAGCCCAAATTTACAGCGGTAGTCGAGCGCAGCGAACAAGGGTTGATCGAGCATGTCATGGTGAAGTTTTCCCCACCTGTCGGCACGCCGGGCGGGCGCCGCTGGGGCGATTTGCTGGTGTGCGAGCATCTGGCGCTGGCCGTCCTCGCACGCAACAATATTGCTGCCGCGGCCACCTCGCTACTCGAGAGCGGAGAGCGGGTATTTCTTGAAGTGGTACGCATTGATCGGGGCGGACTCGAAGGACGCCGGCCGATGGCGACGTTCGAGGCATTCGATGGCGAAGTGGGCATGCTCGATCAACCCTGGACCGCCGTGGCACGCGAACTGGGGCGCATGGGCGATCTTCCCGAGGACGACGTGGCCACGGTGGCGATGCTCGATCTGTACGGGACGCTGATCGGCAATACGGACAGGCATCACGGGAATATCGCCGTGTCGTGGACAGCGGACGGCAAGCGCCGCCTGGTCGAGGCCTACGACATGCTGCCGATGCTGTACCGCCCGAGCGTGCACGGCGAAGTGACCGATCGTGAATGGGTGCCGCATCTGGGATCCCGGCTCGATTTGCGGCACCTTCGGGCTTGCTGTCGCATGGCGCTCGAGTTCTGGGAAAACGTCATGAGTGATCCTCGCATTTCCGGAGAATTCAAAACAGACGTCGCCCGCCCGCACTTGAACACAGTGCGTCAACTTGACCCCACCTAAACCACGATGAGGCCCGGACCGACCGCCTTACGGCGCCAGCGCCGTGCGCAGCACCGGATACAGGTTCAGGCGCTCGTCATACGAGGCGTGGCGCCTGGCGAAAAACTCCAGGCGCGCATGCGGGTTCTTGGCGAATGCCGGATCGCCGTCGACCTTGGCCTTGAACGCGGCGGCCAGCGCGGGGTCGGCCGCCATCATCTCGCGCGCGACATCCTCGGCCACATAGTCTTCCATGTATTCCTTGCGCTCGAACGCGGTGTTGAACATCCCCCACTGCACCAGCGAATCCGGACCGGCCGGCTCGAACAGGGCGATCACCAGGCGCGCCTTGGCTTGCGCCACTGGCACGAACAGCGCGCCCTTCTCCAGCGCGCGCGGCTCCGTTTTCCACGCGCCCTGCAAGGTCACGCGCTGGTGCGATTCGAGCGAGGCCGGTGCGTACGTTACCTTCTCGGCGCGGAAGGTCTCCACATCCGCCGTCGGCTGCGCCGCGCCCAAGGTACGGTAGCTGATGCCGTGCTGGCCCAGCTTACGCGCCACCATCGCCGCATGCGCGGCCGGCACGATGTAGCCGGCCTTGGGCGCGGTCGCCATCACGTCGGGCAGAATCTCGTCGCGCAGCGGCACGGTCCAGATTTGCGGTTTGGTTTCGTCGTAGCGCGTCATCAGCGCACCCGACACGTCCGACGGCGTGCGCGTGTACGCGTAGCCACGGAAGTCGATCATGCGCACCTTGTCGGTGGCCTTGTAGGTGAGCGGCAGCTCGGTGCCGCCCAGCCGCGCCGCGCGCGCATCGGCTTCGCGCGCCACCGTTTGCCACGCCTTGCCATGCTGCGCCACCTGGTCCAGCACCGACACCACCGAGTTGCGCGTGATGCGCACGCGGGTCGGGTAGTCCTTCCACGAATGGGTCTCGACCAGCATGCAGATCCGGTTGCGCAAGGCAAAATAGCCGGTTGAAAAGCGCGGGTCCGAGACGCCGTCGGCAAAGCCCGAGGCCGGATTGTCATCCTCGGCAAACGACATGTAGAACGGCTGCGGCAGGGAGCCCAGCTTGGCAATATCGGCCAGCACGCCGCTGCGCAGCGCCAGCCCGGCCTTGCGGAATTCGGCGTCGGCCGAATGCACCGGTTCCACCTGGATCGAAATATCGTGCTCGAACTTGGCGCCGTCGGTCACGTGCAGGTCGACATAGACCAGCGGATCCCAGGCGTTCACCAGCGCCAGCATGGCCTGCATTTCGATGGAGTCGGCCTTGGCGTAATCGCGGTTCAGGTTGAAGTTCTGGCCAGTGGTACGCCAGCCCATTTCGACCGGGCCGCGCTGGTTGGGGCGGTTCCACTGCTTGAAGCGCTCGTGGCCGTCGACATTGAAGACCGGGACGAACAGCAGCACCTGCTTGTCCAGCGCACCAGGCGCGGCGCGGTTTTCCAGCACCTCGCGCAGCGCCAGGAAGCCGGCGTCCTTGCCATCGATCTCGCCCGCGTGGATGCCGCCCTGGACCAGCACCACGGGGATGGCGCGCGCCGCCGCGGCCTGCGCCGTCATTGCGCCAGTGCGCGTGACCACCAGCGCCTGCATCGGCCGCCCTTCCGGCGTGCGTCCGAACTCGATGCACTTGACCTGCTTGGGATACGCTTTCTGGAACGCTGAGCAGAGCGCAATGACTTCGTCGTAGCGCCCGGTTTTCTGGAACTGCGAGCGCTCCGCGACGGTGCTCAGGTCGGGGGCGGCGTGGGACAGGGGTACGGCGGACAGCAGGGCAAGCAGCAGCGCAGAACGGATCATCGGTAAAGCTCCGGCAAAGTTGTCAATACGGGGCGCACGGTGCGCGAACCGAAAATTATAGTCGGCTTTGCGCGCCCCCGTATTGGCAGTGGTGCTTATGCCTTGAAGTACGGCCGCTCCGATATGAACAGCAGGCGCTTGACCGCCACGCGCCATTCGGCCGGCGCCTTCTCGCCCAACAGCACCAGTCCGGCGCTGTAGACTTGGGCGAGCGCCTCCGGATCGCCGGTCTCGAGCCGGCGTTCGGCCACACGCGGGTCCTGGCCGGCGGCGATGCTGTCGAAGAAGGCCAGCATTTTCTCCTGGTAGGGCCCTGCAACAGTGCGCGTCGCTTCACGGTAAGGCCCTGCGTCGTAGCCATGCCTGGTCGCCAGCGCCAGTCCGACCCAGATGGTGCCCGCGTCCATGTCTTGCCCAAACGGCAGTGCCATGGCGCGTTTGATCAAGCCGGCATCGGCGCCGTCCGAGGCGGCCGCCAGGCGCAGGATGTGCATCGCGCGCGCCGGATCGAGCGCGGGCATATCGCTTGCCTCGTTGAGGCGCCCGGTTGACAACACCCGGTATGCCCGCAACGGCGAATCTTCCGCCTGCGCTCCCTTCTCGACCTCCAGCAGGTACTGCAGACGGCGCGACTTGTTTTCCAGTTCGGCCAGATCGGCACCCGGGTCCAGCATGCGCCGCACGCGCGCCAGGTTGATGGCCGCGTCGTCGGCCATGGCAGGAACGGTGCGCACCAGTTGTTCCAGCGCGGGCACCGCGCCGGCGAAGTCCTTGGCCTGCATCTTGTCGAACGCGCTCCAGCGCGCCAGCCACGCGTTCCCGGGCCAGCGCTCGCGCGCCTGCGCCATCTCGCGTTTTACGATGGCGCCTTTGTCGCGGCAGCGCAGCGCGAGGTATCTGAGATCGCCATCATCAAGCTGCGCAGCCGATTGCGCAGCCAGTTCAGCACACAGGGCAGGCTTGCGCGCGGCGCTGGCTTCGTCCATGTCGATGCGGCGCAGGAGCACGTCGCGTGGAGCGTTTTTCAGGCGTTCCTCCAAAACGGAGCCAAACTCCGGGAACCTGCGCGCATACGCCAGCCAGGTTTCGGCGTCCACCGTAGCTAGGTCGTCCCAGCGCGCGTGCATCATGCCGAGGTGCTTGGCCTGGGCCTCGTCGGTGAGCAGCGCAAGCTGCGCTTGCGGGGCCGCGTCGGCCATGCCGTCCAACACGCTGCGCGCACTCCTGCCGCCCTTGCCGGAGATGGATTGCGGTGGCTTGGCGAACAGGAAGTCGACGTCGGTGTCGATCCAGCGCGGCGCACCGAGTACGGTCTCTGGAACCGGATTGGCGTGGCCGTAAGTGGCTACCCAGCGCACCAGCGGCGCGGCCGAGGCCACGTTGTAGACCGGATGCCCGCCACGCTGTGAAACGGCATCGAAGATTTCGATCGGGCGCCCGTCGGCGCTACGCGTCTCGACATGGTGCTTGCCCAGCATCGGCACGCTCAGCTCCCGGTGCGCATGCGCCGGCACGCCCATCAGCTTGCCGTCGATATTCACGTTGACCGGCGCACCAAGGCCGTTGTACACCGTGATCACCGGATCGCTGCCGAAGGCCGACACGCCGCCTTTGGTGAACGAGCCGGCGCTCAGGACCGCGATCACGATCGACGCGGCGACCAGCAGGCGCGCGCCACCCGGCACGGCGCCGTCGGCCCGTTGGAAGCGCGCCCACCAGTCGAGTTCCTGTTGGCGCTTACGTTCGGCTCCCACCAGCAGCAAGGGGTACGAGGGCGGCACCTGCGATGGCAGCGGCGCAGCCACCATCGCTTCGTCGCCGCGCGAACAGCGCACGACCATGGTTTCGGTGACCAGCAATTCTTCGAGGGCATCTGCATGCAGCATGTCGAGCCAGCCAGACAGGGCGTTACTCCAGGCTTCGGAGTCGCGCATGAATTCGTTGATGTTCTCCGCGTGGGGCGGCGCCATCGAGTAGCCGCCCAGGGCCCTGCGCCAGTCGGTCTTCAGGCCGAGGCGCTGGCCGAAGCGCGGGTCGATGTGCACAAACGCTGATTCGCGGTGGATCTGGTCCATCACGTTATACAACTCGGCACCCTGCCTGACCACGCGTGCGACGCCGTCGGCGGTCACGCGGCGCACCGCCGTGACGACCGCCGCTGCGTTATTGAGCATACCTTGCGCATCGTGCATGTCGGCCAGGCGGTGTTCGGCGTAGTGCACCAGCGCTAACAGGCCGTCGAGATAGGCTTCCCAGCCGCCACCCAACTGGCGCGCCATGTTCTGGTGCCAGCTGCGGCACAGCCAGTCGTGCCGGTGCAGGCGCGCGTTGACTTCCTCGATTTCCGCGCGCACCCGCTCCAGCGCGGCGGGCAGCTGCTTCTTGCTGAATTCTTCACCGCGCAGGCGCACCACACCCCCGGGCGCGGTCAGGTGGCCGGCGATGAGGGCGTCGAGCTGTCCGCGCTCGTCCTGCAGGGTGCGCAGCAGCTGCACGTCGTCCGTCAACGTGGCTGGGTACAGGCTCGCCAGCGTGTCCGGCGCGGCGGCGTAATGCCCGTCGCGCAGTTGCGACAAAGCCGACGCATGGCGGGTCAGCGGGCGGCCGAAATAGACGCCGCAGTAGCGGCGGTTGTACTGTTCGCGCTGGAACGGAAGCGCCAGCGTCTTGAGCGACTCTTCCAGGTCGACCGGCGTGGACCGGCTGTCGCCGAGCAAGCTACGCGTCATCTGTTCGCGCAGTGCGGATGGCTGCTCGAAGATCGTCCAGGCACTGGCCGGGTCGATTGGGGCCGCCACGTAAATGCGCTTGGCGTTCGCTTCGCGTTCGTGATTGAGCGGGTGGGTCCGCCACATTTTGGACGGCTGCGCCAGTTCGGCCTTGAACACGCGGTGCGCTTCGCGGCCTTGCTCGGGCAGCGGCGGCACCTCGGCGTAAGTGCGGTCGTTGAGGATGCTGCTCATGCGCTGCAGCAGGTGAGTCTGGACCGTGAACGCGTCGCGCGTGGTGCGCCCGGTGGCGTGTTCACGGTGGATGAACGACAGCGCGCGCGCCCAGACGTCGTCCGCGCCACGGGTGCGGTGCAGCGCGTGGATCAGGGCGTCGCTGCCGGTGAGCGACACAGCCACCAGGTCAGCCTGCATTTCCATCTCGCGCGACAGGGCGCGCTGCATCACCACCACCCGGAACACGGAGTCGACCAGCGAACGGATCGACCAGATGATCACCTGCAGCACGCCGACCGCCATGGCCAGGCGGAAGTCGATCCGGCCCACGCCGGCCAGGAACTCGTCGAACTTGTCGCGCCGCGTGACCATGTGGCCGGCGATCTGCTGGGCCACGTAGACCCAGCGCCCGACCGCCATCGAACGCTGCGCGAAATGGCCGAATTCGTGCGCCAGCACGGCGCGCAGTTCGCCGCGCGAGAGCGTGTTCACCAGCGGCAGGCCGATTTCCAGATTCTTCTTGGACGGGAAAATCAGGTTGAACAGCGACAGGTCGTAGAACACCGCGGCATTTACCCTGGCCGACAGGAACACCTTGTGCGGACGCGGCGCGCCGGCGGCGTCGGCCAGCTCGAACAGATAGGCGAACAGGCGCGGCTGCTCACTGGCGGTGACCTCGTGCAAGTCCTCGAACTTGGCGTTACGCACCGAGAAGATCGCCTTGAGCATCAGCACGCCGATGAACAGCGAACAGGCGGCCATGATGTAGGCGAAAATGCCCAGGTCGCTGCCGGCGCCGTCGACGAAGACTTGCCACGGGGTGTACATGAACCAGCCGGCCAGACCGCAGTACAGCGCGACGAACAGCAGCAAGCCGGCCACCGCGAGGCGCGCGCTGTTCTTGTAGGCGCGGCTCGGGGCGGTCAGGCGGGCCGCCAGTTCCGGGGACGGGGCGTTGATCGGGGCGTTGATGGCAGTCTCCTGGCGTTGAGGACGGTGTAAAGATGCAAAACATTCAATTTTAAAGGACAAATGCTCGAGGAATTTGTCTAGACGCAATATATATGCACAAAAAGCAACATAAGACGTACGCTGCCTTGCGGCATATTTTGTTAATCTGATCACATTGCCGGCAAGCGTCGGCTTACACAAGGAAATACAAGATGACGACCGAACTGATGATCCTGGGATGGACCCTGGTGCTGGCGGTGGTGCAGATCATGCTGACCAGCGCGTTCCGGAACAGGGAAACCGGGATGGAGTACAACATGGGTCCGCGCGATGGCGGGGCGCCGCCGCCGCGGCCGGTGACGGCGCGTCTTCAGCGGGCCCAGGCCAATCTGTTCGAGACGCTGCCGCTGTTTGCGGCGGCCGTCCTGATTGCGCATGTGGGCGGGCGCGAGGGCGCCCTGACCTTGTGGGGCGCCTGGGCTTACCTGGTCGCGCGCGTGGTGTACGTGCCGCTGTACGCGGCCGGCATTCCGGTGCTGCGCTCGATTGTGTGGACGGTGTCGATGGTGGGGCTGGGGATGATGCTGGTGGCGATCTTGCTGCCGTAAGGTCCCTGCGTCGACCCCGGTTTTACACCAGGTCCATCGTGTACTCAAGCTCGTAGTAATGTTTGCTGTCGACGATGTCGAGCTTGAACTTACCCTGGATGCCGGCCAGCCCCTCGGTCCCCGATCCGGGCACGATGCTGATCGACAGGTGGCTGGCGCCCGCATGCATGGTGCCTGCGTGCTGCAGCGCGAAGCTGCCGCTCATGCCGTCCAGCGTGCCGGTCACATGTTCGATGGCCACGTACCCCGCCGAACCGGCGGCGGGATTGCCGGCCGACAGCATCTCGCCCTGGCCAATGCCGATCAAATCGCCGCTGTAGTATTTATCGATCAGCATTCGCCCCAGAGAGACGCGGCCCGCCCCCTCCCCGGATGGCGGCGCTTGCATGGTGATCTCGAAGGTTCCCTTGGCGGTGATGAACATGGTCGTCTGGCCTCGTCAATTGCGAAGCCCCCATGATACCCCGGATAAAAAATGGCCCGCTCGGAGGCGGGCCATTCATCTGACACTAACAGGTGTTACGCCACCGGCCTACGCGACCCGGTCTTACGCGACCCGGTCTTACGCGACCCGGTCTACGCAACCCGATGGATCTGGATCACGCCGTCCGGCGAGGCCGGCTTGCCGAAGGCCGCCAGCAGCGCGGCTTCCTTCTCCTTGGCCGCCTTCAGGTGGCGCTCCTTCACATGCCCGTACCCGCGAATATCTTCAGGGATGCTGGCAATGGCCACCGCTTGCGACAAGGTCTCCGCGTTCAGCTTCGGCAGCAGGCCGCCGACCGTGTTGCGGTACTCGGTAATGAGCGCGCGTTCCATCTTGCGCTCCGCCGTGTAGCCGAAGATGTCGAGCGCGCCGCCACGCAAGCCCTTCATCTTGGCCATCAGGCCGAACGCCTTCATCATCCACGGGCCGAATTCCTGCTTGATCAGCTGGCCCTTGGAGTCGTGCTTGGCGAACAGCGGCGGCGCCAAGTGGAACTTGAGCTTGATGTCGCCCTCGAACATGCCGGCGATCTTCTCCTGGAAGGCGCCATTGGTGTACAGGCGCGCGACTTCATACTCGTCCTTGTACGCCATCAGCTTGTAGAAGTAGCGCGCCACCGCTTCGGTCAGGCGCGTGCCCTTGCCCAGCTTCGCTTCCTCGGCGCGCACCTGGTCCACGAAGGCCTTGTACTGGTTGGCGTAGGCGACATCCTGGTAAGCGGTCAGCAGTTCGATGCGCTTGTTGATGATCTCGTCCAGGCTTTGCGTGCGCTTGAATTCGATCACCTTGGCCGGCGTCGTCATTTTCACCAGCGACGCCAGATCGTGTGCCGCCGTGCGGCCCCAGGTAAAGGCGCTCTTGTTGAAGCCCACCGAGACATTGTTCAGTTCAATCGCCTTCAAGATCGACGCTTCGCTCAAAGGCACCTGCCCTTTTTGCCACGCGTAGCCGAGCATGAACATATTGGTGGCGATCGAGTCGCCCATCAGCGCCGTGGCGATCTGGCCGGCATCGATAAAATCGACGCGCTCGGCACCGCAAGCCTTGACGATTTCCGCTTGCGAGGACGCTCCCGGGAATTGCCAGTCCGGGTTCTTGACGAATGCCGCCGTCGAGGAACCGGTCGAATTGATCGCCGCGTAAGTGCGGCCTTCGCCCATGCGCGAGAGGGCGTCGCGGCTGGCCGTGACGATCAGGTCGCAGCCGATGACCAGGTCGGCGCTGCCGGTGCCCACGCGGGTCGAATGCAAATCGGCCTGCTTGTCGGCCAGGCGCACGTGCGACATCACCGGGCCGCCCTTCTGGGCCAGTCCGCTCATGTCGAGCACAATGGCGCCCTTGCCTTCGACGTGGGCCGCCATCGCCAGGATCTGGCCGACGGTGACCACGCCGGTGCCGCCGATCCCGGTGATCAGGATGCCGTACGGCGCGGCCGTGCCTTTCAACACAGGCGTCGGCAGCTGCGGCGGGGCCGCTTCGCCGGCGGCGGCTTTCTTCGGCTTCTTGAGCGAACCGCCTTCGACCGTGACAAAACTCGGGCAGAAACCCGTCACGCACGAGAAGTCCTTGTTGCAGGACGACTGGTTGATCTGGCGCTTGCGGCCCAGTTCCGTTTCCAGCGGTTCGACCGACAGGCAGTTCGACTGCACCGAGCAGTCGCCGCAGCCTTCGCACACAGCCTCGTTGATGACGGCGCGCTTGGCTGGATCCGGGTACTCGTTGCGTTTCCGGCGACGCCGTTTTTCGGACGCACAGGTCTGGTCGTAGATCATGGCCGACACGCCCGGCTTGTCGCGCAGTTCGCGCTGCACATCCATCAACTCGCTGCGGTGGCGCACGGTCACGCCTTCGGCCCACTTGTAGTCGGACGGGTATTTTTCCGGTTCGTCGGTGACGACGATGATCGGGCCCACGCCTTCGGCCGCGATCTGGCGGCTGATCATGCCCGGGTCAAGCGGACCGTCGAATTCCTGGCCGCCGGTCATCGCAACCGCGTCGTTGAACAGGATCTTGTAGGTGATGTTGACCTTGGCCGCCACCGCCGCGCGGATCGCCAGGATCCCCGAGTGGAAGTAGGTGCCGTCGCCCAGGTTGGTGAAGACGTGCTTCTCGTTGGTGAACGGCGCCTGGCCAACCCAGGTCACGCCTTCGGCGCCCATGTGAGTGAAGGTCGAGGTTTCGCGGTCCATCCACAGCACCATGTAGTGGCAGCCGATGCCGGCCAGCGCGCGCGAGCCTTCCGGCACCTTGGTCGAGGAGTTGTGCGGGCAGCCGGAGCAGAAATACGGCGTGCGGTCGGTGTCCGGATTGGGCTTGGTGCTGACGTTTTTCAGTACCAGCTCTTTCGCTTCCAGGTAGGCGATGCGTTCCTTCACGCGCTGCTCGACCGGATGGCCGGCGCAGTAGTGCGAAATGCGGCTGGCGATCGCGCGTGCGATCTGGGCCGGGTTGAGCTCATAGGTGGCCGGCAGCAGCCAGTCGCCGTGGCCGGTGCCGCCCTTGTTCGACCATTCGCCGGTGTCGTCGAATTTGCCGACCACGCGCGGACGCTGGCCATCCGGCAGGTTGTACAGTTCTTCCTTGAGCGCGTATTCCAGGATCTGGCGCTTCTCTTCGACCACCAGGATTTCGTCGAGACCCTTGGCGAATTCGTGCACGCCTTCCGCTTCGAGCGGCCAGGTCATGCCGATCTTGTACAGCCGGATGCCGATGTCGGCCGCTGCCTGCTCGTCGATGCCCAGGTCGGCCAGCGCCTGGCGCGTGTCCAGGTACGATTTGCCGGCGGTGATGATGCCGATCTTCGGTTTCGGGCTGTCCCAGATGATCTTATTGAGCTTGTTGGCGCGCGCGTAAGCCAGTGCCGCGTACCACTTGAAGCTGTTCATCCGCACTTCCATATCGAGCACGGTGTCGGGCCAGCGGATATTCAGGCCACCCTCGGGCAGCACGAAGTCGGTCGGCAGTTCGATCTGGACGCGGTCCGGGTCGAAGTCGACCACGGCGCCCGATTCGATGATGTCGGTGACGCACTTCATCGATACCCACAAGCCGGTATAGCGGCTCATGGCCCAGGCGTGCAGGCCGTAGTCGATGTATTCCTGCACCGAGGCCGGGTACAGCACCGGAATGCCGCAGGCGTTCAGGATATGGTCCGACTGGTGCGCGGTCGACGACGACTTGGCCGCGTGGTCGTCGCCGGCCAGTACCAGCACGCCGCCATGCTTGGCGCTGCCGGCATTGTTGGCGTGCTTGAAGACGTCGCCGCAGCGGTCCACGCCGGGGCCTTTGCCATACCACATCGAGAACACGCCGTCGTACTTGGCGTCCTTGAACAGGTTGGTTTGCTGGGTGCCCCAGACGGCGGTGGCGGCCAGGTCTTCGTTCATCCCGGGATGGAACTTGACGTGGTGGGCGTCGAGGTGCTTCTTGGCCTTGACCGCGGTCATGTCGACCGAGGTCACGGGCGAGCCGCGGTAGCCGGTGATGTAACCGGCGGTGTTCAGGCCGGCCTTGAGGTCGCGTTCGCGCTGCATCATCGGCAGGCGGATCAGCGCCTGGGTGCCGGTCATGAAGGCGCGGCCGCGCTCCAGCGTCCATTTGTCGTCGAGCGAAATCTCGTGCGACGGCTCAGCGTCGAGCTGAGCCCGGTCTAGCGGTGCATTCATTGTCTTTGTCTCCGTATATTCTTGTACGCCGCGCTTCAAGCCGCAGTCGTGTCCTGCAGCACGCCGCGCTTGATCTGGTCGAGTTCAATCGACTCGAACAGCGCGCGGAAATTGCCTTCGCCGAAGCCCTGGTCGCCCTTGCGCTGGATGATCTCGAAGAAGATCGGGCCAATCACCGTCTGCGTGAAAATCTGCAGCAGCAGTTCGCGTTCGGTTTCGTTGCTGTGGCCATCGATCAGGATGCGCAGGCGGCGCATTTCCTCGAGGTTCTCGCCATGGCCCGGCAGGCGGCGGTTGATCAGCTCATAGTAGGTTTCGATCGTGTCCTGGAACACGATGCCGCTATTGCGCAGGCCCTGGACCGAGGTATAGATATGGTCGGTGCCGAGCGCGATGTGCTGGATGCCTTCGCCGTGGTAGGCATCGAGGTATTCGGCGATCTGCGATTTGTCGTCCGACGATTCATTGATCGGAATCCGGATCTTGCCGCACGGGGAAGTCATGGCCTTCGATTTGAGGCCGGTCAGCTTGCCTTCGATGTCGAAGTAGCGCACTTCGCGGAAGTTGAACAGGTTCTCGTAGAACTCGGCCCATTCCTTCATGCGGCCACGGTGCACATTGTGGGTCAGGTGGTCGATGTAGGTCAGGCCGTTGCCGATCGGGTTGGCGATGGCGCCCGGGATGGCGACGAAGTCGACGTCATAGATGCTGATGTCGCCGATGGTGCCCGGCGCGGAACCGGCGTTGGCGCCCTTGCCGCGCCAGCGGTCGACGAAATACAGGAGCGAATCGCCCACGCCCTTGATGGCGGGGATGTTCAGTTCCATCGGGCCGGTCTTGTTGTCGAAGCCCCAGGCGCCCAGTTCGAGCGCGCGCCGGTAAGCCATGGCCGCGTCGTCCACGCGGATCGCGATGGCGCACACCGACGGGCCGTGGGTGCGCGCGAAGCGCTGCGCGAACGAGTCTTTTTCGGCGTTGATGATGAAGTTGATCTCGCCCTGGCGATACAAGGTCACGTCCTTGTGGCGGTGGCGCGCGATGGCGGTAAAGCCCATCTGCTCGAACAGGGCGCCGAGCGCTTTCGGATCCGGCGCCGCATACTCGACGAACTCGAATCCATCGGTCCCCATCGGGTTTTCCCAAGGCGTAAATTGCATGACAGTCTCCTATTTTAATAGGGCACAGTATAGTCCTGCGGCATCGGCATTAAATTTCAAACACTGCCCCACGCGCGGCGATTTGAGCAATAATATTGCGTTGAAATGCCGCTTTCTGAGGAAATATGCCAAAAATTGTGCTGGATAAAACAGATCGGAAGATTCTGGCGATTCTGCAGGCGGACGGGCGCCTGTCGAACCAGGACGTGGCCGACCGGGTCAGCCTGTCGCCCTCGCCCTGCCTGCGCCGCATCAAGCGGCTGGAAGAG
The DNA here is from genome assembly GCF_011682175.1 of Massilia frigida. Taxonomy (GTDB): domain Bacteria; phylum Pseudomonadota; class Gammaproteobacteria; order Burkholderiales; family Burkholderiaceae_D; genus Telluria_A; species Telluria_A frigida. The sequence goes on from NZ_WHJG01000001.1 coordinate 190,784, forward strand.
GCGGGCGTGATCCGCCAGTACGTGGCGCTGCTCGACCCGGCCCAGATCGGGCTCGGTTTGCTGGCGTATGTGAACGTGCGGCTGGAAAAGCACAGCGAGGGCTCCAGCAACGCGGCCGGAGCGCGCCGCGCCACCAGTTCGCCGCATACCGATTTCGCGCTGTCGGTCGAGCACTGGCCGGAAGTGGTGGCCTGCTATGCGATGACGGGGGAAATGGATTACCTGCTGCGCGTGCACGTGGAAGACATGGACCACTTCTCGCGCTTCATGATGCAGACGCTCCTGAGCCACCCGGCGGTGGCGGACGTGAAGTCGAGCTTCGCGCTGCAGCGGATCAAGGATACGACCGCGCTGCCGCTGGTCTGAGGCTTACTTCTTCGGCACGAAGAACTTGACCGCGGCGCGGGTGTTGGCCTTGAGGGTGTAGTCGATGGTGGCGAACTGCTCGTCGATGGCTTCCCTGAGCATGCTGGCCGGGTCGGGTGGCAGCAGGCGCAGGTAGGCGTCGGCTTCGCCATAGTCGCGCTGGATTTCCATGCCGGCCTTTTTGGCGATGTGCATCATGGTCTGGTTGGACGAGAGGCAGTGCATATACAAGGTGTCGACATCGAGGTTGCGGCAGCGGATGGCGGCGCGCTCGAACAATTTGGAACCGATGCCCAGCCCGCGCGCCGAGGCCGACACCGACACGCCGAATTCGGCCACGATATCCTTGGTGGTGCTGCTCAGGGCGTGCGACGAGGCTGGCCTGGGCGCGAAGGCCAGGTGGCCGACCGCGACCAGCTTGAAGACCGGGTTATAGACGCCGTAGACGGTATCGTGGGAAAAGTCGATCTTGGCGACATAGGCTTCCACCAGTTCATCAGGCAGGTTGGTGCCGAAGCGGAGTAAGCGGTCACTGTTGTCGAGCGCGAGGAAATGCTTGAGCACGCGGTGGCGGTCGCGTTCGTGGAGCTGCTTGACCAGCACCTTGCGGCGGCTCTTGCTACCGCTGCGGGCGCTGAGCCAGTTGCTGAAGGGGTTTGTGAACATGATTGCGGCCGTTTTCCGTGACGTTTATTGTGCAGTGCACCATTTACCCATTGTAGCGCATTCCACCCGTCGTTCCCGACCTGGGCGGCCGCCAAGGTCGGGAACGACGGTTTTGAGGCTAACGAGAGTATCCCTATCGAGCTACCCTCACACCGCCGTCGTTACCGCCGTCGACATCGGCACCTCATTCCACTGCGCCTGCGGACTGAACGAAATCCCGTTCTTGCCGCCCTGCTTGGCCTGGTACATGGCCTGGTCGGCATCGGCCAGCAAGGCCGGCGCGCCACGCATGAAGCCTTCCTTGCCCTTGGCGCTGGCCACGCCGATACTGGCCGAGATGCGCACCGGGAAGCCGCCCGCCTCGGTGATCGAGCGGATCGCGTCGAGCGTCTGCTGCGCCACCCGCAAGGCTCCCTCGCGGCCACTGACCTCTTCCAGCAGGATCACGAATTCATCCCCGCCCAGGCGCGCCAGCGCATCTTCCTTGCGCAGCTTTTCCTGCACCCGTTTGGCCACTTCGCACAGCACCAGGTCCCCGGTCGCGTGCCCGTAGGTGTCGTTGACCGCCTTGAAGCCATCGAGGTCGATGAACATGGCCACCACCACGTCGCCGCGCCGGCCGGCCCGCACCAGCGCATGCGCCAGCAGGCGCGTGAGTTCGCCATAATTGACCAAGCCGGTCAGGCTGTCGTGCTGGGCCAGCTGCTTCAGGCGCGCCGTCTGCGCTTCCAGCGCCGCCGTGCGCTCGGCCACGCGATGCTCCAGCGTCTCGTTGGCGGCCTGCAAACTGCGATTGACCTCGCCGATGATGCTGTAGCTGCGCAGCAGGCGCCGCGCCACGTACATCAACAGCAGCAGCAGCAAACCTGAATACGCAAACAGGTAAGTCCGGTAATGCTGCTTTTCGATCAGCACCTGGTCGAACGAGGTATCGAACAGGCTGCCCAGCTTGTCCATCGCTTCGGCGGTGCGGCTGTTCGCGATATGCATTTCGAGTTCGTTTTCCATCTGGCGGTAGCGCAGGATGGCGTGCGCGTGGCGCCCCAGTTCATCGATGGTGTCGCTCACGCTGTCCGAAAAATCGCCGCGCAGCGGCTGCATCGAGGCGATCGTGCGTTCGATCTGCGCCGCCAGGGCCGGCGACGGCGCCAGGTTGTAGCGCAGGATGTCGCTCAGCAGGCTATTCAGGGCGCTGTCGAGCGCCAGCACCGTGCGCGCCTGCACGATCGCGCCTTCGATGCCATTCAACTCGGTCTTCAGATCGGTGATCGCGGGCGGGAAAAAGATCAGCGAATTGCGCAAGATCGCGTTCTGGGTCTTGAACTGCTCGACCAGTTCTTCCTTCTTCACCAGCGCGCGCGTGACCTGCTCCAGCGCTTCCCCGGCCTTGGCATTGCCGGTGATGGGCAGCGCGGCGCCCAGGCGCAGCTGCAGTTCGCGCATGCGCGCCAGCGGTGCCGAGAGCGGGTCGTAATTGGTGTTCAAGCCGATGTGCGAGCGCAGGATGTTGACGTTCCACTCCGAATCGAGCTTTTCCAGCTCGCGCAGGTTGAGCATGATCCGGTTCTGCGCTTCGATGTCGACGGCCTGGGTGCGGTTGAACAGCACGCCCAGCACCACCATCAGCGCGGCCAGCAGCAGCAGCCCGGCGACGCGGCGCCAGGTGCCGAAGGCGCCCCTCATGGCGGAACTCCCGGCGGCACTGCCGGCGGCACGCCCGGCACCAGCTTCTCGCCGCTCAGGGTGTGCAGGAAGCGCACGATCAATTCCTTGTCCTGCTGCGAGGCGGTGCGCCCGAGCTGGTATTTGAACATCAGCTCGACCGCCTGGTCGAGCGTGCCGACCGAGCCGTCATGGAAGTACGGCGCGGTCAGCGCGACATTGCGCAGGCCGGGCACGCGGAACACGTTGCGGTCGACGTTGCGGCCGGTGACCTGGTAGCGGCCCAGGTCGGCGCCGCTCGTTTCCAGCCCCGGCATCTCGCGCATGGCGCCCAGTTTCTGGAACAGGTTGCCGCCCACGTTGATGCCCTGGTGGCAGGCCGCGCAGCCATAGCTCTTGAAGCGCAGGTAGCCGCGTTCCTCCTCGGCCGTGATGGCGCCGGCCTCGCCGCGCAGATAGCGGTCGAAGCGCGACGGCGTCACCAGCGAACGCAGATACTGGTCGAGCGCGTCGCGCACATAGGCCGGACGCATGACATCGCCGTACACCTCCACGAACTGGGCCGACAGCGCCTCGTCCCGGGCCAGGCGCGCGGCCATCAGCTCCCAGTTGTCGGCAAAGCCCTTGGGCTTGGTGATCACATGGTCGAGCAGTTGCTCGACGCCGCTGTGGCGCCCGGTCCAGGTCTGGCGGTAATTGAAACTGCTGTTGTAGACCGTCGGGGTATTAAAACGCGCCGGCTTGCCGTCCGGCCCCATGGCGAGGGCCTTGCCGTCGGTGCCGCCACGGCGCAACTGGTGGCAGGTGGCACAGCTGTGCGTGCTGTCGCGCGAAAAACGCGGGTCCTGGAACAGGCGCGCGCCGAGCGCGATGCGCGCCGGGTCGCCCACCGCCTTGAGCGGCAGCGGACGGATAGGCTCATTGACAAGCGCCTGGGCCGCAGCGGCACCTGCCCAGCAGCAGGCGAGCGCGGCAAGGGTCCGACCCACGGACCGGCGCAAGGTGGACAGCATCCCGTTTCTCCGTGTCAATGCCAATATCGGATCAAAGAATAGCAGGATTCGCACCGGTCCTGTCGTCCGCCTGACCGGGCTCGTCGCCGAGGCGCAGGGCCGCCTTGACGGCCGAGACGCGCGCCGTATGCACGGCGTGGGGAATTTGCTGCTTGTTGTCGCCGCAGCGCAGCGCCACCTCGCCGGCGTTGACCGAGCGCGCCGCCGCCAGGGCGCCGAGCAGGTAGGGCCCTTGCGGATACGGCCGGGTGCGGAAATCGTCGCCCGCGCCGCCACGTCCGCGGGAGTCGCTCTCGGCCGCCAGCAGCATCTGTTCAAAACGGAGCGGCTTGCGGAAAGCGTCGCAACGCTCGAACAGGGTCACCAGGGTATTGGCACGCAATTGCTGGGCGCGGCTGACGTTGCCGTGCTCGCGCGCCGTCATGACGGCCAGGTCGCGGCACTCGCCTGGCACCTTGAGGCGCGCGCAGACAGCCTCGATCAGGGCCAGGCCAAGCTGCTCGTGGCCGTGGTGGCGCGGCCAGTGTTCGGCGGGCGTGGCGCCCTTGCCCAGGTCGTGCATCAGGGCGGCGAAGCGCACCGGCAAATCGAAACCGCGTTCGGCCGCGTAGTCGATCACCAGCATCATGTGCACGCCCGTATCGATTTCGGGGTGGTGCAGCGGCGGCTGCGGCACTCCCCACAAGGCGTCCAGCTCCGGCATGATGCGCCCAAGCGCCCCGCACTCGCGCAGCACGCTGAGCATGCGCGACGGTGTTTGCTCCATCAGTCCGCGCGCCACTTCCTGCCAGACCCGCTCGGCCACCAGGGCGTCGACTTCGCCCGCCAGCACCATGCGCCGCATCAGTTCCATCGTTTCGGGCGCCACCGTAAAGCCGGGAAAGCGCGCCGCGAAGCGCGCCAGGCGCAGGATGCGCACCGGGTCTTCGGCAAAGGCATCGGAGACGTGGCGGAAGATTTTCGCTTCCAGGTCGCGCTGGCCGCCGAACGGATCGGTGATGGTCCCGTCGGCGTCGCGCGCGATGGCGTTGATGGTCAGGTCGCGCCGCACCAGGTCTTCTTCGAGGGTGACGTCGGGCGAAGTGTGGAACACGAAGCCGCGGTAGCCGGGCGCGGTCTTGCGCTCGGTGCGGGCAAGCGCGTACTCTTCCTGCGTCTTGGGATGCAGGAAGACCGGGAAGTCCTTGCCGACCGGGCGAAAGCCTTCGGCCAGCATGTCTTCGGGCGTGGCGCCGACCACGATCCAGTCGCGGTCCTGCACCGGCAGGCCCAGAAGGCCGTCGCGCACGGCGCCGCCTACGATGTATGTTTTCATGCTGAAGATAGTGTTGACTGAACCGCTATTATGGCTTGCCGCGGATTTCTTCGTCATGGTGGGCGGCGATGTCGGTTTCGGCCAGCGCTTCGCGCACCCAGCGCGCCACGGCCGGGTGGGCCTGGACCCGCTCGCAGTAGGCTTGCAGGGCCGGCGCCAGCGCCACGCCGTAAATCCGGAAGCGCATCACCACCGGCGCAAAAAACGCGTCCGCGATCGAAAAATCGCCGAACAGGAACTGGTGGTGGCCGAAGCGCGACAGGCACTCTTCCCAGATCTCGCTGATGCGGCCGATGTCGCCCTGGGCGCCGGGGGTGCGCCCGCGTCCCGGAAGGCTCATGCGGATATTCATCGCCATGGCGCTGCGCAGGTCGGCAAAGCCGCTATGCATTTCGGCCGTCACCGAACGCGCCATCGCGCGCGCCGCCACGTCCTGTGGCCACATGTGCTTTTCCGGGAATTGCTCGGCCAGGTATTCGCAGATCGACAGGCTGTCCCAGATCGTCATTTCGCCGGCGATGAGTACCGGCACCCGGCCCGCGCCGGAATACTCGGCGATGCGCGCGGACGTATCGGGCTGGTCGAGCAGCACCCGCACTTCGTTGAACGGAATGCCGAAGGCGGTGGCCGCCACCCACGGCCGCATCGACCAGGTCGAATAATTCTTGTTGCCGATGATGAGGGTCAGGCCGGCCTTGCGGGCATCGTCCAGGGTCTGCGAGAGGGTCGGATCAAGTTCTGTGGTTTGCATTGTGACAGTTCCGAAAAAAAGTAAATGGTCAGCGTCCCGCGCGCGCGCGGTAATCGTCGAAGCGTTCGTGTGGCGCCAGGTAGCGCGGCGCCACCGCTTCCAGCGCGCGCAGGTGCAGGCCGAGGGCGGCGGCGGTGGTGGCCTGGATGGCCGGATCGACCACGTTATCGACCTTCATCGAATCGAGGTTGTCGCGGCTGATGATGGGGGCGCCCGGCAGCAGCTCGAACAGCATGGCCTGGAGGCGCGCCAGGGGGTCGGGAATGCCGAACACCGGCCGCCGGTGGCCCGCGTAGCGCCCGGCCAGGCGCACCAGTTCGGCCAGCGAATAGATTTGCGGGCCGCCCAGGCCATACACCTGGTGGCGCGTTTTCAGGTCGCCCAGCGCGTGGGTGAAAGCGTCGGCCACGTCGGCCACGCAGATCGGCTGGAAGTCGGTGGCGGCGCCGGCCAGCGGAATACACGGCAGCCACTTCTGCATGCGCGCGAAGGTGGTGAGAAAACTGTCGCCCGGGCCGAACACCACCGACGGGCGGAAAATGGTGGCCGCCACCGAGGGTTCGGCACGCGCGGCCACTTCGCCGTCGGCCTTGGAGCGCTGGTACATCGACGGGCCGTCGGCGGCCGCGCCCAGGGCGCTCATATGCAGGTAGCGCGCAACGCCGGTGGCGGCGCAGGCGGCGACGATACGGCGCGGCAGTTCGACGTGGGCGCGCCTGAAGTCAGGCCCGTACGGCTGGCCGCGGCGCGAATGCAGCACCCCCACCAGGTTGATGGCGGCATCGGCCCCGGCCAGCAGGCGGCGCAGGGTGGCATCGTCGCCGATGTCGGCCCCCACCACCTCCACGCGCGGCAGGAAGATCAGGTGCCTGGCGCGTTCGGCGCGGCGGGTCGGCACGATCACGCGCGCGCCCTCCTGCGACAGGCGCGCCACCAGATGGCTGCCGATGAAGCCGGAGCCGCCGAACACCACTACCGTCATGTCTTTCATCGTGCTCGCTCCATCAATGATGGCGCCGCGCTAGCGCATCAGGGCAGGTCGTTGCCCTGGGCGCTGCGCGGCGAAATTTTGCCAAGGCGCGCCTTGAGCGACTGCGGCTTGTTCTCGAACAGCGCGGCATAGTTGGTCGCGTTGGACATCACATTCTTCACGTAGATCCGGGTTTCCATGTACGGGATCGACTCGGCGAAGATGGCCCCTTCCATCGGCTCGTCCAGGGTGGCGCGCCAGTTGCGCATGCGACCCGGACCGGCGTTGTAGGCGGCCGTGGCCAGGGTTTGCGAGCCGTCGGCATTGGCCAGCACCATGCTCATGTAGTTTGCCCCGAGCAGGATGTTGGTGCGCACGTCGGTCAGCTTGTTCTTGACGTAGTCGCCCAGGCCGATCTTGCGCGCCACGTAGGCGCCGGTGGCGGGCATGACCTGCATCAGGCCGGAGGCGCCCACGTTCGACTGCGCATCCATGATGAAGCGCGATTCCTGGCGGATCAGGCCATACACCCAGGCCCGGTCCAGGCCGAGCTGCTGCGCGGTCGGGTGCAGGATGTCGTTGTGCGGCGACGGGAAGCGCTGGGTGTAGTCGAACTGGGTGCGGGTACGGTCCGAGGTATTGACCATGCGGTCGAGGATCTGGTTCATGCGCGCGAATTCGGCCGCGGCCAGCAGTTCGCGTTCGCTGAACTTGCGCAGTTCCCAGTTCCACTCGCGCGTGCCCTCGGGGCGCAGGCGCAGGCTGAAGAACTTGAGCGCGCGCCGCAGGCCCGGGTTGCTGGCCATGGGCGCCATTTCCTCGGGCGTGAGGGCGGGACCGGGCGGCGGAATCGAAATGAGCTGGCCCAGTTCTTCCAGCGCCAGCTGGCCATAAAAACTGTTCTGGTCGGCGATGCGCTGGTACAGGGCGACGGCCGCCTCGTGGGCGCCGTGTTCGGCCTGCTGCGCGCGGCCCAGCCAGTAAGTCCAGCCGGGTTGGGCGCGCAGCGGGGCCGGCATCGATTCGATGCTGGCCTTGACGGTTTTCCAGTCGGCGCGGCGCAGGGCGATGCGGGTTTTCCACTGGACCTGTTCGGCCGTGAGCGGCGCGCCGGCGCTCTTGCGCCAGTAATCGTAGGCTTCGGGAGCGAGCGTCAGGGAAGCGGCGTGCGCAATGCCAGCCCAGCCGATGGCTTGCTCCTGGGGCGACAGGCGCGGCGCGTTCTTGTTCAGGGCGATCACGGCCAGCTTCTGGCTGGTGCGCGCCATGCGGGCCACCGCCATCAGGTAGACTTCGTGGTCGGCGCGGGTGTCGCCGATGCCGCGCGCCATGGCCAGCGCCGGCAGGTCGACCGCTTGCGAGGCGTGCAGTTCGGATACGCCGAGCAGCGCGGCGATGCGGCGCGCCGGGCCGGTGGCCTTGGTTTCGCCGGCCAGGCGCAGCTGGGCCAGCAAGTCGTTGGCGTCGAACTGGCCGGATTGGGCCAGGGTGGAAATGAGGGCGCCGCAAGCATCGCCGTAGCCGGGCGGATTGGCCAGCAGTGCACGGGCGTCGTCGGCCACCTTGTCGCCGCGCGCCACGCGCGACATCAGGGCGTAGCACTTGACCTGGGTGTCGTCGTTGAGCACGAACAGGGGCAGCTGCTGGTCAAAATTGGCCCAGTCGCGCGCGCGGCCCAGTTCCAGCAGCCAGTCGTTGCGCAGGCGGTCGGCGATGGCCAGGCCTTTGTAGCGGGTGAGGAAATCGCGGAATTCATCGCCCGAGGCGACCCGCATGCGGGTTTTGAGCCGATAATAATCGACATACGACGGGATCGGATAGTTCTGCAGGCGCGAGGCATACGCGTTGGCCTTGGCCGCGTCATCCTGGCGCGAGGCCTCGCGCAGCAGCAGGAAGGTATCGTCGTCGGCACGCGGGTCGTACGGGGGCACTGGCGCCTGGGCGTAGGCGGGGATCAGGCAGGCTCCGGCGACAATCGCGACGGCAAACAATTTTGGCAAAAACATCAGTATGCAACTCTCCATGGATACTTCATTTAACACATGACCGGCGAACCTAGAATACCATGCGCAAGTGCTGCCCTGCCAGCATCGGCGAACTCGCATGCTGCATTCGCACATGGGGCCGACAAGGCCGCGTTGCGCACGATGCTGAAGGCGGCCCGGCGCGCGCTCGATCCCGTGCAAAAGGCGCAGCGCGATGCGGCGATCGGCGCGCGCGTGCTGGCGTGGTGGCGGGGCCGCACGGCTGGCGAGGCCGCGCTGCTGGGGGTGTATTGGCCGCTGCGGGGCGAGCCCGATTTGCATCCGCTCTACGCCGAACTGGCGCGGGCCGGAGTGCGGCTGGCGCTGCCGCTGGTGGTGGCGCCGGATACGGCGCTGGCGTTCGTGGAGTGGGTGCCGGGCGAGGCCATGCTGAGCGACCGGATGGGGGTGGCGGTGCCGGCGCTGCGGCGGGTGCTGGAGCGCCCGCCGGTGCTGCTGGTGCCGTGCCTGGGGTTTACCGCCGAGCGCTATCGGCTGGGATATGGCGGGGGCTATTACGACCGCACGCTGGAGGCGCTGCCACGGCCGTACACGGTGGGGATTGCGTATGCGGGCGATCAGGTGGCGTTTGCAGGCGCGCAGCATGATGTGGCGCTCGATCTGCTGATAACGGAAGGGTGATTGCTATCTTTCACCACCAACACGCGCTCCGTCGTCCCTGCGCCAAGGCGGCACTCGGCAGGAACAAGTGCGCTCTCAAGCCACAGAGGGCGCTTCGAACTTGGGTCCCCGCCGAGTGCCGCCTTGGCGCGAGGACGACGGTTTTAGGTCAATGCAGCAACAAGTGAGCCGCTGGCATGCATCACCATACAGCCCTCAGGCAGCCCTTAAGCAAGCTTCAAGCGCTCCAACAAGGCCGTCGTCGCCACCGCCTGGTTCATGCTGTAGAAATGCAAGCCCGGCGCGCCGCCGGCCAGCAAGCGCTCGCACAGCTGGGTCACCACATCGAGCCCGAAGGCCTTGATCGAGGCGCTGTCATCGCCGAAACTGGCCAGCTTCAAGCGCACCCAGCGCGGAATTTCCGCCCCGCACATGTCCGAAAACCGCATCAATTGCGTGTAATTGGTAATCGGCATGATGCCGGCGACCACGGGAATATCGATCCCCAGCTTGCGGGTCTGGTCCATGAACGCAAAATACGCGTCGGCGTTGTAAAAATACTGCGTGATCGCGGCATTCGCGCCGCACTGCACCTTGCGCGCGAAGTTCTGCAAATCGTCCTGCGGCGACCTGGCCTGGGGATGCACCTCGGGATAGGCCGCCACTTCGATGTGAAACCAGTCGCCGGTCTCTGCCCGGATGAACTCGACCAGCTCGCTGGCATAGCGCAGCTCGCCCGCGCCGCCGTAGCCGCTCGGCAAATCGCCGCGCAAGGCCACCAGACGCCGGATGCCGTGCGACTGGAACTGTTTCAAGATCGTGCGGATCGACTCGCGCGATGCGCCTACGCAAGACAGGTGGGGTGCGGCCTGGTGGCCCTCGCCGAGGATCTCGACCACGGTGTCGAGCGTGCCCTGCTGGGTGCTGCCGCCGGCGCCGAAGGTGACCGAGAAATATTTAGGTTGCAGCAGCGCCAGTTTGGCGCGCGCCACGCGCAGCTTGTCCGCCCCTTCAGGGGTCTTGGGCGGATAGAATTCGATGCTGAAGTCAGGATTTGCCATCTTTTTTGAGGAGTAAGGTAGACAGCGCCCACGAAATGATGCTGTACAGGATGGCGGCAATAAAAGCCGACCAGAAACCTGACACTTGGAATCCATCGATCAGGTTCGCGACTGCCCAAAACAGCAGCGCATTGATCACGAGGATGAACAACCCCATGGATAGCAGGGTTACGGGCAGAGTCAGCAGAACCAGCACCGGACGGATCAGGGTATTGACCAGCCCGAGCACGAGCGCGGCGACCAGGGCCGCGCCGAGATTCGTGACTTGAACCGAGCTCATCAGGAATGGCAGCGCGCATAGCGCCACTGCGTTAATCAACCACGTCAAAAGTAAGCGCATAAGGGGAAGCGAAAGTCCGGTTGATAAGGGAACGACATGAGCCGGCGCGCGCTCCGCCATGCGGGCGGCGCGCCGGTGCTACTGATTAATAGCGGTAGTGGTCAGGCTTGTAAGGGCCTTCCTTGCTGACGGTGATGTAGGCCGCTTGCTCGTCGGTCAGCACGGTCAGTTGTGCATTGAGCTTTTTGAGTTGCAGGCGCGCCACTTTCTCGTCCAGGTGCTTCGGCAGCACGTACACGCCGACCGGATACTTGTCGGTGTTGGCGAACAGCTCGATCTGGGCGATGGTCTGGTTCGCGAACGACGAGCTCATCACGTACGATGGATGGCCGGTACCGCAACCGAGGTTGACCAGGCGGCCTTCCGCCAGCAAGATGATGCGCTTGCCGCTCGGGAAGATGACGTGATCGACCTGCGGCTTGATGTTATCCCACTCGTATTTCTTGATCGATGCGACATCGATTTCGTTATCGAAGTGGCCGATATTGCAGACGATGGCCTGGTCTTTCATGGCCAGCATGTGCTGTTCGGTCAGGATATGGTAGTTGCCGGTGCAAGTGACGAAGATGTCGCCGTGTTCGGCGGCGTAATCCATGGTCACGACGCGGTAGCCTTCCATCGCCGCCTGCAGTGCGCAAATCGGATCGATTTCGGTGACCCACACTTGCGCCGACAGCGCGCGCATGGCCTGGGCCGAGCCCTTGCCCACGTCGCCATAGCCGGCGATGACGGCCACTTTGCCGGCGATCATCACATCGGTGGCGCGCTTGATGCCATCGACCAGCGATTCGCGGCAACCGTACAGATTGTCGAACTTCGACTTGGTGACCGAATCGTTGACGTTAATGGCCGGGAAGGCCAGCTTGCCTTCCTTGTGCATCTGGTACAGGCGGTGCACGCCGGTGGTGGTTTCCTCGGTCACGCCCAGGATTTGCGGCAGGCGCTTGGAGTACCAGGTGGCATCCTTGGCCAGATGCGCCTTGATCGAGTTGAACAGGCAGATTTCCTCTTCCGAACCCGGCTTGGCCAGCACCGACGGATCGGTTTCGGCGCGCGTGCCCAGGTGCAGCAGCAGGGTGGCATCGCCGCCATCGTCGAGGATCATGTTCGAGTACACCGGCTGGCCGGCTTCGCTTGGCCAATCGAAGATGCGGTGGGTGTAATCCCAGTATTCATCCAGGGTTTCGCCCTTGACGGCGAACACAGGGGTGCCGGCGGCGGCGATGGCGGCGGCGGCGTGGTCCTGGGTCGAGTAGATGTTGCACGATGCCCAACGGACCTTGGCGCCGAGGGCTTCCAGGGTCTGGATCAGCACGGCGGTCTGGATGGTCATGTGCAGCGAACCGGTGATGCGCGCGCCCTTGAGAGGCTGGGCCGCGGCGAATTCCTCGCGGATAGCCATCAGGCCCGGCATTTCGGTTTCAGCGATCTTGATTTCCTTGTTGCCCCAGGCAGCGAGGGAAATATCGGCGATGTGGAAGTCTTGCGAAGATTTGAGTACGGCGTTCATCACGCCCTCCTTTCAGTTAGAAAAAAGTAACGTGAGCGCGGTTGCGGTGGATTTCCGAGCCTGGCGAAATGGGAATTTCGTCGCAACGCTCCTCGGAACGGAGAAGTTTAGCCGCTAACGCCAAGTTGCGCCAGCCAAATTTCGCCCGCACGGCAAAAACGCTGCGGCGCAACATGCCTTAACCGGGGTCTGACCTCTGATTAGAAACATTTCGAATCAGAGGTCAGACCCCGGCCGATAAACCTTGCGCCGAAGTATATAGATGCTGCGTCATGCGAGAGCGAAACCCGGAAAAATGGAATTGTGGACGCTCTCTGGCGAGATTCGTGCGGATTTAGCAGCAATGGCTAGTGTTTTCATTATCGCCGTAGAAATCAGCCACAAACGAAAACCGGGGTCTGACCTCTGATTCGAAATGTTTCGAATCAGAGGTCAGACCCCGGTTGGGGGTGCAAACCGCGCCGGTTGGCGGGTTTGCACGATGTGGATCAGGAGAGGCCGGCTTCGGCGCGCAGCAGGGCGACCTTGTCGGTGCGCTCCCAGGTGAATTCCGGCTCTTCACGGCCGAAGTGACCGTACGCCGCACTCTTCTGGTAGATCGGACGCAGCAAATCAAGCATCTGGACGATGCCTTTCGGACGCAGGTCGAAGTGTTCCATCACCAATGCGGCGATTTTTTCGTCGGAAATCACGCCAGTGCCTTCCGTGTAGACAGTGATGTTGATCGGCTTGGCCACGCCGATCGCGTAGCTGACCTGCACCTGGCACTGGCGCGCCAGTCCGGCCGCAACCACGTTCTTGGCCACGTAACGCGCCGCATAGGCCGCGGAACGGTCGACTTTCGATGGATCCTTGCCCGAAAACGCACCGCCGCCGTGGGGAGCGGCGCCGCCGTAGGTGTCGACAATGATCTTGCGCCCGGTCAGGCCGCAATCGCCCTGCGGGCCGCCAATCACGAAGCGCCCGGTCGGGTTGACCAGGTAGCGGGTGCCATGCAGCCATTCGGGCGGCAGCACTTTCTTGATGATCTCTTCAATCACCGCTTCTTCGATCTGCGCGTGCGTCACTTCCGGCGCGTGCTGGGTCGACAGCACCACGGTGTCGACCCCAACCGGACGGCCGTCGACGTAGCGCAACGTCACTTGCGACTTGGCATCCGGACGCAGCCACGGCAGGCGGCCATCCTTGCGCAGCTGCGACTGGCGCTCGACCAGGCGGTGCGCGTAGTGAATCGCGGCCGGCATCAGCTCGGCCGTCTCGTCGCAGGCGTAGCCGAACATCAAGCCCTGGTCGCCAGCGCCCTGGTCCAGGTCGAGCCCGGCGCCTTCGTCCACGCCCTGGGCGATGTCGGGCGATTGCTTGTCGTAGCAAACCATCACCGCGCAGCCGCGGTAGTCGATGCCGTAGTCGGTGTTGTCGTAGCCGATGCGCTTGATGGTTTCGCGCGCGACCTGAATATAATCGACGTTGGCGTGGGTGGTGATTTCACCGGCCAGCACCACCAGACCCGTATTGCATAAAGTCTCGGCAGCAACGCGCGCTTTCGGGTCTTGCTCAAGGATGGCGTCGAGGATGGCGTCGGAAATTTGGTCGGCTACCTTGTCGGGATGGCCTTCCGAGACGGATTCGGATGTGAAGAGATAATCGTTTGACATGCAATGCTCCTGTTACTGGTGGATTGAAGTCGCAGTAACCGGGTTGCCTGCGACGCTTTAGCGACATTTATATTCCGCTTCGCAAGTTGTCTATTAACTCGGCGGATCCTGCATACGTGGTATTTTACGCTCCCTTGAGAAATTTTGGCTAGGCAACTAGCCGTTTGTTGAACGACCGTCAAAAACCATGTTAGTTCCCCTCTTCCGTACCTTATCGAAGCTGCCGCTGCCGGTCCTGCATGTCATGGGCGCCGCGCTGGGCTGGTTCGTGTATCTCGCTTCCCCTTCCTACCGCAAGCTGATGCGTACCAATCTGCGCGCGGCCGGCTTCGGCCAGCACTTGTCGTCCGCCATCGCCGAGTCCGGCAAGTCGATCATCGAACTGGCCTTCGTGTGGTGCGCGCCGCCCGACAAAGTGGCGCGCCTGGCGACCGACGAGAACTGGGACTATGTGCAGTCGGTCCTCGATGCCGGCCGCGGCATCGTGTTCCTCACGCCACACCTGGGCTGCTTCGAGATCACCGCCCAGCAGATCGCGCTGCGCACCAAGCTGACCGTGATGTACCGCCCGCCCAAGCAGGCCGCCTTGAAACCCTTGATCGAGGGCGCGCGCGCGCGCCACAACCTGCATCTGGCGCCGGCCAATCTGTCGGGCGTGCGGATCCTGGCCAAGTGCCTCAAGCGCGGCGAGCCGATCGGGGTGCTGCCGGACCAGGTACCGCAGGAGGGCGAAGGCGTCTGGGCGCCGTTTTTCGGACGCCCGGCCTATAGCATGACCTTGCCGGCCAAGCTGGCCCAGATGGGCAATGCCGAGATCATCCTGGTGTACGCCGAGCGGCGCCCGCGCGGCCAGGGTTTCATCGTGCGTTTCGTGCCGTTCGGCGAGAAACTCGACGGCAGCGCCGCCGCGCAGGCGAGCACCATCAACCGCGCCATGGAGCAGTTGATCGCGCGCTGCCCGGCCCAGTATTTCTGGAGTTATAACCGCTACAAGCAGCCCGGCGGCGTGGCCGCGCCCGACGCCCAGGAGAACCCATGAAGATCCTGCTGGGCCTGATGTGGCTGATGCACTGGTTGCCTCTGCCCCTGCTGGGGCGCATCGGCACGGGCGTGGGCAGCCTGCTGTTCATGGTGCTCAGGAAGCGCCGCCATATCGCGCTGACCAATCTGCGCATGTGCATGCCGGAACTCTCCGAGGCGCAGCGGGTGGTGCTGGCACGCCAGCATTTCCAGTCGTATTCGCGCAGCGTGTGGGAGCGCGCCATTCTGTGGTGGGCGCCGAAAGCGCGCCTGCGCCGCCTGATCCGGGTCGAGCCGGGTGTGCCGCTGGATCAGATCGCATCGCGCCCGACCATCTTGCTGTGCCCGCACTTCGTCTGCCTGGACGTGGCCGGCGTGGCGGTCATGCTGGAAATGAATTTGTGCTCGATGTATGTGCCGCAGAAAAATGTCGTCTTCGACGAGGTCTTGCGCAAGGGCCGCACCCGGTTTCGTCCGGTGCAATTGTTCTCACGTAAGGAGGGGGTCAAGCCGATCCTGCGCGCGATGCGCGAGCATCTGCCCTACTTCATGCTGCCGGATATGGATTTCGGCGACAAGGATGCCGCATTCGTGCCGTTTTTCGGCATCCCTGCCGCCACCCTGACCGCGCCCGGCCGCATTGCGGCGGCCACCGGGGCCCAGGTGATTCCGGTGGTGGCGACTTTCTTGCCTGATTACACGGGCTGGAAGGTGACGTTTTACCCGGCCTGGGAAAATTATCCGGGCGGCGACATGGCGGAATCGGCGCGCCGCATGAATGCCTTCATCGAGGAACGGGTGCGCGAGGCGCCGGCCGAGTATTTCTGGACGCACAAGCGCTTCAAGACCCGTCCGCCGGGCGCGCCTTCACCGTATGTGAAATAATCATCGCGCCAAGACCAGACTGACAATATGAAACTCAAATTTACCAAGATGCATGGCGCGGGCAACGATTTCATCGTGATCGATGCGATCAGCCAGCAAGTCGATTTCAGCCCCGCCCAGTGGCAACGCCTGGCGGACCGGCGTTTCGGCATCGGTGCCGACCAAATTCTTGTGGTGGAAAAACCACGGAACGCGGAATGCGATTTCCGTTATCGGATCTTTAACAACGATGGCGGCGAAGTCGAGCAGTGCGGCAACGGCGCGCGCGCCTTCGTCAAGTTCGTGACCGACAAGGGCATGACGCGCCAGACAAGTATCCGCGTGGAAACCATGAAGGGTGTCATCACCCCGCGCCTGGAAGCCGATGGCACGATCACGGTCGACATGGGTGCGCCGGTGCTGGAAACGGCCCAGGTGCCGTTTGACGCAGCCGGCCTGGGCGGCTGGGCCGAGGGACGCGACACCTTGTGGCCCTTGCCGATCAAGTATCAGGGCGGCAAGACCGTGTTTGTGTCGGTCGTGTCGATGGGCAATCCGCACGCGGTGCAGGTGGTGGACGATGTCGACCTGGCGCCCGTGCAAGAAACCGGGCCGCTGATCGAAGCGCATGTACGCTTTCCGAACAAGGTCAATGCGGGCTTCATGCAGGTGGTGGACCGCCATCATGTGCGGCTGCGTGTGTTTGAACGCGGCGCCGGCGAAACGCTGGCCTGCGGCACGGGTGCGTGCGCGGCCGTGGTGGCCGGGATCCGGCGCGGCCTGCTCGATTCGCCCGTGCGCGTCAGTGCGCGCGGCGGCCAATTGTCGATCGCCTGGGAAGGCGATGGCCAGCCGGTGATGCTCAGCGGACCGGCCGTGACGGTGTTCGACGGCGAAATCACGGTCTAGCTGCCCGCGTCAGCGCCTGCCGGTTCAGGCGGCCATGGCGTTAACTTCAGCGCCGTCATTCCTGCCACTGGCAGAAAAGACGGTTTTGAAGTTGGTGGTCAAAAAACCGCTTAACGAATGCCATTATGCTCAGGCGGCCATTTCGTAGGCTTCCACCTCGCCCTGCTCCGCATGCGCGTGCTCGGACTCCGGCACCAGCGTCTTGAGGCGGTACAAGCGCTGCCGGTAATTGCCCTCCGGGCCGCCCGGACCGCAATCGACGCCATCGAACAAGCGCACGATGCGGTCCAGCGCGTGGCGCTCGTGCATCGAATCGAGCACCACCAGGCGCCGTTTGCTGCGCCCGTAACTGCCGCGAATATCGACCACCAGGCAATGCCCCTGGTCGGCCGCCTTGACGTCGATCAGCAAGGCCTCGGCGCGCGTGAGCCCGAACAGGGCCGCCAGTTCCAGGCGCGCGGCCAGCAGCGGATGTGCGCTGCCCAGCCCGTACGCGCTCAGGGCCCCGGTTTCGGTATAGGCGGCGCCCTCGCAGCGCGGGGCGATCTTGTGCAGCGCCGTGGCCGCCTGCGGACAGCCTTGCAGCGCCGCCTTTTGCAGCCAGTACACGGCCCGCACATCGTTGTTTTCATTTTCGCGGCGCGCACGCCAGGCGCTGTTGCCGCATTCGAGCTGGGCGTCGCGGTAACCCATTTCGGCGGCGCGCTCCAGGTAGCGCTGGGCGTCGAGCACATTGCGCTGGGAAAATTCAGGCTTGATATAGATACGCGACAGCGCATACCAGGCTTCGGCCAACCCCTGGTTGCCGGCCAGGGTCAGCCAGCGAATCGCCTTCTTGAAGTTGGCCGACCCTTCGCCGACGGCGATGCGCTTGCCGTCGACCTGCATGCGCGCGCACCACAGTCCGACCGCCATCTGGGCGTGGGCGTCGTGCTCGGCCGCGGCCAGTTCGAAGAAACGGCGGATTTCCGCTTCGTCGGCAGCGCCGCCCTCCTCGCCCGCCACCGCGCCGGCGGCCAGCGCCCGCGCGCAGCGCGACAGCAGGGTGACGTCGGCCTGGCCGAGCTGGCCGGCCGAGCGTGGGCTGGCGCCCAGTTGGCGCACCAGCGCCCTGGCCAGCGGCAGCGCACGCGTGGCATAGGCATCGGTCAAGCCATCGTCCCAGTCGTGGTCGAGCTGCGAGAGCTGGGCCTGCGGCATGCCGCTGTCGGCGGCGCGCTGCAGCCAGCGCGGATCGGCCGCGCGCTGCGGCGGCGCGCCATCGGCCGGCGCCGGCGCTGCCGCGCGCACTGCCGGGGGCAGCGGCGCCGCTGCGGGCACGGCCAGCGTGTCGGCCAGGCGCCGGTGCTGCGACAGCAGCCACTGGGCCTCGGCCAGGCCGGCCGCCGCACCCGCCTCCAGCGCGGCGAACGCTTGCTCGCGCCGCTCGGGACCCGGCACCGCGCCGCCATGCCCGCCCAGGATCAGCTGGGCCAGCACCGGGCCGGCGCGCAGGTTGCCTTCGTCGAAGGCTTGCCCGAACCAGCACGCCACCGGACGCTGGCTCTGCACCGCGACATCGAACGGAATATGGGTGCCGATCAGCTGGCAGGCGGTGGCGCAGCCCTGCTGGGCGGCGCGGTCGAGCCAGTGCAGGGCCGTCGGCAAGCTTTTGGGCAAGCCCGCGCTGCCGAACAGATAGAGCGTGCCCAGTTCGAGCTGGGCCTGGGCGCGGCCGGCGCGCGCGCCACGGATGAGCGCTAGTTCTTCACGGTTTGCCATGGTTCATGCCATCACGTTGAGTGGAGGAGATCAATCCGCTGAGCCTGCTGCAGCCCGCATGGCACCGATTTGCTTGCCAATAGACAACATTTGACTGGCTGATGCGGGGGCAGCCGACGTTTTGAAGTCTACGTCAGGCAGGCGGTCCGGAGGCGGCTGATGGGCACTTCCTTGATTTCGCACAAAGCTTGTCAGTAAGAATATGTGGAATACCGCATGAAAGCTTTTCATTTAAATGCAGGCCCACTTGCCTGCATCAATACGCTGTGACGTTTCATAAAAACAACAACACCGTTGGAATGATTGGCTTTCAACCAATTCTACCCCTCATAATCAACCACGATGGTCGGCAAGGCATGGCCAAGCAATTAAGGTTTCTTAATCCGAGTGTTCAGGAATTGAAAACTCGACGCACTGTCGGATTCGACGGATTCACTTTTTAAGGACGTGTACATGAAAAAATCACTGGCCGCTCTGGCACTTCTCGGCGCAAGCGCCGGCTTTGCACAAGCCCAATCGTCTGTGGTCATCTACGGCACGGTTGATGCCGGCATGATCAAACGTACCGACCAATCGCTGGCCATCGGCAAGCGCGCTAATAACACGCTCGGTTTCAAAGGGGTCGAGGATCTCGGCAGCGGCTTGAAAGCCGTGTTCCAGATGGAAATTCGCTATGAACCGGACTCGGGCACCATCGAGCAGGGCGCCGGCGGCGTCCAGCGTCCCCTGTTCCAGGGTCAGAGCCGGGTCGGCCTGCAAGGCGGCTTCGGTATGGTGCGCATCGGACGCGGCCTGACCGCGTTCCAGGAAAGCAGCACCCAGTTCGAGCCGTTCCACGGCGTGCCGAGCCCTGCCGGTTTCCAGACCGACCTGATGGTCGCCGGCTACACCTCCGACCCGCTGGGCCTGGTGGGCAATTCGACCAACCGTTTCTCGAACGCCGTGTTCTATAACTCGAACCTGATCAATGGCTTCCAGATCAATGCCACGGTCGGCACCAAAGAAGCGAGCTCGGGTTCGGCAGCCATCGTCGGCCGCGGCAACCTGGCCAACCCGCAGTACCGCGCTGGCTCGGACGCGTCGGCCAATCCGTATTCGGTCTCGGCCACCTACACCGGTGCCGCCGGCTCGCTGATGCTGGCCGCCGAACGCAATGCGGTCGAATCGCGCCTGCTGTCGATCGCCGGCTACGTCATGGCCACGCCGCAACTGAAACTGATGGCGACCCGCGTCCAGCAAGACCGCGGCCACACCTTCTTTAACAGCGAAGAATCGCGTTCGTGGGTGGTCGGCGCCAATTACAAGATGGGTTCGAGCAAGATTCTCGCCGGTTACGGCCAGAAGAACCAGGGCGCGCTGAACCAGGGCATGCAGAAGACCAAGCAAATGTCGATCGGCTACGAGTACAGCCTGTCGCCACGCACCTATCTGTACGCCGATGCGTCCAACAAGAAAGGCCCGACCATTCCGTCGAGCATGAATATCTATGCACTGGGCGTGAATCACGCTTTCTGATGCTGGGTACGGCATGAAGCGCGCCGGACATCGGTCTGTCGAATAAAACAAGGGGCGGCGCTGGGTAACCAGCGGCGCCCCTTGTTGCATCCGCGATAAGCTGTGGTGTTTCAGATAAGACGATATTGACGTTTTTGCCTCGTCTGTGTCTTTTTCGCAACCAGTACTTGCGGGCGCTCCCGGCTTTCTGTACAAGGCTAAAAAACGATGGCATATTGGTTAAAACGAATTAGTACGCACGTTCGTTTTTAAATAAAATAATCTCCTGGAGACACAATGAAAACAAAATTAATCGCTGGTGTAATCGCTACCTGTTTCGCAGCCCCGGTCCTGGCCCAGTCCAGCGTGACCATTTACGGTATCGCCGACGCCGGTTTCATGAAAACCAAAGGTGAATCGGCCAAACTCGTCAGTGGCATCTCGGACGGTTCGCGCATCGGTTTCAAAGGTACCGAAGACATTGGCGGTGGTTACAAGGCCATCTTCAATCTGGAAGCGCGCGTCGAACTCGACACCGGTACCCAGAGTCCTGGCCTGGTGACCCCGAACCAAGGCTATTACCTGACCAAGGGCATGGATGCGTTCAAGAGCCCGGCCCTGGCTTCGACCCTGGCCAGCCTGCGCAGCGGCTTGCAGCCGGCGGTTGCCGTCAATTCCGAAAAAGCCCTGTTCGACCGCACCGCGATGGTCGGCCTGATCACGCCCGTGGGCGCCATCATGATCGGCCGCATGTACACCCCGGGCTATGAAGTGTTCGCCGCGGCTGACGCCTTCGAGACCGGCACCGGCGGCACCTGGGGCGGCATCACCGGCGGCACCGCCGGCTTTACCGCGCTGGGCGCGGACATCCGCTCGCAGAAATCGATCCAGTACCGCATCGCCACCCCGTCCGGTTTCGGCGGCTCGCTGATGTACGGCGCCAAGAATTCCGGTTACCTGGGCCGCTACAACAAGTTCATGGGCGGCGCGGTCACCTACAAGACCAGCATCTTCGACATCGGCGTCGGCCACAACCAGGGCGAAGACCTGCAAGGCCGCAAGAGCCTGACCACCACCACCGTGGGCGGTTCGGTCAAAGTCGGCGACTTCAAGTTGTTCGCCGGCTACCACGACCAGGTCAACCGCAATTCGGCCCTGCTGGCCGACTACCTGAACGTGTTCACCGGCTCGGTCGCGCCGGGCTTGCGCGCCGCTGGCGTTCCGGCTGCCAACATCGCCGCCCTGAACAAGATCTACGCCGACAACATCACCCGCAACAGCCAGGTCGATGCCAGCAGCTACCAGCTGGGCCTGCACTACCGCCTGGGCCAGGGCCGCCTGATGGCCTCGGCAGCGCGCCAGAACGACCGTACCGCGTCGAACAGCGATGCGACCCTGGTGGCGGTCGGTTACGACTACAACCTGTCGGCCCGTACCGACATCTACAGCGTGCTGTCGCACATCAAGAACCAGAACGACGGCCAGTACACGCCGGGCGCGGCCGGTTCGCCGGGCGGCTTCACCAAAGTCGCTGGCGAAGACAGCCACGCGATCCAGATCGGCGTGCGTCACCGCTTCTAAGCGCCGCGCTACGCAGCTGAGCAAAAAAGACGCCTGCGGGCGTCTTTTTTCATGGGCGCGCGCAAGCGGTCGGTTAGAATTGCGGGACCTTTTTCACCCGCACCAAGACTTCAAGCAAAGACTTCAATGACCGCCACACTGGACTCCACCGCCGTCGCCGACTACCTGGCCGACCATCCGCACTTTTTCCAGGAACACGTCAAGCTGCTGGGCGAGGTCAAGCTGTCCAGCCCCCTGACCGGCAAGGCCGTCTCGCTGCAGGAACGCCAGATGGAAGTGATGCGCGATAAATACAAGGCGCTCGAACTGCGCATGTCGGACCTGGTGCGCCTGGCCGAAGCGAACGCCGCCATCGCCAACAAGTTCCACGGCTGGACCCAGACCCTGCTCAAGACGCGCCACGACAGCGACATGCCGCGCGCCCTGGTCGAGGGCCTGGCCACCCATTTTGGCGTGCCCCAGGCCACCCTGCGCCTGTGGCAGCTGGCGCCGGCGCATGCGGGCAGCTGGTATGTCAACGGCGTGTCGGAAGATGCGCGCCTGTTCGCCAACAGCTTGCTGGCGCCCTACTGCGGCAGCAACCACGACTTCGAAGCGGTGCGCTGGCTGGCCGACGCCGGCGCCGTCCAATCGACCGTGATCTTGCCGCTGCGCAGCAACGGCAGCGCCTTCGGCCTCCTGATCCTCGGTTCCCCCGATCCGGAACGCTTCACCGCCAGCATGGGCACCGATTTCCTGGTCCACATCGGCGACACCGCCAGCGCGGCCCTGGCCGCCCTGCGTGCCTGAGATGGACAGCGGCGCCATGGAGCCGGACTGGGTCGAACGCTACCTGGCCCAGCTCGCAACCCAGCGCCAGCTCTCGCCGCACACCATCAGCGCTTACCGGCGCGACCTGCACCAGTTGCACCTGCTTGCCAAGGGCATGCCCTGGCAGCAGGTGCGCCAGGCCGACATCCGCCGCCTGACCTCGATCCTGCACGGGCAGCAACTCGGACCGCGCTCGATCGCCCGCAAGCTGTCGAGCTGGCGCGGCTTTTTCGGCTGGCTCTCGCACCAGGTGACGCTGGCGGCCAACCCCACCGACGGCGTGCGCGCACCCAAGCGTCCGCAGCCGCTGCCGAAGGCGCTGGCGGTGGACGATGCGGTGCAACTGGTATCGAGCGCCCCGCCCGGGCGCGCCACCCTGACCTGCGCCGAACTGTGCAACCGCGCCATGTTCGAGCTGCTCTATTCGAGCGGCTTGCGGGTGTCGGAACTGGCCGGGCTCGATGTGGCCTACAGCAAGGGCCGCGACGGCGAACCGGCCTCGCTCGGCTGGATCGACCTGGCCTCGGGCGACGTCTTGGTCACCGGCAAGGGCAACAAGATGCGCACGGTGCCGGTGGGCAGCCATGCGCGCAGCGCGCTGGCGGCCTGGCTGGCGGTGCGCCCGCCACCAAGCGACGGCAGCGGCGCCCTGTTCCTGTCCGAGCGCGGCACGCGCGTCTCGCCGCGCGTGGTGCAGCTGCGCCTGAAACAGCACGCGATCACGGCCGGCACCCCGGTGCACGTGCATCCGCACATGCTGCGCCACTCGTTCGCCTCGCACGTGCTGCAATCGTCGGGCGACCTGCGCGCCGTGCAGGACATGCTCGGCCACGCCAGCATCACCTCGACCCAGGTCTACACGGCGCTCGATTTCCAGCACCTGGCGGCCGTGTACGACCAGGCGCACCCGCGCGCCAAGGCCAAATAAGCACACCCGACCCCGTTTCCGTACCGCCTGCGACATGATCCGCATCAAGCGTTGTGGCGGTAGTTGGAAGCAAATTGGGAATTCCGGCATAATCGCTCGATTATTCGCCCGGTTCCGGGCGCCACACTGACTGATGACAACATGGCCCTGATACCCAGCACGATCCTGACCGGCTTCTTAGGCGCCGGCAAAACCACGCTCCTGAACCGCATCCTGCAGGAAGACCACGGGCTGAAAATTGCCGTCATCGAGAATGAATTCGGCCAGGAAAACATCGACAACGAGATCCTGGTGCAGGATAGCAGCGAGCAAATCGTCGAAATGAACAATGGCTGCATCTGCTGCACCGTGCGCGGCGACCTGATCGTGGCGCTGTCCGCGCTGGCCAGGAAGCGCGAAGCCGGCGAGCTGCATTTCGACCGCATCATCATCGAGACCACTGGCCTCGCCAATCCCGGTCCGGTGGCGCAAACCTTTTTCATGGACGAGGAAGTCGGCGTGCACTATATGTTGGATGCGGTGCTGACCGTGGTCGACGCGCGCCATGCCATGACCCAGCTCGACGAGTACGAGGAAGCCCAGCGCCAGGTCGGCTTTGCCGACAAGCTGCTGATCTCCAAGACCGACCTGGTCGAGCCGGCCCAGCTGGACGCGCTCAAGGCGCGCCTGATGCGCATCAACCCGCGCGCGCCGATCAGCCAGGTCGACTTTGGGCGCGCCCCGCTGGCCGAGGTGCTCGACATCCGCGGCTTCAACCTGAACGACAAGCTGGAAATCGACCCCGACTTCCTCAAGGCCGAGCAAGCGCACGAGCATGAGCACGAGCATGTGCACACCGACGCCTGCCGCCATGAGCACGGCCACGGCCACGATCACGGTCATAATCACCACCACGGCCACCACAGCGACGACATCGCCGCCTTCGTGTTCAAGAGCAAGCGTCCCTTCGATCCGGCCAAGCTGGACGAATTCCTGGCCAGCCTGGTCAATGTCTTCGGTCCGCGCATGCTGCGCTACAAGGGCGTGCTGCTGATGCAGGGCGCCGAGCGCAAGGTGGTTTTCCAGGGCGTGCACCAGATGATGGGCAGCGATCTGGGCGCAAAATGGGGTGAAAACGAAGAACGTGGCAGCAAAATGGTTTTTATTGGCAAAAATTTACCAAAAGATGTCTTTGTCAGCGGTTTGGAACAATGTTTGGTATAAACTATCCGGGTTTTAAGATGCCCGCTTTATCGCACCGGCAGTAAAAGTCATCCAGGTGCGGGAAGACACGAACAAGGCGGCAGTTCAGCAAGCCGTCAAGGTAGGCGCTTCGGGCGCAGGCATCGCCGCTTTACCGGTGCCTCGGCCGAGTTAGCTGATAAAATGAAAACCACTGTCGCATCGAAGGTAAGTAGTCATGACTAAAACAACTAAATCGACCCCCGCCGTCAATACAGAAGGCCATCTCATCTCCGAAGACGAAATTCGGGCCATGGGCGAGAAGGACTATATGAATCCGGCGCAGCTGGCGTTTTTCAAGGCCCGCCTGCAGCAGCTCGAAAAAGACTTGCTCAAGAATGCGGGCGAGACCACCGAGCACCTGCGCGAAACCGTGCTCGTGCCCGACCCGGCCGACCGTGCCACGATCGAAGAAGAACATGCGCTCGAACTGCGCACGCGCGACCGCGAGCGCAAGCTGCTCAAGAAGGTGCAGCAATCGATCGCCGCCATCGACGGTGGCGACTACGGCTGGTGCGAAGAAACGGGCGAGCCGATCGGCATTCCACGCCTGATCGCGCGCCCGACCGCTACCCTGTCGCTCGAAGCGCAGCAGCGGCGCGAGCTGAAACAAAAACTGTACGGCGATTGATCATCGCTGCACGCCACCTCCGAAGAAGCATGCGGGTTCGCCCCCGCATGCTTTTTTGTTTTGCCGCTCCCGCCAAACCGGCTCCAAGCTTGCCTATCGGATACACTATGCTTGGATGTCCAGGCCGCCAGGCGCGGCGGGAGGGTGGCGATGCGTGACGCCGTCCGGGTCGGCATGCTACCGTGCGGTGTAGTGCGGCTCAATGCCGCAGTGTGTTCAATCATGGCGCTTGCCGCGCTCGGGCGGCCGGCGCGGTGCGCAGTTTAGAACGAGACAGGGAACGACGTGGGTATCTTCTCCATCTTCAACAAGAAGAAAACTGATCAGCCGGGCACCAAGGCGGCGCCGGACTCGCGCCTGCGCGTCGGCGAACCGTCGCGCCTGGCGCAAGACACCGACGCCGACCGCGCGCGCCAGCGCGAAATCGCCCGCGCCACGGCCGCCAAGATCGATGCGATCGAGTCGGCCATGTCGAACGACATTTTCAACACGCCGGAACCGGCCTGGGGCAGCGGTCCGCGCAAGGCCAAGCCGCCCGTCGCCGACGGCGCCGCGAGCGACACCCTGCCGCTGCTGGAACTGGCCACCACCGAGTTGCTGGCCGACGAAGACTTGCCGGACGCGCCGGTGTCGCCCCAGACCGCGCCCGTCATCGAAGAAATCGCCATCATGTTCGCCAACGACCAGATGGCCGTGACCGAGCACATGCTGCTCGACAGCCTGGCCGAACTGGGCAAGGATGACCGCACCATCTGGTGGATGCTGTTCGACCTGTACCAGGTGGGCGGACGCCAGGACGACTTCGACAATATCGCTATCGATTACGCCAGCCAGTTCGAAACCTCGCCGCCCTCGTGGTCGCCGCCGCTGATGCCGCCCGGCATGGAAGAACGCACCTTTGCCGGCGTCACCCCGACCGAAGTGTTTTCCGGCGTGCTGGACGGCGAAGTCGCCCCGCGCCTGGAACGGCTGCTCCAGCGCGCCGGCGAAAATCCGGTGCTGCGCCTCGAATTTGCGCGCATCCAGACCGTGACCCCGGACGGCTGCGCCCTGCTGCTCGAAACCATCAACCGCCTGCGCGCCAGCGAACGCGAACTGATCGTGGCCGGCGCCGCCGAACTGGCCGAGCTGGTTCACTCGACCATCGAAATCGGCAAGCGCGACGCCAGCGAAGCGCCCTGGCTGCTGCTGCTGGCCCTGTTCCAGCTGCTCGACCGCGAAAAGGATTTCGAGGAAACGGCCATGGATTACTGCGTCACCTACGAGGTGTCGCCGCCCTCGTTCGAGCCGCCATCGAAGGTGGCCACCGCGGTCAGCATCCTGCATGCGCCGCCGGCCACCGAACGCTTCATGCTGCCGTCCGTCATCGAAGGCAGTGGCGCGGCCCTGTTCCAGGCCATCGATGCCTACGCCGCGGCCTGCGACGAAACCGTGCTGTTCGACTGCTCGCGCCTGGCGCGGGTCGACTATTCGGCCGCCGCCGCCCTGCTCAACCGCTTGCGCCCGATCGCGGCCGACAAAAAAGTCGAGCTGCGCGAATTGAACCATTTGGTCGCCGCGCTGTTCAAACTACTGGGCTTCACCGAAGTGGCCAAGCTGTTCCCGCACAAGTACTGACCCTCGCCGGCACCAGTGCGGGTGCCGGCCGCTATCTTGCAATTTCGATTAGCATCCCCATTTCTGGGATGCAAGCAGCCGGCCAGGCCCGGGAGTTTACTCCTGGCCTGGCGGCGGCTCACTAACTGAGAGGCAACGATAATGGAACAATTTCACGGCACCACCATCCTGTGCGTACGGCGCGGAAAGCAGGTCGCCATCGGCGGCGATGGCCAGGTCACACTCGGCAACATCGTCATGAAGGGCACCGCCCGCAAGGTACGCAAGCTGTACCAGGGCAAGGTGCTGTGCGGCTTCGCCGGCGGCACGGCCGACGCCTTCACGCTGCTCGACCGCTTCGAAGGCAAGCTCGAAAAGCACCAGGGCAACCTGCTGCGCGCCTCGGTGGAACTGGCCAAGGATTGGCGCACCGACCGCGTGCTGCGCCGCCTGGAAGCGATGCTGCTGGTGGCCGACCACGAATCGACCCTGGTCATCACCGGCAACGGCGACGTGCTCGAACCCGAGGACGGCGTGGGCGCCATCGGTTCCGGCGGCACCTATGCCCAGTCGGCCGCCAAGGCCCTGCAGGAAAATACCGACTTGTCGCCGGCCGAGATCGTGAAAAAATCGCTGACCATCGCCGGCCAGCTGTGCATCTATACCAATATGTCGCACATCATCGAAACACTCGATTAAGGGGAAGCACCATGCCAAGCACCATGAATATGACGCCCCGTGACATCGTTTCGGAACTCGACAAGCACGTGGTCGGCCAGGGCAAGGCCAAGCGCGCGGTCGCCATCGCCCTGCGCAACCGCTGGCGCCGCCAGCAGGTGGCCGAGCCGCTGCGCCACGAGATCACGCCCAAGAACATCCTGATGATCGGCCCCACGGGGGTGGGCAAGACCGAGATCGCACGGCGCCTGGCGCGGCTGGCCGACGCGCCCTTCATCAAGATCGAAGCGACCAAGTTCACCGAGGTCGGCTATGTGGGACGCGATGTCGACACCATCATCCGCGACCTGATCGACATCGGCATCAAGCAGACCCGCGCAAGCGAAATGAAAAAGGTGCGCCAGCGCGCCGAGGACGCGGCCGAAGACCGCATCATCGACATCCTGGTGCCGCCGGCGCGCGACTTCGGTTTCAACGTCACGCCGCCGGCTGCCGAGAACAAGGAAGGCGAAGGCACGCGCCAGACCTTCCGCAAGCGCTTGCGCGAAGGCGAGCTGGACGACCGCGAAATCGAACTGGAACTGGCCGAGGCCGGTCCGCAGATGGAAATCATGGCCCCGCCCGGCATGGAAGAAATGACCGAGCAGATCAAGTCCATGTTTTCCGGCATTGGCGCGGGGCGCAAGAAGCCGCGCAAGATCAAGATCCGCGAAGCGATGAAGCTGCTGATCGATGAAGAGGCGGCCAAGCTGGTCAACGATGACGAGCTCAAGCAAAAAGCGATCACCAACGTCGAGCAGAACGGCATCGTGTTTTTGGATGAGATCGACAAGATCGCCTCGCGCTCCGAAATGGGCGGGGCCGATGTGTCGCGCGCCGGCGTGCAGCGCGACCTGCTGCCGCTGGTCGAGGGCACCACGGTCAATACCAAGTACGGCATGATCCGCACCGATCATATCTTGTTCATCGCCTCGGGCGCATTCCACCTGGCCAAGCCATCGGATCTGATTCCCGAGCTGCAAGGGCGCTTTCCGATCCGGGTCGAGCTCGAATCGCTGTCGATTGCCGACTTTGAATGCATCCTGACCAGTACCGATGCCTGCCTGACCAAGCAGTACGAAGCGCTGCTGGCGACCGAGGACGTCAAGGTCGAATTCGCGCCGGGCGGCATCACGCGGCTGGCCGAGATTGCGTTTTCGGTCAACGAGCGCACCGAGAACATCGGCGCACGCCGCTTGTACACGGTGATGGAAAAGCTGCTGGAAGAAGTCTCGTTCAGCGCCAGCGAGACCGGCGGCAGCGTGGTGGCGATCGACGCCGCCTACGTCAACGAGCGCCTGGACAAACTGGCCGACAACGAAGACTTGTCGCGCTACGTCCTGTAAGGAGGCGCGCGATGGCAAACAAGGCACTGGCGACGCGGCAAAAGATGCGCATCACCGTCAAGCCGACGCAGCAGGTTGCCAAGGTGCGCAATCCGGTGGCCGTGGCAGCCAAGCTGCGCGCCGCCGGCCCGCATGCCAAGGGTCCTGCGCAAGAGCGCCAGGCGGCCAAGCGCGCGCTCAAGAAGGCCAAGCTGGTGCCGGAGGACGAATGAGCTGGAATTACCGGGTGATGAACAAGGCCGGGGAACTGGCGATTTATTCGGTGTATTACGACGAAGATGGGAAGGTGAAAGGCTACAGCGTCGACCCGGCATGTCCGCTCGGCGCGACACTGGAAGAATTGCAAAATTGTTGTGAAATATACCTGGAGGCCCTGACGCAGCCGGTGCTTGAGTACGAGGAATAATGGGCGCCGGGGGCCGCCAGCGGGCGCCCTGGCGGGCGCCCGCGATCAGGCCATCCTTGTGTGCGCCACCTTGGTGCGCCGCCTTGGTGCGCCACCTTGGTGCGCCGCCTTGGCGCGCCGCCTTGGTGCGCCGCCTTGGCGCGCCGCCTTGGCGCGCCGCCTTGGCGCGCCGCCTAGAACTTGTAGGCGGCTCCTAACGTCCATAAATACACATGCGCGCGAGCCAGTGCGCCGAAACCGGCCCTGAGCACATCGACATCGCCGGTCAGCGACAGATGCTTATCGAGCGCATACGCGATCCCCAACCCGCCCGTCACGCCAGTCGATGCGCTTGAAGCGCCATCGAGCTTGCCCGACAGCCGCGCCATCCCTGCCCGCGCATGCACCGACAGCGCATCGGTCTCGCGCGAACTGATCCTGTACGACAGGCCCGCGCCACCGAACGAGGCCGCGCCGCGCTGCCGGCCGAGGTCCGCCTTGCCGCCCCGGTAAGCCACCAGTTCAACCGAACTGGTCAACTCTGAACCCTGCCACACGCTGAACGGGGCAAAGTTAAATCCCGCCAACAGCTTGCCGCTGCCATTGTCCCGTCCCTTGCACTGCTGTCCGCCGCCGCAATCGGCATTGAACTGCATCGGTCCGACTGCGCCGCCCGCGTAAATCGGACTGGTGTCGCCGTAACTGGCGCCGCTGGCGGCACCGCTGAACGCGGTCAGCAGGAGGGCGGCAAGCAGCGCGGTTGTCGGCATCGGTTCGCTTTCGGTCAAAGGCGTTTCTGGTATGGAGCTAGTGTCCTACTTTTTCTCAAAAAGTCCTATCTGCTTGTGCGAAGCACTGAAATTCGGTACATTGAGTATCGGATAACTGTACATTTCGCCTTAAAGGAATCGCATGAGCTCACCTGAGCTGGTCATACAAGTGCTGCGCGCGGAGTTGCGCGCGGCGGGCATCACCTACAAGGCGCTGGCCGGGCGCATCGGCATGAGCGAGTCGAGCGTCAAGCGCATGTTCGGCCAGAAGGATATGGCGTTGTCGCGCCTGGCGCAAATCTGCAAGGCGGCCGGGGTGCCGCTCGAAGACGTGCTGCGCCGCGCCGCCGATGCCCGTCCCCAGGCCGATACCCTGACCCCGACCCAGGAAAAGTCGCTGATGGCCAATCCGCGCCTGCTGCTGGTGGCCATCTGCTGCCTGGGCAACTGGACGCTCGACCAGATCGTCGAAACCTACAACGTCAGCGAACCGGAATGCATCGGCCTGATGGTCGAACTCGACCGCCTGGGCCTGATCGAACTCAAGCCCCTGAACCGCTACAGCATGCGCGTGTCGACCACCTTCCGCTGGCTGCCGGACGGGCCGGTGCAGCAGTACTTCCGCGAGCATGTGGTGGAGGATTACTTCCGCGGCCGCTTCGATGGCGCCGGCGAAACCTTGATGTGCCTGCCGGCGCGCCTGTCGCTCGGCAGTTCGCGCGAATTGCTGATGAAAATCCAGCAGCTGGCGGCCGAACTGGCACGCCTGCACCAGGCCGACCGCCGCCTGGCCAGCGAGGAACGCAACGGCGTCACCCTGCTGCTCGGCTTTCAATCGTGGGAGTCGAGCGCCTTTACCGCCCTGCGCCGCAGCTAGCGGCCGCGGGCGCCGGGCCGGCCTGGATCTACCAGATCGGCCCGAGGAACAGGTACAGGGTGCCGCTGCCGTGCAGGGTCTTGCCGGCCCCCATATACGCCGGCCCGAAGCGCGTATCGACCGACAGGAAGCCGCTCACGGCTTGCTTGAAGGGCGAGCCGCTCTGCGCCGCGTGTTCTTGCTGGCGGTCGAAGGCGCCGCCGGCTTCCAGCGAAAACCCGGCGCGCACGGTGCCGCCCAGGGTCACGGGCAAGGCGCCGATACGGCGCGCCATCACCAGCCGGGCGAAGGCGATGCGGCTGCCTTCCACCGATTCCGCCATCGAGCCGGACAGGCGTAAAAAACCGCCCAGGTTGAGCGGCGCGACGCCGCTGCTGGCGAGCGCGTATTCGCCGTACACGTGGCCAGCCCAGTCGCGCGTGCGGAAGGCGCTCATGCCCTGCAGGGAAAACTGCGCCATCGCGCCGGTGCCGTCGGCCCCGCTGCCCATGCCCGCCAGCTCGGCATCGAGCAGGTAGCCGCGGCTGGGAAAGCCGAGCGAGTCGAGCGTGTCGACCCGGTAGCGCATGAAATGATAGGTATTGGCCACGTGCTTGCCGCTCGCTTCCTCGGGGATCACGACGCGCGCGCCCAGGCTCTGGCGCACCACGCCGCCTTGCACATCGCCCCAGGTGCCCAGTTCGCGCCCCACCACGAAGCGCACCGAACGCTGCGAGAAGGCGTAGCGGCTGTCGCGCCGTCCCGCCTTGAACAGGTCGACCGAACTCGAACCGTACTCGGCCTGGGGCGCCACGTACCAGGGCGAACCGGCGCCGAGCGGCTGGTGGAATTGCACCCCGATGCCGCGCTCCTCGCCGATCTGGGCGCGGGTGCGCAATTCGCCGCCCCAGGGGTTCATCGACGAGCGGACGTGCATCACTTTCAGGGCGAAGCGGTTGGCGTCGTCGAAGTCGCTGCCCAGTTCCAGGCCCACGCGCAGGCGGCTGTTGGTCCAGGATGCTTCCGTGGCGCGGATCGCGACCGCGCGCTGGCCGCCCTCGTCCTCGATATCGGTTTCGACCCGTTCCAGGTCGCCGCGTCCGTACAGGCTGTTGGCGGCGCGCCGCACCTGCTCGCGCGTGAGCGTCTGTCCCTGCGCCAGGCCGGACTGCACCTGCAGGATTTTCGGGTTGATGCGCCCGCTGCTCTCGACCTTGACCTCGGCCAGCGGCAGCGCCGTGTCCGACAGCGGCGGCGTGGCCAGCCGGTTGTTTTCGAACAGCGCGTACTCGCTGGCCGGCAGCGCCAGCGCCGCCAGGCGCTGCGACAGTTCGCGCGTGGCCTGCTCGCCGCCCTTGATGGCGCTGTCGATATGGCGGAAATCCAGAAAGCTGATGCCGCTCAGTTCCGGCGAAATGAGCACGTCGCCGGGACCGAGTTCCCTGATCGAGCGCTGCACGTTCTGTTCGGTCAGGATATTGATCATCTGCTGCGCCACGCCGAGCGCGCTGCCGAGGTTTTTCTCGGGCGCCAGCGGGGTGCCGACGTTGACCGCGATGACGACGTCGGCGCCCATCTTGCGCGCCAGGTCGATCGGCAGGTTACGCACCAGGCCGCCGTCGACCACCAGGCGCTGGTTCACGCGCACCGGCGCGAACACGCCCGGCACCGCGAGCGAGGCGCGCATGGTCAGGAACAGCGGGGTGTCGACCAGGTCGACCAGGTCGCCGGTGACCAGGTCGGAGGCGACCGAGCGGAACGGCAGGCTGAGCTGATTGACCGGGCGGTCGCGCGTGCCGGCCGGCAGCAGGCGCGCCAGGGCAAGTTCGAGCGCGGCATTGCCGGCGGCCGCAGGCGGCAGCGACAAGCCGTCGCGGTGCAGGCCGAATTCGATGCGCGACGGCAGCAGCACGTCTTCTTCGCGGCGCCGGAATTCCAGGTCTTCGCGCGCCGGGCGGTCGGCCACCACCCGGTCCCAGTCGGTCAGGCGCGCCATCTGTTCCAGGTCGGACACCGAGGAGCCGGCCGCGTAGGCGCCGCCGATCACGCTGCCCATGCTGGTGCCGACCACGATATCGACCGGCACGCGCAGTTCGCGCAGCACGCGCAGCACGCCGATGTGGGCAAAGCCGCGCGCGCCGCCGCCCGAGAGCACCAGCGCCACGCGCGGACGGGCCGCGCCGGGCGCCGCCGCAAGCGCAGCAGGATCCTGGGCCAGCGCCGCGCCGGCCGGCCAAGCCAGGGCGCAGGCAGCGGCCAGGATGCGCAAACGCTTCATGCGCGGCTTATTGGGTCGGCAGCTGATTGCCGGGGCCGACCACGGTGCGGTTCGGCGCCGGCATCTGCGGCGATGGCGATGGCGGCGCCGATGGCGGTTCCGGCGACAGGCCGGGGGCCGGCATCGGTTCGGATGGCGGCGGCGCCGGCTGCTGGTTCTGGGCGCCGTTGTTGCTCTGTGGCATAGCTATCGGCGCTGCCATGTCGGGACCGGCCTTGGCGTCGGTGGCCAGTTCGATGCGTTTCTCGACGCCGCCCTCGGACAGGGTGATATAGCGCGGGTAGACCGCGGTGACGGTCACGCCCGGAGCGATTTCCTTGCCCACCTTGAGCGCGCGCGGCGGCTGGCCGTCCGACACCAGGATGGCGACGCTGTCGCGCCCGGCCGAGACCACGCCGGTCAGCTGGTAATTGCTGACCACCACGGTGGCGGCCTGGCCACCGAACAGGGTGGCGGCGGCGTCCGGCGCGGGCACCGGATCGGGCACGCTGGCCACGGCTACGATCGGGCGCTGATCGCCACGGATGAACTGCATGGCCCAGTAGGCGATCGAGGCCGACAGGAAGACCACGGCAATCAGGCTAACAACTATTGGCAAACGCTTCATTACATTCCTTTTTACCGCACCAGCTGATTGATTTCAATAATAGGCATCAGCACCGCGAGCACGATCAGCAGCACCACCACACCCATGGCCAGGATCAGCACCGGTTCGAGCAGGCCGGCGATGGTGAGCGTGCGCCGCTCCAGGTCCTGCTGCTGCGAATTGGCCGCCCGTTCCAGCATGGCGGGCAGTTCGCCGGTGATTTCGCCGGCGCGGATCATGTGGATCAGCATCGGCGGAAAGTGCTTCTGGGCCGACAGCGCGCGCGCCAGGCTGACACCTTCGCGCACGCTGGCGCTGGCCTGCTCGACCAGTTCCTTCATCGCCACGTTCGACAAGGTGTCGCGGCTGGTGTCGAGCGCGCGCAGGATCGGCACGCCCGAGCCGGTGGTGATGGCCAGGGTACTGGCGAAGCGCGCCGTGTTCAGGCTGCGCTCGAACTTGCCGTACACCGGGGCCGTCAGCAGCCAGGTGTGCCACTGGCGCTTGAGCACTGGATTGCGCAGCGCGCGCCGCCACAGCCAGAATGCGGCCACCAGCAGGATCCCGGCGACGATGCCCCAGGCCCGCACGAAATTCGACACGGCCAGCATCATGACGGTCAGCAGCGGCAGCTTTTGCTTGGTGTTGGCGAACACCGAGACGATCTGCGGCACCACGTAGGTGAGCAAGAAGATCACGATCGCGAACGCCACCACGGTCACGATGGCCGGGTAGGTAAACGCCAGGCGCACCTTCTGCACCAGCGCGTTGCGCCGTTCGATGTAGTCGGCCAGGCGCGAGAGCACGCGCGCCAGGTGGCCGATCTGCTCGCCCGAGGCGACCAGCGCCCGGTAGATGTCGGCAAAGTCGCGCGGATGGCGCGACAGGGCGTCGGAAAACGAGGCGCCGCCCATCACTTCCGAGCGGATCGAGGCCACCAGGTCGCGCACATACGGGCGCTCGGCCTGTTCCAGCAGCGCGGTAAACGCTTGTTCGAGCGGCAGGCCGGCTTCCAGCAGGCTGGCCAGCTGGCGCGTGAACAGCGCCAGTTCGACCTGCGACAGGCGCTCGCCGAAGCCGCGGCTTTTCTCGACCCCGGCGGCGTCGAGCTGGGCGGCGATGGCGTCGACCGTGAGCGGGGTCAGGCCCTGCAGGCGCAGGTCGGAACGGGCCGAACGGGCGCTGTCGGCGTTGACCACGCCCTTGCGGGTGGCGCCGTCGCCATCGACGGCTTCATAACGGAATGCGGGCATCGTGGTCGGCCTAGTCCTTGGTCACGCGCAGCAATTCAGCCTGCGTGGTGGTACCGTTATCGAGCCAGCGCTGGCCATCTTCGCGCATGGTTTTCATGCCGCTGGCCTGGGCCGCCGTGCGGATCTCGGCTTCCGAGGCGCGGTTGTGGATCTGGGCGCTGATCTTGTCGTTCGTTTCGAGCAGCTCGTACACGCCGACCCGGCCGTGGTAGCCGGTGTGGCCGCACTTGTCGCAGCCGACCGCTTTCCATTGCCCCGTGCGGCCCTGCGGCGTTTCGACTTCGTCGCGCACCTTGCAGTGCTCGCAGAGTTTGCGCACCAGGCGCTGCGCCATCACGCCCAGCAGCGAGGACGACAGCAGGAACGGTTCGATCCCCATGTCGAGCAGGCGCGTAACAGCGGCGGCGGCATCGTTGGTGTGCAGGGTGGCCAGCACCAGGTGGCCCGTGAGGGAGGCCTGGACCGCGATCTGCGCCGTTTCCAGGTCGCGGATCTCGCCGATCATGATTACGTCCGGATCCTGGCGCAGGATCGCGCGCAGGGCCTTGGAAAAGCTCATGTCGATGCGGGCGTTGACCTGGGTCTGGCCGACCCCGATCAGGTCGTACTCGATCGGGTCTTCCACGGTCAGGATATTGGTGGTCGACGCGTTCAGGCGGCTCAAGGCCGCGTACAGGGTGGTGGTCTTGCCGGAACCGGTCGGCCCGGTGACCAGCACGATGCCGTGCGGCTGGTTGATCAGTTCATCGAACTGCGGCAGCAGGGCGGCGTTCATGCCCAGCGACGACAGGTCGAGGCGGCCGGCTTCCTTGTCCAGCAGACGCAGCACGGCGCGCTCGCCGTGGCCGGTCGGCAGGGTCGAGACGCGCACGTCGACCGGTTTGCCGCCCACGCGCAGGGTGATGCGGCCATCCTGCGGCAAGCGCTTTTCGGCGATGTCGAGCTGGGCCATGATCTTGATACGCGAGATCAGCGAAGCGTGGATGGCCTTGCGCGGACGGACCACGTCGCGCAGGGAGCCGTCGATGCGAAAGCGCACCACGGACGTCTGCTCGAACGGCTCGATGTGGATGTCGGAAGCGCCTTCGCGCAGCGACTGGGTCAGCAGCGCATTGATCATGCGGATCACCGGCGCGTCGTCTGACGATTCGAGCAAGTCTTCGATGGCCGGTACGTCTTGCAGCAGCTTGGTCAGGTCGAGGTCGGCATCGAATTCGTCGGCCACCTGCGAGGCGTCGCCGCCGGCGCCGGCGTAGGCGCTGGCAATGGCCGCTTCCAGGTCGGCCCGGTCCATCGAACGCAGCGCGATGCGTCCGAAACGGCGCGACACTTCGGCGATCGCCGCCGGCGCGGTGGCGCCCGAGACCCACACTTCGATCGGGTGCTCGCCATTGTCGGGCGAGCGCGCCAGCACGCCAAAATCGCGCGCGAAAGCGTAAGGTAAAAGATTGCTCATCGGTCAGTCATCACTTGGTCGCCGGGACCGGCTTGGCCGGGCGGTACATATTCACGTCGGCCGGGTTGAGCGCGGCCGGTGCGGCCACCGGACGCTCGGTGCTGCTGCCCGGGGCCGGGGCTGGCGTGGCGGGCGCGGGAACCGGGCGCGGCGGCACTGGCGCCATCGCGCCACCGGCCGGCGGCTGGCCGTTGGTCAGCGACGGCAGCACCGGGGTGCCGTAGTCGGGCATGACGATGCTGTCCTTCGGTCCGCCCGTGGCCTGGCCGGCCGAGCGCATGAAGTCGTAGCGGTCGCTGGCGATGGCGTTGCTGTCTTCCTTGCTGCGCACGATCACCGGGCGCAGGAACACCATCAGGTTGGTCTTGCTGCGCTCACGCTTGCGGTACTTGAACAGATTGCCGAGCACGGGAATGTCGGCCAGGCCGCGCACCCGGTCTTCCCCGTCGCTGGTGTCGTCCGTGATCAGGCCGCCGAGCACGATGATCTGGCCATCGTCGGCGATCACATTATTTTCGATAATGCGCACGTTGGTGGTGACGCCCGCAGTCGAGGACGGTGCCGTCGTGTCCACGTTCGAGGTCTCGTGGTAGATCGACATCTTGATGGTGCCGCCCTCGGAAATCTGCGGACGCACCTTGAGGGTCAGGCCGACATCCTTGCGCTCGATGGTCTGGAACGGGTTGCCGCTGGCGCCGCCGGTATTGGTGGTGAAGCTGCCGGTGATGATCGGCACGTTCTTGCCCACCTTGATGGTCGACAGCTCATTGTCGAGCGTGAGCATGTTCGGGGTGGACAGGATATTGACGTTGCCCGTGTTTTGCATCGCATGCGCGATCGCACCGAGGCCAAGTTCGCCCGCGACCTGTTTGAACAGGCCGATGGTCAGCCCGGCGCCGGGCGTGGCGGCAACGCCCTTGCTGGCCAGCGCCAGCAGGTTGTTGCCCTGCGCCACGCCGACCGAATGCTGGATTGCGCCGACCCGGTAATTGCTGTTCTCCGTGCCCGTCAGGCCCAGCCATTGCACCCCGAATTCGGCCATGTTGGTGGCGTTCACTTCGACGATCAGCGATTCGATGTAGACCTGGGCGCGGCGCACGTCGAGCTGGTCGATGACGGCGCGCAGGTTGCGGTAGACCGCGTCCGGAGCGGTGATGATCAGGGTGTTGGTGGACGCGTCGGCCTGGATGAAGCCGGCCCCGCTGCCGCCACTGCCGCCACTGGTCTGGCTTTGCTGGGCCATGCTGTTGCCGGCGCCGCTGTTCTGGCTGTTGCTGTTCATATTGCTGTTGGAGGCACCGCCGCCGCTGGCCACGCTGCCGCCGCTGGTGCCCTGCTGCTGCTGGGGCAGGGCCGAGGAGTCGGACGAGACCACCGCGCGCAGGGTTTGCGCCAGCTTGGTGGCGTCGGCATTCTTCAGGTAGACCACGTGGACGTTGCCGGCCTGCGAGGTCGGCTGGTCCAGCTTGGAAATGAGCGACTTGGCCAGGTTGGCGCGCGCCGGCGATGGTGCGCGCAGCACCACCGCGTTGGTGCGCGGATCGGCCACCACCGAGATGCGGCCCGAATCGCCGCCGGCGCTCGGTTCCATCAGCTTGTTGACCATGGTTGCCAGGTCCGAGGCGATCGCGTGGCGCACGGGAATCACGTCGAGGTCGGCCGCCACCGGGGCGTCGAGCGCGGCGACGATCTTGGCCAGGCGGCGCAGGTTGTCGGCGTAATCGGTGATGACCAGGCTGTTATTGCCCGGATTGGCCATGATCGAATTGTTCGGCGAAATGAGCGGACGCAGCACCGCGGTCAGGTTGGCCGCCGATTCGTGGCTCAGATGGAAAATCTGGGTGGCGATCTGGTCGCCCTTGACGCCGGAGCCGCCCACCCCGACCTGGGTCGGCGACGATTGCAGTTTCGCTTCCGCTTCCGGCACCACCTTGGCAAAGCCATCGCCGGTGACGACCGCGTAGCCCTGCAGACGCAGCGCCGAGGTCAAGAGGCCAAAGGCCTGGGCCTTGGTGACCGGCTTTTCCGACGTCACGGTCAGGGTGCCCTTGACGCGCGGATCGATGATGAAGGTCATGCCGGTGTAATGGCCCACCGCCTTGATGACCGATTCGATGTCGGCGCCGACGAAATTGAGGGCGGCCGGAACGTCCTCGGCGGCCAGCGCGGGGCTTGGCGCCCCCGCGACCGAGCAGCACAGCAGGACGCCGGCGGCAATGCGGCGCAACGCCGGGGAAGGGAAAGTGCTCAGTGACTGTTTTTTCATCATTTAAACTCTAAGGCGATAGTTTTCTTGCCGTCAACCATTCGGCGCTGGCCCAATAAATTCAGGAGATTGCCCAGCGTTTCTTCATATCCATCGGCGGCCTGTGCCGTGCCGGAAAACTGGAAGCGGCCCTGGTTCAGGCTGCCCTTTCCCGCCAACAACAAGGCACCGCGTTCCGTCTTCAAATTCACGTTTGCCTGCTGGCCCTGCCAATCCATGGTCATCTTGTAGCTGCCCAGCACCTTGATCGGCGCCATGCGCGAGCCCATGTCATTCAATTCCAGGGTGGTCACCCCATCCACCGCCACCCCGCGTCCGGCCGGCGCGCGCGCCAGGCCCAGGGTGGTCCAGGACAGGCGCATGTCGCCCGAGAGCGCCAGCGTGTTGAGCGGCGCGCCCAGGCCGGCCAAGCCGCCCGCCGGCAGCAGCAGCGCGGACGGACTGACTTGCCACTGCGACCAGCTGCCCGTCAATGTGAGCGGCTGGGTCAGCGCCAGCGGATTGACCAGGGTCATGTCGACCTGGCCAAGCAGCGCCAGCGGCGACAAGGTCCAGGCGAAGCGCCCCGGCAGCAACGGCGTGACCGCCCCGCCCGGCCCGGGTGCGCCGCCGATAAAGGCCGAGCCGCGCCAAAGCGTACCCTGCGCATCCCCCAGAGTCAAACGCCCGCCGGTCTGGCGTTCGACCACGTCGCCCAGCCACGAAGCCGGCGCGAACGCCAGCACGGTGAGGGCCACGGCCAGCACGATTGCGCCCAACCATAGCACGGCGCGCATCATCGCGAACCCGCATCCGTGGTCTGGCGCAAGGTGAAGCTGGCATCGACCTGGCCGGCCGGGGTCGAGGCCGTGATGGCCGCTTCCAGCACGCCGATGCGGTTTTCCAGGCGCTGCGCTTCAAGCCAGGCGAACAGATTGGAAAAGGCCACCCCGCTCACTTGCACCTTGGCGTACTCGCCGGTCATGCTGAGCGACTCGGGCTTGATGCCGCGCGCCGTCAGGCTGGCCGAGAGCGTTTCGCGCGACATGGGCGTCACTTGCGGCGGCGTCTGGCCGGACAAGGCGGCGGCAGTCTTGGCCAGCGCTTCGAGCTGGGCCTTCTGTTGCTTGAGCTGCGGCAATTCAGCGCGCAGCAGGGCACTGCCTTCCAGCGCCGGCGCCAGGAACAGCCCGTACACCAGCATCAGCCCCGCCAGGGCGCCGCCGATACCGAGGAACTTGCGCTCCTGCTCGGTGCGCGCCATCCAGTACAGCCCCACCTGGTCCTTGAGCCGGCTCACGGCGGTGAAGGCGCTCATGGCTTGGCTCCCGCAGTGCGCAGCAGCAAGGTATTGGCTCCCAGGTCGCTGACGTCGAGCTTGTACTTGCCCAAGGCCGGCTTGAGCGTGGCGGCCAGGGCCGGATCGGCGCCTTCGGGCTTGAGCTTGATGGTGGTGCTGCGCTCGCGGAAGGTGAGCGAAGCGAGCTCGGGCGGCTTGCCGAGGGTGCGCACGGCGTCGCCCAGGGCCGCGGCCTGGAAGGTGAATTCGTCGGGGCCGACCTGGCCCGAGGCGCCCCTGGCCTGGGCGATTTTCTGCTGCATCTGGCGTTCGAGGTTGTTACTGATGACCGTCTCCTTCGGATAGGCGGCGCGGAAAATCTGCACCATGCCCTGGCGCGTGTTGTCGGCTTCGCGCTTGAGGCGCAGCCATTCGTAATTCAGGCCGGCCAGGTTGACCACCATGGCCAGCAGGGCCAGGCGCACCGGCCACTTCCAGCGCTGCCAGTCGCGCGCCTTGGCGCCGGCCGCGCCCAGGCCGGGAACCAGGTCGAGGCTGGTGCTTTTCGAGCCGGCGATCCAGTGGCTCCAGTGTTCGGCTTCGAGCGTGATGCCGGGCCCGGCCTCGGCGGCCAGGGCCTGGTACTCGCCCAGATGCTCTTGCGGCACGTACAGGGTCAGCGGGGTGTCGCCGGCCAGCGCGCGCACCGTTTGCAGGGCCATGGCCGGTTCGCCCGCCAG
Organism: Massilia frigida; assembly: GCF_011682175.1. Lineage (GTDB taxonomy): Bacteria > Pseudomonadota > Gammaproteobacteria > Burkholderiales > Burkholderiaceae_D > Telluria_A > Telluria_A frigida. Next base: position 231,464 of record NZ_WHJG01000001.1, read on the forward strand.
CGCCAGCCCCAGGCCGTGATACTGGCCGTGGCGGATGGTGATGCCGCCGCCATCGATGGCGGCGGCGGCGTGGCCCGGCTCCAGCGGCAGGCACAGCTGGGCGGGAAAGGCAGCCACCGCGCGCGCGCCCTGGGCCAGCACCGAGCGCACCAGCGCTTCGAGCCAGGCGCGCTGGGCCACGGCGATGGCGCGCAAGCCATCGGCGGCCGGGGCCGGGGCGGCCACCAGCACGCATTCCTCGGGGTCGCCCAGCACTTGTTCTTCGACCAGGTTGGGCAGCGCGGCGCGCAGGCGGGCCGCCGACAGCGGCGGCACCTTGACGTGCAGCAAGGTGACGTCGGCCGCAGCCAGCAGCAGTACCACGCGCCGGCTGGAGGCGATCAGCTCGCCCATGCCCTTGAGCACGCCATCGCCCTGCTGGATCAGCGCGCCACCGTCGGCGACCAGCGCGAAGCGGGCCAGGGCCCCTTCGCTGTCCGCCCTGGCCGGATGCCGGATATATAAAGTAGTCAAACCATCTCGCTTTCGTTCTTAATTTTGCCGTACCCAAACGGTCGTGGTCGTCACACGATCGTCCAGCCTGCGCTGGACCAGCGCTTCCGCGTCGAGCGCGGCCCGGTCCAGGCGTATCCGGCTCGTCACCAGGAAATATTCGCTTTTAAAACTATACGTATTCTTGATCGGATCCTTGCCGTACAACTGTTCCTTGAAGCGGGCATCGTCGAGAAAGTATGCCTGCTTGCGGCGCGTCACCAGGGCCGCCGCTTCCGACACCGAATACCCCGGCACGATGGCGGCCAGCACTTCGGCCGGCGCGGTGTTGGCGTTGACCTTGGTCTGTTCGGGCAGCACGATGGCGAACTCGCGCAGGCGGTTCACGGCCTGCAGGGTGTAGCCGGGAATGGCGAGCAAGTCGTCGAGCTGGGTCAGGCCGAGCGGCACATTGCCGGCCGATACGGGCACCGGCACGGCGTCGGGATCGGGCGGCGGCGGCGCCGGCTGGCTGGGATCGGGCGGCACCGGCACGGCCGGGGCGGCGCCCGAAGCCACCGCCAGCGCGGTGCGCTGGGCCAGGGCCGGGTCGAGCTGCAGGTTTTGCAGCAGGCGCTGGTACACCTGCACCTGGATCTTGTCGATCACCCTGCCGTTGGACAGATTCAACAGGTTGTAGCGTGCGGTGGCGTCCGAAATCTGGCCCGACAGGGTGGCGTCGAAGACTTCGCCCTCGACCCGCTCGCGCTCGATGTACTGGTCGAGGCGGGTTTCGGCCAGCGGCGTGTTCCATACCGCGTTCAGGGTGGTCAGGTTGCGGTTGTCGATGCCATCCTGGCGCAGCACCAGGCGCGCCCAGTCGAGCGCGCCGCGCAGGATCCACTTGGTTTGCAGGTGCAGGCGCTGGTTTTCCATCGAGCGCACCTGGACTTGCTGCTGCCAGAACAGGCTGGCGACGATGGTCACCGAGAGCATGGTCAGCAGCAGGGCCGTGATGATGGCCACGCCTTGCTGGCGGCGCGGATAAGGGGTGCGCATCACATGCCTCCCAGCAGGAAGGATTTGCTCATCACGGCGGCCACGTTATCCACCTGCAACTGCACCTGGAGCCCGCTCGGCGCCGCGTCGGGCGGGACCGGCTGCAACTGCTGTTGCTGCTGCGGCGGCTGTTGCTGCTTGAGCGACTGCGCCACCGGCTGGCTGTTCTGGCGCCAGCCATTGTTTTCCCAGCTCATGACTTGCATCGCGCTCACGCCCGACTGCAGGGTAACGGCGGGGCTGGTGTCGGCGTTGCTGATGGCGGCCTGCCACATCACGTCGAGCTGGACCAGGTCGCGCGTGCCGTTCGATTCGCGCCGCGTGAGCATGCGGTCGACGATGCGGTAGGCGACCACTTGCAGGCGCGCCGGTTCGTTTTCGGCGTACACATTGCGCACCAGGGTCAGCTTGTCGGGCGCGGAGAGCAGATAGGGACGGCCCAGCATCATGGCCGGATTGGCCAGGTGCTCGCAGTCGCTCTGCATCTGGGCAAAGGCGAGCTGCATGCCGCGCGCCGATTCGAGGCGCGCGGTGAGCGTTTCGCGCGCGCGCACGATGCTGTCCAGGCCGCGCCAGCCGAGCACCGCCACGATGGCCAGGATGCTGATCGCCACCAGCAGTTCAATCAGGGTGAATCCACGCTGTTGCCGCCGTTGCTCATGATGCCGCTGCCCGGTATGCCTCATTCGTTGAGCACCAGTTGGACCAGCTTGATGATGCGGCGCTCCGGATTGACGCTGTCGAACACGCTGACCTCGACCCGGCGCAGGCGCGGATTCGGGCTGGCCAGCACTTCTTCCTGGCACATCAGCTTCAGGTCGCCCTGCGGGCATTCGTAACTGTTCTTGCCGATGGCCGGATATTCCTTGGCCAGGCGGATCTGCACCAGCCGGTTTTCGGCCGACCAGGTGGCCATCATGGCGGCGCGCAGGCCGGCACTGTTGGAGGTCAGGCTGCCCACCGCGCGCAGCGAGGCGCCCAGCGCGGTGCCGATGATGACCAGCGCCACCAGCACTTCGAGCAGGGTAAAGCCGGACTGGCGGTTAGGGCGATGGCGCATGGTCTTGTTCTGCAAAATACGTCACTGGGTTACTCGACGACGAAGTGGCCGATACCGTCGGCCCGGATGGCGACCCGGTCGTCGCCGATGGCCAGGGTCAGCACGAAGGGCTTGTCGACCGGCTCGCGCCCGAAGGTAATGCGCACCGGACCGCCGCCCACCGATACCGGCGGGTCGAGCAGCAACTGCACCGGGGCGCCCTTGAAGGGACGCTCGCGCAGCAGGTCGTCGCGCGTGACCGGCTCCCAGACCGCTTCATTGCGCACCAGGAAGCGATAACGTTCGGTATCGGCCTCGAAGGCCACCAGCCGGTTGCGCACGATGGCTTCATCGCGCGCCAGCTGCAGCAGCAGGGCCAGGCGGCGCGCCTCGTCTTCGAGACTCTGGCGCGGGCTCGGCATGGCGTTGATCGAGACCAGGCCCAGCACGATGCCCATGATGACCATCACGACCATCACCTCGATCAGCGTGAAGCCCCGGCTGGCGCGCACTGCTTGCATGACCATCAAGACGCCTCGGTCCGGGCCTAGTTTTCCCAGGAACCGATATCGGCGTCGTCACCGGTACCGCCAGGCAAGCCGTCGGCGCCGAGCGAGAACACATCGATTTCACCCTGCACGCCAGGCGAGAGGAATTGATACGGGTTGCCCCATGGATCCTTCGGCAATTTCTCGATGTAGCCGCCGGTTTTCCAGCCGTTGGCGGTCGGGCCGTTGCTTGGCTTGACGACCAGCGCCTGCAAGCTTTGTTCGGTGGTCGGGTAGCGCTGGTTATCCAGCTTGTACAGCTTGAGGGCTTGCATCAGGTTGGCGATGTCGACCTTGGCGGCGGTGATGCGCGCCTGGACCGTACGGTTCATCAGCTTGGGCACGACCAGCGCGCCGAGGATGCCGATGATGACCACCACCACCATGATTTCGACAAGGGTAAAGCCGCGCGCGAAGCGCTGGCGCAGAGGACGGTGTGCAGCAAGTTTCATAGTCAGTCAGTAAATAAGTTCTACAATGAGTCGGAGTATAAGGCCAATAACGCCCGCCGTCGCTAACGAAGTGCGGGCTATTTTGCGTCATCTTCCTGTCATCTTGCGCAGGCGGGAATCTAAGTTGCCGGGGCGTTATTCAAGTTGCCCCGGCAAGGCCGCCGCGCGGTCCGCCAGCGGCGCTAACGACGGTGGAGGTGCGCCACCTGATTGTAAGCCAGGGTGGCGCCGCCTTCCACTGATGGACGAATCGACAGCGCCGGCTGGCGCAAACCCGGCGCCGATCAGTGGTGGTGCCTGGCGCTGCTGCCGCTCAGGCGATGCTGGGCGCCATCGTTGCCGCCCTCGGCCAGGTTGCTCGATACCGGGGCCAGGGTCTTGACCATCGGCGCATCCTTGACGAAAGGCACGATGCCGAGTGCCTGGTCGACTTCATGCGGATAGACCACGTAGCCGCGCGTGATGACCGCCGCCACCTTGCGGATGTCGCCGATCTGCTTGGTCGGGTCGCCATCGACCAGCACCAGGTCGGCCAGCTTGCCCTGGGTCACCGAACCGCGTTCGGCGCTGGTGCGGGTGTAGCGCGCGCCGTTGCGGGTGGCGACCTGGATCGCCTGGGCCGGGGTCAGGCCGGCCTTGACCAGCAGTTCGAGTTCGGCCTGCAAGGTGAAGCCGGCCATTTCATCGGTGCCGGCCACGATCGGCACGCCAGCCTTGTACAGGCGGCCGACGAAATCGATCATCTTGGCGTAGGATTTTTCGTAGCGTTTCTGGGCCGCTTCATCGGCGATCTTCATGGTACCGACGTAAAAGCCGCGCTTCACATCGGGCGGCATGTGGTCGGCCACGGCCACGAACGGCTCGTTCAGGTCGCCGTCGCGCTGCTTGAGGAAGGCGAAGGTGGCCAGGGTCGGATCGATCACGGTCTGCTGCGCTTTCAGGCGCGCGATGAATTGCTTGACCTTGGGCGAGTTGAAATCGAGGTCCACCACTTTTTCGGACGGCAAGATGAAGCGTTCCAGGGTGCGCGTTTCGGTTTCCGGCGTGGCCAGGAAGTTGAGCATGACCTGGTTGATGTGCTGGATTTCATCGTAGCCGGCGTCGAGCGCTTCGTGCGCGCGCAGGCCGACCGGAACGTGGCCCGACACGCGCAGGCCGCGCAGGTGGGCGTAGGCCACCGTGTCCTTGAGGATCGCCTTGGGGAAGGAGTTGTAGATTTTCAGCTGCGGATAGCCGTGCTCGGCGTACCAGTCGATGGCGTTTTTGGCAGCCGGCAAGTCCTTGACGACAAAGCCGCCGTTCGAGGAAAACGGGCTTTCGCCTTCCAGGAAGCCGGTCGGCACCACTTGCGGGGAGAGCAGGCGGCCATCGGCCACTTCGTCGAGGATTTGCTGCATCTGGGCGTTATCGTTGCCCATGTCGCGCACCGTGGTCACGCCCGCGGCCAGGTTCAGGCCGCCGTCCCAGCGGCCCACGTGGCCGTGCATGTCGAACAGGCCGGGCAGCATGATGCGTCCGGCGGCGTCGATTTCGTTGACGGCGCCGCGCACGGGCGAGCCGGCCGGCAAGATCGCGCTGATGCGACCGCGCAGCACGTAGACGTCGGACGGCGCGCCCACGGTGGCTTTTTCGCTGTCGAAGATGCGGGTGTTCTTGACCACCGTCAAACCGGTCAGCTTGTGCTGCAACTGGCTGGCGAGGTCGGTCAGCATTTTGCTTTCGGCCACTTTCTGGCGTTCGGCCAAGACCTTGGCGACACCGCTCCAGCCTTCTTCGGCGGCGGTCATGAAGCCGGGAATGACGACCGCGAACAGGCGCGGCCTGGCGTCGGTGGTGGCCCAGTAGAACTGGGGCGACATGCCCAGGCCGGTCTGGGCGAACAGTTGCACCTTGCGCGTCTTGCCATTGCTGGTGACATCGACTTCGTCGAGTTTGCGCTGGGTCAGGGTGCCGGAAGGCAGCAGCGGCAGGCTGCCGGTCGGGCTGGCGGCCAGGGCGGCGATGGCGATCGAGGCCATTTCGGCCGAGCCGTTCAGGGGCACGTACATGGCCGGGCCGGCGATCGATTTTTCACCTTTTTCGGAGGTCGATTTCCAGGTGGCCAGGTCGCCCTTGCGCTCGAAGCGGTCGTCCACCACCGCGCCGTAGGTCGAGTTGCCCTTGACCGTGTAGTCGGTCATGGTGCCATCGGGGCCCAGGCGGAACTGTTCGCTCAGCTCGGGGCCGCGGCCGTTGTCCTTGTAGATGAAGCGCACGCGGGTGAGGCCATCGTCGTCACGCTCGACGACCTGTTCCCCGATGCGCTTGCCGTTTTCGGCGTGCATCTCGTAGCGGATGGTCTGGGTGGCGGCGTGCGCCGACCAGCTCAGGGCGGCGGCGACAGCGAGGACGAGCGGACGTTTCATGTGATGCATCTCCCTGGACGGAACGTTAGTTATTATGTTTGGGACGCAAGAATAGCACGGGTACGTACGGTCTAGAGCAATGTCATAAAGACAAATGAATAAATGATTATTGGGGGAGGTTGTGGACGCAGTACGATGACCTCAAAACCGTCGTTCCTGGCACTGCCAAAAACGACTTCCCGCGCAGGCGGGAACGACGGAGCTGAGGATGCGGGCAACGGCGGAGGTGCGTCAGGCAGCCTCGCACCCGCACACCGGGCACCCCGCATTCCGCGCCACGCCGATACTGGTCCACTCCATGCCGCGTCCGTCAAGCAGCAGCAGGCGTCCGGCCAGCGATTGGCCGACCTGCATCACCAGCTTGAGCGCTTCTGCCGCCTGCATCGCGCCGATCACGCCCACCAGCGGCGCGAACACGCCCATGCTGCTGCAGGCGGCATCCTGGAAGCGCTGGTCTTGCGGAAACAGGCAGCTGTAGCACGGCGAATCGGCGCGGCGCGGGTCGAACACGCTGATTTGCCCGTCAAAACGGATCACCGCGCCCGATACCAGCGGCACCCGCTGCGCCACGCAGGCGCGGTTGACGGCGTGACGGGTAGCAAAATTGTCGCTGCAATCGAGCACCACCGACGCCTGCCCCACCAGCTCGGCCAAACGGGCATCGCCGGCCCGCTCGCGCAGCGCCACCACCTCGATGTCGGGATTGATCGCCAGCAGCGCAGCCCGTCCGGACTCGGCCTTGGGCTGGCCGATGCGCTCGCTGGTATGCAAAATCTGGCGCTGCAGGTTGGTCAGGTCGACCACATCGTCGTCGACCAGCACGATGCGCCCGATCCCGGCCGAGGCCAGGTACAGCGCCGCCGGCGAACCGAGCCCGCCGGCGCCGATGACGAGCGCGCTCGCCGCCAGCGCCCGCTGCTGGCCTTCGATGCCGATTTCGTCGAGCAGGATGTGGCGCGAATAGCGCAGCAGCTGGTCGTCGTTCATCGCGTGCCGGTTCCGCCGTGGCGCATTATTTCTTGACGCCTTTGTTCAGTTCCGGCGGTTTCACGTCCGGCACCGGCTTGACGGCGGCCTTGTCCTTCGACTTCTCGGCTTCCTTGTCGTGCACCGGCTCGACTTTCGACAGTTTGACCGGCAAGCCCTTGAAATGGTTCAGGGCCTGGGCCAGCTGGAAGTCATCCTTGCTGCCGAATTCGAGCGGCTTGCGGGTGCGCGCGAGCGCCTGGGCATGCTGGTCTTCTTCGAGTGCGTCGCGGCGCGCTTTGGCCGGGTCGATGCTGTCCTTGCCGCTGCCATCGGACAAGTGTTTTTCCAGGTCGGCTTCGCGCACGCGCAGGCTGTTCAAGCCATCGCCCTCGGCGGTTTCGTCGACCATCACGTCGGGCACGATGCCCTTGGCCTGGATCGAACGGCCGTTCGGGGTAAAGTAGCGCGCGGTGGTGAGCTTGACGGCGGTATCCTTGGTGAGCGGGCGCAGGGTTTGCACCGAGCCCTTGCCGAAGGTCTGGGTGCCCATGATGATGGCGCGCTTGTAATCCTGCAGGGCGCCGGCGACGATTTCAGAAGCCGAGGCCGAACCGGTGTTGACCAGCACGATCACCGGCACGTTCTTGAGCGCGGCCGGCAGCTTGGCCAGCGGATCGGCGCCGCTGCGGGCGGCGTAGAACTCGCGCCGGCCGTAGAACACTTCGTTCGAGTCGCGGCGCTGGCCGGCGGTCGAGACGATCGGTTTGTCATGCGGCAGGAACGCGGCCGACACGCCGATCGCGCCCGGCAGCAATCCGCCCGGATCGTTGCGCAAGTCCAGCACCAGGCCCTTGAGCTTGGGATCCTGGGCGTACAGGGCGTTGACCTTTTTCACCATGTCGTCCACGGTCTGTTCCTGGAACTGGCTGATGCGCAGCCAGCCGTAGCCCGGCTCGACCATCTTGGCCTTGACGCTCTGGACCCGGATTTCCTCGCGCACCAGCGGCACGATCCACGGCATGTCGTCGCCCTTGCGCGCGATGGTCAGCACCACCTTGCTTTTCGGCTCGCCGCGCATTTTCTTGATCGCTTCGTCCAGCGACATGCCCTTGATCGGGGTGCTGTCGATGCGGGTGATCAGGTCGCCCGCCTTGATACCGGCGCGAAATGCCGGCGAATCTTCGATCGGGGTGACGATCTTGACGTAGCCTTCTTCCATGGCCACTTCGATGCCAAGGCCGACGAAGCGGCCCTGCATGCTTTCCTGCATTTCACGCAAGGCTTTTTTATCGAGGTAGACCGAGTGCGGGTCGAGCGAGGCCACCATGCCGGTGATCGCTTCGGACAGCAGCTTGCGGTCTTCGACCGGCTCGACGTAATCGGTCTTGATCAGGCCGAAGACATCGGTGAGCTGGCGCAGCTCGTCGAGCGGCAGGGGCGCGCTGCCGGGTTTTTGCGCCATGGCGGAAAACTGGAAGGATGCGGCGACGCCGGCCACCATGCCAAAGCCGATCAGGCCGATACTTTTGACTTTCATTCTTACACCCATTCTGAATACCGTCGGAAGCAACAGCGAAGCGCATGCGCGCCGTTCGACCCGCATGACGTGTTGACCTAAAAGTTCACCCAGCCCGCCGGATCGACCGCCGCGCCCTTGTGCCTGATTTCAAAGTATAGCCCCGATTCTTCGTTGCCGCCGGTGTTTCCCGCGCTGGCGATGGGGTCGCCGCCCTTGACGGCGTCGCCCTCGCGTTTCAGCAAGGCCTGGTTGTTACCGTAGATGGAGAGGTATTCGCTGCCATGGTCGACCAGGATCAGGTTGCCGAAGCCGCGCATCCAGCGCGCGAACACCACCCGCCCGCCCGCCACGGCGCGCACTTCGCTGCCTTCGGCGGCCTTGATGAACATGCCTTTCCAGCTCGGTCCGCTGCCGCGCTTGGCGCCGAAACGGGCCGCCAGCTTGCCGGACACCGGCGTGCGCAGCTTGCCGCGCAGGCTGGCAAAAGCGCCTTCCGGCATGGCCGGAGCGAGCGCGATGTCGGGCTTGCGCGGCGCGGCCGGTTCCGCTTTCGGCTCGGGCGTCTGGGCGACAACGGGCGGCTCGTCATCATCGATCGGGTCCATCGGTACCGGGACCGGCACCGGTGGAATCTTGGCGCCGGTGCGCGGATCGAGCTTGGGCGGCTTTTTGGCCGCTTCGCGCGCCAGGCGTTCGCGCTCGCGTTCGCGTTCACGTTCGCGCTCGGCCTTGCGTTCGGCCTTTTTCGCCTCTGCCAGCAGACGGGCCTGTTCGGCGGCCTTGGCGCGCGCGGCGGCCAGCGCTTCCTGGCGGCGCTGCTCGGCGGCGGCCGCTTCGGCCTGTTCCTTGATCAGTTTGGAAAGCTTGTCGACCAGCCCGGCCATGCGCTGTTCGTCGCGCTCCAGGCCGCCGATTTCCTTGCGCTGTTCGGCCAGGCGGTTCGACAGGGTGCCGAGCAAGGCGGCGCGGCGCGCCTTTTCCTTTTCCAGCACGGCTTTCTGCTCGCGCTCTTCCTGGGCGATTTCATTGAGTTCCTCGCGCGCATTCTCGGCCTTGTCGCGGTTGCTGGCGACGGCGGCCAGGTTGCCGTGCAGCGAACCGAGCAGCTTGGCCTGGGCCTTGGAGACATAGGCCATCAATTGCAGGTCGCGGTTGATGCGGTTCGGATTGTCGCCCGAGAGCAGCAGCTTGATGCGGTCTTCATTGCCGGCCACGTATTGCTCGCGCAAGAGGCGCGCCAGTTGCTGTTTCTGGCTGGCGATGGTGTCGGCCAGTTGCTGTTGCGAGGCGGCCAGAGCGGCCACAGTGGCATTGGTCTCGCTCTGTTCGCCGGCGAGCTCGCGCAGCTGGCGGTTGGCGTTGGAAATGGCTTCCTCGGATTCGGCCAGGGTATCGGCCGCGTCCTCGCGTTCGCTTTCAGTCTTGCTGACTTCGCGCTTGAGTTCGGCCAGCTTTTGCTGGATGCCGGCGCGCGTCTTCTCCGCCAGCACTTTCTGCTTGCTGCGTTCGGTTTGGCGGGGAGCAGGCGCGGCGGCGGCACTGCCTGTCAACACGGCCAGGAGCGCGCACAACAGCGCCCCGGCCGCTAACTGCTTCACATGACGATACAAAACTTACTTGGCCTTCCCTTGGTTGGCCACGGCCGCGACGGCGGCGGCGATGGCGTCCTGGTCGCCCAGATAGTAATGGCGGATCGGTTTCAGGTCGGCGTCGAGCTCGTACACCAGCGGCTGGCCGTTGGGAATGTTGAGGCCGACGATGTCTTCATCGCTGATGCCATCGAGCATTTTGATCAGGGCGCGCAAGCTGTTGCCGTGGGCCGAGATCAGGATCTTCTTGCCGGCCCGGATGGCCGGGGCGATTTCTTCATCCCATACCGGCATCACGCGCGCCACGGTGTCTTTCAGGCATTCGGTCAGGGGAATGCTGTCTTTCGGCACGCCGGCGTAGCGCGGATCGTTGAAGGACGTGCGCTGGTCGGACGCTTCCAGCGCCGGCGGCGGGGTGTCGTAGCTGCGGCGCCAGACCAGTACCTGGGCGTCGCCGTACTTGGCGGCGGTTTCGCCCTTGTCCAGGCCTTGCAGGGCGCCGTAGTGGCGCTCATTCAAGCGCCAGTCATTCTTGACCGGCAGCCACATCATGTCCATGTCGTCCAGCGCCAGCCACAAGGTGCGGATGGCGCGCTTGAGCACCGAGGTGTAGGCCACGTCGAAGGTGAAGCCGGCCTCTTTGAGTACCTGGCCGGCGCTGCGCGCTTCGCGCACGCCTTTTTCGGTGAGGTCGACGTCGGTCCAGCCGGTGAAGCGGTTCTCAAGGTTCCAGGTGGATTCGCCGTGGCGCATGAAGACAATTTTGTACATAAGCAATTTTCAAGAAGGTGGAAGAAGAAAAACTTGAAGCGACATTGGTGAATGCAAGATGCAAGGCGTCAGTGTAAAGGGTAAGTGTAAACAGATCCGGCTTCTATTTTATAATGCGCGGATTGTCCTAAACCATTGGAACCCCGTGAAATTCATTATTGACAATATTTTTATCGTCAGCATCGTCGTGCTGTCGGGTGGCGCCCTGCTCTGGCCGGCGCTGCTTCCGCGCGGCAAACGCGCCTCCACCTTGCAGGTGACCCAGCTCATGAACCGCGGCAAGACCGTGCTGGTGGACGTGCGCGATGCCGAGGAATTTGCCAAAGGGCATTTGCGCGACGCGAAAAACATTCCGCTGGCAGACTTGGCATCCCGCATTGCCGAACTCGACAAAGCGAAAAACAAGACCATCGTCGTCATGTGCCAGACCGGTGCGCGTGCCGACAAGGCCACCAAGATCCTCGAAGCGGCCGGTTTTGCCGACGTGTTCAGCCTCGATGGCGGCCTGACCGCATGGCAAGCCGCTGGCTTGCCAACCGCTAAGTAAGAAAGGAACCACCATGACAGCCCATGTAGTGCTCTACCATACCGCCTCCTGCCCGTACTGCGTGCGCGCCGAACGCTTGCTCGAAGCGAAGGGCGTGACCGACATCGAAAAGATCCGTGTCGACCTTGACCCGGACCAGAAAGTCGTCATGATGAACAAGACCGGACGCCGCACCGTGCCCCAGATTTACGTGGGCGACACCCATGTCGGCGGTTTCGACGATTTGTATGCGCTGGATCAACAAGGACGCCTCGATCCCTTGTTAAAAGGGGTTTAAGCAGCATATAGACCCGAATGCAAGTCGATTGATTGCGCAAAACTATTTCAAGCCGTATGATTTTGCTACAATTGCCGTCGCGTTTGAAGTCCAAGCACAGAGGGGACGGCGTGTCGCCGTTCTGTTAATTTCTCAACGAAAGCGTTCCATGTCTGACGAAAATCTGCAACCCGTATTCCAAATCCAACGCGTCTACCTGAAAGACATGTCGCTGGAACAGCCGAATTCCCCAGCTATCTTCCTCGAACAAGAAGCACCGTCGATCGAAGTGTCGCTCGACGTTGGCGCCGAAGCCATCGCCGATGGGATCTACGAGTCGACCGTCACCATCACCGTGACCGCCAAGGTCAAGGACAAGGTTGCGTTCCTGGTCGAAGGCAAGCAAGCCGGTATCTTTGAAGCGCGCAACATCCCTGCGGACCAGATGGATCCCCTGCTGGGAATCGGTTGCCCGAACATCGTTTACCCTTACCTGCGCGGCAATATCGCCGACGTGATCACCCGTGCCGGCTTCCCGCCTGTGCATCTGGCCGAGATCAATTTCGAAGTGTTCTACCAGCAGCGCCGTCAGGCGCTGGCTGAAGCAGCCGCCGCTGCCCCAGCTGACACCGCAGCACACTAAGCACGACCGCAGGGTGGGCCAGGCCGCCCGCGCGCATTCGCTGCGCGCGGGTCCTGCCCGGGCACGGCTCGCGCCGGCGCCCCTGGCGGCCGCCCCACCCTGCACTCTCACGGCGAAGGCCACGCAATGACAATTCCCCGTTTTCTCCTCAGTGCCGCATTCGTGCTGGCAAGTGCCCCGGCGCACGCGCTCGATTTCAAGACCATCGGCGCGCCTAGCGTGATCCTGTACGACGCGCCCTCCGTCAAGGGCGGCAAGCTGTTCATCGCCCTGCGCGGCATGCCGGTCGAAGTCGTGCTCACCTATGGCGAATGGGTCAGGGTGCGCGATGCGAATGGCGACCTGGCCTGGGCCGAAGCGAAGTCGCTGAGCGCGCGCCGCAATGTGGTGGTGCGCACCGCCAACGCCAAGGTACGCGGCGGCGCCGATAGCGATGCCAGCCTGTTGATGACGGCTGACAAGGGCGTGCTGCTGGAACTGATCGACGCCCAGACCTCCAGCTGGATCAAGGTGAAACATCGTGACGGCATCACCGGCTATATTCGCGCTACCGACGTGTGGGGCATCTGATTCCCATGCCGAGCAGCGCCTCCAGCGTTTCACCACGCAAGATTACCGTCCTCGGCGCCGGGGCCTGGGGCACGGCGGTCGCCATCGCCCTGGCGGCGCGCCATGATGTGCTGATGTGGGGCCGCAATGGCGGCGCCATGGCGGCCATGGCCGGGGCCCGCGAAAACAGCGCCTACCTGCCCGGCTGCGCCTTTCCGGCCGCGCTGCACGTGACGTCCGACTTCGATGGCGCGCTGGCCCATGTGCTGGGCACGCCCGAGACGGAGGCGCCGCTGCTGATCGCCGCCTGCCCGGTGGCCGGGCTGCGGCCGCTGCTGATGCAGCTCAGACCCCACGCAATCTCGCATATCGTCTGGCTTTGCAAGGGCTTCGAGGGCGATACCGGCTTGCTGCCGCATCAGGTGGTGGCCGCGGTGCTCGGCAGCCAGGTGGCTGGCGGTGCCTTGTCGGGGCCCTCGTTCGCGCAGGAAGTGGCGCGCGGCTTGCCGTGCGCGCTGACGGTGGCGTCGCGCTCGGAGATGCTGCGCGAGCGGGTCGTCTCCAGCGTTCATGGCGGCAATATCCGCGTGTATTCCTGTGACGACCTGGTCGGCGTGGAAGTGGGCGGGGCGGTCAAGAATGTGCTGGCGATTGCCACCGGCGTGGCCGATGGGCTGGGACTGGGCTTGAATGCGCGCGCCGCGCTGATCACGCGCGGGCTCGCTGAAATTACCCGCCTGGGCATTGCGCTGGGCGGCACGCCGGCCACCTTCATGGGTTTGACCGGGATGGGCGACCTGATTCTCACCTGCACCGGCGACCTGTCGCGCAACCGCCGCGTGGGCCTGGGCCTGGCACAAGGCAAGGCGCTCGACACCATCGTGGCCGAGCTCGGCCATGTGGCCGAAGGCGTGCCGTGCGCCAAGGCGGTGCGGGCGCTGGCGCACACCCTGGGCGTGGACATGCCGATCACCAATGCGGTGGCCGGCGTGCTGTTCGACGGCGGCACGCCCAAGGCGATGCTGGCGCAATTGCTGGCGCGCGATCCGCGCGATGAATTGAGCTGAGCCGCAAGCCTGGCGCGGCCGGCACTAAGGAAGGGCGGCGCGCGCGCCCTGCTTCTGCAACTTCTCGATGGTCTTGTCCGCCTTCATCGCTTGCAGGACCGTCACCAGCGCCGGCACCAGCGCGGCGTGGTTCTTGTTGACATAGTGGTAGACCGGGAACGAGGCCAGCGCCGGCGCGAGCACCCGCACCTCGTCGATCTTGAGGGTCTCGGCGGCCGCCAGTCCCGCCAGGCGGTTGCCGACCACGACATCGGTGCGTCCCATGGTCAGCTTTTGGAAAGCCTGTTCCATGGTCGGCACCGCTTCGGTCTTCATGCCCACCGTATTTTCCTTGACGATCTTGATGCCGCGCACATAGCCGATCGTGTACGGCCGCAGGCTTTCCCAGCCGCCGACGACGAAGTCGGTCCCGCGCGTGAAGATCACGATTTCATAGGTGAGCAAGGGCACCGGGACGATCATCAGGTTGGGATAGTCGCGTTCCATGCCGACCTTGCGGTACAACTCGCCATCCATCCTGCCTTCGTTGGCCATGACCAGGGTGCGCTCTCCCGGCAGCTTGTGCACCACCAGCCCGCGGCCGATGCGGCGGTAGGCTTCCGCCATCACCAGTTCGGCGATGGCCGAGGCCGGATCGCTGCCGACCAGGGTCGATACGTGCATGTCGGCTGCGGCAGCGGCGGCCCCCGGGGTCATGACGCTCAAGGCAAGCGCCAGTGTCAGCAAGCTGCGACGGTCCACGATAGCCTCCGGAAGTATCCATTTAGCATAATCTTACTCCTTCCGTGGCGCCGTGACACGCTCGCTATGTCAGCAAAATGGTCAGCAAGGCCACCGCATCGTCGTTCGCACGCAAGCCGTGCGGCACGCCGCCCAGCAGGTACAGCATCTCGCCCGGGCGCAGCAGGACGCTCTTGCCGTGCGCATCGCAGACGATCTCGCCCTGCAGGCAGAGCAAGGTAATCTCGCCGTCCACCTTGTGCACCGGCATGTCGCGGTCCTTGGGCAGCACCAGCCGGATCAATTCCATATGCGCGGTCTTGGCCAGCGCGACCGAGGTGAAATGGGCGATGTCGTCGTCGCCCCGCTTCAGTGGTATCAGCTCGCCCGAGGCGGCATGTTGTAAGGCCATGACGTTTTCCTTTATTCTTCCGCGTTGCTCGCTTCCACGCTGCGCAACCAGGTGACCAGCGCGAAGGCATCCTTGAGGCCGCGCGCCAGCTCTGGCACCAGCTGGTCTGGGTCGTTGAGCTTGAGATCGACCTCGGTCCAGACAAAAAAGCTCTTGAGCTTGAGGTACTCGACATGCACGTGCTGCGCATCGAACCCCTTGGGCGGCCGCTGCAGCTTGTCTTCTTCCTGCAAGTGGCCGAAGGTGGCGCGCATGGGTTTATTCTTCAGCAATTTGGCAAAGCCTGTCGCGTCGTTGACGATCTGCTCACGGATCGCTTTCAGGCGTGGCGCCGGCGGCAAGTATTCGCCGGCCCCGAACAGCAGCTTGCCGCTGCCGTCGATCTGGAAATAATAGGTCGACCCGCCACCGGCGCTGGGGCGGCGCAAATCCTTGGGCGTGATGCCGGCCGAAAAGCGCGTCTTGTACGGGCTCTTGTCGTTGGCGAAGCGGATGTCGCGGTTGATGCGGAACATCGCTTTCTTGGGATTGCAGGCGGCCACCTGCCGGTCGAACTTGCTCAGTTCGCTGATCAGTTCGGTGACGACGGCCAGGAATTCTTCGCGCAAGATATCGTAGCGCGGTTTGTTCATGATGAACCAGGGGCGGTTATTGTTCTCGCTTAACTCGGTCAAAAACTGCGTCAGGTCGCGCAAATGCATGCTGTGGTTCCAAAAAAATGGGGAGGAGCGAAATTACTGCGGCCGCGGGCGCTTGCCGACGGTGACGTCGACCGTTGCCGCACGGTTCTTGCGCATCACGGTCATTGTAGCCTTGCCGCCGGGCGCAAGCTGGGAGATCAGCTTGAGCGTCTCGACCGTGCTGGCGGCCGGCTTGCCGGCCACGGTGAGCACGATGTCGCCGGGGAGCAGGCCGGCGCGGTCGGCCGGGCCGTTGCGCACCACCCCGGCGATGATGGTGCCGCTTTGGCGCGCCAGCCCGAAGCTGTCGGCCAGCTCGGGCGTGATGTCCTGGGTTTCGATGCCGATCCAGCCGCGCACCACGGCGCCATGGCCGATGATGGCCTCCATCACGGCCTTGGCGGTGGTGACGGGAATGGCGAAGCCGATCCCGACCGAGCCGCCGCCCTGGGAATAGATGGCCGAATTGATGCCGAGCAGGTTGCCCTTGGTATCGACCAGCGCCCCGCCCGAATTACCGAAGTTGATGGCGGCATCGGTCTGGATGAAGTTTTCGAACTCGTTGATGTGCAGATTATTGCGCCCGACCGCGGAGACGATCCCCAGCGTGACGGTCTGGCCCACGCCGAAGGGGTTGCCGATGGCCAGCACCACATCGCCCACGCGCACCGCCTCGTCATTGCCGAGCACGATCGCGGGCAACTTGCGCACATCGATGCGGATCACCGCCAGGTCGGTCTCGGGGTCGCTGCCGACCAGCCGCGCCGGCGCCTTGCGGCCGTCGGCCAGCACCACCTCGATGTCGTCGGCGCCTTCGATAACGTGGTTGTTGGTCAGGATGTAGCCGTCCGGACTGACGATCACGCCGGAGCCGAGGCTGGAGCGCTGTTCCCCGGGCGGCAGGCGGTCGCCGAAAAAGCGCCGCAACAGCGGGTCGCGCAGCAGCGGATGGGCCTGCCCGCGTTGGGTGCTGGCGAGGATGTTGACGACGGCGGGCATGGCGCGCGCGGCCGCCTCGCGGTAGCTGCCCGGGGCCGGCTGCGCGCCGGGCGCCTGCAGCACCGGCACGCCGCTGGCGACCTGGCCTGGCGCGACCCGGTCAGGCGCGACCCGGTCAGGCGCGCCCCGGCGCGGGGGCAGGCCGGGCCAGTCGGGACGCAGGGCCACGCCCACGAAATACAGCGCCAGGGCAACCGTGACCACCTGGGCGAACAACAGCCATAAGCGCCGCATCGCGCCCTCCGCTCTATTTTTTGAGGGAATCCCGGATCTCGCGCAGCAGCAGCACGTCTTCGGGGGTCGCGGCAGCCGCCACGGCGGGCGCTTCCTCGGCGCGGCGCAGCTGGTTCATCAGGCGGATCATCTGGAAGATGATGAAGGCCAGGATGATGAAATTAAGCAAGATGGTCAGGAAGTTGCCGTAGGCGAGTACCGCGCCCGCCTTCTTGGCTTCGGCCAGGGTCAGGTTCATGGCCTGGTTGTTCAGCGGCAGGTAGTAATTGGCAAAATCGAGTCCGCCGAACAGGCGGCCGATGGGGGGCATGATGATGTCTTGCACCAAGGAATCTACAATCTTGCCGAAAGCACCACCAATGATCACGCCGACCGCCAGGTCGACCACATTGCCCTTCATTGCGAACTGCCGGAACTCGCCCATCATCGTCATTTTTGCCCCCAGGATTGTGAAATAGCCATTCCGATCATACCCCCACTGGGGTTAGAAACCAAACCGCGGCATCGGTTCCCGCCGCAGCGGCAGCTTGCCGCGCGGGCGCCCGCAGGCACGGCAATTGCGCGCATTGGGCGCCCGAATCGTTTCAAAATGGCGATGATTCGCTCTTGACAGGCGCGCGTGCAACATTTTTTCTTTAACTCGCCCCCCTATTCCCTTATAATTTAAGGTTGCTAGAAGCTCTAAGTAGCTTTTTAAGATTTCGCATTTTGACTGATTGGGGTTGGTATGAGTAACGAAAAGCAGGTCGATCCGGGCCGACGCGTCATGCTCGCCGCTACGTGCGCGGCGGGTGGTGTTGTCGGTTTGGCCACGGCGGGAGCCTTGGTAAGCACATTCCAGCCGTCGGAGAAGGCAAAAGCCGCTGGCGCGCCGGTGGAAGTAGACATTACCGGCATGGCTGCCGGCGAAATGAAGACCGTTGAGTGGCGCGGCAAACCCGTATGGATTCTCAAGCGTTCGCCCGACATGGTCGCTTCGCTGAAGAAGACCGACGGCGTGGTCGCCGATCCGAAATCGGAACGGACCCCGGACGCGCTCACGCCCGAATACGCGCGCAACGAACACCGTTCGATCAAGCCGGAATACCTGATTGCGGTCGGTATCTGCTCGCACCTGGGCTGCTCGCCAACCTCGAAGTTCGCTGAAGGCGCCCAGCCTAACCTGCCGGACGACTGGGCCGGCGGCTTCCTGTGCCCTTGCCACGGTTCGACCTTCGACCTGGCCGGCCGCGTGTTCAAGAACAAGCCGGCACCGGACAACCTCGAAGTGCCGCGCCATATGTACTTGAGCGAGAATAAGCTGATCATCGGCAAAGACGAGAAAGGCGAGGCATAACATGGCCGCTTTTAAAGAAACAAAGTTCCCCGCGAATGCGCCGGTGGCCGACAAGGCGCTGGGCTGGGTGGATGACCGTTTTCCGCTGACCAAGCTGTGGAACGACCAGTGGGGCCAGTACTACGCTCCGAAAAACTTCAATTTCTGGTACATCTTCGGCTCGCTCGCGATGCTGGTGCTGGTGCTGCAGATCGTCACCGGCATTTTCCTGACCATGCACTACAAGCCGGACGCCCTGCTGGCCTTCGGTTCGGTCGAATACATCATGCGCGAAGTACCGTGGGGCTGGCTGGTGCGCTATATGCACTCGACCGGCGCCTCGGCCTTCTTCATCATCGTCTACCTGCACATGACGCGCGGGCTGCTGTACGGTTCCTACCGCAAGCCACGTGAACTGATCTGGCTGTTCGGCTTTGCGATCTTCCTGTGCCTGATGGCGGAAGCCTTCTTCGGCTACCTGCTGCCATGGGGCCAGATGTCGTACTGGGGCGCCCAGGTGATCGTCAACCTGTTCGGTGCGATTCCTTTCATCGGCCCTGACCTGTCGCTGTGGATCCGCGGCGACTACGTTGTGTCCGACGCGACCCTGAACCGCTTCTTCGCCTTCCACGTGATCGCGATTCCGCTGGTTCTGCTGGGCCTGGTTGCTGCCCACCTGATCGCGCTGCACGAAGTCGGCTCGAACAATCCTGACGGTATCGAAGTCAAGGAAACCCTGGGTCCGGACGGCCATCCGCTCGATTCGATCCCATCGCATCCTTACTACTCGGCGCACGATCTGTTCGGCGTGTCGGTGTTCCTGCTGATCTTCAGCGCGGTGGTGTTCTTTGCCCCGGAAATGGGCGGTTACTTCCTGGAGTACAACAACTTCATCCCGGCCGATTCGCTCAAGACCCCTGCGCACATCGCGCCGACCTGGTACTTCACGCCGTTCTACTCGGTGCTGCGCGCCACCACGGCCGACTTCATGTACGTGCTGATGGGTGCGATCGCCCTGTACGTGGCCTTCATCTGGGTCAAGACGCGCCTGCCATTCCTGGTCAAGGCCGCGATTGCCGGCGGCGCGCTGCTGGTCATCATCGGCATGCTGCCGCAGGTGCTGGACGCGAAGTTCTGGGGTGTGGTGCTGTTCGGTTCGTCGGTGATGATCATCGCCGCCCTGCCGTGGCTGGACCAGTCACCGGTCAAGTCGATCCGCTACCGTCCTGACTGGCACAAGTATGTGTACATCGTGTTCGGCGTGTCGTTCGTGACCCTGGGCTACCTCGGCACCCAGCTGCCGACCGCCCTGTTCACGGCACTGTCGCAAGTGTGCACGCTGTTGTACTTCGGTTTCTTCATGTTGATGCCTTGGTGGAGCTCGATGGGCACCTTCAAGCCCGTGCCGAAACGTGTGACGTTCCAGCCGCACTAATCGACGACATCACAGCAAAAGGACATTACATGAATTTTCCGAAAAAACTGATCGCGATCCTGGCATTGCTGCCGGGCCTGGCGTTAGCCAGCGAAGGCACCTTCAAGCTGGACAAGGCGCCCGAGCGCCCAAGCCTGACCTCGCTGCAAAACGGCGCCAAGCTGTTCGTCAACTATTGCCTGAACTGCCACTCGGCTTCCTCGATGCGCTACAACCGCCTGAAAGACCTGGGGCTGTCCGAAGAGCAAATCAAGGAAAACCTGTTGTTTACAGGCGAGAAAGTCGGCGCCCTGATGACGACCGCGCTGCGCCCGGCCGACGCCAAGGAATGGTTCGGCGTGGTACCGCCGGACCTGTCGGTGATTGCCCGCGCCAAGGCTTCCTCGGCCGGCAGCGGTCCCGACTATCTGTACACCTACCTGCGTACCTTCTACAAGGACGATACCCGTCCGACCGGATGGAACAATATGGTCGTGCCGAACGTGGCCATGCCGCACGTCATGTGGCAGCAGCAGGGTGTGCGCACCGTCAAGATGGTCGAAGAAAAAGATCCGCATGATGCAAGCAAAACCGTGCACACGTTCAAGGGTTTCGAGCAAGTCGCACCTGGCACCATGACATCGCTTCAGTTCGACGAAGCGACCGCCGACCTGGTCGCCTACCTCGAGTGGATGGCCGAGCCTGCCGCGGCCACCCGCAAGTCGCTGGGCGTCTGGGTCCTGTTCCTGATGTCGATCTTTGCCCTGTTCGCGTGGCGTCTGAGCGCGTCGTTCTGGAAAGAAGTCAAGTAAGCCAGCAAGCAAGTCATTCATTGCCCGCGACGTCAGCGGGCACATTTCGGGGTGATCCGCTCGTCGTTTCACCCCTTTGTTTCTAAGGAACTATAAAAATGATGGTTCTCTACTCCGGCACCACGTGCCCATTTTCCCAACGCTGCCGCCTGGTCCTGTTTGAAAAAGGCATGGACTTCGAAGTGCGCGATGTGGACCTGTTCAACAAGCCCGAAGACATCTCGACGATGAATCCGTACGGCCAGGTACCGATCCTGGTCGAGCGCGAACTGATCCTGTACGAATCGAACATCATCAACGAATACATCGACGAGCGCTTCCCGCATCCGCAGCTGATGCCGGCCGATCCGCTGATGCGCGCGCGCGCGCGCCTGATGCTGTTCAACTTCGAGAAAGAACTGTTCGTCCATGTGCACGTGCTCGAAAGCGAGCGCGCCAAGGCCAACGACAAGAGCCACGACAAGGCGCGCGCGGAAATCCGCGACCGCCTGACCACGCTCGCGCCGCTGTTCCTGAAGAATAAGTACATGCTCGGCGACGAATTCTCGATGCTCGACGTGGCCGTCGCCCCGCTGCTGTGGCGCCTGGATCACTACGGGATCGAACTGTCGAAGACGGCTGCACCGCTGATGAAGTACGCCGAGCGCATCTTCTCGCGTCCGGCCTACATCGAAGCGCTGACCCCGTCCGAGAAAGTCATGCGCCGCTGATCGGCGGCTGCCCTTTCGCCACTTTCGTTACACGCCAGTCACAACGCCTTCGGGCGAATCGCAGTAGACTGGCGTGTACACGTCGTACCACACCACTACCAGAACATGCCCGACATCTCAACCAAGCCCTATATGCTGCGCGCCATTTACGAGTGGTGTACCGACAGCGGGTTTACGCCCTACCTCGCCGTGAAGGTCGACGCCGCTACCACGGTGCCGATGGAATACGTCAAAAAAGGCGAAATCGTACTCAATATCAGCTTCGGCGCCACCTCGGGCCTGAAGATGGACAATGACGCGGTCCAGTTCCATGCCCGCTTCGGCGGCGTCTCGCGCGAGATTTATGTCCCGGTGCAAAATGTGCTGGCGATTTACGCGAACGAGAACGGCCAGGGCATGGCGTTCGAGGTGAGCAGCACGGCATCCGAGAACGCGGCGGGCCAGCCGACCGACAGTCCGCTGTCGAGCGTACCGTCGCTGGCCAAGGCACCGGCTACGGCGCTGTCGAGCGTGGCGGACACAGGGTCGGAGACTGTGCCGACGGGCGTGCCGGCCACCGCGCCGTCGCCGGACGACAACAACGATCCGCCTAAAAAAGGCGGCCGTCCGACGCTCACGCGCATCAAATAGCGTATAATCCGGGCTGTAAAAGTTTCGCCGACTTAGCTCATTTGGTAGAGCAGTTGATTTGTAATCATCAGGTGGCCAGTTCGAAACCGGCAGTCGGCACCAGAATTTAGCAGCGGTATCAAGGGGTTACATGCTCGGGCGTGTGATCCCTTTTTATTTTCCCGGCCGGGTTTCGATCAAGCAGCTGGGCAAAGCAAATCCTCCTGCAACGCCCGCGCCTCGCCGGGCCGCCCGTTCGGTCAGCGGAAACCAGAAGAAAACGTTCGCCTTCCTGTGCTACCTGCCAGGGCACACCACCGCCAGTTGCGATAGGATGCCTGATGCGAGTAATCTCCAACAAGGCCCTGAAGAGCTTCTCAGCGATCCAGCAGGACGCGGACGGCGCGCTGCAGGCCTGGCGAAAAAGCATCGAGTCGAAAGCATTCCTGAATTTCGCGGACCTCAGGCTGACGTTCAATGCGACCGACAAGGTCGGTGACTATTATATTTTTGACGTGGGTGCTAACAAATATCGGCTCGTCACGTCAATTCATTTCAACAGTCAGCAACTATTTATACGGGATGTGTTCACTCACAAGGAATACGACAAATGGAAACCCTGATGGATCAGGAAGTCGTCGACAAGATCACCTCCCACTTCCACGCGCTCAGCTCCCTTATTCCTCTTCATCCGATACGTTCGGAAGATGATTACGACAAAGCGGTCACCGCGTTGAACCTGTTGCTTGACGCCGGTGCCGCCGATGAAACGCATGCCCTTGCCGATCTCGCCGCCATGCTGGGGACCCTGATCGCTGCTTACGACGAGAAGCACTATCCGGCGTCGCCAGTTTCACCCCTTGCGATGCTGCGTTTTCTGATGGACCAACATCAACTCTCTCAATCGGAACTTCCCGAAATCGGCGCCGAGGGCATTGTGTCGGACATCCTCGACGGAAAGCGAGAACTCGATGCGGTACAAATCAAGGCACTGGCGGCGCGTTTTCACCTGCCTGCCGCCTTGTTCATCTGACTGCGCAATGCTGGCCGAATCCGGTCCGCATCGGCGCTCTGGCCTCGATCCATTGAGCCGCACAGCGGCGCCCAAGTCCGCGCCTGTACGACGACATGCTCAAGGACATCGCCTCGAACTTCAACGCCTTCGTCTCCCAGCGCGAGGATGGCGCCCTGATGGGGCCATGGAACCCGTGGCTGCACGAGCCCGCCATCGGCAAGGCGATCCGGAACCTGACCCTGGCGATGACCGCCAACGCCGTGCTGCCAGATAAGGTGCGCCCGATCGCCATCCTGGTGGTCGGCGCGCGCTTCGATGCCGCCTACGAGCTGTACGCCCATATCGCCGTGGCCGAGGCCGAAGGCATGCCGCTGGAACGCCTGGCAACCCTGGTGGCCGACCTCAAACCGTCCGACCTGAACAAGGAAGAAAGCGTCGCCTACGACCTCGCCTACGCCCAGTGCCGCGGCGGCCTGCTGCCCGAGCCGATCTACCGCCTGGCGCTGGCCACCTTCGGCCAGAAAGGCACGAATGAACTGATTTACCTGGTCGGACTCTATTCCATGGTATCGACCACGCTCAATGGTTTCGACGTTCCGGTACCTGAACATGCGTGACGGATCAGCCCAAGGAGTACCTCATACCCGCGCCACCGCCCCGCCCGAAGCGGCGCGCCCGGGCGCCACGCCCTTCGCCAGCATCGCCCTGCTGCTGCAAGGCGGCGGCGCGCTCGGCGCCTACCAGGCCGGCGTCGACGAACGCCTGCTGGAAGCGGGCATCAAGCCGACCTGGGTGGCCGGCATCTCGATCGGCGCCATCAACAGCGCCATCATCGCCGGCAACCCGCGCGCGGAGCGGGTCGCCAAGCTGCGCAGCTTCTGGGAAAAAGTCAGCAACGCCGGCGACGGCGGCGCCAGCGATGACTGGACCGGCCTGCTCACCGGCGACGCCGTGCGCGGCTGGGCCAACCAGATGGCGGCCGGACGCGTACTCTCGCATGGCGTACCGGGCTTCTTCCAGCCGCGCATGCCGCCGCCCTATCTGCCGCTGGCCAACCGCGGCGCCACCAGCTATTACGACACCGCCATGCTTGAAGGCACGCTTAACAAACTGGTCGACTTCGACCGCATCAACAGCCGCGAGATGCGCCTGAGCGTGGGCGCCGTGAACGTGCGCACCGGTAACTTCGCCTACGTCGACAACGCGGTCGACACCATCGCCGCCAAACACATCATGGCCAGCGGCGCGCTGCCGCCCGGCTTCGACGCGGTCCAGATCGATGGCGAGCATTACTGGGATGGCGGGCTGGTCTCGAAGACCCCGCTCGACTGGGTGCTGTCGGCGCGTTCGGGGCTCGACACCCTGGTGCTGCAGGTCGACCTGTGGAGCGCCAGCGGCGAGATCCCGCGCGACCTGAGCGAGGTGGCCGTGCGCATGAAGGAAGTGCAGTTTTCCAGCCGCACGCGCGCCGCCACCGACAAGTTCCGCAAAATGGCCGAGCTGCGCACCGCCTTCAAGGAACTGCTGGCCCAGATGCCGGCCGCGCTGGCCGACACGCCGCAGGCGCGCCTGCTGGCCGAAGCCTCCGACGATGCGGTGTACAACATCGTCCAGCTGGTGTACCGCTCGCCCAATGACGAAGGCCAGTCGAAAGACTTCGAGTTTTCGCGCCGCACCATGAACGAACACTGGCGTTCAGGCTACGATGATGCAGCGCTGACCCTGTCGCATCCGCAGATCATGGCCTTGCTGGCGGCCGGGCAAAGCCCCGCCATTTACGATTTCCTTACTTCCCGGCACGCAAGTGCCGCCACCAACACGTTGAAAGAGGTGTCCCATGAACTTGCAGGATAAAGTTACTGTCATTACCGGCGCCGCCAGCGGCATCGGCAAACACATCGCCCAAGTCTACTTCGACAGCGGCGCCAAGGTCGTCATCGCCGACCTCAACCTCGAAGCGGCCCAAGCCACCGCGATAGAACTCGACCCATCCGGCGAGCGCAGCATGGCGGTGGCCATGAACGTCACCAGCGAGGAGGAAGTCGACAGCGGCATCGCGGCCGTCGCGGCGCGCTTCGGCGGCATCGACGTGCTGGTCTCGAATGCCGGCATCCAGATCGTGGCGCCGCTCCAGGACTTCGCCTTCGCCGACTGGAAGAAGATGCTCGCCATCCACCTGGACGGCGCTTTCCTGAGCACGCGCGCCTGCCTGAAAGTGATGTACGCGCAAGGCCGCGGCGGCAGCGTGATCTACATGGGCTCGGTGCACTCGAAAGAGGCGTCGCCGCTCAAGTCGGCCTATGTCACGGCCAAGCACGGCCTGATCGGCCTGTGCAAGGTGGTCGCCAAGGAAGGCGCGGCGCACGGCGTGCGCGCCAACGTCATCTGCCCCGGCTTCGTGCGCACGCCGCTGGTGGAAAAACAGATCCCCGAACAGGCCAAGGCGCTCGGCATGTCGGAAGCCGACGTGGTCAAGAACGTGATGCTCAAGGAAACCGTCGATGGCGAATTCACCACCGTGGACGACGTGGCGCAGACCGCCCTGTTCCTGGCGGCGTTCCCGAGCAATGCGCTGACCGGGCAATCGATCGTGGTCAGCCATGGCTGGTTCATGCAGTAAACCGGCAACTGGCCGGCGCCGTACGCCCCGCGCCGTTCCATATTAAGATGGTGGCGCCCGCCCTCGCGGCGAGCGCTGCCGCACGTTCAACCGGACCGGCAGGTGCCATCAATCTGCCCGGACCCCTATGCGCCCCACACCCGTCGAAACCGTCATCCCCGCCTCGAGCGCCATTGCGGCCTCGCTTCCCGGAGCCTATTTCCATGATGCCTGGGCGATCGCCCCGGACGACCCCGGCGCCACCGCGCTGGAACTGTTTCTCCAGGTGAGCTCCAGCACGCCCGGCTGGGTCAACACCCTGATGAGCTTGCGTAACCGCGTGGTGGCGAAGCTGGGCCTGAAGAATCTCGGCACCTTGTCCGCGCTCGATCCGGCCAAGCCGGCCTCGGCCTACCAGCCCGGCGACCGGGTCGGCATCTTCACCCTGTTCGCCAACACCCCCGACGAGGTGCTGCTGGGCGACAAGGACAAGCACCTGGACGTGGTCCTGTCCGTGCACAAGGCGGTCGACGCCGCCAGCGGGAAAATGCTGGCCACGGTCAGCACCGTAGTCCACGTGCACAACTGGCTGGGCCGCCTCTACATGCTGCCGGTGACGCCCCTGCACCGCATCATCGCGCCGGCGGTGCTCCAGAACGCTGCCCGGGCGGTGCCCACGGCGTGATGAAGGTTGCACTTTGTAAGCGAAATTGTCTTTCCTGACAATATTGTGTCAACTGGGCTACACTTGCGCCATTCTGACCATCCCGTGGATTCCCGATGAGCCGTCGACTCTTGACTGCATGCGCCTGCGCCACCCTGCTGCTGGCCGGATGCCTGGTCCCTGAACGCTTTAGCGCCAGGACCGCGTTCCAGGCCGATGGCAGTTACGAGTATTCCTACGCCGGCACCGCCGTGCACACTATCGCGGCCACCCAGATGGCCAAGGGCGGCAAGCTCGCCCCCAAGGAAGAGGAAAGCCTGGAAAACGAAGCCGCCAAGATGAAGCACGAGCAGGATATCCGCCAGGCCGACTACAAGGGCAATGCGCGCTACGACCTCAGTGTCGAAGGCAAGCGCCAGCGCGGCCAGACGCTCGACCTGCTCGGCGTGCTGCGCGTGGCCACCGACAAGGATGGGGTGGTCACCCTGGCCGCCGGCAAGCTCGACGACAAGGAAAAAGCCAGCATGGCCAAACTCGGCATCAAGCTCGACGGCACGCTATCGGTGACGGTGCCGATCAGCGCGCAAGTGTTGTCGCACAATGCCACCTCGACCCCCTCGTTCTTTGGCCTGATCGGCACGTATAGGTGGAAGATCGGCAGCATCGAGCAGCGTCCCGAGATGAAGATCCGCTTCAAGCAGTAAACGGCGCGCGCCGCCTGCCCGGCGGCTCCGGCGCGACGGCCTGGCAGCACGCTTTCGGTCCCAAACCGACACTCCATCCCGCCAAAAGCGCAGTTCATCGCAATCGCCGTGTTGACGATCCCCCCTGTGGCTATAGTTCACTCAACCCAACGAACTTAACCCACAGGAGTCAATCATGAACATCGCAAAAAACATGGAAGCCATCTTCGTCGCCGCCCTGGTCGTCGTCTCCGCCACCAGCTTTGCCACCGCCAGCGCACCGGCCCCGCGCAGCAGCGCGCCGGCCGCCGTGCAAGCCGGCGCCGATGCCAGCATGACGGTGGTCACCGTCAGCGCCAAGCGCCTCAGCGCCGCTGAAAAAGCCCAGCTCAAAGGCTGAGCAGCGCCACCTCGCCGACACGACCACGGAGATCCATCATGAACAGATTGTTTGCCAGCGCCCTCATGGCCGCCGCCCTCACCACCAGCAGCGGCGCGGCCAGCGCGGATGAGCAGGTCAGCGAGCGCCGCAGCGTCGATGCACGGGTGCTGAAGATCACGCTGAACGGCGTCATCAATCTGAACGTGAAGCAAGGCGCAACGCCCTCCCTGACCCTGTACGGCGACAAGCATGACGTGTCGGAAGTGGCCGTGGCCCAGCAAGGCGACACCTTGCGGATCGGTACCACCAGGCGCGATCTGCATATCGGCCACCAGCGCACGCATGAACTGCGCGCCGAACTGACCCTGCCGAACCTGAACGAATTCGTATCGGAGGGCATCGGCTCGACCGAACTGCGCGGCTTCAAGGGCGAGCGCATCCTGATCAGGCTCGATGGCGCCGGCGCCATCAAGCTGCTCAGCCAGTACAAACAGATCAACGCACGCCTGGGCAGAGCCGGCAACATGACGCTCGACGCCGGCGACACCGAGCGGGTCGACCTGTCGCTGCGCGGCGCCGGCCGCATCGAGGCCAGCGGGCAGACCAGGGTGCTGCGCGCCGATCTCGGCGGCGTAGGCAGCCTGGAGGCGGGCAAGCTGCGTGCCGATGCCGTCGAACTCGACATGTCGGGCCTGGGCAGTGCCGACGTGTTTGCGAAGAATTCGGCCAAGCTCACGCTCAACGGCCTGGGCTCGGCCACGGTGCGCGGCAAGCCGCCGGTGCGCAGCGCCAGCGCCCACGGCCTGGGCAGCGTCACCTGGGAATAAGGCACGCACCGCACGCGCCGCCATGCAGCCGCCCATTGACCGGGGCGGCTTTTTTTATGCCCGTCTCAGCGCAGAAGGATATCGTTCTTCACGCTCTTGACGCCGTCGATCTTGCGCGTCAGCGCCACCGCCTTGGGGATGTGGTCGGGCGCGCTGACAAAGCCGCTCAGCTGCACCGTGCCCTTGAAGGTCTCGACATTGATCTCGGTCGCCTTGAGCTCGGGATCGGCCACCAGGGCCGCCTTGACCTTGCCGGTGATGATGCTGTCGTCGATGAATTCGCCCGTGCCTTCGCGCTGCGCGGTGGGGGCGCAGGCGACCAGGGCCAGCAGGGCGACCCCGGCCAGGGTCCGTGTAAAGCGTTGTGCAATGCTCATGGGATGCTCCGGTAGTGGATGGATCATCCTATTGTCGCGTGAGCCCCCGCACCGGGTTTGATATGGCACAAACGGACCAGCCCCCGAAGATGCATCAGCCTGGCGCCGGCCCTTGCCTGCGGCGCGCCGCGATGATAGCCGGCGCGGCCGCGGCCGGCACCAGGTCGCGCCCGATTACCAGGCGCAGGTCGGCACGGCCGATGTCGCCTGCGGCCAGCACGCGCGCGGCGCCGAAGCGTTCAGCCAGGCGCTCGGCGGCCTCGCGAAATTCCGGCTGATATTCGATGCGGGTCTGGCGCACGCCGAAGCCTTTCTGGTTGCTCAGCCGCACCACGCGCAAGGCGCCCTCGTCCATCGTGCCGGCCAGCGCGCGCGCCATGCCGCTCACGCCGTTGCCGTTGCGGATTTCCAGCAAGGCCTGGCCCGCACGCGCCTGTGGCACCGCCGCCGCCACCACCGCCGCCGCCGGGGCCGACGCGGCCGGCGGCGGCGCCGGCCGCGCGCTCACGCGCCGCACCACGAATACGCCGGCGGCGTCCTGGCGCACGTCGGTACGGTCCCACTGCAGCTCCTGGGCCAGCGCCGGCCCGCCCGCCTTGACCGCCGTGTCGATGGCGGCCACGCCGGCGCGCTCGGCGAGCGCGTAATCGCTCTTGAAGTCGTGCGTGCGCAGCGCGCTGGCCTGCCGCGCCATCTGCGCGGCGCGTTCATGCTGCCCGACTTTGGCGAGCGCATCGCCCAGATGCTGCCAGGCGCGGTCGTTGAGCGGATCGAGCAGGCAAGCCTTTTCCAGCGCGGCCAGGGCCGGCCCGAACTCGCCGTTGAGGAAGTGGGCGTAGCCGAGATTGCTGAACAGGAAGGCGCTGGCTTGCCCGCCGCCGTCCGCCACCTCGCGCGTCATGGCTTGCCACAGCGTGATGGCGCGCGCGAAGTCGCCCTGCTCGGCGTACAGGGTGGCCAGGCCGTTGCGCGCTTTCAGGTGCCCGGGTTCGCGCGCCAGCGCCGCCTCGTAGGATGCGCGCGCCGCCTGGTAGCGGTACGCCAGGTGCGCGCTGCGCCCCAGCAGATAGGCATCCTCGGCGCGCTGCGGGGTGGCATCGGCCACGGCCGGCGCGCCGGCGGCGGCGTGTCCGCCCGGATTGGTGCAGGCCAGCAGCAGCGCGCCGGCGCACAGCAGGGAACAGCAAGTGAAGGTGGTACGCATGGCAGGCTCCGCGATGAAAATGAACAGGAAGAATTTACTGGCCGTTGACCGACTTGAGCGTGCGCATGATCTGCATGGCGGCGGGGCCGAGCAAGACCATCAGCAGGGTCGGGAAGATGAAGAAAATCAGGGGGAACATCAGCTTCACGCCGATCTTGGCGGCTTGTTCCTCCGCCATCTGGCGCCGCTTGGTGCGCAGGGTGTCGGCATGCACGCGCAGCGAGGTGCCCATGCTGGTGCCGAAGCGCTCGGACTGGATCATCATCGCCACCAGGGTGTCGACGTCTTCCACGCCGCTGCGCAGGGCAAAATTGCGCAGTGCCTTTTCCTTGCTGAAGCCAGCCCGCATTTCCATCAGCACCAGCTGCATTTCCTGGGCCAGCACCATGCTCTTGATGTGGATCTCGGCGGCCACCTTGATCAGCGCGCGCTCCAGGCTCAGGCCCGCTTCCACGCACACCGTGAGCAGGTCGAGCGCGTCGGGAATCGACTCGAAAATCTCGCGCTGGCGCCGGCGCGCCGTGAATTCGAGCACGGCATTGGGCAGGTAGTAGCCGAATGCCGCCGTGCCCAGCATCATCGTCATGATGCGCTGCCCGCTCATGACGTCGCTCGAGAGCGCGATCCACAGCCCCACCAGGGCTGGCAGCAACAGCGCCAGCAAGGTCTTGGCCCCGAAATACAGGGTGGCCACGGCCGGGCCGCGCCAGCCGGCATTCATGAAGCGGGTGCGCAGGGGCGATTTTTCCCAGCCCTGCTCGGGCAGCGACAGGCTGCTGAAGGGCTGGGCCACCTTGGCCACCTTTTCCACCCAGCCATCGCTGCGGCGGGTGCTGGTGTCGGCGGTGGCGCCCACGCGCGCCAGGCGCTCGCGCATGTAGCCGGGCCAGAAGGTCACCATGGCCAGGCCCGCCAGGCCGACCACGACCGCGAACACGATCAGCAAAAACAGTAATTGCGAGCCGCTCATGGCTTCCTCCTAGACGCGAATATTGATCAGATGGCGCAGCCACAGCACCCCGATGCTGATCATGCCTGCGGCATAGCACAGCAGGCGCACGCCGCTGGGGTCGGTCCACAGCATGCTGATGTATTCGGGGTTGGCAAAATACATCATTCCGGCGACCGCGAACGGCAGGATGCCGAGAATCCAGGCCGAGATGCGCCCTTCGGCCGACAGTACCCGCACCTGGCCGAGCAGCTTGAGGCGTTCGCGGATGATGTGGCCGATATTGCCCAGGATTTCCGCCAGGTTGCCACCCGACTCGCGCTGGATCAGTACCGCGATCACCATGTAGCGCAGGTCGGTCAGGGGAATCCGCTCGGCCAGGCTGTGCAGCGCTTCGCCCATCGGCACGCCGTAGTTGATTTCCTGGTGCACGATGCGAAATTCGCCGCTGAGCGGCTCGGGCAGTTCGCTGCCGACCATTTGCAGCACGTTGGTAAACGAGTGGCCGGCGCGCATGGCGCGCGCCAGGAAGTCGGCCGCCTCGGGCAACTGCTGTTCGATCTTGCCCATGCGCTTGGCGCGCGTGCGCCGCAGCGCGAAATACGGCAGGCCCAGGCCTGCCAGCAGC
Organism: Massilia frigida; assembly: GCF_011682175.1. Lineage (GTDB taxonomy): Bacteria > Pseudomonadota > Gammaproteobacteria > Burkholderiales > Burkholderiaceae_D > Telluria_A > Telluria_A frigida. The sequence goes on from NZ_WHJG01000001.1 coordinate 262,581, forward strand.
AGCGGCCAGGTCAGCAGCGGCGGCGTGTCCCAGGCGTGCGCCGCCAGCGCCGCCGCGCATAGCAACACCAGCGAGGCCACCAGGAACTGCGACACGATCCAGTTCACGCCGGCCTGCAGCAGCAGGCGGTCGATGGCGTGCGCCAGGCGCAGGCGGTGCAGCATGCCGTCCAGGCCATCGTTGCCGCTGTAGCGGCGCCGCTTGAGGATGGAGATCGCCCCATCCTCGCTATCGGTGCCGCCCGACATCACGCGCAGGCGGCGCGCGATGCGCTTGGCGCCGCCGCCGCGCGTTTCCGACCAGAACAGGTAGCCGCCTTCGATCATCAGGATGACCGCGGCAAACAGCAGGACGGCAAAGCCGTAGAAGACATAGTCCATGGCCGTTCCTATTCGAAGATGCGGCTGGGGTCGAAGGCTGAATCGGGCACGGGCGCGCCGAACAGGCGCAGGCGGTCGGCAAAGCGCGGCCGCACCCCGGTGGCGCGGAAGTGCCCGACCACCTTGCCTTCGGCATCGACCCCGGTCTGCTCGAAGCAAAAGATTTCCTGCATGGCGATCATCTCGCCTTCCATGCCGGTGATTTCCTGCAGGCTGACCAGCTTGCGCGCGCCATCGGTCAGGCGCGTCACTTGCAGCACCACCGTGATGGCCGAGCAGATTTGCTGGCGCACCGCGCGCGGGGTGAGCGTGACGCCGGCCATGCCGACCATGTTTTCCAGCCGCGCCAGGGCGTCGCGCGGGGTGTTCGAGTGGATCGTCGCGAGCGAGCCTTCGTGGCCGGTGTTCATCGCTTGCAGCATGTCCATCGCTTCGGCGCCGCGCACCTCGCCCAGGATGATGCGGTCGGGCCGCATGCGCAGCGCGTTGCGCACCAGCGCGCGCTGGGTCACCTCGCCCTTGCCTTCGATATTCGGCGGGCGCGTTTCCAGGCGCACCACGTGCGGCTGGCGCATCTGCAGTTCGGCCGCGTCTTCGATGGTGATGATGCGCTCGTTGGCCGGGATGAAGCCCGACAGCAGGTTGAGCAGGGTGGTCTTGCCGCTGCCGGTGCCGCCCGAAATCAGGATGTTGATCTTCGAGTGCCCGAGCGACTGCAATACCTGCACCATGGGCGGGGTCATGCTCTTGAAACGCAGCAGGTTCTCGACCGTCAGCGGAGTGGCCGAAAAACGCCGGATCGACAGGATCGCGCCATCCACCGCCAGCGGCGGGATGATGGCGTTCACGCGCGAGCCGTCCGGCAGGCGCGCGTCGACCATCGGGCTCGATTCGTCGACCCGGCGTCCGACCCGCGAGACGATCTTTTCGATGATCTTCATCAGGTGCGCACTGTCGTGGAAGGTGATGTCGGTCAGTTCCAGCCGTCCGCGCCGCTCGACGTACACCTGGTTGTAGGTGTTGACCAGGATGTCCGACACGGTCGGATCTGCCAGCAGCGATTCGAGCGGGCCGAAGCCGAGCATTTCGTGCTGGATGTCGAGCACCAGGTCGTGCCGTTCGTGCTGGTTGAGCACGATGTGCTCTTCTTCGATGATGTGCTGCACCAGCAAACCCAGTTCATGCTTGAACTGCTCCGGCGTGAGGCGCTTGAGGCGCTCCAGGTCGATGCGGTCGAGCACCATCTGGTGCATGTTCTTCTTCAGGTCGTGATAAGCATGGTTGGCCGGTTCCGCTTCGGACGGCTGGGTGGGGCGGCTATCGTCGGTCGCGGTCAGGCGTTCGCGCAAGGTCATGGGATTCTCCTGGGGTTTATTGTTCGGCCTCGGCGCGCCCGAACAGGCGGGTCAGCAAGCCCTTGGTTTCCGGCACGCGCCGCGCGGTGACCAGCTCGACCAGTTCGGCCAGGCTGCGCGCTACCGGGCTGGCGCGCGACAATTGCAGCACCGGCACGCCCTGGTTGACCGAATCGGTCACCGCCACGTAATCGTTGGGCACGGTGTGCATGACATCGGCGCCGAGCGAGGCTTGCACGTCTTGCAGGCGCAGGCGCCCGCCCTTTTCGTAGCGGTTCACGATCAGGCGCGTGTTTTCGATGGCGTAGCCGAGCGAGCGGAAGATGTCGAGCAGGCGGCGGCCGTCGCGCAGGTCAGGCAGGGCCAGTTGCAGCACCGGATAGATGGCGTCGGCGTTGTCGAGCGCGCGCAGGGAAATGGCGTCGATCTGGCGGCCCACGTCGAGCACCACGTAGTCGTAGTGCTGGCGCGCCACGCGCAGGATGATGTCCATCTGTTCCGGTTTCAGGTCGACCGCGTGGGAGGGGTCGTCGGCCGCCGCCAGGATGCCGAAGCCGGGCGTGACGTGCACCAGGCAGGAATCGAGGAAGGCGCCGTCGATGCGCGCGATCTGGCTGCACACATCGGACAGGGTCATGGCCGGCTTCTGGTCCGACACATACAGGGTGGCATCGCCGAACTGGCCGTGCAGGTCGATCAGGATGACTTTCTTGTCGGCCAGGCTGGCCAGGGCATAGGCGAAATTGGTCGACAGGAAGGTGGCGCCGCTGCCACCCTTGCAGGAAATGAAGGCCAGCACCTTGCCGTCGCACAGCTTGCCGGCATTGGCGGCGTCGGCGATGCGGTTGATGGCGTCGTGGAAGGCGCTGTGCACCAGCGGCAGTTGCAGCACTTCGCGCACGCCGGCGCGCATGGCGCGGATCAAGAGGTTTTGCTGCTGCTCGCGGGTGAGCAGCATGAAGGTGGCGGCCGGGTACAGCTTGGCCAGGCGCACCAGCTGTTCGGCCTCGCCTTCATCGAGGCCGCTGGCGTCGACGATCACCAGCGCCGGGCTGTCGGGCAGCACGCGTTCGAGCGCGTCGCGCAGGCGGCTGCGCACGGCCACCAGGGTCACTGGCGGCATCCGCGCGGCGCCCTGGGCGGCGATCTCGGCTTGCAGCTGGCTGTCGTGAGTGATAAGTAGAGCTTTCATGGCACATCCTCGTGGGTAAGGCCGCGCGGCTTCAGGGGCCGGGGCAGACTTCGGTGCTACCTGCTTGGTGACCCAGCGACGCGGCCGGGAGGATTGTCGCGAAGGTCGGATAGGTGAACGCCCAGCCCAGCAATTTGCCGGCAAACATGGGTTTGTACACCGCTGGATCGCAAGTGGCGCCGCCGCCGGAGGCGCACAGCTGGGCGCGCACGAAGCGCACGCAGCTCGCGCCATTCGGATTGGCATTGCAGTTGACGACGTTTTGCGAGGGGCAGGCCGGCAAGGAGGCGACCGCCCCGAAATCGCTGCGCAGGTGGCTGATCGCGATGCGCGCATCCTTCTTTTCGTCCGTACCGAGCGCGATGATGCCGGCGCGCGCCGGCAGCGCGGCCGCCTGCGCCACCGCCTCCAGCGCGGTGCTGTCGATCGGGTTGACCATGGCCGCCCCGCGCGCCGCCGTGTAGGTCGCGTTCGACAGCATGTTCCACAGGTACATCACACGCGCCATTTCGAGCAGTCCCAGCGTAAACAGCAGGAAAATCGGCAAGGTCAGGGCGAATTCGATCAGGGTCGCGCCGCGCATGCGCTGGCGGGTCGGGCGGAATGCTTGGAACATGGAAGACTCCCGGCGCTCAGTGGTTGTAAGGAACCGTGACCGACGTCTGGATCGTCATATTGCTCGACATTCCCAGTTCGGTCATGATGTTGTAGCCGTTCGGTATCGCCACCCCGACCGTGACCGTGACGGTGTCCTGGCGATCGCCCCCGCACAGCAGGTTGCCGTTGCAGTCGAAGTCGTATTCGAGCAGCGGGATGGCGGGCGCCACGTTGGCGTCGAGCAGCGATTGTTCGATCAACTGCAAGGCCCTGAGCTTCATCGGGCTGTTGAACGCGGCACTGCCGGCCCACTCGCCTGGCGGCACCGCCGCCAGGCTGGCGGCGGCGGCGGTGGCGGTTTGCTTGAGCACCGCGTATACGTAAAACAGGCGGCCGATGCTGAAGATAACCGGCAGCAGGAAAGCCATGAAAGCGAGGATCAGGGCCAGTTCGATACGCGCAATGCCGCGCGCGCGGCGCCGGAAAATGGAAGGCATGGCGGGGTGCCCTTTCACCGGTACAGGACCGTCGAGGAGTTCAGGGAGTCGGCCGTGGCCAGGCCGCCGAATTCGGCGTAGACGCCGGCCGGGCTGTCGGTCGCGCGCGAGGTCATCAAGAAGCTGCCGACCGCCAGCACCGTGGCCGTGCCGCCGGCGCTCACCGGGCAGGCCAGCAGCGGGATGTTGAGGATGCGCCGCCCCACCACCTTGGGATAGGTGGACGGGCTGGGATTTTGCTTGAACACGCCGGTCGCCCGGTACGGGACCAGCGGATCGGTCGGAAAGATGGCGGTCGCTTCGACCTGCTCGCTGGCGACCGGATACAGGACCGGCCAGGCGCTCTTGGGGAAGGTGGCGCCGGGCGTGCCCGGCGTGGCCGCGTTGTAGCGCTGCGGTTTGGCAAAAGCCCACAAGGGACCGTAGCTGACCGGGTTGGTGGCGGGGCTGGCGCCGTTGACCTCGGCAATGGTCTTGCGCTCGCCGGCGCCGACGACCTGCAGGGCGCTGGCGGGAATCGTGGCCGGGTTGGGGCTGGCGGCCGCCATGCGCATCCAGTAGGTCGCGACCGTGTATTCCTTGATGTTGGTATCGGCCGGGGCCGCGACCGAGTTGCAGGTCGAGGGGCCGCCCAGGGTGCCGAAGCGCGAATTGAGCTCGGCCGCGAGCGAGGAGGGAAAGCCTTCCCGCACGTAGATGCTGGCGCCGTTCGGCAGGAACGGCAGCGCCAGGGTGCCGCTGCACACCATCGGACGCAAGGTAGCGAGGCCGCGGTGCGCCGCGTTCTCCACCGCCGGCGGAAAATCGATGGGATTGACCTGGTAGTTCAGCGCGGCGGCGCCGCCCGGATTCAGATTGAGCAGGTTGTAACTGACCCCGCGCCGGAAGCCATGCTCGACGATCTCCTCGTAACCGGGCGCATTCGCACGCACCGTTTTGGCCTGGTTGTTCATGGCGCAGATGGCCAGCGGCGTAATCTGGACCGCGCTGCGCCCAGCCACCGCGCGCACGCCGACCTTCAGGATGGTGAATGTGCGGTCGATGACGCCGGCGAACACGGCCTTTACTTCGCCCAAGCCCTCCAACGCACTGGTATCGATGCGGGCGTAACGCATCGTGGCGGCATTGGCCGCAGTGACGGCGCCGGCCGGCAGCCAGATGCCACCAAGCTCTGGGCTGTCGCTAAAGCTCAGGGCGGCCGGATGCCAGCTCATGGCGTGCGTCAGCGCGTAGGTGCTGGCATTGACGATCTGCGCCGCGCGCGTATCGGCGTTGGCGATGCCGGCCACGGTGCCGTCCAGCGCGCGCGCCGCCGCCAGCGCGGCCGCATCGGCCGCCGCCTGCAGGTCGGTGCGGCGCATATAGGCCATCGACAGGTCGATCGCCATGCCGCCCAGGTAGACCAGCGGCATCATCAGCAGGGCGAACACGACCGCGTAAGCGCCGCGCTGGCGCCGGTGCCGGCAAGCCGCAAGGCGCATCTCTGTCATTTTGCGCCCCCGCCGATGGCCAGCGGCGCCAGCGCGGCGGGCGCGGCGGCCGAGTGCTGGTAGCGCTCCTGGGCGGCGGCCGCCGTCTTGCCGTCCAGGCCGGTCACGGGACGGGTGTTGCGCACGGCCGCCGGGTCGATCACCTGGGCCGCCAGTGTGCTGCGCACGGCCTGGCCGAAGCGCGCGTCCAAGCGAGGCGTGCTGGAGCAAGCGCCCAGCCCGACCGTCAATGCCAGCAAGCCGGCGATGCTACCGATGCGTGTATTCATGGCGCTCTCCTATTTCAGTTCAAAACCGCTGTGCGCGGGGACGACGGGCGCCGCGACCGGGGGCCGGGCCTGCTCGCCTTCCAGGCGCGAACCGAGCAGCATCTGGGTGCGCGAGGGCGGCGCCAGGCCATCGGTCGGCAGGGTGTAGTTCGACGGCAGGGGCTTGACCAGGTGGGCCGTCACGACAAACACCAGTTCAGTGCGGTCTTCCTGAAAATCGGTGCTGCGAAACAGCGCGCCGAGCACCGGCACTTCGCCCAGCAGCGGCAAGCCCTTGCGGTTGGTGATCAGGTTGTTCTTGATCAGGCCGCCGATGGCGAAGCTCTGGCCGTCGTACAGCTGCAAGGTGGTGCTGGCGCGCCGCCTGGTGATCAGGGGCAGCACCGCGGCGCCGGAAAAACCGGCGGCGGATACGCCGATGCCTTCGCGCGAGACTTCCGACACTTCCGGCGCCACCTTGAGGTTGATGCGCCCGCCGGCCAGCACGGTCGGGGTGAAGCGCAGGCCGACCCCGAATTCCTTTTCTTCCAGGGTGACCTTGTTGTTGTCCTGGGCCACCGGGATGAAGATGCTGCCGCCGGCCAGGAAACTGCCTTCCTGGCCGCTGACGGCCATCACGTTCGGTTCGGCCAGGATGCGTACGATGCCATCCTGTTTTTGCGCTTCCAGGTTGAGGCCCTTGCCGCTGCGCCGGTGCACGCCGAGCGCGCCCTGGGCATTGCCGGTGATGAAATTGGCCAGCAGGGTGGTGGCCCAGCTGCCCGAGCCGAAGCCCCAGGTGACGCCCCCTTCCAGCCGTTCGAGCAGGCTTTTCGAGACTTCGGCGATCTTCACTTCGAGCATCACTTGCTGGGGCGCGCCGACCGCCAGCAGGTTGATCACGCGCATCGCCGGTGCTCCCGCACCGGCCCCGGCAGGGCCGCCCGCGCCGCCCTTGGTGGCGGCCGCGCCACCGGTGGCCGGATCGCCGCCCTGCTGCGCCAGCGTGCGCAGCGGCCGGCTGACGAAGGCGGTCGCCAGTTCGACCGCGCGCAGCACGGCGGCGCCATCGGCCACGGTGCCGCTCAGCACCAGCGAATCGGCGGCGCTGTGCACGCGGATATCCTTCTCTTCCGGCATCAGGGCCGCCAGGCTCGCTTGCAGCCCGGCCGGGTCCATGCCGACCACGATGTCGACGATGCTGCAAGCGCCGCTCTTGCCCTGCACGATCATATTGGTGGTGCCGACATCGACCCCGAGCAGGTACAGGGTGTCGGGCGCGACCAGCATGGCTTGCACCACGGCGGCGTTGCCGATACTGCGGTTGCGCACCGGTTCGGGCAGGCGCAGCAGGTTCGATTTGCCCACCAGCAGCGTCATATTGCCGGGACGCGCCGCTTCTCCGCTGCAGCGCGGGCCGCTGTCGGCGCGCTCGGACTGGGGCTGGGCTTCCTTGGCGGCGGCGGCTTGGGCGCCGTTGCCGGCCAGCGCCAGCAGTACGCCGAGCACGGCGGCGGCAGTGCCGGTCGGTTTGCCTGGTTTGATGCATCTGTTCATGTCGGCCATCCTGTAAGGTGATTGCTCGAAAATCAAAAACATTCTTGTGACGTGGTCACGCCGTTCAAGACGCTGACGCAGTCGCGTTTGACGTGCGCCACCACCTGGGCGGGGCGCGCGGCGGCCCGCGAGACCGCGCGCGGCTTGGCCGGCGGCGCCCCTTTGGCGGCGGGCACGGGCAGCGGCGTGGTGGCGGCGGCCAGCGTGTCGAGCAAGCTGGCCTTGGTGGCCCCGGCCGTCTGCGGCGAGCCGGGATCGACCTGGTTGCGCAGCGCCAGCGACAAGGTGCCGACCCCGCGCGCCAGGTCGAGCTCCTCGGCCTGTTCCGGCGTGACTTCGAGCGTGACGGCATTGACCACTTTCGGCTTGGTTTCGTCGCGGCTCACTTCCTGGGCCACCGCCAGCACCAGGATGCGTTCGAGCACGATCTTGGAAATGTGCAAGGCATTACGCTGCTGTCTGGCCTGCTCGTCCGGGTCGCGCTCGGTGTGCACGATGATGTCGACGTAATTGCCCGGCAGCGCGAAGCCGGCCACGCCGATGACATCGTTGACGCGCACCGTGATGGCGCGCTTGCCTTCGCTGATCAGGGCCGACAGGCCGCCCAGGGTGCCGGCCGGGGCCAGCTTGGCTTCGGTCAGCGGCTCGCCCTTGAGGACGTTGGTCTTGAGCACCCGGTCGCTCAGCTTGAGGCTATCCTTGAAGGCATCCTTGGGCATGGTCGCGGTGGGCCAGTCGACCAGGCGCAGCATGTCGGGCGAAATGCGCTGGCCGCGGCTGATGTCGCCGGTGGCGACGATGACGCGGCTGGCGGCGTTGCCCGGTTGCCCGAGCAGCCAGAGCGAGGCCAGGATGACGGCGCCGATCCCCAGCAGGACCGCGACGCCCATGGTCAGCAATGCGCGTTTATTTTTCATGAGATCCTCTCGTACAAGGTGGTGCCGTTATCGGCTGGAAAAGACATCGGCGGATGGGACGGGGCGCTGGCCGGCGTGCCCGGCCCCAGCGACATGCTGTGCCAGGCTTGCTCGATGGCCGCCGCGCTCAGGCGTGCCGTGGTGCCGGCGAAGGCGGCGAAATCGTTGAGCCGCCCGAGCAGCTCGGCCGGATAGCTGGCCAGCAGCGGCCGTCCGCTGGCGCGGTGCAGGCGTCCAATCAGGTAATCGAGCACGGCTTCGTCGCAGGCCAGCGCATGCTGGTGGCACTGGCGCCGGAACAGGGTGGCGTAGGCCGCTTCGGACAGCGGGCCGACCAGGATCTTGTAGCCGATGCGGCGCAGGAAAGCGTCGTCCAGCAGCAGGTTCGGGGCCAGGTTGGTGGCCAGCACCAGGGTGACGTCGAACGGCACCGCGATCTTGCAGCCGCCCTCGATGGTGAGCTGGTCGCTGCCGCTGTCGAGCGGGGCGTTGAAGCGGTTGAGCAATTCTTCGCTGGGAATGCGCTGGCGGCCCAGGTCGTCGATCACCAGGACGCCGTTATTGGCCATGAAGTGCGGCGGCGCGCGGTACACGCCGCTGGCCTGGTCCAGGCGCAGGTCGAGCATTTCGTAGCCCAGCTCGGCGCCGACCTGCACCACCGGGCGCTGGCACAGGGTCCAGCGCGCGTCCGGCTTGCGCCGCTCTTCGCTCTGGCGCAGGTTCAGGGGCGAGGCCGGCACGTGCAGGGCCGGGTCGTGGAACTGGATGATATGGCCCTCGGCCAGGATCGCATGCGGAATGGCCACCAGCCCGCTCTGGAGCTGGCCCAGCTTGCGCGCCAGGGTGGTCTTGCCGCTGCCGGACGGGCCGTGCAGCAGCAACGGGCGGCGCGACTGCAGCGCCGCGCCGAGCAAATCGCGTACATTGGGATCGAGCACGTCGTCGGCAAAAGCGGCGGCCATCTCGGCCATGCCGATCTGCGCGCCCTTGCCGTGCCGGCTGGACTGGCGCTCGGCCAGGTCGCGGTAAGCCTGCAGGGTGACCGGCGCCGGCCCCACATAGCGGCAGCGCGCCAGGAACTCGGCCGCGCGCAGGCGCCCGCCGTCGGTGAGCTGGTAGTGGACGTCGAGATCGGAGTCACCACGCCCCGCCACTTCGGCCAGGTGGTCGGCCTGCATGGTGTCCAGCACTTCGCGCAAGACATTGATCGACAGCTTGAGCTTGCCGGTAAGGACAGGCAGGTGGATCTTGCCGATCGAATACATCGCCTTGGCCACCAGTTCGATCACGAGTCCCATGTCGAGGCCGGTGTCGCGCACGCAGCGCGGCTGCGGCGGCGCGCTGTTGATGCCGTAGTCGGAAGGAGGAGTACGCACCCGCAGGCTGCTGGGCGGAAGCGCTCCGGGCGGGGCGGTGTAACTCATGTCGGTTCCTCAAAGTGCTGGTGGCGTTTCCAAAAGGCACAATTTATTTTAGCCACGCCGTCCTTGGCCGGCTTGATAAACAGCAAGCTCTGACCGCACGGAAACTTACAGCCAGGGCTGTGCCAGAGTAAAAAAAGTGCCGGCGGCGATGGCGACGGCGTATGGCATATTTCCCACACTGGGGGTCGGCATCGGTTCGGCCGCGACCGGCAGGCCGCCAATACGCAGAAACAGGGGGCGCAGCAGCGATATCAGATTGGCGCAGGTATCGCGCAGGCGCCCGCTGGCGAGAATGAGCAGCAGCGCCATGACGCCGCCGGCGCAAAAGGCTGCCAGCGCAATCTGCAGGGCCAGGACGGGACCGGTGAAGGCACCCACGGTGGCCATCAGCTTGACGTCGCCGGCGGCCATGCCGCGCAGGCAGTACAGAGGCAGGAACAGCAGCAGGCCGGCGGCGAAACCGGCCAGGCCCGTGCTGAGCAGCGCGAGCGGCGTCCCGGAACACAGATGCAGGATGGCGGCACAGGCCAGGCCGGCGGCCAGCAGGCGGTTGGGAATGCGGCGCGAAGCCAGGTCGCTGGCGGCGGCGGCGAGCAGCAAAGCAATCAGCACAAGGTGGAGGAGAGTCAAGGCAGGCATGGGCTACTCACGTAAAAATGCCCCCCGGAACAGGGCCCTGTCGCGGGAGGCGTGGTGCAGCGAACGACGGCTCAGGTGGGGCCCGGGACGCCTTACGTTTGCAGGCCAGTGACAACCCGAGCGAACAAGGACTTCAGCTCGTCCTGTACCGATTTCAACGACGAGACGATCGCAACTGCAATCAGGGCGGCGATCAGGCCGTACTCGATGGCGGTGGCGCCGTCTTCGTCGTTGATAAAGGCTTGCACTGCGGTGGTGATGGTGCTCATGGTGACCTCCGGTTGGTTAAGAACTGCCAACTTCTGGCATGGGTTCGGCCTTGCTGCTGCCTTGCCTTGAAGTACCTTACTGCTGTACCTCAATTTTTCCGCCATTGGGTCCACTATAGGCAGGTGAGGAATCGACGATTTGACTTCACGCAACTTTCCTTCAAGGCACTAATTTTGCTATCATGGAAACTGTCGATATACGACAAGATGGCGAAAAAGTTGCTGTGCGGTGAGCCGCAAGACGCCGCACAACGGTAGAATCGGGTGAGCGCGAGCGTTAATGCACGACAATTGCCGATCAGGCAACACCGCGGGCCGGGCACGATATGTCAAGCGGAACGCGCCCGGCGATCAGGTACACTAGGCTGTGCCAATGTCGATGGACATCGATTCTTCCGCTACGTGGTAGTTGTTTGATTTACATTTCCGAGAACGACATGGATTCCCTTCTTAAACACATGGTGGACATGACTGGCCACCGCGACCACACGATGCTCGACATCTCGGTGATCTCGGCGGTTCAGGAACTGGCACGGGCGTCGCAGACGCGCGTGCTGACCATCATGCATGTGCGCGGGGAACAGTATGTGCGCGTGCGCGCCAGCATCTGCGCTGGTGGCCTCGCTAAAATGGAAGAGCCTGCCGATGCGAATGCCCTGGGCGAGCCGATCGCCAGTTTCCCGGCCCTGGCCGCCTGCATCGCCAACAATGAAACGAGCGCCGAGAGCCTGTCGGCCGATGGCAAGCGCACCTTGTGGCTGCCGATCTGGATCGGCGAAAAGGCCGACACCTGCCTCGAAATCCTGCATCCGACCCCGTACACGAGCGATACCATCCACGTCATCGGCGGCATTGTCAGCGTGTACCGCAACTTCCAGAACCTGCTCGACTACAGCGAACGCGATTCGCTCACAGGCCTGCTCAACCGCAAGACCTTCGACGACCAGCTGGCCAAGATGCTGCACGTCACCGCCGAGCAAGAGTCGCTGGAACCGGGCGTGCAAGAGCGGCGCCAGCATTCGGAAGCGGAAAAGCAATGGCTGGCGGTGGTCGACGTCGACCATTTCAAGCTGGTCAACGACAAATTCGGCCATCTGTACGGCGATGAAGTGCTGATCCTGATCGCCAACCTGCTGCAATCGTCGTTCCGCTCGCAAGACCGGGTCTTCCGTTTCGGCGGCGAAGAGTTCGTGGTGCTGCTGCGTTCGACCACGCTCGACAATGCACAAAAAATCATCGACCGCTTCCGCACGAATGTCGAATCGCATGATTTCCCCCAGGTGGGGCAGGTCACGGTGAGTGTCGGCTTCGTCAGCATCAGCCCGTACGAGTCGCCGGTGATCATTCTCGGGCGTGCCGACCAGGCGCTGTACTACGCCAAGAGCCACGGACGCAACCAGGCGTGCCACTACGACCAGCTGGTGTCGGGCGGGCTGCTGCAAGCGGTGGCCTCGAACGATACGGCCGAGTTCTTCTAGCGACAAGCCGCGCTGCGGATGTTTACCCGACGCTGATGAAGCGCATCGGGTCGACATTCCACTTGTGCGGCGACTCGGGGCGGACAATCTTGTCGCCGCCGCCGAAACCCAGCGGGCGCGACAAATCCACCGTCTCCGGCTTGATATACCCATTGTGTTTGGTGTTGAAAAACACATTCACCTTGGGCGCGAGCAGATTGGTTTCGTGCGGTGCGATCACCACCGCCAGCCGCCCCGATTCCAGCATCACCATGGTTCCCACCGGATAAATCCCCACGCAGCGCATGAATTCCTGCGCATACGTGGGATGAAAGTGGAACTTGCTCCACTCATAAATCTTGCGCAGCGCTTCGGCCGCCGAGATGCCCTTGTGATAGCAGCGGTCGGCCGTGATGGCGTCGTACACATCGACGATGGCCGCCATCTGCGCCAGCTCGCTGATGGCGCCCTCGCCCTGCTGGTCCGGATAGCCGCTGGCATCGCGCCGCTCGTGGTGATGCAGGGTGATATCGAGCGCAATCGGGCCGACATCGGGCGACTTGACCAGGATATCGTAGCCGTCGCGCGGGTGCTTCCTGACGATGGCAAACTCCTCGTCCGTCAGCCGCCCCGGCTTGTTGAGGATATGGTCCGGCACCAGCGCCTTGCCGGTATCGTGCAGCAGCCCGCCCAGGCCAGCCTGGTGGGTGGTGTGGGCATCCATCCCGCGCGAGCGGCAAAACGCCACCAGCAGGGTGCACACGCTGACCGAATGCAAAAAGGTGTAGTCATCCTTGGTTTTGATGCGCAGCAGGCCCATCAGCGCGGCGGGATTGCGCAGGATCGATTCGGTGATGTTCTGCACCACCGGCGACACGTTGTCGAGTTCGATGGCCTTGCCCAGCCGCGCATCCTGCATCACGGTGCGCACCAGGCCGGTCGCCTGGTGGCGGATCACGGCGGCGCGCTTGAGTTCCTCGGCCAGGCTGGTGCGCGTGACGATCACCGGCGGCGCGGCGATGGCCACCAGCGCCTCTTCGGTGCGCTGGCGGGTTTCGTCGAGCGTGGGTGCATGGTCGACGTCGAGCCCCTTGCTGCAATCGATCACCACGTCGTGGATGCCGGCATCGATCATCTTGCGGATTTCCTCGTCGCTGGCCAGCATGAAACGGTTGCGCACGAACGGATGCGTCATCCAGTCGCAGCTCAGGTCATGGATGTACATGCCGGGCTTGAGGTGGGAAGCATCGACTTTCTTGAGCATTTTTCTGTCCGCCTGTGGTGTAATCTCGCGCAATTGCGGCGACCACGACAGTATAACGTCAATATTTCCCTAATGCATCTATACTTGCCGAAACCCACCAGCCCACTCACCACCCCGGACCATCATGGAATTACGCCAGCTGCGCTACTACGTCGCCATTGTCGATCACGGCTCGCTATCGCGCGCGGCGCTGGTGCTGCACGTGGCCCAGCCGGCCCTGACCCAGCAATTGCGCCAGCTCGAAGACGATCTCGGCGCGCAACTGCTGCACCGCTCGGCCCAGGGCGTACTCACCACCGACGCCGGCAAGGTGTTTTACGAGCATGCGCTGGCCATTCTCAAGCAGGTGGGAGATGCCCGTTCGGCCGTGACCCAGTCAACCACCAGGCCTTCCGGCAGTGTCACGCTGGGGCTGCCGCACAGCATCTCGGGCGCCCTGGCCCTACCCTTGCTGATGGCGGCGCGCAACACCTATCCGGAAATCACCCTCCAGCTCACTGAAGAGTTATCCGGCAATCTGAACGAACAGCTGAAGTCGGGCCGGATCAACCTGGCGGTGCTGTTCGACGATGGCCAGCTGGGGGCCTTCGCCAGCAGCGCGCTGGTGGAGGAAGAGCTGAGTTTCATCTGCCGCTCCGGATCGGCTTTCAGCCCGCCGGGCGAGCAGGTGGCGCTGGCCGACGCGCTGGCCACCACCCTGATCTTGCCGGCCCAGCAGCAAGGAGTGCGTCCGCGCATCGAGAACGTGGCGCGCGCGGCCGGCCTGCACCTGTCGAACGTGATCGAAATCAACTCGATCGCCATCCTCAAGTCGGCGATCCTGGCCGACATGGGCGCCACCATCCTGCCGGTGGCCCCGCTGCTGGCCGACATCGAACGCGGCGCCATGCTGGCCCGGGCTATCCACAGCCCGGCGCTGGCGCGCACGGTGACCCTGTGCGCCTCGCGCAATATCCCCCTGACCAACGCGGCCGCCGCGGTCAAGCGCCTGGTGCACCAGGTGACCGAAGAACTGTGCGCCGGCGGCGCCTGGCCGGGCGCGCGCCTGCTCAAATAAGTAGCAGCTACACCGAGCCATCACTTTTTCTTATACCCCCATCCCGAAACCGTATTTCCCCTGCGCGCGTGAAGGTCATACACTCCACGCCAACGGCGATCCATACCGGATAGTCTTGTAAAATCACGCTGTAAAACAAGCCGCATTAAAGCGGCACCCTACTCCGTCACCAAGGCGCCTACCCGGCGCCGTCCTGGCGGGGCAACATCCCGAATACCATTTTGGAGACTCACCATGCCAGATACCCCGGCAACGGCGCCTGCCCCGCAGGACGTCGCTTCACGCCTGACCACGGTCACCCTCGACGACAAATACACGGCGACCACGGGCAATATTTTCCTGTCCGGTATCCAGGCGCTGGTGCGCCTCCCGATGATGCAGCGCGAACGCGACCAGGCCGCCGGCCTGAACACGGCCGGCTTCATCTCCGGCTACCGCGGCTCGCCGCTGGGCGGCCTCGATGAAAACCTGTGGAAAGCCAAGGCCCACCTCGAAGCGCACCACGTGAAATTCGTGCCGGGCGTGAACGAAGACCTGGCCGCGACCGCCGTGTGGGGCTCGCAGACGGTCGACCTGATCGGCCCGGCCAAGTACGACGGCGTGTTCGCCATGTGGTACGGCAAAGGCCCGGGCGTGGACCGCTGCGGTGACGTCTTCAAGCACATGAACCACGCCGGCACGTCCAAGCACGGCGGCGTGCTGCTGGTGGCCGGCGACGACCATGGCGCCTATTCCTCGACCCTGCCGCACCAGTCGGACCACATCTTCTCGGCTTGCATGGTGCCGGTGCTGTACCCATGCAATGTGCAGGAATACCTGGACCTGGGCGTGCACGGCTGGGCCATGTCGCGTTTTTCCGGCTGCACGGTGGCCTTCAAGGCGCTGGCCGACACGGTCGAATCGAGCGCCTCGGTCGACGCCAACCCGTTCCGCGTGCAAGTCAAGCTTCCGCAAGACTTCGTGATGCCCGAAGGCGGCCTGAATACGCGCCTCTCGTCCGATCCGCTCGGCCTGCAGGCGCGCAAGCAGGAAGCGCTGATGCAGGACTATAAAATCTACGCCGCGCTGGCCTATGCGCGCGAGAACAAGCTCAATCACACCACCATCGACAGCGCCAACGCCAAACTGGGCATCATCGCGTCCGGCAAATCGTACCTCGACGTGCTCGAAGCGCTGGAAGAACTGGGCATCGACGAGAAAATGGCGGCCGACGTCGGCCTGCGCCTGTTCAAGGTCGCCATGCCATGGCCGCTGGAGCCGGACAGCGTGCGCGAATTCGCGCAGGGGCTCGACGAAATCCTGGTGGTCGAAGAAAAGCGCCAGATCGTCGAATACCAGCTCAAGGAGCAGCTCTACAACTGGCGCGACGATGTGCGCCCGAAAGTGATCGGCAAGTTCGACGAAAAAGGCGAATGGGTCGCCCCGCGCGGCGAATGGCTGCTCACTTCCAAGGCCGATTTCTCGGTCTCGCAAGTGGCGCGCGTGATCGCCTCGCGCATCTCGCGCCTGATTACCGATGCCCGCACCTGTGACCTGATCAAGGCGCGCCTGACCTTCTTGGACGCCAAGGATGCGGTGCTGCGCAAGGCCATCAACACGCCGTTCCGCCCCGCGTTCTACTGCTCAGGATGCCCGCACAACACCTCGACCAAGGTCCCGGACGGCAGCTTTGCGCTGGCCGGCATCGGCTGCCACGTGATGGCCACCGCGATCTATCCGGGCATGAACAAGCTGACCACCCACATGGGCGGCGAAGGCGCGCCGTGGATCGGCCAGCAGGCGTTTTCCGAAGTACCGCACGTGTTCCAGAACCTGGGCGACGGCACCTACTTCCACTCCGGTTACCTGGCGATCCGCGCGGCGGTGGCGGCCAAGGTCAACATGACCTACAAGATTCTCTACAACGATGCGGTGGCAATGACGGGCGGCCAGCCGGTCGACGGCCAGACCTCGGTGCCGATGATCGCGCAGCAGATGGCGGCCGAAGGCATCAAGCGCATTGCGCTGGTCACCGAAGATTTGTCGCGCTACAGCGACCGCTCCTCGCTGCCGTCCATCGTCAGCCTGCACGACCGCAAGGAGATGGATGCGGTGCAGCGCGAACTGCGCGAGGTCGAAGGCGTATCGGTGCTGATCTACGACCAGACCTGCGCGGCCGAAAAACGCCGCCGCCGCAAAAAGGGCGAGTTCCCCGACCCGAACAAGCGCATGGTCATCAACGATGCCGTGTGCGAAGGCTGCGGCGACTGCGGCGTGCAGTCGAACTGCGTCTCGATCCTGCCGAAGGAAACCGAATTCGGCCGCAAGCGCACCATCGACCAGTCGTCCTGCAACAAGGACTACTCGTGCGTGAAAGGCTTTTGCCCGAGTTTCGTCACCGTCGAAGGCGGCACGCTCAAGAAGACCAAGACCGGCGTCACCAAGAATAACGTGGACGATGGCTTCGGGCCGCTGCCGGAACCGGTTTTACCGAGTATCGACCAGCCGTACAACATCCTGATCAACGGCATCGGCGGCACCGGCGTGATTACCGTCGGCGCGCTGATGGGCATGGCCGCCCACCTCGAAGGCAAGGGCGCATCGGTGCTGGACATGACCGGCATGTCGCAGAAAAACGGTTCGGTCACCTCGCACGTGAAGGTGGCGCGTTCGCCCGACCATCTGCGCGCGCAGCGCATCGCCACCGGCGAGGCGGACCTGATCCTCGGCTGCGACATGCTGACCGCCGGCGCGCAGGACGCGATTTCCAAGATGCGTCCGGGCCGCACCATGGCCGTGATCAACCTGCACGAGCAGCCACCAGGCACCTTCGCGCAGAATGCCGACTGGGAGTATCCAGCGGCGGAAGTGCGCGCGCTGATCATGGAATCGGTCGGTGCGCCGGCCATTGACGCGGCTGACTTTATCGACGCGACAAAATTAGCCACCGCGCTGATGGGCGACTCGATCGCCGCCAACCTGTTCATGATGGGTTATGCGTGGCAGAAGGGCCGCATTCCGCTGACCGAGGCGTCGCTGCTGCGCGCCATCGAGTTGAATGGCGTGGGCGTGGAGCCGAACAAGAAGAGCTTCCTGTGGGGCCGCCGCGCCGCCGTGGACCTGAAGCGCGTGGAAAAAGTGGCTACGCCAACCCAGGCCATCGTGGTGCAGATGCCGCAAAGCCTGGAAAATGTCATCAAGAAGCGCGTCGAGTTCCTGACCGAGTACCAGGATGGCGCTTACGCGGCGATCTACGAGCAGCTGGTGGCCAAGGTGCGGGCGGCGGAAACGGCGCAGTCACTGGGCAACCGGCTGTCGACGGCCGTGGCCAAGTACTACTTCAAGCTGATGGCGTACAAGGACGAATATGAAGTGGCGCGCCTGTACACCGATGGCCGGTTTGTCGAGCAGCTCAAGTCGCAGTTCGAGGGCGATTTCTCGGTCAAGTTCAACCTGGCGCCGCCGATGTTCGCCAAGAAGGACGCCAAGGGACATCTGGTGAAGGCGGAGTTTGGATCGTGGATTTGGAAGGCGTTTGCGCTGCTGGCCAAGTTCAAGGGCCTGCGCGGTGGGGCGTTCGATATTTTCGGGCGCACCGAAGAACGCAAGATGGAGCGCGCGCTGATTGTGGAGTATCGCCAGATGATCGAAGGTTTGGTCGCCGGGCTCAATGCGGACAATCATGCGACTGCGGTGGAACTGGCCAACCTGCCGGAGCAGATTCGCGGGTATGGACATGTGAAGGAAAAGGCAGTGGCGCAGTTCCGCGTGGAGAAGGCGCGGCTGCTGGGGGATGGGGCGCACAAGCACGCGGCCTAAGAAATCTCCTGTCGTTTCTACCATTGGCAGAAACGAAGCCCCGCGAGGGCGCTAGCTCCCTTCGCTCGCGCCAGCTCCGTCGTTCCCGCCTTCGCGGGGACGACGGGAGTCGCTTGACGTTTACGTAAACGTCATATACCTTACAAGAACGATATCGCAAGGATCATCATGAACGACCTGACTCCCGCCGCCAAACTGAATCTCCCCGAACAGCCGAAACTGGCCAACAAAGTCCGCTTCGTCACCGCCGCCTCGCTGTTCGACGGCCACGACGCATCGATCAACATCATGCGCCGCATCCTGCAATCGAACGGCGTCGAAGTAGTCCACCTGGGCCACAACCGCTCGGTCGACGAAGTCGTCACCGCGGCGCTGGCCGAAGATGTGCAAGGCATTGCCATCTCCAGCTACCAGGGTGGCCACGTCGAATACTTCAAGTACATGATCGACCTGCTCAAGGAACGCGGCGGCGCCCACATCAAGGTGTTCGGCGGCGGCGGCGGCGTGATCGTCCCCGACGAAATCGCGGACCTGCATGCCTATGGCGTGACCCGCATCTTCAGCCCGGAAGACGGCCAGCGCATGGGTTTAGTCGGCATGATCCAGTCGATGATCCAGACCTGCGACATCGACCTGTCCACCTATTCCCCGACCACGCTGGCGCCCCTGCAGCAGGGCGACGTGGCGTCGCGCCACCGCCCGTTGGCGCAGCTGATCACCGCACTCGAAAACGAGAAGGCCACGCCCGAACTGCGCAAGGCTATCGTCGACGCGGCCGAAGGCCTGCACGTGCCGACACTGGGCATCACCGGCACCGGCGGCGCCGGCAAATCGTCGCTGACCGATGAACTGATCCGCCGCATCCGCCTCGACCAGAACGATGCGCTGAACATCGCGATCATCTCGATCGACCCGTCGCGCCGCAAATCGGGCGGCGCGCTGCTGGGCGACCGCATTCGCATGAACGCGATCAATCCTTGGAACGGCCAGGCACGTGTGTTCATGCGCTCCCTGGCCACGCGCGAAGCCGGTTCCGAAATCTCGCAGGCCCTGCCCGACGTGATCGCCGCCTGCAAGGTGGCCGGTTTTGACCTGGTGATCGTCGAAACGTCCGGCATCGGCCAGGGCGACGCCGCCATCGTGCCGCACGTGGACGTGTCGATGTACGTGATGACGCCGGAATTCGGCGCCGCGTCGCAGCTCGAAAAAATCGACATGCTGGACTTTGCCGACTTCATCGCGATTAACAAATTCGACCGCAAAGGCTCGCTCGACGCCCTGCGCGACGTCGCCAAGCAGTACCAGCGCAACCGCGAAATGTGGAGCAAGCGTCCGGAAGAAATGCCGGTGTACGGCACCCAGGCGTCGCGCTTCAATGACGATGGCGTGACCGCGCTATACCACGGCCTGCTGCCGAAACTGGGCGAATTCGGCCTGCATATCACGCCGGGCAAGCTGCCACAGACCGACATCCGCCATTCGAGCGGCAAGCACGTGATCGTGCCGCCGGCACGCGCGCGCTACCTCGCCGAAATCTCCGACACCGTGCGCGGCTACCACAAGAACGCATCGAAGCAGGTCAAACTGGCACGCGAGCGCCAGCAACTGACGGAAGCCAAACGGATGCTGGCGCTGGCATCGAAGAGCGCCGATTTCGACGAGCTGATTACGGAGCGCGACAACGCCCTCGACGCCACCGCCAAGAAGCTGCTGGCGATGTGGCCCGAGATGCAAGCCGCGTACGCGGGCGACGACTACGTGGTCAAGATCCGCGACAAGGAAATCCGCACGCGTCTCATTCAACATACCCTGTCCGGCACCAAGATCCGCAAGGTGGCGCTGCCGCGCTATGAAGACCACGGCGAAGTGCTGCGCTTCCTGATGCTGGAAAACGTGCCGGGTTCGTTCCCGTTCACGGCCGGCGTGTTCGCGTTCAAGCGCGAGGGCGAAGACCCGACCCGCATGTTCGCTGGCGAAGGCGATTCGTTCCGCACCAACCGCCGCTTCAAGCTGGTATCGGAAGGCATGGACGCCAAGCGCCTGTCGACTGCGTTCGACTCGGTGACCCTGTACGGCGCCGATCCGGCGCTGCGTCCAGACATTTACGGCAAGGTCGGCAACTCGGGCGTGTCCATCGCCACGCTGGACGACATGAAGGTGCTGTACGACGGCTTTAACCTGTGCAGCCCGAGCACCTCGGTATCGATGACGATCAACGGCCCGGCACCGACCATCCTGGCGATGTTCATGAACACCGCCATCGACCAGCAGATCGACAAGTTCGTGGTCGAGAACAAGCGCCAGCCGACCGATGACGAAGCCGCAAAAATCCGCGCCTGGGTGCTGCAGAACGTGCGCGGCACGGTGCAGGCCGACATTCTCAAGGAAGACCAGGGCCAGAACACCTGCATCTTCTCGACCGAGTTTTCGCTGAAAGTCATGGGCGACATCCAGGAGTATTTCGTGCATCACCAGGTGCGCAATTTCTACTCGGTGTCGATCTCGGGCTACCACATCGCCGAAGCGGGCGCGAACCCGATTTCGCAGCTGGCGTTTACGCTCTCGAACGGCTTCACGTTCGTGGAAGCGTACCTGGCACGCGGCATGCACATCGACGATTTTGCGCCGAACCTGTCGTTCTTCTTCAGTAACGGCATGGACCCGGAATACACGGTGCTCGGCCGCGTGGCGCGCCGCCTGTGGGCGGTGGCGATGCGCGACAAGTACGGCGCCAATGACCGCAGCCAGAAACTCAAGTACCACATCCAGACCTCGGGCCGCTCGCTGCACGCGCAGGAAATCGACTTCAACGATATCCGCACCACCTTGCAGGCGCTGATCGCGATCTACGACAACTGCAACAGCCTGCACACCAACGCGTACGACGAGGCGATCACCACGCCGACCGACGAATCGGTACGGCGCGCGCTGGCGATCCAGCTGATCATCAACCGCGAATGGGGCCTGGCCAAGAACGAGAATCCGAACCAGGGTTCGTTCATCATCGAGGAACTGACTGACCTGGTCGAGGAAGCGGTGCTGCAGGAGTTCGAACGCATCGCCGAACGTGGCGGCGTGTTGGGTGCCATGGAAACCGGCTACCAGCGCGGCAAGATCCAGGAAGAGTCGATGCTGTACGAGCACCAGAAGCATGACGGCACGCTACCGATCATCGGCGTGAACACCTTCCGTAATCCGAAGGCGAACGACACGCCGCAAAAGATCGAACTGGCGCGGTCGACGGACGAGGAAAAGCAGTCGCAGTTGACGCGCCTGGACGACTTCCATCGCCGCAACGCCGAGCAGGCGCCACAGGTGCTGGCGGCATTGCAGCAGGCAGCCATCGACAATGCGAACGTGTTCGAGAAGCTGATGGAAGCGGTGCGGGTTTGCTCGCTGGGGCAGATTACGACGGCGCTGTTCGAGGTGGGTGGGCAGTACAGAAGGAATATGTAAGCCTGGGTCGTTTCTGCCATCGGCAGGAACGGCCCAAGTCATCAGGGAAGCATACCTCGGACCAATTGAGCGTATGCTTCGCCTTCTGGCAAATAAATATCCGTTTTGATCGCGCGCTTGCTCGACACCACCTCACGCTGTTCTTTCGGGTTGTATCCGCGCTTCTCGTCGTCCACCCAGTAAAACGCGGTCCCGCGCAACTGCCACTTTGGCAGCGTGTAGAAATCGATGCCA
Source organism: Massilia frigida (assembly GCF_011682175.1). Taxonomy (GTDB): domain Bacteria; phylum Pseudomonadota; class Gammaproteobacteria; order Burkholderiales; family Burkholderiaceae_D; genus Telluria_A; species Telluria_A frigida. The sequence goes on from NZ_WHJG01000001.1 coordinate 284,412, forward strand.
CGGCTGGCCAGCAGCGCCACTTTGTCCTCAAGGGTGCGGCCCTCGATCTGCGCCGCCGCAGCGCCCTTCGCCACGCCCTCTTTCCTCAGCATCCAGTAGCAGTGCGCGTTCAAGCCATTCCTGTGCGCGTCTTCATTACGCCAACGGAAATAATCGACAACGGTCTTGCGGTCCGGCAGCTCGCAAATCCGGCAATCGAAGGCCGCCAGCTCGCCCAGCATCAGGCTGAATTTGGCCGATGCCTCACCGGCCAGGATCGAGTTGTACTTGCGCACCTTTCGCCCGTAAGCATTGATGTCCAGGTCGAACAACAGCGAAATTTCATCGCTTTCGCTGTAACCGTATGTCACCTTGAAACCGCAGTTCATCAAGTGCCGCGTGGTGTCGGCCATCAGTTCGCGGAATCGCACGTCGAACGGCGCATTGAAGCTGACCTTCTCCTTGGTCAGCTTGGTAAAGCTGCGGCCATCGATGCGCGCCACCATGTACACGCCCTGCTCCACGCAGCGGTCGTTGGCGGTCTCGTAGACGCGCATCATCGCGTCAAGTTCGTCAAATTTCATGCCACGCCTTTACAATGAATTGGTCGTCAATGATATCGACGTAGTGTATCTCGTCGAAGCCCTCCCCCATGGTGGGAAGTTCGATTCTCTTGTGCGTGTCGAAAATGCCGACGTCCGGAATCAGGGCGGCGCCGCTGCGGCCACGGTTCCAGGCGAGCGAGCGCTCCAGGTCAATCCGGAAGTAGACGCAGATGATCCTGAACTTGCTGCCCTTGAGAACATCGATGTACTTCGCACGCACGTCCCGGGTGGGATTGGTGTTGTCGACCACGAAGGGCATGCCGGTTTCGAGGCAAATTTCAACCAGCTTTTTCTCGCGGTATTTGGTTTTCAGCAGGTCGTTGCTGATACGCAGATGCGTGTTGAAATAGTTGTTTTTGTAAAAGGTCGACTTGCCGCTGGCTTGCAGTCCGACAAAAATGATGGCTTCCAATTGTTCTCTTTCATGTTTCAGCGCGTTGGCAGCGAATCGAGGAAGGCGGCGCCAGCCCCTTTCAGCCGTGCTTCGGATCTGCTGACGTGCACCGCAGTTAGTACATGCCTGGCGAAGCTGCCGACAATGGCGGCGACCAGCCAAAAAAGACCAGCCATCGAACCGATCAGCAGGCTTTCCTCGATAACCGCGGCAACCAGCGTTGCGATGCCGAGCCCAAGAATGGCAAGCGAGATATGATTAATGCAAAGGCGCCGGCGCCGATGACGGTCACACAGGCCAATGGCCACCTTGGTGGACTCTTGCAACGCAGCGGCCATTACGATATGCACAATGAAGTTGATCGATATCAATGGGTCCCATGTAGGATCGTGGCAGGAAAACCTTTGTGGCTTGCCCATCTGCGCTGACGCATTGCACTTGACGCAGCGCGCAGGCAAAGATGCACCGGCAGGGACGACAAGCAGATTGCCATCGCGCCAACAGCCCGTTGCCGGGCTCATTGGAGCCTCCACTTGCGGCAAAGCGTAAGGGGTTGGGGAAGTCTCTTTCACAGCAGCTTTCATGCAACGCTTCAACTTGCGATATTACTCGAGAAATATACCAGCGAAGCTTGAACTTGCTGCCTATAAAAATCGATAGTCCTCTTGCTGCGTCAGTACTCCGGTAGCGAATCCAGAAAGGCTGAACCGCATCCTTTCAAGCGGATTTCATGCTCCGTAATGCGCACCGGTTGCAGCAGGCGTGGGCCGGTAACAGCAAGCACGGTGCTAATCAACAGCAACACACCTGCGGGGAATGCCAGCCAGAGCTTGCTCAGTCCAAAAGCGCCAAACAAAGCGATCATGCCGAGCGCGCCGAGGACATGCGCGCCAACGGAACTATTGCGGCGCCGGCGGCGATGCTCATCGCACAGGCCCAACACAACGACCGCCCTTTTCCTAACGAAAAGGCACACCACCATATATACAACTAGTGGAATCAAGGCATACCAGCCGGGATGGTGCCACATAAAGGCGCGCGGACTGTCCATCGTGGCCGGCTTGTTGCACTTGACACAGCGCGGCGGCAAATGGGCGGGCACGGAAGCGATCAGGATGTTTCCCTCACGCCAGCATGGTCCTTCTTCAAGCGGGTTTTGTGCGCTGAAGATGGGCTCGAAAGATGCTTTTGGCGCTTCGTAGGGGTTGGAAAGGATCGGTGTCACGACGTTCTCGGAGAATCGTTGAGGAGGCAATGTGAACTCAGCGTTCGGGAAGCGAGTCGAGAAAGGCGGGGCCGCAGCCTTTCAAGCGGATTTCGTGCTGGGTGATGCTGACCACACGCAAGGTACGCTGACCGCCGATGGCAAGCAAGAGGCCGCCCAGCATGAGCAGGCAAGCAAGCCATCCCAGCAAAGGATTGACGCTCCCGGTCGCGTTGAACAGCGCGACGATGCCGAGCGCGAAAAGGCCATACGCGGCCAGCGACACATTGCGGCGGCGGCGGCGGTGTTCGTCGCACAGGCCAATCACGAGGGTCGCCCTTTTTCGGACAAACATGCTGGCCGTGATGTACACCAGTATCGGAATCAGCAGATACCAGCCTGGATGATGCCAGGAAAAGGAACGCGGCTTGTCCATGATCGCCGACTTGTTGCACTTGACGCAGCGCGGCGGCAGGTGCTCGCGTCTGGACGCGACCAGGATGCCGCCATCGCGCCAGCATCGGTTGGTCGCCACGCCGTCATTGAAGGAAGCCTTCGGCGCAGCATACGGGTTGGGGGACATCGGTGTCACTACGCACTCCGGGAACGGTTGAGAATGCAATTTTAGTCAGGCCAAGTGACTATAGGAAACTATTTTGCTTGCCGCTGTTGTTATCCGGGCGGCCAGGCGATGGCCTCGAACAGGCGCTGCAGACGCTGTCCGCGCTGGGGATTGACCATTGTCACATAAGCGACCTTGCCCGCGAGGTAAGCGCGAAAGTCAGGGCGATGGTCGCGGTTCTGCGCCTGCGGCCCGTGGCGGGCGCAGTTGGTTAGCGTGGCCTTGAGCAGATCGAATTCGGTACGCGCGATGTTGGGATGGCGGTTGACGACGATGCCGGTGACCTGTTGACGGGTCCCGGCGCGCATCAGGCGCGTCTTGCGCGTGTTGATGGCAAAGCCTTCTTCGATGGCGATGGCGCCCACTTGCGCGTGGAAACTCTCCATGGCGCGTTCCAGTTCGCGCGCGCCGGAGAATACCAGATCGTCCGCGTAGCGGCTGTAGCGCGCGCCGAGCGATTGCGCCAGGGCGTCGAGGCGCACATCGAGCCGCCAGGCGCAGGCGTTGGCCAGTGCCGGCGAACAGGGCGAACCTTGCGGCAGGTGCGGCGCGCGCAGTGCCTGGCGCCGGGTCCAGGTGAGTGCGTCGTCGCCGGCGGGTGTGCGCAGCACGCCGGCCGGCACGCGGTTGACGCACAGGCGCGCCAGCACGCGCGCCACGGTCTGGGAATACCCCAGCTTCGCAAACAGCGCATGAATGCGCGAGGCCGGAATGCTGGAGAAAAAATCCTTGAGGTCCATGCGGATCACCACCCGCTGTCCGCTGTGCAGGGCCGCATGGGTGACGCAGGAATGCCCGCGCCGGAAGCCATGTGCGGCGGGATGCGCAGGCACGCGGTCGAGCAGTTCGCGCAAGATGGTGGCCTGCATGGCGCGCAGGCGCGGCTTGGGGATTTCGATCAGACGCACGCCGCCGCTGCGCTTGGGCACCCAGCGGTAGTGGTAGTGCTCCAGTTGCGCGTCCGGCATGGGTTCGCGGCGCCACTGGTCGGCGAACCACCCAAGTTCGTCGGGGCGCAGCCGCAGCCAGTGCGCCAGGTCGCCCACGGAGGGCAGCGGCGGCAGCGCGAGCACGGCCAGCCAGTCGGGGGGCGGCGGGACCAGCGGCAGGTCGAGGCAGTAATGCTTGATGTGCGGCGCCGGTCCCTCGCCCTCCCACGCCTCGTGAAACTCCTCCAGCTCAAAAATGATCTGCGCCAGTTCATCGCGGCTGAAATAGTAAAAGTGTTCGGCGGTGCGCGCGTGGATTTGCTCGCACAGCGCCGGTATCCATGGCCACGGATGGCCCAACGCCCACGTCGCGCTGGCGATCAAGCCGGCGAGGGTTGCGTCGCGCGCCAGCATGGTGTCGGCGAGCGCCAGGGCGACGGCGTCTTTGGGAATCATGGGTTGTCAGCTTTAAGGGGGGCGGAGAGCCTTCAACCAGTCTGGTGAAGCTTGAGTTGTGGTGCGCGTCAGCGCACCGGCACTCATGCGGTGAATTGCACAGCAATGAATATCCCACGGGGTAGCCCCGTAGAGGCTTGTCCCTGCACGAGGCAAGAACACGCCGGCTTGAAGGATCCGCCCGCGTAGAGAGTAAGACAATTTTGCATGAACGTCAATGCGGCTGCCGCACCGCTATCAGCCGATGCAGCGCCCGACAGTGGCACCGGGCAGCAGCACCGGCTGCCACAAGACCTGCAACTGCGCCGGCGGCATGCCCGCCACCAGCGCCGACAGCATTTCGGTCATCTTGGCGCCGGCCTCGTTGGGGCCCGGCTGGTCGATGGTGGTGACGTTCGATCCCACCAGACTGTCCTCGATGCTGCCCCAGACGATGACGGACATGTCCTTGCCGATCTCGATGCCGGCATCAAGCAGCGCGCGCACCGCGCCCACGCCGGAGAGGTGATTGTCGACGATGACGGCGGTCGGGCGCGGCGAGCGGGCCAGCAGCTCCTGCATGGCCTGATAACCGGTGCGGCGGTCGAGCGTATTGTCGACCAGGTGACGCGGATCGACGGCCAGTCCCGCCGCCTGCATGCAGGCGATGAAGCTGTTCTTGCGCTGGCACGCGAAATTGAGTTCGAGCGGCGCGCTCACCAGCGCGATGCGGCTGTGGCCATGTTCAATCAGGTGCGCGCACGCCAGCCCGATGCCGGCCTCGTTGTCGTAGTCGAACCAGGCGTATGGCTGCTTGAGTTCCGTGCGGCCGTGCGCCACGAACGGAAAACCCTTCTTCACCAGATAGGCAATGCGCTCGTCGTGGACCAGCGTGCGGCTGACCACCAGGCCATCGACGCGGCGCCCGCGCACCATCTGCTCGTACGACGGCAGTTCGTTTTGCGGCGACACCGGCGCGATGATCAGGTTCATCTTGCTCTTTTCAAGCGCGGCCGACATGCCGCCCACCACGCCCAAAAACATCGGGTCACCCAGGTCGCTCGGCAGCAGCGGATAGATGATGCCGAAGACATTGGTGCGCCCCACCGCCAGGCTGCGCGCCATCGGATTGGCTTCGTAGCCGGCTTCCTTGGCGGCGGCCAGCACGCGCTCGCGCGTGTGCACATTGACTTCGGGGTAGCCGTTCAGGGCACGGCTGACGGTGGTCTTTGAAATCCCGAGCGTACGGGCCAGGCTCTTGAGATTCATGGTCGAACTTCGTTGGGCGATGTCGTAAAGACTGCGATTATAGCAACAGGGTCACGCGGCACGATCGACCTGCCGTTTAAAGAAGTACAAGGTGATCAGCACCAGCGTGATTGGCACCAGCGTCAGGTAGAACGCGAAGTGGCCGCTGAAATTGCCGAACACGTAGCCGGTGATGAAAGAGCCGGTGGTGCCGCCCAGCGCCGAAAAAATCACCAGCAGCCCGGTCATCGACGAGTGCTGGTGCGGCGGCAGGGAACTGAGCATGACCGAATTGATGCCCGGGTAAATCGGCGCCATGAACAGGCCAATCAGCGGGAACAGGAAGGTCGCCAGCGGCGCGCTGGACCAGGTGATGTTGGGGTCGGCCACCACGTCGTGCGTGAGCGGGAGCGCCAGCAGCACCATGGCGGCCATGCCGATCACGCAGATGTTCATCACCGGGTACCAGTTCATCTTGCGCATCACAACACCGGCGGACAGGCGCCCGATGGCGAGGCAGGCGGCGAAGATGCTGGTCACCTGCACGCTCATGGCTGCCGGCAGCTTGAGGATTTCATTGTTGAAGGTCGGCAGCCAGGTGCCCACGCTTTGTTCGATCAGCACGTACAGGAAGGCGGTCATGACGAACACGCATACCAGCGGCTTGAAAAACAGCTTGAGCATGGCGGTAAAGTCGTCCCAGCGGCTGCGCCCCGCGGGCAGCTGCGCGCTGCCTTCCTCGAACGTGGTGGACAGCACCAGCACGAACGTGACAGCACACAGCGCGGCCAGCACCCAGTACACCTGCAGCCAGCTGCGCGAAGCAGGGTCGGACGAATCGATGAAGTAGCCGAAGATCCAGTACGCGCTCAACACGCCGACCATGAACACGCCTTCCAGGGTATTCATGATGCCGGCGTGGTGGCGGCGGTCGCGCGCGATCAGGCCCAGGGTCGAATACACCGACACCTTGACCAGCGCGAACGCCACGCCCACGCACAGGAACAGCAGCTTGGCGGTCCAGAAGGCGGGTACCAGCGGCATGGCGATGCTGGCGGCGGTGACCAGCGCCAGGGCTGCGAGCATGGCGTTCTTGTAGCCGATGCGGGGCAGGAAGGACGCCACCAGGAACGACACGACCGCGATCGGCAAGTCCTTGAACGCTTCCAGGATGCTGGCGCTCGATTTGCTCACGCCGTAGTTGCCGATGACCTGGAGGATGACCGTGCCGACGCTGTTAAGCAGGATCGCAAAGACGAAGTAAATCAGAAAAAGGGCTAACATGATGCGTTGGTTTTTCACGCTGTCTCCATTGTATTTTTTTATTCTGTGTTCCACGACGGACCTGCTGGACGCTTACTGGTAATCCTCCAGCTTGAAGCGGTCCAGTGCCGGGATGACGCGGTCGGCCTGCGTGAGCACGTCCGGGCTGCCGATGCCCAGTGCCCACATGCCGGCGCTCTTGATCGATGCCACGCCGGCCACCGCGTCTTCCACGCCAAGGCAGTCCGTTGGCGCCACGCCCAGTTCGCGCGCAGCCGTCAAAAAAATCTCCGGGTGCGGCTTGCTGTTGGCGATCAGCGCGGCATCCACCACGTAATCGAAGCGCTCGCGGATGCCGAGGCGTTCGAGCACCGTGAACGCATTTTTACTGACCGATGCGAGGCCGATGCGCAGGCCCGCCGCGCGCACCGCCGCCAGCGCATCGACCGCGCCGGGCAGCAGATCGGCCGCTGACATGGTGGCGATCAGCTCCTGGTAGTGGCGGTTCTTGGCGTCGGCCAGCGCCAGCTTTTGTTCGTCGCTGTAGCTGCGCGACGCACCGGCCAGGATCAGGTTCAGGGACCCCATGCGGTCGATGCCTTTCAGCTGTTCGTTGAACGTTTCGTCGAAATGCACGCCTTCCGATTCGGCCAGCCGTTTCCACGCCAGGTAATGATAATGCGCGGTGTCGGTGATGACGCCATCGAGATCGAAAATCACTGCCTTGAACCTGCTCATGCCTTTTCCTCCTGAAGTGCACGCGCGACCGATACCGATGGCGCGGCGCGGGTGAGCGCAACGCGCTCGCCGCAGTGGGTCAGTCCGAGCGCCTCGCCTTGCAGCAGGGTGTAGCGCGCGTGGGTGGCGTCGATGCGTACTTGCAGCAGCGCGCCGTGGATGTGGATCTGGAACTGGTAGTGCTGCCAGCGCGCCGGCAGGGTGGGCGCAAAGCGCAGCGCGCCGTCGGTCACGCGCATGCCGGCAAAGCCGTAGGCCACGCCCATCCAGGTGCCCGCCATGGCCGCCGTGTGCACGCCGTAGTGGGTGTTCCCGTGCGTGTCGTCCAGATCCAGGCGCGCGGTCTCCATGAAGTAATCGTAAGCCTTGTCGTGGTAGCCCACTTCCGAGGCGATGATGCTGAAGATGCAGGACGACAGTGACGAATCATGCGTGGTCACGGCTTCGTAATAGTCAAAGTCGCGCTTCTTGTCGTCTTGCGTGAACTGGTCGGACAGCAGCAGCAGCGCCAGCACCACGTCGGCCTGCTTGCACACCTGGTGGCGGTAGATCACCAGTGGGTGGTAGTTCAGTAGCAGCGGATAGTTTTCTTTTGGCGTGGCGGCGAAGTCCCACGGCTTTTTGCCAAGGAAGCTGTCGTCCTGCTCGTGGATGCCGAGGGCGGCGTCGTAGGGCAGCGCCATGCGGCCGGCGGCGCGGCGCCAGGCGGCTGGTTCGGCGTCGTCAAGGCCGATGGCTTGCGCGATGCGCTCGAAGTCGTGCGGGCGCGCGCCGCGCAGGGTGTCGACAATCTCCGCCGCGAAGCGCAAGTGCATCTGCGCCATGGCATTGGTGTAGTAGTTGTTGTTGACCAGCGCCGTGTATTCGTCGGGACCGGTGACTTCGTTGATGCAGAAGCGCCCGGCGCGGTCGTAGTTGCCGATCCCGATCCAGATGCGCGCGGTCTCCAGCACGATTTCGGCGCCGGCCGACGCCATGTAATCGAGGTCGCCGGTGGCGTCCAGGTACAGCTTGATGGAGTAGGCGATATCGGCGTTGATGTGGTACTGCGCGGTCCCGGCCGGGAAATAGGCGGAGCACTCTTCGCCAGCGATGGTGCGCCACGGGTAGAGCGCGCCTTTGGCGTGCGACATCTGGCGCGCACGGGCGCGGGCTTGGTCAAGACCGGCGTAGCGGTAAGCCAGCAGTTGTTTGGCGATTTCCGGTTTGCTGTACAAGAAAAACGGGAAGATGTAGATCTCCGTGTCCCAGAAGTAGTGGCCTTCGTAGCCTTCGCCGGTCACGCCCTTGGCCGCGATGTTGGTCTTGCCGTCGCGGCCGACCGATTGCAGCAGGTGAAACTGGTTGAAGCGAATGCCTTGCTGGAGCGCGTCGTCGCCGGCGATCTCCACGTCGGCACGGTCCCAGAAGTCGGCCAGGTACGCCCCCTGGCGCGCGCACAGGGCATCGAAGCCGTCGGCTTTGGCCTTGGTCAGCGCGGCGCTGGCGAGGCCCGCCAGTTCCGCCTCGGGATAGTCGCGCGACGAAAAATAGACACCGTACTTGGTCAGGCTTTGCGGCAGCATCACGTCCAGGTTGAACACAAAACTGTGGCTGGCCGCCAGCTCCTGGCGGCTCGCGCTGCCCGCCACCGCAGCCGCGGTGTCGATGGCGCTCACCAGGGTGAAGCCGCTGTTGTGGGTGCGCTGGGTGAGGCTGGACGCCGTGGCGCCCTGCTCCACCGCCAGCAGGCGTAGCGCGGGCCCCGACACGGCGGAGCCGATGCGCGGATCGTCGCCGGCTTCCTGGTTGCGCACAGCGCCGTCAATGCCGGAGACCACGCGTACCTGGCCGGAGAAATTGAGCGCGGTCAGTTCGACATCGAGCGCGAACAGGTGCTTGTCGGCCAGCGAGACCACGCGCCGCGTGACGAGGCCAAGGCGCTTGCCGCTCGGGGAGGTCCATTCCAGGCTGCGCCGCAACACGCCGGTGCGAAAGTCGAGCACGCGCTCGTAGCGATCGAGCGTGCCTTGCAGCGGGTCGAAGCGTTCGTCGCCGAGCCAGACTTCGATGCCTTTCGCGTTCGGCACGTTGAGCATGAACTGGTTGGTCTTGGCCAGCGCGAAGGCGGCTTCCGGATAGACGATCGGTTCGGACTCGTAGAAGCCATTGAGGTAAGTACCGTCAAGCGAGGTGCCGGCCGGGCCGCTGTAGCCTTCTTCCGGCGTGCCGCGCAGGCCGATGTAGCCGTTACCGAGGGCGAACAGGGTCTCGTTCAAAAAATGCGTGGCGGGGTCGAAGACGGTCTCGCGAAGGCACCATGGATCGGTCGGGAGAGCGTGGGGGATACTTGCGTGCGGCACGGGTTTGTCCTTTGTCTGTCTTTTGAAATTTTCACTTCAAACCGGTTTGGATTCGAGCCGAGTCTATTTCAAATCGGTTTGGAAAGTCAATTTATTTAGATTTTGTTGGAAAAATCAGGTCTGGCGCGCGATCAGGGTAGTCGGCAGCATTTCGGATTCGACCTGCTCGCCGTTCATCAGCGCCAGCATTTTTTTGGCGAGCAGCACGCCGCCGTCGCGCAGGTACTGGTGCACGCTGGTCAGCGGCGGCACGAAGCTGGCCGCGCCTGGCGTATCGTCGTAGCCGATGACCGAGACGTCGTCCGGCACGCGCAGCTGGTGTTCGGTGAGCGCGCGGATCGCGCCCATGGCCAGCAAATCGCTGGCGGCAAACACGCCGTCGAACGCGTGGCCTTTTTTCTTGAGCAGCGCGGTCATGCTGTCGAAGCCCGACTCGAAGGTGAAGGCCTTGGGGCGGATGATGTGGACCGTGCCCTGCCCGCCCAGCGCGTCGATGAAGCCGGCGCAGCGCTCCTGGACTTCGGCGTGGTCGACGTCACCGAGGAACACCAGCTTGCGCCGGCCTTGCGCGAGGAAGCGTTCGGCCACGCTGGCGCCGCCGCGGCGGTTGTCGCTGCCGACCACGATGGCGCCGCTTTCCGGCGCACCCCACACCACCAGCGGCAGGCCGGCTTTTTGCAGGAAGCGCACCGCTTCGCCGTGCGAGCCCTGGCCGAGCAAAATCAAACCGTCGGCGCCCTGCACCGGGGCGGTGTCCATCAACTGCTTGGAGGTGAGCACCACGCTGTAGCCGGCCGTGGTCAGTTCCTGGGTGATGCCGCCCAACAGTTCAAGCGGATACGGGTCCGACATGGGACGGCCCTTCACGGGCGTCATTTCGACCACCACCGCGACCGAATAGCTGCGCCGCATGCGCAGGTTGCGCGCGCTGATGTTCAGGCGGTAGCCCTGTTCGTCGGCGATGCGGCGGATTTTTTCGCGCGTCTTTTCCGTCACCAGCGGGCTGTCGCGCAACGCGCGCGATACCGTGATCGTGGAAACGCCCGCCAGGCTGGCGAGGTCTTCCATCGTCAGCGCGGCATCATTCTTGCGAGGTGCGATCGTGCTTGCTGCCGGCGCGGCAGTCTTGCTTGCAGCCTTGTTTGCGGCCATGGAAACGCTCAATTTTGGTAGGAAAACAACGACACCGCCGCATTATGACAGGTTTACGGCATGCCACAGACAAAATGACATCGATAACATTTTGATTGACATCGATATCATTTCTTGTTTCAATGATTCGTCTTTCCTTGCCATCCTAATAAATTGCAGACGAGCCCGATGTGCGGCAAGGTGGGGAAAGGAAAGTGGACACGCATGCGGCAGGCACTCGGAAAGCGAATGCGCAGCCAGTCCAGGAGACGGATTTCAACAAGAACACACGATAAAAAAGCGAGCATAACGATGAACAGTCACAAGCACTTCCTGCTTTCCTCAGTCACGCTGGCCGTGCTGACCCTGATGAACCAGGCCCAGGCAGCCGGCCAGGCCGCGCCCCCTGCCGCGCCGGCACCAGATGCGGTGGCGACCGAAATCCAGCAGGTGGTGGTGACCGGCACCGCCTCGGCGCGCGGCACGCGCAAGATCGACACCAGTTTTTCGATCACCACGGCAACCGAGGAACAGCTCAAATCGGCCTCGCCCAGCAGCACGGCCGACGTGCTCAAACTCGTGCCGGGCGTGTATGCGGAGTCGACCGGCGGCCAGTCGGGCGCGAATATCGAAGTGCGCGGCTTTCCGTCCGGTAGCGATTCGCCCTTCGTGTCGGTGCAGATGAACGGCAATCCGCTGTATCCGGTGCCGGTGCTGTCGTTCTTCGAGGGATCGTCCGCGTTCCGCCTGGACGACACGGTGGCGCGGGTCGAAGTGCTGCGCGGCGGGCCGAGCACGATTTACTCGGTCGGCCAGCCGGGCGCGACGATGAACTTCATTCTCAAGAAGGGCGACGATACGCCGGAAGCGACCCTGCGCGTCACCACCGGCACCGGCAAGCTGCGCCGGCTCGACGGCTTTGTCGGCGGCAAGATTGCCGATGGCTGGTACGGGACCATCGGCGGCTTCGCGCGCCAGACCCAGGGCGTGCGCGATCCCCAGTTCAAGGCCGACGATGGCAAGCAGCTGACCGCCTCGCTCACGCGCAGGCTCGACGAAGGCGAAGTGACCGCCTACGTGCGTACCACCAAGGAAAAGAATGCGTTTTACACGGGCGTGCCGCTGATTTCGAGCGACAACGGGCGCACGATCACGGAGTTTCCCGGCTTCGATCCGCTCACCGGCACTTTGATGAGCAATGAAATGCGCCACTTCACCATCGACGCGGCGCCCGGCAAGACGCTCACGCGCGACCTGGCGGACGGGCGCGGCATGGACGCGACCGTGTTCGGTGCCGAGTACGAGCAAAAACTGGGCGGCTGGGACGTGTCGAACAAGGCGAATTACTTCAGCGGCGACCTGAACACGATCTCGATGTTCACCGGGAATAACCCGCTGACGGCGGCGGCCTACCTGGCCAACGCCAACGCGACCCACAATCCGGGCGCGGCGGCCGGTTCGGGCAGCATCAGCTATGTAAAAGGCGGCGCGGTCGATCCCAATCAGCAAGTGGTGCAGGCCGGATTGTGGTCGGTCGAGAAGAAACTGAGCTCCTTCACCAACGAATTCCGTATCAGCAAGGAGCTGCTCAAGAACAATACGACCACGGTGGGCGCCTATGTGGCGCGCTACAAGTCGAATGACGAGTGGTATCTGGGCAACAGCCACCTGATGACGGCCACGCCCAACGCTAGCCTGATCAATGTACAACTGAGTAACGGCACCATCGTGTCGCGCAACGGGGTGGACGGCAATGTGTTTTATGCGCCGCTGGCCGCGTACAAGGGCAACAATACCGCCCTGTTCGTCGCCAATGAGTGGAAAGTGAACGAGCAGATCAAGGTGGACGTGGGTGCGCGCCGCGAAAAGCAGAGCCTGAAAGCGACGATCTCGAACCTGACCTCGATGGACACGGACGCCAATCCGCTAACGGTGTACAACAACGGCACCTCGGTTGCGACCGGCACCAACACCCAGCTCAGCCGCGACGACAGCGTCAACTCCTTCACGGTGGGCGGCATCTACAAGTTGTCCAAGGATATGAGCGTATTTGCGCGCGCCAATACCGGCCACACCTTCATCTATTTCGACGATATGCGCAACGCCGGCACCCAGGCGGCGCTGAACGACCGCAAGGGCGTGCCGACCCCGAAAGTGACGCAGTACGAAGTCGGTTTCAAGACCGTGGGCGCCATGTACAGCGCATACATCAACGGGTTTTACACGGACTTCACCGGCATTTCGTTCCAGCAGATCACGACCGATGCGGTGCTCAACTCGGTGAGCGGTTCGCGCGGGCATGGCGTGGAGTTCGAACTGGCCGTGCGGCCGGTGAAAAACCTGCAGGTGAGCTTGATGGGCAATTATCAGGAATCCAAATACCGCGACAATCCGGCGATTTCCGGCAAGCTGGTGCAGCGCCAGCCGAAGATGCAGTTCCGCCTGTCGCCAAGCTACCGGATTCCGATGGGCGACAATTCGCTCAAGCTATACGGGACCTACGCGCATGTGGGCAGCCGCTGGGCCGACCAGGCCAATCTGTCTTATTTGCCGTCGTATAAAACGGTGGACGCCGGCATCCTGGCATCAATGGGCGCGCATTGGGAATTCCGGCTCGCGGGCACGAACCTGAGCAATGAACTGGGGCTGACAGAGGGAAATTCTCGCCTGACCGGGGCGCAGAGCAGCGGTCCGATCAATGCACGGCCGATTTTCGGGCGCGCGGTGGAGGCGTCGTTACTGTACCGGTTCTAAAACCGATGGCAGGCGTGGACAGATTGCCTGTCCACGCCGGGGCCACGGCCCATTTACTCGACGACCCAGGAATACTTGACCTTGGCCCATGCCAGCGCAGCCTGGCCGTCTTTCGCACCCGGTTCAAACTTGCAGCGGGCGCCAGCGCGGACCGATGCACGATCGACGCGCACCGCGCCGCTCGACTCAAGCACTTTCGACTGCACCACTTTGCCATCCGTATCGACCAGGTAAGCAATGGTCACGGTGCCGCTTTCGCCGTCATCCTGCCAGCGGACCGGGAATTCAGGTTTTTCGCAGCCGGCTACTTCGAGGCGGGCCGGGCGGTCTTCAGCCATGGCCTGGGTCGCGCTCAGGCACAGTAAGGTCGCGGATAGTACGGTGGCAAAACGGGTAGTGGCAAACATACACCCTCCAGAGGGATAAGGGATAAATTCGGCGCTTCTGGCGCTCGAATCGTCTGCTGCGTAGCCAGCTGACAGTTCAAAATATACTGCGCCGCAGCATATTTTCTCCATTTATTATCTCCATGCCGGATATGCCAGATGCGCATAACTTATTGCCATGCACCAACATATTGCATTCACAAACTGGATAACAGTGATGAAAGACCTATGTTGGTGCATATGAACCAAGAAAACCGTTTCAAATGACCCGATTTATAGCGAAACCCTGTGTTGGTGCGTGATAGTGGCTTGTAGCAATAACGCGACGCCCTGTTGCAAATCATGCTCAGCCGGGGGTGGGATCGACCCGTTTCCACCACGCCTTGCCGGGTGCAGGGTCCCTCAGGTCGAGCGCCTGGCCCATTTCCGGGGTGGTGAGAAGCACGCCGCGCGCGGTGGCGAGCGCGGCGATGCGGTCGAAGGGTTCGTGCCAAGCGTGCAGACCCAGGTCGAAGGTGCCGTTATGCACCGGCATCAGCCATTTTCCCTTGAGGTCGAGGAACGCTTGCAGGGTCTCTTCCGGTTGCATATGCACGTCCGGCCATTGCTTGTCGTACGCGCCCGTTTCCAGCATGGCCACGTCGAAGGGGCCGAATTTCTCGCCGATCGCCTTGAAACCGTCGAAATAACCGGTGTCCCCACTAAAGAAGACGCGCAAGTCCTTGTGCTCGAACACCCACGATGCCCACAGGGTCGAGTTGCCATCGGTTACGCCGCGCCCTGAAAAGTGCTGGGCCGGGGTAGCGACCAGGCGCACATTGCCCACCTTGCGTTCCTGCCACCAGTCGAGCTGGCTCACCTTGGCGGCGTCAATGCCCCAGGCCACCAGGCGCTCGCCCACGCCGAGCGGGGTGAGAAACTGTTCGGTCTTGGCCGCCAGCGCCAGGATCGAGGCATGGTCGAGGTGGTCGTAATGGTCATGCGAGAGGATAACGGCCTTGAGCGGCGGCAGCTCCTCGATGCTGATCGGCGGCTGGTGAAAGCGCGCCGGGCCGGCCCACTGCACCGGCGAGGCGCGCTTGGAAAACACCGGATCGGTCAGGTAAAAGGCATTGTCGAGCTTGAGCAGCAGGGTCGAATGGCCGAGGCGGAACAGGGTATTGTCGGGCGCGGCCAGCAATTGCGCGCGGGTGAGCGCTTGCACCGGGATGACGCCGCTCGGCACGGTATTCTTGTTCTTTCCGGTTAAAAAGGTCCACATGAGGCCAGCCATCTCGGCGGCGCTTTGCTTGAACATGGGAACCGGGTTGCGGAATTTGCCCGCGCTGAACTGGGGCGACTGGTGACGCGGCGCGGCGCTGTCGGCGAAGGTGCAAGAAACCATGGCAAGGAGTGTCCCTATGAAGATGAGGATGAAGAAAAGTCGGTGCACAGCGAGTCCGATCAAAAATGTACACTACACAGTGTAGTTTCATTTTTTGGAAAAGTAAACTGGTAGGTGTAAAATATTCAAATGAACGCACCCCAACGCCTGACCGACCGAAAACGCCTGGCCATCCTGGCCGCCGCCGCCGCCCAATTCCGCAGTTGCGGCTTCGAAGCAAGCAGCATGGACAAGATCGCCGCCGACGCCGGCGTGTCGAAACGCACGGTTTACAACCACTTCCCCAGCAAGGAAGAGTTATTCGCCGAAACGCTGGTGCAGCTGTTCGAGCGCAGTGCCGCCGATCTGGACTTGCCTTATCGCGGCGACGCCAGCCTGCGCGCGCAATTGACCGACCTGATGACCATTAAATTGCGGGCCATGGCCGACCGCGACTTTCTCGACCTGGCGCGGGTAGCCATTGCCGAGGCCATGCATGCGCCGGAGCGGGTGGGCGCGATCGTGAAGCGCCTGGGCGAGCGCGAGGAAGGGGTGACGCGCTGGATCCGCGCGGCCCTGGCCGACGGCAAGCTCAAGGAGTGCGACCCGGTCTTCGCCGCTACCCTGCTGCAAGGGCAGGTCAAGGCGATGGCATTCTGGCCGCAGGTGACCATGGGCGCGCCGCCACTGGCGCCGGAACTGCACCCCGCCGTGGTCGACGCCGCCGTCAGCATGTTCCTGGGCTACTTCGCTCAGGCAAAACACGCCGCGTAGACGGGCGGCATGGTGGTCGACAGGGTGCGCCAGCTGTCGCCGGCATTCTCGGACATCCACACGCCGCCGCTGGTCGAGGCCATCAGCAAGGTGGTGGCATCGTCGGCCACTGCCAGCCCGTGGCGGTAGACCAGGTCGTAGCAATGCTGCTGCGGCAAGCCCCCATTCAGGACCTTGAAACTGTGGCCGCCATCGTCGGTGCGGGTGACCGCCAGCGCGGCGCCGACCGGGATGCGGCGCTGGTCGGCCTCGGCCGGCGCAAACCAGGCGCTGCCGCCATCGCGCGGATGGGCGGCCACGGCAAAGCCGAAGTTCGACAGCGGTACGCTGGTGATTTCGGTCCAGTGGTGACCGTTGTCGCCGGAACGCCAGATACCGTTATGGTGCTGGCACCACAGCACATCCGGGTCGCCAGCCGAGCGCACGATGCGGTGCGGATCTTGCACCGCTTCATTTTCGTTCAGCTCGGGCGGCATGTAGTCGGCGCGCATGCCGGTGGCGCTGATGGTCCAGCTGGCACCGCCATCTTCCGTGCGCCAGACGCCGCCGCAGGACACGCCGACCAGCACGTGATTGCTGTTACGCGGATCGACGCAAATGCTGTGAATGCCGGGCACGTCATAGCCGCCGCCGAACCATTCGGCGCGCTGGGGCACATCCCACAGGGAACGCACCAGCTCCCACGAGGCGCCGCAGTCGCTTGAGCGGAACAGGCCGCCCGGCAAGGTGCCGGCCCACAGCACGCCCGGCTGGTCGGCCCCGCCCGCTTCCAGCGACCAGATCAGCTTGTTTTTCCACTCGATTTTATCCGTGCTCTCTTCCGGCTTGGGCGGATAGGCGGGCGCGGCGATTTCGGTCCAGGCCTCGCTGCCGGCATCCTTGCGGTGCAGCTTGACGCCGAAGTGGCCCAGGTTGAGGGCTGCGTACAGCGCGCCGTCGCGCGGATCGGCCAGCGTGATCGAGACCGGCTCGCCAAGGAAGTGGCTGGGACCGATTTCCCATCCCGCGCTGCCGCGCTGCAATTCAAACAGGCCCTTGCGGGTGGAAAGATAGGCACGCGCATGCATGTTCAGCCTCCGGAAAGTGCTTGCAGGATGTAAACGGTACTGTTGGGTGTGAGAGGGTCGTCGAGGCGGGCGCGTTCTTCGCTGCGGCGGCCATCGATGAAGACGACGACGTTCTCGCGCAGATGGCCTTGATCGTCGAGCACATAGCCGCGCAGCAAAGGATTGGCAGCGAAGGCTGTGTCGAGTCCGCCGCGCAGGGTGGCCGCAGTGGTGTCGACCTGCGGCACAGCGGTGAAGCGGGCAAGCTGCTGGGTGAAAATGAGACGCGCCATGGCATCCAATCACAGGTGTGACGACGATGGGGAATCAAAGCCGTTTAATTTTATCGCGGATCGGCGCGCCTGTCGCGTGCGGGCCTAGAATGGAAGCGAGTCAACTTTCTGGAGCCGGGCATGCCGATCAAACCTCAAGAACTTGCCGCGCTGATGCTGGAAGTCGAGCACGAAGACCCCATCGATTTCGCCGACCTGCCCTTCGGCGAGGCCGAGCTGCGCGAACTGGTGGCGGCCCATCTGTGCGAGATGGCGGCGGCGATGGACAACTTCAGCACCGAAGACCGACTGATGACCCTGCTGGCGGTGTCGGCCAAGCTGGTGCTGGAAAACCTGGTGCTGCACCTGCAATTGCTGCGCCAGCATGGCTTGCCGGTGAGCGACAGCGTCGAGGAATTGCTGAGCCGGCTGCGCAAGCCGGACGGGGCTTGATCGGGCGTCGTCTGAGCTCAGCATTGACGAGCTAAGGTACGCGCATATCCGTCAATACCGTCGCCCCCGCGCAGGGGGGAACGCATGCGTTCCCCCCAAGTCCTACGCTCAGTCGTGGGCTACGGGGCGAACTCGGCCCCCCGCCTGCGCGCGGGCGACGGGTGGTAATTCGGCCCATGCGGCCGATGGTAAAATTGGCCGGTACCCCTTAGAGAGTCTGTATGCGCCCGATCGAAGCCCTTCTGTTTATCTCCGCCGCGCTGTTCGGCGCCACTGCGCTGGCGGCCGACAAAGCGACACCCGCCTTCGTGCCCGACGCGGCGGTCCAGCGCGCGGCCAGCGCCTATGCAGCGCAAGCCGTGGCGACGGCGCGCGACCAGTTCGGCATCAAGCTCGACGGCAGTGATGCCAGCATGGTGCAGCTCGAAGCCGTGCTGGCGCGCGCACACACCTCGTACGCGGCCAAATCGCCACGTCCGTCGGATGAACAGGTGATGGCGGTGGCGCGGATGTACGGCAGTTACCTGGGCGAAGTGGTTCGCCTCAAACATGGTGGCGTGTGGGGCATGGCCCCGCTGGACGGACAGACGCTGCCGGGGATGCGAACCACGGCGGGAACCAACTTCTGGCCATGGACACAAGCGTCGCAGCGCATCAGCAAGGGGGCCGGCAATAACGTTGCCGACTATTACAAGGTACTGCTGACCAAATGAGCGGCGTCCACCCTGCCCCATCGATGCACCTGCTGTTCCCCTGCGACCCGTTCAACAAGCGCATGGCCGACGAAGCGTATGGCGAGGAATTCGACGCCGCACGCGCGGCTGGTTTCGCGTGCTCGCTGTTCTCCTTCGAAGACGTCGAAACGGGGCAATTCAAGGCACAGCCGGCCCTCTCGGCCGGAGTCAAGGTGCTGTACCGTGGCTGGATGCTGACGCCGGATGGCTACGCGAGGCTGCATCACGCCATCGCGGAGCATGGCTGTGCGATGGCAACCAGTCCGGCCCAGTACCGCCATTGTCATTACCTTCCCGAATGGTACGCACTGTGCGAAGAATTCACCCCGGAAACGGTGATCGTCGCGCGCGATGCGGACTTCGCCGCTGCGGTGGACGGCAGGAACTGGCCCGCCTATTTCGTCAAGGACTACGTCAAATCGCTGACCACCCAGCGCGGCTCGGTTGCGGCAACACCACAGGAAATTGCGGAAGTGGTCGGCTTGATCGAAAAATACCGGGGTGCGGTGGAAGGCGGCGTTTGCATCCGCAAGTTTGAGCAGCTGCAAGCTGACAGCGAGGAGCGCTATTTCGTGCTGCATGGCCAGGCGCATGGCCGCGATGGCAGCGCACCTGAGCTCGTGCACGAGCTCGCCCGACGCATCGACAGCCCGTTTTTCTCGGTCGATGTGGTCGCATCAAGCCAGGGAGAACGTCGCCTCATCGAACTGGGCGACGGCCAGGTATCGGACCGCAAACTGTGGCCGGCCGATCGTTTCATGGCGATGCTGGCCGCCACGTCCGCCTGAGCCGGCGCCCGCCGTTAAGGGCGCTCTTCGGTGCCAATGACGGGTGCGGCGCGGTACAGCTTGAGGAATTTGAACATCTTCGGCCATTCATCGCGCGGACGAAAGACGATCGCCACTTCGCGGTTGTCGAGCGCGGACTCGGTCAGCACGACGTGATCTTCCACCTGCTTCGCATTCTCGAATTCCCTGGCATTGACGATGCAGACCGCCTTGAAGAACGGCCCCGCCAGCCACGCCTGAACCTCGGGCGTGTCCTTGAATGTCAGATAGCCAGCCAGCGATGCATGGGCCACGGCCACCATCGCAAAACCGAGCGGCACATCATCGCGCACCAGAATATACATTTTCATCGTGACGGCTACACTCACACAATAGGTTGGACAGATACTGCTCACGCCAAGTGTAATGCACAACACCCTGCGTGCGCAGTATCTGCGCGGCCGTCCCGCTGATGCTTGCTGCGTGATGCGATGGCTACGATACGAAGCGCGACAGCAGGCGGATATAGGCACTCTGGTAGCCGTTCGAGTTTTCGGTCACCGACCACGAATTGAGCGGCCAGGAATCGTTGAAGTCGAGATAGGACTTCTGCGGCGGCTGGCCGAAGGGCGGCGCGGGAACCGCCGTACCGCAGCCCGGATGCAGGCCGGGGCAACCGTTTTCCCAGTTGTAGCCCGGATTCGGGCCACCCACCAGAAAACCCGGCGGCGGGCCAAAGGTCGACTCCTTGACGCTATCCCATTTGGCGGAACCGTGCGCGAACCAGGTGTGATAAAACTGGTCGACCGAATTTTCGGCACCGAGCGTGCCCATGTTCGACAGATAGACCTTGCCGAGCGGATTAACCCCGTGCAAGTAGTGAATATAGTGCGACGCGGCGTTCATATTGGCCGCGGCCGGGCGCGTCCCCAGACCGTCATGTGCCAGCGCGGCGAACATATTGCCTTCGTGCGACTTGATGGCGTTGCTGCCCCAGGTGTACACCTGCAGATGGGCCACGTAAGGGTCGGTCTTGCCGCTCATCGCGGTCCAGTGGTCGGTGCCTTCCATGCCGGTGGCGAAGGCCGTGCGGATGGCGGCGGCCGTGGCCGGCGTTGCCGTGGACAGGCTGGCGTAATGCAGCAGCGCTTGCTGGAGCGCACCTTCAAACGGCGAGGCATAGTTGTACCACACAAACAAATGCGCGTTCAAGTACTGTGCGTTGACAAAGTTGTTATAGACGGCTTTGCCGGTCAGTTGATAAAGATAAACTGCGGCGGCCAGCTTGTGACCAAACCGCCCGTAATCGTCGGTTTCTTGCTGGCCGGCACCCAGTCCCTGGGAGTTGTAGGCGGCGTCATTGTTCTTGAACAAAACGTTGGGATTGGCGACAGCCCAGTTCCACGCGCGCTCGGCCCGCGTCTTCAAGCCAGCGCCGTAACTGGACAGGCCGGCACGCGCACCGAACACTTTGGCGCCCAGCGCAAAGGCGCCGGCCGCAGCCAGCGTGGCCGACGTATTGGGCGGCCCGTACAGTGTCGGGCCGGTGGCCGCCGAGGGCGGGCTGGCGTGGGCCAGGCCGGCGATCGACAGCATCGCGCCGCTGGTTTCCTGCATCTTGATCAGCCAATTCATGCCCCACTTGATTTCGTCAAGCAGATCGGGGTGCTGATTTCCCGATTCGGGAATGTTGTAATCCTTGCCCCAGATGCCGGGATTGTCGGCAAATGCGTGCAGCAGGTCGATCAGGTAGCCGGCGTGCCAGCGCGTGTACTTGTTGAAGTCGCCCGCGTCGTACCAGCCGCCCGAGACATCGCGCTCGGTCGAGGCATCGCCAGGAGAGCTGAACAGGCGCGCATGCTTGTCCTGCAAGGGCCCCATGTGCGAGGCGGCATCGGCCCAGCCGGCGCCGGCCAGCGCCGCCGTCTTGGCGATGCCGGCGCGCTGGTAATAGAAGTAGCGCACTGCGGCGCGCAGCACCGGTTTGTAGACGTCGGCCGCGATCCTGAAGGCCGGCGACGTCACGTTTCCCTGGGAATCGCGAATAAAATACTGGCCGGGAGCGGTCACCGTGCTGAAATCGACGTGCCAGGCCTGGTCGCCCGACGTGGCATCGGTCGCGCCGCCCTTCCAGGCGACCGGCGCGCCGCTGAAAACGACCACATTGGTCACGGCGTTGACCACCTCGTACACCGTGCCGGGGGTAAAACGGTCAGCCGCGTCGAAGCCGGTCTGGGGATTGCGCACCACCGCGATCTTGTCGTGTGCCGGCAGGTAGCCGAACTGGTCCACGACGATGGCCGGTCCCAGTGTCATGGTCGACGCCGGTGAGGACTTCGACAGTGCCCTTGACGCGGTCTGCGACCCGGATGAAGCCGGTGGCGAGGCCGATGGCGGCGCCGCTGCGGCAGACGCTGGTGCGGAAGACGGCGCGGAACCGCCGCCGCATCCGATCAGGCCCATGGGGATCAGGGCGCCTGTTGCCAGCAAAAATTTGCGTCGTTTGTTTGTCGTATCACCTGTGTTCATCGCGTCTCCTTATTGGTTTTCCGGGGACCGCGACTGCGCGCGGGCCTGGCATACGGATGAATAAGCTCGGCAGACGGACAGGCTCATGCGCACGGCATTCGCCAGACCACCTCATGTCAGGTGAGGTCGTTCGCGCCCCTGCCCAGGACGCGCAACTTTTGTATTTATGAAAATATTCTCGCTGGCGTTCGTAGCGCCGTCAATGCGGATCGGGATTGTTGTCGTTGTTTAGCCGGGGGCACTAAACAGCCTGCCGGACCGCTCGGCCGGAGGGTTGACCAATGCGTTAACATCACGTCGGCCATCGTTTGATGGCAGCGTTGTTCGACCTGGGCGCAGGCAAAGAGATAGCCGGACGCGATTACCGCGTCACGCGGCAGCTCCAGCAGGCCGGCCATGCCGGGTGCCGAAAACTATTGTATCGGGTACGAATCGAATTCGCTAACCGTCGCCAGTAGCAGGATCTGCACCGGGCACATCGCATTGCGCGCACCCTCATGCTGCTTGCCGATATGGCCGGCAGGCAGCAACGGACGGTCCTACTGGAATAGCGCCAAGCGCAGTCACGTCGTGGTGATCGCCGCGTTAATCACTTTGCTGATTATTGCTTCACCGCTTTGCTGATGGCTGCTGTAAGCACCGTGCTGGTTACTACTGTAAGCGCCGTACCGATTGCTGCTGTAACCTCCGCACTAACTGGTGCCGCAACCGCCGTGCTGCTTGCCGCGGTTGCAGCCCCCGCTGCCGCTTACTGCGTGATGTGCATGTCAAAACGCGCGCCGCTGGAAAACACGCACGTGCCGGAACCCATTTCGGCACGCGTCATCACGTATTCGCAGCGCGTATAACCGCCGCGGTTACCGGACGCATTGGCCACGCCTTTGGTCGCGCCCGGATCGCGTGTCGCTTCACCAGAGAAAGCTTCGCCGCCGACAGCGAACGAGAATTCGCCATGCCCGCGTTCAGGATTACTGATCGTGCCCGAAATGCGGCCCAGGCGCGATGCCTCGTCGTTGGCCGGATACAGGCGCGCCGTGTACACCGGACGGATGGCCGGCACCGGCACGATGGCGACGCCGCCGCCGTTGTTATTGTAGTTGCCGTTTCCGCGAGGTGGATATTGATCGATCGGAACGACATAGCAAGCCGACAGCATGGTCGATACCGCTACCAACGCCAGAATTTTTTTTGCCTTGATCATGATACCAATCTCCTGAGTAAAAACGCATCGCGAAGCCCGTGCTCTGCAGCGTCATCCAGTCTGGCTGACGCACTGCAAGTTCGGCTGGTTCGCAGTATAGGTACCCAGGTTGCGAAAAAGTAAACCCCACCGGTGGTAGCGAAAATTGATACTGTCCGTGCATAAACATGACACCGCCACCCGCTTGCGCTTGCCCGTCAATGCTGAGGATGCATGACGACCTTGATGCAGTGATCCTGCTTGTGCTTGAACATGTCGTAAGCCTGCGGCGCTTCATCCAGGTCGAGGTGATGCGTGATGATGCAGGCCGGATCGATTTCGCCGTTGAGCACGCGTTCAAGCAGGGCTTGCATATAGCGCTGCACATGGCACTGCCCGGTGCGAATGGTCAGGGAGCGGTTCATCACCGCCCCGAACGGAAACTTGTCGCTGAAGCCGCCCTACACGCCCGGCACCGACACCACCCCGCCATTGCGGCAACTGAGCAGTGCCTCGCGCAGGGCCGTGGGCCGGTCCGATTCGAGCCGCATCGCCTGCTTGACGCGGTCGTACGCATAAGCGACACCGGCGCCGTGCGCTTCCATGCCGACGGCATCGATGCAGGCATCCGGGCCGCGCCCGCCCGTCATCGCGCGCAGGGCGTCGACGATATCGACCTCGTCGACATTGAGCGTCTCGGCATGCGACACGGTGCGCGCCATATCGAGCCGGTCGGCGTAATGGTCGATCGCGATCACGCGTTCCGCGCCGAGCAGGTACGCGCTCTGGATCGCGAATTGCCCGACCGGACCGCAGCCCCACACCGCCACCACCGCGCCAGGCACGATGTCGCAGGCTTCGGCCGCCATGTAGCCGGTGGGAAGGACGTCGGACAGGAACAGCGCCTTGTCGTCGGGCAGTTCGCCGGGCACGACCAGCGGCCCCACGTCGGCAAAGGGCACGCGCGCGTACTCGGCTTGCCCGCCGGCGTAGCCGCCGGTCAGGTGCGAGTAGCCGAAGATGCCGGCCGTGGCGTGGCCCCACATTTTTTCGGCCAGGTAAGCGTTCGGGTTGGAGTTCTCGCACACCGAAAACAGTTTTTGCTCGCAGAAAAAGCACTGGCCGCAGGCGATGGGAAACGGCACCACCACGCGCTGGCCCACCTTGAGGCGTTTGACACTGGCGCCGATCTCGACAATCTCGCCCATGAATTCGTGGCCGAGGATGTCGCCGTGCATCATGCCCGGTACCACGCCGTTGTACAGGTGCAGGTCGGAGCCGCAGATGGCGGTGGACGTGATTCTGACGATCGCGTCACCCGGATTGAGGATGCCCGGATCGGGCACCCGTTCGACGCGCACATCGCGCACGCCATGCCAGCACCTCGCTTTCATTGGCCGGCTCCTTTGCGGAACAGGGTGGACTCCAGGCTGCGCGCGCCGCTCGGCTGGCCGCGGGTGGTCGGGATTTCGCCGGTTTCGATCAGTTGCTTGAAGCGGCGCAAGTCGTCACGCACCTGGATCATGGGGTCCTCGCCGAACAGCCTGGCCACCGCGGCGCTGGCGCGCCCTGCCGGCGGGTGATAGCTCATCTGCACCTGCAGCACCGTGGCGCGGCCGCCGTTGGCGGGGATGAAGCGCACGCTGCCGGCATTGTCGACGTCGGCCCCGGGCACCGAACGCCAGCGCAGTAACCGGTCCGGCTGGTCTTCGGTGATCTCGGCATCCCACTCGACCTTGCGCCCGGCCGGCCCCCTGGCGCACCAGTGCGAAAACCGCTCATCGATGATCGTGACCGATGCGAGGTGCTGCATGAAGCCAGGCAGGCGCGCAAGATCGCGCCAGAAGCGGTAGCATTCGCCGGGCGGACGGTTGATGCTGACCGCGTGCTGGACCCGCTGCCCGCCCTGCGGCCCGGCCAGCGTCCCATGGGAGGGCGTGCGGCGCGGCGGATTGCCGGCCCGCAGGTCGAGCGCGCCGACCGAGGCCAGCGCCAGCGCCGTCGATGCCAGCCGGCGCCGGTTGGCATCAGGGTGGATCGCGGCGACGCCGACGATGCCCAGGTCCATGGCGTCGCCCACCATGCGCGACCAGCGCCACAGCTGGTCGTCGGGCCGGTTCAGCAAGCCCACGCCGCTGACCAGTTCGCGCATGCCCATCACGCGCAGCACCTGCGGCCAGTCCGGCATGCCGGCCGCGCGCGCCATGAAACGCGGCGCCATCAGGCCGGCCAGCCCCAGGCCGATGCTGAACCATCCGAGCGCCATGCCGAGCCGGATGTCGCGCGCGCCATGCGGCGGGCCGGTCAGATGCGCCGGCATGTCGCCAGCGGCGCCAGCCTCGTCGACCACGCCGGGCGCGGCGCCGGGATATTGCCAAAAGCCGGGACGCGCCTGGCGCCGGCCGGTGTCGCTACTGGTTTCCATGAGGCCTCCTGGCGGATGGCGGGCGCCGCCGGTGGCGACGCCCAGTGACTATGGAATTAGGCCGCGGCGGGCGCCAGATGTTCCCGCATGGAGGTCATGTTCAAGTTCTCGGCGACGCACTTTGCGAGCGCACAAACTAACGCCAGATAGGCGCTGGTCCATGCTAAAAAAACGTCGGGGCGAAAACGCAACAGTTACTAATAATACTTTTTTAGCCCGGTGGCAGCTCATTACAATAGAGATTCAGGCCCGTCTTATGTGGCCTTTTCCGGAGCGCGGCGCGACCCTTGATCGCGTCCACCCGGCGCACCCGGATGCGCCGCTCCCGCGAAACGCCACCCGCTGTCATGGACAGATAAAAATAACAACACAAATTTCTTTTAAAGTTAGTTAAATTGTAACTAACTTTGCTATTTCGCAAGGAAAGAGTGTATATTCCTAATGGTATGCTGCCGATCATTCTTTATTGATCGGCGACCTGTGCCGCGTGCAATCTTGCCGGCCCCTCATTCGTGCCATGTGGCGTGAGGCGACGCCCGGGAAAACGATCCGGTGAGCGCTCGGTCGTTCTTTTCAAACAGGAAATTTTGCCGCTGTAATTCAGTTGCTATAATAACAAATACGTTATAACAGGGAATCCAGATGGAAGCAGCAGCAAAAGTAGTGGCCGTCGTTGGCCTGGGTTATGTCGGCCTGCCATTGGCTGTCGAATTCGGCAAGAAACGCACGACGATCGGTTTCGACCTGTCGACCAGCAAAATCGATAGCTATCGGCGTTTCATCGACCCTACCGGCGAACTGAACAGTGACCAGTTGCGCGCCGCGCAGCACCTGACCGTCAGCGCCGACCCTGCCGCCATCGCCGGCGCCGATTACATCGTGGTGGCCGTGCCGACCCCGGTCGATAGTGCCCACAATCCCGATTTCACGCCGCTGGCCGGCGCCAGCAAGACCGTCGGCCTGCATATGAAGAAAGGCGCGATCGTCATTTTCGAGTCCACCGTGTACCCGGGCGCGACCGAGGAAGTCTGTATTCCCATCCTGGAACAGCATTCTGGCCTGAAGTGGATGGAAGACTTCCACGTCGGCTTCTCGCCGGAGCGCATCAATCCGGGCGACAAGGAACATACCCTGACCACCATCCTCAAGGTGGTGTCGGGCGACGACGAGGCCACCCTGGACGAAGTGGCCAAGCTGTACGAATCGATCATCACGGCTGGCGTGTACCGGGCCTCGTCGGTCAAGGTGGCGGAAGCGGCCAAGGTCATCGAAAACACCCAGCGCGACTTGAATATCGCGCTGATGAACGAACTTGCCATCATTTTCGATAAAATTGGCATCGATACGCTGGAAGTGCTAAAAGCGGCCGGGACCAAGTGGAATTTCCTGCCGTTCCGCCCGGGCCTGGTGGGCGGGCATTGCATCGGCGTCGATCCGTATTACCTGACGCACAAGGCCGACATGCTCGGCTACCACCCGCAGGTGATCCTGGCGGGGCGCCGCATCAACGATGGCATGGCCAAGTTCGTGGCCGAAAAAACCATCAAGTCGATGATCGCGGCCGGTTTTAACGTCAAGGGTGCGAAGGTCAACGTGATCGGCCTGACGTTCAAGGAAAACTGCCCGGACCTGCGCAATTCCAAGGTCGCCGATATCATCACCGAACTGACAACCTACGGCGTACAGGTGCACGTGCACGATCCGGTGGCCGATGCCGCCGAAGCCATGCACGAGTATGGCGTGGAACTGGAAAGCTGGGATCGCCTGCCGCAAGCCGACGCCATCATCGCGGCGGTCTCGCACAAGGAGTTGCTGGCGCGTCCGCTGTCCGACCTGCAGGCCAAACTGAACAAGAATGGCTGCTTCATGGATGTCAAATCGCTGTTCGACCAGGACGCCTTGCGCGCCGCCGGTTTTTCCGTCTGGCGCCTGTAGGGGCGCTTGGGAAGCGCCCGCTGGTGCTTCCTTGTATGCAGCATGAATAAGAAACTGGAGTCTGCCGTGGGTAAATTCATCGAGGTTCAACAGCACTTGCGCGCGCACCGCAGCCACTGGCTGGTTACGGGCGCGGCCGGTTTCATCGGTTCGAACCTGGTCGAAGCGCTGCTGCGCCTGGACCAGAAGGTCACCGGCCTCGACAACTTTGCCACGGGCCATCAGCACAACCTGGACCAGGTGCGCGAACTGGTCGGCAGCGCCGCCTGGGCCAACTTCACCTTCATCCACGGCGACATCCGCGTGCCCGCCGATTGCGCCAGGGCCGTGGCCGGCGCCGACTATGTGCTGCACGAAGCGGCGCTGGGCTCGGTGTCGCGCTCGATGGAAGACCCGATCACCACCAACGATACCAACGTCACCGGTTTCCTCAACATGCTGGTGGCCGCGCGCGATGCCAAAGTCAAGCGTTTCGTGTACGCCGCCTCCAGCTCGACCTATGGCGACCATCCGGCCCTGCCCAAGGTCGAGGACGAGATCGGCAACCCGCTGTCGCCCTACGCCATCACCAAGTATGTCAACGAACTGTACGCCGAGGTATTCGGGCGCTGCTACGGCACCCAGACCATCGGCCTGCGCTACTTTAATGTGTTCGGCCCGCGCCAGGACCCGGATGGCGCCTACGCCGCCGTGATCCCGCAATGGATTGCCGCGCTGATCAAGAACAAGCCGCTGTTCATCAATGGCGACGGCGAAACCAGCCGCGACTTCTGCTACATCGACAATGTGGTGCAGGCCAATCTGCTGGCCGCCCTGGCCGACGATCCGGAAGCGAGCAACCAGGTCTACAACGTCGCGCTCAACGAGCGCACCAGCCTGAACCAGCTGCACGCGATGATGTGCGAATTGCTGGCAGAACAGTTTCCGCACGTGCGAGACCATCAGCCGCAGTACGCGCCTTTCCGCGCCGGCGATGTGCGTCACTCGCAAGCCGATATTTCCAAGGCGATCAAGTTACTCGGTTTTGCCCCCACCCACCGGATCGGCGAGGGCATGCAGCAAGCCATGGCATGGTACATCCGGAATTTGACTTATAACAACTAAAAGCGCTGCGGCCGGGCGCCATCTGGGCCCGCAACGCAACGCCACTTTTCCTGTCCAGGGGTGGAAAAATGCTTCGGATTTCTAATCACTATGTCTCACGGGTTGTGTTCGTGCTGCTGTTTGTCGAGGTGCTGATCCTGATTGGCTCGGCGTACGCGGGCGCGGCGCTGCGCGTCTACGAAGACGGCAAGACCTCGCTGCCGCCGCACCTGGACAATTTCCTGATCTCGGCGATCGCCTACGCCATCGCCATCGTGTTCAGCATGAGCGCGCTCGGCATGTACCAGCTCAACCTGACCGAAGGCTTGCGCAATCCCTTCTTCCAGAAGCTGTTGCCGTCCTTCGCGATGGGCTTTTGCATTTTGACACTGCTGTTCTATGTGGCGCCGAACCTGTATTTCGGGCGCGGCATCATGCTGCTGGTGTTCATGATCGGGGCGGGCGGGATCTTTGTGGCGCGCACGATTTTTTTCAAGACATCGGAAGCGCGCAAGTTCGAGTCGCGCATCCTGTTCGTCGGCGGCGGCGCCCTGGCCAACGAATGCCGCGAACTGGCCAACCGCGCCCAGGTCTACCACCGCTATGAAATCGCCGGCTTCATCGCCATGCCGTCGGAAGATTCGCGCGTGCCGGCTTCTGCTTTGCTGGAAGTGCGCGGCGACGAATCGCTGCTGACCCTGGCGCGCCGTCATGATGTCGAGGAAATCGTGGTGTCGGTGGAAAACCGCCGCGGCGGCGCCTTTCCGATCAAGGAACTGCTTGAGTGCAAACTGTACGGCGTGAAAGTGATCGATGCCGCCACCTTCTTCGAGCGCGAAACGAGCCAGATCCGGGTCGATTCGCTGCAGCCGAGCTGGCTGGTATTCGGCGGCGGCTTCGACCAGAGCTTCATCCGCATTTTCGTCAAGCGCACTTTCGACCTGGTGGTCAGCGCCACCTTGCTGGTGGTCTCGCTGCCGGTGATGTTCCTGACCGCGCTGGCCATTTTCATCGAAGACCGCGCACCGATCTTTTATCAGCAGGAACGGGTCGGCACGAATGGCGAAACCTTCAAGGTGCTCAAGTTCCGCAGCATGTACAACGATGCCGAAAAGGGCGGCAAGCCGCAGTGGGCCGCCCAGAACGATCCACGCGTCACGCGCGTGGGTAACTTCATCCGCAAATGCCGTATCGACGAGTTGCCGCAGATCCTCAATGTATTCAAGGGCGAGATGAGCTTCGTCGGCCCGCGCCCCGAGCGGCCCTACTTCGTGGAGCAACTGACCGAGCAGGTTCCCTACTACCACGTACGCCACAGCATCAAGCCCGGCATCACCGGCTGGGCCCAGGTGCGCTACGGTTATGGCGCATCTGTCGATGACGCGGTGCAAAAGCTCCAGTATGATCTGTATTATGTGAAAAACAACAGCCTGTTCCTTGACCTGCTGATCCTGATCGATACGCTCAAGGTCGTCATGGGCAGTCACGGGCGTTGACTGCGGCCTGCACCTTGGGGCGGGCGGCTGCGCCGGCCTCGCCCGGCAATTCGATCCACACCGGAAAGACGACGGGACCGGAATGCTGACCAACATCGCTACCTTTAGCTATTCCATTGCCGCGCTCGCGTTTGCGATGCTCGGCGCCGTGCTGGGCACGCGCTGGCGCAGCCGCCAGCACGCCTCGGTTCTGGCCAGCGCCTGCGCCCTGACGGTGCTGTGGAGCGGCGCGCTGGCGGCCCAGGCCTGGGGTACCCTGCCCCAGGCCTGGGCTGGCGAACTGCTGGAAGTGGCGCGCAACGGTGCCTGGACCGTGGTGCTGCTGTCGCTGCTGGGCCATTTCGAGGGCACCAGCTGGCGCCAGCTGCGCCGCACCCCGGCCCTGCCAGCGGTCGCCGTGCTGTACCTGCTGGTGCTGGCCGACAAGGTCTTGTCCGAATTCTATCCCGCCATACTGGGCCAGCAGAGCGGCATCCTGGGCGTGATGGCGCGCATCGGCATGGCCGTGCTCGGCATGCTGCTGGTCGAACAGTTGTACCGCAACAAGCCGGTGCAAGAGCGCTGGGCCATCAAGTTCGCCTGCCTCGGCATCGGCGGCATCTTCGTCTACGATTTCTATCTGTACAGTAACGCCCTGCTGATGCGCCAGGTCAATCCCGAGATCTGGTCCGCGCGCGGCGTGGTCAATGCCCTGACCGCGCCCCTGATCGCGGTGTCGGTGGCGCGCAGCGCCTCGTGGTCGACCCATATCGCCGTGTCGCGCCGCCTGCTGTTCCATTCGGCCGCCCTGTTCGGCTCGGCCGCCTACCTGCTGGCGATGGGCGCGGCTGGTTATTATCTGCGCTACTTCGGCGGCCAGTGGGGCTCGCTGATGCAAATGGCCTTCCTGTTCGGCGCGCTGGTGCTGCTGGCCGGCATTTTGTTCTCGGGCACCTTCCGCTCCTGGCTGAAAGTGTTCATCAGCAAGCATTTTTACAGCTATAACTACGACTACCGCGAAGAATGGCTGCGTTTTACGCGCACCCTGTCCGAAGCCGGCCCCAACCTGGGCGAACGCACCCTGCAAGCGGTGGGCGAGCTGGTGGAAAGCTCCGGCGGCATGCTGTGGATCCGGCGCGAAGCGGGCCGGTGCGAACCGGTGGCCAGCTGGCACTTGCCCGGCAGCGCGCCGGCGGAGCCGGACGACTCGGCCTTTTGCCGCTTCCTGGAATCGCGCCAGTGGGTGGTCGACTTGCAGGAATTTACCAAGGACCCCGACAAGTACGAGGGACTGGTGCTGCCCGAGTGGCTGGGTAAATTCCCGCGCGGCCGGCTGGTGGTGCCGCTGATGCTGCAGGGCCGCCTGTTCGGCTTCATGCTGCTGTTGCAGCCGCGCAGCGCCATCACCCTGAACTGGGAAGTGATCGACTTGCTCAAGATTGCCGGCAGCCAGGCCGCCAGCTATCTGGCCCAGCATGAAGCGGCCAGCGCCCTGATGCTGGCGCGCCAGTTCGAGTCCTTCAACCGCATGTCGACCTTCGTGGTGCACGACCTGAAGAACCTGGTGTCGCAGCTGGGCTTGCTGATCCCGAATGCCGAAAAGCACAAGGACAATCCCGAGTTCCAGCGCGACATGCTCGAAACCGTGACCTTGTCGGTGCAAAAGATGCGCCTGATGCTGCAAAAGCTCAGCCGCAGCGCCTCGCAGGAGCGCCCGGCCCCGCTCCCGATCGAAAAACTGCTGGCCCAGGCGGTCGCCAACAAGGCCGCCTTCGAGCCGCGCCCCCTGCTCACGATCAGCGAGCCGCGCCTGCACGTGGTGGCCGACTGGGAGCGGCTGGAACGGGTGGTGGGCCACCTGATCCAGAACGCGATCGAAGCCACGCCCAAGGAAGGCCAGGTGGCAATCACGCTCAGCCGTGCGGACGATTCGGTTATCATCGAGATCCGCGACACCGGCGAAGGCATGAGCGAAGAATTCATCCGCGAGCGCCTGTACAAGCCGTTCGAATCGACCAAGTCGGCCGGCATGGGTATTGGCGCCTTCGAGAGCCGCGAATACATCCATGAACTCGGCGGCAGCCTGGCGGTGAGCAGCACGCCACCGCGCGGCACCACATTCAGAATCACCCTGCCCCTGTGCCAGCAGGACATCCAAACTGTCGACAGAGCCGCGTGACGGCCAGAGGATCGCTGTGACCCAAAACAAAATGAAGATGCTGATCATCGAAGACGACCCGGGCCTGCAAAAGCAGCTGCGCTGGTGCTTCGATGCCTACGAGGTGGTGGTGGCGGGCGACCGCGACGCCGCGCTGGCCCAGGTGCGCCGCCACGAGCCGGCGGTGGTGACCATGGACCTGGGCTTGCCGCCCGATCCGGACGGCGCCACCGAAGGCCTGGCCACCTTGCGCCAGATCCTGGCGCTGGCGCCCGATACCAAGGTCATCGTCCTGACCGGGAACCAAAACCATGCGCACGCGGTCGAAGCAATTGGGCTGGGTGCGTACGACTTCCATCAGAAGCCGTTCGACCCCGAAATGCTGGGCCTGGTGGTGCAGCGCGCTTTCTATCTGCATGCGCTGCAGCAGGAAAACCGCTGCATGCGCCAGTCGCAGGCCGATTCGCCGCTCAGCGGCGTGATCAGCCGCGACGCCGGCATGCAGCGCGTGTGCCGCAATATCGAAAAAGTGGCGCCGACCTCGGCGTCGGTGATGGTGCTGGGCGAAAGCGGTACCGGCAAGGAAGTGCTGGCGCGTGCGCTGCATCAGTTGAGTCCGCGCGCCAACCAGCGCTTCATGGCAATTAACTGCGCGGCGATTCCGGAGAACCTACTGGAAAGCGAACTGTTCGGCTACGAAAAAGGCGCCTTCACGGGCGCGGTCAAGCAGACCAAGGGCAAGGTCGAGCTGGCGCACGGCGGTACCTTCTTCCTCGATGAAGTGGGCGATCTTCCGATGTCGCTGCAAGCGAAGTTGCTGCGCTTTTTGCAGGAGCGCGTGATCGAGCGCGTCGGCGGGCATGAAGAAATCGCGGTCGATGTGCGCATCGTGTGCGCGACGCACCAGAACCTCAAGGCCTTGTCGGCCAGCGGGCGTTTCCGCGAGGATTTGTATTACCGCCTGTCGGAAATCGTGGTCACCATTCCGCCGCTGCGCGACCGGATCGGCGACGCGGCGCTGCTGGCCCACCATTTCAAGAACAAGTTCTGCGCGCAGGAATCGCGCCCGACCTTGCATTTCAGCCAGGAAGCCATCGGCGTGATCGAAAGCTATCCATGGCCGGGCAATGTGCGCGAGATGGAAAACTGCATCAAGCGCGCCATCATCATGGCCGATGGGCCGCAGATTACCGCGGACGATTTGGGATTGTCGGCCTCGGCCGAGCCGGAGCAGCCGATCAACCTGCGCCAGGTGCGCGACGAAGCCGAGTATGCGGCCATCGTCAAGGCGCTGGCGCGGGTCGATGGCAACATCGTGCGCGCGGCGGAGTTGCTCGGGATTAGCCGGCCGACCTTGTACGATCTGATGAGCCGGCACGCGATCAAATCGGCGGCGGCGGGCGCGTAAGGGCGCTCATCCGCGCGCTGGCGGGCCTGGCGTCGGGGCGCTTCCGCCTCGACAATGCCATTGCGCCAACGGCCAGATAGTACATGGCCATTACCAGGGCGACGTAGCCGAACGCGTCGCCCGCGTCCGCGACCAGCAAGGTGGCGGCACCGGGCAGAACGATGGTTCCCGAGATGATATCGAAAATGGGATGTTCGCTAAACAGGCTCAGCATGTCGGAGACGACCCTCGCCGCCAGCAAACAGAAAAATACCGTTGAAAATGTCATGTCCGGACTATGCCAAGGGCGCGATAAGCTGATACATGGAGACCGGCCCTTCGACACTGGCGCAAATCAGGAAGGCGTGGAGCTGCGCTCTTCGAACTTGTGAATATAGCGTTGTGCAACGGACGAGCCCAATTTCACCGCATCTTGCATGATATCGAGACCTCTGACCGGGTCTTTTTCCACGCCCAAGCCATCATAAAAGGCCGCGCCGAGATAGAAGATGGCATCAGCATTACCCTGCTCGGCAGCCTTCAGAAACCACGCCACCGATTCCTTGAAATCCTGCGCCACGCCTTCGCCATTCAGATACAGCACGCCCAGTTCATACTGGGCCGACGCCAGGCCGGCCTGCGCCGCTTTCGTTATCCATTCCAACGCCTGCGCCATGTCGGGCTGGCAACCGTAGCCCTTCATGTAGTACAAGCCCACGTCAAATTGCGCCCATACGTTGCCGGCCTCGGCGGCAGCCCGCATCAGGGCAAGGGACCGTTCCTGGTCTGGAGCACAACCCCAGCCGTTGTGAAGAAACAGCGCCAGCCCGTACATGCCATCCACATTTTTCTGCTAAGCGGCGCGTTCCATCCACGGAAAGGCCGCAGTTGCATCGTCGAATGACTGATGCAAGGTTTTCGCATAGTCGACCTGGGCCTCGGCGTTACCGCTCAGGGCTGCCAGTTTCAACGACGCCAGGGCCGCTTCCCGCACGGGGATCTGAAGCTCATCGCTAATAAACTGCTGATGCGTTTCTTCGTTATTCTGCATGCTATTACTCCTTGAAAACCATAAGCGAAATATTCTCGTCAGCTGTTTTGCCCAATCACCGCCACATTACAGGGAGATTAATGGCTTGATTGACATTATTTTTGCGCCGGTGTGCGCTGTAATGACTCATCTATTTGTGCGGAGCCCGATATCCTTTTTGCCAGCCACCTCCTGCATAAAATCCGGCCCCGCAAACGTCCACGGGATCACCCATCCGGCACAAGCGAGCAGCACCTGCGTGATATCGCCGAAGCGCCCCGGCAAGTCTTGCTGCGACCACTCCAGCCAGAATACCACCGCGCCAATGAACACCGTGCCGATGACCATGACCGGCTGGCGGTGCCCGATCGGCGTCGTCAATCGCGCCAGATAGGCAATCGCAAAAAACGGCCAGAAAATGTCGAGGATGTTTTGCAGCCCCGACAGCGAGCGCATCTGCCCCACCAGCGGAATCCAGTTAAAACCATACACCATCCCATCCGGCCCCGGCGCCAGTTCGCTGATGACGAAACCGGCGCCGATCAGCACCACGCCCATCCACGCCGCGCGCCGCATGCGGCTGGCCAGGAGCAGGAACATCCACGCGGCACAGGCGCCGGCGACCGCTTCGAGCGACAACTGGCGCCCTTCGATGATGATCTTGAGCAGGAGCACGCAGGCAACGAGCGAGCCGAACAGCAGCAAGGCTGGCTTGCCTTCGCGCGTGAGGGTGCGCGCCAGCATGCCCAGGCCGGCAAGATAGCAGGCGTAGGTCAGCATCTGCGCCATCTCCATCGCCTGCGGCTGGTGCAGCGAGCGGTACAGCAGCGCCAGCCCGTTGCGCAGCTGTCCCATGTCGAAGGTCGGCACCAGCGGGCTGGTTTGCGACAAGGCCCACAGCGCCAGCGCCGCAAGGCCCAGGTTGGGCAAGGTGCCGCGCCGCAGCCAGTGCGCGCGCCAGGCCGCCAGGCGCGGCCCGGCCAGGGTGTCGCCGTGCAGCAGGGAAGCGAGCACGCCGCCGGCCATGCTGCCAGCAATATTCAATACCAGGTCGATGCGCGAAGCGTCCCGGCTCGGCAGGAATTGCTGGATCGATTCCATCGCCAAACTCAGCATGCCGCCGGCCACGCCCGCCGTCACCAGCGCCACGCCGAAGCGCGTGCTGCGCATCAGCCAGGCCACCATGAACAGGCCGAACGGCATGTAGGCCAGCACGTTCTGGACCAGGTCGGCCTTTTCCACGCGCACGTGGCCGCCAAACAAAAAGCCGAACAGGGGCGCGCGCGGCTCGCTCCAGCCGGCGAACGGATACAGGCTGCCGTAGACGATCAGGACGACAAAGACCAGGACCAGGCGGCGCATCGGGTGCGCCTCAGCCTTGGCCGCGACGGGGGCGGCGCTGCGGCAGCGGGCCCGTCATTGCGCGGGCTCGTCCCATTTGCCGGCCTCGACCAGCTTGTTCTTGAGTCCCGGCAAAGGAAAGCCGAGTTCATACGCCTTTTTGGCGTGCAGGCGGGCCTTGTCGTACTCTTTTTTCCTGAGATAGGCCAGCCCGGTGTTGTAATTGATGGTCGGGTCTTCCGGCTGCAATTCGACCGCGCTGGTGAACATATTGACGGCTTCGTTGGTCTTGCCGAGCGATAGCAGATAACTGCCGTAGGTGGCGCGCACGGCGGCATCATCCGGCGCGAAGCGGATCGCGCGGTTGAAATAGCATTCCACCGGCCACTTGGTTGCGGGCACCTTCACCTGCTTGTCGCGCAGGCTGACCATGGCCAGGGTGGCCAAGGCGCGCGCATGGTTGGGAATGGCGCGCAGGGTGTAGTCGAGGTCGCCGCCGAGATAGCTGGTATTGCCCTTGATGCCGGCCTCGACTTCGGGCGTGAAGTGGGCGCCCTCGACGATTTCGAGGTTGACCTGGCCGCGCTTGCGGTAATCGAGCGGGCCGTAGTGATTCTTCAGTTCGCCGCAGTAATTGAGCGCCTGGGCGCCGGTCGAGGTCAGCAGCACGGTGCCGGCTAACAGGTAGGGCAATAGTTTCATCGATATCCTTTGATCTGGCATGAAGGCGGCCGCGCGCTTACCACGAGCGCAGCCAGTCGCCGGTCCAGCCCAGCACCTGGTCTTTCCACACGCGGCGCGAAAACGTGTGGTCGGCCTCGGGCAAGGTCTGGCGCGACACCTGCGGCGCGGCCAGCAAGCCTTGCCACTTGTCCGACCCGGCGGCGGTGTCGAGAAATTCCTGGGCGGTCAGGTCGGCGCCGCTGATAATCAACAGCACTTTACCGCGAAAACGCGCCAGCCCGGCCTGCATGCGGTCCGGCAGCGATGCCGGCGCGGCAGCGGCGGCGCCGGATGCGCCACCCTTGCCCCTGCCGAACGCGGCGCCGGCGATGCGCAGGAACGAAGCGGCGGCGGCAGCCACATTGAATTGGCCGCGCAGGATCTTTTTCCACAGTTCCGGGTCAAACAATCGGGCGCGGTAATAGTGCTTGATGGTGGC
Source organism: Massilia frigida (assembly GCF_011682175.1). Classification (GTDB taxonomy): domain Bacteria; phylum Pseudomonadota; class Gammaproteobacteria; order Burkholderiales; family Burkholderiaceae_D; genus Telluria_A; species Telluria_A frigida. The sequence continues at coordinate 321,556 of NZ_WHJG01000001.1, forward strand.
CTTGGCATGGCCGCCGCTGGTGCGCACCCACGGGTTGAGCAGCACCAGCCCGGTCACGCGCGGATCGTCGGCGGCGTAGAAAATCGCCGCCGAGGCGCCGTCGCACAAGCCCCAGATGACCACTTCTTCAACGCCGGGCAGGGCCTTGAACAAGTTGTCGACAGCGGCGCGCAGGTCGTCGCCGACCACGTCGAAGTCGCGGATGGCGCCGTGGCTGTCACCCATGCCGCGATAGTCGAAGCGTAGCGACGCGATCCCCTGCGCCGCCAGCCCGCGCGCGAGCGTGGTGAACTGGCGGTGGCTGCCGACCCGGTACTGCGGGCCGCCCACCACGATCAGCAGCGCGCGCCTGGCCGGCTGCGCCGGCACGCTGACGATGCCGAACAGCGCATCGCCGCCGCAGTCGAAGCTGAGCACATCTTCACGATAGTCCATGCGGCGCTCCTTGAAACAGGGCCGACGTGGCCGCCAGCAGCTCGGGCGACTCGGCGATTTCCTGGGTCGACCAGAATGGCGTGCAGCTCACTTGCTGCAAGTGCAGGTCCACGCCGGCTTCGCGCCAGGCATCGGCCAGGCGCGCCACGGCCGGCGTGAGCGGACGCTCGGCCGCGGCCGAGGTTTCCATCCAGTGCACCGGGCAGCCCAGCGGTGCAAGCTTGGCCGCGTCCTTGCTGTCGATGGCGGCGGCCAGCGCCGGGGCGATTTCATAGCCCGCCACTTCGAGCATCTCGCCACCGAGCAGCGTGGCGCGCAAGGCGGCCGTGCCGGTGCTTTTATCGGTTTTTTTGGCGTCGCCGCCCTCGGCCAGCATGGCGTTGGCGGTGAGCAAGCGCAGGAACTGGGTCAGGAAGGTGGCGCCGTTTTGCACCGGTTGCCACAGCACCAGCTGCGCCAGCGGATGACGCGCCGTGTGCGCATAGTCCAGCGCCAGCAAGGCGCCCAGCCGCAGGCCCCACACGGTCAGCGGCGCCGACAGGCGGGCCGAGAGCCAGCCGCAGCCGGCGGCCAGGTCCTCTTTCCAGATTTCCCAGCGGGCATCGGCAAATTCGCCGCTGCTGTCGCCGCTGCCGTACAGGTCGAGCTGCAGCACGCCGTAGCCCTGCGCCGCCAGCGCGCGCGCCTGCAGGGCGGCCATGCGGCGCGCCTTGTTCATTTCGTCGCCGAAAGGATGCACGTACAGGACCGCGCCGTGGCAGCGCGGCCCGGCGGGCGGGTGGAACAGGCAGAAACGTTGTCCCAAGTCCGTCTGGAGAAAGAAGGGCTCGGCGCCCGGCGGCTTGGGATGGGCCGTCATCAGGCCAGTTTTTGCTTCACGAACGCGTTCAGGCTGCCCAGCGTCTCAAAGGTGCTGGCGCTGATTTCATCGTCGTCGATGGTGATGCCGAAGTGTTCTTCGAGCGCGGCCATCAGGTTCACCACCGCCATCGAGTCGAGCTCGGGGATGCTGCCCAGCAGGGCCGATTGTTCGTTCAATTCCTTGCCGGCATCGCCCAGGCTGAGCACGTCGGTGAGGATGGTTTTGATGTCTTCGAGATACATGGAAATCCTAAATAATTGAATGCTGATACAGTCGGGGAGATCGCGACATGGTACACGGGCCTCGCCTGATCAGTCCAGACCGCCACTGCGCGTGCGCGGCCGCTAAACCGTGTCGCCATTGCGCCGCAAATTTTGCATCATGCGCAGCATGAAACGGAACTGGCTGCGGTCCCACGGCGTGAAGCGGGGCAGCTGGAACAGGTCGCCCCCCGGCCGCGCCGCGCCCCACGAGGTCGACACTGCCGCGTCGAACCCCAGTTCCTTCACGATGGCCACATGCTCGGCCAGGTAATCCTGTCCCGGTTTGCCGTTCGGATAGGCAAACAGCCGCACGGGCGCACCAATGATCGCTTCCAGCGCAGCCTTGCCATCGGCAATTTCCTTACGCGCCCCGGCCGCATCCATGCGCGCAACGATCGGATGGTTCACCGTATGCGCGCCGATCTCCATGCCGGCCCGGTGCAGCTGGCGCACCTGCTCGGAGCTCATCATCAGGTTGTCGGGCAGCGCGACCGGCACCAGCGCGCACAGCGCCGCCACCTGGCGCAGGCGCTCGTCGAGCGGCAAGTACTTGAGCGCACCCAGCAGGGTCGAAATTGCCGCCTGCCGGCTGGCCACGGTATCGAGCACGAACTCGCCCTGCCCGGCCGGCCGCAGATCGATCCGCTCCGGCGCCCGGCGGATCAGCTCGATCACCGTGTCGTTCCACATGCGCCCGCCGTTCAGGAAGCCGCTGGCGATGAAAAACGTCGCGTGCACGCCATGCCGCTGCAGTATCGGCAAGGCGATCTCCGCATTGTCGGCATAGCCATCGTCAAACGTGATGCACGCGGCGCGCGGCGGCAGCTTGCCAGCCCTCAAGCCGCGCACGCCATCGGCCAGCGAGATGATATTGAAGCACTGTTTCAGCTGGGTCAGCTGCGCATCGAAGCGGCGCGCGTCGACTTCGTCCGGAAAAATCGCATCCTGCTGCGGCAGGACCCGGTGAAAGATCAGGATCGACAGCCGCTGGCGCGCGCTGCCCAGGAACCCCAGATGGCGCATGGCGTGGCTGGCCATGCCGGCCCAGGCCGGACCGGCGGGGCCGGAATCGAAGCGGTCGGTGCGCTGTAACGGCATGGAACGGACTTTCTTAGTGAATAGGGTCATGACGCGGCCGGACGCGGGGCCTGGGCCTGGGCCTGGGTCTCGGCCTCGATCCGGGCAAGGCGGGCCGCATCGCGCGCGGCCGCCTTGGCCGCAGCCGCCTCGGCCTCGAGCGCTTTCTCGACGATGTAACCGGTGCTCACCACGGCCGCCATCAGGTAATACGGCACGTCGTAATACAGCAGACTGAGGAAGGCGCCGCCCACGCCGAAGCCAATCAGGCTCACCTGGATCATGCGGGCAAGATCCCCGGCCCATGTAAAGTCCTCCCTTTTCGCCGTCATGCGCACTATCCAGGCCGCCTTGCGCCAGGTGAGGAAAGCCAGCAATAAATACAGCCCCAGTCCGACAAAGCCATGCTCGCCCAGCGCCTGGAAATAGATGCTGTGGGCGGCGTGCACATCGTCCGGCACCGGCGCGTACAGCTCGAAGGCGGTACGGTTGTAGATTTCAAAGCCGCCGCCGAGCGGGCGGTCCAGCGCCAGGTGGTAGGCCATGTACCAGGCATTGATGCGCCCCATGGCCGAACTGTCTTCCTTGTAGGTATTGATGGTCTCCATGCGCGACGACCACTTATCGGGCATGAAGGTGATCGCAATCGGCACGATCAGCACCATCAGGCCGCCCAGCAACAGCTTCTTGGGGCTTTTCAGCCACAGGAAGAACAGCATCGCCGCGATCCCCACCAGCGCCCCGCGCGAATACGAACCGAGCGCGGCGAATGCGCACAGCAGGATCGACGCGGCCATGCCCCAGCGCACCCATTTCTTTTGCGCCTGCATATACAGGAAGGCCATCACCGGAATGATGGTGATGAACGCCAGCGCGACTTCGTTATTGCCCTCGATATAGCTGCCCTGCGGCCCCCACACGATGCTGCCGCCGCCCGTGGCCACGGTAAAGATGCCGCCCTTGACCCCGTAATAGCCGAGCGAGCCGACCAGGGTCCAGATCAGCAGCTTGACCTGCTCTTTTGTCTTGATGAGCATGATGGTGGCGAAGGTCATCAGCATGATCTTCGCCACGCGGTTGAGCATCACCACCGATTCGTTCGGCCACATCGAAAAAATGGTGGTCAGGCCCATCCACGCGCTGAAGGCCATGAGCGTGACCACAATCGGCGTCATGGGCAGCTTTTTGGGGTCCTTGGTGACCAGCAGGCCAATCAGGGTGACGCCGGCGATAATCGCGGCGAACGGAAAGGAGTAGGCGAAGCCCCAACTGAGCCTGTGCGGATTCATCACGCTGATCCACACCCACATCAGCACGCCGATATACGGGCGCTTCAGGATAAACGGTAGCGAGCCGAAAACAACCAGCGTAATGACTAGGTCTCTCATGGACGATCTGGTGAAGAATTAGGCTAAGGTATCAGGCTAAGCGGCCGTAATGGAATTCGCTTAAGTAATATGTAATTGATATTGTTAGTGTTCAAGTGGTAAGATTGTACTTGAACTTCCTCCAAATATCGCTTGCAGAGAAAAATTGTTCTCCGCACAATTTGGCTAGCGTCTTTACTTGGCGCAAGTCGCCCCCTTTTCGTCCCGAACAGCAACGTTTTGGCTTCCAGCCGTACGCAAGGTTTCAATGAGTGACTTGATCCACGACTTCATCTTCCGCTCAGCCGGCCGCACCCCACAAGCGGAGGCGCTGGTTTATGGCAGCCGCCGTCTGGATTACGCAACACTTGCAGATTCTATACGGCAAGTCTCGACAACCGTGCTCGGTCTTGGCCTGGGCCGTGGCGAGCGGCTCGCGGTATATCTCGAAAAAAACATCGAGAACGTGGCCGCCATGTTCGGCGCCGCTGCCGCCGGCGGCGTGTTCGTTCCCGTCAATCCCCTGCTCAAGCCCGAACAGGTCGCCTACATCCTGGCGGACTGCAATGTGCGCATCCTGGTCACCTCGGCCGACCGCCTGAAATTGCTGGCCGCCGCCCTCGGCGCCTGCCCGGACCTGCACACCGTCATCGTCACCGGCAACATCGACAACGCGCCCGCGCTCGAACGCATCACGGTACTGGCCTGGGACGCCGCCCTGGCTGCCGCCGTGCCCGCCACTCCGGCGCGCAATATCGATACCGACATGGCCGCCATCCTGTACACCTCGGGCAGCACCGGCAAGCCAAAAGGCGTGGTGCTATCGCACCGCAACATGGTGGCCGGCGCCAACAGCGTGGCCAGCTACCTGGAAAATACGCCGGCCGACCGCATCCTGGCCGTGCTGCCATTGAGCTTCGACTATGGCCTGAGCCAGTTGACCACCGCGTTTTCCGTGGGCGCCACGGCCGTGCTGATCAACCACCTGCTGGCACGCGATATTTTGAAAGCCGTGGAAGCGGAGCGCATCACCGGCCTGGCTGCGGTGCCGCCGCTGTGGATCCAGATCGCGCCCCTGCCCTGGCCGGCCGGCTGCACCCTGCGCTACCTCACCAATTCCGGCGGCGCCATGCAGCGCCCCACGCTGGACGCGCTGCGCCGCGCGCTGCCGAATGCCCAGCCGTTTTTGATGTACGGCCTGACCGAAGCCTTCCGCTCGACCTACCTGCCGCCGTCGGAGCTGGAGCGCCGCCCCGATTCGATGGGCAAGGCGATCCCGAACGCCGAAGTGATGGTGTTGCGCCCAGACGGTACCGAATGCGATCCCGGCGAAGCCGGTGAACTGGTGCACCGCGGCGCGCTCGTCGCGCTGGGCTACTGGAACGACCGCGCCAAGACCGCCGAGCGCTTCAAGCCGGTGGTGTCAAGCCATCACGGCCTGACCCTGACCGAAATGGCGGTGTGGTCGGGCGACACCGTGCGCAAGGATGAAGACGGCTTCCTGTATTTCATCAGCCGCAACGATGAAATGATCAAGACGTCCGGCTACCGGGTCAGCCCCTCCGAAGTCGAGGAAGTGATCTACGCGCGCGACGGCGTGGCCGAAGCGGCCGCCATCGGCCTGGCCCACCCCACGCTGGGCCAGGCCATCGTCGTCATCGCGCACCCGAAGGAAGGCAGCGCATTGACCGCCGAAGCCCTGCTGGCGGCCTGCAAGCCGCACCTGCCAGCCTACATGCTGCCGGCGCGCGTGATCATCTCGCCCGAGAGCCTGCCGCGTAACCCGAACGGCAAAATCGACCGCAAACTCTTGAGCGTACAAATGGAACAGCTGTTTATGGAAGCCGCAAAGGAAACCAATTCGTGAGCGCCCCCCGTCCGCAACACGCGCCGCTGGCGCAATTCGAGGTCGAGGGCGATTGCCTGCAGATCGGCGGCATGCCGCTCACGCGCCTGGCCGAACGGGTCGGGCGCACGCCCTTCTACGCCTACGACCGCGCCAAGCTGACCGAGAGGGTCGAACTGCTGCGCCGCCACCTGCCGCCCGAGATCCATCTGCACTACGCCATGAAGGCCAATCCGATGCCGGCCGTGGTCCAGCACATGGCCACCCTGGTCGACGGCATCGACATCGCCTCCGGCGGCGAACAGCGTGTGGCGCTCGACACGCCCATGGCGCCGCATCTGGTCAGCTTCGCCGGGCCGGGAAAAAGCGACACGGACCTGAGCTGCGCGATTGCCGCCGGCGTGGTGCTGAACATGGAGTCGGAAGCGGAGATGGAGCGCATCGCTGTCATCGGCCGCCGCCTGTCGGTCAAGCCGCGCGTGGCGGTACGGGTCAATCCCGACTTCGAACTCAAATCGTCGGGCATGAAGATGGGTGGCGGACCAAAGCAGTTCGGCGTGGACGCCGAGCGCGTGCCGGCCATGCTGGAGCGCATCCGCGAACTGGAACTCGACTTCCAGGGCTTCCACATCTACAGCGGCTCGCAAAACCTGAAGGCCGCATCGATCCAGGAAGCGCACGAGAAAACCTTCGCGCTGGCGATCCGCCTGGCCGCGCACTGGCCCGGCCCCCTGCGCACGCTCAACATCGGCGGCGGCTTCGGCATTCCCTACTTTCCCGGCGAAGAACGGCTCGACCTGGCCGCCGTGGGCGAGAACCTCAAGCGCATCCTGCCCGACGTGCGGCGCGACCTGCCCGACACCGAGATCGTGATCGAACTGGGACGCTACCTGGTGGCCGAGGCGGGCATTTACGTCAGCCGCGTGATCGAGCGCAAGGAGTCGCGCGGGCAGGTCTACCTGGTCACCGACGGCGGCCTGCACCACCACCTGGCTGCATCGGGCAACTTCGGCCAGGTGATCCGCAAGAACTACCCGGTCGCCATCGGCAACCGCATGAACGCCGACGAGCGCGAAACCGTGTCCGTGGTCGGGCCTCTGTGCACCCCGCTCGACCTGCTGGCCGACCAGATGTCGCTGGCCAAGGCGGACGTCGGCGACCTGGTGGTCGTGTTCCAATCCGGCGCATATGGCCTGTCCGCCAGCCCGGTTGCCTTCCTGAGCCATCCCGTGGCGCTGGAAGTGCTGGTCTGATGCCATAATCCGCAACCAACGAATAAAACCCAACGAACAAATAAAAATCAACACAAGCGCGAGGAATGCAATGACTGAATTTTCCGGGAAGCCGCAGTGAGCGGGCTGTGTGGATGGATCGGCCACGGCGCCAGTGCCGCTGACAACCAGGTCCTGATCGAGGCCATGGCAGTGCCGCTGGCCGCCTTCGACAAGACCGATATCAGCACCCTGCAAGCCTCGCGCAGCGCGCTGGCGGTGGCCGCGCGCGCCGCCAGCGCCCATGTTTACCAAGGCGATGGCCTGCTGGTGGCCGTGTGGGGCGAACCGGAACTCAATGACGGTGCCGACGCGCAGGGCCAGCAAGATGGACTGGGCGAGCGCGTGGCCCGCCTGTGGCGGCGCGACCCTGATGCCGTCTGCGCCAAACTGAGCGGCGCCTTTGCGCTCGCCATCCTCGACAACGCCAATGGCGACGCCCTGCTGGCGATCGACCGCATGGGCACCCACCAGCTGAGCTACCAGACGGCGGGCGAAGCGCTGGTGTTCGCCACCTCGTCGGACGCGCTGATCCGCCATCCACTCACGCCCGGAGCGATCGATCCGCAAGGCTTGTACAACTACGTCTACTTCCACATGGTCCCGGCACCGGGCACCGTGTACCGCGGCCAGCAACGCCTGCTGCCGGGCGAATGCCTGCGCTTCAAGCAGGGCCGCGTGGAAAAGCGCGCCTACTGGCGCATGGTGTTCGACGAACAGCCGCAGCACGCGTTCGAAGACCTCAAGCAGCAGTTCCGCGATCTGCTGCGCAGCAGCGTGCGTGACGCCGCCGGCAAGCAGCCGTATGGCGCGTTCCTCAGCGGCGGCACCGACAGCTCCACCATCGCCGGCATCATGCGCGAGCTTGACGACAAGCCGGTCAACACCTATTCGATCGGCTTCGAGGCCGAAGGCTACGACGAAATGTCGTACGCGCGCCTGGCGTCGAAACACTTCGGCACCAGCCATCACGAATACTACGTCACCCCGGACGACGTGGTGGCCGCCATTCCGCGCATCGGCGCGGTGTTCGACCAGCCCTTCGGCAACGCCTCGGCGGTGCCGGCGTTCTACTGCGCGCGCCTGGCGCGCGCCGACGGCGTCACCCGCATGCTCGGCGGCGATGGCGGCGACGAACTTTTCGGCGGCAACGAGCGCTACTCCAAGCAGCACGTGTTCGCCCTGTACGACAAGGTGCCCGGCCTGCTGCGCAAGGCGCTGCTGGAACCGGCCGTCTTCAATTTCCCGGCGGGCGAGCGCCTCAAGCTGATTCGCAAGGCGCGCAGCTACATCGAGCAAGCCTCGCTGCCTATGCCGGCGCGCCTGGAAACCTACAACCTGCTGGGCCGCTTCGGCCCCTCGCAAGTGTTCACCGGCGCATTCCTGGCCAGTGCGGATGTGGGCGCGCCGCTGGCCAGCCTGTCGCACACCTACGCCCAGAACGACGCATCGAGCCTGATCAACCGCATGCTGGCGCTCGACCTGAAAGTCACCCTGGCCGACAACGACCTGCCGAAAGTGATCAAGGCGTGCGAGCTGGCGGCGATGGAAGCGGCCTTCCCCTTCCTGTCCGACCAGATGGTCGGGTTCTCGGCGCGCCTGACGGCCAAACAGAAACTCAATGGCACCCAGCTGCGCTACTTCTTCAAGGAAGCGCTACGCGGCTTCCTGCCCGACGAAATCATCACCAAGCAAAAGCATGGCTTCGGCCTGCCGTTCGGCGTGTGGCTGCAAAAGCACAAGCCGCTGCAGCAGCTCGCGCTCGACAGCCTGTCCGACCTCAAACAACGCCAGATCGTGCGTCCGGAATTCATCGACGCGCTGGTCGGCCAGCACCTGAACGAGCACGCCGGCTACCACGGCACCATGGTGTGGGTCCTGATGATGATGGAGCAGTGGTTCAAGCAGCGCTCCGCACCGCAAAGCTGAAACCGATGCCCGAATACCAGCGTTTCGACGCCCTAGCATGTGAATTCCCCCGTCCGCGCGCGCCCCTGTTCCCCAGCCTGCGCTGGGCCGACCTGAGTCTTGGCGGCAGCGGCACGGTCGCTCCGGCCCTGATCGACGGCACCGCCGTGCGCCACTTCGCGCGCGGCCGCTACGCCATGCACGCGGCCTGCCAGGCGGCCGGCATCGGCCCGGGTACGGCGCTCCTGGTACCGTCCTACCATTGCCGCACCATGATCGACCCGGCGCTGGCGCTGGGCGGCACGGTGCTGTTCTATGAAGTCGACAGCGACCTGACGCCGCGCGTGGACAGCATCCGCGCCCTGCTGGCGCCGCGCGACCACGGCATCAAGGCGCTGGTGCTGCCGCACTACTTCGGCTTCGAGCAGCCGCCCGCGCTGCTGGCAGCCGTGATGGCCGTGTGCCGCCACCACGGCCTCATGTTCATCGAAGACTGCTCGCATGCGTGGCAGGTTGCCGCGAAACGCGCCCAGGGCGCGCAAGCGAATGCCGACCATGTACTGATGGCCAGCCCGTACAAGTTTTTCGGCTGCGAAGACGGCGGCGTATTGTGGGCCAACCCGGCCCTGTTCCCGATCACGCCACCGGCCCGCCCCGGCCTGCTGCGCGAAGCGAAAGCCTTCGCATCGGCGTGGTCGCGCAACCGCGCCGCGCGCGTCGACGCCACCGAGGCTGTGCCGCGCGACCCCGCGCTGCGCGGCCAGGACATCAGCGAACGCCACGACCGTCCGTCGGCCCTATACGAGCGCGCCATGGAAAACAAGAACAGCCTGGCCCTGTCGCGCTGGGTCATGCGGCGCACGCTGCTCGCGCCCCTGATCGAACAGCGCCGCCAGCATTACCGCCAGTGGCTTGAAGCGGTGGCCGGCGCGCACGGCGGGCAGGCCCTCATGCACGAGCTGCCGGACGACTGCGCACCGTACATGTTCCCGATCACGATCGCCGAACCGGACCCGGTGTTCTATCAATTGAAGCAGGCCGGCATGCCGATCTTCCGCTGGGACGACATGGCGGTGTCGAGCTGCACGGTGGCGCGCAACTACCGCCTGCACCTGCTGCACCTGCCCTGCCACCAGGGCTTGAGCGCGCAGCAAATGGCGTGGATGACGGCGCTGGTGGCGAAAGCGCTGGCATGAGCGGCTGGACCAGCGTGCCGCTGCAGCGCTCCCTCGGCGCGCACGGCGCGGCCTGGGACCAGTTGAACCGGCGCCTGTTCGGTGACCATCCACTCCTCACCACCCTCTTTATCGACGGCCTGCTGCAGCACTTCGGCGACGGCAGCGAGCACCTGTGCGCGTACCGGCGCGACGGCGTGATCGAGGCGATGTGCGTGATCAAGCCGCGCAACCCGCTGGTGTGGGCCAGCTTCCTGCCGCCGCAGGCGCAGATCGCAGCCACCCTGGTAGCCGATAGCGCGCTGCTGCCCTCGATATTGAGCAGCCTGCCCGGCATGGCGATCCAGCTCGACCTGCTGTGCAACGACCCGGCCGTGGGCGCCGTGCTGGCCGGCGCCACGCCGCGCCGGCATTTGCTCAATCACGCGCTGACGATGAAGATCGAGCTGGCGGGCAGCTTCGCCGGCTACTGGTCGTCGCGCTCCAAACAACTGCAAAGCAATATCAAGAAGCGCGAGAAGCGCCTGCTGGATAACGGCATCGACCAGCGCCGCGTGCACATCGGCGAGGCCGGCGAGATCGTCGCCGCCGTCGACCGCTACGCCGCGCTGGAGGGCGCCGGCTGGAAAGGCCGCAACGGCACCGCGGTCGGTTCCACCCCGGCCCAGCACCAGTTCTACCGCGACCTGATGCAGCGCTCCGCCGCCGACGGCCAGGCTTTTGTGTCCGAGCTGTGGTTCGGCGACACGCTGGCCGCCTCGCGCCTGATCCTGCGCCGCAACGGCGTGTACGTGATCCTCAAGACCAGCTACGACGAGCGCTTCGCCGACTACTCGCCAGGGCGCCTGCTGCTGCGCGACGTGATCGACCAAGCCTTCGCGGCCGGCCCGGGCGGCGCCATCGAGTTCTATACCGACGCCGACCAGAACCAGCTCGAATGGGCCACCGCCCAGCGCTGGATCCAGCACCGCACCCTGTACCGCTGGAACGTGGCCGAAGCGCTGGCGGTGTCGCTGCGCGCCTGGCGCAGCAACCCGCAAGCGTCCGACGGCCTGGCGGTGGAGGTGTTCGACCATCCCGACGCCCTTCCGGCCGACGTGCAGACCTTCATGACCAAGGCCGAAAAGCACAACGTGGCCTGCGGCCTGGCGTGGTACCGCAACCTGGTCGAGACGGTGTATCCGGACAATCCCGGCCTGCGCTTCTACGTGCTGCGCCAGGGCCAGCAACTGATGGCGGTGCTGCCGCTGCGCGCCGAAAAAGCCGGTGGCACCTGGCAACTGGCTTCGCTGTCGAATTTTTATACGAGCCTGTACGAGCCGGTGCTCGAACCGGGCCTGAAATCGCGCGAGATGGTGGCGGTACTGTCGGCCATCCAGGCCGAGTTTCCCGGGCTGGCGTCGCTGACATTGACGCCGATGGACCCGGCCTCGCATTCCTACCAGACCTTGCTGGGAGCGATGCGCATCAAGGGCTGGATCGCATTCGAGTATTTCACTTTCGGGAACTGGTACCAGCCGGTGAGCTGCGACTGGGCCAGCTATCTGGCGGCGCGCAGCGGACCGCTGCAAAACACCATCCGCCGCATGCGCAAGAAGTTCGCCGGCGATGGCGGCACCCTGGAAATCGTCACCAACACCAAGGAACTGCCGGTGGCGATTGCCGCCTACGAGAAGGTGTATGCGGCCAGCTGGAAAAAGCCCGAACCCTTCCCGGCGTTCACGCCAGGGTTGATGCAGGCCTATGCGGCCAAGGGCTTCCTGCGTCTGGGGCTGGCGTGGATCGATGGCGAGCCGGTGGCCGCGCAACTGTGGATCGTCTCGCACGGACGCGCCGAAATCTACAAGCTGGCCTACGACGAGCGCTTCAAGGGCTATTCGCCGGGGACCCTGATCACGGCCATGCTGCTGGAGCACGCGATCGACAAGGACAAGGTAAACGAAGTCGATTACCTGATCGGCGACGACGCGTACAAAAAAACGTGGATGAGCCACCGGCGCGAGCGCTGGGGCCTGGTGGCGTACAACCCCAAATCGCTGCGCGGCCTCACGGGACTGGCGCGCGAAGCGGCCGGCCGCGCCGCGCGGGGCGTGGCCGACCGGCTGATCTGACGATACTTATGCCGAGGTGCGGATGAAGAAAATGTTGTGCGTCTTCCCGTTCGGCATCAGCATGAAACCGCGCAGCGCCGGTACGTAGCGGAAGCGGTTATGCACCCCGGCGCCCGTGGTCGCGGGTGGCATGACGGGACTGGCCAGCTCGAACATGCTCATATCCCAGGTGTTGCCCCCATTCGGCTTGATCACGTAGATGCGTCCCGCACCAGCGCCCTGGCCGCAGTAGAACAGGAAGCGGTCGTTGGCCGGGTCGTAATCCATGCCGGCATAGGTCGGCTTGTCGGCCTTGAAGCTCTCCAGCGCCGCACTCGGATTGAAGGTCACCGAGATCTGCACCGAGCCATCGACCGGCACGCGCGACGCGAACACGCCGAGCGCCCCGTAACCCATGCCGTCGGCCCAGTTCAGCGAGAACAGCTGGTTGCGCAGCGAGTCGTGCGCGATCGGCCAGCGGATGGTGTCGCTGGTGCGCTGCGTGATCGGCTGGCTCCAGGTGCGGGTGGCGGCCGAAAAGCGCGCCAGTCCCGTGCTCCACGTGTCGCCGGTGGCGCGGATCGATACCGCGCCGAGGTGGCCGGCCGGCGCGTCGGCCCAGGTGCCGGCGGGGTCCCAGCTACTGGTCTCGAGGTCGAAACCGTCGACCTTGTTGAAGAAGTGCGCATTGCCGTAGGCGCCGCGCACCCCGAACATCATCAGCCGGTTCAGCTGCGGCACGAAATGCACGGTGCTGTACAGGTGGCGCGAGGTCGGTTTGCCGTCGGCGTAGTAAGCCACGTCGATCGCGGTGGCCGAGGACTGGCCATGGCGCAGCTGCCAGCTTGGTGCATTGTCGGTCAGGCGCAGCGACACCACCCGGTTGTCGGCCGAATCGAGGTGGCCGCCGGCGCCGGCAATCAGAATCTCGTTGGTGCGTTCGTTGAAGGCGATGCCGCTATAGGCATGCGCCGCCGCCCCGCCCGCGCCCGCGGTGCCGGCGATTTCGATCCACTCGCCCAGCCCCTTGCCGGAGAACCAGATCGGATCGCCCGTCTGCGGCGTGCTTGGCACCGGCAGCGGCTGGACCGGCGTGTAGTGCGCCGGTTTCACGCCCCATACCGGCTTGGTGTCGAACGCGGCGCGCAAGGTGCCCCAGTTGGTGGCGCGCGTCATGCGCTCGTAGGCTTCGCGCGCGCCCGGCACGCCGTGGCGCACCGCGTAGGCAATCGCCGGCACCAGGTTGCCCCACAAGGCACGCTCGCCCGGCATGTATTCGCCGGCCAGGGTGCCTTCGACCTTGCCCAGCCAGACTGGCGGCTTGGCATAGGTTGCGCTGTACACCTCGGCCTCGGAGCTGTACCAGGGACCGGCGCCGGTATCGTAATCGGGCTTGGCGACGGGCGAAATGACCATCGTGTACGGCACCGCGTTGATGTACCAGAAGCCATCCTTGGTGCCGAGCCGGCCGATGGCGCTGCGCGCCTTCCAGGCAAAGAAGGCGCCCAGCTTGGTGCTGGCCGCGCCCGAAATGGGCAAGCCCAGCGAGACCGAATAGCCGAAGGCCGCGGTCACGAAATCCTGCTGCCATGGCGAGGCCACGCGGATGGTGCCGTCGTAGCCTTCGCCCGGCTTGATCCAGCCGAACGGGTTGTTTGGCTGGGCCACGTAGCGCCCGTGGAAGTGCTCGATATTGGCTTCGACCGAGGCGATGAATTCGGCGCGCAGGGCGCTATCGTCGTCGGGGGTGACGCACAGGGCTTGCACGCGCGCGCGCCAGTCCCACGCGCAGCTGCGGGTCTGCCAGGCGGCGACGGCGGTCTGCACCAGGCCCTTGCTGCCGGTGCGCAGCGCGGCGTTGTCGCCATTGCCAAGGTAGTTGGCGGTGGCGGCGAACTGCACCTGCTCCATGAAGTAGAAACGGCCCGTGGCCAGGTAGGCCGCAAAGCCGACCGAGGGGCTGTGCGCCACGTCCCAGGTGGGCGGATTGCCGCCCGTGGCCACCGGGGTGTACTGGCCGTTGGTGGAGCCGCCGGTATCCTTGAAGCCATGGCCGCTGCGGATATTCAGGGTCGGGTAGCTGGAAAAGCGCAGCGGACGGTTGGTGCTCTCGTCGCGGTAGTGCAGGCCATAGCGCCCGGCCGAAAAGCCATTGCGCACCACGGCGGCATACGCGGCCGGCACGTCCGCCACGAGGAACAGCACGTCGTGCTGCGGCAGCAGGCCGATCGGGTCCTGGTAGCCGGACGACGCCATGCTGTCGCCGTCGTAGATGAAATTGCCCGCCTGAAGCGGCGTGTAGCTCGCTACCAGGGCCTTGACGGCGGCCGATTCGGCGCTCAGGCGCGCCTGGTACGAGGGCACCAGTTCGCTCGCCTGCAGGTAGGCCGCATCCTGGCGCGGCACCACGCCAGGGTCGGCGCCGCTCCAGTACGACAGGGCGCTGCCGCTGATCAGCGGGGTGCGCTGGTGGTGTTTCAGGTCGATGGCGGCCGACATGCGCGCGCTGCCATTGAGGGAGAAGGTGTACGTGGCGGCCTTGTTCGAGGGCGCGGCCACGCGCAGGTAACCGTTCTCGATCCACGGCAGCACTTCGAGCGCGCCGCTGGCCCACATGCGCACTTCGAGCCAGGCCACCAGGTGCGGGTCGCTGCCGACCGGCTTGCGGTAGATCCAGGACGACATCAGCGGACCGCTGACCCAGACCTTGAACGGGCTGTCCCAGTCGGCGCCCTGCCAGCTGGCGGTGCCGAACGCGCCGCAGCCTACTTCGGCGACGGCGCCGCTGGTGCGCAGGCGCGCCGTGTCGATCACGGCATCGCCCGCGCTGGAGGCGACCACGCCTAAGTTGATCGTGGTGCCGGCCGCCGTGGGCAGGCTGGCCTGGCCCGACAACAGCGCGAACTTGACCGAACCGTCCGGCCACAGGTTCTTGACATTGATCTGCAAGGCGCCCTTGTCCGAGCCGATCGAACGGCTGGCCGGCAAGTCGCCGCGGCGGAAGGCAAAGCCCAGGCAAAACGGCACGGAAGTCTGGCCGGTGGTGCTGATGACACTGAAGCGGGCGTTGGCGATGGGCGTGCCCGGTTCCGGCGTGGCCGGCGTGGATGGGTCGAACGGGCTGGTCGATGGCGTTTGCACGCCGCTGGCGGCGGTCGAGGTGGGCGCGGCGGCGGCCCCATTGCCGCCGCCACCGCCGCCACCGCAAGCGCTAAGCGCGCCGGAAGCAACGAGCATCGTTGAGCGTCGGAGGAAAATACGGCGTTGCAGATCGGTCATAATGGTTTCTTCGTAATAACAATGAAAAAATAGCTATTAACGCGGCGTCGCTCGTTTTTTAAACAACCCCAATAGCGCGGCGATGATATCGTTTGTTGCGGCATGGAAACGACATTCTACCTGCATATTTGTTGAACACGAAATGACCGTTCACAAACAAAACGCCAAATATCAATATAAATTTTCGTAGGATGATTAAATGGCAATAGACGCATTATTGCCGGGATGGAATAAGAATGAAGCTCTGCTCAATATTACCTGCGGATAAACTCGATAAGCGATCTGACATTATCAGGCGGGCTGGCCGCATATTAACAGGCGCGGTCGGTATTTATAAAATATTAATATCACGCGCTGCCGGCGGGCGCCCAGCGCGCGTTCAGGAAGCGGCGCGCGGGGCCCTCGACCAGATAGTAGGAGGCCATGCCGAGCGCTGCCGCGCCGGCCAGCGCGAGCGGCAGTGGCAGCGCCTTTTTCAGGCAGGCCGCATAAAACGGTTGCTGCCAGAGGTACAGCGAAAACGACCACAAACCCAGCTGGCGCAGGGGGCGCAGCGAAAATAGTGCCTGCAGCGGCGCGACGGCATGCGGCAGCAGGTTGACCGCCAGCGCGAACGCGGCCACCCCGACGACCTGGGCGAGCGCGGGCGGCACCGACCACCAGTGCAGCACCACGCCGCCGCCGAGCAGCAGCGGAACCACCACGCTATTCGTGCGCGGCACCCCGCGCCGGTGAAACAGCACGCAAAAGAAAGCCGATATGACAATGCCGTAGGCCGCCGTTTCGGTATGCAGCATGTGCGCATACAGTTCCGGTCCGGGCGGATAAACACGCTGATACAAGATAATCATCGCCGCGCACGCCGCCGCCAGCAGCAGGAGGATCGCCAACGGGGTGCGGCGCCCGGCCCGCACCGCAATCGCCACCAGCGACAGCGCGATATAACTGTGTTCCTCGACCGACAAGGACCAGATATGGCCGAATTGGACCGCGCTGCTTAGTACGTAATTATTAAAGAAAAACAACGGTGGTAATATCTCTGACAACGCAATCGGCAAACCGAGCGCCAGCCATGCGAGCGAGGTGAGAAGCATGAACGCCAAGTGGGCCGGCATAATGCGCGAAATACGGCGCCGGTAAAAATGGCCGATTGCCACCTTGTCGATAAACAATAGCCGCGCCATCAGCATTCCGGACAGCACGAAAAACAGGCTCACGCCGACCCGTCCCAGGTTAATCCCCGGCAGCGGCATGAAGTGCCCGACCAGCAGCAGGCCGATGGCCATGCCGCGCCAGCCGTCCAGCGCCGGCACGTAGGCCGGGTGAGCAGCGTGCGCGGTCATGCGCCGGCCGCCGCGCGGCGCGCCTGGACGAGGGCCAGGAACTCGCGGTACAGGGGATGGCGGAAAGCCCACAGCAGCAGCGGCCAGGCCAGGCAGGTGGCGCCGGCGCAGGTAAAGAAGGCCGCGTGTCCGAGCGCCTGGCCGGCGGGACGCAGCCAGGTGACCAGCGCCAGCGCCGGTGCGAGACTGAGGACGGCGAGCGCCAGGTTCATGCCCACGTTGCGCAGCAGCGCGCCAAAGTCGGTCGGCAGGCAGCGCTGCTTGAGCGCATACCAGTATGGCACGCTGACCACGGCCATGACCATGAAGCCGACCGCGAAATACTGCAGGTTGCGGTAATAGAAAACCACCAGGCACAGGGCGATGGCCTTGACCGGCTGGATCACCAGTTCGGCCGTGGCCACCAGTTTCGAGTGACCGGCCGCCAGCAGCACGGTCGGGGTCAGGTTGATCATGGCGCTGGCGGCACCGGCCAGGCAGAAAAACGGCACCAGCGGCGCCGACTGGTCCCACTGCGGCCCGAACATCAAACGCAGCACTTCGAGCGGGAACAGCGCCGCGAAGCCATAAAAGGTCCAGGCGATGGCGCTCACGTTGGTGACGCTGGCGACGTATTTTTCTTCGAGCGCGTCACCATTGCGCACCGCTTTCGAGAACGCCGGATAGGCCACATTGCGCACCGCCCCCATGAAGTCGCGGTGGAACAGGTTCATCAAGCCCTGCGCGCGGCTGGCGATGGCCACGGCCGAAAAGCCCATGATCTTGCCGACCGCCAGATCGTTGATGTCCATCGTGATCGAGGTGATCACGTTGGCCACCGTCAGCGGCCCGCCGAACTTCATGATCTCGCGCCACTTGGTGAGCGCGGGCCGCAGCAGGCGCGCCGCCGCGCCCACATGCCAGATGCCGGCCGCGATGATCGCGTTGTTCAAGACGGCGCCGCAGGCCAGCGCATATGCGCCCGCGCCCTGCCATGCCATCAGCAAGGTGGCGATGGTCGAGAGCACGGCGGCCGACAGGTTAATCCGCATGACCGCCTTGAAATTGAGTTCGCGGCGCAGCAGCGCCAGGCACACCGAATTGAAGGGCAGGATCAGGAAGTTGAGCGCCACGATGCGGGCGATGGTGGTCAGGCTGTCTTCATGATAGAAGGCGCCGATCAGCGGCGCGCCCAGTTGAATCAGCAGGAACAGGCTGGAACCGAGGATCAGGGCCATGCCCCAGGCGCTGGCGATGTAGTCGCCGGTCAGGTCCTTTTTCTGGATCAGGAAATTGACCAGCCCGAAATCGCGGATCACCTGGGTGACGCTGATGATCGCCAGCGCCACCGAAAACAGGCCCACCTGCTTGGGCGTGAGCAGGCGCGCCAGCAGCACGAAGGACACCAGGTTCAGGGCGATGCCGAGATAACTCTCCAGGAACGAAAACGCCATCGCGCGGCGCACGGTACTCATGCGGCGTTCCGTGGCTGTTGCACGATCGCGTCGAGGGCGAGCGCCAGTTTGCCGGTCAGGCTGGCGCGCGTGTACATGGCCAGTTCGCTCGGAATGCGCGGCGAGAAGATCGACGCCGGGCTGCCTTCGCACAGGCTGGCCAGGATATCGGCCAGCCCCGCCACGTCGCCCGGATCGGCACGGCGCGCGCCGCCCACCTGGGTGAGCGTCTTGGCCACTTCGCTGACCGGCTGCGCCGACGCCAGGATCGGCCGCCCGCTGCCCAGATATTCGAACAGCTTGCCGGGCATGCTGGCGTGCTCGTAGACGCCTTTCGAGACCGGCAGGTACAGGACGCTGGCGCCGGTCATGAGCGCGGTCGCTTCGGCGTGCTGCACGCGCCCGCGTTCCTCGACGATGTCCTCGATGCCGTATTCGCGCGCGGGACCGGGCGCGTAACCGGCCGTCACGATGTGCAGGCGTGCCAGTGTTGGCGCGCCCCGCTCTTTGAGCAGCCGCACCGCCGCGTACAGGTCGTCCGGGCCGTAACCGGGGCGCCATACGCCGGTGTAGACGATGCGAACGTGATCGTCCTTTGGCGCCGGCGCGGCGGCCGGGAAGTCGTCTTCATCGAAGCCGTTGGTAATAAAGAAGCGGTTCTTCGGCAGCAGCTCCTGCGGCAACAGGCCGAGAAACGATTCGGTGGTGGCGATCACGCCGGACGCCGCGCGCAGCACGCGCCGCTCCAGGCCCGGGTTCAGGCGGCGCTGCAGCCAGGTGGTCTTGTCCCACTCCACCTCGGCCGGCTTCCACAAGTCACGGTAATCGACCACGAAGGGCACGCCGGTGCGCCGGCTGACTTTTCCGGCGACCAGGAAAGACGACCACGGCCAGCCGGTGGCGTAGATGGCGTCGAAGGGTTGCGCCGCATGCAGGCGCACGGCATGCTCGACCGCCATGGGAATCCAGCTGGCGCATTCGTCCGGCACGTTCCAGAGACGGCGCACGCGCCACTCGATGGCGCCGGCCAGGCGTTGCGGGTCGATCACGCTGGCGAATCTTGCCGCGATCCTGGGCGCCATGTGGCGGGTCCACAAGGGTGCGCGTTCGATGCGGGTGCCAGTGCGCACTTCGTCCAGCAGCGAAGCGTCGCAATCCTTGGGATCGGGGCTGTCGAGCGTCAGTACGGTCGGGGTCCAGCCATGGTCCGGCAAGTGATTGACGAACTCCAGGCTGCGGCGCGTCCCCGAATTGAAAATCGGTGGATACAAATAGGCGATGACCAGCACTTTCTTCATCGTTCAGCCACGCACTTTGCGATACACGGCCAGGTGACTGGCGAAACTCTCGGACCAGGCGAACTTGCGCACCCACGCGGCTGCGGCGGCGACCATGGGCGCGCGCTGCTCGCCCAGGCTGCCGGCGCGCTCCAAGGCTGAAACCCAGGCATCAAGATCGTGCGGCGGCACCACCATCGCCAGTGGGCCAATCAGCTCTTTCAGGCTACCGAGGGCGCTGAAGATGACCGGCACGCCGGCCGCCTGCGCTTCCAGCGCGGGAAAGCCGAAGCCTTCGTACAGGGTCGGGTACAGCACCGCCTGGGCGCCACGGTACAGGGCGCGCAGTTCGGCGTCGGACAAGAATTCGGCGAAGAGCACGCGGCCCTGCAAATGCGGCGGCAGTTCGGCCATGGCGGTGCGGCGGGCGGCGGCACCGAATCCGCAGATGACCAGTTTCAGGTCTTTCTGGCGGCTGGCGGCGATCACTTCCATCGCCCACTCGGGGCGCTTGCGCTTCATCGGCCCGCCCAAATACACCGCATATGGCGCCGTGCCGATCTGGCGCGCCAGTTCCGCGTGCATCGGACTGTGCTCCTTGGTGAAATAGGCTTCATCGATCCCGTGCGGAATCACCGTCAGCTTCGGTTCCAGCCACGGCCAGCGCGCCAGGATGTCGGTGCGCGAGCATTCGCTGATGGTGATGACATGCGCGCATTTTTTCAGCGCCGCCGGAATCGTATGGTCCCAGTACAGGCGCGCGCCGAGCGTGTCGGGGCGTTCTTCCCAGGCCAGCGTATCGTGCAGGGTGACCACCGTGGGTTTCGGCTGCCACAGCGACAAGGCGCCTTCGGTCGCGTGCAGCAGGTCGATATCGAGATTGCGCAGGCGCAGCGGCAGGCCGAGCTGCTCCCACGCGCGGAAGCGGTCGCCGCGAAAGCTGAACACATCGGTTTCCAGGTTGGCGCCGGGCGGCGTGACCATGCCGTGGCGGTCGTCGTCGCCGAACAGGCGCCAGTGCATCTCGGGATGGTTCTTCGAGTGGCTCAGCAGCTCGTACACGTACTTGCCCATGCCGCGAATGTGTTCGGTATTGAGGCAGCGTGCCACCAGTCCAATGTTCATCATGCTTTTTCCTTTGATGGCGACAGTGCCTTGAGGCCAGTCTTGACCAGCACTTTCCACGCCGGGACGTGGGTGGGGTCGGTGCGCAGCGCGGTCCAGCCGGCGCGCCGCGCCTGGCCCAGGTTGCGCGCTTGCAGATGCGCGCCGGCGAAGTCGCTCCAGCTTTTGGCCAGCATGCGCCGTACCGCCGGCGCGTCGCCCATGCGCCCGTCGGGCGAGGCCAGGCCCCAGCGGCCCAGCGCCTGGCCGATCACGCGCGCGCGGTAGTTTTCTGCCGGCGTGGCCTTGGTGATGCTGGCCGGGTGGATGCGATACAGGGCATAAGGCCGCGCCACGCGCTCAATCGGCGTCACGCGCGAAGCGCGCAGCCACAGGTCGTAGTCTTCGCCGAGGCGCAGGGTGGTGTCGAAGCCGTTCAATTCCGCCAGGAGCGTGCGCTGCATCAGCACCGTGGAGGTCCACACCACGCAGTCGAGCAGCAGCTGCGGATAGATCCAGCCGCTCGCGCCGGCCCAGCGCGCGCTATCCATCGCCTCGTCCTGCAGGCGCGCCAGGTAGTCGGGCGCCGGCTGCGGCACGTCGCTCGGCCACACCTTCCAGGCGGTGTAGCTCATGCGGCAATCGGGCAGCGCCGCCATCCGCGCCAGCTGGGCCGCCAGCTTACCGGGCAGCCAGATATCGTCGGCGTCGATAAAGGCGATCCACTCGCCGCGTGCGGCGGCGATGCCTGCATTGCGCGCGGCCGCCACGCCGGCGTTGGCCTGCTCGACGATGCGCACCGCCGGAAAACCCTTGCGCACCAATGCCACCGAGCCGTCGCGCGAACCATCGTCGACCACGATGATTTCCAGCGCCACGTCCTTTTGCGCCAGCACCGACGCGATGGTCGCGCCGATGTAGCGCTGCGCGTTGTAGCAGGGGATGACGACGGACACCAGCGGCGTGGATGCGTGAGGCATGGCTATTTCCCCAAAATCGCGTTAAAAATGCGCAGCTGGCCGGCAGTGGTGCTGTCCCAGCTGAACTGCTCGGCGTAGCGGCGCGTGTCGTCATGCGCCGGATAATCGGCGCGCAGGGCCTGCACGGCGTCGGCCACGCCCTGGCGGCTGCGTTCCCCCATCAGCACCCCGGCGGCCGGCGCGGCCACCACTTCCGGCGTGCCCCACACGCGGCTGGCCACCACGGGCGTCCCGCAGGCCATCGATTCGAGCAGCACATTGGCCCAGCCTTCGCGGCTCGACGCCAGCACCAGCGCATCGGCCGCGCCGTAGTAGCGCGGCAGCTCGGGCTGCGGCACCGCGCCCAAAAATCGCACGCGCTGCTCGACCTTCAATTCGCGCGCCAGCGCCTGCAAGCGTGGCAGTTCCACGCCGCTGCCGGCGATGAGCAAGGTCACGCCGGGCAGCTGTGGAAGCGCGCCGATGGCCAGGTCGTGGCCCTTGAGTTCAACCAGGTGGCCGACCGACAACAGGGTAAAGCCATCGAGCCCGAGCTCGCGGCGCAAGCCGGCGCGGTCGCCCTGGCGGAAGCGCTGCAAGTCCACGCCGTTGCGCAGCGGCGTGATGCTGGCCGGGTCGGCGCCCAGCTGCACCAGCTCCGTCTTGAGCGCGTCGCACACGGTGATGACGGCGGCGGCGTTGGCGGCGGCCCACTGGATCATCTTGCGCGGTTTGGGAAAGTTCGGAATCAGGCTGATGTCCGAACCGCGCGCGGTGATCACCACCGGCTTGTTGAAATGCTTGCCCAGCTTGACCGCCGCCACGCCATCGGGATAAAAATAGTGGGCGTCGATCAGGTCGAAGTCGTAGCCTTCATCGAGCATGCGGCCGACCGTGGCCCTGGCGGCGTTGGCCAGCAGCGCCGGCGTGAAGTTCATGCCGACCTTGGGAATGACCGGATAGCGCGGGTGCAGCACCGGCAAGCCGAAGCGCTCCTCACTAGCGGGCACGCGCGCAAAGTCGCCGTACTGGCCGAAGCGCTTGGCCGTGAACGGAAACCACGGCACCGGCGCCACCACGCGCGCCTCCACCTGGCCGCTGGCGACCAGGTGGCGCAGGCGCGTCTCGACAAAAATGGCGTGGTTCGGCTTGACCTGGTTGGGAAACAGCGTCGTGAAGGTCAGGATCTTCATTTAAGCGAGCCATACACCGCTTTGTAGCGCGCCACGCTGGCGGTCCAGGTGCGTTCGCGCTCCACAAAAGCGCGGCCGTTGGCGCGCAGCGCGGCCCAGCGTTCCGGTGCGTCCAACAAGGCCAGCACCTTGTGCGCCAGCGCGGCCGGGTCGCCGGCGGCGAACAGGATGCCGGTCTGGCCATCGTCGATCAGTTCGCGGTGGCCGCCCACGTCGGAGGCGGCCAGCAGGCGGCCCTGGGCCATCGCTTCGAGCGGTTTCAATGGCGTCACCAGATCGGTCAGGCGCATTTTCAGGCGCGGATACACCAGCACGTCGACCAGGTTGTAATAGCGCTGCACCTGGTCGTGCGGCACGCGGCCGGTGAACACCACCTGATCGGCCACGCCCAGTTGCCCGGCCAGTGCCTTGAGCGCAGCGTCCTGCGGGCCACCGCCAACGAGCAGCACGCGGATCTCGGGGTTCGCCGCCAGCATGGCCGGCAGCGCGCGCAGCAGCACGTCCAGGCCTTCGTAGGCGTAGAACGAGCCGATGAAGCCGAGCACCGACTTGCCGTCGAGGTGCAGGCGCAAGGCCAGCGTTTCGTCGCGCGCGCCGTCGACGCTGAAGTCGGCCACGTCGACCGCATTCGGGATCACGGTAATTTTTTCGGCCGGGATGCCGCGTCCGACGATTTCGGCGCGCAAGCCTTCGCAGATGGTGGTGGCGGCGTCGACCCGTTTGAGCGCATACGTTTCCAGCGCGCGCGTCATGCGGTAGCGCAGGCCCCATTCGCGGCTGGTGCCGTGATCGACGGCGGCGTCTTCCCAGAAGGCGCGGATTTCATACACCACCGGAATGCCGAGGCGGCGCCCCACGCGCAGCGCGGCAACAGCATTCAAGGCCGGCGAATGCGCGTGCAGCACGTCCGGCTTGACCTCGCGCGCGACGTTGAGCAAGCGGTCTTCCAGCACGTCGATGACGGCGATCTGGTTGAACACCGGCAGGCGCGATAGCGGGCCGCCGGCCGCCGCGGTGCGAAAGAAATCGAGGCCGTCGACGTGTTCGTAGGCGGCCTGGGTCATGCCCTGCTTGGGACTGGTGACGTGAAAGGTATCCCAGCCCAGCGCGCGCTGTTCGTTCAGGATCGCGCGCGTGCGGAAGGTGTAGCCGCTGTGGAGCGGAATGGAGTGGTCCAGCACATGGAGAATGCGCAATGGCGCCGCTGCCTCCGTCATGCCCCCGCTCCCAGCAGCTCTTTGCGCAAGAAGGCTTCGAACATGAGCAGGGTCCAGATCGGGGCGCTGTAATCGCGCCGGCCCGACTCGTGCTGTTCGACCATCTCGGTCAGGTAATCGATGTTGAAGATGCCGGTGTCCTTGAGCGTTTCGCCCAGCAGCGAATCGCGCACGCGCTGGCGCAGCGGGCCACGGAACCACCCCGCCAGCGGCACCGCGAAACCCATCTTCTTGCGGTACAAAATATCTTCTGGCAGGTACTGTTCCAGGCTCTTCTTGAAAATGTACTTGCCCTCGCCGCCGTGCAGCTTCATGTCGGATGGCAGTCCCGAAATCCATTCCACCAGCTTGTGGTCCAGCAGCGGCACGCGCACTTCCAGCGCATGGGCCATGCTGGCGCGATCGACCTTGGTCAGAATATCGCCCGGCAGGTAGGTTTTCATGTCGAGGTACTGGATCATCGACAGCGGATCGTCGGTCGGCGACTTGGCGGCGTGGCCCTGCATCACGTCGATCGCGCGGTAGCCCTGCAACTGCTTGTGGAAGCTGGGGGTGAACAACTGCGCGCGCATGGCGTCGGACATGATCGAGACGCCGTGGAAGTAGCCCTCGACCAGGTCGCGCGCGAGCGCTTCAAACGTCGTCTTGGCGCGGAACATGCGCGGCGCCCAGTCGGCCTTGGGATAGTATTTTCCGAGCGGGCCGAAAACCAGCTTGCGCAGGCCGGTCGGCAGGCGCGAACGCACGCTGTCTTCAGCCATGGCGTAGCGGTAGCGGCGGTAACCGGCCAGGTTTTCGTCGCCGCCGTCGCCCGACAGCGCCACCGTCACGCGTTTCCTCGCCAGCTGGCACACGCGGTAGGTCGGGATGGCGGAACTGTCGGCATACGGCTCGTCGTACAGGTCGGCCAGGGTATCGAGCAGCGCGTAATCGTCGGTGTCGACGGTTTCGGTGTGGTGGTGCGTCTTGTACTGGCGCGCCACCTGTTCGGCGTATTCCGACTCGTCGAAGGCCTTGTCGTTGAAGGCGATCGAGCAGGTGTTGACCGGGTCCTTCATCAGGCCGGCCATCATGGCCACGATGGCGCTCGAATCGACGCCGCCCGACAAAAAGGCGCCCAGCGGCACTTCGGCCTTGAGGCGGATCTTGACCGCTTCGCGCAGGCGCACCACCAGCTCGCCCTCGGCGTCGCGGGCGGTCATGGCACCGTGCAGCTTGAACGGCACGTCCCAGAACTGGCGCGGCTGCGGGATCGGCTGGCCGATATTCACGGTCAGGCAAAAACCGGGCGCGAGCTTGAAAGCGCTGCTGTAGATGGTTTTCGGCTCCGGCACGTAGCCGTAGGCGAAATAGTCTTCCACGGCGCGCGGGTCGATCGCGCGCGGCAGGCCGGGGTGAGCGCGCAGCGATTTGAGTTCGGAGCCGAAGATGAACATCCCGTCCGGCAGCAGCGCGTAGTAAAACGGCTTGACGCCGAGCCGGTCGCGCGCCATGAACATGGTCTGCTTGACCCGGTCCCACACGGCGATGGCGAACATGCCGCGAAAGTGCTGCACGCACTCCTCGCCCCAGGCCGACCAGGCGTGCACGATGGTTTCGGTGTCGCTCTTGGTACGGAACACGTAGCCGAGTTTTTGCAGTTCCCCGGTCAGCTCGGGGTAATTGTAGATTTCGCCGTTGAAGACTACGCCGACGTTGCCTTCGGCGTTGAACATCGGCTGCTGGCCGCTCAGGATATCGATCACCGACAGGCGCCGGTGGCCAAAGCCCACGCCAGGCTCGGTGTACACGTCGCCTTCGTCCGGACCGCGGTGGTGCTGGGTTTCGTTCATGCGCTTGACCAGCGCCGGGTCGATCTCGCGCGCGCCGCGCGTATCAAAAATGCCGACTATTCCACACATGATTTCGCACTCTTCCTGAATAGTTTTTTATGTTCGCACAAGGCGTCGTACAAGGATTCGTAAGCGGCCACCATGGCAGCCATGTTGTAGTGGCGCTCGACCCGCGCGCGTCCTGCCGTGCCGTGCTCCAGCCGCAGTGCGGCGTCGACCACGTAGCGCTCCAGCGCATCGGCCATCGCAAGCGGGTCCGACGGCGGCACCAGCGCGCCCGTCACGCCATCGGCAACGACTTCCGGCACCCCGCCGACGCGGGTGCCGACCACCGGCAGGCCGCTCGCCATCGCTTCCAGCGCGGAACCGGGCGTGCCTTCGGCAATCGAGGACAGCGCGAAGATGTCGAAGCCGCGCAAAATGTCGGCCACCTCAAGGCGCGCGCCGGGCAGCCAGACCGCACGCGCCACGCCGGCTTGTTCGGCCTGGGCCTGCAAGGCCGCCAGCAGCGGGCCGCCGCCGACAATCGCCAGGCGCACCTGCGGCAGGCGCGCATGCAGCAGCACGAAGGCGCGCAGGAGCGTCGCATGGTCCTTCACATCCTGGATGCGGCCGACGGTGCCGATGACAATCGTCTCCGGTCCGGACTGGCGCAGCGCGCTGCCCTGCGGATGGAATTTGTCGGCGTCGATGCCGTTGGCCAGCAAGCGGCTCTTGTTCCCGGCCACGCCGATCACGGTGCGGTTCCAGGCCAGCATGTCGACCGAATTGGCGTAGCAGCAATCGTAGAACGGCAGCATCAGGCGGCGCAGCATGTTGTGCTTGCGGTTGCGCCCTTGCGGATCGCCCGCATCGCGCCCGTGCAAACCGTTGATGCGCACCGGGACCCCTGCCAGCATGGCGGCCGGCGCGTATTCGAGCGCCGACAGGTTGTAAGTGTGCAGGATGGTCGGGCGCAGGCGGCGCAGCAGCTTCCACAGCGCGCCGTGGGTGCCGAGCGACAAACCGGGCTGCTTGTGCAGGGCGAACAGTTCCACGCCGGGCTTGGTGATCTTGTCGGCGAACGCCGTGTAATCGGCCAGGCACACCACCGCATGGCGGTAGTGCGCGGCCGGCATGCGGTTGATGCGCTCGACGAGCAAGGTCTCCAGGCCGCCGAAATCGAGCCGGTAGATCAGGTGGACGACGAGGGGAATGTCGGTCATCAATGCCTCGTGTTGGCCGCCAGCGCGGCCTCGATGGCGGCCAGGTCGCCCTTGAGGAAGGCGCGCATCGCCACCCGCGCCGGTTCCGGATTTTCATCGTACGGCGCGAAAATCATCACGGCGGCGCCGTCGTCGCTGGCATGCAGCAGCTTCTGGCGGATCTGCAGCAGCTTGCCGGCGTAGTCGTTGCTGGTGGTGCTGCCGTCGATCCAGTACCAGTGCCACACCAGCATCTTGCCGCTCGGGCCGGACATGCTGCTCTCGCGCAGGCGCAGGCCGCGCGCACCGATCGCTTCGTCGCGCACGACGGTGGTGATGGTGCGCCACACAGGGTCCTTCACCGGCGACAGGCGGTTGGTGGTGGTAATGAGCTTGGTGCCTTCGGGCGGCTTGCGGTAGTACAGCAGCTTGAAGCCGACCGGCTGGCCATCCGGCGCGTGGAACTGCTGCAGTTCGGCGCTCGCGGTCGGGAAGGCCGGGGTCCAGTCGACAAAGGCGGGGCCGCGCGGCGCACTGGTAGCCACTTCGGTCAGCACCACGGGCGCCGGCGCCGGCTCGGTCTTTTCCAGGTAGTAGTTATAAGCGGGCCAGATGCCGACGCAGGCGATGACCGCCAGCGCGGCTGGCAGCAGCTTGTTCAACGGCGCCGGCGGTGCATCCGGCACGGCCGGCGCCGCGGCCGCATCGGCGGCGGGAGCGATATCTTCGCGCCAGATGGCGCCGATCCAGAACAGCAGGAACATCACGAAGCCGAAGAACACCCAGCCGTAAATCAAGTGATCGAAGCCGACCGCCAGGGTCATGCCGCTCAGGTGGCCGATCATCACGATCAGGTAGGCGCGCGCGCCGTTGGCGAAGATCGGCACGATGATCGAGGCGGCGATGAACAGCGCGCGGCGCCAGGTGGTGCGGTAGGTCAGGTAGGCGTACAGGCAGCCGAGCGTCACCGATGAAATCAGGTAGCGCACGCCGCTGCAGGCTTCCACCACCGACCAGTTGCCGGTCGGGATACTGAAGTTGTTCCCTTCGCGGAAAACCGGAATGCCGGTGGCGATCAGGGCGTCGACCGTGAAGTTGGCGGTCATGCCGATCAGCGGTTCGATGAACACATCGCCGAAGGGCACTGCGAACAACATGAACGCCAGCGGAAAGGCCAGGCTGCGCGCAATCGGCAAACCGAGGATCGCCAGCGCGCTCAAAGGCAGCATGGCGACAAAGGCGTAGTGGCGCACGATCTGCACTTCGCCCATTTCGCCGAGCAGCCATGCGGCGCCGCAGCCAGCCAGCAGGACAAGCGCGGGCCACCACGGCCGCACCGGCATGGCGCGCAGCGCGTCGCGCCGGCCCCAGATCAGCCAGAGGCTGATCGGCAGGATCACATAGCCGTGCGCAAAGGTGCCGGAGCTGTCCCAGATGTTGACGATCGATGCCGCCGTCTCGAAGTAGGCGAGGAAGGGAAACAGCAGCACGGCGCCGATCAGGAGCGACTGCAGCAAATAAGACTGGGCCGGGCGCGCCGGGTTGAGGGTAATGCCTTGTTCCACTATGCGCTTTCGACGGACATCTGTTCTAACAGGGAGACAACCGGCGCCAGGTTGCTGCACCAGCCATACTGGGTTTCGACGGCGTGGCGCGCGGCGCGGCCCATGTCGGGACGCGGCGCATCCAGGGCCTGGCCGATGGCGGCGCCGAACTGCGGCGCGTCAAGCGCCAGCAGCAGGTCGCGCCCCGGCTCGGCGGCGATGCCTTCGAGCGCCTGCGGCGACACCACCACCGTTTTGGCCATCGACATCGCTTCGAGCACCTTGTTCTGGATGCCACGCGCGATCCGCAGCGGCGCCACGCACAGGGCCGCGTGCGCGACGTACGGGCGCACATCGGGCACGGTGCCGGTGACGGACACGCCAGGCAGCGCGGCCAGTTGCAGCACGTCGGGCGCGGGACGCGCGCCGACGATGACGAATTGCGCCGCCGGATGGCGTGCCAGCACGGCCGGGAAAATCTCGCGCGCGAACCAGGTCACCGCGTCCACGTTCGGCCAGTAATCCATGGCGCCGCAAAACACCAGCGCCTGCTGGCCGGCGATGAAGGGATTCGGGTAGTCGGCATGCGGCGTGAAGTAGTCGGTATCGACGCCGTTATTGAAAAAGCCGGTGCGCTCGGCGCTTTCGGGGGCGAGCTGGCGAAACAGCGCCGCTTCCGGCGCCGAGACAAACAGCGCGGCCGCGCTGTCAAGCGCCACCTTGCGCTCGTAGCGCAGCAGCTGGCGCGCTTCGTGCGCGTACAGCATGCTCATGGGCCAGGATTTCTGCGCGGCGTACTGGCGCCATTTGTCGGAATCGACATCGCAAAAATCGACCACGCGGCGCGCCTGCGGATACGGTTCGGCATACTGCGCCATGGGCGAGGAAAACACCAGGATGCGTTCGACCTTGTTGGCCGCCATGGTGGCAGCGACCCACTCGCGCATGCCCTTGTCGCGGTAGTAGTCGAGCGAGAGCGAGCGGTTGGCCAGCAACGCGCCCAGGCTGCGCACGCGCGCCCGGGTCGGGTCCAGGCGTGCGAAGTGGCTCGATGCGCACAGGGCCTGCACGCGCGGCAGGTGCTGCCAGTCGTCGGGGTCGTCCACAAAGGTCCCCAGGTGCACCCGGTAGTGGCGCGCCAGGTGCTTGAGCAGATGATACGAACGGATCTTGTCGCCCTTGTTGGGCGGGTAGGGAATCCGGTGGATCAGCAGCAGCAGGTCGTCCACGCTCAGCCCAGGCTCTTGACGATGTGCGGGCCCAGGACATTGGCCAGCGCCAGCGGCATCTTTTTCCACAGCTTGATGAACAGCTGGTACTTGGGATTGAGCGGGTTGTTGTCGGGCAGTTCGGTCGACTCGTACAGGCGGTATTCGTAGGCCAGCGGCGTCGGCGAAAAGCCCCAGTTCTTCTTGAAGTCGAAGGCGCCGGTACCGAGCTTGCTGCGGCCGAAGTCGAAGATGCGGGCGCCGCGCGCGCTAGCGGCCTGCATCAGGTTCCAGTACATGAAGTCATTGCCGGCGAATTCGCGCGCGGCCGGCATGCCGCCGCCGTAGTAAGGCAGCACTTCGTCGCGGAAGTAAAAGCTCAGCACCCCGGCCACGATCGCGCCATCCTTGACGATGATGCGAATTTCGCATTCTTCGCCAAAGACTTCCTTGATCACGGCGAAGTATTTTTTCGGGAACACCGGCGTGCCGAGGCGGTGCACGCTGGTGGCGTAGGCGATGAAGAAGCGGTCCACGCCCTGGTCGATCTCGGCGGTGAGGCCGCACTTGATCCCCTTGCGCACCATGGCGCGCTGCTTGCGCGGGATGGCGTTCATGTTCTCGTCGTCGTCGGCGCTGATCGCCTTGCGGAAGGTGACGTACAGTTCCTTCTGGTGCCAGGCCGGGTCGCCCGCGTGCGCCGGCAGCAGGTTGCGGTATTCCAGATGGCCGACCTTGAGCTGCGCGGCCAGCTTGTCGGCGGCGGCATCGAGCAGCGGACGGGCGGCATCAAGCGTTGCGGCCACGCCACCGAGCACGCAGAACGGCAGCGATCCGAGCGAATGCCCGAACAGGCGGCTCTTGATCTCGGCCAGCGGCAGCACGCCGACGATCTGGCCATCCTGCTCCACGTAGTAGAACCAGGTCTTGTGGCCGTACACGCGGCCGATGATGGTTTGCCAGCCGGCGCGGTGGAAGAAGGTCGCTTCCGGACAGGCTGCCACGAAGGCGTCCCAGCGCGCCATGTCGCGCGCGTCGCCGGCGCGCAGGAGGTGCACGGTGGCGGCGGTGCTGGCGGTGATGGGGCGGTCCTGCACGGCGTCGGTGTTTGAACTCATTTAGTCCCTAAGAAAATACGGTCCATGCGGTCCCAGGCAAAATCGCGCGTGAGCTGCTTGATGCGCCCTTCCATGCGTTGCAGGTTGACGTAATGGCGGAAACGGGTTTTCAGGCTGGCACCTTGAGGGCGCGGCTGGCCGGGATCGAGCTCCCACGGATGGAAGTAGAAGATCGCCGGCTGGCCGTCGTCGCTGTTCACGCGCCGCATCATCCAGCGCGACAGGCTGTAAGGCAGCAGGCGGAAGTAGCCGCCGCCGCCGGCCGGCAGCTTGCGCTGGCCCAGCATGGCGGTGGTGATCGGCACTTCCAGCAGGCCATCCGGGCCGTTCGGGTAGAAGGCGAAGCGCGGCGCGTCCGGCATGCCGTAGTGGTCGTGCTGGATCGGGTAGATGCTGGAGCTGTAGCGGTAGCCGGCGTCGTGCAGCACATCGAGCGCCCACAGGTTGGCGGTGCCGATCGAAAAACTCGGCGCGCGGTAACCGAGCACTGCTTGGGCCCCGATGTCTTCCAGCAGGGCCTTGCTGCGCCCGACGTCATCGGCGAATTCGGCGCGGGTCTGGTCGGAGGCGCGCAGGTGGCCGTAGCCGTGGCTGGCCAGTTCGTGGCCGCCGGCGACGATGCGGCGCACCATGTCCGGATAGCGTTCGGCGATCCAGCCCAGCGTAAAGAAGGTGGCGTGCACGCCGCCATCGGCCAGGATCGCCAGGATGCGTTCGATGTTCGCTTCGACCCGGCATTCGCGCGCGGGCCAGGACTCGCGCGCGATGATGGGCGCAAAAGCCGACACCTGGAAGTAATCCTCGACATCGATTGTCATCGCATTGCGGATCGGTTGGCCGAGCGCGCGCGGCATGGCGGCGGGGTGCAGGCGGTCGTTCATTCGTGGTGGTCCGTGGAGTGGTGATCCGGCGC
Source organism: Massilia frigida (assembly GCF_011682175.1). Taxonomy (GTDB): domain Bacteria; phylum Pseudomonadota; class Gammaproteobacteria; order Burkholderiales; family Burkholderiaceae_D; genus Telluria_A; species Telluria_A frigida. The sequence goes on from NZ_WHJG01000001.1 coordinate 353,454, forward strand.
GTGGTGGGACAGCGCCGGCAAGGTGCTGACGACTTTTTTAAGGATCGCCAGCACCGAGGCCATCGACTTTTCCATCTTGAGAATGCGCTCGTCGAGGTAGCCCGGATTGTCCAGGGTGCCGATCGAGGCCACGCCGCGCAGGGCGGCGGCAGCCTGCTCGCGCACCGCTTCGGGCGGCAGTTCGTATTCCTGGCGGATGTCGCGCACCACTTCATTCACATCGGTTTCGGTGAAGGAGTGCATCTCTTCCAGGTAGCCCATCAGCAGCAGGCGGTCGCACAGGGCGTTGGTCTTCCTCGGAATGCCGCCGCTGTAGTCGAAGATGGCCGCGTGCGCGCCGGGGGAAAACGAGGGATCGTCCTTCCAGCCGACCGTATGCAGGCGGTGCTCGACATAGGCCTGGGTTTCCGGGCCATCCATGGGGCCCAGGTGATAGCTGGCCGTGATGCGCTGGCGCAGCTGCTGCATGCCGGCGCTGTGCAAGGTGGTGCGAAACTCCGGCTGGCCGAGCAGGAAGGTTTGCAGCAGCGACTTGTCGTCGGTCTGGAAGTTCGACAGCATGCGCAGTTCCTCGACCGCGCGCGGGGTCAGGTTCTGCGCTTCGTCGACCACCAGCAAGGCGCGCTTGCCATCCTGGTCGCAGGCGCGCAGGAATTGTTCGAGGCGCTCCAGCAGCGCGGTCTTGCTGGCGTTTTCGTACGGCAACCCAAAAGCGGCGACCACGGTGCGCAGGGTGTCGTCCGCATCGAGATGGGTGTTGACGATATGCGCGGCCACGATCTGCTCGGACGGCATTTGCTTGAACAGGTTGCGCACCAGGGTGGTCTTGCCGGCGCCGACTTCACCTGTGATGACGATGAAGCCTTCGCCATGCGACAGGCCGTACTCGAGGTAGGCCATGGCGCGCTTGTGGCCTTTGCTGGCAAAGAAAAAATGGGGGTCCGGCCGCAGCCGGAAGGGCTTGTCGCTCAGCCCATAATAAGTTTCATACATCGCTGACTCGATTTCCGCTAGAACTGCAAGGACAGAGAGGCCGTTAAGGCGTTCTCGCGGTACGACGCGACCTGGTCGGTCGTGGTACCGGACACGCGGCGCGCCTCGAAGGCGCCCCGCACTTTGGGCGAAAACTGGCGCGTCACGGCCAGTCGCAAGGCTGCATTCTTACTCGACAAACCGGTGGCATGCGATTGCGTGCGCGAGCTGGTCCACGAGGCGTTGATCCCGCTGCGCGAGGTCAGGCGCATGTTCCACAGCGCGCTGCCGCCGCGCTGGGTGGTGTCGTCGTTGATGCGCGCGCTGGCAGGGCCGGTGAGCAGGCTGTCGGTCTGGATCAGCGACAGGCCTTCGCGCCGGTTATCGAACGCGCTCAGGATCAAGGTGGTGCGCGCGGTGTTGAGCGCGACCGAGGCCTGGAACTGCTTCTGCAAGATGTAGCGGTTGCTGAAGTAGTTGATGCTGTCGGCCAGCGCGGACGGCAGGCCGGTGGAGCGGATGTAGGCGTCGACCGCCTGCGCGCGCTTGGCCGGGTCGGGAATCTGCGCGGTGAACAGGCGGTCCAGCATCGAGGCGGTGTCGATGGTGGCCGGCAGCAGCAGCTGCGAGCGGGTGGTGGTCACCGAATCGCTGTAGTTGATGCTCCACACCGTGCGGCGGCTGCGGTGCAGCGCCCGCAGGTTGTAGGTATTGCCGTAGTAACGCTTGCCGCCGCCGGCCACGAGGCTGGTGCGCGAGGTCGGGGTCCATTCGATGCCGCCTTGCCAGAAGCGGCCCTTGGTCGGCTCGCCGCCGGACTGATAGTCGTATTCGTCGTAGCCGGCGCTGGCGGTCAGGTTGAACTCCTGGCCCAGGCGGTAGCGCGCGTTCGCGCTCACCATCTTGACGTTCGACTTGGGCGCGATGCTGTCGTCCACGCGCTGGCCGCTGTACTGCACGCCCCAGCCGACGCGGCGGAAGGTGCGCCCGCTGTTCAGGTTCATGGTCAGCACCTCGCTGCTGCTGTCGCCAAAGCCGATGCGCCCGGCGTCGACCGAGTCGTGGGTGTAGCGCACCGCCGCCGTGGCGCTGCTGCCGAAGCGGTGCAGCAGGTAGGGGCTGATGCGCCAGGTCTTGACGTTGGCGCGGTTGGCGCTCGCGTAGCCGTTGCTGTTGACCTGCGGGCCGAAGGCCGATACGGCTTGCTGGCCGATGGCGCCGTCGGCGTCGAGAAACAGCAGGTCGCCGATGACGGTGGCCTTGGCCGCCGCGCGCAGCTGCGACTGGGCGTGGCGCACGCCTTCCACGTCGTTGTCGTCGAACGCGTAGTAGTGCAGCTTGTAGTTGGCAAACAGGTTCAGGCGCGGGCCCTTGTTCAACAGGCTGAAGCCGGGCGTCAGTTCCGTCACGAAGCGGCTTTTGGCCTCGTCGGCGCGGGTGAGCGCCACGTTGTCGGTGTACGTCTCGCGCAGGTCGACCGTGGGCGTGAACTTCCACTCGGCGCGGCTCGATGGCGCGGCCAGCAGGGCCGCCAGCGCCGCGGGAACGACGACGGCGCGGCGGCGTCCGGACGCACGCTTAGCCATAGTGGTAGTCATACGTTTCGGTGCCGGGGAATTCGCGCGTCTTGTTGTAGATCAGGTTCACATTGCTGCAGCCCTCCAGCTGGCGCAGCGATTCCTTGACCGCGTGCTGGGTCGTGCCCTCGGCTTCGACCACCAGCGCGATCTGGCCCATGTGGCTGGCCAGCACGTGCGCTTCGCTGGTGAGCAGCAGCGGCGGCGAATCGAAAATGACGATACGGTCGGGGTAGCGGTTGGCGATTTCGTAGACGAAGGTGCTCATCGCCTGGCTGGCCAGCAGTTCGGTGGCGCGCGGGTTGTTGCTGCCGGCCGGCAGGATGCTCAGGGTGTTCACGTTGGTGCGCAACATGACGTCGGCCATGTCGAGCTTGTCGTCGAGCAGGATGTCCATCAGGCCGCGGTGGGCCGGCAGGCCGAGCGTGCGCAGTACCGAGGGACGGGCCACGTCGGCGTCGATCAGCAGTACCGTGTGGTCCAGTTCCATGGCGATGCTCATGGCCAGGTTGATCGAGCAAAAGGTCTTGCCTTCGCCCGGCAGGGAACTGGTGACCATGATCAGGTTGCCCGGCTTTTCGCCGGGCCCGCGCGCCGCGAACGCGCGCTTGAGCAAGGGCCGCTTGATGATGCGGAAGTCCTCGACCAGGGTGGTGCGCCCGCCGGCGGCCGTCACCAGGCCGATGCCGTGCATGCGTTCGAGGTCGAGTTCGACGTGGTTGCTGGTGCGGCGCGGCACGGCGGTAGGCACGGCGGTAGGCACAGCGGTAGGCACGGCGGTAGGCGCGTGCACCGGTGCGGCGGCAGGCACGGCGGCCGGTGCCTCGGCGATGGCGGCGGCGACCGGCGCGGCCGGGTGCGCGGCTGCCGGCGCGGCCGGCGCGTCCTGCGCTTCGCCCTTCTTGTGTTCGATGCGGCTGGCCGCTTTTTCAATAATGCTCACGCTGTTCTCTCCAGTGAAGGCCGCATCAGAGCAGCGGTCGTACAAACAGGGCCGCCATCACGCCGCCGTAGGCCCCGAACAGGACGATCACCGCCGCGCCGAAGGCGTACAGGCGCTTGGTACGCATGACCTTTTGTTCGTTGGTCCAGTTCATGCTGATGCTGCCCAGGATAGGAATGCCGGTGACGTCGCGCAGGGTGCCCTGGCTCATGAAGGTCGGGCGCAGTTGGCTCATCAGGAAGGCGACGCCGAGGCCGGCCAGCAGCGCGCCGGCGAACACGAACGAGAACAGGCGGTGGCGGTTCGGGCCCGACGGCGTGGACGGCACGGTGGGCGGGTCGATCACGCGGAAGGTCAGCATGTCGGTGGCCGAACTGAGGTCGCCCGAGAGCTTGGCCGCTTCGCGCCGGCCAACCAGCTTTTCGTAGTTTTCCTTGTTGATCAGGTAATCGCGGTTGAGCTGGGCCAGCTGGGCCTCGACTTCGGGCGCGTTGCTGCTCTGCGCGCGCAGGCGCGCCGCGCGCGATCCGTATTCGGCCACGCGGGCCTTGAGCGAGGCCACCCGCGCTTCTTCCACCGACAGGGCCACGTTCATTTGCTGCAGCATGGGGCTGTAGTTGGCGCCGGGGTCGTTGTTGCGCTTGTTGCGCTTGGCTTCGTCGAGCTTGCGCGCTTCCAGCTGGGCGATCAGGCGCCGTGCCGAGACGATGTCCGGATGGGCGTCGGTGTACTGCATGCGCAGGCTGTCCAGGTTCTTGTTGAGCGCGGCGATGCGGGCGTCGAGTTCGGGGTTGGCCACGGTCGATGCTTCGGGCGCGGTCAGCGGGGCCGGTTCCTCGCCGGCGATCTGGCGCTTTATGGCATTGCGCGCCTGCTCGGCTTCGGTCAGTTCCAGGCGCGCCTGGTTGAGCAAGTCTTCGATCTGGGTCATGTTGGCGGTAAAGTCGCCGCCGCCACCACGCGGCAGCATGCCCAGGTGCTTGATCTTGAATTCCTTGAGCGCGTTTTCGGCCTGGACCAGTTTTTCTTCGTAATTCTTGATCTGGTCGTCGATGAATTGCACGGCTTTTTCGGAATCCTGCTTCTTGCCGCCAAAACTGCCTTCGACGAAAATGGTCAGCAGCGATTGCACGATATCCTTGCCCAGCTTGGGATTGGAATTCTTGTACGAGATCGTGTAGATGTCGTCGCGCTCGGTGCCGCCGATGCTGATCTGCGCCATCAGGTCATCCACCAGCTTTTCGTTTTCCTTGGGAGTGGAGGCCTTGATGTCGAGGTCGACCATGCGCATGACGCGCTCGACGTTGGGACGGCTGATCAGGGTGCGCCGCATGAAGGCCACCTGCTGGTCGACGTTCGGCACGGTGGTCATGCCGGACAGCAATGGTTGCAGGATGCTCTGGGTGTCGACGTAGACCCGCGCCGAGGCTTGGTATTCGTTGGGGAGCCGGTACACCACCGCCCAGCCGACCAGGGCCACGATCCAGGAAATGACGACCGCATACCAGCGGTATTTCCAGATCGCTTTCAGGAAGTTCGTCAGTAGGGCCTGCAGTTCTGCCATCGCGTCAATCTCGCCAATAAAGGGCGTCCCGCAAGGGTGGCCCAGGCCGGCAGCTCCGCGGACGAACGCGGGGCGCCCGGTGCCGCAAAGCGCCAGCCAAAGTGTTGTCGGATGCACAAAAAGCAATTCATTGCGACAGCTCAGCAAGCGCGTCAATAAATTACCCCAAGGCATTGATTAATAATCATATGATACAGGAATCCGATGCTTGCTGATAGTAAATTCGCTAACGCTAGTATACGTTCAACAATTGTTTACGGCATTACTCGTGTATTCCATGACAAGTCGACTAATCCTGTTGCCCCTCGCAAAGAGTTTCGCACATTGATAGGCAAAAAACTAAAGAAAACGTGGCCGCGAAGCTGAAATTACAACAGTGGCGAAGCGGCCATCATTGACGGCTTTGCGTGAATGAAACTAGTTGTTGGCGCGACGCCAATCGGGTACTGTCGGCGCATGGCTACTCCCCTCCTTTTGCGCGCTTCAAGCAGCGTCGCCGCCGCGGCCGTTTTATCCCTGGCGGCCCACGTGCCGGCGCGCTGCGCCAGCTTCGGCCAGGTGATCCAGTCGGTCAAGCCTTCCGTGGTCGGGATCGGCACTTACCAGCCCACCCGCAGTCCGGCGATCGTGTTCGCGGCCACCGGTTTTGTCACCGGCGACGGCTTGAGCGTGGTCACCAATGCGCACGCCATTCCCGAGACGCTCGACAGCGAGCACAATGAAACGCTGGGCATCGTCATCGCCCGCGGCGACAAGGTCGATTTCCGTCCGGCCAAGCTGGCCGCGCTCGACCGCCTGCACGACCTGGCTCACTTGCGCCTGGCGGGCGCGCCCATGCCGGCCCTGCGCCTGGGCGATGGCAGCAACGTCGAGGAAGGCCAGGCGCTGGCGTTTACCGGCTTTCCGCTCGGCATGGTGCTCGGCTTGCATCCGGTCACCCACCGCGCCATGCTGTCGGCCATCACCCCGCTGGTGATGCCCTCGGTCAGTTCGCGCAAGCTCGATGCGCGCGCGATTGCGCAACTGGCGCGCGCGCCCGCCCCCATCTACCAGCTCGACGGCACGGCCTACCCCGGCAACAGCGGCAGCCCGGTCTACGATCCCGATACCGGCACGGTGCTGGCGGTGCTGAACATGGTATTCGTCAAGGGCTTGAAGGAAAACGCGATCACCAATCCGAGCGGGATCAGCTATGCGATCCCGGTCAGCCATGTGCGTGCCTTGTTACAACAAACAACACCGTGAAGAACAAAAATCGCGGCCACCCTTTCGCTTAAAAAACTTCATGCTAAAATAGAAACTGTTGTAATTAAAATTGCATTACAGTATTTCAATTCGGGCGCTGTCCGCATAAAGGAAACCAGGTGAACACCTTCAAATCGCATACGATGACATGGCTGGGCGGCAGCGCACTGGCGCTGTCCGCACTGTTGCTGGGCGGCTGCGCATCCCCGGTCTCGACCGTGGTACCCGATCCCCTGCCCGCCAGCACCCAGGAATACCTGATCGGCCCGGGCGATAGCGTCAATATCGTGGTGTGGCGCAATCCGGAAGTGTCGACCTCGGTGCCGGTGCGTCCGGACGGCAAGATCACCACCCCGCTGGTGGAAGACTTGCAAGCCAGCGGCAAGACCTCGACCACCCTGGCGCGCGATATCGAAAAAGCGCTGGAAAAATACATCCAGCAACCGGTGGTGACGGTGATCGTGACCAGTTTCGTCGGCAATTACAGCGAGCAGATCCGCGTGATCGGCCAGGCCGCCCGTCCGCAAGCGCTGGCGTACCGGCGCGACATGTCGCTGATGGATGTGCTGATCGCGGTCGGCGGCGTCACCGAGTTTGCTTCGGGCAACAAGGCTATCATCATCCGCAAGATCGATGGCAAGTCGGAAAAACTGGCCGTGCGCTTGAACGACCTGATCAAGCAGGGCGATATTTCGGCGAATATCTACATGCGTCCGGGCGACGTGCTGGTGATTCCGGAAAGCTTCTTCTAAAGGTCGACAAGGCGTGCAAGTCGTGGAATACTTGCGCAAAAGACAGGATGTCGGGTTTTTTTACAGGCTGGACCGCACGAGGGCTGGGTCGCTAACACACCCAGTCGACAAGCCTTTGATCTACATCATATTTTTGTAGCGCTGCGCGGCGCTGGTATGGAAATTGCATTGATGGCCCTGACATCGTGCACGCCTGACGGGGCATCGCCTGACGATGCCGTTCAATTCGAGGAAACTGACGTGACTACCAATCAGCAACAGGACCGCCCCAGCGGCGAACCAGCCCAGCCGCAAGCGGGCTTGTCGGCAACGGGCAGCGCGCGGCGCCGCTTCACGCGGACAAGCCTGGGCGTCTCCGGGGTCCTGATGACCCTGGCCAGCCAGCCCGGCATGGCCGCCACCACCTGCGCCTCGCCGTCCGGCTCGCTGTCGAACGGCTTGCAATCGAGCCACCGGCCTGACAATCCCCTGACCTGCGGCGGCAATTCGCCGGGCTTTTACGCCAACAACCCATCCGGCTGGCCGGCCAGCCCGACGGCGACGTCGAGCCGCACCTTCAAGGATATCTTCCCGGTCAATGCCAACCAGACCGCGCTCGGCAACCTGGCGCTGATGGATGTGTTCAATACCAACGGCAACAAGAACGCGATTGATGGCAAGGGGCCGTTCAAGAGCGAGGATATCGATCCGCACAATGTGGCCAGCCATGTGCTCGCCGCCTACCTGAACATCCTGACCGGACGCTCGACCGTGCTGACCGAAGCGCAGCTGCGCAATATCTGGCGCGAATACCAGACCACCGGTGGTGGCAAGCTGGGCTATTACGCACCGACGGCAGGCGTCAAATGGTATGGCGACGATATCGTCGCTTACCTGAAAACCACCTTCCATCACTAGCCTGCACGGCGCCGGCGCCACGCGCGCCCGCCTTTCCGACCTCATGCCGCCCGCCCTGTCCTGGCACGTCCTTCCCGGCCAATCCCTGCGCTACCGCAGCTGGGACCAGGAAGCGGTCCTGTTTAACGACCTCAGCGGCGACACCCATCTGCTCGACGCCGATGCCCTGGCAGTGCTGCTGGCGGTGCGCGCCGGCGCGCACAGCGTGGCGGCGCTGCGCCTGGCCCTGGGCGCCGCGGACGAGGACGATGCCGATGGCGCGCTGCAAGCCCTGCTCGACCAACTGGCGGGCATTGACCTGATCGCCGCGCATCCATGACGACTTTGAGCGCGCTCAGCCGCGCCGAACTGGGCCGCCGCTTGCGCGACGGCAGCATCGACCTGCAAACCGGCGCCTTCGTGACCCGCGTGCACAGCCCCTTCGCCAGCGTGGCCGATGGCTTGCACCTGCTGTACGGCGACTATCCCCTGCTGGAAAACAATGGCTTTGCCGACTTCCACGTCGATGTCGCGCCGCCGCCCTCGCTGCGGCGCTGGTACAAGCCGCTGGCGCGCTTCGTCTACGATGGCATCGTGCCCTTCTTGCCGCTGCCGGCCGCCCAAGCGTTTCCCATGTTCGAGTGGGGCATGAACTGGTGCGTGTCGAGCCGCGCCCACGGCTATCTGATCCTGCACGCGGCCGTGGTCGAAAAGCAGGGGCGCGCCGCCATCCTGCCGGCCCCGCCCGGTTCCGGCAAGAGCACCCTGTGCGCGGCCCTGGTCAGCTGCGGCTGGCGCCTGCTGTCGGACGAACTGGCGCTGGTGCGGCCCGAGGATGGCTTGCTGGCGCCGCTGCCGCGCCCGATCAGCCTGAAAAACGGCTCGATCGAGGTGATGCGGCGCTACCAGCCGGACGCCGTCATCAGCCGCCCCGTACCCGACACCACCAAGGGCACGGTGGCGCACCTGAAGGCGCCGGCCGGCAGCATCGCGCGCGCCGCCGAGCTGGCGCGCCCGGGCTGGATCGTGTTTCCGAAGTATGCGGCGGGCGCGGCCACGACCTTGCTCGACGTGGCGCCCGCGCGCGCCTTCATGCGGGTGGCCGAAAACGGCTTTAACTACAGCGTGCTGGGCGCGCGCGGCTTTGCCACCCTGGGCGATCTGGTGGCGCAGACGCGCTGCATCGATTTCACTTACAGCGCGCTGGACGAGGCAGTGGCCATGTTCGAGCAGCTGGCGGACACACCCTGATGGCGGCCGCGCGCCTCACCCCGAGCGCCGTACCGCTGCTGCTGCAACTGTTGCGCGACCCCGCGCGCGGCGCGGCCCTGGGCCTGGCCGAATGGGACTTGCTGCTGCGCCAGGCCGCCAGCGCCCGCCTGGAAGCCAGCCTGCACGGCTTGCTCGACGAACACGGCGTGGCCGGCGCGATTCCGGCCCAGGCCCGCCGCCACCTCGACTGGGCCGGCGTGCATGCCGAACGCCACGCGAACGCGGTGCGCTTCGAAGTGGCGCAGATCGGCGCGGCGCTGGCCGGCAGCGGCGTGCCGCTGATCCTGCTCAAGGGCGGCGCCTACGCCATGGCGGGCCTGGCGGCGGCGCGCGGACGGCTGTTTTCCGACATCGACATCCTGGTGCCCAAGGACCGCCTGGCCCAGGTGGAGGCGGCGCTGATGCTGCACGGCTGGTCCACGGTGGCGCAAGACGCTTACGACCAGCGCTATTACCGCACCTGGATGCACGAATTGCCGCCGATGAAGCATGCGCGGCGCGCCAGCGTGATCGATGTGCACCACGCGATCTTGCCGGAAACGGCGCGCGTGCGGCCCGATCCGGCCAGGCTGCGCGCCGCCGCCGTGGCCCTGCCCGCCGCAGTGCAAGCGGCGGCGGGCCAGGCGCCAGTGCAGGTACTGGCCCCGGCCGACATGGTGCTGCACAGCGCCGTGCACCTGTTCTACGACGGCGAGTTCGACCACGGCCTGCGCGACCTGCTCGACCTGCACCGCCTGCTGGCGAGCCTGGGCGGCACGCCCGGCTTCTGGGATGCGCTGCCGGCGCGCGCCGCCGAACTGGAACTGGGCCGTCCCCTGTTCTACGCCCTGCGCTACTGCGCGCGCCTGCTGCACACGCCGGTGCCGGAATCGGCCCTGGCCGCGACGCGCGCGGCCGGACCCGGCACGGCGCTGCTGGCCCTGATGGACAGCCTGTTCCTGCGCGCCCTGCTGCCCATGCACCCCAGCTGCGGCGACCGCTGGAGCGGCGGCGCGCGCTTTTTACTGTATATCAGGGGAAACTGGCTCCGCATGCCACCCTTGTTATTAACAAGACATCTGTTTCACAAGGCTTTTATTTCTCCTCGTAAAGATTAATCCGCGTCCCGCATGTCGGTTTTCCTTACACCCCCTCATGCAGCAGTCATAAACACCAAGTTAAGTCATTGATTTAAAACAAAGAGTCTCTTCTGGCACGAGTCCTGCTTACATCAAGGCGTGTAGGATCAACAAACATAATCCGGGAGAACCACATATGAAACTGACAAAATACCTCGCTGCCGCAGCCGTTTCCGCAGCGTTCGTCGTCGCCCCAGTGTCCGCAGCGACCATGGGCATGGCCGACCTGGCCATCACCGGCCTGATCATCCTGAACTCGAACAACGCGCCAGTGACCAACGGCATCGTGATCCAGAACGAAAACCGCACCGGCACCGCGAATTCGAACTTCAACAATGCGCAAGGCACCGGCGCCGGCCTGGGCAACATCTTCAGCACCACCATCGGTGGTACGGTCGATGTCAAGAACCGTTGCGCGGGCCCATCATGCGGCGCGGGCATGCCAGTTGGCAACTATCCAGGCGGTGTGGAAAACAACTTCACGGCGCACCTCCCGGCGCCGAGCGGTAACTACGCCCTGGGCGACATGTACATCGCCGGCACCGCGCTGGGCGTGACCGGCGCCAACGGCCTGACCCGTGCCGATTCGTCCGTGATGTCGCCAGGTAACGCCGGCAGCGCGAACGCCACCATCGCCAACTCGGCGACCGCAGTGACCACCTTCAGCGTCGGCACGACGCTGCAAGCGAAGTTCGCGCTCGGCTTCAACGCTTATGTGGCCGCGTTCGTCAATGCGATCAACGGCGTCAGCGGTTCTTCGCTGGGCACCATCAGCTGGACGCTGTCGCTGCAGGAAGTGATCGGCAATGTATCGACCACGATCATGAACTGGAGCCCGGCCGAGATCAACGACGGCGTGACCTCGAGCGACATTTCGCAAAATTCGATCAAGGAAAGCTCGGGCACGATCCTGTCGAACCTGGTGACCCTGACCGGCGGCCGTACCTACAAGCTGACCATCAACCAGGCATCGAACTCGATCGCTTCGGAAGTGCGTGCCGTGCCTGAACCAGGCAGCATGGTCCTGATCGGCCTGGGCCTGCTGGCCCTGGGCGCCGCTTCGCGCCGCAAGGCTGCCAAGTAAGACCGATGCGCGCGCCGGGCTGGCCAGGGCCGGTGCGCGCAGTGTGTCGAGAACGACCCGATCGCGTCAAGCGCTCGGGTCGTTTGCTTTTGCGCGCCCGCTTTTAAGCGATAATAGAACCATGGCCTACACCCAGAGCGACCATCCGAGCAATAACATCACCGGCCGCGCGACCGATGTGCGCGGCCAGGTGCGTCCGCCAAGCGTGCGCGCCGTGATCAAGCTGGTGCGCGAGGCACGCAAGAACGGCACGCCCCTGTATCCCTTCTCGACCGGCCTCAATTTCGGCTACGGCGGCAAGTCGCCCACCATGGCCGGCAGCCTGCTGGTCGACTTGGGCGCCCTGAACGCGATCCGCATGACGATCGACAAGCGCAACGGCCGGGTACTGCCGGTGGCCGTGATCGGGCCGGGCGTGACCCAGGGCGCGCTGTACGACTTCCTGGAAGAGCATCATCCCAACCTCACCTTCAACGTCACCGGCTCGGCGCGCGCCACCAGCATCATCGGCAATGCGCTCGACCGCGGGGTGGGCTATTTCGGGCCGCGCAAGGAAGACTTGTTCGGGCTGGCCGTGGTGTGCGGCAACGGCAAGCTGCTGCGCACGGGCTTCCGGCGCCTGAAACACTCGCCGCTGGGCACCAGCAATCCCTACGGGCTGGGGCCGATCCTCGACGGGCTTTTTTTCCAGAGCAATTTCGGCATCGTCGTCAGCGCCTGCTTCCGCCTCGTGCCCAAGCGCCCCAAGCAGGTGGCGCTGTCGCTGTCGCTGCGGCGCGAAGAGGATTTGCCGGCCTTTATCGACGAGCTGGCCAATTGCAAGCGCGAAGGCTTGATCGAGTCGGTCACCCACATCGCCAACCGCGCGCGCACCCATGCCACCCTGGCCTATGGCGTGACGCGCTACCTGGAACAGGAATGCGGGTACACGCCCGAGCGCGCCTTCGGCGAAGCGGAAAGCGTGATGGACTTGATCGCGCCGGGCGAATGGGCCAGCCTGGGGGCGATCACCGGCACCCAGGCCCAGGTCAAGGCCAACCTGGCCGAGATCCGGAAACGCATGAAGGGCCTGGCGCGGGTGCGCCCGATCACCCACCAGTTGCTCGACACCGCCTATGCGGTGGCGCACCGGCTGCGCTTCATTCCGGCCGCGCGCGCGAATGCCGCCGCGATCGCGGCCATCCGCCCCCTGCACACCTTGGCGCTGGGGGTGCCGACCGATGCGGCGATCGATAATTTGCTATGGAAATTCGGGCGCACCGACCTGAACGCGTCCCAGCTCGACCAATCGAATTGCGGTTTGCTGTTCATCAACCCGGCGCTGCCGCTGGACGGGGCTTTCGTGGCCAAGTTCATCGATGAAATGAAAAAGACGGCGGCGCGCCATTATCACGACACCCTGTACATCACCATCAATATCGAAACCCCGACCTCGCTGGTGGCGGTGATCAACCTGCTGTTCGACCGCAGCAACCTGGAAGGCGTCAAGCGCGCCCACTTCTGCGCCGACCGCATGCTCGACAAGATCCACGCGATGGGGCTGGAAGTGTACCGCGCGCGCGCCGACATGATGGCCGCCATCGTGCGGCGCGACCCGCACTACTGGGCCACCATCCACTCGCTCAAGACCCGGCTCGATCCGGACGGCATCATCGCGCCGGGCCGCTACGATGCCCAGCCGGCCGTGCCCAAGGCAGCGCCCTAGCCGATCTTGATCAGGCGCCCGGCGATGCCCTCTTCCTCGCGCGAAGAGAAAAAATACGGATACAGCGAACGTTCGGTGCCGGCATGGCTGCTGGTGCCGCCCAGGCGCGCAATCTGCTGCGCCATGTGCTCGACGCTGAGCCACATCAGGTAGGCCGGGGCGTCGACCCGGGTGTTGTGGCGCAGTTCGGCCTGGTCCACGAAACCGAGCATGGTCTGGTAAAAGCGCCGGTGGCGCGGATTGACTTCGATCAGCACGTCGGTGCGGCTGTGGAGGTAGCGCGCGTAGATGAACAGGGTATGGAACAGGGCCGCCAGCGCCGCCTTGGATTTGACCTGGGGGTCGAACGCCAGCTTGGTGATTTCGCACAGGCGCGCGCCGCGCGCGCGGAAAGCCTCGACATGGTCGTGGAAAATCTCGTCGGCCAGGATGCCGCGTTCGGAATCGAGCCCCAGCGTCACGGTGCCGATCAGGCACCCCTTGTCCGAGGCCGACAGGGTGATGCGGTTGGGGTCGCGTTCCATCCTGGACACGTTGTAGCCGCGCGTGGCATACATTTTACTGATCAGGAGGCTGGCCGAATTGCGCCCCTGGTCGGTATCGGCCAGGCGGATCCCGAAGGTGCGGTCGTTGTCGGTGAAACTGCCGATCAGGCGGCCGTGATCGTCTTCCTCGGCTCCCACCACGTACGACGACTCCAGATGGGCCTGCTGCTTGCCCATCGCTTCCACTGCATCATGCGCTGCATTCATGTGAAAACTCCCTGTGGCGTGGCGCCGCACCCGCACATGCTGCCGGCAGGAATGGTGCCCGGTGGGCTGCGACTCGCCGTCGTGCCCGCTTTAAAGTTGCTTCAGCAAACCCCGCGCCTCCTCGCCTTGCGGAAATTGCTTGTACTTGTCCACCAACACGTCAAGTTCCTTGCGCGCCGCCTCCTTGTCCTTGGCCTGGATCAGCGCCTTGGCCAGATGCAGGCGGATCTCGGGCACGCCCGGCAATTTGGCACTGGCGTCGCGCAGCAGCGGCAAGCCACGCGCCAGGTCGCCCTTTTGCACCAGCAGCCAGCCCAGGGTATCCATCACCGCCGCGCTGCGGGGCAGCGCCTTGAAGGCCAGCTCGGCGGTCGGCAGGGCGCGCGCATCGCCCGCCAGTTCATAGGCCACCGCCAGATTGTTCAGGGCGCTCGGATAGGCAGGCGCCTTCTTCAGTATGGCCTCAAATTCTGTTATTGCTAATTGATATTTTTTATTGGCAATATACTGCTCTCCAAGGTAACCCGGCAGCTTGACGTCATCCGGGTGGGCGGCACGCCATTGTTGCACTCGTGCATCGGCTTCCTTGCTCTTGCCGACGATGCGCAAGGCTTCGTACAACTTGATCAGCAACTCGGCATTGTTGCCCAGAGAAAACGCTTTATCGTACAAGGGGATCGCCGCCATGGCGTTGTGCTGAACCAGAAGCACGTCGGCTTCGGCCACGTAGCCGACCGGCAGTTTCGGATGCTGCTTCTGCATGGCGCGCGCCACGCCGAGCGCATCGTTGAACTGTTGCTGGCGCAGGTGGGCGCTGGCCAGCGCCAGCTGGGCCTCGAGGTAATCGGGCTGCAGCACCAGGGCGCGCTTGAGCGAGGCGCTGGCCGAGGGCAGGTTGCCCATGGCCGCGTGGGCCGAGCCGAGGCGGAAATGGGCTTCGGCCGACTGCGGCGCGGCCACGGTCAGCTTGGTGAAGGTTTCCATGGCACTGCCATTGTCGCCGCTGGCCGCTTGCAGCTGGCCGAGCTGGTCGAGCACGGCCGGGCTGCCGGGATTGGCCACCAGCAGCTTGCGCACCAGGACCAGCGCCTTGTCCAGCGCGCCCATGTGCACGTAGTGCCCGGCCAGCACCAGCGCCGGACCGGGCGCGGCCGGGTCGACCGCGTTGGCGCGTTCCAGCAGGGTGCTCGCCTCAGGCAGGCGGCGCTGGGCCACGGCCATGGCGCCCAGCGCGGTCAGCGCCTCGACGTTGTCGGGATACTTGGCCAAAAACGCTTCATAGCGCTGGCGGGTGGCATTCAGGTTGCCGGCCTGCATGTCCAGGCGCGCCAGGTTATCGACCGCCGGAAAGAAATCGGGATGCAGGCTGAGCGCTTTTTCAAAGGCGGCGCGCGCCGCGGCCTGCTCCTTCTGGCCCAGCAGCGCCAGGCCCTTGAGGTTCTGGATCATCGGGTCGCCCGGGGTGCGCGCTTCGAGCGGCGCCAGCGCGGACAGGGCCTTGTCGAACTGGTTCAGGCGCAGCGCCGTCATGGCCAGGGTGAGGCCGGCGTTGCTGGTGGCCTGGTCGAGGGTGCTGGCCAGTTCCAGTTCGCTCAGGGCGCGCGCTTCCTCGCCCTGTTCCAGCTTGCTCAAGCCGAGCGCGGTGCGCAGCTGCGCCTTTTTCGGGTCGAGCGCGCTGGCCCGCTCCAGCAGGGCGGTGGCCTTGCCGAACTCGCGGTTATCCGTGTAGGCCTTGCCGGCAATCGCCAGCAGCTGGGGATCCTGGGAGGCGCCCACGACCGGCGCCAGGACCGCGATGGCGCCCTTGGGGTCGCCGGCGGCGATGCGGGTCGAGGCCAGCAGCTTGCGCGCGTAATCGCTCTCGGGATGGGCTTCGTGGTATTTTTTCAGGTGCTGCTCGGCCTGCGGCAGCGATTTGAGGGTGAACTGCAGCGCGCCGGCCAGCAACACCGAGGGCATGTGGTCGGGCGCCACGCGCAGCACTTGCTGCAGCGATTCGAGCGCGGTCGCGTGCTTGCCCTGGGTGAAGTCGAGCATGGCGCTGGCGTAGCTGACCATCAGGTTCTTCGGCGCGTTTTTCCGGGCGGCGGCCAGCGACACGGCCGCTTCCTCGTAGCGCCGTTCGGCGATGAACAGGTAGGCTTTTTGCAGGTGGCCGGAGGCGCTGTTGGGGTCGAGCGCCAGCACCTGGTCGTAGGCCGCCAGGGCGGCCGCCGGATTGCCTTCGGCGCGCTCGAAGTCGCCCTTGAACAGCCAGCTCTGCACGTCCTTGGGATTCTTGCTCACGGCCAGTTCGACATAGCGCGCCGCGCCCGCCTTGTCGCCATTCGCCAGCGCCACGTTGGCCAGGCCCATCAGCGCGACCGGGTAGCCGGGATCGAGCTTGAGGGCGCGCTCGAAGGCTTCGGCCGCCTCGGCCCGCTTGCCGAGCTGGTAAAAGGCGGCGCCGCGCTGGCTGAGCACCGTGACATTGGCCGTGTAAGCGGTATCGGCGGTGGCGTCGATGACTTTCTGGTATTGCCCCTGGAACAGTTGCGCCATCAAGAGCTCGGGCAGGGTACGCGCGGGCGCCATGCCCAGCTCCATGGCCTTGCGCACTTCCTTTTCGGCCGAGACGGCGTCGCCCAGCTTGTTATAGGTTTCGCCCAGCGCGAGGCGGGCCTCGGGATCGGACGGATTCTTGGCGACCGCGTTCTTGAGCTGGATCAGGGCCGACACATGGTCGCCCTGTTGCCGGAACTGCTTGGCCTGGGCCAGCAGGGCCGCCGGCGTTTCGGTTTTGCCGCATCCGCTCAATGCACCAAGCATAAGAACGGTGGTGAGGGCGGCGGCGGCCAGGGAATGGGCTTGCGTTGACATGACGATCCTGTTGTTACAGGCGGTGGCGTGGTCACGCTTCCCGCCGATTGCGTGAATGAAGCGCCGCAGGCATGCCGCCGCGCCGGGGCCGATTCGCCGCACCGAGGTCTAGCCGATCGACAGCAGGCGGTCGGCGATGCCGGCTTCCTCGCGCTTCGAAAAAAAATAGGGGTAGAGCGAGCGTTCGGTACCCGCATCGTCGTGCACGCCGCCCAGGCGCTCGATCTCGGCGCCCATGAAATCGAGGCTGAGCCAGAGCAGATGGGCCGGTGCGTCGACGCGCGGATTGATCCTCACCCCGCTCTGGGTGCGAAAACCGAGCATGTGTTCATAATAGCGCCGGTGACGCGGATTGATCTCGATAAACGCATCCGTGCACTGGTAAATATGGTGCGCGTAGATATACAGGATATGAAACAGGGAGCCGAGCGCGAACTTGGAGCGCACCGTGGGGTCGAAGGCGAGCTTGCTGATCTCGCACACCTTGGCGCCGCGCGCGCGGAAGGCGTCGATATGGTCCTTGAACACTTCGTCGGCGAGAATGCCGACCGGGGAATCGACCCCCAGGGTCACCGTGCCGATCACTTCGCCACCATCGAAGGCCGACAGGGTGATCTGGTTGGGATTGTCTTCCAGCCGATGGGTACCGGCATATCCACGCCAGGCATACATCTTATTGATGAGCATGCTTGCCCGGTTACGTCCTTCCTCGGTGTCGGCAACGCGAATCCCGAAGCTGCGTGTATTGATCGTCATCTCGGAGATGTTATCAGAATAATCTTCCGCGAAAACACAGTGACTGCCCAGGTCACCAGCATCCGGCGCGGGAAAATTGAAACGAGTTGTTTCAACGATATTAAGAACCTGATCCATCGACTATGATCCCGAAGATATTGTCCAAGCAGTGAATTCAGTAACATATTGCTAACTCAGCTATCCTAACATCCTCGGCAAAATGCAGGGAGACAATTAAACTTTTTCTTCGCAAATATGCAACAGCCATGCGGCGCGCGCCGCGCCCCCTGCTGGTGATGCTGGAGTTACACTTTCTCTCCGGCCTGGCCCCCTGTTTCCCGCCCCAAAAACACAAAAACCGCCATTCCCGCCAGATGAACTGGCGCGAATGACGGTGTCGGGATTGGCGGCGCGGACAAGCCGGCGCGCGCCTGGCGCGCCCTGGGCCTTACAGCGACTTGGCCAGTGCCTTCGCCTCTTCCATCTGCGCAAAGTCCTTGCTGGCCAGGACCCGATCCAGTTCGCGCTTGGCCCCGGCCTTGTCGCCGGTTTTCGCCAGTCCGGCCGCCAGGTGGTAGCGGATGTCGGCCGCTTCCGGCGCCAGCGCCACCGCTTTTTGCAGCAAGGCCAGGCCGCGCTTGGCGTCGCCCTGCTCGACCAGCATCCAGCCGAGGGTATCGGTGACGGCCGCGCTGCTGCCGCCCAGCTCGAAGGCCTTTTCGGCGGTTTTCAGCGCGCGCGGATCTTTTTCCTGCTGGTAAGCCCAAGCCAGGTTGTTGAGCGCCGCGACATTCGCCGGCGCCTCCTTGAGCACCGCTTCCAGCCCGGCGATGGCGGCCTTGTAGCGCTTGCCGGCCAGGTCGTTCTCGGCCATGTACAAGACCAGCGCCACGTCGTTCGGATGCGCTGCGGCCGCCTTGGCCAGGCGCGCATCGGCTTCCTTGCCCTTGCCGGAAGCGCGCATGGCCGCGTGCAGCTTGATCAGGTTGGCGCTCGACGGCGCCAGCGCGAAGGCTTTCTCGAACGCCGCCACCGCTGGCGCGCTCTTGCCCTGCCCCATCGACAGATTGCCTTCCAGCTGGTAGCCGAGCGCTTCCTTCGGACGCTGTTTCTGGATCTGGCGCGCCACCGCCAGCGCATCGTCGACCTTGCCGGCGCGCGCGGCCAGATCGGCCTGGGCCACCTGGGCATCGACGAAGTCCGGCTGCAGGGCCAGCGCCTTTTTCAGGTCGTCGGCGGTGGCGTTCAGGTTTTTCATCTGCGCGTGCACGGTCGCCAGGCGGAAATGCGCCATCGCCGATTTCGGCGCCGCGCCGGCCAGCTTGCCGTAGGTATCGAGGGCGCCGGGCAAGTCGCCATTGGCGATCTGCGCCTGGCCCAGCAGGTCGAGCAGGTCGAGGTTTTTCGGATTGGCAACCTGGAACTTGCGCGCCAGGGTCAGCGCCTTTTGCTTCTGGCCGATGGCCAGGTAGTGCGCGCCCAGGGTGCGCGCCGGGCCGATCGCTTCGGGATTTTCGCTGCTGGCCTTTTCCAGCCACTGGTTCGCTTCCTCGTTGCGCCCTTGCGCCAGGGCCAGCTTGGTCAGGGCGTAGTAGGCCTCGACATTCTTCTTGTCCTTTTCCAGGAAACTCACCAGTTGCTGTTTCGCCAGGTCCGGCTTTTTCTCGCGCAGGGCCAGTTGCGCCAGGTTGGCGGCGGCCGGGAAATAGTCGGCCTTGAGCGCGAGCGCCTTGTCGAAGCTGGCGCGGGCGTTGACCATGTCGTTCATGCCCAGGTACACGCCGCCCTTGAGGTTCTGCACCATCGGGTCGGCCGGCTGGGCCGCTTCCAGCGCCTTGGCCGCGACCAGCGCCTTGTCGTAGCGCTTCATGCGCAGTTCGGTCATCACCAGCAGCACCGCCGCCTTGGGCGACTTGGCGTCGAGCTTGGTCGATTGTTCCAGTTCGCTGACCGCGCGCGCATCGTCGCCGGTGGCCAGCTTGCCCAGTGCCAGCGAGGTGCGCAGCCCGGCCGCGTTCGGCGCCAGGGTGCTGGCCTGCTCGAAGTAGGCGGTGGCCTTGCCATAGTCGTGCGCCTGCATGTAAGCCTCGCCGGCCAGCGCCAGCAATTGCACGTCATCCTTGCCGGAGTCCAGCATCGGCGTGAGCTGGGTCAGCGCTTCGGTGGTCTGGCCCATTTTCAGCAGGGTGCTCACCATCAGCTTGCGCGCGTAGCGGTGTTCGGGCATGGCGGCCAGGTATTTGCGCAGGTGCTGCTCGGCTTGCGGCATCGAGCCGAGCGCATGCTCGACCGCGCCCGCCATCAGCACGCTCGGCATGTGCTCGGGCGCCACGCGCAGGATTTTTTGCAGTGCATCCTTGGCGGCCGCGTGCTTGCCCTGGGTGAAGTCGAGCAGGGCCTGGGCGTAAGCCACCATCAGCGCGTTGGGGGTGATCTTGCGGGCCGCTTCGAGGTCGGCTTTGGCGGCGTCGAACTTGCCTTCCGCGATCTCGACGAAGGCGCGCTCGACGTAAGCCGAGCGGTGGTTCGGCTTGAGCTTCAAGACCTGGTTGTAGGCTTCCAGGGCCGGCCCGGCCTTGGCCTGGGCGCGCAGCATGTCGCCCTTGAACATCCAGGCGCTGGCGTCGGTCGGGTTGCTCGCGGCCACCTGGTCGGCCAGGCGGTTGGCCTCCTCCAGGTCCTTGCGCGCCAGGGCTTGGCGGGCCGAGCCGATCAGCGCGGCCACATGGCCCGGCTTCGACGCCAGGGCCTGGGCATACAAGTCCCTGGCCTGGTCGGCGCGGCCCAGGCCGGCGTTGGCGTCGGCGCGCAGGGCCAGCATGTCGGCATCGCTGCCGGCGTCGGCGGCGAGGTCGAGCACTTTCTGGTATTGCTGCTGCTGCATCAGGGCATTCGACAGGGCGGGAACGACCTTGTCCTTGGGCACGCCCAGTTCCAGGGCCTTGCGCAATTCCTTTTCGGCCGACACGGCGTCGCCCGTGTCGATATACAGCAAGCCCAGGGTCAGGCGCGCGTCAGCGTCCGATGGGTTTTTCACCAGCGCATTTTTCAGCTGGATCACGGCCGCCTTGCTGTCACCCTTCTGGATGAATTGCTTGGCGTCGGCCACCAGCGACGCCGACGTTTCGGTCTTGCCGCAAGCGCCGACGGCGCCCAGCAGTAATAGTGCGGACACCACGGCGGCGCCGGCGTGCGTCTTGGTTCTGGTAACTGACATGACTTCCCTATCGTGTGCAACGTGAAATGATTGGCTGGATGACCATGCGCCGGCCTGGCTGGCCGGTCTGGGACGTCTAATATTCTATATCGATTTCTTTGGAGAACGAGAAGAATAGCGCCCGGCGCAGGGCCGCCGTGGCGTCCGGGCGCGGGGCCGAACGGAAAGTCCGGGCGGGGGCCGAACGGGGAAGCTCAGGCGTCGCCGTCGGGAGCGAGGATGTAGGGCACCAGGACCATGTCGCCCGGCACGAAATCGCGGGTGTCGCGCGTGATCAGCACACGCCCGGACAGGTTGGCGGTGGCCTGGATCACGGCGTCCGGCAGGCGCATGGCGTGCACCTCGCGCACGCGCGACGCTTCCAGCGCCACCTTGTGGTCGATCGGCACCAGCTCGAACTGGCCCAGGAAGGCTTCGACCAGCAGGTGTTCGGCCTCGTCCTCGGACACGCCTTCCATGATTTCCATCCAGGTCACCACGCTGATGGCCTTGTCGACATAGTGATCGCAGGCCAGTTCCGCTTCCGGGATGCCGTTCAGATAGTCGATCAGGATATTGGTATCGAACAGCGCCTTTACCATTCGTCGCGCAACCTGTGCTGGTAGCTGACGCCATCTTCGGGAATACGCTTCTTCCAGATGCCGAAGGCGCTGGGCTGCGGCACCGGGGGCCGTTCCGGCACCGCGCCGGCCGCGCGCGCACGCCTGCCTGTTTCGTCGGCTATGACACCTGGAACATGGGTTACCGCGACGTCGTTCGGATTGCGGCCCATGGTGCGCCTCGAAGTTGTTCAATGTTAAGTAGTGTATAGCATCGTTTGCCAGCCGTCAGCAGGCAAGCAGCGGGACCGGACTACCCATTTCACATGAAAATCAACGGAAATACAGGCCACCTGCCAAACAAACGCGGATTTATAGGCGCTTTTATGCAGGAATAGGCGAAAGTTCGAGTATTTACGTCAAGAAAATTTTGCCGCGACGAGTGAACGGCGCCACATTTCGCCACAAAGAAAAATATGCATTTTGGATACATACAGAATCTTGCTCACATGGTAACGTTCTTCCGTCGCAATAGATATCTTGCAGACAACTTCACCGCCAGCCTGGGCGGGAAGTAAAGATCGATAAAAAACGATGAATCCGGAGACTGAATGAAATCCTCGCATACCCTGTTCCTGCTCATGGCCGCAGCCTACGCTGCCGGCGCCGCCGCCCAAACCGACATTGCCAGCGCGCAAGCGGCCCGTCCCGCCCCCGCCATCGAGATCGGCAGCGTCGACGCGGTGCTGAGCGGCTTTGCCGCACAACACGCCAACGGCCGCACCATGCAAGTGCAATCGGTCGGCGCCAACACCGTGGCCGCCCATATCCGCGACTACGCCAGCAAGAATGGCGTGGTATCGATCACCGGTACCGCGGTCGACACGCCCGATTCGGTGTTCGTGCTCAAAGGGAACAAGAAAGCCGTGTACGGCTACCTGCTCAAGTACGACACGCGCAAGGCTTACGAATACACCACCGACAGCGCCGGCAAGGTCTGGCTGACGGAAGTGCCGATCACCAAGATCGTGCCCGATTTCGATCCGGAATTCCGCGACAAGCGCTCCACCGCCATGCTGGCGCTGGCGGTGTCGCATCCCGTCTACAGCGCGATGGCGCTGCGCCAGGCACCCCATATCGGCCCATACCAGAATCAGGACGTGACCCAGCTGCAGAGCAAGCCGGGCAGCCCGTACGTGTTTTACCTCAACACCACGGCGGTCATGAGCGGCAGCACCCCACTGAACGGCGTGACCAAGGAAAACATGTACCGCGCCTGGCAATCGATTGCCGACCAGTATTCGATGCTCAACCTGAACGTGACCACCAGCCGCGCCGTGTACGACGCCGCGCGCTCGGCCAACCTGCTGCGCACCGGCATCATCAACTTCATCAACCAGGATGGCCGCTCGTTCGCCCCGCTGCGTTCCTTCGGCACCACCGCCGCCGGCACCCTGTACCGCAATCCGGGCTCCGGGTTCGACTACGGCTACGGCATCGGCATGACCGGCGCCCACGAAGTCGGGCACCAGATGGGCATGAACCACGACGGCGGCGGCACCGGCGGCGAGTATTTCGAGGGCATCGCGGCCTATCAGTGGGGGCCGATCATGGGCAACTACTGGATGGGCGGCGGCTGGGCCAACCAGCTGTTCACCTGGAGCCGCGGCGAATACAACACGGCCAGCAATCGCGAGGATGACCTGCGCATCATGACCGTGGACGAGGCGGTGCCGTACATGGCCGACGATATCCCGACGTCGCGCGCGCTGACGCTGGGCACAGGCGGCGCCATCGATCCTACCCGCAACTTCGGCCAGATCGAACGCAACACCGACACCGATACGTTTACGTTCACGACCACCGGCATCACCACCCTGAACCTGCGCGTCGACCCGCTCGAATACTTGCGCATGCTCGACGTGGACGCCACCATCTACAACGCGGCCGGCGCGGTGGTTGCGCGCAGCAACCTGTCGGTCAACCGCTCGGCCCAGTTCACCAATCTGTCGCTGCCGGCCGGCAGCTACCGCCTGGTGGTGCGCGGCGGCGCCGAGGGCACCCCGGCGAACGGCTTCTCAAGCTATTCGTCGCTGGGCTGGTATGCGATGAAGGGGACCTTGACCGGCGCGGGCGGCGGCTATCCGGTGCTGAGCAACGGCGTGGCCCTGACCGGCCAGGGCGCGGCCACGGGCAGCTGGAATTACTTCACGATTGACGTTCCGGCGGGTAAAACCCAGGTCGCGTTCGCGCTCAACGGCGGCAACGGCGACGCCGACATGTTCGTCAAACTGGGCGGCACCCCGACCACGGCCAGCTACAACTGCAAGTCGGATGGGCCGAGCAGCGTGGAAAACTGTTCCATCAATGCACCGGCGGCGGGCCGCTACTACGTGGGCGTGTATGCCTACGCGGCCTATAACAATATGAGCGTCAAGGCGACTTACGCGCCGTAATCATGGAAAGGGCGGCAGCGCCAATCGCGCTAGCCGTCCTTGAACAGTGCCGACACTGGACAGTCGAACAGGCTGGCCAATCCCTCGAGCAGGTCGATGCTCAGGGACTTGGTGCTGTTGTTGACCACGCGCGTGAGCTGGGAATGCGAAATCTCCACGCCCATGGCCGTCAGGCGCTTCCACAGTTCGGTGACGAAACGGATGTCGTGTTCAGCCATCAAAACCTGGACCCGCAGGACGGCTTTGCGCTGTGGCCCCTGGAGGGGCGTGGATGACGTGGATGGTTTTAGTGTGTGCATGGGGGGGTCGCCGTACCTCACTACGACAGGCGCCATCATACCCTTTTGCCGCTCACCCCGTTTTCATCTGTTGCAAAAAACCCAAGCAGCGCCATTTATTTGCATCACATGCAAATTATTTTCGATATTTGCTTGCTTTCCGATTTTGTGCATGTCAGAATGCATTCACTGGCTCAGCAAGAGCACCAACCGCAGCAACGACCACAGGGATTCACCGTGAAAACAACGACGCAACAACAGATGACGACGCAGCGCCCAGCGCGCGGCCTGTCGCTGCTTGCCAGCAGTCTGTTGGCGTCGCTGCAAGTTGCTGTCCTGGCCGCCCTGCAAGGCGCCGGCACCGCCGGCCTCAAGGGTTACCGTACCCTCGCCGCCGCGCTTGATGCACTTTATGCGCAGCCAGCACCGTCTTACCACCAGCATCGCCAGTGGCCCGCATTCTGTGGCGCGCATTGGGAACATACAAACAACATCCGAGGGGGGGCAACCCCTAGTCGCGGAGGCTAACCCCTCCCCGGCTGACCGCCAGGTCAAGCTCAAGGGCTCGGATGTTCCGCAAGGACTCCGGGCCCTTTTTGTTTTGGCCAGAGGTTTTACCGCAGTACCGCAAAACGCAGCAAACGCAGTCAAGCCCTTTCAGTTTGAGGCCGTCCCCGGACAACCCGGACCAGACGCAGTTCTTTCACAATTTGGACAGGTAGTAAACGGTTCCGCCTGTATCGGTATCGCACCCTCACGTGCGATACCAGTGCGGGTGGAACGGTGCGGGAATAGCTCAATCGGAGAGCGCAACCTTGACGGGTTGAGGCCGGAAGTTCGACTCTTCCATCCCGCGCCATTCCACAAAGCGCTTTCAGAGGGCGCATGGCGCAGCCAGAGGCAAGTCACGCCCGAGGCGCTTTGTGGAATGGCTTTTCAAGCATGGGTGACGAGCAGCATGGCGACTGCAGCGGACGATTTGTCCGCCGTCTTTGCGCATACGGGGTTCGATTCCCCGGTCACCCACCCTCTTTTCAATTGTGGATTAGCTCAGCTGGTAGAGCACTTGACTTTGACTCAAGCTGTCGCAGGTTCGACTCCTGCATCCACTGCCAGTTTATCGCGCATGACCGCGCGTTTTTTCAATGGTGACGTTAGCTCAGTTGGCAGAGCTTTGGATTGTGATTCCAAGGGCCGCCGGTTCGAATCCGGTACGTCACCCCAATATATATCTCACCTTAGCTCAGATGGAAGAGCGCGACGCTACGAACGTCGAGGCGGCAGGTTCGACTCCTGCAGGTGGGTCCAGTCAAGGCACGTGTCGCCCGCACGCGGCATTCCCATAGTTCCCGGATAGGGTTCGTGGCGAACAACCGCGTGCGGGTTCCGGATATCAGCCCGGCACGCGCAAGCCGTGGTGCGCTCCGAAAGTTTGATGCGCACTACCCCGGCAGGCAACCGGGACCCGCACCGCGCTCGTGGTGGAAATGGCAGACACACCAGATTCAAAATCTGGCGCCGCACAGGCATTGAGGGTTCGACGCCCTCCGAGCGCACCAATCACCCATGTTCGCCACGGCACTGAGCGGGCCTATACTGGGCCGCATTCAAGCAACCGGATCGGCATCCATGAAAAAGACCGTTGTAAAACAAGCGTCCCTGAAAAGCCTGGCCGGCACTGCGCTGCAGGATTGGGAAAGCGAGATGAGCTGGGAAGCCATCCGCGCCCTGCAAATGCTGGGCTCGCCGGAGACCTTGGCGATGGCGCAGCGCTTTGCGACGAGCAAAAACCGGCATAAACGCGCGCTGGCGATGTATATCGCTTCGCAGCTACGGCGTGAACGCTATCCGAAGCGATGGCATTCAGGGAGCCACGAATACGCCATGGAAGAAACCCAAGCCTTGTTGCTGGCAGGCTTGAACGACCCGATCGCGAATGTGGTGTTGGCGGCCATTTCCGGTGTCGGTCACCGTCCGCATCCATCGGCACTGCCGGCGCTGCTCGCATTCGCCACGCACGCCGATGCGAATATTCGCTTTCAGGTGGCATTCGCCCTCGCACATTATCACGAGGATGCCTCGGTCGAGGCGCTGCTGGCGCTGGCGGCCGACCCCGACGACGACACCCGCGACTGGGCCACCTTTGCGCTCGGCAGCATGCATGAAGCGGACACGGCCGAGATCCGCGAGCGCCTGTGGCACAACCTTGGCGACAGCAACGAGAGCGTCAGCGGCGAAGCCCTGGCCGGACTGGCGTCACGCAAGGATGAGCGCGTGATCGCGGTGCTGCTCGAACGCCTGGATGACGACTGCATGGTCTTCGAACTGGACGCGGCCGAAATGATGGCAAGTCCGCTGCTGCTGGCGCCGCTGAACGCGATCAGGAATGCGGTCAGCCGTGACGAGGACAGCGATTCGTATTGGCATAACCGCCTCGACGCCGCCATCGCGGCCTGCGGCGGCGGCGAAAAGTAATAGTTTTTATAAGGTTTCAATGGTGACGTTAGCTCAGTTGGCAGAGCATTGGATTGTGATTCCAAGGGCCGCCGGTTCAAATCCGGTACGTCACCCCATGTCTTCGATTGCGCGCTGTCGGCCGCAATCATCGACGCACTATCTCAGTGGCGCAATTGGCAGCGCAGCGGTCTCCAAAACCGAAGGCTGAAGGTTCGACTCCTTCCTGGGATGCCATTTTTACGTGGGGTTGCCCGAGCGGTCCAAGGGCGCAGCGCCCAAGGGCACGCTGCAAAGTCGTTGTTCGCCGGTTCGAATCCGGCACCCCACTCCAATGCAGCGCAAGCGATATCGCCCGGGCGTCCCTCACGGCCCCGGGAATGCGCGCTGCGCTGCGCCTCTTTTTCGTGCTTGCTGCTTTGCCTGCAAGGCGTATTATCACGTTCATACCTGTCCAGATTTTCATTCTCCGTCCAGCGCCAAAAGCGCCGGCCTTATCTACTATTCCATTCAAACAGGCATCAGTAAAAGTGAAAATATGACTCCGCAAATCTTAGCACTCGACATCGCAGGAAATCCATTCGGATGGATTTCCGCCCAGGAAGCGATCCACTACTACGCCGTCGGCAAGGTAGCGTGGGAACTGGGCGACCGTGAATTTCTGTTTCGCGGCGGCGTGTCGAATGCGGGCGTGCTGTCGACGATGACGGTCAAGCCGATCATTTCCATTTCGGGCAGCGAGCGCATGACCAAAAAACTGCGCGTAGCGCTGCCGCTGGGCGACGATAACCACCTGCTGTTCGCGCGCGACCGCCATACCTGCGCCTATTGCGGCAACGTCTTCGCGCGCCAGCACCTGTCGCGCGACCACGTGCTGGCGCGCACCCACGGCGGCAAGGATAGCTGGACAAACTGCGTCACCGCGTGCAAACAGTGCAATCAAGCCAAGGGCGCCACCATGGTGCACAACTTCCATCCGCTGCTGTACGTGCCGTATGTGCCATGCCGTTTCGAGCACTTCATTCTGAGCGGCAGGAATGTGCTGGCGGACCAGCATGATTATTTGTCGGCCAAATTGCCGAAACATTCGCGCATGCTGGCCTGATGCGATCCCCCGCGATCGGGCTCGACCATTCGCTTGAGCCTGACGTAAGGTGAGGCTTTAGGATGCGGGCATGACTAACGATCACAAGGGATCGCCCATGCACCGGCATTCATCGTTCCATCCTGCCCTACCCTGTCCACGCGGTACCACCGTATGAGCTGGCTCGACAAGCTGCTGCCGCCGCGCATCCGGCGCGACGGCAGCGCGCTGCGCCAATCGATTCCGTCCGGATTGTGGATTCAATGTCCATCATGCAAGGCGCCCCTGTACCGGGCGGCGCTGGAAGCCAGTCTGCATGTGTGTCCAAAGTGCGACCATCATCTGCGCATCCGCGCGCGGGCCCGGCTCGACGCCCTGCTCGACGCCGGTGGGCGCTACGAGATCGGCCAGGAAGTGCTGCCGGTCGACAGCCTGAAATTCAAGGAAAGCAAACGCTACACCGAACGCCTGCGCGCCGCCACCGAGGCGACCGGAGAAACCGACGCCATGGTGGTCATGGGCGGCGCCATCCTGTCGGTGCCGGTGGTGACGGCCTGCTTCGAATTCGCGTTCATGGGCGGCTCCATGGGGTCGGTGGTGGGCGAGCGCTTCGTGCGCGGGGCGCAGGCAGCCATCGACCAGAACGTGCCTTTCATCTGCTTTACCGCCAGCGGCGGGGCGCGCATGCAGGAAGGCTTGATGTCGCTGCTGCAAATGGCCAAGACGACTGCCATGCTGACCCGGCTGGCGGAAAAGAAACTCCCCTTCATTTCCGTGCTGACCGATCCGACCTCGGGCGGCGTGTCGGCCTCGTTCTGCTTCCTGGGCGACGTGGTGATCGCCGAGCCGAAGGCGCTGATTGCCTTCACCGGCGCCAGGGTCATCAAAAGTACCCTGGGCGTGACCTTGCCCGATGGCTATCAGCGGCCGGAATTCCTGCTCGAACGCGGCGCGGTCGACATGATTGTGGACCGCAGGCAGATGCGGACCGAACTGGCCGCGCTGCTGGCACTGCTGCTGAAACTTCCCAAGGATGGCATGGCTTGAGCGGCGCGCGCCGTCGCGTACAATTTCCATTGCACAAGGTTGCTGATTGCCGGGTGCCGCAGTGAAAATGGAGTGTCGATCATGTGGTTTTGGACTTTACTTGTGGCCACGCCGTTGGCCGGAACGAACAATGGCAGCCGATGCGATTGAAGGTCGGCGAACTTGCCAGCCGGGCTGGCGTGACGGTGCGGGCGCTGCATCATTACGACCGCATCGGGCTGCTCAAGCCGTCGGCGCGCGCCGCCTCCGGTTACCGCCTGTATGACCGGGCCGATATGGCGCGCCTGCACCAGGTCCAGGCGCTGCGCCGCTTCGGCCTGCCGCTGGCCGAGATCGGCGCCGTGCTGGACCAGCCGGACACGCCGTTTGCCGCCATCGTGGCCGAACAGATCAGCGCGCTGGGACGCCAGATCGCCCAGGCGGGTGCGCTGCGCGGACAGCTGTTGCAGTTGCAGCGCCAGCTACAGCTGGGCGCCGAACCGGATCTGGCGAACTGGCTCTCCACCCTCGAACTGATGGGCGCATACGACAATTACTTCACCGGGGAAGAATTACAGCGCCTGCCCTTCTTCCATCCCGACGCGCAACGCGACAGCATCTGGGAGCGCATCGTGGCGCGCATCGGGACGCTGATGGCGCAGGGCGTGCCGGCCGCGAGCCGGCCAGCGCAGTACCTGGCGCTGCGCTGGATGCGGCGGCTGGAACGCGACACGGCGGCCAATCCCGACTTTGCCCTGCGCATGAGCGCGATGATGGAAGGAGAGCCGGCGGCACGTCAGCGCATCGGCATCACCCCCGACCTGAAGCAATACGTGATCGATGCGCTGGCCGAGTACAAGCTGGGCATTTACGCGAACTACCTGGACGCCGGCGAACTGCGCCAGATGCGCGAGCACGGCGGCAAGCACGGCAAGCAGTGGATGAGCCTGATCGCCGCGGTGTACCGGCAGATGCAAGCCGGCGCCGCACCGGGCGACGCGGCAGTACAGGCGCTGACGCGCGAATGGTTCGCCTTGTTCAGGCAGGGCGCGGGCGACAATCCGGCAACATTGGCCAAAATGCGCCTGGCGATCGACAGCGAACCGGCGCTGCTGGCCGGCAGCTGGATCAATGCCGGCATGCTCGTTTTTATCCGGCAGTCCGCTGCCACCATGCCGGCAGAAGCATGACGGATTCACCTCTCAAGGCAAGAGCGGGCCATGAAGTTCAGGCAACGGCAGAATTCATGGGGGAAAATACTGTGACTCAAGAGCTGAGATAATGCCGCGTTGCAGCACCTTGCTCAGGGTCACAGCATGCTTCACCGCCGCCACAATGTCATCTTTCGCCGCCAGCGAAATGCGGCCTCGATAGCGGCTAACGTCATTCATCAATGCTGCGACAATGTCGTTTTTGGGAATCGGAAGCACCTCATGGCAGGCGACTTGTGAATCATGATCAAGAAATGGGTGGCTGGCAGCGTCCAGCTTAACTTGACACACGTTCAAGTGAGCCCTGGCCTTAATATAGGGATTGGTTTCCGAGTTGACTACAAAATGGAGACAATTTTCATCTGGTGAAGCTACGAGGACAAGAAATTTATTCTTGGTCACCTCCGGAAACACGACCTGAAGAGAGAGAACCGCGCCCGGCACCAAGCATTGCTCAATTTGCTTGAGACGGAAATCTGCTGGAAAGGCATCGCCGAGGCTCAAGGAACAATTCCCGTCTACTTAGTGTAATGGTCGAGCAAGTCAGCAGCACCAGGCAAGGTTTTAATGATTTCCGTAAGGGGAATGGGACAATTTTCAGGAACCGAGCGCCAGGCAGGGTCGTGGCTCTCTTCGGTCAACTGGTCGAACGACTTGCCGCCATGCGTGGCAATGATCTCATCAAGACATTCCACTTCAGACTGGCTCAGATAATCGCCATCGGCGTGACGCTTTGCAATGACCGAATGACCCTGTACCGTCAGGGCATTCATGATGGCAGGAATGGCATTGGCAACGGGCACACTCCGCCCGCCAGCAAATTTCATGAAATCATAAATCCGCGATGGCACAGGGCCATTGTCCATGGCGATATACGTATCCCCGCTCAAGGTACAACCGTACCGTTCAAGGTGAAGTTTGTCCGCGAAGTAAAATATTTTCGAAATTTTATGAAAGCCCGGCGCAGGACTCTTCGATGCTATATAAACAATAGCTTCGATCGCTTTAAGAGGATCAAATCGCTGTACTGTCACTGGCATGGTGGCTCCACGTGCGCCGTGGGATATCTGGCTGAACGATAACTAAAAGAACATATTGGCGAGGTGATCAACAATCGGAAATGCAGCCCGAAAAGTGTACCATCGAGACAAAACGGAAATACTGTTTATACATACAGTGCACCTGCCATATTACCCGCCCCGCGCGGCCGCTGCACGATCTTAAGCATCGCCACAGCACTTCCATTGACATATCTCAAGCGCTCGCTCGGGCGCGTCGACAAATTGCAACAAATGCAATTCCATGCCCGAGCGCTGCGCAGCAAGCTGACAGTCGACGATGCAAATCGTTGATCCGGGGGAGGAAATCTGGTGCGGCTGGCGGGGATCGAACCCACGACCCTTGGCTTCGGAGGCCAAACAAATACCGATTAATTTCCGTTTATCAATGTTGATTTCTTCGGTATTTCATTAAAAATCAATAACTTATAGAGACATTGACTATTGATCCTTGTGCCAAAATATGGATCACGTTACAATTAATTCCCTACACCAACCCTACACCAAAATGAAGTGGGATAATTTTACAGCCGGTCGCGTTAAAGCTTTTCAATGTGCGGAGGGCAAAAAGCAGAGCATTTATTGGGATGGTAAGACGCCCGGTCTTGGAGTGCGGGTCACTGCCTCAGGGGCCAAGTCATACATTTTCGAGACCAGCCTGAACGGCAAGACGCTGCGTATCACCATTGGGGACGTGGCGACCTACTCTATTGATGATGCTCAACGCGAGGCCGTAGCGTACAAGATGCAGACCAACAGGGGCATTGATCCGCGCGTGGTTACGGCCGAACGTATCGCTGGGGATGCTGCAAAAGCGGTAGCCATCGAGGCAAACCGCCTCGCGCTGGCGGAGATCGCTGCGCTGGAGCACAGCAAACGTGAACTCATTGCCCGTGACGTTTGGGACGTATACATGGCTGCTCCACACCCTAAGTGGGGAGACCAACACCGCGCCGACCATGCGATTGCAGCCAATCCGGGCGGTGCAGCGCCGAAAATCGGCAAGAAGACAACGAAGCCCGCCCCTCTTGCGGCCTTGCTCAAGCTCCCCCTGCACTCAATTACCGCTATTACGGTCCAAGAATGGCTTGAGGAAGAGTGTGCAACGCGCCCGACGTTTGCCCACAATTCCTACAGGAAGTTTCGGACCTTTATCCGGTGGTGCGCGAAACATCCACAGTACAGCGCGGTAGTACGGGCAGATTGCTGCCTGGCTGATGAGGTCAAGGAAATCGTGCCGGCGAACAAGACGAAGGACGGGGACAGTTTGCAACGGGAACAGTTGGCTGGGTGGTTTGCGGCAGTCCGGCAGCTAAGCAACCCGATCATTTCGGCATATTTGCAAGGTCTGCTCATCACCGGAGCGCGCAGGAACGAACTGGCAATGCTCCAATGGGCGGACGTTGAGTGGAATCCAAACTGGAGCAGCATCACGATCCGCGACAAGGTTGACGGCAAGCGCACAATTCCGCTACCGCCGTACTTGATGCGGCTTTTTGCAGCGCTGCCACGCACCAATAAGTGGGTATTCAGTAGTCCGACCTCAGCAAGCGAGCACATCACTGAACCACGCATTGCCCACACTCAGGCGCTCAAGCTCGCGGGCTTGCCCCACGTCTCGCTTCACGGCCTACGCCGTTCGTTTGGCACGCTTGCGGAGTGGGTGGAGGTGCCAAGCGGGGTGGTGGCTCAGATTCAGGGGCATAAGCCGAGCGCGCTCGCCGAGAAGCACTATCGGCGTCGGCCGCTTGATTTGCTGCGGATGTGGCATGTCAAGATCGAAGAGTGGATGTTAGGGCAAGCGGGGATTGCCCTAACACCAGCAGTACCTCTGTTGAAGGCCGTGGCATGACAGGCGTCGAGAACGACGAACCGAAACGTACGACGTAGCGCCATGCTACTGCTTCACTCGCTACATCTGCTACAAGTGCTCAGACGATCAGTCTATTGTAGCTGTTGTAGCAGGAAAAGCAGTAGCGCGGCCCCCACTGGCGGACACGGCGGCTCTTAGTTCAACAAGGCGGGATTAACACGGATCGTACGCGCAGGCTCACCCCCGACTTTAACGCGTCCAAGGCGCTCAAGTTCGGCCAGAACAGGTACGAGCGCCGATTTCTTGCGGAACGCTGTGGGGCCATACTGATTGATGAAACGCATTGGCAGCTCGGTCATGCCGTTTTCGTTGCAGCGCCTGATGAGCCACTCATCGAGCTTTTGGGCGTCGCTGGTGCCCGCCGACAGCATCACGCCACCAAACACACGTTGAGACTCGTGCAGATGCCACTCGGCCAAGCGAGCTGCCCCACGAATGTGCATTTCGCTGATGGGACCTTGAGAATTTGTCAGAACGTGGAACAGCGCAGCGATACGGACGGCGTTGTCGGCGGTCTTGCTTGCCACATCGCGCACATCGCACAAGGCGCCGCCTTTTCCGAGTTGAACCTCGATTTGGTTGTAGAAATCAATCCACGCCGCCATCGCCCCTTCCGACAGGCTCAGCATCGACAGCTTCAGCGCGCCCTCTTCAATTACCGGCATAATTGCGAGGACTTCTTCCAGCCGGTCTCGGAAGCGGTCCAATGACGGCCAATGCAAAGGAGCTTTTTTGTATGCGCGCGTCCCTTGGGTAGACTCTGGGTACGTAACGAGAAAACGGGCAATGTACCCGGTCCCGCGCGCGAGAGAACCGGAGCCGTTCATGAATGTGCTCAGCGTAGCAGGTTGTACTTGCACCGCGACGGTGAGCCGCACGCCCTTGACGGTATAGGACTCGGAGGTGCGACGGTCGATGCGGATGGGCTTGCCGTCCCACAGCTCATTGAACACGGCCATGTTGCGCATTTGACTGTCTTTACCCATTCCATGTCCGCCGAACACTGCCCCACCTTCTGACGAAATGACGCCACCCGAAGGCCACTCGAATGCCAAACCACGCGTGAGCGCCTCCGGTGTCGTGTCCCCATAAATCACCCTAGGGATTACAGGCGCCACGGGCTTAGCGGCCTGGTGAGCAGCGAGTTCAGCTTCTTTTGTCGAAGTGTCCTTCGTCTCCTTGGCTTGCTGAACGATCTTCTCCAGAATGCCCTTGTTTTTTGCGTCCCACGCTTGAACGTCAGTCTCGAATTTCAAGCGTTCCGGTTTTGCTGCGATTGCACATGCATCCTCAAAATCGCGGGCTGGTTTAATGAAGAAGTTGTCAAGCGTGCTTTTACGTTCGCCGGACTCCGCGATGGCAATGATGTACAGCGAGACAGGCCCGTTCAGTCCTACGTCGCGCTGTACGTCGTACAGGCCTTGTGCCGCCACGGACAAGCTGGCCAAAGCCGAACAGGCGACCAGTGCCATAGGTGCCCTGGTAAAGTCCTGAACTTCTATCACAGCATCTTGCATGATCGTCGGCAGCGCATCCAGCGGATAATCAATGGCAGGCGCGTACGCAGCGATCTGCTCAGGTTCGGCCCACTCCGGTGCGGCGAAAACTTCGGGCGCGCGGCGAGGTTCGTCCATAATCATGCTCAGATCGGTGCCCTTGGTGCGCTCATGACCGGCAAGGCGCTTGAGGCTGGTGATCGTTACACCGCCATCAGCGCTAACGTGCTCCCATTTTTTGCGTACATCGCCAACATCTTTGTAGCCTGCCTTCTTGCTCCACCGGTCGGCCAACTCGAACATCTGATCGGAGTTGCTGCGGTTTTTCAGTGCCATCAAGACAGTACACCAAGTGCTGTAATTTTCTGGGGAAATGTGCTCAAGGTCCGCTCTGTACTCCGCCATTTCCTCTTCGGACACGTCGGCGGCGGGGCGCGCCATCGGGGAATCCGAACGGGTAGCAGGCGTAACACCAGCAGGCTTCTTACCGAATTTTTCGTATATCCAATTCGGGAGGGGAGCGATCTCCTGTCCCTCGAAGAGGTCACTCGATGCCTCCCACTCGTAACGCGATCCCGACGCATGCATCGAACCTGGGCCGACCACATAGCCGCCGATACCCTTCATGTCGATGCCTGGGCCAAGTGTCTTGTCGAATTGGGAGCCAGCGTCGGCTACGTAATAGAGATGACGCCCACCCCCACCGGTCAATACTTCGGCGGTTTCGGGGAAGAAGTAGCCGGCGCGCTCAAGTTCATCGAGGGTGTGTGCCGCTTCCAATTTATAGGCGTCGATGTCCACGACAACGACCATCTTGCCGCTGGTTCCGATTTCACGGCCGGTGGCGATGCCGTAATTCACAGGTCCATAGTAAGTAAACCAGCTAGTGATCGTTGCCGTATTGATGCTTGCCCCTCTAAAAGAAGCCAATTGACGCGGGTGTTTTCCGGGAGTGCAGTTCGGCGAGCCAGTCGGTTTTCCGCAGGAGCAATTCTTACCGTCAAAGCCGAACAGCGGAAATACGGCGACGCCACGCGCAGCAAACTTCATGGCGAAATCGAACGCCGGATTCGCAGCCGGGTTCATTTTTGGCACACTCACTTCACTCGCCCCAGCG
The DNA here is from genome assembly GCF_011682175.1 of Massilia frigida. Taxonomy (GTDB): domain Bacteria; phylum Pseudomonadota; class Gammaproteobacteria; order Burkholderiales; family Burkholderiaceae_D; genus Telluria_A; species Telluria_A frigida. The sequence goes on from NZ_WHJG01000001.1 coordinate 388,717, forward strand.
ACCGGCTCCGCAATCAACGTCGGCATTGGCTCCAAGTTCGCGGCTGTTGCCGGGTCCGATCCGCAACTGTCGTCAACCGCCACGGCCTTGGCGCTTACCAATGGGGCACGCACTGCATCCGGCGTGGATGGGATATTCGCACGGCTTTCAGCCGCTGGGACGGGCATTACGGGTATTTCAACGGCGTGGGCCAAGTCGGCATCACAGGCAGCGGTCATTTGGCACTCCCTTCCACTTGTACGCGCAGCAAGTCTGCAACGCGCCATGCGAGGCGACCGTTGATGCGCACCGGACGGATTGGCCCATCCTCGTAGCACGCCCATTTGCGCAGCGTCTGTGGCTTACGGCCCAAGTGGAATGCGGCCTCGATGGTGCTGATGGTGGTGCGCGGTTCGGCGGCGAGTGCCGTGAAAGTTACTTGCGTAGTCATTGTTGGTCCTAGAAATTAATTGGATACTGGGACAACAAAATCTACGCAGAGCAACCAGCGGCGAAGGTTGCCGCAACCAAGACCGCCTTGACTGACGGGGCGCATCGCAATTTTCGGCAACCAAGCCAGGCACCCTATTTTTTACTTGCGGCTGGACGAAGCGCACTGAATGGATCGGCCTTTCTCAGTCCGAACTGGTCCTTGGCCTTGTGTATTTGCTTGGAGATAAACTGGCGGGACACGCTGTACTCTTCCGCCAGCTTCGGATGAGTTGCGCCGGGCAATAGACTTTCCTCGTACAGTCGACGAAGTGCATGAGTGTCCCAAGTTTTTCCCTTGGCTTGCTTGGGGGCCACCATAGAACGTTGAACGACCACCGTGGACTCCACAGCCGGGGGCTTGGCCGCTGTGGGAACCGGATGGCACACCTCAGGCTCCACAGAAACCGCCACTGCCTCGGCGATGCGGCTTCGATGGGCCTCGATGATTTCAGCTATCACGAAACGTGGCACCACGAATGTTGAGTGGCTTGTGACCTGAACAGGGCGCGCGAAGAAGTACCTGTCGGAATCGCCCATCCACTCCCCGCGCTCGACTTCCCAATATGCCAGAACGCGATGATTCGCAGCGCGAAACGCCTTGATCTTGTCCCAAGGCTCGTACGGTTCATCCCCATACACCCAGGCCGGGTGGTAGGCGATGATTTGCGGGCCAGGGGAAAAAACCAGCTCTTCAATTTCGTATTGCAGCAACGTCACTAGGTTTGCTGGGAGGTTAGGCTCTGGTGTTTCAACCAGTCGGCCATCAACACGAATACGGGAGACAATCGAAGCGCCATTCGGTGCGCGTGCGTACACCGGCAACCGCAAACGAAGGACCTCGCTGATGAACTCTGATTCGCTCCACCTCCGCCCGGTGAGAGCTGATAACACCCACAGCGCCTCGCCGATTGTAGAAATTTCGTTAATTAACATGCCTGCACTCAAGTAAATAAAGCGGCGACGTTAGCAGCGCACGGGATGACCCGTCAATGTTAGAAATAGTACTTGGGCTATCGCGGAATGTCGTGGCTCCCTGCGCACGGTGCGCGGAGCGGTAGCAGAGTAGCAAACGTAGCAGTAGCAGCAGGGTATCCGAGCTTGTGGAGACGCTTATACAGACCAAAAAATGTCGCAGCTCGTCGGCCTCGTCGCGCCGAACGGTAGCAGAGTAGCTAAAGTAGCAGTAGCAGGCGGGTAGCTGAGCGTGCGACGGCGCTTACATAAACCAAAATCGAGCGTACGGTGGCGGTTGCGAAAGGTATGGCCTCGGCGTGACTGATGCCGGCAGGACGTATGCACTGGGGGCTTGTAGAGGTTTTCTGAATGCCTTCGGATCAACACAAACATGTCAGTAGGCAGCACAGAGAAAGGGGGGATGAGAAGTAGAGAAAGTATATATATTATTTATACTTATTACTTACATCTCCCTATGACAGAGGTGCCGCGCAGGTGCCTTTCTGCATTCTCTTTACCCTTGGAGAAGGCACTGAGATTCTCCTGTGCATACCGATGAGCAAGTGGGCGGATTTCGGGGCATGAACTGCCGAGTGCATCCCCTCTTGACGCCCCCCTCACGCGCACGAGGGGAATTTTCAATCCTTGTATTGGTCAGCAACGAGGTGGCCTGCCGTCACTGCCTTGACCTGCGGTATCGCTCCTCACTGGCGCTACTGCCACGGAGCGCGCTCGGGTGGCCCGGTACAAGCTCTTGGGAAGGCTTGAAGCTACCCCAGAGGCCACGATCCATGTTCGGCAGTCCTACGAGTGGCGCAAGCGCCATCGACGTCTGACGGCCCGTTGAACGAGCCTTGCATACCTTCACGATGCCTCGCTGCGGAAGTGGTTAGAGCGGAACAACCTGAGCTTACATTTAAGCGATGCCAAGCTGGCGCTCTCCCCAGGTCGGCCACGTTGTTGGCGAACGGTACGCGAGGTCGTAAATGAACAGCAGATTCATACCATTTCCGCAGCCTTCAAGAGCGCAGCCTGTTTGGCAACCGTACCACGGCTACAGCCGACAAGTTCCATGATCTCAATCCAGCTCGACTGTCCTGCTTTGAGATGCCGCTGAATCAACTGGTTGCGCTGGATGTCTTCGACTCGTCCTTGATATTTGCCCGCAGCCTTTGCTTTCAGTACACCTTGGGCCGCGCGCTCACGGCGAGTTGTGTAATCTTTTCGACTAATCGCGGCCAGCATGTCAAGCATCATGCCGTTGATGGCAGAAAACATCCTCGTTGTGAAGTCGTCAGCGGGCGCTGCCATCATCCAAGAGGTAGGCAGGTCGAGAGCTACTACCTTAATCTGCTTGGCGCTCAGGGCCTGTTTGAGGGCGTTCCAGTCCGACTCATTCAAGCGGCTCAGGCGGTCTACCTGCTCGATCAGCAGAATGTCGCCTGCGGTTGCGTCAGCGATCAGCTCGAACAGCGCGGGGCGACACAGGGATGCGCCAGATTCATTTTCGATGTAGAAGGCCGCGATGTGTAAACCGCGCTCACTTGCGAATGATTCGAGCTGGCTCTTGGCACGGGTGGCGTCTTGCTGCTTGGTCGACGCTCGGAGGTAGGCGCGAACGAACATGATGAACTCCTTCATAAATATTGATAAAGTCCAATATACACAGTTCTTTTGAAAAAGTCTATTAAACATGGTCTATTTTAATTTCTGCCCGTAGCAGACGCACTTCTACTTTGGTCCACTTTAGGCATACTCAAAATGGACCAGCAGGTTTTTATGCTATGGGAGCCAGATAGGGGTGTGGCTTCCGAGCTACTTCTCTCCATCCCCGGTGTGCCTGACGTGCTGCCGCCGATAAAAGACCTTCGCCAGGGGGAGTGGTTGCTCCTCAACTTGGCAAGCTCATGCTTGCAACGTCGGGCGCAGTGGCGGAGATGGAGCGCAACCTGATCGTTGAGAGAACCCAAGCGGGACTTGCACGAGTCAAGGCAGAGAGGGAGACTCTGGTACGCCGCCCGAAGACCACGCCAGCAGAGCGGCTTGCAATCGTGGCGGCGTACGAGAAACGTCAAAGCGTGAGCGAACTGGTTAGGGTATACGGTATATCGGGGTCGACGTGCTCTCCATTGTCAAACCTGCCGACATTGCGCGCGAGAGCGCGGTCTAGTCGAGTTCGACGTACTTCGGGCCTGCATTGCCGAGCCTGAGGTAGCAGGGGTGCGAGCAAAGACTATCTGTGGGCGTAAGCGCCGTGCCGGTTGACGGGGCTAAGCAGTCCCTCTTACGCCGGCCCTGAACGCGCTGGACTCACTTAGCCAAGATGGGCGCTGCTGTGTTGGGAAATAAAAATGGTGGACGACTGCCGACGACTCCTTTGACCGCCCTCCGTATCCGCAGCGCCTCAGCGGGTATGGAAATGCCGAGGGGGGGGGGGTGGGGGGGAGGCAAAGGTCACCCCCCGGTCTACGTATAGACTGATCGGTATAGTCCTCAAAAAATTTTTCTGCGACGAAATTTTTTTGGAAAATCCCAAGAAAAAATATCTTCAAATGCTATCACGTGAGCGTAGGGAGAGAATGGTGATTCCGCGCCGCCCTGGAGGACTTTTGGTAGTAGGATGGGCATTAAAATTCCTATAAAAAACACAACAAATATTTCATTTGCATAATTCATTAATGATAACTGTGATAAAATAGACTCCTTCATGTGGCCCTGCCCGTGCAATAGACCACGCCCCGTCCCCAGTCAACTTGCGATATTGGAATAAAGCATGAGTAGAGCTTTGACCGTCTTACGTGATCTCGTTGGGGACCGTCAGCACAATCGCCTGTTGCGCTTGTCATTTCCAAACCAAGACGCCCCTTCTGGGCAGTTGCTCGTCAACAAGCTGGAAGCATTCGAGAGCTTATCCAAGCCCTTCGAGTTCCGCGTCGAGCTGCTATCGGACAATCCCGACATCCCGCTCAAGGATATGCAGGGAAAGATGCTGTGTGTACAGTTGGTTCGCCGCGATGGCACGCTGCGCTACTTCACCGGGATCGTCTTCAGCTTTTCCCTCAAAACGGCCGATGGCGGGGTGTCGTATTACGAAGCCTTGCTCGGTCCTTGGTACAAGTACCTGGCGATGCGGAAGGATAATTACCTCTTCCACTACACTACGATGTACCAGCAGACCGCCAGCATCTTCGGCGACTATGGCAGTCTGGCCGAGTGGGACTGGCGGGTGAGTGGTGCGACCGAGGTGCTTACGGACTGCTGCCAGTTTGACGAGAGTGACCGCAATTTTCTTGAACGGCGCTGGGTCGGCAACGGTATCGTGTATTGGTTTGAACACTCGGAAAACGGCCACAAGCTGGTGCTGTCGGATGACACGACCAGCGTGGAGCCAATCGACGGCGATCCTTCGATCCGGTTCCAACGTCATGGAGGCGAGGCAGAGGAGGACGGCTTGGGCGAGTGGTCACCTTCGCGGCAAATCATGCAGGGCGCAGTAGCGCTCGCATCTTTTGACTTCAAATCACCTACTCCTGTTCACACTTCGCTGCCGACAGTGAGTCAGCAGGGGAACGTGCCGAGCATCGAATCGTACGAATACACCGGGGCATACGGCTTCACGGGTGGCGGGCGCTCCCTGGCACAGTTGCGGATGGAAGAATTCGAGGCCGCTGGCAAGCAGTTTGAAGGTTCCGGGAATAACCGCAGCGTCCTTCCGGGGCGCTGGTTCAGACTCGCCGACCACTTTGACGCCAGCGCGACCGGTAACGACGCCCAGGCGCGTGAGTTTCTGATTCTTGAAGTAGTTCACAGTGCGTCGAACAACTATCACGTCAAAAACACTGCCGAATCCCACTACCAAAATCGACTGCGCGCGATCCGCAAGATCATTCCTTATCGAGCCGGGCGCGACCATAACAGCGTGGAGACCAAAATCCACGGCATCCAGACCGCGACCGTGGTTGGGCCGGCAGGCGAAGAGATTCACACGGATGAATTCGGGCGCGTGCGCGTGCAGTTCCATTGGGACCGCGCCGGCACCAATGACGAAAAGAGTTCGGCGTGGCTTCGCGTGGCGACGCCGTGGGCCGGCGCTAATTTTGGTATGACCACAATTCCGCGAATCGGCGGGGAGGTTCTCGTGGCGTTCATGGACGGGAATCCAAACCGTCCGATCATCACCGGCATGGTGCCGAATGCGGACACGATGCCGCCGTGGACACTGCCGGCCAACAAGACGCAAAGTGGCATCCTCTCGCGTTCCACGCCGGGCGGTAGCTACGACAACGCCAATGCGCTGCGCTTTGAGGACAAAAAAGGTAGTGAGCAGCTCTGGCTGCATGCGGAAAAAGATCAACTGACCGAAGTTGAGCACGACGAGGACAAGTGGGTCGGCAACGACCGACGAAAAACTATCGATAGGGACGAGACCACGCTCGTCAAGCGCGACAGAACCGAGACGGTCAATCGTGACGAGACCATTACGGTGCATCATGATCGCGTCGAAACTGTCGACAACAACGAAACTATCACGATCCATAACAACCGTGCCGAGCGCGTGGACCACAATGAGAAAATCAGCATCGGTGACAACCGTTCTGAGGACGTGGGCAAGAACGAAACCATCGACATCGGCGGCAATCGCACCAAGTCGGTAATAAAGAACGAGAAAGACACCATCGGCAAGAACTGGTCAATCAACGTGGCCAAGTTCAAGACCGAGACCATCGGCATGGCCTACATGCAGAACGTGGGCATGGGCCGTTTGGAGAACGTCGGCCTCGCGTACGGCGTCAACGTCGGCCTTGGCTACAGCCTGAATGTTGGGATGGTCATGGCGACCGTGGTTGGCACCGATCAGATTACCAAGGTAGGGAATAGCATTGCAATCAGTGCCGGGGACGAGCTGTCAATTACCGTCGGCAAGGCCACTCTTGTGATGAAGTCGGACGGAAGTATCGTCATCAACGGTAGCAAGATCAACATCAGTGCCTCCGGTACTGTGGCGGTCAAAGGCAAGGACATCCAGAACAATTAAATCCTGGCTGCTGCCGACAGCGGCTTCGCGCATGCGCGCGGAGCCGTTCGCAATCAGTTCCCATTATTATTCCTGTGCAGTCGCTGGAGGCGGACATGTCAGAACAAAGCAGCACTTCAGTGCCGCCAATCTCTTTTAGCATTCCTGTAGTCGTCCGTCGCCACGCTACAGAAGTGGCTACCCGCTGGTGGCGGCGCGATAGCGCCTATCTCGATCATCCAAGAACTACATTCGCCATGCTGGTGCAATACGATGAATCCATCGACGCGCATCTCGACGGTCTGCTCGTTGCGGGAAGTGGTGGACTGGACGCAGTGCGAAATGCACTTGCCACCGATGCGCCGGACCTGTCCGCCGATATCTTTGCCGCGCTTGCGTTTGCTTTCCTCAGCGAAGACGAAGCGGCTATCACTTCAATGCTCGCTCGAACCGATGCGTTACCGGGCAAGGCATGGGCACTGGATGGCCTTTTCGCTTGGCATGACTCGCCGCTGGTCGTCACAGCCCTGACGGCACATCTGAGTGACGCCAACCCTCGCTACCGCGACGCGGCGCTGGCGCAGTGCCATACGCATCGGCTGTCAGGCGGGGATCACCTCTCCGCCATCCTGACGGGCAGCACCCCTGAACTGGTCAGCCGGGCGCTACGCACCGCAGGCGAGTGCGGCCGCGTCGATTTACTTGCGGAAGTAAGAGCGTGGCTCGACCCGGCGAGGCGATCTGACCCAGCTATCCGCTTTTGGGGGGCCTGGACCGCGACCCTGCTCAACGGCCTCGATGAAGAGTCGCTTACGGTACTCCAATCGTTCGTCGACCAAGGCGACAGCCATCAACCTCATGCGCTCAAGCTGATCTGCCTGTCCCTTCCTCAATCGCGGGTGCTGGAGTACCTTGGCAAGTTGTCGCAATCGCCACTGACGCCTGAACTGATGATAAAGGCGGTTGGCTGGAGTGGGCATGCCGGATACGGCAATTGGCTCATCGAGCAAATGCGTGTGCCGGCCCTGGCTGCTACCGCCGCCGAAGCCTTCCGCATGATTACGGGGTTTGATTGCGAACGGAGCGACGCGGTATTGGCCTCGCCGCTCGGTGAGGAGCAATTCGACGCGGCTATCAAGGATGGATACCCCTATCCCGCTGCCGACCAAGTTGCCGCGTGGTGGCATGACAACCAGTCGCACTATCGTGATGACGCACGGCTGTTTTTAGGGCGACCCGTGAGTTTCGCCTGGCTCTCCGAAATTCTCGACCACGGCGAGCAGGCACACCGGGAACTCGCCGCTTTGTACTGGTCCCTTTTGCAACCGGGAAGCATGCTGCTGCCCACACGCGCACACAGCGCGATACAGTGGTTGCGCTTGCAACAACTTAAAGGAAGTACATTATGACCGACACAACCATGATGATTGAGCAGACCGCAGTTGCTTCGGAACCTCTCGCAGCACAGACACATGACGCCGCTCAGGCCACGCCAGTGACGGGGCTGGTCATCGGCACCCTCACCGGCTTTACAAGCGACATGGCTCCCCTCGTCGACTTTGAAGGCAACCCGGTCCAAGGACCGGCCGTCGCTCGTACATTTGCGCCGCTTGCGCAATCTGACATTGGGAGCATGGTGGCGCTCCAGTTTGAACGCGGCGACATCACGCAAGCTGTGGTCATGGGCCTCTTGCACCGCTCTGCCGTGAGGAGCAAGGACAGTGCGCAAGCCCCAGCGTTGACCTCTACATCATCACCCTTGCGAGTCATCGGCGACGGCGACGAAGTAAAGCTGGTCGCAAACCGCAAGCTGACCTTGCAATGTGGCCGAGCCAGCATCACACTTGATGTGGATGGCAACGTCGAAATACGCGGACTTGATCTGCTCTCGCGCGCCGCAGGGCAAAACGCGATCAAGGGCAGTTCCGTCTCGATTAACTGAAGAGCCGCCGATGAAGATCATCAATCACACCGGCTTTGCCGCCGCTTGCACCACCGCTGCGGATAAAAGCGGACGTAAGCACCTGCTGGTCGTCATCAAGGCGACCTACCGCCTCCCCCTTAGCGGCGAGCCGGCGCAGTTGCTGGACACGCAGATCGAGCCTGTGAGCGCCGATACCGCGACCGAGGAACCTGGGCTGTCGGCACCGGAGTATGAATGCGAGTTCGTACTCGTTAAACCGCGCTGTGAGGTGCTGTTGTTAGGCAGTGCCTATGCACCCCAGGGGGTGGCGGCGCAACGCGTCGGTGTGGGGTTCCAAGTCGGGAGCGTCAGCAAAGCATTTCATGTTTATGGCAAGCGCAACTGGCGCGCCAGCCTGCTCGGTATTAACCCCGGCCCGGCCGTTCCGTTTACACGCCAGCCCATCAGTTACGACATTGCCTTCGGGGGCGTGGAGAAAAATCCGCGCAAACCCGACAAACGTGCGGCTTATCTCGCCAATCCCATTGGACTTGGGTATCAGAAAAAAATCCGCCGTGGCTTGATCGATGGCGCTCCTATGGCGCAGACGGAGGCCGTCGAGGCCAAGATTAAACATCCGGGCAAAGCATACGCGCCGATGGGTTTTGGGCCGCTAGGCCGCAACTGGAGCCAACGGCTCAAGTATGCCGGCACCTACGACGAAGCGTGGCAAAAGAACGTGTTTCCGTTCCTACCCCATGATTTTGATGAGCGCTATTTCCAAAGCGCGCCTGAAGACCAGCAACTTGACGCTTTGATCGGGGGAGAGACCGTCACGCTTCTCAACTTGACCCTCCCTGCCCTCACACCGTCGGGCCGTCTGGACTTTACTTTGCCGTCGCTATCACTCGACGTGACGTTTAATCCGAAAGACGGGGCATCACAGACCCTGCCAGCGCGCGCCGATACGCTGTTGCTGGAACCTGACCGGCAAAGATTCAGCGTCACTTGGCGGGTAGCAAAGCCCCTGCGTCGCGCCATTGACGAGATTGGCCATGTTGAGGTCGGGGCACCTGAACAAGATATCGACCCCACCGGCTGCTGCCGGGGGCCAGCCATTGAGATGCGCTTATGAGCCGCCCACGCATCGCCATTCGTGGCGCGGGTCTAGTCACCAGCGTTGGCCTCGACACGGCATCGACCTGCGCCGCCCTGCGCACACGCCAGAATAACTTCGTCGAACTTGCATTCGTCGACCAGGAGCATGAACCGTTGATCGGCGCGTCCGTACCCTGGCCGGGCGTAGGAACTGGGCTGGACAAGCTGGCGCAAATGGCAGTATCAGCCATCCGCCAAGCGCTGGCCTCTGGCCATCGGGCGACACTCGCCTCAACACCGCTGTTGCTATGCGTGGCTGAACTGGAGCGGGCAGGAAGGCTGACTGACCTCGACACGGGCATCTTGAGCAGACTGGAGCAGCATTTTGGTCATCCCGTACACGGCGACTCCACCTTGGTGACAGAGGGGCAGACTGGCGTCGCAACTGCCCTTGAACTTGCGTACAAACTGCTGTTCGATAAGGGACATGCCGCAGTCTTGATCGTCGCTGCCGATACCTTCGTCAATCGAGGCACCATCATTCACAATCTCGACAAACGGCGTCTTTTGGCATCTGGCGTCCGGGCTGGCTTCATCCCAGGGGAAGCAGCGGGAGCGCTGCTGGTGCAGCGTACGAACGATGAGCGCGACGTAGAGTTGCAGGTGTTCGGGGCGGGCATGGCGCGTGAATTGGCCGTGCGCGACAGCGATGCGCCCTTGCGCGGCGATGGGCTGACGCAAGCCATCGAGCACGCTCTAAAAGCCGCTTATGCTCCCGCTGACGAACTTGACCTGTGCGTGTGCGATGCCAACGGCGAGCACTATCGGTTTGAAGAGTTGGCCTTGGCCCAAACGCGCGTCCGTACTGCAACCCCCTTGTGGCTCCCGGCAGAAAGCCTTGGCGAGACCGGCAGCGTGGTGGGATGCATTCAATATGCCTGGCTGCTCGAAGCGCAGAAAAAGCATTACCTGCCGGGAAACAATGCGCTCTGCCTGGCTGGGAACGACAGCGGCGCGCGCGCCGCGCACATCGTCGCCTTCGAGTTCAGCAGGCAATACCGCGCGGTGGTCGAAGCGTCATCGCCGATGTTCAAGAAAATCATTAAACGAGGAGGCAACTATGGCGCATGAAGTCTATGCCAATGGGCATGAGGTGGTGGCGAAAGCGGGGGACAGCGTGACCCGCGCAAACTTTCCAGACGTGTGTTTTAGCCCCCCGTACCCAGCCAAGGTAGGTGTGCCTGTGCCCTATCCTAACAGCGCGTATGCGAAGGATACGACGAACGGATCGCGCAGTGTCTTCATCGCAGGCAAGGAGATCATGCAACGCGACAAATCCTTCCTCAAGGTAAGCACGGGCAATGAGGCGGCGACGGAGAACTTTAAAAAGGGCGCGATTACCAACGTGATTAAGGGGAAGTGTTACTTCAGATCATGGTCGATGAACGTATTTGTCGAGGGGTACAACGTGTGCCGTGACGATGATCTTACAACCAATAACCACGGGTAGACGGCATGCCATTTCCTCTATTAGCTGCTGGGGGGATGATTCTCGCTAGGGCGTTGGCAGTTGCCCTCGCGCGGGCCGCTGCCCGCGCCGCGATACGCGAGGGCATCAGTCGCCTGCCGCAAGCACCGATTGCCAAGGCCCCACCACGCGCTCCAGTATTTGGAACGAAACCGAAGCCCCAGAAACGACGACGGCCCCGGCACCGGTGACGCCACCGGTGCCATTACCTACACCGCAACCTAGTAAGGGTAACACTCGTCCTGTGGGACATGATGGCAAGGAAGACGACAAGAAGATAGATTGCAAAAAAGAGTTGGAAAAATATCCAGTTCATCCACACGGCGGCAGAGATGAGGAAGAAAATAGGATCAACGATGAGCAGTCTCATCACGTTGTGCAGCATGCAATATTTATGGACGGAAAGCAAAAACTGTCCAGTTCGCTTGAACCTCCAATCTGTACTGGGTATAGTTTTTCCGCTGCTCCGTGTATCGCTTTACGCGGTGGAACTAAAGATGTCACCAGCCCACATGGTAAGGCTACTTTAATGCAGAGGGAGCATGCTAATGAGGCCGCGGCAAGTGGGCGTCCATACACGTACGGCAAAGCTAAAGATAATGCCGAGAAACAGTTAGAGGCGGGCGAGCTTACAAGTAAAGAGGCAAAGTGTGTGATGGCCGTTGTTGACGCGTGGATAAAACGCTTGTGTCCGAAGATCAACGACAATACTGTTGTTCGGATACCTTGGTCGAAAAACAACACTTGATATCGCTGGGGCATTGAGACTTTCACTTTCCCAATTAAAAAAAGGGCAGCTAAAATGGCAACTGTTAATAACACGCATGATAATCGAAAAATTGAAATGGATTTGTTCAAGGTAATTCCAGGAGAGAAAGCCCATGAATATTTGGTCCATGCGTGCTGGAACTATGAAGGGGATGACCCCGAAGAAATTGTTAGCGGCGTGTTCGCGGTGCATGCTGTAGCCGGGAAAATAGAATGGAAGTTGCTTTTTAGCATTGATACATGGGTGACTTCAATTTATCGATTTACACCCAATTGCTATATCCTCGGAACAGCGTCAGGCGAACTAATAGATGTCAAAAATAGTAAGCGTGTAGTCCACAAGACTGGCCAATTTGGCGGCGTCGTGTCCATCTGGGGTGTGGATGAACAGAATTGTTGGTTTGCACACAGCAAAGGTTTGTCCCACTGGGACGGCGCAAAAATTTCCCGAAATTTCCCAACGCAGTGGGTTAACTTAATTCAGCCTGTGCAACCGAATATTGCTATCGCCGTCGGAGCCAAAGGTATTGTTTTGCGTTTTGATGGCTCTGATTGGCATGAAGTCGACTCAGTGCCAACCAATAAGCAGTTGATAGGACTCCATCGTGTTTCCGACAAAGAAATATACGTGTGTGGTTGGGACGGAGTTCTATATCGATGGAATGGGCAGGATTACTGGGAAAAAATCGATGTAATTCACAACGGCGAAAGTGTCAAACATGTTATTTATTGCGTCATTGAATATCTGGGGGTGATTTATGTAGGGCTCGGTCGATTCGGATTGTTTAAAGTAGAAGGTAAAAAAGCGACACAAATTAAAGATTTCTTTTGCAGTCGAATGGCTGTTATTGACGGGAAATTGATTCTCACAGGTTCAAATTCCTTGGTCGAGTTTGATGGGGCCAATTGGCGGAACGCCACTATTACTCTCCTTTAGCCCTTCAATACTGAAAAATTCACTCACACCGGAAGACGGCACTTCGATGACGAAGCCCTACGGAATCTCCCCTTATAGGTATAAAAACCCCGATGGAGGATGGGTGCAACTCGGATGGAGGGTGTTGATCCGGCGACGTGGGTATATTGTCGACCGCCGATTCAATGCCGATCAATTTGGGGGGATGGATGCCGCCATGCGGGCTGCTATTGCTTTCCGCGATGAGGTCAACATAGAATGTGTTCCGTTATCCAAGCGCGAGGTTTGCGCCACAGTCCGCACCACAAACACGAGTGGAGTTCCAGGGGTAATTCGTACCCGCGACCGTGGCCAGGATTATTGGAAGGCGAGGCTCCTAACTGGTGACGGGGCCAACCGCACGCAACAATTTTCAATAAAAAGATATGGTGACCAAGCTGCCTTCGACCTTGCGGTTCAAGCACGCTCACGGATGCTTGAAACGGTGCAGGGTTTCTACGTCCTTCATCCCGATATTAAGAGCGAAACGCGGGCGTTTCCGATAGCAGAATATCCGCTGATTCGTCGACCATGCAAGGTGGAGCCGAAGGAGCATCCGTATGCGCGAGTGCCGGAGTGCGACGTGCCCGGCGTCGGGATTACGAATGTGAAGACAGTGACCGCTGATGGGAAGACCTACACAACAAGATACTGGACTTCCATGGTCCGAGATAAAGCAGGGCTACCCAAGCGTCGATATTTTTCGGCGGCAAAATACGGCGAGGACGAGGCGAAGCGCTTGGCGGTAGGCCATCAACTCCTTGTAGCTCCGATCAAGCCCTCTGCGGGCGACGGCTCCTGTGTCAACGGGGGATAGTCTGACAGTGACTGACGCCATTGCTCATAGGCCGATGAACTCTGTTTGCATCTTCTCGGTCTTCGGATCGATCAGCCCCAGCTTGAGGCCGCGTCGCTTGCCGTCCAGGGCGGCGAGATAGAGCTGCAACGCCTTACGCATCAGCTCGCTCCTGTTGGTCGCGTTCGCCTCTACTGCCTTGTCTATGTCCCTGTTGAGGTCATCAGACAGGACTACATCGAATTGTGCTGGCATGACCGAATCTCCCTCGTGAATGATGCAGTGATTATGTGCGTAGTTGAAAATCAGGGCAAGCCTCAGGAAACGGCGGTGGATCAACGATCAGCGACCCACGTTAGTTTGTGATGGCGATGGGCGGCGTCGCACAAGTACGTCCTGCAATGTCGCCTGCAAGCTCTAAAAGCCTCCCTACGCCGTCGATGACCCTGCCCTATGGAAAAGGTCGACCAAGTGTTCCCGGCGCCCCTGGCAGCTCTTAGGGCACCCTGCTCGGCTTTCCACGTCAATCTCCCAACCGCCCGCGATGCGAGGTACGGACGGACATCACTTTCAAGCTTGTGTCGCCTGCCGACGCCCAGGCCTCGATTTCGAGGTTCTTCCCAACCAGCCGGCCTATTGGAGTTGCCGTGTACTTCAATAGCGCGACTGACTCATCGAATCTACCCAACATCCGCAGGAGTTCTATGCGGTGCATTGGTGCGTCATCAATCGCTTCCAGCAATTCCAAGAGCCGCCTCATGTTTTCCTCACGCGCGATGTTGGACAGCGCAGGCTCACGCCTGCACCGTGTTCCGTCATCGAGCACTCGCTCATGATCGTTGCTTAGCCACCAAATATGGCGTCGCAGATATAGTTCGCGTGGTGGGGAGAGGGCGCGCGCCTGCTTTATTTTGCTGTCCACGGTGAGGTTCCGCAACGGCCTGCCACGCTGTGCGTCTTTCCATTCGACCGGAACATCGCGCCACGTCTGCTCGGCGGCAAGGAGGCCGTGTTTATCCCCATTCCACCTCGCGATCACGCGTGCGAGTGGCCCGACTTCAGACGGCTTGCGAGGCAAGGTCCCCACAGAATCACAGTCTTCGCGCCACAAAATTGTTGAACATCCGGGGCAACCTATGACCAAGCACATGGCAACCAATCCGTTCTCGGCCTCGCCACCATCCGACCATTTAGTGCCTGCGCCCATAGGGCGAAACGAAGCGAGCCGCGCCCACGTCAGCAGGTTCCCACAGGACGGGCATTTATACACAGCAGGAGGCGCGAAGCGAGTCATGGTGATGTGGATGAGAGCAAACAAAAAGACACCAGCAGGTAATGCAGGCCGCCACGTTGGGCCAAGTTGCCAGCAGCAGCGTTTAGCCGGCGTACGGTATCGTGAGGGGCATGTCCTCCGCAGTATCCATCTTGTCGATGAGCCACGTTGTTAGCGCACCGATGTCACGCGCCGTAAAGTCATGGAACTTAGAACGGGACATTCTGCGCCACGGCTCCTCTGTATCCGCCAATTCGATCAGCCGGTCTGCCTGCTCGGCTGACACTAGCCTTTTCAAACGCTTTTTTACCCACTGCAACAGGCGTGGCCACTGGATGACTCTACAAGGACGCCCCGGCTTGAGCTTGCTCTTGGGCTTCGCCGGCGCCAACGCAACCAGAAGGATGTTGTCACGGCATTCGTGTTTTTCTTCCAGGCTAATGAAAGACGGAGTGTCGCTCGCGCTGCCCGCCGACTGCGTAAGCGCGGCCAAAAGATGCTCAACAAAAGTGCCAGTGAAATTCAGCTCGAAAGCGTCGTCTCGTGTCCACATGCTTGAGGCCCACGAAAAATGCAATTCAGTACCGTTGCCAAACTCAATCTCTACCGTTCGACCAAAAAGTGCTTCAGTGGCGGCCCCAAGGCGACGATATGCAACGTTGCTCTTCAAACCGCCGTGTTGAGCAAAATCAGCGACGGGTAGGAGCACCCGCATGCCGGTATGCGCCATCGTGCCAGGATCGCGCGAGAGGCCAGCCGCCAGTCTATAGAGAATGTAGCGCTCGTCGGCAGATAGAGTTCTTGCACTGCGGGCTATGGCGTCCGTGGGGTCGATGTCTCGGGCGTGGTCGACATCGCCGGTCCAAGTGATCTGCATGGCGCTACACGCAAGTGAAGTGCAACGTCGTCTGGGGGAACTGTCCCAACGAACGCGGCGTATCGCTCTCCTTTGTGATCTGCATGGCCCTTCCTTGCCCCGCGCAGAACGCCCCGGCCTCCTTGAATGTCGCCGCCTTAATAGTCCCCAGAGATGCAGCCGGGCTGTTGTCCTCGCGGACGATCATGTATGCGTCCTTGCCAGTGGGGACGACCCCGGTAGTAGACGCGCAGGCTGTTAGCAGCAAGATAACGAAAAAAGATTTCTTCAACTGGAGCATTCCCGGAATCAACGATTAAGACGCTAATTCTACGTTTATCGTAGAGAAATATCCAAGGTAATCTACGATTATCGACGGATGCCGTCACTCCTCTTGCAGAAGTCTTCAACGTTTGCGCGTCGCCTCCGCGAAGTCAGACTGCGTTCAGAGCTGCCACAGGACAAACTCGGGGTGTTGGCGGGGCTGGAGGAGTCGTCGGCAAGTGCTCGGATGAGCCGGTATGAGAATGGCATTCATGAACCGTCGCACAAGTTCGTCGAAAGTATTGCCAAAGTGCTAGGAATTTCTACGGCCTACTTCTACTGCGGCGACGACCGCCTTGCTGCAATCATCTTGGCCTACTCAGAACTACCTGAGCACAAACGGCAGGCATTACGTCAATACGCCACTGAGCTGCAATAGGTGGAAGTCGCCCTGCCAAGCGGGATCTCACGCGCCTCCCTCGTGCCCTCACCCCGTCCGAAGACGCGGCGCAGGTGCTGCTCTATGGAGAACTGTTGACCAAAAAATCCTACATTACCCCTACATAGGAAAATTTTTGACGCAAGGAGCGAGTGGCCGCAGAGGGGCAAACTGGCCAACCAATTGAATTTAAAGAGGTTTTTGGTGCGGCTGGCGGGGATCGAACCCACAACCCTTGGCTTCGGAGGCCAATACTCTATCCACTGAGCTACAGCCGCGCTGAGGAATGTCGAACGTAACGCGAAGGATACCGTTTTTTCTGTACCCGCGTCCATGGAAAGTGTCGCGTTACAGGGAATTTGCGTTCCATAAGAGGTGCTTTGAGTCTATAATCGCGGGTTTGGCGAGTATTTGCAAGTTCCTCCATGCGAACACGACCGGCCGGCAGCTTTTTGAAAATTGTACTAAGGACATCATGAGCGACGCACACAACGAACACGAATCCGCGATCCGGACACCCAAGCAGCTCGCCGCTGCGGTGGCCGGCTTCTTCCTGGTCACTGTCATCGGCATCATTCTGCTGGTGACCCTCGTGACGACGAAGAAAACCACTGGTGCCGGCACCGACAGCCAGAAGGCCGAAGCGATCGCAGCGCGTCTGCATCCGGTGGCCGATGAAGGGTTCATCCTCAAGGATGCCAACGCGCCGAAGGTTTTCCTCGCTGGCGACGCCGTCTACACGGCCAACTGCGCGGCCTGCCACGCAACGGGCGCCGCTGGCGCACCGAAGATGGGCGACGCCGGTGGCTGGGGTACCCGTATTGCTCAAGGCTACGATACGCTGGTCAAGCACGCGATCGACGGTATCCGCGCGATGCCTGCCCGCGGCGGCAATCCTGATCTGGACGATGTCGAAGTAGCGCGCGCGGTCGTGCACATGGCAAACCAGAGCGGCGCCAAGTTCAAGGAACCAGCTGTGCCAGCGGCAGCCGCCGCCGCACCGGCCGCGTCGGCCGAAGCAGCAGCGCCAGCCGAAGCGGCAGCCCCGGCACCAGCTCCGGCAGCAACGCCAGCGGCAGCAGCCCCGGCCGAAGCACCGAAGCTGGCCGCCGATATCGGCAAAACCACCTACAACGCCGCATGCGTTGTTTGCCACGGTGCAGGTATTGCCGGTGCGCCGAAGCTCGGCGACAAAGCTGCATGGGCCGCACGCATTGCGCAAGGCGCGCCATTGCTGTACGAGCACGCAATCAAGGGATTTGCCGGCAAGGCGGGCATGATGCCGGCAAAAGGCGGTTCGGCAGCCTCGGATGAAGATGTGAAGGCAGCGGTTGATTTCATGATTGCCGCAGCCAAGTAAGCGTTCGCAACGCCGGATAAACCGCTCTGTTCAGGGCGGTTTTTTTTCGCCTGGAGATAAGCAAGGACGCGCGGCCATTGCAAACCTGGCGTCCCGCCCGCGCGGGAAGCCGTTTCCGGCAGTGCCAGCAACGACAAGCCCCCACCGCAGCCGCTGTCGCAGCCGCCACAGCCGTCACCCCCGCGAAGGCGGGGGTCCAAGTTGGCTCCGCAGCCAGCGACTTTCCACCACACCCCAGCCCGCTACGACGTTAGCAAGCGCCCACATCATCCCGCACCCTGCGCAAAGCACGTTGCAAAAAAAGGGCCACTTGCGTGGCCCTTGTCGTCTCAATTGACCCGATTACCAGATCGTGACGCGCTCTTTCGGCGGCAGGTACATCTTGTCGCCTTCCTTCACGCCGAACGCTTCATAGAACGCCGGCTGGTTCATCATCGTGCCGTTGGCGCGGAACTGGCCCGGCGAGTGCGGATCGGTCTTGACCTGCACGATCTGCTGCGCTTCACGCATCTTCATGCGCCATACCTGCCCGAAGCCCATGAAGAAGCGCTGGTCGCCCGTCAGGCCGTCGATCACCGGCGCCGGCTTGCCGCCCAGCGACAGCTTGTAAGCCTTGTACGCGATCGCCACGCCCGAGTTGTCGCCGATGTTCTCGCCCAGGGTCAGCTCGCCATTGACGTTGTAGCCCTTCAGCGGGCTGTAGCCGCTGTACTGCTTGACCAGCATGTCGGCCTTGGCCTGGAACTTGGCGCGGTCTTCCTTGGTCCACCACTCGCGCAGGTTGCCGTCGCCGTCGGACTGGCTGCCCTTGTCGTCGAAGCCATGGCTGATCTCGTGCCCGATCACCGCGCCGATGGCGCCGTAGTTGACCGCGTCGTCGGCGCGCATGTCGAAGAACGGCGGCTGCAGGATCGAGGCCGGGAACACGATTTCGTTCATCGTCGAGCTGTAGTAAGCGTTCACTGTCTGCGGCGTCATGCCCCACTCTTCGCGGTCGATCGGCTTGCCCAGCTTGTTGATGCTGCGGTTGTAGGCAAAGGTGCGCGCACGCATCATGTTGCCGACCAGATCATCCTGCTTGACCGTCAGCGCCGAATAATCGCGCCATTTGCTCGGGTAGCCGATCTTCGGGCGGAACTTGGCCAGCTTGGCCTGGGCTTCCTTCTTGGTCTCCGGACCCATCCAGTCGAGCGTGTCGATGCTCTGCTTGTAGGCCACCAGCAGGTTTTGCACCAGCTCTTCCATGCGCGCCTTGCGCTCGGCCGGGAAATATTTGCCGACGTATTCCTTGCCCACCGCTTCGCCCAGCGCGCCATTCACGGTCGAGACGCCGTTCTTCCAGCGCGGTTCCTGTTCCGGTACGCCCTTGAGCACGGTTTCAAAAAAGGCAAAATCGGCGTCGACGAACTCTTTCGACAGGTATTCCGCATAGCTGGTCAGCAAATGCCATTCGAAGTACGATTTCCAGGTCGCCAGGTCGGTCTTTTCCAGCACCTGGTTAAAGCCGCTCAGGTAGCTCGGCTGGCCGATGATGACATAGTCGACCTTGCCCGCCACGTTGGCCGCGCCCAATGCGCTCTTCCAGTCGTAGCCCGGGGTCAGCTCGCCCAGCTTGGCGATCTCGACCTTGTTGTAGCGCTTGACCGGATCGCGCAGCTCGACCTTGCTCCACTGAACTTCCGCCAGCGCGGTTTCCAGCGCCAGGATGGCTTTGGCTGCGGCGGCCGCATCCTTGTGACCGGCCATGCCCAGCGTTTTCTCGATGTGGCGCTCGTACTTGGCGCGCACGTCGGCCAGCTTGGCATCGTCTTTTTTCAGGTAGTAGTCGCGGTCCGGCAAGCCCAGGCCGCCCTGGCTGATGTAGGTGGCATAGCGCGTCGATTCGCGGCTGTCCTGGCCCACATAGATGCCGTACGGCGCGGCCACGCCGATTTGCGTCAGGTGCGCGATCAGGGCCGGAATGGCTTTCTTGTCGCGCAGTGCGCGGACGCGCTGCAATTCGCCGGCCAGCGGCTTGTAGCCGAGCTTTTCCAGCTTGGCTTCGTTCATGTAGCTGTTGTACAGGTCGCCGATTTTCTGCGCCTCGCTGCCGGCTTTCTTGTTCTTCTCGTTCTGGGCCGTTTCGATCAGGGTGCGCAACTGCGGCAAGGTGTCGTCGCGCAGCTTGGCAAAGGTGCCCCAGCTCGACTTGTCGGACGGGATATCGGTGTTTTTCAGCCACACGCCATTCAGGTAGCTGAAAAAGTCGTCCTGCGGACGCACGCTGCTGTCGATGTACTGCATGTCGATGCCGGAAATTGGCGCGCGGGGCGGGACCGGATCGGCGGCGTTGGCGAAAGCGGCCGCCAAACTCAGGGTCAGGGTACTCAGAAGAAATCGTTTCACAGGGGTGTCCTTATGGGGCAGGGAAAAAATGGCTTGTGGCCATGGTATCGATCACTATAACTTCATTTCCAGCCGAATTGTCCACGTCGTGTACGTGCGGCTGGCCGTGTCCGACAGCTGGGCGATGCCGTTCCGGGTCACGGTGCGGCCCGCCAGGTAGTCGTCGTTGAGCAGATTGTTGGCCGACAGCCGCAGCTGGGTGGCGGCGCTGATCTTCCACAGGCCGTACACGTCGAACTGGCGCTTCACGCCCGTGGTGGCGACTTCATCCGCGCTGGTGCGCACCAGGATCGCCGGGGTCCAGTTGTAGCTGCCGCCCAGGGTCAGCGGCACATTCTTCAGGCGCCAGTCGAGGCCGACGTTGGCGGTCTGCTTGGCTTGCTGGTCGAGCCGGTTGTCGGGGCCGGGAATGCCCTCCACGCTCGACCAGAAATGGCTGTAGTTCGAACGCAGGTCGATATTCGGGGCGTTGGCCACCAGCTCGGCCAGCTGGAACTTGGCTTCCAGCTCGATGCCGCTGGTGCGCGCGCTGCCGATGTTCGACGGGCTCGACAGCCAGCGCGGGCCGTCCGGCGTGTCGCGCAGGGTCAGCTCGCGCCGCATCAGGTTATCGATGTTGCGCACAAAACCGCTGGCGCTGAGGATGCCGCTCTTGCCGAGGTAGTGTTCGTAGGCCAGGTCGATGCCCTGCGCCAGCTCGGGTTTGAGGTTCGGATTGCCGGTGCGGTCGGGCCGGGTTGCACTGTTGAGCTGCGACCAGGTCGGCACGGCGATCAGGTCGTTCAGCTGGGGCGCGCGGTAGCTGCGCGTCAGGCTGGCGCGGATCTGGTCCTTTTCGAAGCCGGGAATGCGCCATACCGTGTGCAGCACCGGGCTCCACACGCTGCTGTTGTTGCGCACGTCACGGCCCTGGTTGGTGGCGCTGGTGCGGATGCCTTCCCAGCGCAAGCCCAGGTAGGCCGACCATTGCGGCGTGATATCCCACTCGTCCTGCACATAGCCGGCCACGCGGCGCGTGTCGGCCGTCATGCTGGAACCCGATTCGGCGAACTGGGCGCGGCCGTTGACCAGCGCCACCGTGCTTTGCTCGCGGTGCCCGCCTTCCAGGTCCCAGCCGGCGGCCAGCAGGTGGCCCTTGGCCAGCGGCGTGCTGTACTTGCCGCCGCTGTTGAGGTTATGGCTGCGCGAGGTGTCGACGTCGTTGAAGTAATCCTTGAGCACGCCATTGTCGGCGTACTGCTTGCGCAGCGACGTGCTTTCGCTGCGGCCGCCGCCGAAACCGAACTTGACGTCGAGCTTGGCGCCGGCTTCCATCCGGTGCAGCCAGTTGCCGAAGCCGCGCAGCATGGTCATCGACGAGGTCGAGTCGGCCAGCGCCAGCGAGTATTCGCGCTGCGGCGGGCCGATGCGCTGGGTCAGCAGGCTGTTGCTGTCGCCTTCGCTGCGGTTATGCATCAAAAACGGCTGGAAATTGAGCGTGTCGCCATTGTCGAACTTATACGACAGGCGCGGCGTCAGGTGTACCGAGCGCGAACTGCGGCGGCTAGAGCCATCGACCTGCTGGTCTTTCAGCAGCAGGCCGGCGGCATCGGTATCGCGGTAGGTGGTGACGTTCTCGTCGTGCTGGCGGTTGGTGCCCACCGAACCGCTCATCAGCCAGGTCAGTGCGCCCACCTTGCCGGGCATGGTGAGCGAGACGTTCGGTCCGTGCCGGCCATCTTCGATGCTGTCGGACAGCTTGAGCTGCACATCCTTTTGCTGGTAACCCTCGCGCAACACCACGTTGATGGTGCCGGCGATGGCCTGGGTGCTGTGCTCGGCCACGGGGCCGCGCATGACTTCGATGCGTTCGACCTGGTCGGGCGCGAGCGATTCGAGCGAAAAACCGGCGGGCGGGCGCTCGCCGTTGACCAGCATCTGGGTGTAGCCATTGCCCAGGCCGCGCATGCGCACCCCGCCGCCGCCCCGTCCCGGCGGCCCGCCCATGGTCACTCCGGGCAGGCGCTTGAGGATTTCGCCGACGCTGCTGTCGCCGTTGCGGTCCAGTTCTTCGCGCCCGAACACCATCTTGGCGGCGGTCGACAGGCGGCGCGATTCGGTGTCGCCAGCGCGGCTGCCATTGATGGTGACCGCAGCCACGCCGGCTGCGGCCTTGGGCTCGCCCTTGGGCTCGCCCTTGGACTTGGACGTGGACGCAGGCAGGGCGGCCGGTTCCTGCGCCGGCACGGCGCTCAGCGGCGCGGCGGGCGCCTCCTGGGCATGGCTGGACGGGGCGATACTGGCAATCAGGGCGGCGCAGGCGAAGGGGATCAGTTTGCTCATCGGGGGTTCGGTGGTGAATCAGGCTGGCTGGACGGCAACTGCTGGGCGCGTCATGGGGCTCGCGATGCTGGCATTCTAGCCGCTGCCCTCCTGGCGCAACCGCCGGGTCCGGTTTTTTTACTTTTCGATACACAGGCCGGACCTGCACAATTTCGCTGCGGGCCGTGCAATCGGGTTTATACTGGATTCGTGCCAGCTCATCAGCTGGAGTGGCGCATTCTTCTTGGCATCGTAGGTGACACCATGGGCTCTACCCTCAAAAATTCCGGGCTGGTCGGCCTGGGCGCCCTTGCCGGCGTAGCCTTTTCCATGCAGTTCTCGGCGCTGGCGCAAAAGCCGGTCGAGCAAGGCATGCCGCTCGAAGAGCTGCGCCAGCTCTCCGACGCCTACGATCTGATCAAAACCGATTATGTCGAGCCGGTGGCCGACAAGAAACTGCTGACCGACGCCATCACCGGCATGGTGGCCTCGCTCGATCCCCATTCGGCCTACCTCGACAAGAAAGCCTACCGCGACCTGCGCGAAGGCACCCAGGGCAAGTTCGTCGGCCTGGGCATCGAAATTGCCCAGAGCGAAGAAGGCTACATCAAGATCGTGGCCCCGATCGAGGATTCGCCGGCCTGGCGCGCCGGCATCAAGGCGGGCGACCTGATCACGCGCATCAACAACGAGGCCATCCAGAACCTGGGCATCGACGAAGCGGTCAAGAAGATGCGCGGCGAGCCGCTCACCAAGGTCACCCTGACCCTGCTGCGCAAGGACGTGGCGCTGCCGCTGGTGATGACGATCATGCGCCAGGAAATCATCCAGAAAAGCGTGAAGGGCAAGATTGTCGAGCCGGGCTACGCCTGGTTGCGCATTTCGCAATTCCAGGAACCGACCGTGGACGACATGGCGGCCCGCCTGGCGGCGCTGTACCAGCAGGATCCATCCCTCAAGGGCCTGGTGCTGGACTTGCGCAACGACCCGGGCGGCCTGCTGCAAGGCGCCATTGGCGTGTCGGCCGCGTTTTTGCCGCGCGGCGCCGAAATCGTCTCGACCAATGGCCAGCTGGCCAATTCGCGCCAGAGCTACCTCGGCAAACCCGAGTATTACACCCTGCAGGGCGACGGCGACGTGCTGGCCAGGCTGCCGGCGGCGCTCAAGACGGTACCGATGGTGGTGCTGGTCAACACCGGATCGGCCTCGGCCTCCGAAATCGTGGCCGGCGCGCTCCAGGATTACAAGCGCGCCGTGATTCTTGGCAGCCAGACCTTCGGCAAGGGCTCGGTACAGACCATCAAGCCGCTCGGCGGCGACACGGCGGTCAAGCTGACCACGGCGCGCTACTACACCCCGAACGGGCGCTCGATCCAGGCGCGCGGCATCATTCCCGACTTTTTGGTCGACGAAAACGCTGACGGCGATGGCTTGAACGGCTTACGCATGCGCGAAGCCGACCTGGAAAAGCACCTGTCCAACGACCGCGACAAGGAAAGCGCGGCCAGTACGCGCGAGCAGCTCGACGCCCAACGGCGCCTGCTGGCGGTCGAGCGCAAGCGCAAGCCGCTCGAATACGGCAGCGCCGACGATTTCCAGCTGGCCCAGGCCCTGAATCACCTGAAAGGCTTGCCGGTGCAACTGGCCAAGCCGGCCAAGGACCTGGTGGCGGAAGCGCCGGCGGCGCCGGCACCCGCGAAAAAACGCAAATAGGCACTGTCCATGGGGCTGGCCCGCGCTTTTCTCGCCACCGCGAATGCCATTGTGTAGAATCAGCGGCACGTGCCGGGTTACGCCCGGCTTACCCTATTTGAAAGCTTTACCATGAAACAAGTCGTCATCAGCGGCACGGGCCTGTTCACGCCGCCCCATTCGATCTCCAACGAAGAGCTGGTTGTCGCCTTCAACGCCTACGCCGAGCTGTACAACGCCGAACACGCCGCTGCGATCGCGGCGGGCGAACTGACGGCGATCGAAGGATCGAGCGCGGCCTTTATCGAAAAAGCGTCCGGTATCAAATCGCGCTATGTGATGGAAAAATCCGGCATTCTGGACCCGGCGCGCATGACGGCGCGCATTCCCGAGCGCGCCGACGAAGACATCTCGCTGCAGGCTGAAATCTGCGTGGCCGCGGCGCGCCAGGCGCTGGACCGGGCCGGACGCACGGCGGCCGACATCGACATGGTGCTGGTCGCGTGCAGCAACATGCAGCGCGCCTATCCGGCCATGGCGGTGGAAGTACAGGAAGCGCTGGGCATCGACGGCTTCGGTTTCGACATGAACGTGGCCTGTTCCTCGGCGACCTTCGGGATCCAGACGGCGATGGCGGCGGTGCAGAGCGGACAGGCGCGCGCGGTGCTGGTGCTCAATCCGGAAATCACCAGCGGCCATTTGAACTTCCGCGACCGCGACAGCCACTTCATTTTCGGCGACGCCTGCACGGCCATCGTGGTCGAAGCGGCCGAGACGGCGACCAGCAATCACCAGTTCGAGATTCTCGAATCGAAGCTCAAGACCACATTCTCGAACAACATCCGCAACAACTTCGGCTTCATGAACCGCTTCGACGAAGCGGGCATCGGCCAGCCGGACAAGCTGTTCCGCCAGCAGGGCCGCAAGGTGTTCAAGGAAGTGTGTCCGATGGCGGCCGAGATGATCCGCGAGACGATCACCAATGCGGGGCTGGAAGTGGCGCAGGTGTCGCGCTACTGGCTGCACCAGGCGAACCTGAACATGAATTTGCTGATCACGCGCATGCTGCTCGGGCGCGACGCCGAGCCGCAGGAAGCGCCGGTCATTCTGGACACGTATGCGAATACCTCGTCGGCGGGCTCGATCATCGCGTTTCACAAGTACCAGGACGACATGCCAAGCGGCTCGCACGGCGTGATTTGCTCGTTTGGCGCGGGGTATTCAATTGGGTGCGTGGTGGTGCGCAAGAAGTAGTAGCCGATACGGGCTAACCCCATAACCGTTAGCCCTAATCCGCTAGCCTCAAAACCGTCGTTCCCGCGTACGCGGGAACGACGGTTTTGAGTGCACCGGTCTTTATAGCCGTGCAGCCAGTTCAGCGCCTTCCCTGATAGCGCGTTTGGCGTCCAACTCGGCCGCCAGCGCCGCGCCGCCGATCTTGTGGAACACCGGCCCGCCGCCCGCCGCGCCCTCTTCCGGCATCAACTCCGTCAAACTATCCTGCCCCGCGCAGATAATCACATTGTCGACCGCGATCAAGCGCTCTTCCCCACCGACCGTGATATGCAGCCCGTGGTCGTCGATCTTGTTGTACGTGACACCAGCAAGCATCACCACCCCATTGCGGCTCAAGGTCGCGCGGTGCACCCAGCCGGACGTCTTGCCCAGCCCCGCACCCAGCTTGGACGCCTTGCGCTGCATCAGGAACAGCTGGCGCACCGGTTCGGCGGCGTGCGGCGCCACCAGCCCGCCACTGGTGGTCGCCTCCAGATCCACGCCCCATTCACCGGCCCATTCGGCCACCGGCAGCGGCAGCGGGTGCGCCGGGTTGTGCAGCAGGTACTCGCCCACGTCGAAACCAATCCCGCCCGCGCCGATGATGGCCACGCGCTTGCCCACCGGCGCCTTGTTCTGCAACACGTCGATGTACGACAGCACCTTGGGATGCTTGATGCCCTCGATCGGCGGCATGCGCACCTTGATGCCGGTGGCGACGATCACGTCGTCAAAACCTCCCGCCAGCAGCGCCTCGCGCGTGACCCGCTCACCGAGCCGCAAGGTCACGCCGGTCAGGTCCAGCTTGCGCCGGAAGTAGCGGATCGTTTCGGCGAATTCTTCCTTGCCCGGGATTTGCATGGCGATCTTGAATTGCCCGCCCACCGTGTCGCTCGAATCGAACAGGGTCACCGCGTGCCCGCATTCGGCCGCCACGGTCGCCGCCGACAATCCGGCCGGACCGGCACCCACCACCGCCACCTTGCGCGGCCTGGCCGTCTTGGCGTACACCAGCTCCGTCTCGTGGCAGGCGCGCGGGTTGACCAGGCAGCTGGCGCGCTTGTTGGCAAAGGTGTGATCGAGACACGCTTGGTTGCAGCCGATGCAGGTGTTGATTTCGTCCGCGCGCCCGCTGGCCGCCTTGATGACAAACTGGGCGTCGGCCAGGAACGGGCGCGCCATCGACACCATGTCGGCGTCGCCACGGGCGATGATGTCGTCCGCTTCAAACGGCATGTTGATGCGGTTCGAGGCCACCACGGGAATCTTCACTTCGCGCCGCAGGCGCCCGGCCACGCTGGCAAAGGCCGCGCGCGGCACCGAGGTGACGATGGTCGGCACGCGCGCCTCGTGCCAGCCGTAGCCGGTATTGAGGATGGTGACGCCGGCCTGTTCGAGCGCGTGCGCGACCTTGACCACGTCGTCCCAGGTGTTGCCGCCTTCGACCAGATCGAGCAGCGAGTGGCGGTACATGATGATGAAGTCCTCGCCCACGGTCTTGCGGATGCGCTTGATGATCTCGACGGGCAGGCGCATGCGGTTCTCGATGCTGCCGCCCCAGCGGTCCTGGCGCAGGTTGGTGCGCGCGCACAGGAACTGGTTGAGCAGGTAGCCTTCGCTGCCCATCACTTCAATGCCGTCGTAGCCGGCGCGCTTGGCCAGCTTGGCGCAGCGCGCGTAGTCGCGGATGGTCGCTTCGATCCCGCTTTCCGTCAGCGCGCGCGGCTTGAACGGCGAGATCGGCGACTTCACGCCCGACGCCGACACCACCAGCGGCTGATAGCCATAGCGTCCCGAGTGCAGGATCTGCATCAGGATCTTGCCGCCCTCCTCGTGCACCGCGTTTGTGACGCGCCGGTGGTTGTACACGTCACCGGCGAAATTGAGGGTGCCGCCGAACGGCAGCAGCCATCCCTGGCGGTTGGGCGAGATGCCGCCGGTGACGATCAGCCCCACGCCGCCCTTGGCGCGCTCGCGGTAGAAGGCGGCCAGCTTGCCGTAATTGTAGAAGCGATCTTCGAGCCCGGTGTGCATCGAACCCATGATGACGCGGTTGCGCAAGGTGGTGAAGCCCAGGTCCAGGGGCGCGAGCAGGTGCGGGTAGGCTTGGATTGTCATGATTGTGATGGGTGGGGGCGTGAAGACGGGACGTCGGGACTGCATATCAAGACGACATTACAACCTACTTCTGTAGATGCCGGGTTCTAATCTTCGACCCGCCGCCGGCCGCCATCCCGCGCACGCTTGAGTGTGCCTCCTTGTCAGGGCCGCCGCTTTCCCGTAGGCTGAGCTTATGTTTCCGCGAATCCTATTATGTTGCTTTCTTGCCTGTTCCACGCCCGCCCTGGCCCAATCCAGGCTGGAAGTGACGGTCAAGCGCGTCGATCTGGCGGACCAGCACATGTTCGAGGTCGCCTCCAGCGGCGAGGTGCGCGCCGCGCCGGCGGCCGTGTGGAAGGTGCTGACCGATTATGACCGCATGTCCGAGTTCGTGCCGGACCTGAAAACGTCCAAGGTCCTTTCGCGCACCGGCAACAAGGCAATCATCGAGCAGTTCGGGGTGGCCAGCTTCCTGTTCATCCGGCGCGACATCCATCTGATCGTGCAGGCGAGCGAAGAAGCGATGACGTCGATCGACATCAGCCTGGTGACCGGCGACATGCGCGTCTACCAGTGCCGCTGGCAGCTGATCCCGGTGCCCGAGACGGGCGGCACGCGCATCGTCTACAGCGGCAAGCTGGTACCGAAGTTCTACGTTCCCGGCATGCTGGGGGCGAACATCATCCGCTCCGACATCGAGCGCATGATGAAGGCCGTCCTTGCGCGGCTGGAGCGCGGCGACGCTCCTGTCAACTAAGCCTGGTAGCTTTGCGGCTCGCGCAGTTCGGCGAAGGTTTCGATGCTGCCGATCTTGACCGTCACGGGATTGAGACTCATTTGCGGCGCCATGGCGCGCCAGGCGAACTGCCATTCGCGTTCTTCGGCTTCGGCGCTGCTCTTGGTGAAGGCGGCGCCCAGGGCCGCGCGCACGCCGTATTCGACGGCGCCGTCGATCCCGGCCCAACTTGGCAGGGTGCGCTGCACGGCGCGGTGCAGGCGTTCGCCGAATTCCTCGGTATTGTGGATCACCAGGCAGCAGTCGGCCGGCGAGAAAATGTCGAACAGGGCGGTGTCCCAGGCTTGCGAGAACGACAGGGTCAGGCAGTTGTTGACCGGGACCAGGCGAAACTGCCCCAGGGCCAGCGCGGCTTCCAGTTCGGCGCGCGGCGCGTAGCGGTACAAGGTGGGAGGACGTTGGTAATCGTGCATAAGAAAATTCAATCTGTTAGTTGGCGGCCGGCGGCGAACCGCGCGGACGCACGTGACGGCGCGAACGCAGCGTCTTGGAGGCGACAAAAATTTCGCGCAGCAGGTACACAAAGCTGCCGATCAGGCACAGCATCGCGATCACGAACAGGCCGGCGATGTACTGGTCCAGCGAGACATTGGTGGTATCGCCCAGGAACAGCAGCGCAATGATCAGGCAAATCAGCAGGCCGCAGGCGGTACTGAGCGCGATGGCGTAGTTAATCAGGTGCCAGCGCGGGTACAGGACGTCGAGTTCGTCCATGTAGGCGTCGTGCCAGCCGATGTCGAGCCGGTCTTCCAGTACGCGCGAGCGGTCGATGATGCGCGCCAGGCGGTTGGTCAGCACCATCAGGTTGGTGCACACGCCGGTGAGCAGGAACACCGGCGCGATGGCCAACTGGATGACGTGGCCCATATCGGTGAGCTGGAGATTCATAGGGCGCTGTAAGTTGATAATGCGTGTACAACCGCTAGTGTAGCAGGGCCACCCGCGCCGTCCTAATCGAAGCGTCCGCTGCGCTTGAACTGCTCGGTGGCGCCCACCAGCGCCTTGGCGATGCCCGCTTCCAGCGCGCCGTGGCCGGCGTCGGCCACCATGCGCAGGCGCGCGCCGGGCCAGGCCTGGTGCAGGCGGTAGGCCGACAGCGGCGGACAAATGACATCGTAGCGGCCCTGCACGATCACGCACGGCAGGTGCGCGATGCGGCCCACGTCCCGCACCAGCTGGTCTTCGTCCAGGAAGCCCTGGTTGGCCATGTAGTGCGATTCGAGCCGGCCCACGCCCAGGTCGAGGGTGTCGGAGGCGGTGTCTTCCGGCTGCGGCAGCAGGAACACGCGGCGCCCCTCGAAGCGGCTCCACGCGCGCGCCGCCGGCCAGTACACGTCCGGGTCGTCGCACAGCATGCGCGAGGTGTAGGCGGTGAGCAGGTCGGCTCGCTCGGCCTCGGGAATCGGTGCCACGAATTCGTCGTACAGCTCGGGGTAGAACCAGCGCACGCCGTGCAGGAACCAGTCCACTTCGGCGGCGGTGCACAGGAAAATCCCGCGCAGGATGAAACCGAGGCAGCGCTCGGGATGGGCTTCGCCGTAGGCCAGCGCCAGGGTCGAGCCCCACGAGCCGCCGAACACCAGCCACTTGTCCACGCCGAACTGCTCGCGCAGCGTTTCGATATCGCCGATCAGCAGTTGGGTGGTGTTCTCGCGCCACTCGCCCAGCGGCGTCGATTTGCCGGCGCCACGCTGGTCGAACAGGATGACGCGGTAGTGCTGCGGATCGAAAAAGCGCCGGTGCTGCGGCGACAGGCCGGCGCCCGGCCCGCCGTGCAGGAACAGCACCGGGATGCCTTTCGGATTGCCCACTTCCTCCCAGTAGATGGTGTGCAGCGCATCGACTTCCAGCATGCCGTGCCGGGTCGGCTGGATCGGCGGGAACAGGCAGGTCGGAATGGCGGGCATGGGAGTCCTCTTGTGGTTGACAAGCGATTGTAGCGTACTGGCGCGCCGCTGCCGCCGGGCTTGGCGCGGCGGCAGCGGGCGGCGCCTATCGTGGGTGCCTGGCCAGCGACTGCACCGCCGCCAGCGCGGTTTTCAGCTCGCCGCCCACGTGCTGTTTCCACAGGACGGCGGCGGCGGAGAACTTGCGCTCGCCGCTCAGCGCCGTGATCTGGCGCCGGATGTCCGCGTCGAGCATGCCGAACTGGCGCAGTTCGGGAGAACGCGGCGCGCCGGCGCGCCCGGTGGGATCGCGCTCCATCAGGCAGGCATGCAGCTCGGGCAGCGGCTGCGGCGTGGCGCCGCCTTGCGCGAGGCCGGCCAGCAGCCGGGCCTCGAACGCGTCGTCCAATGCCAGCCCCTCGGCGGGCCAGTCGATCAGCTGCGCCACGTTGTAGATAGTGTCGACCTGGGCCTCGCGCACGACGTCAAGCAGGTCGTGCAGGTCCACCCCGGCCGCCAGCAGCCGCCCGGCGGCGCCGCCGTGGCGCAGCAGCGCCTCCGGTGCGGCTTCGTCGGCGACGCTGCTCCACAGCCCGCGCAGCAGCAGTTCATGCAGCAGCGAGCGGGCGTCGCCGCGCGCCACGTCGCGGGCGATGGCCCCCGCCATGGCGGGTGCGAGGCCGATGTCTTCCAGCTGGGTCGTTGGCTCAGGCATTGGTGTAGACATGGAAGCCGTCGAAATCGGCCTTGCCGAGCGCGACCCCGCCCTGGCGCAGGATGGCGTAGGCGCTGGTCAGGTGGAAAAAGAAGTTCGGCAGCGCATACTGCAGCAGGAAGGGCTGGCCCGGCAGGGTGACCAGCGCTTCGCCGGCGCGGTCGCTGACGACGCGGCTGGCGGCGCCGTCGAACTGCGCGGGGGTGAGCGCGTCCAGGAAGCCGAGCACGAAGTCGATGCGCTGGCGCAGGCCCTCGTAGGTCGGCGCGAATGTGCCGCTGTCGCGCAGCGCGCTGGCGGGAAAGGCGCCCGTCTGCGACAGGCTGCTGCCGGCCAGCGGGGCGCAGGCGCGCACGGCGAAGTTGGCCGCCACCTCGGCCTGCACGGCCAGGGTCAGCATGCCCGGCGCCAGGCGCGCGCCGAGCAGGGCGTGGCCGTCCGGATGCGCTTCGGCCAGCACCAGCATGGCGCGCAGATGGCGCAGGTAGCGCCGGAACACGGGCACGCTGGCCTCGTACAGGTTGTCGTTCAGCGGCGGCGCCGCGCGTGCGCGCTGCAGCGAATACTGCACTTCGATATCGTCTTTCATCTTGCCGCGCTCCCATCCCTGCGATTCGTAAAAGATGTCGGCGCGGGTGTCGGCGCCGGTCGAGAGCACGATCTGCGCGTGCCCTTGTTCGAACAGATCGTCCACCGCCAGCGCCAGCAGGCGCTTGCCGATGCCCTGCCCTTCGCGCGCGGGGTCGATGAACAGCGCCCAGATCGATCCTTGTTCGCGGTCGGCGCTGGCAAAACCGGCGATCACGCCATCGTCCTCGCACACCCAGGTGCGGCCCAGGCGTCCCAGATAATCGCGGTACATGGCGATGGTGATGCGGCCCGGGTCGCGCAGGCGGTTTTCGGTGACGGTCAGGCGAATCGCCGACATGGCGCCGATGTCGGCTTCGGTCGCTGGCCTGAAAGTGAGCGTGGAGGTGGTATTCAAGTTGATCGTGTTCCTGTGGTCAGTCGTCGGCGAGCAGTTGCTGGAGGCGCCGGGGATAGTGGTTGAGAAAATCGCGCGTGACGGCGAAATGTTCGGTGTCTTCATACGCCACTTCGGCGATGCCGCTGCCGTCGAACTGCAGGATTTTGGCGTTCGGGTAAGACAGCAGGATGGGCGAATGGGTGGCGATGATGAACTGGCAATCCTGCTTGACCAGCTGGTCGATGGCCGACAGCGCGGCCAGCTGGCGGTTGGGCGAGAGCGCCGCCTCGGGCTCGTCGAGCAGGTACAGGCCGCCGGCCGAAAACTCCAGCATCACCTCCATGAAGGCTTCGCCGTGCGAACGCAGATGCTTCGATGGCCGTCTCCCCGGAGGAGGAAGCTCGTCGAGATAGGTAAAGACATTGAACAGGCTTTCGGCGCGCAGGAAGTAGGACCAGGCCGGCTTGCGGAAGCCCTTCACCAGTTTCAGGTAGTCGTGCAGGGGCGAGACCTCCTGCTGTCCGCGCGAGACGCTGCGGCTGCCGCCTTCGCCAGACAGACCCATCGCCACGGCGATCGCTTCGAGGACCGTCGACTTGCCGGCGCCGTTTTCACCGACGAAAAAGGTGACATCGGCGTGCGGCTCGATCACGCCCATGTCGCGCACGGCGGGAATATGGAAGGGATAACTGTCGAAATCGATCTCGGCATCGTCGGCGATCGAGATTTCGCGTAAATACGGTTTGGCGCTGATCGCCATGGTGATCCTTGGTGAAAAAAAGCACTACCCGCAGGCAGTGCTTTTCGGTTCCTGCGACTGCCTACTGCGATCAGGACATGTGCTGGCCACCGTTGATGGCGATGTTGGCGCCCGTAACAAAAGCGGCTTCGTCCGACGACAGGTAAGCGACCAGACCGGCGACTTCTTCCGGCTTGCCCAGGCGCGCCATCGGAATTTGCGGAATGATCTTGGTGTCGAGCACTTCTTTCGGGATTTCCATGACCATCTTGGTGCCGATGTAGCCTGGCGAAATGGTGTTGACGGTCACGCCCTTGCGCGCCACTTCCAGCGCCAGCGCCTTGGTGAAGCCGTGCATGCCGGCCTTGGCGGCCGAATAGTTGGTCTGGCCGAAGGCGCCCTTCTGCCCGTTCACCGACGAGATGTTGATGATGCGGCCCCAGCCGCGCTCGACCATGCCATCGCACACCGGCTTGGTCATGTTGAAGACGGAATCGAGGTTGGTGGCCATGACGGCGTCCCAGTTCGGCTTGTCCATTTTTTTGAACGTCATGTCGCGCGTGATGCCGGCGTTGTTGACCAGCACGTCGATCAGGCCGACTTCGTCCTGGATCTTCGCTACGCACGCCTGGGCCGAATCGTAGTCGGCCACGTCGCACGCATACGCCTTGAAGTCGTAGCCCATGTCCTTGGTGGTCGCCAGCCATTCCTCGACCTTCTTGTTACCAGGGGAATACGTGGTGACGACCCGATACCCGAGCGCGGCCAGTTTGAAACAGACCGCCTCGCCCAAACCGCCCATACCGCCGGTCACTAATGCAACTCTAGCCATTTTGTCTTCTCCTGTTTTTGTACACCAACTCCAACCAAATCGCGGGGGCGGCTTGGACCCGCCCTTGCTCCGCTTGAGCGCTACTCAGCCATGCTCAGTCGCGCTCATTGTCGCCCCGTTTCATGCCATCGCGCTTGCGCGCAACGATGCTCAGTCGCGTTCTACCGCCAAAGCAACTCCCATGCCGCCGCCGATGCACAGGCTGGCCAGCCCGCGCTTGGCGTCGCGCCGGACCATTTCGTGCAGCAAGGTCACCAGCACGCGGCAGCCCGATGCACCAATCGGGTGCCCCAGTGCAATCGCGCCGCCATTGACGTTGATCTTGCTGGTATCCCAGCCCATTTCCTTGTTGACGGCGATCGCTTGCGCGGCGAAGGCTTCGTTAATTTCCATCAAGTCCACGTCTTCATGGGTCCAGCCAGCCTTTTGCAGGCACAGCCTGGTCGCCGAGACCGGGCCCATGCCCATGATGGTCGGGTCCAGCCCGGCCGAGGAATACGCCTTGATGCGCGCCAGCGGTTTCAGGCCCAATTCCTTGGCCTTGGAAGCGGACATCATGATGACGGCGGCGGCACCATCGTTCAGGCCAGAAGCATTGCCTGCCGTAACGGTACCAGCTTTGTCGAAAGCGGGGCGCAGGCTGGCCAGCGACTCGAGCGTGGTGCCATGCTTCGGATACTCGTCGGTGTCGAACACGACGGTGCCCTTCTTGGAGACGATTTCGAAAGGAATGATTTCATCCTTGAACTTGCCGGCCTTTTGCGCGGCCTCGGCCTTGAGCTGCGATTGCAGCGCGAATTCATCCTGCTCGGCGCGCGAAACTTCGTATTTCTTGGCGACGTTTTCGGCGGTCACGCCCATGTGGTACTGGTTGTAGGCATCCCACAGGCCGTCCACGATCATGGTGTCGACCAGCTTGGTGTCGCCCATGCGGAAACCGTCGCGCGAGCCGGGCAGCACGTGCGGCGAGGCGCTCATGTTTTCCTGGCCGCCGGCGATGATGATGTCGGCGTCGCCGCACTTGATGGCCTGGGCCGCCAGGTGGGTGGCCTTCAGGCCGCTGCCGCAAACTTTACCGACGGTAAACGCCGGCACCATGTTCGGCATGCCAGCCTTGATCACGGCCTGGCGGGCCGGACCCTGGCCAACGCCGGCGGTCAGCACCTGGCCGAGGATGACCTCGTTGACTTTGGCCGGATCGAGGTCGATCTGGGCCAGCAAGTGCTTGATGACGTGGGCGCCCAGTTCGGCGGCGGGGATTTTCGCGAGCGCGCCGCCAAATTTACCGACTGCGGTACGGCCAGCGGCCACGATTACGACGTCTTCCATGTGAATCTCCGATGTGCTGTGTTCTGGCGCGGTGGCCAATAGGTTTCAAGTGAGCGGCCTGGCACTAGGTGCCGGTCGCCGTTCCCGGCTGAGCTCCGGCCGGCGGCGCGGCCAACAGGGGCCGACCGAAAATTGCAAACTGCCATGCATCGCGCGGAACCGGGGTCAGCCAGTTGCTGGCGCCGCCCACGCATTGCCACTGCCGGGTTGCGACGGTGGCCGTGGCGAGCAGGGTTCTTATCGAATCGACATTGACTTCCGCTGCGGACACGCCGGCGTCCATGGCTGCGTGGACGCTGCGCTGATACATGCCCGCTTGGGTGTCGAACAGTTCCCGCATGGAGCGGAACAACAGGTCAGAACTTGAAAACATGGTTTCCCTTTTCGGATGGACAGTCTTTGACAGCGTAGAGCGTGACAAAGTCCTCCATCTTAGTTTCCCGATTCCGTTCGAGTTTGAGCAAAATCAATCTTATCAGCTTATTCACCGAAAACAATCGGGGATTGCCGCGCAGCCGCAAATTACCCCGGCTACATATCAGCTAAGCAAGGTAATGCCGTCGAGGGTGCGCGCGCACTGCTCGCGGATCACGCCCACGAAGTCGCTCACGTAGGCCTTGGCGGCCAGCGCCGGCGGCACCGAGACGAACAGGTCGCTCCACAGGCCGAACTCGCCCACCGGGCGCGACAGCACGTAATCGTAGTCGACGTAATTCTTGATGGCCCAGTTGGGCAGCGCGGCCAGCCCGCGCCGGCTGGCCACGAGCTGCAGGATGGCCACGGTCAGCTCGGCCGTGCGGCGCTCGAAGCGCACATTGGCCGGGCGCAAGACTTCGCGGATCAGGTCGATGCGCTCTTCCGGCACCGGGTAGGTGATCAGGGTTTCGCCGTCGAAGTCGGGCGCTTCCAGGCGGCGCTGGGCGGCCAGGCGGTGCTTCTGATCCAGCACCACCAGGATTTCAAAACGGAACAGGGGAAACACGGTGTATTCCGGGCCGCCGGCCGAGCCGATCACCAGGTCGGCCAGGCCGCTGCGCAGCAGGTCGACCGGCTCGCTGTGAAAGCCCGACACCAGGTCGATCTCCACCTCCGGCCAGCGCTGGCGGAAGGCATCCATCACCGGCATCAGCCAGTCGAAACAAGTATGGCATTCGAGCGCCACGCGCAACTGGCCCTTGTCGCCCTGCGACAGGCGCGCCACGTCGCGTTCGGCCTGCTCGACGTCGGGCAGCACGCGGTCGGCCAGGTCGAGCAGGCGCATGCCGGTGGCGGTAAACGCGATCGGCAGCGACTTGCGTTCGAACAGGGGGCCGCCGTAGCGCTCCTCCATCAATTTGATCTGGTGCGACAGGGCCGACTGCGTCAGGTTCAGCAACTGGGCGGCACGCACCAGGCTGCCGGAAGAACGCAGGGCGGTGAGCGTGCGCAGGTGTCGGAGTTCTAGCATGGCCTCGTTCTATGAAAATTTTTCATGCGGAACTGCAAAATGTTTCGTTTTGATTATATGACAGTTTGCCGCAGACTTTACACACCAACAATGAAATCTCGATGACATCATGAAAACGCTGCAAACTCACGTACTTGGATTCCCCCGCATCGGCGCGCGCCGCGAACTGAAAACCGCCCTCGAAGCCTTTTGGCGCGGCGCCACCAGCGAGGCCGAGCTGGAAGCGGCCGGCGCCGCCCTGCGCGCGCGCCACTGGGCCTTGCAGGCCGGCGCCGGGCTGGACATGGTGACCGTGGGCGACTTCGCCTTCTACGACCAGGTGGCCAGCCACATCCAGCTGTTCGGCTGCGAACCGGCGCGTTTCGGGTTCGACGGCGCCGCCACGCCCCTGACGCGCTATTTCGCCATGGCGCGCGGCGAGCGCAGCGATTGCTGCGCCAGCGATCACGCTGCGCCGCACGGCAGCCACGCGCTCGACATGACCAAATGGTTCGACACCAACTATCATTACCTGGTCCCGGAATTCGGCGCCGATACCGCCTTTACCCTGGCCGGCGAACGCTTGCTGGCGGAAGTGGCCGAAGCCCAGGCGCTCGGGCACCGGGTCAAGGCCAGCCTGATCGGCCCGCTCACCTTCCTGTGGCTGGGCAGCGCGCGCGACAGCGGCTTCGACCGTTTGAGCCTGCTTGAAAAGCTGCTTCCGGTCTACACCGCTTTGTTGATGCGCCTCAAGGCCCAAGGCGTGGAATGGGTGCAGGTCGACGAACCCATCCTCGGCCTGGACTTGCCGCAGGAATGGCGCAACGCCTTCGAGATCGCTTACTGGCTGCTGGCGCAATCAGGCGCGCGCATCATGCTGGCGACCTATTTTTCGCCGCTGGAAGAAAACCTGGGCCTGGCTTGCCGCCTGCCGGTGGCCGGCCTGCATGTGGACGGCGTGCGCGCGGCCCACGAACTGACCAGCGTGTGCGACTGGCTGGCCCAGCCCAAGGTGCTGTCGGTCGGCATCGTCGACGGGCGCAATATCTGGCGTACCGACCTCGACACGGCCATCGGCCTGCTGGCGCCGCTGCTGGACAAGCGCGGCGAACTCTGGCTGGCGCCCTCGTGCTCGCTGCTGCACGTACCCCTGAGCCTGGCCGATGAAACGGCACTCGACCCCGAAGTACGCTCGTGGATGGCGTTTGCCGCCGAAAAGCTCGATGAACTGGCGACCCTGAAAGCGGCCCTGGCCGGGGCCGATGCGCCCCGCCTGGCCGAGGCGCGCGCCGCGATTGCCAGCCGGGCGCGCAGCGCGCGCGTGCACAGCGACGCCGTGGCGGCCCGGGTGCAGGCGTTACCGGACGGCGCCGACCGGCGCGGCGCGCCGTTTGCCGCGCGCCAAGCCTTGCAGCGGGCGCGCTTCCGCTTGCCGGCGTATCCGACCACGACCATCGGCTCGTTCCCGCAGACGGCGGCGATTCGCGCCGCGCGCGCCGCCTTCCGCCGTGGCGCCCTGCCGCTGGCCGACTACCAGAGCGCGATGCGGGCTGAAATCGCGCACGCGGTGGCGCGCCAGGAAGCCATCGGGCTCGATGTGCTGGTGCATGGCGAAGCCGAGCGCAACGACATGGTCGAGTATTTTGGCGAACAGCTCGACGGCTTTGCCTTTACCCAGCATGGCTGGGTGCAGTCGTACGGCTCGCGCTGCGTCAAGCCGCCGGTCTTGTATGGCGACGTGGCGCGGGCGCGCCCGATGACGGTCGACTGGACCGTGCACGCCCAGGGCTTGTCGGCGCGGCCGGTCAAGGGCATGCTGACCGGGCCGGTCACGATCCTGCAATGGTCGTTCGTGCGCGACGACCAGCCGCGCGCGCTGACCGCGCTGCAGATCGCGCTGGCCATGCGCGACGAGGTGGCCGACTTGCAGGCGGCCGGGATCGGCATCATCCAGATCGACGAGCCGGCCCTGCGCGAAGGCTTGCCGCTGCGGCGCGCGCGCTGGGACGCTTACCTGGCCTGGGCCACGCGCGCGTTCCGCATCACGGCCGGCGCGGCGCACGACGCGACCCAGATCCACACGCATATGTGCTACGCCGAGTTCAACGACATCCTGCCGCAGATCGCCGCGCTCGACGCCGACGTGATCACGATCGAGACCAGCCGCTCGGACATGGCGCTGCTCGATGGCTTCGGCGAGTTTCGCTATCCGAACGAGATCGGTCCGGGCGTGTACGACATCCATTCGCCCAAGGTGCCGGATACGGACGCGATCGAATGCCTGCTCAGGAAAGCGGCGCAGGTGATCCCGGCGGCCAATCTGTGGGTCAATCCCGATTGCGGCCTGAAAACGCGCGGCTGGGCCGAGACCGAGGCGGCGCTGGCGAACATGGTGGCGGCGGCCAAACGCATGCGCGCCTGACGCGGCGCTTGCGGATGGGCGGCGGAGGCTAAAGCTGTATTTCGGGATAGGCGCCGAACCAGAATTCGAGCGCTTTCTGGTTGACGCCATCGGCACCGGTCCAGAAATCGACGGGGTAGGCCCAATCGGAACTGTGCGATTTCGACGGCGCCAACCCGGGATTCGTGAAGTGCGTGAGGTAGCCTTTATGTTCCTCCGTCTCCAGGATGCCCGCGATGCCCAACGCTTCCACCAATACCCGGCACTGATCGTTGGTCGCCTTGAAACCCTCGATCTTTTTCAGGTATTTATGCAGGTCCTTGGGTTTGGTCTTCGCATCCGCCGTTCGCAGCGTATCGAGAATGGCGTTAAAAATGCGGAAGTCCTCGGCCGTCGGCTTTTGTTGAGCAAGCAGCACATGTTGAGCCAAGTGGAACTGAATTACATACGGCACTTTCAGCAGCCAAATTGAA
Organism: Massilia frigida; assembly: GCF_011682175.1. Taxonomy (GTDB): domain Bacteria; phylum Pseudomonadota; class Gammaproteobacteria; order Burkholderiales; family Burkholderiaceae_D; genus Telluria_A; species Telluria_A frigida. The sequence goes on from NZ_WHJG01000001.1 coordinate 427,713, forward strand.
CCATGCTTGTAGCGGTTCACGTTCCAGTCGGTGACATCCATGCCGGTGTAGACAGAAGCGGCCGAACAAATGGCGCAAAAATCCGGGGCGGAGGATGTTGCAAAGCCGTGGTCAGGCATCGTCTGCATCATCGCAAATGGCGCGAAACCGCTTCGACAATCAAGACGCTCCGAGGTGAAACTCGACAGGAAAAGATCTGTCACCTGCGATTTCTTGCATTGTTTCACATACTCAAAGCACTTCTGAACCGCCTCATCATGTTTCATGTCGACCGGATCGAATGCCAATCCGTGCTCTTTCAGGTATTCAAATTCCTCGTCAGTGGTGACACCGCGCAGATCGATCCATCTTTGCTCGTAAGGCTCCAATGGACGTTTCAAACCGGCATACGCTTGCGATATGCTGTTGTATTGCGCCAATAATTTAAGCGCTTTCTTGTCAATTGGAGCATTCACTATTTTTCCTTCGCAAGATGCATGCGGAGTTCGCGTGGCTCCGTCATTCAAGCCGTATTTCGGGATAGTCGCCAAACCAGAATGCGAGCGCCTTCTTGTTGACGCCATCGGCGCCGGTCCAGAAATCGACGGGGTAAGCCCAATCGGAGCTGTGTGATTTTGAAGGCGCCAGACCGGGATTCGTGAAGTGCGTGAGGTAGCCTTTATGTTCCTCCGTCTCCAGAATGCTCGCGATGCCCAACGCTTCCACCAATACTCTGCATTGATCGTTAGTGGCCTTGAAACCCTCGATTTTTTTCAGATATTTATGCAGATCCTTGGGTTTGGTCTTGGCATCCACCGAACGCAGCGTATCGAGAATGGCATTAAAAATACGGAAGTCATCCGCCGTCGGCTTTTGTTGAGCAAGCTGCAGATGCTGGGCCAGGTGGAACTGGATAACATAAGGCACCTTCAGCAGCCCGATTGATCCATACTTGTAGCGATCCACGTTCCAGTCGGTGGTATCCATGTCGGTATAGACAGGAGCGGCGGAGCAGACGGCGCAAAAGCCCGGGGCGGAGTATTTTGTAAAGCCGTGGTCAGGCATGGTCTGCATCATCGCATATGGCGCGAGGCCGCTTCGAAAATCAAGACGCTCCGCCGTGAAACTTGACAGGAAAAGATCGGTCACGTGCGATTTCTTGCACTGCTTCGCATACGCAAAGCACTTCCGAACCGCCTCATCATGTTTCATGTCCACGGGGTCGAATGCCAACCCTTGTTCTTTCAGGTATGCAAATTCCTCATCGGAAGTGACGCCGCGTATATCGATCCATTCTTGTTCGTCCGGCTCCAAAGGACGTTTTAAACGGGCATACGATTGCGATACGCTGTCGTATTGCCCCAATAATTTAAGCGCTTTCTTGTCAACCGGTTTATTCAACATTTTGTTCCCTTTAATGGTGTGCCCGAGACCTGCCCCATTTGACTTGGTACGCGCCCGTTCAAATATGCCTTTCCCGCCCTGATTTTCGCGGGAGAGGTTTTCTTTTTGGGGTCGACCCCGGCAATGGCATTGCCCCGTACGCGATCCCCATTCGTTTTCCTGCGGCCGATGATGCCCGTCTTCTTGATGGCGATCCCCTCGATTCCCTGGGCAGTCAACTTCGGCGTGCCCGGCGCGGTAATCCGGGTCATGGTGTCGCCCTTTCCGAAGCGAAAGCCATCCTTGCCTTTGTTATTGCCATGACGTCGCGCTACATCCGCCATCGTCTGCTTGTCGCTCGCGCGGCCGTGGTAATACACTTTTCCCGAACTGTCCGTTAAATGATAATTCCAGTCCCAGCCGAGCGGGTCCGCCCAGCCGGTCGGGTTGGGCACGTAGGCAAACAGATTGGTGCCGCCTTCCAGTCCGATCGGATCGGGGCTGATATAGCGCCCGATGTCCGGATCGTAAAACCGGAACGTGTTGTAATGCAACCCCGTGCTCTGGTCGGCGTACTGCCCCGGATAGCGCAAGGGCTGCTCGATCCTCGACGCCATGGCTGTGTCGTCGCCGATGTCGGCCTTGCCCCATGCCGTATAGCTGGCCGTCCAGGCCATCTCCCCACTGTCGTCCGTCACCTCCAGCGGCGCACCAACCAGATCCGTGTGGAAGTGGTAAATGCGCGAACGCGGCTGCTCGCTGCCCGCCGCCAGGGCCACGCCCTGGCCGATGGCCGTATCCACGCGCGCCAGCGGCGTGAAACCTTCATCCGGGCTGTAGACATAACAGCTCAGGGCGGTATCGCGAATTTCCTGCACCATGCGCAAGCCTTGCCAGACGAAGCGCCGCCGCTCCTCTCCAGGGCTGGCCCCGGCGGCGCCGCGCACGTCGGTCTTGGCGATGCGCCGCCCCAGAGGATCATAATCGAACAGCGTTTCCGCCGTCCCCCACGCGTCCTGGGTACGCACCTTGATCAGACGGTCGTCCGCATCGAAGGAAAAATGCTGGACCTGGTGGGCACCCTTGCGTTTGGTCAGCAGCTTGCCCCAGGGATCGTAGTCGAAGCGCAGATCCTGCCATGCCTTGAGGCGGTTGCCTTCAATCCGGCCGCCGCTCTTGCGCGCCACGTCGTCCAGCAAGTTGCCCGCGGCATCCCAGGCGAACGATTCCGACCGATGCGCCGCCACCCGGTGTTGCTTGAGCATGCGCCCCGCCAGATCGTACTGATACTGGATGGCACCGCGGATATTATCGCGCTGCTCTCCCAGCTCGCCGATCGGATCGTAGCGGTAATTGCGCCACAAAAGACCGAGCCCGGCGCCATGCGCCTCCGTCTTGCGGGCGGAAGCCTGCCACAGGCGCCGCCCCAGCCTGTCGTACCCGAGTTTTTGCACGAGGGTGCCCTGCGTGTGGGCGACTTCGCGGTGCAGGTCGTCGCGCTCGAAGTCGCTGATGACGCGCTCGCCCATGCGGATCTGGTGCACGTGGCCGGAGCCATAGCTGAGCGTATCGATACGCTGCTCATGCGGCAGGCGCAGGCCCGTGATGTTGTCGAGTTCGTCGAGTTCATAGTCGACCCGGCCTTCGGCACCCTCTTCCGCGATCAGGCGCCCGGCGCCATCGTAGCCGAAGCGCAGTGCGCTTTCGGTGACGCCCAGCGCGGCGCCGGCCTCGGTCGGCATGCGCGCGGTCCCGGTCAACAGGTCGCCTGCGCTCCACTCGTAGCGGCTGATGGCGGTAGCGGTCTGCTTGACCAGCAGCCGGCCCACCTTGTCCCGCGTGAACAGCGTGGTGCGCAGGGCGCGCCCGGCTTGCCCCGGCGTGGGCGCACCGTGTTCGTCGAGTGCGATGATCTCGCCGGCGGGATCGTAATGGCGGTGCCGCTCGACCCCGTCCGGGCGTACTTCGCGCTCAAGACGGTCGCCCGCATCGTAGCTGAACAGATAGCGGGTGTCGGGAGCCGTCGCCAATTCCACCGGGCGTCCGCGCACATCGTAGCGGTAGCGCGCGATGTGTCCGGCCGGGTCGACCGCCTCGATGACCTGGCCACGCGCGTTGCGCTTCCAGTGCCGGGTCTGGGTCGCATTGCGGCGCGCGAACGTCACCAGGCCTGCGGCGTCGTAGACATATTCTTCGACACTGCCGTCGGCCAGCTCGATGCGCGCCGGCTCGCCCGTGGGCAGGTTCTCGTAGCGCGTGACCTGGCCCAGTGCGTCGGTGAACGAGGCAAGTTCGCCGTTGACGTCGTACGTGTAGTGCGTGGTTTTGCCGGAGCAGTCGGTGTACGAGAGCAACTGGCCGCGTTCGTCCCAGCGCAGCTGCTGGCGCCCGCCACGGGCGTCCACGTGCACCAGCGGCAGCGGGCTGACGCCGGTCTCGTCGTATTCGTAGCGCTCCTCGCGTCCCAGCACATCCGTGGTGCGCAGCAGGCGCCCCGAAAAATCGTACTCCGCCTGCCAGCGCTGGCCATCGGCGAAGGCAAGCTGGGTCACGCGCATGCTGTGGCCATCGTAGCCGGTGGTGGTGGTGCGGCCGAGCGGATCGGTTTCGCCGACCAGGCGGCCCATGGCGTCATAGTCGAATGCGACCTTGCGCTCGCCAGGCAGATCGAGCGTGGCCGGTGACCCCGCGTCGGTGTAACTGATGCGGTAGACGCCGCCATCGAGGTCGGTGCATTGCACGACCTGGAAATGGGCATCGTAGATCCAGTGGGCGCTGCGTCCCAGTTCGTCGGTGGCCCTGGTCTGGCGGCCCGCCGGGTCGTACGCGAAGCGGGTGCGTTCGCCTTCGCTGTTGCCGCATTCGACAACGCGCGGCGCACCGTCGATCATCTCCCAGCGGTAATGGCACACGAAGCCGAGCGCGCTGGTGTGGCTCGTCATCAGGCCGTCGGCATAGCTGAACTGGCGCGCCAGATTGCCGTTGATGTCATGCACGCTGATGAGCTGACCGAGGCTGTCGTAACCGTAGCGCACCAGCCAGAGCGGCGTGCCGCCGCGCACGCGCTCGATGCCTTCCAGGCGCCCGGACTGGGCGCCGTACGCCAGCCGCACCATCTGGCCGTCGCTGGTGTCGATCGACTGCACCCGCTGCGCCGCGTCGCGGGCATAGTGCTGCCATTGGCCGCTACGGTCTTCGATCCGCAGCAGCGGGGCCGGCGCGGCGCCCGTCATGTCGAGCTGGCCGAAGTCGTAATACACGTCGTTCACGTCGTACATGATGAAGCGGCCGTCGGCGCTGCGCGTCAAAAAGCACTGCTCGCTCTCGCTGAACTCCGTATGCCCGGGCTGCATCATGGGAAAACCGGTTTCGCGGCCCTGGCCGTCGCTGTACCAGACTTTGCCGTCACGCGCCTGCAGCCATACTTCCCACGGCAGTACCCAGCCGCGCCCCAGGTCCCCGACGCGCTCCAGATTGCTGCCATAAAAACGCGCGCCGGTCAGGGGAATCTGGCCGGGCAGGACGAAGTCGGTTTCCTCTTGCGCCAGCAGCAGTTTGCGGCCGGTGGTGACGTCGACCGGCTCGCCCAGCAAGCCTCCGATGGCGCGTCCGACCACGGGCGCGATGACGTAGCGGCTGAGCGCTTCGCCGGCGGCGAAGCCGGCCAGGAAGCGGGCCGCGCAGGGTAATACCGCGCGCGTCAGCCCTCCGCCCGCCTTGCACAGCAGCTTGCCGATGCCGCCCACCGCACCGGCGGCGGTGAAGGCCCAGTCGACTGCGGTGCGCAGCCCGGGCGGTATTTCGTCGGCCACCGGGAGATAGGGTTCGGTGCCGCCGCCGATGAAGACATTCGAGGAGCCGCCGGAAATCTTGGCGCCGCAGGTGATCTTGTCATCCTTGCGCGCGGCCGGCAAACTGTTGATGAATACATTGCCCGAGCCTTCGGCCACCAGCTGCACCGGGTTGTGCATGCTGCACGCCGCGGTACTGACTTTGGCGTAGGTCGCCGCCAGGCCATTGGTCCACACGTTGAGGGAACCGGTCACCAGCGTTCCCGTCACGGTCGTACTCATTTTCCCGATCGCCTCGCCTAGACTGAGGATGCCCGACGCACCAAGACCGGCGGCCAGGCCGGCGAGCAGGGCGACACCGAAACCGCAGGTGAAGGTGGCGAACGCCACTGCGGCGATCAGGGCAATGCCGATGAGCGCACCGATCAGAAAGCCGGTCAGCGCATTGGTATGGGAGATGGGATCGGTGATGCGGGCAGCTTCAAACATGCTTTCCTCGATGTGGGGAGATAAGAGCAGGCACGATAATGTCCGGTCCGCTTGCCTGCGCAAGCGGGCGCCGCGCGCCCCGCCTGCCGCCCGGACATTCGGACTGGCCGCGAAGGGCGCTTTCGGGGCACGCAGAGCGTGGGCCGGCCATGCAAACATTCCAATTATATAATAGTAAATTTACATATAATCAATGTTCAGGAGCACTGTTACATTAGCGCCGGCCGTGTTCCGGCGCACCCGCGGGCGCCTCCGGCGCGCGGCCGTGCACTGGCGCACTAGCCGTCCTGAGAGGCACTGCAGCGCCCCTGGCCGGGATATCCTTATTGAACAAAAATGCTCGCCGCAGGCCGCAAAAACCGGTTTGAAGTTGCTACGCGGAACATAAGTGGCAAGCCTCCCCGAACCGCAATTTTCACAGTAGAATGCACGAGCCTGCGCCGCTTTGGGCGGTGATCCGCCCATCCCTCACGACTCGTCTATGCTCAAAAGCCCGTCCCAACTGCCTATTGAAATCAAGATTTCCACCGTGGTGGCGATCTCCACGATTCTGTATTCGGCCGACCCGCTGGCGATCGACGCGGCACTCAAGCAGATGACGGGCGGCTCGGCCGATTTCTTCGAAGACGAATTCGCGGTGATCGATATCAGCGCCCTGGCCGAGAGCGCGCCGCGCATCGACTGGGACAAGATGGTGACCTTGCTCAGGAAATACCACTTGAACGCGGTGGCCGTGCGCGGCGCACCGGCCGCCATGCACGACGCGATCCGCGCGCGCGGCCTCTCGCTCGACGACGGCGCCAGCGGCGCCAAGGAACGCGCGGAAGCGGCGGCCCCCGTGCCGGCCGCGCCGGCGCCAGCCCCGGCCAGCGCCATCGTCACGCCCGGCACCATGATCATCGATACCCCGGTGCGGGCCGGCCAGCGCGTGTATGCGCGCGGCTGCGACCTGATCGTCACGGCGGTGGTCAACAACGGCGCCGAGATCATCGCCGACGGCAGCATCCATATCTACGCCTCGCTGTTCGGGCGCGCGCTGGCCGGTGCCTCGGGCAATGCGGATGCGCGCATCTTCGCCATGGCGATGCAGCCCGAGCTGGTCTCGATCGCCGGCGTGTACCGCACCTTTGAAGAAGGCTTTGCGCCCCAGCTGGCGCGCCAGCCGACCCAAATCCGCTTGATCGGCGACCGAATCGATATACTGTCGATCAGCCCCGCCTCCCGCGTTTAAATACCAGATACGAAAAAAGGACCCCCTGTGGCACGAATTATTGTTGTGACTTCCGGCAAGGGTGGCGTCGGCAAGACGACCTCCAGCGCCAGCTTTTCCACCGGCCTGGCCACGCGCGGCCACAAGACCGCCGTGCTCGACTTCGACGTGGGCCTGCGCAATCTCGACCTGATCATGGGTTGCGAACGGCGCGTGGTCTACGACTTGATCAACGTCATCAATGGCGAAGCCTCGCTCAACCAGGCGCTGATCAAGGACAAGCATTGCGACAACCTGTTCATCCTGCCGGCCTCGCAGACGCGCGACAAGGATGCATTGTCCGAAGAAGGCGTCGAACGCGTGCTGCACGACCTGATCAACATGGGTTTCGAGTACATCGTGTGCGACTCGCCCGCCGGCATCGAGCATGGCGCGCTGATGGCGCTCACCTTCGCCGACGAAGCGATCATCGTGACCAATCCGGAAGTGTCGTCGGTGCGCGATTCGGACCGCATCCTCGGCATCATCCAGGCCAAGTCGCGCCGCGCCCAGACCGGCGCCGAGCCGGTCAAGGAACACCTGCTCATCACGCGCTACTCGCCCAAGCGGGTCGAGAACGACGAAATGCTGTCCTACCAGGACGTGCAGGAAATCCTGCGCATTCCGCTGATCGGCATCATTCCCGAGTCCGAATCGGTGCTGCACGCATCGAACCAGGGCAATCCTGCGATTCATTTCAAGGGCACCGACGTGGCCGAGGCTTACGAGGACGTGGTGTCGCGCTTCCTCGGCGAGGACTTGCCGCTGCGCTTTACCACCTATGAAAAACCAGGCATATTCCAGCGCATCTTCGGAGTGAAGTGACATGGCCCTGCTTTCATTCCTGTTCCCCTCCAAGCCGAAGAGCGCCACGGCGGCCAAGGAGCGCCTGCAGATCATCATCGCGCGCGAACGCGGTCACCGCACCGGCCCGGACTTCCTGCCGGCGCTGCACCGCGAACTGCTTGAAGTGATCTCGAAGTACACCCGCGTCAACCCGGACGACATCAAGTTGTCGCTGGACCGCCAGGGCAACCTGGAAGTGCTCGAAGTGAACGTGGTGCTGCCGGATAATTAAGGCCGCCGCTGCCGCCGGCGCGGGAGCGCGCGGCGCGATCGGCTAGCCGGCGCGCGCCGCCAGCAATTGCTGCGCCACCGTGGTGCAGGCTTCCACGTGAGCGTAGCCGAGCTTGCGAAACACGGTAAACCCGATCGCCGCCGATGCGACCTGTCCGGCCAGCGGCACGAAGCGCGCGGCCGACTTGGCAAACACCTTCAGCCCGGTACGCTTGAGCAATTGCAGCGCTATCTGGCGCGTGATCAATTTCCCCACCATCATCCCGCCCACGCCCGCCGCCGCCCCGTAGACGATGCGCTTGTAGGCCGGCTGCAAGTGCTCGACCTGCTCGGCGGAGAGGCCGAAGGCCGCGTTGACATCGTTGACCAGGCCGCTCAGCATCGACAGGTCGGACATCACGTCCAGCCCCGGTACCGGCAGCGCCGACACGCCGGCCGAGACGGCGGCGCGGTTGCGCACCATGCGGCGGCATTCTTCGCGGATTTGCAAAATTGCTTCCGGATTGCCCGGAATCGGTGTCGAATCGACGTTCATGGTTTTCCTTTCCGCATGTAAATTTCCGTCAAGACTTAAAATGTCGATTGAAATCGGCGTTTTTCCAGTGTACCGTGTTATCAAACGGGGGCATGGCACGACAGATCAGTTCGTTGCCGGGTGTAAATTAATGTATTCCAATTTAGTGGCGCTTTGTAAAAGTCTGTTATATTCAGAGTAACTATTCATCTGCACTGGTAGGACTCCACCTACAACACGTTTTTACGTTCGACACGCCACCATGAGAATTGCCGTCCTAGACAATGACCGCAGCCAGGCAGACCTGATATGTCAGGTCCTTACCTCCGCTGGACACGTCTGCCAGTCGTTTGACAGTGGGAAGGATTTGCTGGGACAGCTACGTAAAGACAGCGTCGACATGCTCATTCTCGACTGGCAGGTGGCCGACATGAGCGGCACCGAAGTGCTGCGCCGGGCCAAGGAAAAGCTGCCGGCCAGCACGCCGATGATGTTCCTTACCAGCAGCTCGGCCGAGGATGACATCGTGGCCGGCATCAGCGCCGGGGCCGACGATTACATGGTCAAGCCGCTGCGCCGCGGCGAACTGGTGGCGCGCGTGCAGGCACTGCTGCGGCGCGCCTATCCGGCCCAGAACGGGGCCGAACAACTGCAGTTCGGACCGTATATTTTCGAAACCCGGCCGGGACGCCTGCTCATGGACGGCAACGTGATCGAGGTCACGCACAAGGAATTCTACCTGGCACTGTTGTTTTTTCGGAATATCGGCCGGCCGCTGTCGCGCGCGTATATCCATGAAGCGGTGTGGATCCGGGAAACGGCGGTGCCCTCGCGCACCATGGATACCCATGTGTCGCGCGTTAGAAACAAATTGCAGTTGCGGCCGGAAAATGGCTTCCGGCTGGTGCCGGTGTACAGCTATGGGTACCGGCTGGAAAAACTGGGGGCGTGAAAAATAGCCCTCAAGCGCGCGCCGGTGTATGTCGACAGCTGCTTGATTTTTGGGCACATGGTGCTATGATTTGGTGGCAGCCCTAGGAATGTCCTCTCCCAGCCCCCCTTACTGGTGATGACACTAGGTAGGATTTAGGCCCCAGTTCCCTGGGGCCACCCCAATTCCCGACAAACCCGCCTTCCGGCGGGTTTGTTATTTGTAGACCAATATCGTCGCGAATAGTTCAGTTAGCGCCCTCATGAACACCCGGCAACAAGCCCCCGGGGTCCCGCTTCGGCGCCCGACCTCGTTGCCGTCCTGCACCAAAAAACCCTCCTTTCGGTAGGCCATTGACACATCACGGTATAATGACGGCATAAACCGTACCCTATAAAGCCATGCAACTGCTCGCCGTCGGCCTCAATCACACCACCGCACCGGTCTCGCTTCGCGAGCAGCTGGCGCTTGCGCCTGACCAGCTCGGCCAGGCGGTGCAGGCGGCGCGTGGCTGGTTTGCCCGCATCGATGCGCGTGGCGGCGACGAAGCGGCGATCCTCTCGACCTGCAACCGCACCGAGATGTACGCCGCCAGCGACATCGCCAATCCGCTCGACGCCAGCGCCCACTTCCTGGCCGATTACCACAAGCTCAACTTCGCCGAACTGCGCCCGCACCTGTACATGCTGCCGCACGATGCCGCCGTGCGTCATGCATTCCGGGTCGCGTCAGGGCTCGACTCCATGGTGCTGGGCGAGCCGCAGATTCTCGGCCAGATGAAAGACGCGATGCGCCTGGCCGACGAAGCCGGCGGCCTGGGCACCTATCTGCACCAGCTGTTCCAGCGCAGCTTCTCGGTGGCCAAGGAAGTGCGCAGCACCACCGAAATCGGCGCCCACAGCGTATCGATGGCGGCCGCCGCGGTGCGCCTGTCGCAGCGCATCTTCGACAAGATCTCCGACCAGAACGTGCTGTTCATCGGCGCCGGCGAAATGATCGAGTTGTGCGCCACCCACTTCGCGGCCCAGAACCCGAAAAACATCACCATCGCCAACCGCACCATGGAGCGCGGCGAAACGCTGGCGCACCGCTTCAACGGCAAGGCGATCCGCCTGGCCGCGCTGCCCGAGCAGCTGGCGCAGTTCGATATCGTCATCTCGTGCACCGCCTCCTCGCTGCCGCTGATCGGCCTGGGCCTGGTCGAGCGCGCGATCAAGGCGCGCCGCCACAAGCCCATGTTCATGGTCGACCTGGCCGTGCCGCGCGATATCGAGCCCGAAGTCGGCCGCCTCGACGACGTGTTCCTGTACACCGTCGACGACCTTGGCCAGGTGGTCCAGACCGGGCTGGAGAGCCGCCAGGCCGCCGTGGCCCAGGCCGAGGCCATCATCGAAACGCGCGTGCAATCGTTCATGCACTGGATCGACGACCGCGCTATGGTGCCGGTGATCCAGGACCTGCAGGAAAACAGCGAAGCGATGCGCCTGTTCGAACTTGAACGCGCCAAGAAAATGCTGGCGCGCGGCGACGATGTCGAGGCCGTGCTCGACGCCCTGTCCAAGGGCTTGACCGCCAAGTTCCTGCACGGCCCGCAGCAGGCGCTGCACCGCGCCCAGGGCGACGAGCGCGCCCGCCTCGCGACCTTGCTGCCGCAATTGTTCCGCGGCCGCCGTTAGCGCCCCAGCCATCGCCGTGTGTGCCGCGCCGCAGCCGCGCGGCCGTTCTTTTTACCCTACCCGAGCACCCTATGAAACCATCGATGCTGGCCAAGCTGGATCAACTGGCCAACCGTCTTGTCGAACTTGACGAATTGCTCATGAGCGAAGGCGCGACCTCGAACATGGACGCCTACCGCAAGATGACGCGCGAGCACGCCGAAATCGGTCCGCTGGTGGCGCTGTTCAAGCAGTACCAGCAGGCCCAGAACGATATCGCCGAAGCGCAGGACATGCTGGCCGATCCCGACATGAAGGACTTCGCGCAGGAAGAAATCGAAGGCGCCAAGGGGCGCGTGGCGCAGCTGGAGCAGGACCTGCAAAAGATGCTGCTGCCGAAAGACGTCAACGACGAGCGCAACATCTTCCTCGAAATCCGCGCCGGCACCGGCGGCGACGAGTCGGCCCTGTTCGCGGGCGACCTGCTGCGCATGTACGTGCGCTTCGCCGAGCGCAATCGCTGGCAGGTCGAGACGGTATCGGAATCGGTCTCCGACCTGGGCGGCTACCGCGAAGTGATCGTGCGCCTGATCGGCAACGGCGCCTACTCCAAGCTCAAGTTCGAGTCGGGCGGCCACCGCGTGCAGCGCGTGCCGGCCACCGAAACGCAGGGCCGCATCCACACCTCGGCCTGCACGGTGGCGGTGATGCCGGAAGCGGACGAAGTCGAAGACGTCAACATCAACCCGGCCGACCTGCGCATCGATACCTACCGCGCCTCGGGCGCCGGCGGGCAGCACATCAACAAGACCGATTCGGCGGTGCGCATCACCCACCTGCCGACCGGGATCGTGGTCGAATGCCAGGACGACCGCAGCCAGCACAAGAACAAGGCGTCGGCGCTGAAGGTGCTGGCCGCGCGCATCAAGGACGTGCAGCTGCGCGAGCAGCAATCGAAGGAAGCGGCCACCCGCAAAAGCCTGATCGGCTCGGGCGACCGCAGCGAGCGGATTCGCACTTATAATTTCCCGCAGGGCCGCATGACCGACCACCGCATCAACCTGACCTTGTATAAACTCGACTTCATCATGGATGGAGAATTGACCGAACTGACCAACGCGCTGGCCGCCGAACACCAGGCCGAATTGCTGGCGGCGCTGGGCGATTAAGCAGTTGGTAAGCTGTCCGTTGTAGACTGCGCATGCGGCGTACCCACGCCGCATGTCAAGAGACGCCAATAAAAACACTTCTAGGACTTATCCGATGCCAAATAACCGCACGATCCTGATGTCACTCTCCGCCATCTGCTTCGCCCTGCTTGGCGCGGCGCTGTACCTGCAACACTACAAGAACATGCTGCCATGCCCGCTGTGCGTGATCCAGCGCTACGCCTTCTTCTTCTGTGGGCTGATCTGCCTGGCGGCGGCGTCGGCCAGGCAGTTCAAGCTGTGGAGCTTCTTCGGGCTGGCCGGTTCGCTGACCGGCCTGTTCTACGCCGGCAAGCAGCTGTGGGTGCTGGCCCATCCGGGCAGCTCGTGCGGCATCGATCCGCTGCAGACCATGCTCAATAAAGTCCCGACCGCGATTTACCTGCCATGGATCTTCGAGGCCGACGGCTTGTGCGAAGATGCGGTCGACACCCTGCTTGGCCTGACCATCCCGCAATGGTCGGCGCTGTGGCTGGCCATCATCAGCGCCTCGCTGCTGTTCGTACTGGCACGCCGCAGCAACCGCTGATGGCGCTGACGATCAGCGCCGGGACCCGGGTCGGCGCGCTGCAGGCACTGCTGCCGCTCGACCCGCTGGAAAACCGCATCCTGGCCTGCCATGCGCTGGACATCACGCGCATCGGCCTGATCACCCAGTCCGAACGCGTGCTCACCGCATCCGAGGCGGCCACCTTGAGCGCGCTGGTCGAACGGCGCCTGCAAGGCGAGCCGATTGCCTACATCGTCGGCCGGCGCGAATTCTACGGCCTCGATTTTGCCGTCAGCGAGGCGGTGCTGATTCCCCGTCCCGACACGGAACTGCTGGTCGAACTGGCGCTCGAACGCCTGCCCGTGCGCGGCCGCATGCTCGACATGGGGACCGGCAGCGGCGCCATCGCGGTGGCCGTGGCCCACACCCGGCCCGATGCCGGCGTCACCGCCCTCGACGTCAGCGCCGCCGCACTCGAGGTGGCGCGCGCCAACGCTGGCGCCAACCGCGCCGCCGTGCGCTTCGTGCACAGCGACTGGTTCACCGCCATCGAGGGCGAATCGTTCGACCTGATCGTCTCCAATCCCCCCTACATCGCCAACGGCGACGTCCACCTGGGCCAGGGCGATTTGCGCTTCGAGCCGGTGGGCGCGCTGACCGACCATGCCGATGGCCTGTCGGCCCTGCGCACCATCGTGGCCGGCGCGCCGCGCCATCTGGCGCCGCAAGGCTGGCTGCTGATGGAGCATGGCTACGACCAGGCGGCCCGGGTGCGTGCCCTGCTGGCCGGCGGCGGCTACACCGGGGTCCAGAGCTGGCGCGACCTGAGCGGCATCGAAAGAGTCAGCGGTGGCCAGGCGGCAGGACAAGGGCGCGCCGCCTGAATTGTGCCGTGCCGCGTGCGTACCAGCGCCTTTGCTAAAATGACCCGATGCGCAAACTGATCGCCATCTGTGTCCTGATGCTTGCCCCGCTGGCCGCCGGCGCGGGACCGGCCGTCACGCCCGAGCGCCTCACGCCGGACCAGCAGGCGCGCGCCCTGTTCGACAGCGACTGGCAGTGGCGCCTGCAAAACCAGCCCGAATACGCCACCACCGTGGGCGACTACCGCTACGACGCCACCCTGAGCGACACCACCCTGGCCGCCAGCCGGGCAGCCAATGCGCACCAGCGCAAGATGCTCGAACAGGCCAGGCAGATCGAACGCGACAAACTCACCGGCCAGCAGCAGCTGTCCTACGACCTGTTCGTGTGGGAGAAGGAGCAGGCGGTCAAGGCGGCCGCGCTGTACCCGTTCCAGGCGCAGCCAATCAGTTCCTGGGCCGGCATCCACCTCACGCTTGCGCAACTGGCCGCGCAGATGCCGTTCGCCACCGAGACCAACTACCGCAACTACCTGGCGCGCCTGGACGCGGTGCCGGCCCACGTGTCCGGCCTGATCGAACAATTGCGCGAAGGGATGCGCACCGGCTGGGTCGCGCCGAAGGTAGCGGTGCGCGGCGTGCCGTCCATCCTCAGGCAACTGCGCGAAAACGCAGTTGACGGTGCACTGGGCCTGCCGTTCCGCCAGATCCCGGCCAGCATCGACAAGCCGGTGCGCGACGCCCTGGCGCTGGCCGGTCCCGCGGCGCTGCGCAACCGCGTGGCGCCGGCGCTACAGGAGCTGGAAGAATTCCTCCGCAACGAGTATCTGCCGGCCGCGCGCGAGTCGATCGCGGCCAGCGCGCTGCCGTCCGGGCTCGATTACTACCTGCTGGCGGTGATGCGCCAGACCACCATCGAGATGGCCCCGGCCGACATCCACGCGCTCGGCCTGAAGGAAGTGGCGCGCCTGCGCACCGAGATGGCGGCGGCAATCGCGCGCACCGGTTTTGCCGGCAGCTTCGCCCAGTTCATCGTGTTCGCCAATACCGACCCGCGCCTGTTCTACACCAGTGCCGACCCGCTGCTGGCGCGCTACCGGCGCATCATCGCGCGCGCCGGCGCGGCCATGCCCAAGCTGTTCGCGGCCGTGCCCACGCAGGAAGTGCTGGTCAAGGCGGCCTCCGGGCCGGGCACCGACAAACAGGGCGCGGCCTGGTACGAGGCCGGCAACGCCGAGCGTCCGGCGGCCTTCGTGGTCAACACCGCGCTGCTGGAGACGCGTCCGATATGGGAGATGGAAACGCTGGCCCTGCACGAAGCGCTGCCCGGCCACCACCTGCAGGTGGCGCGCGCCGCCGACATGGCCGACCTGCCGGCCTTTCGCCGCCATGGCTGGCACGCCGCCTACGGCGAAGGCTGGGCCCTGTATGCGGAGTCGCTCGGGCCGGAGCTGGGCTTTTTCAAGGAAGCGTTTTCGGCCTTCGGCCACCTCAACGCCGACATGTTCCGCGCGGTGCGGCTGGTGGTCGATACCGGCATCCACACCCAGGGCTGGACGCGCCAGCAGGCGATCGACTACATGAACGCCAACACCGCCAACGCGCCGTCCGACAACGAGCTGGAAGTGGACCGCTATATCGCCTGGCCGGGACAGGCGCTCGGCTACAAGATCGGACAGCTGAAAATCCGCGCCCTGCGCGACAAGGCGCAGGCGGCGCTGGGCGACAAATTCGATATCCGGCGCTTTCACAGCGTGGTGCTCGATAACGGACCACTCACCCTGGCGCTGCTCGAACAGCAGGTCGACGCATGGATCGCGGCGGCCAGAAAACCGGCGTCGTAGGCGCCTGATGCGCCCCCGCGCGTCGCCCCTGCATTGCATATAAAATAAGCCTTGTCGGAAAAATCACGTCCCATCCCAGCAGAATTGGCGCCGCAAACCGGCGCCTCAGGCGCGCTCGCCGGATTTCGGTTAATCTCGCAGCACTTACCTATTTGGCAGTACAAGAAAGGATTCACCGTGTCGAACCAACTGACCCGCCGCCTGGCCCTGCTCGACGATGATGAACACCGCGCCCTGCTGGGCCAGGGCCTGCGCGGCATCGAGCGCGAAACGCTGCGCGTGGACCGCGCCGGACGCCTGGCGCGCACCCCGCACCCGCAAGCGCTGGGCGCCGCACTGACCCACCCGCAGATCACCACCGACTACGCCGAAGCCCTGCTTGAATTCATCACGCCGGCGGAAAACGACATCGGCACCACCCTGCACAAGCTCGACGCCATCCACCGCTACGCCTACACCAAGCTGGGTGACGAAATGCTGTGGAGCGAATCGATGCCGTGCGAGCTGCCCGACGAAGCCGACATCGACATCGCCTGGTACGGCACCTCGAACATCGGCATGCTGAAACACGTGTACCGGCGCGGCCTGGCGCTGCGCTACGGGAAAGCGATGCAGTGCATCGCCGGCATCCACTACAACTACTCGCTGCCGGAGCAGATGTTCCAGCTGTTTTCAAACAGCGAAGGCGTTGCCGAGGAACGGCGCTGCGCCGTGCGCGACTTCCAGTCCGAAAGCTACATCGCCCTGATCCGCAACTTCCGCCGCTACAGCTGGCTGCTGATGTACCTGTTCGGGGCCTCGCCGGCGCTGTCCACGGGCTTCCTGCGCGGACGCGAACACCAGCTCGAAACACTCTCAAGCGACACCCTGTACCTGCCGTATGCGACCAGCCTGCGCATGAGCGACCTCGGTTACCAGAACGACGCGCAATCGGGCCTGACGCCGCACGAAAATTCGCTGGAGAGCTACGTCACCACGCTGATGGACGCGGTGAACCGTCCGTACAAGCCGTACGAGTCGCTCGGCACCAAGCGCGATGGCGAGTGGATCCAGCTGTCGACCAACGTGCTGCAGATCGAGAACGAATACTATTCGACGATCCGGCCGAAACGCGTGATCCGCACCGGCGAGCGTCCGGTGCAGGCGCTGTGCAAGCGCGGCGTGCAGTACATCGAAGTGCGCTGCCTGGACGTCGATCCGTTCGAGGCGATCGGCATCAGCGTCGAAACGGGGCGCTTCATGGATGCCTTCCTGCTGTTCTGCGCCCTCGACGACAGCCCGCTGATCAACCAGATGGAAAGCCAGGTGCACGCCCGCAATTTCGCGCGTACCGTCAAGGAGGGACGCCGTCCCGGCCTGACCCTGACGCGCCATGGCGACGAGATTGCGCTGAAGGACTGGGCCAATGAACTGATCGAGCGCATCGCCCCGGTCGCGGCGCTGCTCGACAGCCAGCACAACGAAGATGGCGTGCATGCGGCCTCGCTGGCCGCGCAGCGCGCCAAGATCGCCAACCCGGCGCTCACGCCATCGGCGCGCGTGCTCGATGAAGTGCGCGCCCTCGGGTCCGCGGCCGCATTCGGCCTGCGCCAGAGCGAGCTGCATGCGGCGGCATTCCGCGACAGTCCGCTGATGCCGGCCGAAGCGGCGCTGTTCGACGGGATGGCGGCCGCCTCGCTGGCCGAACAGCTCATCATCGAGCAGACCCAGAGCGGCGACTTCGACGCGTTCGTCGCCGCCTACAACAGCAGCACATTGTGCGGCGACTGAGACGGTAACAGAGCGTGCTGACCTTCTATAACGAGCACCATGCCCAGCACCGCGGGCGCCACGAAATGTTCCGTGGCGCGCTGGTGCCGTGCTTCGAAAAACCGGAGCGGGTCGACATGGTGCTGGCCGAATTCGAGCGGCGCGGCCTGGGCAAGGTGGTTACGCCGCACGGCGTGTCGCTGGTCTCGCTGGAACGCATCCACACCCCGCGCTACCTGCATTTTTTGCGCAACGCCTGGAGCGAGTGGGTCGCGCTCGACGAAGCGAACGCCGACAAGGATGCGTTTCCGTCGGTGTGGCCGATTCGCGGCATGCGCACCGATATCGAGCCCGATAATTTTGCCGCGCGCATGGGCCTGTATTCGATGGACAGCGGCACGCCGCTTACCGCCGGCACCTGGATCGCGGCCAAGACCGGGGCCGACTGCGCGGTCAACGCCGCCCACGCGCTGCGCCTGGGCGAACGCGGCACCTTCGCGCTGACCCGCCCTCCCGGACACCATGCGGGCGCCGATTTTTTCGGCGGCTACTGCTTCCTGAACAATGCCGCGCTGGCGGCCCAGCACCTGCTCGACGACGGCGCCAAGAGGGTCGCGATCCTCGATATCGACTACCACCACGGCAACGGCACCCAGAGCATTTTTTATGGCCGCAACGATGTGCTGTTCATCTCGATCCACGCCGATCCGCGCACCGAGTATCCGTTCTACCTGGGCCACGCCAGCGAGACCGGCGACGCCGAGGGCAAGGGCTACAACATGAACCTGCCGCTGGCGGCCGGATCGACGCCGGCGCAGTGGTTCCTGGCGCTGGAATCGGCCTGCGTCAAGCTGGCCAGCTTCGCGCCGGATGCGCTGGTGGTGTCGCTCGGCGTCGATACCTTCGCGGGCGATCCGCTGTCGTCCTTCGCGCTGCACAGCAGCGACTTTTTGCGCATCGGCGAACGCATTGCGCACACCGGCCTGCCGACCGCGTTTGTATTCGAGGGCGGCTATGCGGTCAACGAGATCGGCATCAATGTCGTGAATGTCCTCGAAGGTTTTGAAACCGCTAACTAGAACGATGAAAGAGTCTCCATGACCCAACACCCGCAGGCCGCACCGGATGCCGCCATGATGAAAGCACCCATCGATTGGGAATGGCGCCACTTCGACGCGCTGTCCGGCGCCGATCTGTATGCGGTGATGGCCAGCCGCCAGGATGTGTTCATCCTGGAGCAGACTTGCCTGTATCCGGACCTCGATGGCTACGACCAGGGCGCGCACCACCTGCTTGGCTGGCGCACGGTCGACGGCGCGCGCGTGCTGGCGGCGTATTTGCGCTGCCTCGCCCCCGGCGTGAAGTACGATGAAATGTCGCTCGGGCGCGTGCTCACCACCAAAGACGCGCGCGGCGGCGGCAGCGGACGCGCGCTGGTGGCCGAGGGCATCGCCTGCGCCGAACGCCAGTATCCGGGCCAGCGCATCCGCATCGGCGCCCAGCAGCACCTCGAACCGTTCTACGCCAGCTTCGGCTTCACGACGGTGAGCGCGCCCTACGACGAAGACGGCATCATGCACATCGACATGCTGCGCTGAGGCGGCGCCAGCCGAGCATGCCCAGCCCGGCCAGCAGCATGGCCCAGGCACCCGGTTCGGGCACCGGTGCCAGTTGCAGCAGCAAGCCGCCGCATCCTTCGCTGTCGTGGCAACCGTAGGCGGCGATCTGGCCCAGGTCGTTGATGCCGGCGGCGCTGTACACGGTCCAGCCGAGCGCGGGATCGATCAGCGTGTTCAGGTCGCTCATGTGGCCGTTGGCGTAGATAAACGCAAAGGAAGGCACTTGCAGCGCACCGCCCAGGTTGCCGACCACCTCGCCCCGGTTGTTGAGCGCGGTGCCCCAGGCGCCCAGGCCGTACATGCTTCCCAGCACCTGCGTCATGCCGTTGGTGGTCAGGTAGGCGGCTTCCGGCCCGTGCCAGTCGGTCCCGGTGATCTGGCCACGCTGGTTGACGGCGTTGGCGCTGCTGATGCCCGAAGGCGAATAGTTGAGAGCGCGCATGACGCCGTTTTCATACACAAACGCGGTCTGCGGCGGATGGATGTCGCCCTGCGCCAGCGCGCTGCCCACCACGCGCCCGGCGTTGTTGATGCCGGTAGCCCAGATGCTGGCGCCACCGAGATTGCCGATGTCGCGCAGTTGTCCGCCTTCCCGTACAAAAGCGCCCCAGCCAGTGCCGGGCGCATGAAAATCGCCCGCCACCTGGCCCAGGTCGTTGATCGCCGTGCCGCGCGACACCTTGCCGCCGCCGACGGTGCCGAGGTCGGTCATCACGCCCTTGCTGCAGATAAATGCGTGTTCTTCGCCATCGGCCGTGAGCGCGCCGCCGGTCACGTCGCCGAAGCGGTTGAGCGCGGCGCCGGTACTGCTGGCGCCGCCCAGGGTGCCGAGGTCGGTGCCGCCGCCGGCCGACCACAGGTAGGCGTGGTCGTGGCGGGTGCCGACGATCTGGCCGGCATTGTTGATGCCGGCCGGACTCATGGCGTCAGGCAAGACGGTCAGGGTGTAGACCGGTATGGCGGCGCTGGCGGAGGCCGATAGCAGCAGCGCGAGTGCAAACACAGGAAGGGAAGTCGGCATGGCGGATTCCTCGACAGTGGACAAGCTGCCATCGTGCGCGCCACGGCGCCGCACACCCTGTGGTATGTCATGCGCCCGGTGCGCAAGCGGCACCAGCCGAGCACGCCCAATCCGGCCAGCAACATGGCCCAGGTGGCCGCTTCGGGTGCCGGCGCCGGTTGCAACAGCAGGCCGCCGCACTCGCTACCGTCGGCGCGGCAACCATAGGCGGCGATCTGGCCGCTGTCGTTGATGCCGGTGGCGTTGAGCACGGTGTAGCCGAGCGCCGGATCGATCAGGGTATTGATGTCGATCAGCCCGGCGCCCTCGTACAAAAAGGCGAGCGAGCCGGCGTCGCCGGGACTGTCGGAGCGGCCCACCACCTGGCCGCCCAGGTTGACCGCATTGGCGTAGCTGCGCCGCCCGCCCAGGGTGCCCAGGTCGGTCATCTTGCCCTTGGCATACACGAAGGCATGCGCGCTACCCTGCACCCAGGCATTGCCGACCACGGTACCGGCATCGTTGATGGCGGCGGCGGCGCTGTAGCTGCCGCCCAGGGTGCCGAGGTCGCTCATCTTGCCGTTCGCGTACAGAAAGGCATGCGCCAGGAATGGCGAGCTCTCGTCCAGCGCCGACACGCCGACCACCTGGCCGCCGGTGTTGATGCCGGCCGCGTAGGCGAAGTCGCCGCCCAGGGTAGCGCGGTCGGTGCTGGCCGCGCCGTTGTACAGGAAAGCCCGGTAGGCCGGCGTGCCGGTCTGGTACTGCCCGGCCACCAGTCCGGCATCGTTGATGGCGGTGCCGAGGCTGTTGGTGCTGCCAGGAATGGCCAGTGCGGCCAGCTTGCCGCCGGCGTAGCGAAAGGCGCGCGCTTCCCCGCCCGGCAGGCTGGCATGGCCGGTGGCCTGGCCGTGCTGGTTGATGGCGGCAGCCGAACTGTCGGGGCCGCCGAAGGTGCCGATCGCGGCCAGGGTGCCGCCCGACCAGACGAAGCCGCGCCGGCCGCCCTCGCTGGCATGGTCGCCGACGATCTGGCCGGCATTGTTGATGCCGAGGGGATTGGTATTGGGAGGCAGCGGCGTGAGCGCATAGCGCGACGCGGCAACGCTGGCAAGCGGCGCCAGCGCGAGGGCAAACAGGAAGGCAGGTGCAACCATGGCTTGATCCTTTCAGGCTGTGAAAGGATCAAGCATCGGCCGACTTTGCGCACTTTATTTGAGGCGCATCAGTCGCGCGCCGATGCGCTCAGCACCGGCGCGGCGCACGCCACACTGCACACTTACTTGACGCCAACCAGTTCGATGTCGAACACCAGGCCGGCGTTGCCTGGAATGGTGCCCTTGCCGTTCGGACCGTACGCCAGGGACGATGGAATCGACAGGGTGCGCTTGCCGCCCACTTTCATGCCCGGGATGCCCTGGACCCAGCCTTCGATCAAGCTGCCCGTGGCCAGCGGAAACTCCACCGGCGCCTTGGAAGTCTCGAAGTTCGCGCCTTTATTGTCGGGCTTGCTCGAATCGTAGAGATAGCCGCTGTAGTTCACGGTGACTTTCTTGCCGACTGCGGCTTCAGCGCCGGTGCCGACCACCGTATCTTTGCTGACCAGGGTGGCCGGATTGGTGACGACCGTGATCGGCGGCACCTGGACCGGGCTGTCATCGGAACTGCCGCAAGCGGTCAGGGCAAGGGTGGCAACGAAGGCGGCGGTCAGGGTAAGCTTGAGTTTCATGGAATCCTTGTAGCGGTGACGGAAAAAGTTGCCAAAGTTTAGCAGTAGTTGCCCGTCACCGCAGCATGCGTCTCGCATCAAAAGTGTGGCGTTTATGTATTGAGTTGTATCAGATTTCGACCTGGGTACCCAGTTCGATCACCCGGTTGGGAGGAATCTGATAGTAGTCGGCGGCGCCGCGGGCATTGCGCGACATGGTCACGAACAGGTGCTCGCGCCATGGCGTCATGCCGCCGCCCGGCGCCGAAATGACGGTCTGGCGCGCGATGAAGAAGGAGGTTTCCATCATCTCGAACGGCAAGCCGAGCTCGGCGCACTGGAACAGCACCTTGGGAATGTCCGGTTCATCCTTGAAGCCGTAGAACACATTGATCTGGAAGCAATTGTGTCCCAGGTCGGTGACCTTGGCCTGCTCGGCCGCCGGCACCCACGGTTCTTCCAGCATGTGCACGGTGAGGAATACCACGCGCTCGTGCAGCACCTTGTTGTGCGACAGGTTGTGCAGCAGCGCGTGCGGCACGCCGTCGCTTTCGCCGCGCAGGAAAATCGCGGTACCGTACACGCGGGTGGGCGGCGCCACGAACAGCGACTGCAGGAACTCGTCGAGCGGAATGGCGTGCGATTGCAGGTTCTCGAACACCAGCTGGCGGCCGCGCTTCCAGGTCATCATGCCGGTAAACAGGATCGCGCCCAGCAGCAGCGGGAACCAGCCGCCATGGAACAGTTTCAAGGTGCTCGACGAGAACAGCATGATGTCCATGATGATGAAAAAGCCGGTCGCGCCGAAGCACAGCGCCAGCGGCAAGTGCCAGCGGTAGCGCGTGACGAAGAAGGTCAGCACGGTGGTGCACAGCATGGTGGCGGTGACCGCGATGCCGTAGGCGCCGGCCATGTCGTCGGAGGACTGGAAAATCAACACGCCGATCAGCACCACCACCAGTTGCAGCCAGTTCACGGCCGGGATGTAGATCTGGCCAATTTCGCTTTCCGAGGTGTGCAGCACGCGCATGCGCGGCATCAGGCCGAGCGCGATGGCTTGCTTGGTCATCGAGAAGGTGCCGGAAATGGTCGCTTGCGAGGCGATCACGGCGGCCATGGTCGAGAGCAGCACCAGCGGGTAAATGCTCCAGCTGCCGAGCTGGTTGTAGAAGGGGTTGCTCACGTGCTCGGGATGCATGATCAGCAGCGCGCCCTGGCCCATGTAGTTCAGCGCCAGCGCCGGAAAGGCGATCAGGAACCAGGCCGCGCGGATCGGCTTCTTGCCGAAGTGGCCCATGTCGGCGTACAGCGCCTCGGCGCCGGTCAGCGACAGCACCACCGCGCCCAGCGCGATGAAGGCGGTGTACTTGTTTTCCAGCATGAAGCGGAAAGCGTGCAGCGGATTGAGGGCGGCCAGGATCTGGGGCGCCTCGATGATATTGACCACGCCCATGGCCGCCAGGGCGGCGAACCAGAGCACCATGATCGGCCCGAACCAGCGCCCGATGCCGGCCGTGCCGCGCCGCTGCACCGAATACAGGCACACCAGCACGATGGCGGTAATGAGCAGCACCACCCAGTTGGGAATCCCGGGAATGGCGACCTCAAGGCCTTCGATCGCGCCGAGCACCGAAATGGCGGGGGTAATCACGCTGTCGCCATAGAACATGGTGGCGCCGAACACGCCCAGCACCATCAGCGGGAAATACCATTTGGACGCCTTGGTCACCGAGTTCAGCGCCAGCGCCATCAGCGCCATGATGCCGCCCTCGCCGCGGTTGTCGGCACGCAGGATCAGCGCGACATACTTGAGCGAGACGATCAGGGTCAGCCCCCAGAAGATCAGGGAAATGATGCCAAGGATATTCGGAGTGTTCAGGACCAGGCCATGATCCTCGTGGAACACGGCTTTGAGGGTGTACAGGGGACTGGTACCGATATCGCCGTAGACGATACCAATGGCGGCCAGGGTCAGGGCCCCCAGGCTGCTCTTCTTGTGTTGCGCTGTCAAGATTGCACCGTATTCTTGTTTTGGTGCATTGCACAATAGAAGATGATCAGGCAAAAAGCAAGGACAATTCGTTGCATCATTCATACCCCCAGTTACCGCAAGAATTTCTCTTGCTTTGAAGATGAGATGATAAACGAGCCTGGCGCTGGTACGCGTTCGCGATGGCAAAAAGGCATCGGCGGCGAATCGGCGCTGGCCGGCAAGCTTCCTCTATCTGCGAGATAATGTTGATCCAATGAATCTCTGATTGTCACTCATGCGTACCGGCATCCTGTCCGCCGCCCTGGCCTTCCTGTGCTGGGGCCTGTTTCCCTTGTATTTCCATGCCCTCAAGGAAGTGCCGCCGGCCCAGATCATGGGCCACCGCGTGCTGTGGTCGCTGATGTTCCTGGTGATCGTACTGAGCTTCCGCCAGCAGTGGAAATGGCTGGGGGCGCTGCGCCAGCAACCGCGCGTGGTGGCCAGCTTCGCCCTGAGCGCGCTGCTGCTCAGTTTTAACTGGCTGCTGTACATCTGGGCCGTCAACAGCGGCCATGTGATCGAAGCGAGCCTGGGCTACTTCATCAATCCCCTGTTCAATGTGATGCTGGGCTACCTGGTGCTCAAGGAAAGGCTGCGCATCGGCCAGTGGACGGCGATCGCGCTGGCCGCCTGCGGCGTGCTGTGGCTGACCTGGCAGGCCGGGCGCATGCCCTGGATCGCGCTGCTGCTGGCGGCCTCCTTCGGCGGTTACGGCTTGCTGCGCAAGACCGCCTCGCTGGGCGCGCTGGAAGGCTTGTCGTTCGAAACCATGCTGCTGTTCCCGTTCGCGCTGGGCTTCGTGGTCTGGCTGACCATGAGCGGCGACAACGCGTTCTTGAACAGCCCCTCGAACAGCACGCGCTGGCTGCTGATCGCCTCCGGACCGATCACCGCCATTCCGCTGCTGCTGTTTGCCAGTGGCGCGCGCAAGATTCCCCTGTCGGTGCTGGGATTGCTGCAATACATCGGGCCGACCATCCAGCTCAGCCTGGGTATTTATCTGTTCCACGAAGCCTTCACCCAGGAGCGCATGATCGGCTTTGCGATCATCTGGGGCGCGCTGGCCTTGTATGCGGCCGAGGGATTGCTCAAGCGCAAATAAGCAGGCGCCGAGCGGACAAAAAAATAGCGGCCCAGGGCCGCTATTTTTTATTCCAGCATCGTGCTTACGCTGCTTTTTTGCGCTTGGCAACAGCCAGGGCGGCCAGGCCCAGGCCCAGCAGCGCCAGGCTGCCTGGTTCAGGCACGCCGACCGGATCGGCGGCGAAGGTGCCGCCCTGGATGAAGACGCCCGAATCGAGGTTGGCATCGCCGCGGTCCTGGATCAGGAATTCGAAGGTGTTCACGCCAACCAGGCCGAACGCCTTGGCGGTCAGGACCGTGGTCAAGCCATCGTAGCCGGTGTCGACGGTCTGGCTGGCATTGTCGCGGTAGAAGCGGAGTTGAATTTGTTGTTCACGTTATTGATCGACACCACGCCGTTCGCGCCCGGAACCAGGGCAATGTTCACGCCGTTGAGCTTGAGTTCGAACAGATCGTTGAACTCGGTGCCGACGAATTCGTTGTATTCCTCGGAAGCGAAGACATAGTTGAAGAACACATTGCCGGTGGTGCTGGTGAAATTGAATTTCAGCGAGGTGGTGGTGCCGTCGCCGGAGCAGCTGCCGCCGTTACTGCCGCCGACCGCGCAAGCGGTGCGGCCGGTGGTCAGCAGCACGCCCTGGCCGAAACCGATGTTGCCGCCGTCGGTGAAGGTGCCGCTGGCGGCCGAGGTGGCGCTGGCCAGGCTGGCGTTGGTGATGCTCACGCCGGTGCCGCCCAGGGCAGTGGCCAGGGTCGTTGCGTTGGTGGTGTTGCTTACCACCAGTGCATGTGCCGAGCTGGTGGCCAAAATGAGAGCTGCGGCCGACATCACGCTGCGGATCAAAGGAAATGTCATCGTTGGTGTCTTTTCAGGTGAGAGTTGGAAATTTGTTGTTATCGGAGCGTACTGCCCGATAATTAAGCAATTTTCATATCTGAAATAAAAGATGCACAAAATCAATGACTTGAAGAAACATTGTATTGAGACATGTATGCAAGTGTAAAAAAATCCGACACCTGCAAGCAAGAATACTTGCACCATGCATAAATTGGACGGCGATCCCGCGCACGCCTTGCGGGCCGGCGCAGGAAAGGACCAATCCGGGGGCGACTTATTGTATCCTGTTGACCTTCCGTCCCCATTTCAAGAAACTCAATGGCCAATTACGTCTATACCATGAATCGCGTGGGCAAAATCGTCCCGCCCAAACGCCAGATCCTCAAGGATATTTCCCTGTCGTTCTTCCCCGGCGCCAAGATCGGCGTGCTGGGCCTGAACGGCTCCGGCAAGTCGACCTTGCTGAAAATCATGGCGGGCATCGATACCGACATCCAGGGTGAAGCCGTGCCGATGCCGGGCCTGAACATCGGCTACCTGCCGCAGGAACCTGTGCTCGATCCCGAGCAGACGGTGCGCCAGGTGGTCGAATCGGGCCTGGGCGAAGTGTTCGAGGCGCAAGGCAAGCTGGAAGCGGTGTACGCGGCGTATGCCGACGAAGATGCCGACTTCGACGCGCTGGCGACCGAACAGGCGCGCCTGGAAGCGATCATCTCGACCTCCGACGGCGGCAACCTGAACCTGCAGCTGGAAATGGCCGCCGACGCGCTGCGCCTGCCGCCGTGGGACGCCAAGATCGGCATCCTGTCGGGTGGCGAAAAGCGCCGCGTGGCGCTGTGCCGCCTGCTGCTGTCGAAACCCGACATGCTGCTGCTCGACGAACCAACCAATCACCTGGATGCCGAATCGGTCGACTGGCTCGAACAATTCCTGCTGCGCTTCCCGGGCACCGTGGTCGGCATCACCCACGATCGCTACTTCCTCGACAACGCTGCCGAATGGATTCTCGAACTCGACCGCGGCCACGGGATTCCGTGGAAAGGCAACTACAGCTCATGGCTGGAGCAAAAGAGCAACCGCCTCAAGCAGGAAGAAGCGACCGAGTCCTCGCGCCAGAAAACCATCGCCAAGGAACTCGAATGGGTGCGCCAGAATCCGAAAGGCCGCCAGGCCAAGAGCAAGGCCCGCCTGGCGCGCTTTAACGAGCTGTCCGAACACGAATACCAGAAGCGCAACGAGACGTCCGAGATCTTCATTCCCGTGGCCGAGCGCCTGGGCAATGACGTGATCGAATTCAAGAACGTGTCGAAGTCCTTCGGCGACCGCATGCTGATCGAGAACCTCTCGTTCATCGTGCCGCCGGGCGCCATCGTCGGCATCATCGGCCCGAACGGCGCCGGCAAGTCGACCCTGTTCAAGATGATCACCGGCAAAGAGCAGCCCGACAGCGGCGAAGTGGCCATCGGCCAGACCGCGCGCGTGTCCATCGTCGACCAGAACCGTGACGACCTGGCCAATACCAAGACCGTGTTCGACGACGTGGCCGGCGGCGCCGACACGCTCACCGTGGGCCGTTTCGACATGCCGTCGCGCGCCTACCTGGGCCGCTTCAACTTCAAGGGTTCGGACCAGCAAAAGATCGTCGGCAACCTGTCGGGTGGGGAACGCGGCCGTCTGCACCTGGCCAAGACCTTGCTGCAAGGCGGCAACGTCCTGCTGCTCGATGAACCGTCCAACGATCTGGACGTGGAAACCCTGCGCGCGCTGGAAGATGCCTTGCTGGAATTTGCCGGCAGCGTCATGGTCATTTCCCACGATCGCTGGTTCCTGGACCGCATCGCGACCCACATCCTGGCGTTCGAAGGCAACTCGCAAGTCACTTTCTTCGACGGTAACTATCAGGAATACGAAGCCGACAAGAAGAAACGCCTGGGCGAAGAAGGCGCCAAGCCGAAGCGGATCCGCTACAAGCCGCTGACGGTGTAACACCTGTCCCATCGCGCGCCAGCACGGCGCGCGATGGCGCAAGGCTTTTTTGCAGCACAGAGCGTTTCAGAAGTCCCTCATTTTTGCGCTAATCGACCACCAAGCACGCCGAGCCCGGCACACTGGACAGATGAATGACTATCGCGCCAACCGGGTCGCCGGGCACAGTTACTTCTTCACGGTCCGCCTGTCCGAGCGCGGCAGCACTTTACTGACCGAGCATATCGCCGCCTTCGGCGAGGCCATCCGCCAGGCGCGCAGCCGCAAACCGTTTCATGTCGATGCCTGGGTTGCCCTGCCCGACCATGCGCACGCCATCTGGACCTTGCCGCTCGGCGACGAGGATTGCGCCGCGCGCTGGCGCGCCGTCAAGATTGCATTCTCCAAATCCCTGAGCAAATCGCGCGCGACGCGCGGCACCGAGATCATCTGGGAACCGCACTACCAGCAGCATCCGGTCGCGGCCGACGAGTATGCCGGCCTGGTCGACTATATCCACCACAATCCCTTGCGCCACGGCCTGTGCGGCGCACCGCAAGAGTGGCAATGGTCATCGGTGCACCGCTTCGTCGCGGCCGGGATGGTGGCGTACTGAGAAATGGGCGTAATCCGGCCCGTCAACAGACAAAGCGCCTCCCGGTGGATACAGCAAGCGGAGGGGGCGCTTGCTGCACACACTGGAAGGCGCCGTGCCTGTTCCGGTCTGCCCTTCTGTCAGGAGCGGCCCGGGCTGTGCGTCAGACGCACAAGCCGGGCGCTGGATCAGAAGCTGTAACGAGCACCGACGGTGATGGCGTCTGCCTTGGCACCGAAGTCCTTGCTCTTGCCGTAGCGCTCGTATTCAAGCGTCAGGGCGACCTGTTTGTTGATGTTGTACTGGGCGCCAACGCCCGCATACACGCCGGTATCGCTTTCCTTGAAGTTCCGGTTGGACGGAGTGCTGTCCACCTTGCTGTAACCGACACCCAGCTTGCCGTAGACCGAGAACATCTCGTTCACAGGCATGGTGGCTTTGCCGGCGACATAAGCGCGTTTGCCGTCGGTGCTGCCGGTAAAACGATCATTGCCGATCTTGTAGCTGAATTCAGCCTTGCGCAGGTCGGTATAACCGGCTTCCACGCCCCACATCGGGGTGATATCGAGGCCGCCGAACACTTTCAGCGATGGCTTGTAGCCGTCGCCATCGAATTCGCTACCGCCAATTTTGAAGCTGTGATCGGACGATGCGACGCCCAGACCAATGTAGGGGGCCGGGCTTTGCGCCTGGGCAGCGGTCATCGCGGTGACGCCAGCGATCAATGCAAAAATGAGCTTTTTCATGCGGAATCCTTTGTGTAAAACAGTCTGTTCCGCAATTCCCAATGAATTGCGAGGTAACCAAGATAGCATTACCGAATCGGCGCATGAAGTGGCATTCCGTAAGACTTGTAAGGAGATGTAACGCATGAAAATGCGCCCAACTGAAATAACTGACTACATGTTCAGCTATATGTATTTTATAAATGCACTCATTTATGTGTAAATTAAAAGAGGAAGCGAAAAGTTAGGTTCACGCGCGGGCCGATGGGACGCGTCGACTTGTTAATTCCATGCAGCCAGTGCTTTTGTGTATTGCCAGACATCACTAGTAAAGTACCGTCTTTTAAGACTAGCTTAAGTGTCTGTTTCGTCTGTTTGTGGCGCAGGATGAAGGTTCTTTCGGCTCCGAAACTGAGCGAGGCGATGACTGGCTGCGGGCCGAGCTCGGCTTCGTCATCGCTGTGCATGCCCATGCTGTCGCGTTCGTTGCGATAGAAATTGAGCAGCACGCTGTTGAAGCGCTGCCCGCAGGCGGCCTCGACCGCTTGTTTCAGCGCCAGCTGCAGCGGCGTGAAGGGCAGCGGTTCCAGGCGCAGGCCGGAATAGGTATAGGCCGCCTCGCCATGCCAGGCGGTCAGGCGCGGCTGGAGATGCTGCTTGCCCCACAGGATGACCGATTCGGCGCGCCAGTCGGTCTCGGCGATCAGGCGGGCCAGCACCTCGGCGTTACTCAAGTGAAAAGGCAGCTGCGGCAGCACCGCGACCGTGCCATCGTCGAGCGGAAAAGGGCTTAACTGGTTTTGTTGAAACAGGTCCATGAGGGGCGGGATGGCGATATGATGGCAGGATGACACGCCAGACGAGGTATTCTCGCATGAATAAACGCCATTTCCTGGGCGCCGCCGTGAGCGCGGCCGCCCTTCCCGCCCTCGCTTCGGCAGCGCCCGCCAGGCTGGCGCCGGGACCGGCCCTGCTGACCCTCACCGGCGCGCTGGCGCGCAGCAACCGCGGCCCGTTCGACCCGGTGCGCGACCAGATGATGCACAAGCAAAAGATCAGCTTCGACAAGGCCTTCAGCCTCGACTTCGGCGCGCTGCTGGCCCTGCCGGCGGTCGCCATCCGCCCCACCCTGGAATACGACGGCAAGCCGCATGCGCTGCGTGGCCCGCTACTGCTGGACGTGGTGGCGGCGAGCGGCACCCGCCTGCGCGACGATGGCAAGCTGCTGCTGCGCGCCGTGGACGGCTATGCGGTCGCGCTGCCGGTGGCGCAGGCGCGCGCGCAGCGCTTCATCGTCGCCACCCATCTCGACGGCAAGCCGATGGCGCTGGGCGGACTGGGACCCTTGTGGGCCGTGTACGATGCGGATGCATTCCCGGACATGGCCGCCAGGCCGGTGGCGGAACGCTTCGGCGCCTGCCCGTGCGCCCTGTATCACATCGAGGTCACGGGATAAGGCTACGGCGGCGATGGCTCAGGAATAGGCTTCGGCCAGCGACATCACGCGCGGCGCGACGGTGATGCCGACGTTGCCGAACAGGCTCTCGATGGCTTTCAGATTGGCCTCGCACTCTTCGGTTTTCCAGCCCTTGAAGATGTCGGTGCCATCTTTTTGAAAGTGCAGGTCGAGTACCTTGCCGCGATCCTTGTGGGTGTAGGCCTCGCTATGGGTATTCTGGAAGCCCAGCTCGGCGAGGCCGGCGAGGATCGAATTCGGTGGATTGTCGGGGTCGGTTGCGAGAAAAACGCCGAAGGTCTTGCCGGGGGGCTTGGCGGCGATATCGACTTCATAAATGCCGGGCGCCTTTGTCACAGACGTACTTTTCAAAAATAGCATGCTGGTCTCCCTCGTCGACGTAAGCAGCGGCATGAAGAACCCTGCCGTTTTGGCAAGCCTCCCGCAAGATCACCGTAACGGTCTAGCTTATTGCGATTTTTTGCGTTTGTCGATGCATGGTTGCATCTTTTCGCATTAATGCATCAGCCGCGTTGCATAAGCGGCGGCCCTGGTTTCCCAAGCGGGGTCTGACCCCGGTTAAGAAACTTTGCGCGTTTTGCGCCGCGCCAGGTCTTGCGTCGGCGCCACCAGCGCCGCGTACAAGGCGCCGGTCGGCCCGTCCCACGCGCCCAGCGCCGCCTGCTGGCGCGCCACCGTGTCCATGTCGCCGCGCGCAATCGGCCCGCTCAGCGCCGCCGCCGCGCCCAGGCGGAACACATTGGCCATGCTTTCCGACGCCAGCGGCTGCGCCATGGCGCGCGCCACCGGCTCGGGCACGCCTGCCGCCTGGTAGGCGCGCAACGCGGCGTCGAGCACCGTCACCAGATAATTCGAGGCGAACACCGAGGCCGCGTGATACACCGTCTTGGCTGCGGCGTCGATAGCCACCGGCTGCGCGCCGATCGCCGCCAGCGCCGGCGTGAGCACGGCCAGCGCGCCAGCGTTGCCCTCGGTCCCGCAAAAGGTGCCGTCGAAGCCGCGCGCCACCAGCGCCGGATCGGCAAAGCTGCGGATCGGATGCACGGATGCCGCCAGCGCCCCGGCTTCGGTGGCCGCCACCAGCTCCGCCGACGACTTGGCGCCGCTGCAGTGAAACACGATGGCGCCGGCGAGCGCCTGCGCGCCCGCCAGTTGCGTGCACACGGCGCCGATCTGGTCGTCGCCGACGGCCAGCATCCACACATCGGCCGGCCGCATGGATGCCAGGTCGGCCACCGCGCGCCCGGCGCCGATGAAACCGACGGCGTCAAGCGCACTGGCGTGCGAGCGCGTCAGCACGTCCTGCACGGCAAAGCTGCCGCGCGCGCCGAACAGGCGCCCCAGCACCCGTCCCACATGGCCGGCGCCGATGATGTTGAGCGTGCGCGCCACCTAGAAGCCCGACCCCGGCTGCTTGAGGTAGTCGATTTCGTCAAGCGTCGAGGCGCGTCCCAGGATCGCATTGCGGTGCGGGAAGCGGCCGAAACGCGCGATCACGCCGCGATGGCGGTGCGCGTAATCGAGCGCACCCTCGAACGCCCCGCCGTACTGCGCCAGGCCGGCGAACAGCAAGACCGCGCGCTCCTGCATGCGCGCGTCCTCGGCGTGTTCGAACGGCATGTAGACGAACCAGCGCTGCAAGGGGGTCAGCGTTTGATCGGCGCCGCTGTCGACCAGGCGCAGCGCCGCCGCCAGCGCCAGCGCGTCGCCCGAAAACGAGGCCGGCTGGCCGCGCCAGGCGTTGCGCGTGAGCTGGTCGAGCAGCACGATGCGCGCCAGCGCGCCCTGCGCTCCTTCGTCGTCCCAATCGCGCAGGCCGCCGGCAAGCGCGTGTTCGAGCAGGGGGCCGAAGCGCTCGGCCACCTCGGCATCAAAAGCGTCGCTCTTGCGGAACCAGACGTCGCGCGCCTTGCCGTGGTCCGGATGGTGCGCCGGGAGGAACCAGAAATCGAGTATGTCTTGTGCCGTCATGAGCACTCCTTAATTGCGGGCGTGGGAGATTTGAAAACTGTCGATGCCGTTGAACTGCGCCAGTTCGGCCGCCAGGTCGGACAGCGGCGCGCCGCTTTTCTTGGACAGCGCCAGTGCCACGAAGCGCCATTCCTGCATGCTGTTATCGCTGCCGATGGTGAGCGAGCCGCCGGCGATCGCATAGCCGCGCGCGAACGCGATGCGGCGCAGCGCATCCTCGCGCGGCACGAAGTCGGGCTTGAAACGCATCATCACCGCCACCGCATGGCGCGAGGGCAGCCAGGCTTCGACCTTGGACAGGTAGATCATGATCATCGCCGAAAAAAAGGCCAGCCCCATGGCCGCCAGGTAAAACCCGACGCCGACCAGGATGCCGATCACCGACGAGGTCCAGATCGAGGCGGCGGTGGTCAGGCCGCTGATGTTGAAGCCTTCGCGCATGATGACGCCCGCGCCCAAAAAGCCGATGCCGGTGACGATGCCCTGGATGACGCGCGTGGGGTCGACCGCAGCCAGCAGCGAGGAGCCATGGCCGCCGAACCAGAAGCCCGGATAGCCGCCGACGATGGTCAGCGCGGCCGAGGCCATGCACACCAGGCCATAGGTGCGCATGCCGGCGGCGCGCCCGTGGTACGAGCGCTCGTAGCCGACCAGCAGCCCGAGTATCAGGGCCCCCAGCAGATTAAGCAGAATCAGGCCGTTGGTGGCGATTTCGGGTTGCGACCAGTAGGCCGAGAGCAGATCCTTGGTGGGCATGCGGTTTCCTTGGTCGGATCTAGGATGCTGGCTTTTTCTTCACCAGTTGCTTTTCAAAGGCGACATCGAGCTTGCTGACGCGCCGCGCCACTTGCGGTCCGAGCTTGTTGACAAAGGCGACGAAATCGTCGAGGTCGAGCG
Organism: Massilia frigida; assembly: GCF_011682175.1. Lineage (GTDB taxonomy): Bacteria > Pseudomonadota > Gammaproteobacteria > Burkholderiales > Burkholderiaceae_D > Telluria_A > Telluria_A frigida. The sequence continues at coordinate 460,845 of NZ_WHJG01000001.1, forward strand.
GGGCGCACAGGGGCGGCTCGCCCGGCGCTTCCGACAGGAAGAACAGGCCTTCGCCGGTGCGGGCCATCGAGTAGCCGGGGTTCCCGCTGCGAGCCTTGAGGCGGTCGACGGCAGCGCTGGCCCGGGTTGAACGTGCGGTCGACATCAAATCTCCTGTGTGCGTTGGTCAAGCCAGGCGGCGGCCGCGCCGCTCACATGCGGCGCCAGGCGCGCGCGCACGGTGGCATGGTAGTCGTTGATCCAGGCGATTTCGTCGGCGCGCAGCAGCGGCAGGTGCAGGCAGCGCGTGTCGATCGGGCACAGGGTCAAGGTCTCGAAGCGCAGCCAGTCGCCAAATTCGGTGGCATCAAGCGCGACGTTCAGCACCAGGTTCTCGATCCGGATGCCCCAGCGGCCGGGCCGGTAGATGCCCGGTTCGACGGAAGTGATCATGCCCTCTTCCATGGCGGTGTGCGGCTCCGGCATGGCGCTGGCGGAAATCGACTGCGGTCCCTCGTGCATATTCAGGAAGAAGCCGACGCCGTGGCCGGTGCCGTGGCCGTAATCGATGCCGGCCGCCCAGATCGGAGCGCGCGCCAGCGCATCGAGCATCGGCGAGCGGGTGCCGCGCGGGAAGCGCGCCGACGACAGTGCGATCACGCCCTTGAGCACCAGCGTGAAGTCGCTGCGCTGCGCTTCGCTGGTGGCGCCCACCGGCACCACGCGCGTGATGTCGGTGGTGCCGCCCAGGTACTGGCCGCCGGAGTCGATCAGCAGCAGGCCGTCGCCTTCGATGACGGCATGCGCGGCGTCGCTGGCGCGGTAGTGGATGACGGCGCCGTTGGCGTTGAAGCCGGCGATGGTGCCGAAACTGGGGCTGACAAAGCCGGGGCGGCGCGCGCGCGCGGCCGTGATGTGGCGGTCGATGGCCACTTCAGTGAGCGGGGCGCGTACCGGGTTGGCCAGTTCGGCTTCCAGCCAGGCGAAGAATTCGCACAGGGCCGCGCCGTCCTGCTCCATGGTGGCGCGCACGTGGGCGGCTTCAAAGACGGATTTTTTCGATTTGGCGAACGTGCTCGGGTTGATCGCTTCGATCACCTTCACAGCGGGCGCGATGGCGTCGCGCATGCCGGCCGTGATGCGGCGCGGATCGATCAGCAGCGCGGCATCGACGGGCAGCACGGCCAGCGCGCCGGCGGCGTCGGCATAGGGAGCAAGGGTCACGCCGTCAAGCAGCAGGCGTGCGCGCAGTTCGGCCGGGACCTTGGCTTCGGCCACGAACAGGGTCGCGCCATCGGGTGCCACCAGCGCATGCGCCAGGAACACCGGGTTGTAGCTCACGTCGGCGCCGCGCAGGTTGAACAGCCAGGCGATGTCGTCGAGGGTGGAGATGAAGTGGTGCCCGGCGCCCAGTTTTGCCATGGCGGCGCGGGTGGCGGCCAGCTTGCCGGCGCGGCTGGTCGACGCGAACGGCGCGGCGTGCTCGAATACCGGGGCCGGTGGCAGCGCCGGGCGCTCGCTCCAGACCGTGTCGAGCAGGTCGATATCGGTGCGCAGATTGACGCCGCGCGCTTTCAAGGCATCCGCCAGCAGGCGCGCCGTGGACAGGCCGAGCACGCGCGCATCCACCGCCACCGTCTGGCCCGGGGCCAGGTTGGCGGCCAGCCAGTCGATGTGCAGCAGGCTGGCGCCGGACGGGATTTTCATCAGCTGCACGCTGCTGCCGGCCAGTTCGGTCGCGGCCTGGGTCCAGTAGCGGGCATCGGTCCAGCAGCCTGCGAAGTCGCCCGTGGCGATGAAGGTGCCGACCGAGCCGGTGAAACCGGTCAGCCATTCGCGCCCCTGCCAGCGGCCGGGCAGGTATTCGGACAGGTGCGGATCGGATGAAGGGATGATGCAGGCGTCGACGTGCGCGCGCAGCATGGCGGCGCGCAGCTGCGCGAGGCGCTGGTCGCGCGCGGTGGTGGTGGGCATGGGCAGCGTTGAATCGGGTGATGTCATTGTGTCTTATGATACCTCTATCGCACCCGGCCGGGGCGCCGGGCGTGTGCATGCGTGCGTCCGCGCATCATGCCTGGAAGTGGCGCAGCCCTTCCAGGTCGAGCACCCGGATGCCGCCGTAGTCGAGGCGCACCAGCCCTTCCTTTTCCAGCAGTTGCAAGGCCTGGTTGGCGCGCTGGCGCGAAGCGCCCGACAGGTAGCCGATTTCTTCCTGCGAAATCTGCACCAGCTTTTCCAGTCCCGGATACAAATGCGAGTTGAACATGGCGGCCAGGCAGCGCGCCACGCGGGTATCGATATCGAGCATGCGGTCGTTTTCGACCAGGCCGATGAACTGGCCGAGGCGCTCGTTGAGCTGCATCAGCAGAAAGCGCGTGAACGGCAGGCTCACTTCCAGCAGCCACTCGAAGGTGTCGCGCGGCATGCGCGCCACGCGCGTGTCGCGCAGCGCCATCACATCGTATTTGCGGGTCTGGTCCTTGAGCAGCGAGCCTTCGCCGAACCAGCCGCCGGTGGGCACGCCGGCGAAAGTCACGTTTTTACCGGATGGCGAAAAATTGTTGATCTTGACCAGGCCGTCGATGATGCCGACCCAGTTGTCCAGCGCCTCACCCTTGCGGCATACAAAGCCGCCCTTGGGCACGAATTGCTCGAAGCAGTCGGCTTCGACCCGGATCATCTCGGCGCTGGTGAGGGTGCGAGCCCATATGGTCGAGCGCAGGTGATCTATTAGTGTCTGTGTCTGGTTTGTCATTGTGCGCCGCAACATCGAAAATCGCGAATTTGAGGGGCAATTGTCATCCAAAAGACAACCTGCCCGGCCAACGCGAGCTAATATCATCACACAAAAAGCGCGCCACCCCCGCATTTGCACTCGCGGGAGGGGCCGGACAAACAAAAGGGGACGCTGGTGACGACATCCGATGGCTCGCAATTGCAGACTTTCCCGCGGCGCTTGCTGGCGCACGCCCAGACTCGCCCGCAGCGCCCCGCCTTCCGTGAAAAGCACTTGGGCATCTGGCAGACCTGGAGCTGGCTGGAGGTGAACGCCGAGGTGCGCGCCCTGGCCTGCGGCCTGGCGTCGCTCGGTTTCACGCGCGGGATGAACCTGGCCATCATCGGCGACAACCGCCCGCGCCTGTACTGGGCCATGCTGGCCGCGCAATGCCTGGGCGGGGTGCCGGTGCCGCTGTACCAGGATGCGCCAGCGGCCGACATGGCCTACGTCCTGAACGACGCCGGGATCGGCTTTGCCATCGTCGAAGACCAGGAGCAGGTCGACAAGCTGCTCGAACTGCAAGCGATGTGCCCGCAGGTGCGCCACATCGCTTTCGACGACGAACGCGGCATGCGCCACTACAAGCAGGCCGGCCTGAACTCCTTCGCCGCGCTCCAGGCACTGGGCCGCGCATGGGACCAGGCCCATCCCGGCGCGTTCGACGCGGCGGTTGCCGCCGGTAGCGGCAGCGACATTGCAATCATCCTGTACACCTCCGGCACCACCGGCAAACCGAAGGGCGTATGCCAGTCGCATGCCGCGCTGATGGCGGCCGGCGTGGGCGGAGTGGGCTTCGACAAGCTGACCGACCGCGAAGACATCCTGTCCTACCTGCCCATGGCGTGGGTGGGCGACTGCCTGTTCTCGCTGGCGCAGGCGATGGTGGCCGGCTTCACGGTGAATTGCCCGGAGTCGGGCGACACGGTGCTGACCGACCTGCGCGAGATCGGCCCGACGTACTACTTTGCGCCGCCGCGCGTGTTCGAGAACATGCTCACCACCGTCATGATCCGGATGGAAGACGCGGGCTCGGTCAAGCGCAGGATGTTCCACCACTTCATGGCGGTGGCCAAACGCTGCGGCGCCGATATCCTGGACGGCAAACCGGTGCCGGCCCTTGATCGCGCGGCGTATGCGCTCGGCCACCTGCTGGTGTACGGGCCGCTCAAGAACGTGCTTGGGCTGTCGCGCGTGCGCGTGGCCTACACCGCCGGCGCGGCGATCGGGCCGGACCTGTTCCGCTTCTACCGCTCGATCGGCGTCAATCTCAAGCAGCTGTACGGCTCCACCGAAACCTGCGCCTATGTGTGCCTGCAACCTGACGGGAACATCAAGTTCGACAGCGTGGGCTTGCCCGCACCCGGCGTCGAGGTGCGTATCGCCGCCAGCGGCGAGGTGCTGGTCAAGTCGGCAGCGACCATGGCGGGCTACTTCAAGCGCGACGATGCGACCGCCGAAGTGATCGACGCCGACGGCTACTTCCACACGGGCGACGCCGGCATGTTCGACAGCGAAGGCCACCTGAAAATCATCGACCGCGCGGCCGACGTGGGCAAGATGAACTGCGGCGCGATCTTCGCGCCCAACTACATCGAGAACAAGCTCAAGTTTTTCCCGTTTATCAAGGAAGCGGTCGCTTTCGGCAACGCGCGCAGCCAGGTGTGCGCCTTCATCAATATCGACATGGAAGCGGTCGGCAACTGGGCCGAGCGGCGCAATATCGCCTACGCCGGCTACACCGACCTGGCCGCGCACGGTACCACCTACGACCTGATTCGCGACTGCGTGGAGAAGGTCAACGCCGACCTGGCCGGCGAAGCGCTGATGGGCGCGACCCAGATTCACCGCTTCCTGATCTTGCACAAGGAGCTAGATCCCGACGACGATGAACTGACGCGCACGCGCAAGGTGCGGCGCAAATTCATCGCCGACAAATACGCGGTGCTGATCGACGCGCTGTACACCGACAAGGCCAGTCAGTTCATCAGCACCCAGGTCAAGTTTGAAGATGGCCGCGTGGGATTGGCCAGCGCCGATTTGCGCATCTGCGGGGCCACCACCTATCCCGCCATGGAAAAGGCTGCGTGAGGAGCGCGTTGCGATGAACATGAATGAACTCAAGGAACCAGCGGACAATGAACCAGGGACGAAGGGACCGGCGCGCAAGATCGGACCGGTGATCCTTGACCTGAACAACATCTCGCTGTCGTTCGGCGGGGTCAAGGCGCTGACCGACATCTCCTTCAACGTCAGGCGGCACGAAATTCGCGCGATTATCGGGCCGAATGGCGCGGGAAAAAGCTCGATGCTGAACGTGATCAATGGCGTGTACCGCCCGCAGCAGGGCGAGATCGTGCTGCGCGGGGAGCACCGCAAGAACATGGACTGCTACAGCGCGGCCAAGGCGGGCATTGCGCGCACCTTCCAGAACATCGCGCTGTTCAAGGGGATGACGGTACTGGACAACATCATGACGGGCCGGAACCTGAAGATGAAGTCGAATTTCCTGATGCAGGCCCTGTACTGGGGTCCGGCGCGGCGCGAGGAAATGGCGCACCGCGAAAAGGCGGAGGAGATCATCGATTTCCTGGAGATCCAGGCGATCCGCAAGACGCCGGTGGGGCGGCTGCCGTACGGGCTGCAAAAGCGCGTGGAGCTGGGACGGGCGCTGGCGGCGGAACCGGATATCTTGCTGCTCGATGAACCGATGGCGGGGATGAACGTGGAGGAGAAGCAGGACATGTGCCGCTTCATCCTGGATGTGAACGACCAGTTCGGGACCACCATCGTGCTGATCGAGCATGACATGGGCGTGGTGATGGATATTTCGGACCGCGTGGTGGTGCTCGATTACGGCAAGAAGATCGGGGATGGGACGCCGGATGAGGTGCGCAGCAATCAGGATGTGATTAATGCGTATTTGGGGGTGGCGCATTGAAGCCGCCTTACACCGCAAGCCTTCCCGTCGCCCCCGCGCCTTGGCGCGGGAACGACGGTTTTAAGGTAAGTGGCGGAAAGAGCTTCCGCGAGTTAGACCGGTTTACGGACAGATTGAAGGTAGTACCATGAATTTTTTCTTTGAAGTCCTGATCGGCGGCCTGCTCTCCGGCGTCATGTACGCGCTGGTGGCGATTGGTTTCGTCCTGATCTACAAAGCCTCCGGCGTATTCAACTTCGCCCAGGGCGCGATGGTGTTCTTCGCCGCCCTCACCTGCGTCGGCATCATCGACAAATTCGGCGTCTCGATCTGGCTCGCCATCCCGCTCACCATCGTGGTCATGATCGCACTCGGCCTGGCCATCGAACGGATCGTCCTGCGCCCTTTGGTCAACCAGCCCGAAATCACCCTCTTCATGGCCACCATCGGCCTGGCGTTCTTCATCGAAGGCCTGGCCCAGCTGCTGTGGGGCTCGCAGGTGCACAAGCTGGACCTGCCGATCGAGGACGTGCCGATTCCCTTCCTGCTCGATAACTACAACATCATCGTCTCCCAGTTCGACGTCACCGCCGCCGGCATCTGCGCGGTGCTGGTCACCGCGCTCGCGCTGCTGTTCTCGAAAACCAAAGTCGGCCGCGCCCTGCGCGCCGTCGCCGACGACCATCAGGCCGCACTTGCCGTCGGCATCCCGCTGCAGCAGATCTGGGCCGTGGTGTGGGCCGTGGCCGGACTGGTCGCGCTGGTGGCGGGCCTGTTGTGGGGCGCGCGCAACGGCGTGCAGTTCGCACTGACCTTCATCGCACTCAAGGCGCTGCCGGTGCTGATCCTGGGCGGCTTTACCTCGGTCCCGGGCGCCATCGTCGGTGGCCTGATCATCGGCGCCTCCGAAAAGCTGGCCGAGGTCTACATCGGCCCGATGGTCGGCGGCGGCATCGAGGGCTGGTTCCCGTACGTGCTGGCCCTGCTGTTCCTGCTGGTGCGGCCGGAAGGCTTGTTCGGCGAAAAAATCATCCGGAGAATCTGATATGTTTTACCGTGAAGCCGGACAATTCAAGACCACCTACGAGTCGGACGGGCAGATCTTCCCGATCCGCCAGGACCGCATCGCGCTGGCCGGCCTGCTGTTGCTGGCACTCGCCATCGTGCCGGTGTTCGCCTCGCCCTACATGCTGTCGGCGATCCTGATTCCGTTCCTGATCTTTTCGCTGGCCGCGCTGGGCCTGAACATCCTCACCGGCTATTGCGGCCAGCTCTCGCTCGGCACCGCCGCCTTCATGGCGGTGGGCGCGTTCGCCTCGTTTAACTTCATCGCGCGCCTGCCCGGCATTCCGATGCTGCTCGCCTTCGTGCTGGGCGGCTTGTGCGCGGCCATGGTGGGCATCGCCTTCGGCCTGCCATCGCTGCGCATCCGCGGCTTTTACCTGGCCGCGTCGACCCTGGCGACCCAGTTCTTCGTGGTCTGGTGCCTGACCAAGATCCCCTACCTGACCAATTACAGCAGCTCGGGCGTGATCACGGCGCAGAAAATCGTCATCTTCGGCTACCAGTTCGATACGCCGGCCAGCAAGTACGTGCTGGTGCTGGGAATCGTGGCGCTCATGGCGCTGCTGGCCAAGAACATGATCCGCTCGAACGTGGGCCGCTCGTGGATGGCGGTGCGCGACATGGACGTGGCGGCCGAAGTCATCGGCTTTCGCCCGATGCGCACCAAGCTGCTGGCGTTTGCGGTCAGCTCGTTCTACTGCGGCGTGGCCGGCGCGCTGTACGCCTACGCTTACCTGGGCACGGTCGAACCGGAGGCGTACAACCTCGATCTGTCGTTCCGCATCCTGTTCATGATCATCATCGGCGGGGTCGGCTCGGTGCTCGGTTCCTTCCTCGGCGCGGCCTTCATCGTGCTGCTGCCGGTATTTTTGAACATCCTGGCGCACAGCCTGTCGCTGCCAACCTCGGTGGCGTCGAACCTGGAGTTGATGGTGTTCGGCGCGCTGATTATCTTTTTTCTGATCGTGGAGCCGCATGGCCTTGCGCGCCTGTGGCAAGTAGGTAAAGAAAAACTGCGGCTTTGGCCGTTCCCGCACTAACGCATTCTTCCGGAGACCACAATGAATCACGTAAAACATAAGATGAAGAACCCTGTATTCAAGAACCTGCTGCTGTGCGCCACCCTGATCGGCGCATTCAATCAAGTGCAGGCGGCCGACCAGTTCATCGCGCTGCCTTCGTACCGCGTCGGCCCGTACGCGGCCGGCGGCTCCGGCTTTTACGGCGGCGCCATCGATTACTTCAACCTGGTCAACGCCAACGGCGGCGTCAATGGCGTAAAAATCCAGTGGGAAGAATGCGAGACCGAATACAACCCGTCGCGCGGCATCGAGTGCTACGAACGGCTGAAAACCAAGAACGGCGGCGCCAGCATGGTCGAACCGCTGTCGACCGGCATTGCCTACGGCGTGCTCGATCGCCTGGTGCAGGACAAGATCCCGATGACGACCCTCGGCTACGGCCGCTCGGACGCGGCCAACGGCAAGGTCTTCCCGTACGTGTTCCCGCTCATTACCAGCTACTGGAACCAGGCCGCGGCGATGATCAAGTACCTGGCCGACAAGAACGGCGGCTACGACAAGCTGAAAGGCAAAAAAATCGTTCACCTGTACCACGATTCGGCCTTCGGCAAGGAACCGCTGCCGGTGCTGGAAGCGCAGGCCAAGCAGTACGGCTTCGAGTTGATCAAGATCGCGGTGGCGCCGCCGGGCAGCGAGCAGCAGTCGCAGTGGCTGCAGATCCGCCAGGCCAAGCCGGACCACGTGATCCTGTGGGGCTGGGGCGTGATGAATTCAGTCGCCATCAAGACCGCGCAGCGCAACGGTTTCCCGCGCGAGAAGATGCTGGGCGTGTGGTGGGCAGGTTCCGAAGAAGACACGATTCCGTCGGGCGATGCGGCCAAGGGCTACACCTCGATGACCTTCAACACGCCGGGTAACTATCCGCTGGTCGACGAGATCCGCAAGAAGGTCTACGCATCCGGCAAGGGCAACCTGGCCGACCAGGCGCGTATCGGCTCGGTGTACCACATGCGCGGCCTGACCGCCGGCATCTTGTGGGTGGAGGCGATCCGCGTGGCGCAGGACAAATTCGGCAAGGGCAAGACCATGACCGGCGAGCAGATTCGCTGGGGCCTGGAAAACCTGAACGTCGATGAAGCACGCCAGAAAGCGCTGGGCGCCTTCGGCATGTTCCCGACCGTGAAAACCAGCTGCGACGACCACGAGGGGTCGGGCGCGGTCAAGGTCCAGCAGTGGGACGGCAAGAAGTGGATCGCGATCACGCCGAACTGGGTGGTGGGCGACAAGGCCTTCACGCGCAAGCTGGTCGAGGAATCATCGAACGCCTACGCGGCCGAGAAGAAGATCACGCCCACCTGCCTGAAGTAAGGGCAGGAAGTAACCGTTCCCTTGCCCTCGCGCCAGAGCAGCGGCGCGAGGGATTTTTATACCGCGCGAAGAGCCTATGACCACCATCACTGCCAGCCAGCCTTACCTGTCGGTCAATAACATCGAGGTCATTTACGACCATGTGATCCTGGTGTTGAAAGGCGTGTCGCTGCAAGTCCCGAAGGGCAAGATCGTGGCCCTGCTGGGCGCCAACGGGGCCGGCAAATCGACCACCCTGAAAACCATCTCGACCCTGCTGCGCGGCGAACGTGGCGACGTGACCAAGGGCGAGGTGCAGTTCAAGGGCGAACGGGTCGACCATCTGACCCCGAATGAGCTGGTCAAGCGCGGCCTGTCGCAGGTGATGGAAGGGCGCCACTGTTTCGGCCACCTGACCATCGAAGAAAACCTGCTGACCGGCGCCTACACGCGCAATATCTCGCGCGCGGAACTGAAAGCGGCGCTGGAAGCGGTGTACCAGTATTTTCCGCGCCTGAAAGAGCGGCGCGGTAGCCAGGCCGGCTACACATCGGGCGGCGAACAGCAGATGTGCGCAATCGGACGCGCATTGATGGCCAAGCCGTCGATGATTTTGCTCGACGAACCGTCGATGGGCATCGCGCCGCAGATCGTCGAAGAGATCTTCGACATCGTCAAGGACCTGAACCAGAAGGAAGGCGTGTCGTTCCTGCTGGCCGAGCAGAACACCACGGTGGCGCTGCGCTACGCCGACTTTGGCTACATCCTCGAAAACGGGCGTGTGGTGATGGAAGGCGAGGCCAAGGAACTGGCCAGCAATGAAGACGTCAAGGAGTTCTACCTCGGCGTCGCTGGCGCGGAGCGCAAGAGTTTTCGGGACATGAAATTTTACCGCCGCCGCAAACGCTGGCTGGCTTGAAGGATCATCATGGATTTTGAAGCCGCAAAAGCCCTCTGCCGCACCTTCCCCGGCGCGACTGAAGACCGCAAGTGGGAAACGCGGGCGGTGTATTCGGTGGGCGAGAAGATGTTTGCGATGTCGGATTACGCGGTGCCGGCCAGGGGTATCTGCTTCAAGGTGGAGGACGACCGCTTCCTGGAGCTGACCGACCGCCCCGGCATCATTCCCGCGCCTTACCTGGCGCGGGCGAAGTGGGTGTACGTGGAGAACGCGAAGGCGCTCAGCGACGCGCAAGCCGCAGCGCTGCTGCGGCGCGCCTACGAACTGATTTTCGCCAAACTGACCCGCAAGCTGCAACGCCAGATCGGAGAACAAGCATGAAGGTGGACACGCTCGACATCCTCGACACGCTCGATGCGTTGGAGACGCGCGACCCGCAGGAGCGCGAGCGCGACCTGATGGCGCGCCTGCCGCAACTGATCGAGCGCGCCCGCAGCGCGCCGGGCTGGGCGCGCATCCTGGCGGGCGTGGACGGCGCTACTATCAACAGCCGCGCCGCGCTGGCATCGCTGCCGATCACGCGCAAGGCCGACCTGAAAGCGCTGCAGAAGGCCTCGATGCCGTTCGGCGGGCTGACGGTGACGCCGGTGGGTGGATTGTCGCGGGTGTACGTGTCGCCGGGGCCGATCTTCGATCCGGAAGGGCGCGGCGAGGACTGGTGGCGCTTTGCGCGGCCGATGTACGCGGCCGGCGTGCGGCCGGGCGGGCTGCTGCAGAACTGTTTTTCGTATCATTTCACGCCGGCCGCCTTCATGGTGGAAGGCGGCGCGGCGCGCATCGGCTGCGCGGTGATTCCGGCCGGTGCCGGCCAGACCGAGATGCAGGTGCAGGCGATTGCCGACCTGCGTCCGGATACGTACGTGGGCACGCCGTCCTTCCTGCGCATCATCATCGAGAAAGCGCGCGAGATGGGGGCCGATATCAGCAGCATGCAGCGCGCGCTGATGGGCGCGGAGGCGCTGCCGGAGTCCTTGCGCACGTGGTTTCGCGAGAATGGCGTGCCGCATGTGTTCCAGACCTATGCGTCGGCCGATATCGGCAGCATGGCGTACGAAACGGCGACCGGCGGGGTGCTCAATCCGGGCATGGTGCTCGATGAGGATGTGGTGCTCGAAATCGTGCGGCCCGGCAGTGGCGAGCCGGTGGCGCCGGGCGATATCGGCGAGATCGTGGTGACCTTGTTTAATGCGGACTATCCGCTGATCCGGTTTGCGACGGGGGATATGTCGGCGCTACTGGTGGACACGGAGCCGTCGCGCTGCGGACGCACCAACAGCAGGATTCGCGGCTGGCTGGGACGGGCCGACCAGACCACCAAGGTGCGCGCGATGTTCGTGCATCCGTCGCAGGTGAATAATATCGTGCGGCGCCATCCGGGGATCTTGAAGGCGCGGTTGGTGGTGACCGGCAGGATGGCCAATGACGTGATGACCTTGCACTGCGAGGTCGCGAACGCGCCGGACGCGCAGCAGGCGGCGGCGATTGTGGAGTCGATTCGCGAGGTGACCAAGCTGCGTGGGGAGGTCAGGTTCGAGTCGCCGGGGACCTTGGCCGATGATGGGAAGGTGATTGAGGATTTGCGGGATTACAGCTGAATGGTCATGTAAGCCACATTTCGTGATTCCTGCCGCCACCTCGCCGTCGCTCCTGGCACTGCCAGAAACGACTTCCCGCGCCAAGGCGGCACTCGGCGGGAACCCGAGTTCGTGCTGCAGCTAACGGCGTATCAACAAACTTGGGGGGAACCCATGCGTTCCCGCCGAGTGCCGCCTTGGCGCGGGAACGACGAGGCGCCTCTTGTCGCACAAATCCAACGATCCCCATTGTGCAGTGCACTTTGCAGGATAATTGCCTGGTGTCCTTTATGAGCTAATCACCATGCAAGAATTCCACGCTGAACGTGCACGCGCCCTTCTCGACAATGCGGAGGAAATTTTCGACGCCGCCGCCGTCCAGGCCGCCGTGCGCCAAGTTGCCGACAAGCTCAACTCGCGCTTTGACCAGCCCGACAATGACGCCTTCCCCCTCGTGCTCGGCGTGATGGGCGGCGCGGTGGTGTTCACCGGCTGCCTGCTCCCGCAACTGCGCTTCCCTCTCGAATTCGACTACATCCACGTCAGCCGCTACGGCGACGACGACCAGGGCGGCAACGTCGTGTGGAAAGTGATCCCGCGTCCGAGCGTGGCCGGCCGTATCATCATCGTGCTCGACGACATCCTCGACGAGGGCGAAACCCTGGCCCACGTCAAGCAGCGCCTGCTCGACATGGGCGCGGCCGAAGTCGTCATTGCCGTGTTCGCCGACAAGGCCATCAAACGCAGCAAACCCATCAAAGCCGATATCATCGGCCTGTCCATTCCCGACAAGTTCGTGGTCGGTTTTGGCATGGATGTGTATGGCTACTGGCGCAACTTGCCTGGGCTATGGGCAATCCGCGCGGAAGACCTCAAGCCACGCTGATACGCCAGCAATGCGTGTCGCGCACGAAAAAAGCGCCGCGACCGCTCGCGGCGCCTCTAATACCAATCTAAACGGGTATTAAAGCGGTATTGTACATATTGTGTACAATTTGATATCTCTCTGTCATCCCGCCTTTCTCAGCTTCCACATTTCGCTATGCGCTCCCCGTATATGCATCCTCGATAAGTACATACCTTGCCTGAGCGAGAGTTTCTTTCGTCCATCAAACTGGTATTTCATTTTAGTTAACCCACTAAAACCACTTGACTACCAATTCTCCGGGACGCACTCTAGCTCACCGTTTTTCCGATTGATCGGCGCAGTTCCGATTGCAGAAGATCGTAAAACGGACACCAATCGACCAAGGAGACAACATGGAATACACAACTAAAAGCAGCCTGTTGGTCGCCCTCATCGGCGGCATGCTCGCCGCATGCGGCGGCAGCGGCGGCGAGAAATCCGACATTCAAGGCAGCATGACCAAAACGGCAGCTGCCGTCGTCACCTGCCCCACCTGGAATGCGGCCACGGTCTATACCGTCGGTAATTGCGTGGTCTACCAAGGCAAGGTGTACAAAGCCAAGTGGTGGACCCAGAACAATGTTCCGGGCACTGAAGAGTGGGGCCCATGGGCGCTGACGACCGATACCCCGACGCCGACACCGACCCCGACGCCACCAACCCCAACGCCGACCCCGCCGACGCCTACTCCGCCGACGCCAACGCCACCAACACCGACCCCCACCCCGGTCGGCGGACGTGAAATCGGTTCCTACTTCGCCCAATGGGGCGTGTACGGCCGCAGCTACGAAGTGGCCGACATCCATACCACCAAGACACCAGTGAACGGCGTGCCGACCAGCGTGGCCGACCAGCTGACCTTCATCAACTACGCCTTCGGCAATGTGTACGCCAAAAACGGCGGCTACGAGTGCGACATGGTGACCAAGGCCGAAACCGGCAACACCACGCCCCCACCAGCCGACGCCGGCACCGGTGGCGACGCCTACGCCGATTACCAGCGTTCCCCTGCGCGCACGGTCGACGGCAAGGTCATCCCATGGGATGCCAAGCTGACCGGCAACTTCGCCCAGCTCAAACTGCTGAAACAGGCCCACCCGAACCTGAAAGTGTTCATTTCGCTGGGCGGCTGGAGCTGGTCGCGCTACTTCTCGGCGGCTGCCAAGACCGACGCCTTGCGCAAGCAGCTGGCCAGGTCGTGCATCAAGCAATTCATCGCCGGTGACTTGCCGGTGCAGGATGGACGTGGCGGTCCGGGCGCGGCCAAGGGCGTGTTCGACGGCATCGATATCGACTGGGAATACCCGGGCGGTGGCGGTCAGCCGTACAACACGGTCGACACGGTCAACGACAAGCGCAACTTCACCTTGCTGATGGCCGAGTTCCGGGCCCAGCTCGACGCCCAGGGCAAGCTCGACGGCAAACGTTATCCACTGACGGCCGCCATCGGCGCCGGCGGCGAGAAGATTGCCCAGACTGAACCTGCGCTGTATAGTCAGTACATGGACTGGGTCAACGTGATGACGTATGACTTCCACGGCGGATGGGAAAACACTACCAACTTCCACGCGCCGCTGTACCGTGATCCCGCCGACCCGGCGACCGGCAACCTGGTCAAGTACAACACCGACGACGCGATCAAGACCCTGGTCGCAGCCGGCATGCCGAAGAACAAAATCCTGCTGGGCGTGCCGTTCTACGGCCGTGGCTGGAAAGGCGTGAGCCCCGGCCCGCGCGGCGACGGTTTGTACCAGGCAGCAAGCGGTGCGGCAGCCGGCCAGTACGAAGCCGGCATCGACGACTACAAGGTTCTCATGAACAAGGCCGGCACCCGCTGGACCCATCCTGTGACCAAGCAGTTGTACCTGCTGACGACCAACAGCGAATGGTGGAGCTACGACGATCCGGCCACCATCGGTGTGAAGATGCAGTACATGCGTGACCAGGGCCTGCGTGGCGCGTTCTCATGGGAACTCGACGGCGACGCCAACGGTGCCCTGACCAGCGCAGTATGGAAGGGCCGCTAAGCGGCTAAGCGGAGGTGCCGGCGGCCTGTCACCAGGCGGCCGGCAGCTCCATGCCCGCAACCTCCTGGAGAAACCTCTTGAAAATTCAATCGAACGTGCAACCGACCCTGCAGGTCAACGACGACTGGCGCCGCTGGATCGGCGAAAACCTGATGCTCGGTACCTCCCCCGAGGCAATTGCCGCCATCCTGGTCAAATCGAACGTGTCCCCGGCGCATGCCCGGACCGAAATCGACGCGGCACTGCGCAGCCCGTATCTGCAGGCCGCGCGCAGGCTGGCCAACCGGGTCAACAAGCGCGACTGGGTGCTGAATATCCAGTCGCAGTTGAACCGGCTGTACGAGGAGGGGATTGAACGACGCGAGCGGCTCTCCGGCGAGGACTTCCTGCAAGAGTATTACCGCACCAACCGGCCGGTGATCATCACCGGCATGCTGGAGCATTTCCCGGCACGCCAGAAATGGCATCTCGACTATTTTGCGCAACGCTTCGGCGAGCGCGTGGTCGAGGTGCAGTTCGGACGCGAAGCCGATCCGCAATATGAGCTCAACAGCATTGCCCACAAGCGCAAGATGCCTTTCGGCGAGTATGTGGAGATGGTCCGCACCAGCGGGCGCACCAATGACTTCTACATGACCGCCAACAACGATTCGCTCAACCGCGAGGCGTTGAAGGAATTGTTCGACGATGTAGGCACCCTGCCCGAGTACCTGACCGACGATCCGGCGCGGCGCGGCTTTTTCTGGTTCGGCCCGGCTGGCACGGTCACCCCGTTCCACCATGACCTGACCAATAACTTCATGGCCCAGATCATCGGGCGCAAGAAGATCAAGCTGATGGCGCCGTGCGATACGCCAAGGGTCTACAACCACCGGCACTGCTTCACCGAGGTGGACGCCCGCAACATCGACCTGGCGCGCTTTCCCTCCATGGCCGAGGTGCAGGTCCTCGAATGCGTGCTGGAACCGGGCGAAATCCTGTTCCTGCCGGTCGGCTGGTGGCACTACGTGGAAGGGCTCGATATTTCGGTGACGCTGTCGGCGACCAATTTCCGATGGCCGAACGACTTCTACAGTAACTATCCCCCCAATCACGATTTCTGAGGGGGAACACAATGAATAACGGAGATAATAAGAATGACTATCAATCGTTTGATGGGCGCCCTTCTCGGCAGCGCCCTGGTAGCCTGCGGAGGCGGCAGCGCGCCTGACGCCACGTCCGGCAAAGGCGGCGAATCGAAGCGCCAGCTGGCGCAAGTGGTGGTGTGCAGCGCATGGTCCGCCACCCAGGTGTACACGGTTGGCGCTTGCGTCAGCCACCTGGGCAAAACCTACACGGCGAAGTGGTGGACACAGAACAACGTGCCCGGCACCGAGGAATGGGGACCATGGGCGCTGTCGACGACACCGACGCCTACCCCGACACCGACGCCGACTCCGACACCAACGCCGACGCCGACGCCGACACCAACGCCGACGCCGACGCCAACACCGACGCCAACGGTCGCCTGCCGTCCTGACGGCCTGACCTCCAAGGTCACCAACGTGCCGTACTGCGGCGTGTACGATGCCAATGGCCGCGAAGTGCTCGCGCACGGGCTGAATCGCCGCATCGTCGGCTACTTCACCAGCTGGCGCACGGGCAAGGATGGCACGCCTTCCTACCTCGTCAACAACATCCCGTGGGACAATATCACCCACGTGAACTACGCCTTCGCCGCGGTCGACCCCGCCACGTCCAAGCTGCTGCTCGGCAGCGGCCCCGCCAACCCGGACACCGGCCTGACCTGGCCCGACAATCCGGCCGCCGCGATGGACCCGGCCCTGCCGTACAAAGGCCACTTCAACCTGCTGGCGCAATACAAGCGCAAGCACCCCGACGTGAAGATCATGCTGTCGGTCGGCGGCTGGGCGGGTAGCGGCGGCTTCTACACGGCCAGCACCAACGCCGACGGCTCGCTCAACAGCGCCGGCATCGACACCCTGGCCGACTCGATGGTGGCGTTCCTGCGCCAGTACCGCTTCTTCGACGGCATCGACATCGACTACGAGCACCCGACCACCAACAACGAGGCCGGCAACCCGCTCGATTTCGGCATGTCGAAACCACGCCTGGCCGGGCTGATGAAGAGCTACAACGTGCTGCTGGAACGGGTACGCACCAAGCTCGACACCGCAGCGGTAGCCGACAAGAAATACTACATGCTGACCATCGCCGGCTCCGCTTCGGCCTGGATTTTGCGCGGCGAAGAAAACCTCTCCAGCCTGAAGTATCTCGACTACGCCAGCCTGATGAGCTACGACCTGCACGGCGGCTGGAACCAGTACGTCGGTCCCAACGCGGCCCTGTTCGATGACGGCAACGATGCCGAACTGCGCGCCGGCAACGCCTACCAGTTCGCCAACATTGGCTACCTGAACGTCGACTGGTCCTACCGCTACTACCGCGGCGCGCTGCAAGCCGGGCGCATCAACCTGGGCGTGCCTTACTACACGCGCGGCTGGAAGAACGTGAACGGCGGCACCAACGGCCTGTGGGGCACCACCGCGCTGGTCAGCTCGACCGTGACCTGCGCCGGCGTCAAGACTTGCGGCGAAGGCGCGGTCGGCATCGACAACCTGTGGCACGACCTCGACGTCAACGGCCAGCCGATCCCCGGCGGCGGCAATCCGCTGTGGCACGCGCTGAACCTGGAAAAAGCGATCCTGCCGGACTATCTCGACGCCTACAAGGTGACCGACAAGACCCTGCGCGGCACCTACCAGCCGAACTACAGCGCGACCATGGCCGCGCCGTGGCTGTGGAACCCGACCACGAAAGTGTTCCTCTCGACCGAGACGGCGCAATCGATGGCTGCCAAGGCGCGCTACATCGTCGACAACAACGTCGGCGGCATCATGATCTGGGAGATGGCGGGCGATTACGCGTGGGATGCCAGCAAGAACGGCGGCAAGGGCCAGTACGTCATGGGCAACACCCTGACCACCAACACCTTCAACACCTTCAAGACGGCGGGGCCGTACGGCAACAAGCGTGCTGAAACGGCCGTGCCTGCCAGCAGCGCGAAGGTCAGCATTGAAGTGGGTGGCTGGAAACTGGGCGACAGCAACTATCCGATCAACCCGGTGATGACGGTGACCAACAAATCGGCCACCACCATTCCGGGCGGCAGCGTGATCGAGTTCTCGTATCCGGTGGCGGCGCCGGCCAACATGAGCGACCAGTCGGGGTATGGGCTGAAAGTGATTGCGGCCGGGTATAACGGGCCGAACAACATTGGCGGCTTCAAGGCGACCTTCAACCGTGCGCAGTTCACGATTCCAGCCTGGCAAGCGCTGGCGCCGGGCGCATCGGTGTCGCTGACGCTGAACTACCAGCTGCCGATCTCTGGGCCGTCGGCCTACGTGATCACGGTCGGCGGCAAGCGCTACGCGCTGGCGGACGAGTATCCGGAACTGCCGGTCGCACTCCCGTAACGATCTGATCTTTCAAGGTAAAGGACCCGGGAACGCCAGTGCGCGTTGCCGGGTTTTTTCTGCCCGGTATCCATTTTCCTGGAGTATGAATATGAAACAACAATTATCGATGCTGGCAGCAGGACTGCTGGCGGGCATGCTGGCCGGCTGCGGCGGCAGCAGCGGCGACGGCGGCGGCGAGTCCACGGGGTCGGAGAGCGCGACGCGTTCGATGGTCAAGGCGAGTGCCACGTGCCCGGTGTGGAGCCCGAGCGCGGTGTTTACAGTCGGAATGTGCGCGAGTTATCAGGGCAAGGTGTACAAGGCCAAGTGGTGGACGCAAGGTAATGTGCCGGGCGCGGAACAGTGGGGACCGTGGGAATTGAGTGCGGTGACGCCGACTCCAACACCCACTCCGACACCGACGCCGACGCCTACTCCGACGCCTACCCCGGGTGGCGTTCCGACCAAGGCGCAGGCCGAGGCACGCGAAGCGCAGCTGACCGACAATGCCTTCTTCCGCAGCGTCAAGGCGTCGATCCGCACGCTGGACAACGCGGCTGTCGAGCAGGTCGTGCCGGGGCGCAGCGACAATCCAATCAATGTGAAGCGGGTCGAGCGGCTGCTGCCGGCGACCAAATGGGACCATTTCTTCGCGGTGCGCGAGCCGAGCTATACCTACCAACGTTTCCTGCAGGCGGTGGCCAAGTTCCCTGCCATCTGCGACAACTACAGCGACGGGCGCGATGCCGACGGCATCTGCCGGCATTCGCTGGCGACCATGTTCGCGCACTTCGCGCAAGAAACCGGCGAGCATAATGCGAGCAGCACGATTCCCGAATGGCGCCAGGGCTTGACATACCTGCGCGAGCTGGGCTGCGACGAAACCGGCGCCGGCTGCGGCTACAACGCCGAGTGCGCCGATCCCGTGTTCAACGCGGTCTGGACGTGCGGGAAAAATGCGGACGGCAGCTTCAAGAAATATTTCGGACGCGGGGCCAAGCAGCTATCGTACAACTACAACTACGGGCCGTTCTCGCAGATCATGTTCAAGGGCGACCAATCGGTGCTGCTGCGCGAGCCGGACCGGGTGGCGTCGACGTGGCTGAACCTGGCATCGGCGACGTTTTTCTTTGCGTATCCGCAGCCGCCCAAGCCATCGATGCTGCATGTGATCGACGGCACCTGGGTACCGAACGCGGCCGACCGCGCGGCGGGGGCTGGCAATAACTTCGCCACCACGATCATGATCATCAATGCCGAGTGTGGCCAGGGGACGGAAAAGGCGGCGGCGCAGAACCGCATCAACTACTACAAGCAGTTTGCGGGTGAGCTGGGCTGGAATGTCGGTGCGGAACAGTTATCGTGCGCCACGATGCAACGCTTCGGGCCGTCGAGTTCGGCGTCGTACAGCATTTACTGGGAGAAGAACTGGAATGAAGGCGGGCAGAACCAGTGCCAGCTGGTCAGCTACCAGACGCCGTACAGCGCGCTGATTGCGGATAACTATGTCAAGTGCGTGCAGGATAACTGGAAGGTCAAACTTCAGTAAACTCGTCGTTTCTGGCACTGCCAGAAACGACTTCCCGCGCCGGACCAGGCGCCCCCACGGCAACCCAAGTTTCGTCGATAAGCCATGGGCGTCAGCACGAACTTGGGTCCCCGCCTTCGCGGGGACGACGGTTTTTAGGTCGGTTGTCTTGCGCCGGAAGTCGTTTCTACCAGTGGCAAGACCGACGGGGCGGTTACAGTGCCAACCGCGCGCGCGCAGCGTCGTATTCCTGCTTCAACCGCGCCACCATCTCAGCCACCGTCGGCACGTCATTCATCATCCCCACGCCCTGCCCTGCGCCCCAGATATCGCGCCAGGCCTTGGCGCTGCCCGAACCGAAACTCATCTTCGACTTGTCCGATTCCGGCAAGGCATCCGGATCGAGACCGGCATTGAGAATCGATTTTTTCAGGTAGTTACCGTGCACGCCGGTGAACAGGTTAGTGTAAATAATGTCCGCCGCCGCCGATTCCACGATCGCGTCGCGGTACTCATCGGTCACGTTCGATTCCTTGGTCGCCAGCCAGCGCGAGCCGATATACGCAAAATCGGCCCCCATCGCTTGCGCCGCCAGGATCGCGTCGCCGGTGGCGATCGAGCCCGACAGGGCCAGCGGGCCATGGAAGAATTTACGCACTTCGCCCACCAGCGCGAACGGCGACAATGGCCCGGCATGCCCGCCAGCGCCAGCAGCCACCAGGATCAAGCCATCCACCCCGGCTTCCAGCGCCTTTTCGGCATGCCGGATCGATACCACATCGTGCAGCACGATGCCGCCGTAGCTGTGGATGGCGTCCAGCATTTCTTTCGGCGGCGCGCGCAGCGAGGAGATGATGATCGGCACCTGGTGCTTGACGCACATCGCCACGTCGTGTTCCAGACGGTCATTGGACTGGTGCACGATCTGGTTGACGGCAATCGGCCCGACCTTGGCGCCCGGGTTGGCGGCTTGATAGTCGGACAACTCTTTCTTGAGATCGGTCAGCCAGGTGTCGAGCAGCTCGGCCGGACGGGCGTTGAGCGCCGGGAAGGAACCGACGATCCCCGCCTTGCACTGCGCCGCCACCAGCGCGGGCCCGCTGGCGATGAACATCGGCGATCCAATGACGGGAAGGGTAAGGTTTTGCAGCGCGGCGGGCAATGCCATGTCGGTCTCGCAATCGAAAAAAGTGGATGGAAGCAATTATCGCCCATTATAGTGCGAAAAAAGAACGATCGTGCTTGAAAATCCGCCGCGCCGTGTTTACAGGTCGCTGTTGACCAGGTCCTCGCCGTCGCGCTTGGCCGCGCCAGCCCGCACCAGCGATTGCACGGCCCAGTCGGCCATCTGGGCGGACGTGTCGAAACGCTGCAGCGCACGCCGGCGCACGCCTTCGAGCACGGGAATGGTGGCGAACATGCCCGCCACGTCAGCCAGGCCGATGCGCTGGCGTTCGAGCAGCAGGAACTTGAGGATGACCTTGACCGCGTTTTCGGCATTGCGCAGCGGATCGGCTTCGAGGAAGTTCAGGCGCGTAAACGCCCGCTTCAGCGCCTGCTGGACGTCGGTGAACATGGCGCCGTGGCCGGGAATGACGAGGCGGGCGTCGAGGCTGTCGATCAGGTCGAGCGTGGCGCGCGCTTCGAGGAAGCCCGATTCGCCGTCGAGCTCGGGAAAAATCACGCCGAAGCCGTTGCGCCACAGGGCGTCGGCCGACACCACGATGCCTTCGCTGGGGCAAAAGAAGATCAGCGAATGCGGATGGTGCCCAGGCGCGCCCAGCGCTTGCCACAGCTTGCCGCCCAGTTCCAGCTCGTCGCCGGGGGACACCGTGAAGTCGGCGCCAAACGGGTCGCACTGCTGGCCGGTGGCCTTGAAGCTGAGCGCGTCCTCGTCCCAGGCGGCAACGCTGGCCGCTTCCGCCACCGGAATGCCGATGCGGCAGCCGTAGCGCGCCTTCAGCGCCGCGTTGCCGCCGCAGTGGTCCGAATGCAGGTGGGTATTGATGACGCGTGCCAGCGGCCGCTCGCCGAGCGCGTGGCCGACCAGCGCCAGCGTCTGCGGCACGTGGGTCTTGTAGCCGCTGTCGATCAGGGTGGTGTCGCCGGGTCCGGTAAACAGCACATTATTGGACGACAACCAGCCGCGCTCGAACACCTGCATCGACGCCGGCAGCCGCGCCGGGTCGGGATTGAATATTGCATTCATGGGGAACTCATTTTTTCATCTGGAACGCGAGCGAGATCTTGGCGAACTCGATCAGGACGGCTTGCGAGCCGCCATTGAAGGTCATAAAGGCATTGCCAGTGCGCACAACCATGCGCGGCGGGAACAACCAGGAAGCGTAGGGAATGCCGATCATCTTGGCGCCGCGCACGTCGCGCCATTCAATTTGCTTGTCGTACAGCCAGGTCTGGCGGATGCCGGTGGCGTCGATGGTGATGGTGGCGCGCAGGAACCAGTAATAGCTCACGCCCAGCATCACGCCGGCACCCAGCAGCAGCGCCTTGACGCCGAGGCCGAACGACATCAGCGGAAAGCGCCACGCCACGCTGGCGCCGTACAGCACCAGCACCAGGGTGACGACGGTGGCGAAGACCTTGAAGCCGGTCCCGTAGGCCGGGCCGGTGACCGCTTGCTGCGGCTGGTAAAAGTTCATTTAGTCAAAGTCCAGTTCGGCTTCGCGGCGGCGGATCTCGGCCCAGACCGCGCGTTTGTACGCATCCGGGGCATTGCCCCAGGCGACGATTTCATCGAGGGTGCGCAGGCAGCCCCGGCACAGGCCCTTGGCGGACGCGGTATCGGGCGCCATCTCGCACAGGCTGATGCAGGGGGACGGCACCGGCGTCTGCAGTTCGGGATTCATGCGGCCCCCGCGCCGGCGGCGGCCTTGGCGGCCACTTTGGCATTGAAGCGGACCGGATCGATCACGTGACGCTCGTGGGTGCCTTCGCAGATGCGCTCGACGCCATCCCAGGCCTCGACCCGGAAGCGCACGCGCCGGCCCTCGACTTCGAGCACTTCGCCTTTGACTGCCAGCGTCATGCCGGGCGGGGTCGGCGCAAAATGCGAAAAGTGCACCATGGTGCCCACGCTTTGTTCGCGCGGCCAGTCCATGAACGGCATCATGCCGTGCAGGCAGGCCAGTTCCATCATGCCGACCATGTAGCCGGTGGCGAGCACGTCGGGCATGTCGCGGCAGAAATCGGTGTCGTGGTACAGCTGCGGCACGGTGGCGCGCGCCGGGACGGTATAGCTCCACTCGAAACGGAAGCCGGGTTGCAGGTCGGGACTCATGCTCGGATTATGCCTTCTTTTAACGTTGCTCGATGAGCTCGACCTTGTTCCCGAAGGGATCGTCGACGGTGGCGCGCTGCAGGCCGGCCACCATGTCTTCCACCTGCACCGGGACGCCAGCGTCAGCCAACGCACCGACAAAGGCGGCGAAACCATCAACGATGAGGGCTGGATGGGCTTTGCGGGCGCACTGGAAGGCGCTGTCGGCCCCCAGGTGCAGCTGGGCGGCGCCGCACTGGAACCAGGCTCCGCCGCGCACGGCCAGATGCGCCGGCTTGGGCACTTCGGGCAGGCCCAGCACGCCGCTGTAAAAAGCGCGCGCCTGCGCTTCGCCGCCGACCGGCATGGCCACCTGCACATGGTCGATTCCTGTGATGCTTGCCATCGTTCCTCCGCTGTGACGGGATTGATACATAAAAACGCCATTATCGCATTCGGACGAATCGCGCTTGACGGAGGACCCAAGAAGGGTAGACTACCATCCATACAGATGGCGTACGGATGCCACGAAGATGTTATTGGAGACTTATGCATGCCCGGGACCTGAAAACCAAACCCGCCGAATCGGAAAAAATCACCATCAACCTGGGTCTGATCGACCTGGGCCAGATCGACCTGCTGGTCAGCGAAGGGTTTTATTCGAACCGCACCGACCTGATACGCACGGCGATCCGGAACCAGTTGAACACCCATGCCGACGTGGTGCGGCAAACGGTGGCACGCAAGAGCCTGGTGCTGGGAATGCATCACTATTCCCGCGCCGACCTCGAAGCGGCGCTGGAAGCGGGCGAACGCTTGCAGATCCAGGTACTGGGCATGGCCAGCATTGCCAGCGACGTCTCGGTGGAGCTGGCGCTGGCAACCATCGAATCCATCTTTGTGCTTGGCGCCCTGCATGCGAGCAGCGTGATCAAGACAGCACTGGCGGGCCGCATCCTGTGATGCGCTTACATAAGGAAAGCCAATGAAACTCAATGAGAAACTGTTCGCGAACATGCGAGCGGCAACCAAGACCCTGATGAGCCAGGGACCGAAGGCCGCGACCAGCGCCATTCATGAAGCCCTCAAGGTCTTGACGCCCCACAAGGCGGCGGCTGCGAAGCAAGCGGCGGCGCCATCGGCAGCGCGCGAGGCCGCCCCGGCGATGCGCGACCTGAATGCGGCGCCGGAACACGCCAGGACGGCTGCGCGCGAGAGCGTGCTGCCACCTGGCGCGGGGGCGCAAGCGGGGGCGCAAGCTGGGGCGCAGCCACAGGCCGCAGCCGCGTCGGCGCAAGAGCAATACGTCAAGAATACGGTGCAGGAAGCAACCGCGGCATTCAACAAGCTGATGCCCGACCTGCTGGCCAAGCTCGACCGTGCGGGAACGAGCGGGCATGCCGCGTTCAAGATGCCCCATGTCGACCTGCCCGGCATGCACGGCGGCACCTCGGCTACCCCGGCCGAGGCCCTGCCCGGCAAATTTACCGATGGCAGCTTCACGAATGCGGCCGGCACCCGGACCTACAAGTTGTACGAGCCGAGCAGCTATAACGGACAGCCGATGCCGCTGGTGGTCATGTTGCACGGCTGCACCCAAGACCCGGACGACTTCGCCACGGGCACGCAGATGAACGCGCTGGCCGAGGAAATGCAGTGCATGGTCGTGTATCCGGCGCAATCGGTGCAAGCCAATTCCTCGCGCTGCTGGAACTGGTTCAGCGCGGTCGATCAGCAACGCGGCCAGGGCGAGCCATCGATTATTGCCGGCATTACCGAAGCGGTGATGCACAACCACGCGGTCGACCGGAGCCAGGTGTATGTGGCCGGGCTGTCGGCCGGCGGGGCGATGGCGACCATCATGGGCACCCTGTATCCGGAGCTGTACGCGGCCGTGGGCGTGCATTCGGGGCTGCCGTTCGCCTCGGCCCACGATTTGCCGTCGGCGCTGGCGGCGATGAAGGGCAATGTCGGGCCGCAAAAGGCCAGCGGCAAGTCGATTCCCATCATCGTGTTCCATGGCGACAAGGATACGACCGTGCATCCGGTCAATGGCGACGAATTGATCAAGCGCGGCGCGCATCACGAGTCGAAGGAAATTGTCACCGAGCCGGGCCGGGTGCCGGACGGGCACGCCTACACGCGCACCGTGCACCAGCGCGCCGATGGCACGCCGCAGGCGGAACAGTGGCTGATCCACGGCGCCGGCCATGCCTGGTCGGGCGGCAGCGCGCGCGGCAGCTATACCGATGGCAAGGGTCCGGATGCCAGCCGGGAAATGATGCGCTTTTTCCAGACCAAGCGCTAAGGCGGCTGTCGACGGGATGACACTCCCGTCGATGGCGCGACTGGCCCGGTCGACGATGCCGCGCCGCGCTCTATTGATGAGGCAAATGCAGTCTGGAAGCCTTAATCCGGCAAAAAATGCTCAGCGAGCACCTGGACCAGCGTCCACGGGCACCTTCGCGGGAATCCCTCCAGTTCCATGTTTCCGCCCGCAATGCCCAGAGCATCCTTCCAGGCATCGTCGAGCCAATCGATGTCGATCAAGGCCGACTGCAAACTGGGCATCTTGCGCAAGACGCGCCCGATGCTCACGCGCTGGTCGCCTATACTCCTTAGCAATCCACTGTCGCGCCGCTCAGGATGCAGCTTCCATTCCAGCAATTGCGCAAACAAGGCCGACATGCGCCGCCCCAGCTCGCGCTTTTCAGCCTTGGCCACGCCTTCGATTTCTTCAGCGATATTCTCAAAGTCGAGCGCCGACCACTGCCGCGCCCGCAATAAAGCGGCCTGCTGGTATGCCCAGGCCACCACGTCGGTGTCGTACAAATCTGCCATTGACCGCTCCTGTTGAAAGCCAACCCAGTCTCCGTATGGTAAGCCCAAGCGAGCCCGGCACGACTAAAAATGCCTGCTCCAGGACAAGATAGTGGCGCGGGTAACGACGATGTGCAGCCAGCGGCTGGCAGCAATCCGGCTTCTTGGTGCAGGCCCGCAACATGTTACTCTGCAACATTTATCGGATACACAAAACAGGACACGACATGGGACTTGCGATCGCACTCGGTATGCTGGCTGAACTCACTAAAGACGGTGAGGATCAGGCCGATGTGTTGCGTGCCGGGCTGGAAGCCGTCAACGCCTGCCTTGCGTCCATGGGCGCGCCAGCGCATACGGAGCCTGCGAGCATGGATAAGCTCGACAACAGATCCCACATGCAGGGGGAACTGAAACATCGATGTCATCATGGTCTTGCCTATTTTTTCGACTGAGAAAGCAACCACATGAGGGCCGCCAGTACGCCGGCGGTGATTAGAAGATTTTTCACTTCGGTTCGAGCTTGCTCTTCCGCTGCCGCTGCCTTCTGGCGAAACTGTCCCATTAGTGCAGCCTGGTAAGGCGTCGGCACTGCTACCCCGCGCTCCCACTTGCTGATTGTCATCACATGCGCATCGAATAGTCGAGCAAAATCTGCTTGTTTGAGGCCGAGCGCCTTCCGAATTGAAACGATTTCGTTTGGGGTCATGTGATAGCAACGGATAAGCAAAGAAGTAAGTTTAAGCTTATTTTATTGCATAATTGAAATATTCCAAAGCGTTTTTTTCGCGATATGAGACCTCAAGTCTGATGGAAACATCACACAATAGGCGTAATTGCGCCCCTAAACTGTCAATTTCATGTATAGTAGCCCCAAAAAGAGCTCCTATATCACAAACTTGATTCGGGATGATGTTGTGCTATAGTGGGCCTTATAGGGCCTCTTAATGGCAATTTTCCTGTGTAAGAGGTCGAAATCTACCCTTTATGAAAAGTTGAATATTTGGAGGCAGTTATGAAAAATCAAACAACAGAAGAGATGGAAGCGACCTTGGGCGAGAACCTTAGGAGTCTTCGCCTAAGTCGCAACATTGACCAAAAAACGGTCGCTGAACGCGCTGGCGTTAGTCTCAAGGCTTTGAAGAATCTCGAAGGTGGACATGGATCCACACTAAAGACGCTCGTCTCCGTTCTAAGGGCTTACGGTCGCGAGGAATGGCTTGGATCTGTAGCGCCAGTGGCCACTATCAACCCACTAACTGTCGTGAGGGGGCCTGAGCTGCGGCAACGCGCACGCCCGAAAATACTAAAGTTACCTCCCAATTCAGTGCGACATACATCTTGATATTAATTCTCCTGTCCCAATTATCAATATAGAATCTACGATTTTGATATCGAAAGCTTAGGCTCGCATCAAACCAGACACGTTACCATTGAAATTGAATCCATTTGAAAGAACTAATTGGCGACCAAACAAGTAAAAAAGAAAACCGCATCATATAAACATGTCGAGCGAGTCGAAGTGTATTTATGGGACGAAATGATTGGCGCAGTGGCTTTAGATCCAGCGTATGGATACTACGCATTTGGCTATACGCCAAAGTTTGAAGCAATGGGAATCGAGCCATCTCCGCTCAAAATGCCGGTTTCCAACGAAGTCTATCTATTTACTGATTTGCCAGAGTTAACATACAAGCGTCTTCCAGCACTGCTAAGCGATGCGTTGCCTGATGACTTTGGTAACGCACTTATTGATCGGTATATGGCGGATAAAGGTATTTCAGCCTCGAACGTAACAGCACTAGATAGACTCGCATACATGGGCACCAGAGCTATGGGTGCGCTGCAATTTCGCCCTTCGCGGGGACCAGCAACAAGCAAGGCAACCGCCATCGTTCTTAGCGAATTAGTTCAAGTTGCTCGTAATGCCGTAACCGGCCACTTCGACGATGAAGATCACGCAAATGCGGCCCTACGAAGTATTATCGAAGTCGGTACCTCCGCAGGCGGGGCTCGTGCAAAAGCAGTTATCGCTTTGAATCCGAACACAGAAGAAATTCGAGCTGGTCAAATGGACGTACCGGACGATTTTGAACACTGGTTGTTGAAATTCGATGGAATGGGAACGGACAACGAACTCGGTCCATCCCAAGATTACGGGCGCATAGAGTATGCATACCATTTGATGGCTCGCGATGCTGGCATTCACATGACAGATTGCCGGCTACTAAAAGAAAATGGCCGAGCTCACTTTATGACAAAGCGCTTCGACCGGGGATCCGGCAATGTTCGACATCACATGCAAACGTTGTGCGCACTAAGTCACTTGGACTATAAGAAAAAAGGAACTCACGCGTATTCGCAATTTTTCATGACCATAAAAGACTTGGACTTGCCATACGAAGATCTTGAGGAAGGCTTTCGCAGGATGGTTTTTAACGTGATGGCGAGAAACTGCGACGATCACACCAAGAACCTTTCCTTCTTGCTCCGCAAGGGCAGTAAGTGGTGCCTGGCACCAGCTTACGATGTGACATTCGCGCACAATCCGCTCGGTGAATGGACAAATCAACATTTAATGTCGGTAAACGGCAAATTTAAGGACTTCACAGTTGAGGACCTCTTAGCAGAAGCGAATCGATTTGGAATTGGCACCGCTAAACGAGTAATAGACGAAGTTTTCACCGCCCTAGGGAAGTGGAGGGATTTCGCGAAAGTAGCGAAAGTCAAGCTTAAGGAGATTGAAACGATTGAGGCGCAGTTCAACCGCTTGAAAGTCCCGTGATCGGAGCTGTATTTACCTGGTTGCACTGCTGCAATAGATCCGTCGTCAATGCACGACTTCTCCGTCCTGAACCTGTCGCGCATCGCTGGGACCAGCACGTCATAGATCGCGAACAGGTTGGCGCTCTAGTCGATTCAAGGCCGCTTGCGCTCAGTACCAAGAAGCTGTTCGCGACCGGCGAGTACAGACCAATGACGGTTTTGTCTCCGAAGCGGCCGGTCGGTACGGCTCAGTCTACAGGCTTGTTGCTAACAGGACAAGTCACATAGCGCAGGGCACTTGGCGATCTCGCTTGTTGTGGCGGACTTTATCAGTTTGTGGCGAACTCTATTGGTCGGCCACAGCAAGTCGTCGAATGTAAACAGTTTTTTAGTGCGCTTCGGTCAGTCAGGTCAGACTTGTGTATAAGGGCATGCGCCTAATCCCGTTGGATGCTATTCGCCGCTAGAGGCAATTGCATCCAAGATCTTGCTCATGTCGGAATTGCCGTCCCACTCCACGTGCACATAGACTTTTGACGGGCCCGTACAGACGACGCTCAGCAGCCTTGACGTACCGAAGTTGTGTTTTTGACCTGCACTGAGGGTGATGTAATCTTTTACCTTAGTGCCTTGGGTCATACTGCTTATGCTTGGGGGAATAGGGGCCGCGCCCACGTGTAGGGAGCCTTCTAGCGATCTTACGTAAGTCTTGCGCGTCCGTTTTGGAAGCATTCCCGTGCTCCAACTCTGGCCCGCGCTTTCACACTGAAGAGTGAATTTGTTCGCGTGCCGGTCGCCGGTTCGATCCTTTACAACTTCGAGCACTGCGACTTTTCTGGCTTCCTGTGCCATTACAGACGGCGCTAACGCCACGCAGAAAATCCCAAGCAAGACTGTTTTTAACATAGCATCCCCTAAGATATAAGTTGTAGAAAGTTCAAACGAACAAGTAAAATTTCACCTTGCTGTTGTGATAATAATCAATTCGTAGCAAATTTGCATTAAAAATACTACGCGAAAGATATCTGCGGCAAGCCGCCCGATCTTCGGCGACAGGTCCCGCAGACTAGGGCCCGGCCCCTGCTCGACGACCTTGAACGCTGGCTACACGCCGCGCTTGATAAGCTGTCGCGCAAGTCCGATACATCGGCAGCCATCCTGTACTCGCTCAATCTGGGGCCGGCACTGACGCGCTACTGCGATGACGGCGCCATCAAAATCGACAACTCCGCCGCCGAGCGTGCCCTGCGTAACGTCGCTATCGGCCGCCGTAACTATCTGTTTGCGGACGCGGACGCGGGCGGCGAACGCGCCGCCGCCATCTACTCGCTGATCGGCACGGCCAAGCTCAACGGGGTCGACCCCGAAGCCTGATTGCGCCATGTGCTAGCCCACATCGCCGATCATCCCGTTAATCGAGTTGACGAGTTACTGCCCTGGCATTGCGCCGGGCAGCTGGCCCCTGCCTGAACAACACGCCGCTTCCCAGCGGTGTGACGCCATCATCTACTAATTCGCCACCGGCATCAACACGCCCATGGGCAGACGCTTACGACTTCTCCCATATTCCCTGTTCGCATGGGGGTGCCATCGGCCGCCGCAACTATCCATTTGCTGGCGCCGACACGGGCGGAGAACTCGCTGCCACCATCTACTCGCTGATCGGGACAGCCAAGCTGAATGCTGTCGATGCCGAAGCCTGGTTGAACCATGTGCTAAAGCCCACATCGCTGATCACACCCGTCAATCGTGTCGACGAGTTTCTGCCCTGGTATTGCTACGTCTGACTCAAGGTGGCACTGAGCAGACGCTTACGCTAGAAGAGGCAGCACCGAAAAATTGATCTACCCAATCATTGCATGTGTTAACTCAGACGTGATCTGACGGATCGTGTCCGATGATCAGCAGTTGCCGACTCAAAGCAGACGTCGGCAGCAGGAATGGTTGCGATGACTGGTCAGGCCCAACGGACAGTCACAATGGCGGCGATTCTTTCCGCTTCCCCTGGGTCAGCATAAATGGGCAGGTCGATCTGACCGCTAAATTTTGCAACTGTGTAGCGATGGTTGCCACCACCAAAGCAAACCTGCTTCTCCGCAGGGATGGGATGTACTAACGGCGGCGTGATTGGCTTTCCTCTGCTGATATACGCGATGGCCATCGCCAGCTTTTCTTTGTCGCCCACATCCCAAAGCTCTACGAGTGCACGTCGGTTTATACGACTTAACTTCGCGTCGAACTCTTTTAGCGATACCCATCCGAGGCGAAGCCCGTTGGAAAACGACGTTGCGAAGCTCTCCGGCTTACATCCATCCAGCGCGAATCGTTGTGCACTTGCGCTGAGATCCCAATTGAACTCAAGACTCGGCCATTCGGGGGGGCTGACAAGTTTGTAGCGATCCGCTTCCTCAGCGATCTCGTCGCGTTCTTGTTGCTGGGCCCTGAGAACGTCTATGTCTTCTCCATTGAGGAATGCGATAGCTTCCGCTGTCGTCATTGGACCAAGTGCCGCGAGGTCAATTTTATCTAAACGATTACCGCTCATATTTTTCTTGGTTTACGCCGGATTAAAATTATGATCGCCTGAATCCGCATGACGCATATCCAGCGTACTTGACCTACCCAGAAAACTCTTGGCCGAACGCTGTCAGTCAGAAGTGCGGTCTGAGCTTGATTTGCCCTGACATGTCCTTTCAGGTCGAGTGTGAGCTAGTACACATTACATCAGCGGTCGTAATAGCTTGCCATGCCATTGAATAAGCTGGAATTTCACGCCTTGTGTTGCTTCGATGAAGACTGCCTCTGCCTCGTCAAACGAAGCCGCAACGATGCTCTGCAACGAAGTTTGCGACGCCAACTGCTGCAAGAGGGCATGCTGGCTATCCACGGCCATTGAATGCTGTCCCGGCTCGTCAAGAAGCAAAATCCCAGGATGGTTGCCAAACAAACTCGGAACCGAAGACGTCTGCTGCAAGGCTAGCAGATAGCTCCAGATTAGCCGTACAAAGTCACTAGCGCTCGAGTCTGACTTTATGTCTGTTCGAATCGCCCGCAACTCGAGTTGTGCCAAGCAAGGTACTAGCGTATCGAGACTGATTTCAACCTCAGAAATTGGCGCACTTTCATACCCAAACGATCCAGCGTTTGCTCGAAACTGCTTTTGGAACATGGAAATTCTGTCGAGATCGTCCTGTGTATACGCGCTTTTGGGTAAAAGCTTCCGTGCCGCCTGATTTTCAGCGAGCCGCGCAGCTAAGGCGCGTAAGCGCTCCAGGATCTTTCTAACCAATCCAGGTAGGGCTTGCAACCCTTCGACTTCTACTTCGATTTGAACTTGTCGCCGGACCATCGCTTTTGATTCTGTGGCGCCGGAACTTATGTCTCCGCGCATTGAATTCACAAAGTCGTGTTTAGCTGCAAGGCGCGATGACAAATCCGTTCTACGCGCCTCGGACTCAAGAATAGTCTCCCGAAGCCCGACCACCTGTCGCTGCAGCATTCGACTTTGGCTTTCCAGGTAGCTGATATTGGTTGCCAAGTCCATCTGTGGTCCAGTGACGGACTCGCTGAGCAAAGTATCTTCAACGTGTTGATGGCATGTGGGGCAGTGGCCAGTTGCAATTTCGACGCCATGGTTTGCACCAAGGTCTCTCAGCTTGGCTGCTGTCTTGTTTCGCTCCAAATCTTCCTGTGTTTCAGCAAGCAAGGTCTCATACTCTCGTAGCGATGAACGATTCATTCCGAGCATGGAAGTGGTTCGCTCGTGCACGACGCTTAGCTCTTGAAGTTGTTCTGTTGCTGCGTTGATCTCCTTCAACGCATCGACGCCCAACGCCTTCTCAACTTTCTCACTCCGGCTTCTCAATGAACTGTACTCGATACGGAGCTGCGCTATGTATTCGTCAAGGAGTACGGAGGTTGGGCCCGTATGCCGCTTTAGGAAAACCTGTGATGGCTCAAACAGTGGCGTTGGTTGATTCGGAACTCCCTCAGTGGATACCCCTTTGGAAGCTGTTTCGCGCCGAAGCTCATCGTGGGCTTGCCTCCACTGGCTGTCAATCTCGACGGACTCAGAATTAAGACGATTTCGCTTCGAATTGGTTTCGAATACACTGAGGCCAAGCAGGAATTCGACGACGCGAGTCCGCGCATCTCGAATGCCATAGAACGGGACGTTAGCTACGTAGTCTGTCCAACCACGTTTCTGCTCGACGGCCAGCGCCGCAAACACGGTCTGCAAGTATAACTTGGCTTCGCCGCCGCTCGTTGTAGGCACCTGAGGAAGATGAAGTCCCAGGAACGTTTCTAGAAACCGATGAAAACCCTCTTGCTTCTTCGCGCCGCCAGCATCATGCAGATACGTCGGCATTGCTAAACCTAGTTCTTCACCATTCGTCAGATAAGAACTGGAAAACACCTCAATAAGTTTGGAGTCACGGACAGAATCGTGAATAGCTCGCCGCAAGGTGACGACCTTACCCTGGGAGTTCTCGATCTCAATAAACACTTCTGACGCAGCGACACTGATCCGCGTTCCGTCATATTCGAAATAGTCTTTCACCGCGTACGGCAGCGTCTTTTCTCCCTTTCCACCAATGATCTCTTCCATGCCTAGGGCGTAGAGCACGCTATTGAAAAGCGTACTCTTCCCGCTCGAGTTGCTGGCTCGGACTATCGTTAGATTTCTCGCGAATTTAAATGAAAATCCAAAGTCACCACGTTCCGTTACTACTCTCAACTTAATTGCCCGGATGATCATTCGGCCTCCCAGCCCTTTGCAACGTTGTCGACCATGCCCTCGGTAATTCCCTTTCCGATGGCGTTCAAAGCGTTCTTGTCGCTCAAGAAAATATCCCGGTTCGTCAGAATGTCTTTCACAAGGCTCATCCCGCTGTCGGTAAGCTCATATGCATTAGATGCCTCATGAACTAGTCCCTCAGCGATTGCAAACCGCACGGCAATTGCCAGAGCTGGGTCGAAGCCCCAGGCCCTAACTCGAAGCACCTTTTCTGCTGCTGCGCGTGTAAGCTGTTCGATGCGTTCAGGTGATCGAAGAGCCCAATTGAAAAGATGCAATCTCGGCAGTCTTGAGCGCGAGCCCCGCGAAGAAATATGCAGCACCAAG
The DNA here is from genome assembly GCF_011682175.1 of Massilia frigida. Taxonomy (GTDB): domain Bacteria; phylum Pseudomonadota; class Gammaproteobacteria; order Burkholderiales; family Burkholderiaceae_D; genus Telluria_A; species Telluria_A frigida. The sequence goes on from NZ_WHJG01000001.1 coordinate 494,397, forward strand.
AGGATCTGGCAAATTTTATAAATAGGCCGATGCTCAGCAAGAACGGGCGATGGCTGGCGCCGAAATTTGAGGCCCGTGGATACTTCAGTCATAGTCAAGCTCACAGATCGCGAGCCAGCGCGCCACCATGTAACGAGCGACCTTGCTAGCGCTAGTCTCGTCAAATTCCGGCGCGAGGTCGATTACGATTCGACGCTGGAGTCCCTCACGAATTTGATTAGTTAGTGCTTCCGGGGATCCTGTCCAGGTCGTCGAAGTTTCTGCGACGTGATTTTCAAACTCGTTTATCAGACGAACAAGGCGCACGTAGATCATGGGCGCGGTATCGGCGATTCGACGAAAATGCCCGTCCGCTCCGAGAAAATTTTCTAGTGTGCGTTGCTGAAGTTGTTGCAGTCGATTGTCGAATTTTGCTGACGTACTTTTTTCCGAAAGACGTGCCTGGGACTTACGAAGAATATTCTTTTCGTACTCTTCGCGCTCGCCTCTAAGTTCGGCGAGTACCGGCGAAACGTCGTCGAATACAAGTGCTTCTCCAGCCGCCGAACGAATTTCGTTGATTTCGACGGAATAGCTATCGCCATCGTAAAGTAGCACCCGAAAGTCATCCGTCAAGATCGGGAGGTTCCACCCACGAACGTCGACCTCCTTCTTGCGTGCGTGGGCAATCAAGTCGTTCTTGTCGAACTCTGGTGTTACGAAGACCCAATGTCCAATTTTGGTAGCACCAAGCCGTTGTTGGAGTTCGACCTGAAACTTCCCAAGCTTCCCGAGATCTTCAGTGATTTTGTCGCGTTGCTTCTCATAGAGCTCTTTTCGCTCATAGTGCTTGTCCGGACAGTAGCATTGAAATCCCCAGCCAGAATTTAAGGTAAATCCTTCGAGTCCAAAGTCGCCTGGAGATGCCGGCATCGGCTGGTAGTCTTCGGCTTGGTACTTTTTCTTGAATACCTGTTGGCAAAGGCCCTCCCAGGTGCTCCCATTGAAAGAACCGAATTTCGTCTGAAACATGCTGAAACCCTTTTGCTTGGGAAGAAACGAGGCCGATCTCATTGAGTAAATATTGGACTAGCAAATTTCAGTTGCCACCCAGCACATCTTATCCCACTGTCAACACAATTCACAGGGAAATTCTTTCCATTCTAATCCCTGATTCCGTGTCCCCAATTTGACCGTCGCTTTTCCGTCCGCAAAGCCGTCAATTTTTGCGGATTTCACGTCCGACCATGCCGCTGTTCACGGCTGTTGCGGCTTAGTCGGCCGCCTATGAATGATGCCAGGCACGGTTTCAGGCCAGTTTTGCTGTATCAGCCCATGCGCTCTCCGTCCGGCATGCCAGAATCATGAATTTGCCCAGTCAATCGTTCCGTCTGCCGCCGCCTGCCGGTCACGCCGCCCCCAGACGCGACAGGCGCGCTTGCAGGGCGCAGAAGATGTCGGCGTGCATCTTAGCCGTGCGCCCGAAGTCGAGCACCAGTCGGCGCGCATGCTCGACGTATTTGGCCGCCCGGTATGTGATTTCCTGCAGCACCGTTTTCAAACGACGACGTTTCGCGGGATGCCTGACCGGCGAGATCTCCCCCGTCAAACCAAGCTGGCCGAGCAAGCGCAGGCAGTTATAGACGAACATCGCCAGATGCATGATCGCGTCGTTGCTGTCGAACTTACCCGACGGCAAACGTTCCATGTCGAGATCGGTCTTGATCTCGGAGTGAAATTGTTCATGGGTGCCGTGGCGGCGATACAGCCG
>NZ_WHJG01000200.1 GCF_011682175.1 Massilia frigida
CCGACGCCGCGGCCGCGGGCATGGACCTGCCCACTTACCTGGCCGTGCTGCAGAACCACGAACAGCACCAGGCTGCGACGGACGAAGCTGCTGCTGCCGGCATGGACCTGCCCACTTACCTGGCCGCGCTGCAGGACCACGAACAGCATCGGGCTGCGACGGACGAAGCCGCTGCTGCCGGCATGGACCTGCCCACTTACCTGGCCGCGCTGCAGAACCACGAACAGCATCGGGCTGCGACGGACGAAGCCGCTGCTGCCGGCATGGACCTGCCCACTTACCTGGCCGCGCTGCAGGACCACGAACAGCACCAAGCTGCGACGGACGAAGCCGCTGCTGCCG
>NZ_WHJG01000201.1 GCF_011682175.1 Massilia frigida
CCTCGCTGCCAGGACTCGATGCCGGCATGTTGTACGAAGATATTTATTGCGCGCGCGGTCAGGCCGAAAATTACATCAAACATCTCAAGGATGACCTCGCCGCCGACCGTACTTCCTGCACCAGCTTTCTCGCCAATTGCATGCGCTTGTTGCTGCACGCGGCGGCCTACATCCTGCATCAGCAACTGCGTACCGAAGGGCTACGGTATACCGCGCTGTCGCAGGCGCAGCCATCAACGGTCATTTCCAAACTGTTCAAAATCGCCGTGCAGGTCAGGCAGTACAAGAACAAGATCGTTTTACATTTACCAAGTGCTTGTCCACTCAAAGATTCGCTGTG
>NZ_WHJG01000202.1 GCF_011682175.1 Massilia frigida
TGCATGCCGTCAAGGGTGCGCTACGCCGGCACGCGCGCAGCGCGCGCCGCCCTTGACCGCACTCCGGGACGGTAGAACCTCACAGCATAGCCGATGTCAAGTTTCACCGGAAACGTCATAGGGCCAAGAATATCGTGACGCTATGAGTGAAGAGATTGATAAGGCTTTCGCCGACAAGGATTTTTCTTGGAAAGGCTTTTTTGAAGAGAATGATGAGCCAATTGCAAAACGATTTTTCTGAACTGGCCGGCATCACGGGAGCGCGACTTTCCATCGCATTTTCGTGATGCTGGACGAATTCTGGTCGGTTATGGTGGCGGAATCATGGTTAATCTCATT
>NZ_WHJG01000203.1 GCF_011682175.1 Massilia frigida
CAGCGAAGCGCTGCCGACCTGGATGCGCCGGGCCGTCGACGATATGCTCAGCCACATCAGCGTGCTCGATGAGCGCATCGACGAATACGACGCCCACATCAAACAGGCCGCCACCGCCGATGTGCCCAGCCAGCGCTTGATGAAATTGGACGGCATCGGTCCGATCACGGCCTCGGCGCTGACGGCCTCGATCGGGAACGGCCATGACTTCAAGAACGGCCGCCAGCTCGCCGCATGGCTTGGCCTCGTCCCCGGCAGAGTTGGTTCGGGAGGAAAAACCAGGCTGGGACGCATTAACAAGGCAGGCGATCGCTACCTGCGCACCCTTCTGGTGATG
>NZ_WHJG01000204.1 GCF_011682175.1 Massilia frigida
CCAGGGTATAGAACGGCGCTTCGCCGCACTGGTCCAGCTGCAGGTCCATGTTCTCTTTGATCAGCTGCATCGGCACGTGGCCCGGGCCTTCGATCATGACCTGCACGTCGTGCTTCCAGGCGACCTGGGTCAGCTCGCCCAGGGTTTTCAGTTCGGCCAGTTGCGCTTCGTCGTTGGCGGCGTAGATCGAGCCCGGACGCAGGCCGTCGCCGAGGCTGAACGAGACGTCGTAGGCTTTCATGATGGCGCAGATGTCTTCGAAGTGGGTGTACAGGAACGATTCCTTGTGATGCGCGAGGCACCACTTGGCCATGATCGCGCCGCCGCGCGAGAC
>NZ_WHJG01000205.1 GCF_011682175.1 Massilia frigida
CCAGCTTCAGTTCATGTATGACGTGAAAGGCCGCATTGCCGAAATGATCGATCCGGCGGGGAAGTCCACTCTTTACGAGTACGACGGGGCCTCGGGCGGCTGCATTCCAGGCAATGAAGCCAGCGTCGCCTGCAAGGCAAACAATCTGACCAAGGTGACTTACCCTGACGGAAAAAGCCAGACGTATTGGTATAACGAAGCAAGCAGAATCGTAACTATTCAGCCGCTACGCAGTTGGCCTGATCGGATCGCCAGCAAATGCACGGCGCAGCACTTCCAGCATGCTGTGCCCTTGTTTGCGTAGGGTGTCGAGGCAGGAGCGGATGGTGCAGA
>NZ_WHJG01000206.1 GCF_011682175.1 Massilia frigida
CCCCGTCTACCGCTTGTGCGTAACGGCGGCGCCGGCTCGGCCCGCCTTCGCCACGCGCGCGCCCGATGCCAGCGATGGCGAGAAGGTGCTGGCCCTGGCGCGCGACCACCTGGTGTATTTCAAGTACGAAGGCGAGCTCGAAGCTGTGATTGCGGGGTGCCTGTGAGCGACGCAGCCGGGCCCGCTGATCCTGGAGATGCACTAGATCGACGGACCGGACAGGTCGCCCAATGCAGATGGTCAGCGCCGACCTGCTGGCGCACTACCGGCGCCGAGTAGCCGGCCGGGTAAGGTTGATCTGGAACTGGTCGGCGCAGTTAAACGTTTGCGAT
>NZ_WHJG01000207.1 GCF_011682175.1 Massilia frigida
CACTCTTATCGACTGTTGAATTTAGAAGAAACAGTAGCAGTGTCCAAGTCGGGGCTGTAGCTCAGCTGGTTAGAGCACCGTGTTGATAACGCGGGGGTCGTTGGTTCGAGTCCAACCAGCCCTACCAAGGTTATCAAACGAAAGTAAAAATCTACTTTCGTTTGGGTTAGTTAGTCAAAAAATCACTGGCAAAGCCAGATGATTTTTAGAGTAAAAGCCACACAAGACCGGGGGATTAGCTCAGCTGGGAGAGCACCTGCTTTGCAAGCAGGGGGTCGTCGGTTCGATCCCGTCATCCTCCACCACTCTACTTAACTTTGAAAGT
>NZ_WHJG01000208.1 GCF_011682175.1 Massilia frigida
CTCAGCTGGGAGAGCACCTGCTTTGCAAGCAGGGGGTCGTCGGTTCGATCCCGTCATCCTCCACCACTCTACTTAACTTTGAAAGTGCAAACGTAAGCAACACCATTGGGTGAGATGTTTAGGTTTGGTCTTTTAGAGATTAAAGCTGTTTCGTTCTTTAACAATCTGGAAGAAGTAAAGTTTTAATCGTTTGGCCGACAGGTCAGACGATGGGTAGTGATTGTATGTATCAAAACAAAGCAACAACGCTGTACTTTCTTATCTCTGTAACGCTCTTTGATCTTCGGATCAGAGGCTAACGTTATAGGGACAAGCGAATAA
>NZ_WHJG01000209.1 GCF_011682175.1 Massilia frigida
AATGGGATATCTACGGCGGCAAGCGGGGCGAAATCGTTAAAGATGTTTCGTATGACCTCGGCGTTCTGAGCTATGTCTATCCGTCCAATGCATTGCCGGTGAGCGCCAATACCACTGAAATCTATGGAGCCTCTTGCAAAACTAGCGGAACGGATGAAAATTGCTTGGCAGCGCAAGCGAAAAGGGGGGGGGGGGCGCCCATTTCTGGCATGATTTAGTTTCTAACGCTTAATCAAAACGCCCACACCATGAATGCTACCCGACCTGCTCTGATCATGCAACGCTGGAACGCGGTTCAATATGACGTGCTGCC
>NZ_WHJG01000020.1 GCF_011682175.1 Massilia frigida
AGGACCGCGTTGGCCCAGCTTCTGGTGCGTGATGACACCCTGTCCCAACTGGCGGCGCTCAAGCAGGACGCCAAAGACTTCGGTTGGCGTCAGATGATCCGCGAGCGCGAGAAGCGCGCCTTGCTGGAGCCGCTGCACCGGATCGCCAAGGCGTTGCTGCCAAAGCTGGGTGTTTCGCAACAGAACCTGCTCTACTACGCGAGCCTGGCGAGCTTCTATACCGTCCACGACCTGCGCACCATCAAGGCAGATCAGACCCGTCTCTACTTGTTGTGCTACGCCTGGCAGCGCTACCGGCAGCTCTCCGACAACCTGGTCGATGCAATGGCCTATCACATGAAGAAATTGGAGGAGGAGAGCAGCGCCGGCGCGCAGAAATTGTTTGTCGCAGAACAGGTGCGTCGTCAACCGGATACGCCGCAGGTTGGCCGCTTGTTGCTGCTCTATGTCGATGACACGGTGGCTGATACCACACCGTTTGGCAACGTGCGCCAGCGCGCGTACAAGATCATGCCGAAAGACACGCTCCAGATCGCCGGTCAGCGCATGAGTGTGAAGCCGGTGAGCAAGCTGGCTCTGCACTGGCAGGCGGTGGATGGCCTGGCCGAACGTATCCGCCGCCACCTACGACCTCTATATGTCGCACTCGATTTCGCCGGCATCGACCAGGACAGTCCGTGGCTCGTTGCGCTGGCCTGGGCCAGGAGCGTGTTCGCCAAGCAGCAACGTTTGTCGCAACGGCCGCTGGCAGAATGTCCGCCAACCACGCTACCAAAACGGTTGCGTTCGTATCTGTTGGTCTTCGATGCCGATGGCAAGCCAACGGGCCTGCATGCCGACCGCTACGAGTTCTGGCTGTACCGGCAAATCCGGAAGCGCTTCAAGTCGGGTGAAATCTACCTTGATGACAGCCTGCAACACCGCCATTTCTCCGACGAGTTGGTCTCGATGGACGAAAAGGCCGACATGCTGGCCGAGATGGACATTCCGTTCCTGCGCCAGCCGATTGAGGCGCAGCTCGACACCCTGACCGCCGAGCTGCGCACGCAGTGGTTGGCGTTCAATCGCGAGCTGAAACAGGGCAAGCTCACGCACATGGAGTACAACAAGGATACCAAGGCACTAACCTGGCGCAGACCCAAGGCCGAGAACCAGAAAGCACGCGAGCAAGCGCTCTATGAGCAACTGCCGTTCTGCGACGTGGCCGATGTGTTCCGTTTCGTCAATGGACAGTGCCAGTTCCTGTCGGCGCTGACTCCGTTGCAACCACGCTATGCGAAAAAGGTGGCCGACGCCGACAGTCTGATGGCGGTCATCATCGCGCAGGCGATGAACCATGGCAACCAGGTCATGGCGCGCACCAGCGACATCCCCTATCATGTGCTGGAATCGACTTACCAGCAGTACCTGCGGCAAGCGTCGCTGCACGCGGCCAACGACTGCATCAGCAACGCCGTCGCCGCGCTGCCGATCTTCCCTCACTACTCGTTCGACCTGAATACGCTGTACGGAGCCGTCGACGGCCAGAAGTTCGGCGTCGAGCGGCCTACCGTGAAGGCGCGCTACTCGCGCAAATACTTCGGGCGCGGCAAGGGCGTGGTCGCCTACACGCTGCTATGCAACCACGTGCCGCTCAACGGCTACCTGATCGGAGCGCATGACTACGAAGGCCACCACGTGTTCGACATCTGGTATCGCAATACGTCGAATATCGTGCCGACCGCTATCACTGGCGATATGCACAGCGTCAACAAGGCCAACTTCGCTATCCTGCACTGGTACGGACTGCGCTTCGAGCCGCGTTTCACCGACCTCGAAGACCAACTCCAGGAATTGTATTGCGCCGACGATCCAGCGCTGTATGAGAAGTGCCTGATTCGTCCAGTCGGCCAGATCGATCGACAGCTCATCGTCAACGAGAAGCCGAATATTGATCAGATCGTTGCCACGCTGGCCCTCAAGGAAATGACCCAGGGTACGCTCATCCGCAAACTATGCACCTACACAGCGCCGAATCCGACGCGGCGTGCGATCTTCGAGTTCGACAAACTGGTGCGCAGCATCTATACGCTGCGCTACCTGCGCAATCCGCAACTGGAACGAAACGTGCATCGCTCGCAGAACCGCATCGAGTCGTACCACCAGCTACGCTCGACCATCGCCCAGGTCGGTGGAAAAAAGGAATTGACCGGTCGCACCGACATCGAAATTGAGATCAGCAACCAATGCGCCAGACTGATCGCCAACGCGATCATCTATTACAACTCTGCCATCTTGTCGCACCTGCTGACGAAGTACGAGGCGAGCGGCAGCGCCAAGGCCGTTGAGCTGATCATCCAGTTGTCGCCGGCAGCCTGGCGGCATATTCTGCTCAACGGGCACTACACCTTCCAGAGCGGTGGCAAGATAATCGACCTGGCCGCACTCCTGGACGGGCTGGAGTTGGGGTGACGGAAATTTCGGCGGTTCCGGCTTACAACCCCAGAAGCGGAAGCGAAAGTGGGAATGCATAAGATGTTGACTCCTTCCAACGGGATTGTCCCGGGCCAGCCGTCAGGGCAGACAGCGCGATGTGCGCCTAGCCAATAAATACCTCGACCTCGCCGCCCGTGTCGGCCAGCAGTTCGCCCAGGGCGTCGATCAGCGCATCGATCCTGCCGGTGAGCGCCTGCTGCCGGCCATCATCGAACGGCTGCGCCAACACCCACCCGCGCAAGGTCAGCAATTCCATCGTCAGCGCGGGAAAGTCCTTGCCCTCGACCGGGCACCCGGTCTGGAACAGCGGCAGCCAGACCGCCGCGGTCGCCGCCGCTCCTGGCATCCAGTAGCGCTGATACACCTCTTCCACGGCCAGCGGGACCGTGAACCACTGCCATTTCTCGCTATCCGGCCGGGTGACGATCAGCGCAACCGTCATGCGCTCAGTTGAACGGGTTGTCCACCTCGCCCACCGCCGCCGGCGGCAGCTTGGCGGGCAAGGTCATCGCTTCGAGCTTCGCGACGATCTCGCCCAGCACCTCGTGCAGGCGGCGCGCGTGCGCCAGGCCAAAGTCATCGGCAGTCAGGTCCACATCGCCGCTGACCGTGATCCGGTCGAGCCGGTTTTCGATCATCAGCTTGCCGACCGAAATCACATCGGCCTCGTTGGCGTACGGTACAAAACCCTGTTTCTTGCTGCTCATTGCATCTCCTTGAATGTCAGAACGGCCAGCGCCGCGATTTCTTGTGTTTCGGCTGCGGCAGGTCGAGCATCACCGACTTCTGCCTGGCGCTCAGCGATGGCATGAGGTTGATGCCGATCTTCTCTTCGAGTTCCGCAATCGTCATCACGTCGAGCTCGTCCGTCGAACGATTTTCCACCAGCCAGGCCGCGCCCGCCTTCTGGCCCGGACTATACACTGCCTTGTACAAATGGCTCGGTACCAGCACCTTGCCCACCTTTTGCAAGCGCCCGCCGATGAAGGCCGGTCCGGTGATCACATACAAAGTGCCTTCCTTCTTGACCATGTCGCGCACGCGCCCCTCCAGCCCGGCCCACAGGTGACGGTTATTGTCGGCATCCTGCGGCACCATGTTCGCCAGCGTGAAACTTTCGTGCTGGGTGCGGCGGTCCGGCATGTTGCCGTTGGGCGCCATGTGGCCGCGGTCGAAGCCGCTGCGGGCGTAGTCGGACAGCTCGGCCCGCTGCGCCGGCGACAAGCGCTCCTCGGCGTGAAACGAATCGTCGCGCGACAGTTTTCTGGCCAGCGCCAGGTTTTCCGGACGCAGGCGCTCGGCCGACCACAGCGGCGTGCGCGTGATCCCCGAATGCATGACGCCGAACACGCCGTAGCACAATTCGGTGGTCGCTTTCGCCAGTTTGGCATTGCGGATTTCGGGCAGGCGCCCGTCGACATAGTGGGCGGGGCAACCGCCGGCAAACGCGCTGCCGGCTGCCAGCATCGTCCATCCCAGGACGAGGCCGGCCAGTGTTTTCTGAATCATATTTTCCAAATTGAAATGATGAGCGACGCATTCTAGCGGAGCGCGCCCGCCATGCGAAGCAGTCGTTCACCTAATCTGGCCAGGCTGTCGCGCAGCAGGTCCGGCGCGCGCACCTCGAACTCGAACGGCAGCCCCGCCAGGTGGCCGGCGAACCAGTCGACATGGTCGGTGCTGCAGCGCAGGAGCACGCCTGCGTCGACCTGCTCGAACACGCCGAGGGCGCCGAAAAAATGCGTGCTGGCCGTTTTCAGGTCGGTGTGCAGCAGCACCTCGACCGGATGCGCGCGCGGCATCGCGGCCATCGACTCGGTCAGGTAACCGAGCGCGTCGAAACCGGCCGGGCGCGCAAACGATACCGGACGCGGCTCGGCCCGCACGATGCGGTCGAGCCGGAACGAGCGCATCCCGGCGCGCAGGTGGCACATGCCGATCACGTACCAGCAGCCGCCGCGAAACGCCAGTCCGTAGGCGTCAAAGCCGCGCTCGGTTTCGCTGCCGTCCGGCGCGCGGTAGCGCAGGTGCACGCGCTGCTGCGCCAGCGCCGCCGAACTGAGCGTGACCAGGGCGTCGTTGTCGGTCGGGGCCACGCTGCGCAGCATGTCGAGGCGGACGGTTTCATCGATGGCGCGCACCCGCCGCTTGAGGTTGGCAGGCATGATGCGTTCGAGCTTGGCCTGGGCGCTGGCAACGGCCGGCGCGGCCTCGGCAAAGCCCAGGCTGCGCGCGGCCAGCAAGCCGATCGCCAGTGCCAGCGCTTCATCGTTGGTAAACATCATCGGCGGCAGCTTGAAGCCGGCCAGCAGCGCATAGCCGCCGTGGCGCCCGCGCTCGGTGGTGATGGGAATGCCCATCTCTTCCAGCGTGACGATGTAGCGGCGCAAGGTGCGCGTGTCGACGGCCAGCCGCGCCGACATCTCGGCGCCGCTCAGGCGTCCATGGGTTTGCAGCAGTTCGAGCACTGCCAGCACGCGGGTGGTTGGATGGTACATGCTGCAACGATATCAGATTAATAGGGCGAATTCTGTCCTGTTTTGCACTTACGCTATCGCTTGTCGATGTTTCATCAACAAGAAAGAGAGCACAACATGACAAGCCCGACACCGCACGACCATTTCCCCGTGATCGAATTGCGCCGCTATACGATGGCGCCGGGCGCACGCGCCGCCATCGTGCACCGTTTCGACGATACCCTGGCGCATCGCTTCCAGCACCTGGGCGGCATGGCGTTCGGCCATTTTTGCGAGCGCGACCGGCCGGACGGCTTCGCCTGGCTGCGCGGCTTTCGCACGCCGGCGGCGCGCGCCAGGATCGTGCGCGCGTTCGACGACCTGGCGCACACGGGCGGCATGGCCGACCGCACCGATGTGCTGGTGCTCAGGCCGCTCAAAGCGGGTGCCGGCATCGCTCCCCTGCCCATGGCCGGCGAAGCGCAGGGCATCGTCATCGCGCAGATTCTCCCTGTGGCGCCGGGCCGGATGGCCGCTTGCGAACGTGCCGCCGAACGCTGTTTCGCCGCCTACCATGGCTGCGGCGTGATCGAAGCGGGCATCCTGACCACGCCCGGCGAGTGCGCTGCGGACGGCGCCCTCGTCTGGCTCGGCATCCTGAGCGGCGACGCGGCGCTGGCCGCCTTGCGCCCGGCCTTCGACGCGGCCGCCGCCGAACTGGGCGCGGCCGGCTTGCTGGCGGCGCCGCCCGAACTGCTGGTGCTCGACCCTGGCCGCCGCTCGCGCCTGCGCTGGGTCAGCGCAGCCAGCGTGACCGCGCCAGCCCGATCCTCCATCATGGCGGCGGCATGAGCGGCGGCACCAACCTGTGGCTGTACTTCCTGGTGGTATTCGGCATCGTCGCCCTGCCCGGCCTCGACATGGCGTTCGTCATGGGTAGCGCCATGCTGGGCGGGCGCCGCGCCGGACTGGCCGCCGTGGCCGGCATCGTCAGCGGCGGTTTCTGCCACCTGGCCATGGGAGCGCTGGGGGCGGCCGCGGTGCTGGTGCTGTGGCCGGCGCTGTTCAAGGCCACGCTGGGCGCGGGCGCGCTGTACACGGCGTGGATCGGCTGGAGCTTCCTGCGCGCCAGCGCGGCGGGGAGCGTGCGCATGCCGGGCGCGGCCTGCTCCAGCGGCGCCACCTTTCGCCGCGCGCTCGGCACCAGCCTGCTCAATCCGAAAGCCTATCTGTTCATGCTGGCCATCTTTCCCCAGTTCCTGCAACCCGGTCCACAGCCGCTGTGGGTCCAGTCGGCGCTGCTGGGCACGATCACCGCGCTGACCCAGGCGGGCGTGTACGGCGCCCTCGCCCTGCTCGGCGGCGGTGCCGGCGGCTGGCTGGAACGCCATCCCGGCGCCGCCACCTTGCTGGCGCGCACCATGGGCGTGCTGCTGATCGCGGTGGCCATCCTGACCGCGACACAAATGATGCATACTTGATAAACAAAATCGTCTAGAATACGGATTTTGGACCGCGTTGGCTCAGCTTGGCGCAATGGATTCTTTCACATCATGGTGCCCCAACCGATTCCCGAAGAGCTGCGCCGGTTCGTACTGACCAGCATTGCCTCCGTGCCCCACCTGGAGGCGCTGCTGCTATTGCGCGGCGGCACGCAGCAGGACTGGAGCACGCAGGCGGTGGCCGAGCGGCTGTATATCAGCGACAAGCTGGCCGCCACCCTGCTGGCGGACCTGTCGCGCGCCGGCATGACCGTCACCCTGCGCCACGCCGGCAGCGAGCCGGTGTTCCGCTACCAGCCCGCCACGGCGGCGCTGGGCCAGGTGATCGACGCGCTGGCCGACTTGTACGGGCGCCGCCTGGTCGACGTCACCCATCTGATTCACGCGAAACTCGAGCGCAAGGCGCAGCAGTTTGCCGATGCGTTCACATGGCGAAAGGAATCCTAATGGCTGCGGCAATCTACGTTCTTTGCATGCTCACCGCGCTCGCCTGCGCCTGGCTATTGCTGGCCAGCTACGCGCGCACCGGCCATCGCCTGCTGTTCTGGAGCGGTCTGTGCTTTTGCGGCATGACGCTCAACAACCTGATCCTGATCCTCGACAAACTGGTGTTCCCGCGCGTGGATTTGCTCACGCTGCGGCTGGTCACGGCGCTGCTCTCGGTATCCCTGCTGCTGTACGGCCTGATCTACGAGAAGGAGTAGGCGATGGATTTGATGCTGGCCGGGGCCGGCGCCATGGGCTCGCTCGTGATCGGCCTGTTTTTCCTGCGCTTCTGGCGCAGTTCGCGCGACCGCTTTTTCCTGTATTTCGCCCTCTCCTTCCTGACCGACGGCGGGCACCGGGTCTACGCCAGCCTCACGCCCGGGATGAACGAAGATTCGCCTTTCCACTTCCTGCTGCGGCTGTTGTCCTATTGCCTGATCTTGTGGGCGATCGCGGCCAAGAATTGGCGCCGTTCCGACGCCGGCAAATAGCGCGGCGCGGGCGCTTGGCTGAACTTTTTGGCGCGGCGGGAATCCAAGCAAAATATCCCTACCCACGGCGGCGCCGTCCGCCATCCCCGATCCCGCCAGTGCGAACGAGGCCGCGCCGCCGTCCCGTTCCGCTTCCCTGCTGCCGGCGGATGGCGACGATCCCGACGGCCGCTTCGCGGTCGCCGAAGACGTCAGCCTCGACCAGCAATCCGACGGCGCGCGCCAGATCGGCGCCTTGCCGCCCGCCCCGGCCCCCGGGGCCGATATTGCCGGCGCCGTAGCCGCACCCTGGCGCCGGGCGAGGAGCCACGACTGCCGTAAAACCCGGCGCGGCAAATAAAGCTTGAACCTCCGTGCCAAGATGCTAAGGTGGCGGGGCTGCCAGGAGTAATTTTCGGACAACACACGCCAAGGGACGAGCATGCAAATAGCCGCAGCGCAGCAGCCGGGTGCGCGCAACGAGCCTGTTGCGGAGAAAGCCGGCGGCTTGGCTGTGGATCCAGTCCACGGCGGCATGGCAGCGATGATTGCATCGAGCACGCGCATGGCCACGATGGTCAATATGGCGGCGATGATGAACGCCGCGCCGGCGGCGAACAGCCGCGCCGCGCAGGCCATGCAACTGCGAATGATGGCGACGGACGCCAACGGCAAGCAGCACGCGCTGCGGCAAGTGGCTGACATGATCCACGACAGCGCGCGCCAACAGACGGCGCAGCGGTTTTCCGACGCGATGATCCGTGGCCCGGCAACCGTGGCCCAAGGGGTGGCCGATGAGCAAGCCTTGCAACCGGCATCCGCATCGCCGTCACAGCCGGCACATGATCGCATCGCAACGACCGGCAAGTCGGGACTGCCGGACCAGCTCAAGTCGGGGATCGAAGGTCTTTCAGGGATCTCGATGGAGGGTGTGAAGGTTCATTACAATTGCGCGCGGCCCGCGCAGTTGCATGCCCAGGCGTATGCGCAAGGGAAGGATATCCACCTCGGACCGGGGCAGGAACAGCATCTGCCGCATGAAGCCTGGCACGTGGTGCAGCAGGCGCAGGGGCGGGTGCGAGCAACGATGCAGATGAAAGATGGGGTGGCGGTGAACGATGATATTGCCCTGGAACAGGAAGCGGATCGGATGGGGGCCAAAGCGGCGACATTCGGGAGCAGCGCGCCCGCCACGTCCGACCAGCATTCCGGCGCACCTGGCGCTGCCGCCGCGCGGGTGCAGCCTGTCCAGCAAAAAAGATTCCAGGAGCAATCCGCCGTGGTGCAAAGAATGGTCGGCTTCGAGTTTGAAACCGGATGGTTTGTCGATTTTCAAGCGCCAGGCGATAACGGGGAAATCGTCGCGCCGGCGCCATTTGCCAAGAAGGACGTGGTCCGTCATGCCAACAACGATGGCTTTCGCATGGAGGCCGATGAAGCCGAACAAGGACTCAGCGAGCTGGAATTTGTGATCAGGCCGCCCGTCGCGGAAAGTCAGGCCGGGCGACAGGCACTGGTCCACGTCATGACCGCAATGGGGGCCATTACCACTGCTCTGTTAGAGCGCGCCGGAGGCGGACGATTCAGCCTGGATCAAATTACCCACGATGCCGCGGATACGAGCACCCTGGTAACGCCGCGCGACGCGGCCATGCAGGCAGGCCCGCAAGCGACCACCGCCCTCATGCTGGAGCAAATACCGCGCATGATCAATCGCGATGTGGCCGCCGCGCCACTCAACGCCGCACCGAATGCGCATGCCGCCGCCGATGGCGGCGCGGCGGCCTTCCGGGGCTTGGCCACACTGATCGGGCAGTACATCGACAACGGCGTTACGCCGGGCGGTGCAATAACTTACCCGAAAATGATTGCTGAGCCGCTGCTGGCGCGTACCAGTTTTGTCGGACTCTTCAACTTACTGGACAATCAGCGGCGCGCCTTATATATTGCCGACCCCGGGCAATGGGTGACCGATATCTTCCAGGTCGCCGGTTTACCAATTGAATTGGCCGATCGCGATTTGCTGGATCGGGGCGTTGTAGCGGAACATGATACGGATGCGCACAGGCAGTTGCGCACCGATATTTTAGTGCTGGAATTGAACCCGCCCGCGGAGCTGGCGCAATTCGATGCGCGAATCAAGACGGTGACCGATGCAATGCCCGCAGCGCCAAGCGGAAGGCTTGCCGCAGCCCTGGCAAGGCTGCGTAAACAGCGAACGCTGAAAGACCTGGCACAAACGCAAATGGACTTGCTGCGCGAGAAGGCAGTCGTTCAAGCGCCCTACGACGCACAGCGTGAGGGTTTGCTGGCGCAAAAGTCTGCGCTTGAAACCCGCGCAGGCTTCACAGTGCGGCAATGGCTTGCAGGTATCCTCCAACAGGTTGACAGCGTCGCCGGCCTGGCCGATGCCGAATCGATGGGCGAATTTGGCGCGCGCACCGAAGACGCGGGTCCCGCACAGGATGTGCCATCCGGCATTTTCGAATGGCGAGGCGATCAGCGAAGAAAAATTCCACCGGCGCAATGGATGCAATACGCGCTGGACTTCATGGACCGCATCCTTGCCATGCATGGGCATGGGCATGCGCCGGAGCCGCCGGGACCGGGCTGAATGCCGATCGGGATAGCCGCCCCGCCCTGCTTGATCGGACGACGCCCCTCGCCACAGCTGCGCACGCCAATCCGGTACACGGTCGCCTTGCTGTCGAGCCGGGCGAGGCGCCACGATCCGGCCCGGGTCCTTTTCTGCGCTACCAGTCGAGCGTGAGCAGCAGCTTGCCCATGCGCGGCCAGCACAGGCGAGCCACGTCGCGCCGGTCGGCCCAGCGGAAGGCATCCGTTTCCGGGGTCGGCTCGCCGCTCACCGGATGCGGAAAGAAACTGGTGCAGGCCAGGTGCGCCAGGCTGCCCAGCTCCTCGCCCGCGCGCACGCGGAACAGGTGCAGGCGCTTGTCGCTGCGGTAGGCAAAGCCGCCCAGGTCTTCGAAGCGCTCCGGCGCAAAAGCGATGCCGGCTTCTTCCTGCAATTCGCGAATGGCGGCCTCGAGCGTGGTTTCGCCGGGGTCTTGCATGCCTTTCGGAATGTCCCAGTTGGCGGTATTGGTGACGTGGCACAGCAGCAACTGGCCGGCCGGATTGACGACCAGGGTGCCGCACGAGACTGTCTGTACGCGCGTCACGACAGCGCGCCGGCCACCGGGCGTTCGGGATAAAGGGGAGGCACGCGCATGTTCACTGATCATCCTTTCGATAATATTGTAGCGTAGGCATCATGCACCCAAGCATACAAATTGTTAAATTGATATGGGCGGTATAGCCACGGGCGGTGTAGCCACGGGCGGCATAGGCACCGGCGGTATAGCCACCGGCGGAGTAGCCACGGGCGATGCCGCCACGGGCGGTGTAGCCAAGGCCTTGGTGGCGGCGGCCAGCACGCTGTTGAGCGCGGCAATATCGACCGGCTTGGTCAGATGGCGGTCGAAGCCGGCCTGGTGCGACATGACGACGTCGGCGCGCGCGCCCCAGCCGGTCAGCGCGACCAGCAGCATGCCGTCCAGCGCGGGCATGGCGCGGATCGCGCGCGCCAGCTGGTGCCCGCTCATGCCGGGCAGGCCGATGTCGAGGAAGGCCAGGTGCGGCTTGCATCGCGCGGCCAGCACCAGCCCCTGTTCGCCATCGACGGCAATGTCGGTACTGTGGCCGAGCGCCTGCAGCAAGGCCGCCAGGCTGTTGCCGGCGTCGACGTTATCGTCCACCACCAGCACCCGCAGGGCGGCCGGCACCGCGTCCGCGCACGGCACGGGCGCCTGCGCCGGCTCGCCGCTGCGCAGCGGCAGGCGCACGGTGAAGGTGCTGCCCAGGTCGCGTCCCGCGCTGGCGGCGCTGACGCTGCCGCCGTGCAATTCCACCAGGCGGCGCACCAGCGACAGACCGATCCCCAGCCCGCCCTGCGAGCGGTCGAGGTTGCGCCCGACCTGGGTGAACATGTCGAACAGGGTGCCCATGTCTTCCTGCGATATGCCGACCCCGCTGTCGATCACCGACAAGACGGCCTCGCCGCCGTCGCGCACGGCGCGCAGCGCGATGCGCCCACCGGCCGGCGTGTACTTGGCGGTATTGTTGAGCAGGTTGCTCAGCACTTGCACGATACGGGTGACGTCGACGTCCAGCGGCAAGGGCACGTCGGCCAGGTCCACGGTCAATGCATGGCCGCCGGCGTTCAGGGCCGCCATGCTGGTTTCGACCGCCATCGCCACCAGCGTGGCGACGTCGCTGGCTTCGCGCTTGAGCTCGATCTTGCCGCGCGTAATGCGCGCCACGTCCAGCAGGTCGTTGACCAAGTGAATCAGATGGCCCAGCTGGCGGTCCATCATCTCGTGCACCTTGGCCATGCTCTGGGGCGGCGCGGCCGACATGCGGATCAGGTCCAGGCCGGTGCGGATCGGCGCCAGCGGATTGCGCAGCTCATGCGCCAGGGTGGCCAGGAACTCGGACTTGCGCCGGTCCGCCTCGGCCAGGTCGGCCGCCACCCGGCGCAAATCGTTTTCTGCCTGCTTCTGGGCCGTGATGTCGCGCGTGATCGAGGCCAGGCCGATATTCTGGCCCTCGTCGTCGCACACGGCAAAGCCCTTGTAGTACACGGGCAGGATGGCGTCGCTCTCGAAGTTGCGCATGCGTAGCTCGCCTTCCCAGCGCCCCGCCGGCCCGCGCACGGCCGGCAACACCACCTGCTCGACGAAATCGCGGGAGTCGGGAGCGAAAAAATCGCCGATGGCGTACTCGCCGACCGAGGCATCGGGCGCCAGTCCGGCCAGGCGGAGCCCGGCCGGATTGACGTAGCTGGTGCGCGCATCCGAACCGGCAATGCCGATGAAGTCGGACGACTGCGCCGCCACCGCCGCCAGGCGCCGCATGCCTTCCTCGGCGCGCTGGGAGCGCTGGCGCGATTCGTCGAGCTGCTGTTCGGAAGCTTCGAGCTGCTCGGCGGCGAGGCGCTCGGGGGTGGCGTCGCGGAAGATCTTGGCGTAGCCGCGCAGGCGTTCGGCGTCGTCGCGCAGCGGCACCATCACGCCATCGGCGAAAAAGCGGGTGCCGTCGCGCCGCACGTGCCAGCGCTTGTCGTCGGCGCGGCCGGTGTCGCGCGCCATGCGCATCTCGTGCTCCGGCACCCCGGCCGCGCGGTCTTCGGGGGTGAAAATGATGGCGTTCGGCTGGCCGCAGGCCTTGGCCGCGAACCAGCCCGTGATGGTTTCGGCGCCCCCTTCCCATTCGGTGACGATGCCATCGGTATCGGTGCCGATGAAGGCATAATCGCGGGTGTTGTCGAGGATGAGGCGGATGCGCTCGTCGCGCGTGCGGAGCGCTTCGAGGTGGCTGGCCTGGGCATGCAGGGCGATTTCGGCGGTTTTGCGGTACAGGTCGATGAAGACCGCCACCTTGGCGCGCAGGATGACCGGGCTGATTGGCTTGGTCAGGTAATCGACCGCGCCCAGCGCATAAGCGTGTTCGACGTCGCGCGGGTCGTCGCCGGCGGCGGTCAGGAAAATGATCGGCAGCGTGCGCGCGCGCGGATGGCTGCGGATCAGCGCGGCCGCCTCGAAACCGCTCATGGTCGGCATATGCACATCCATGAGCACCATGGCAAAGTCGCGGTTAAGCAGTTCGCGCAGGGCTTGTTCGCCCGAGGTGACGCTCACCAGCACTTCGTCGAGTTCGGCCAACACCGCTTCGAGCACGGTCAGGTTGGCGCGCTGGTCGTCCACCAGCAGGATGTTGATCCGGTCCTTGGATTCGCCCCTCGGCTTGCCGCCTGTGTTGTTGTTCTGCTCGATCATTGGGTGTCCGATGTGCCTCTTGGCGGTCGCCCAGGGTCAAGCTGGCAATGTAGGCCGACGATGAATAAAAGTCAATTGTGTAGCACGTAAAAGATTTTTAAAACGCGGGAACTTCCGATCAGCCCGCGTCTCTAAGTCCATTTACACCTTCACAAGGTGGGGTAGCCCATGTCCGAACGATTCCTGGCGTCCGCATTGCCGCAGCATGAAGCCGCCGAACTTTACCGTCTGATGGTGGTCGGCATCCGCGAGGTGGCGGTGTTCCTCATGGACCCGCTCGGCTATATTACCGTATGGAACCGCGGCGCCCAGGACATGAAGGGCTACACCGCCGATGAGGCCATCGGCAGCCATCTGTCGCTCTTGTATACAGAGCAGGGCCGCGAGCGCGGCTGGCCGCAGCATAATCTCGGTTGCGCCGCCAGGAATGGGTTTTATAGCGAGGAAACCTGGCGCAAGCGCAAGGATGGCGGCCTGTTCTGGGCCCACATCGCCATCACCGCCCTGCGCGGCGACGACGAGCAATTGCTGGGATTTTCCAAGATCACCATGGATTTGACCCGGCACAGGCTGCTTGAACAGTGCGAGAAGGAAAAACAGGAGATCGACCTGATCCTTCGCGCGGCCCAGGCCGGTACGTGGAAGTGGCATGTCGATAGCGGCCAGGTCGAGATATCGCGCCAGCTGCTCGAACTGCTCGGCCACGATGGCCAAGCGCGCGAGCTCGATTTCGAGGCCTGCCTGGAGTTCGTGCACCCCGACGACCGCGCCCGCTTCCGCACCTTGCTGGAAGATGCCCGGCGCGATCCCTGCACGGCCCCCATCGAAACCGAGCTGCGCTTCCTGCGCCAGGATGGCACGGGCCAGTGGTTCTTCCTGCGTGCCAACTGGCACCGCGGCATCGAAAATGGCCCGATGCAGTTCCTCGGCGCCTGCGTCGGCATCGACAACCTCAAGGTCGCCGAGGAAGAAAAAGAGCGCCTGCTGTCGCAACTGCGCCAGGAACGGGCGCGCTTCTCCGACATCCTGGAACAAATGCCCTCTGGCATCGTGCTGGCCGACGTTCCCTCGGGCCGGCTGACCTACCAGAACCGGGCCGCCGCCAGCATGATGGGGCGCGATTTTTCCGGCATCGACAGTTTCCACGACTATGACAACTACACCTTCGTCGACGCCAGCGGCGCGCGCATCCGGGCGCAGGACCTGCCGCTGACGCGCGCCGTCAACGAGCAGGACGGCCCGCGCACCCAGGAGCTGGTGTACGAGCGCGACGACGGCGCGCGCCTGCACCTGGACGTGACCACCGCCGCGATCATCGACAGCGACGGCGTGGCGCGGGTCGCCATTGCGGTGCTGCACGATGTCAGCAAGCTGAAACACATGGAACTGGCCGCCGCCGCCGAGAAGGAACGCGCCCTGGTCACGCTGGCGGCCATCACCGACGGCGTGATCACGGCCGACCGGAGCGGCGTCATCATGTCGGTCAACCCGGCCGCCGAACGCATGCTCGGCATCGCCGAAACGGCTGCGCGCGGCCTGCGCTTTCACGACGTGCTGCACATCGAGGAGCACGCCGCCAGCGACGCCACCTTTGGCGCCATCGAACGCTGCCTTGGTGAGCACCTGACCACCGACACCTTGCCGCATGCCACCCTGATCAGCCGCGACGGCCAGCGTTTCGCGGTCGAGAACGCCGTGGCGCCGGTGATCCTCGATGACGGCGAACTGATCGGCACGGTACTGATCATCCACGACGTCACCGAATCGACGCGCCTGCTGCGCCGGCTCGGCTTCGAGGCCAGCCATGACGCGCTTACCGGCCTGGTCAACCGGCGCGAATTCGAGCTGCGCCTGGAACGCGCCATCGAACGCGCGCAACATCCGGGCGGGGCTTGCGCCGCCCTGCTCTACATGGACCTGGACCAGTTCAAGGTGGTCAACGATACCTGCGGGCACCAGGCGGGGGATGATCTGCTCAAGCGCCTGGCCGCCACTTACAGCGAGCACGTGCGCGAGCGCGATACCCTGGCGCGCATCGGCGGCGACGAATTTGCGCTCATCGTCGAGCATTGCGACGTCGATGCAGCGACCGCCGTGGCGCAAAAAATCCTCGACGCCACCCGCACCTTCCGCTACGTCTGCAAGGGCCGCGTGTTCCAGCTGGGCGTCTCGATCGGCCTGACCCCGATCGACAGCGGCACCATCAACGTCGAGGAAGCGATGCGGCGCGCCGACCATGCCTGCTACATCGCCAAGGATCGCGGACGCAACCGCATCTACGTGCATTTCAAGGGCGACCTCGACTTCGCCCAGCGGCGCAGCGACATGCACTGGGTGACGCGCCTGACGCATGCCTTCCAGAACGAGCAGCTGCAGCTGTACTACCAGCCGATCCTGCCGCTCGACGATGGCGACAGCCCGCGCCATTACGAAATCCTGCTGCGCATGCGCAACGGCCGCAACGGGCCAATCGGTCCGTCCGTGTTCTTGCCGGCGGCCGAGCGCTACGACGTCATCGTCAAGATCGACCGCTGGGTGCTGACGCGCACCATGGAATGGCTTGCCAGCAATCCGGACCAGATGGACACGCTGGCCATGTGCAGCATCAACCTGTCGCGCCGCTCGCTGGGCGACACCAGCTTTCACAAGTTCGCGGCCGACCTGATCGACGCCTCCGAGGTGCCGGCCGACAAACTGTGTTTCGAGATCACGGAAAATGGCGCGATCGCCGACATGCAAAAGACGATCGCCTTCATCGAAGCCTTCGCCGCGCGCGGCTGCCGCTTTTCGCTGGACGATTTCGGCACCGGCATGACCTCGTTTTCCTACCTCAAGCAACTACCCGTGAACTACATCAAGATCGATGGTTCCTTCATCCAGATGATGTCGTCCAGCCAGGTCGATTTTGAAATGGTACGTTTTACCAACGATATCAGCCACATGATGGGGCGCAAGACGATTGCCGAATACGTGAGCGACCCGGCCATCCTGGCCAGCCTGAAGACGATCGGGGTCGATTTCGCGCAGGGGTACTGGGTGGGCAAACCGCGTCCGCTCACACCCTGAGCAGGCGCGCTGCGGTGCGGCCGGGATCGGTATATAGTCGACACATGGTGCAATACTGTTGACCTTGGCTTCGTCGCTCCCCGAAGGACTCGACGCCCCCGCGTGGGATCCAGGTTCTACGCTCCGTCGCCGCCGCGAAGGACTCGGCGCCCCCGCGTGGGGTCCAAGTTACAACCGCAGCCGGAAGCTGAGCGTAGAACTTGGGCCCCCGCCTTCGCGGGGGCGACGGTTTCGCAGTAGACGGTGTCATGAACGGTATGCCGTACGCGGCGACAGCGCCGCCAAACGCCCATTTGAGACTCCAGCAAAGGTCCGACCATGGCAGATACGCCCTCCCCCGAGCCCGGCGCCGACGGCGATCCCGCGATCAGTTTCTCGACCTTGCTATACCGCTTCCTGTTTTTCGACTGGCTGTTCCGCGACCTGGGCGCGGCGCGCAATGTGTACGAGCGGCACGCCGCGTTGCAGCATAACCGCCGCATGTGCCGCTATTTCCCTACCTACCTGCGGCGCTGGTCGGTGATGACCATGTTCGACTTCGGCATGGGTTGCCTGGCCGAACGGGCGCTGCAAGCCAACCTGTGGTCGGCCTGGTTCTTTACCTGGTCGTGCGTGACCCTGACCGGGATGGTGGTCATTTCGGTGGCCTGGGCGTTCCTGGCCAACGCCAGGCTGCCTTAGCTGCCGTAGGCGATGGCGCCCTGCGGCTGGCCATCGTCGCCGAAGCGCTGCGCCACCCGGATCGCGCTGATGCCGAGCGAACCGAGGGCATCGCACAGGTCGTCGACCTCGCCCTGCAGGTCGGCGGCCACGTCGAGCGGCTTTTCCAGCGAGGCGAGCAACATGCCGGCAGCGTCGCTCAGGTTGACCCGCATCACCATTTCATCTTCCACCGCGGCCGGTCCGAGCACCGCGCGCACCTCGCCAGCGGCAACCGCGCCCGCTTCCAGCACCGCGTTGACATCGCTGATCATGCGCAGCATTGCCAGTTCGGCCACGCCCTGCTCCTTGGCGCCATAGAACAAGTCCTGGTACAGAAAATGCAGCTCGACCGAGGCCGGATCGGCCGCCAGGCAGCGCTTGACCAGCGGCCCGGCTTGCACCGTCCAGGCGCGGTAGCGTTCCATGCGCGCCTCGAACCAGGCATCGGCCTGCGCTTCGCCGGCCGGAGCCGCGTAAAACGGATCGTCGGCACGCTTCATTGCGAAGCCCAGCAAAAAGCGCAGTTCGACCGCCTGGTCGGCCGGGCCGAAATGGGTCGGCGCCCAGCCCGTCATGCTGCGTTCCAGCGCCGGGCGCGCTACCAGTTTCTTTTCGGTCATCGAGCCGGCGGCGTCGCGCACCATGTCGTTCAGGTGACTGTAGGTGATGGCGTCGACTTCATCGAGGTCGTAGGCGTGGCTGATCATCACCACCGTCGCTTGCGGGCTTTCCAGGCCGCCCTGCTTGAGGCTCTCGACCAGCTGCTCGAAGGCGTCGCCATCGGCAAAGCTTTCCGCTTCCTTCAGGCCGCCCGTGCTGTGCACAAACACCGGCAGCGCGAAGGCGTTGATTTCCATTTCCGGACCGTTTTCGCGGCGCAGGGTGACAGTGCCGGCCGCTTCTTCGGTGCGCTCGCGCAGCAGCTGGTAGGCGCCGGCATCGGTGTAGCGCGCGCGTTCGATGGCGCCGTACAGCACTTCGTCGTTCTTCTTGCGCAAGGCGTTGCGCAGCAAGCGCCCGAATTCGACCTCCTTCAGGCGCAGCGCTTCGGCGTCGCCCTCCTCATCCTGTTCCTGTTCGGCCAGCGCGAGCGCGAAGTCGGCCAGTTGCTGGGCCAGTACGTCGTCATCCTCCTGCGCCGGAACGTGGGATTTGCGGGGAACGGGGCGCTTGTTTTTGGGCATGGGAGGCGGAATGGATGGGGAAAGAGCCGACATGGTAACAAATTGCCCGGCCGGCGGCTAACTGCGCATGCTGACCGGACGGCGCCCGCCCGCCTTGCGCGGGCGGCTC
Source organism: Massilia frigida (assembly GCF_011682175.1). Taxonomy (GTDB): domain Bacteria; phylum Pseudomonadota; class Gammaproteobacteria; order Burkholderiales; family Burkholderiaceae_D; genus Telluria_A; species Telluria_A frigida. Next base: position 18,288 of record NZ_WHJG01000020.1, read on the forward strand.
AGCAGTTCCAGCACGTGCTGCGGATCGGCCGGCTTGGCCAGGTGGTGGTCGAAGCCGGCTTCGCGCGCGCGTTCGCGGTCCTGCGGTTGGCCGTAGCCAGTCAGGGCAATGAACAGCGCATCGTGGAACTGCGGCATCGCGCGCAACTGGCGCGCCAGGTCGTAGCCGGTGACGTCGGGCAGGCCGATATCGAGGATGAACACGTCCGGCGCTTCCGGCGCGGCCCAGGCCAGCGCCGCGCCGGCATCGTAATACGTGCACACAGTGTGTCCGCCGGCCGCTTCGAGGAACAGCGACAGGCTGATGGCGCCGTCGACATTGTCGTCCACGATCATCACGCGCAGCACCGGCCCGCGCGCGTCGCCACGCCGGTGCCGCGGCGCCAGCGGCGCGCTATCCCGGGGTTCGCACGGCAGCGTGACGGTGAAGCTGCTGCCCTGCCCCGGCCCCGGGCTGGACGCCGTGATGCTGCCGCCATGCAGCCGGACCAGGCTCTGGACCAGCGCCAGTCCGAGCCCGAGCCCGCCCTGTGCGCGGTCCGGCTTGCGCTCGCCCTGGGAAAACAGGTCGAACACGCGCGGTACCAGTTCCGCTGCCAGGCCTTCGCCGTTGTCGCTGACCGTCACCACCACATGGCCATCCTCCACGGTGGCCTTGACCCCGATGCGGCCCTTGGGCGGGGTGTACTTGGCGGCGTTGTTGAGCAGGTTGGCAAAAATCTGGACCAGGCGGGTCCTGTCGCCGCGCAGGCGGATCGGGGTTGACGGCAGCGACAGTTCGACCCGGTGCTGCGCCGCCTCCACCAGGCCGTGGGTCTGTTCCAGGGCGCGCTCGAGGATGGCGTCGAGTTCCAGGTCGTCGATGTCGAGCGTGACCAGGCCGCGCGTGACGCGCGAGACGTCCAGCATGTCGCCCAGCAAGCTATTCATGTGCTCGACCTGGCGCGAAATGACCTCGCTGGCGTAGCGCACCCGCCTGGCGTCGTCCGGTTGCAGGCGCAGCAACTGGGCGGCGGTGCTGATCGGTGCCAGCGGATTGCGCAGTTCGTGACCGAGCATGGCGAGGAACTGGTCCTTGGCGCTGTTTTGCTGCTCGGCCATCTGGCGCGCGCTCTTTTCGGCCTCGAGCAAGGCCTGGCGGTCGGCCTCGGCGGTGCGCCGGTAGGCCTGGGCTTGCAGCATCTGCTCGCCCGCCGCATGCAGGGCGTTGTGCAGTTCATTCATCTCGGCCACGCGCGACTGGACCCGGCGCGGGGCTTGGCCGGCGCCCAGGTCGGTGGCGGCCTTGACCGCGCGCGCGAGCGAGCGCACGTGCTGGCGGCCGACATACACGGCCAGCGTCGCCGCGCACAGCATCGCGGCCAGTAAACCCATGGCGGCCACGAAGGCGGCGTGGCGCGCCGAGCGTTCGATCAGCACGGCCGGCGCGGCCACGGCCAGGGTCCAGCCGGACAGGCTCGAATGGGTGAACACGTCGAACGCTTCGGTGCCTTCGAGCGTGTGGTGGCGGATCTGTCCGCTGTGCGCCTTGCGCGCCGCCGCCGTCAGCTCGGGCCGGGCGGGCGTGCCGATCCTGCCCTCGGGGTTGAGGTTGCGCGAAATGAAGCGGCCCTGGGTGTCGATGATGGCGACCAGCCAGCCGGGCGGCACGTCGACGCTGGCCATCAGGCGCGTGAAATGGTCGGTCGAAAACGCCACCGTCAGCACGTAGCGCTTGCCATCGTCGATCGGCACCGGCACGGTCAGCGTGGTCACCAAGCCCTTGATCACGGGGCCGTTCATGACGTCCGACACATAGGTTTTCTGGGTGGCGATCACGTGCTTGACCAGCACCGGCGCGCCGCGCGTCGGCAAGGCGCTGCCGTAGGGGAGCGCGGTATTGATCAGTTGCCGGCCTTGCTCGTCGAGCAGCATGGTCCAGCCCGTGCTGCCGCGGTTGGCGCGCCGCGCTTGCGCATAGAAAGCCTTCAGGTCGCCCTCTGCCAGCGAGGGCGAGCCGCCCAGCACGCGCAGGGCCGCTTCGGCGCTGTAGAGTTCGCGGTCAACCAGCAAGGCGATGCTGTTCGAGGTTTCCCTCAGTCCACGCAGCGCGGCCTCGCGTTCGGCGTTTTGCAGCATGTCCAGCGCCAGCCCGGCAAACACCACCACCGGCACCAGGATGCCAGCGGCCATCAGGAACAAATAAGTCCGGATACGCATGCGAATTGCCGCCTGTCATAAACGCGGTAGATGAGCCCGCCTATGACGGATATTCTACGTTCCCCGTCGGACTCGTGCCCGTTCGGCCCAACCGTGCGCACCCGTTCGCATCAGAATACTTATTTCATTTTCGTAAGTTCAATGCAAAAACAACAGCGTGTGGTAACGAACAGATAGGTGCCGGCGAACTGCGGACAATGGACTCATTCGCAAACAGGAGCACGACCATGATTCACCCCGCCCTCACCCGCAGCATCTTCTTCGCCGGCCTGATGCTGTCGTCGACCGTGTTCGCCGATCCCGCGCTCGCGATTGTCAAGTGCATCGACAATGACGGCAAGGTCACGCTGACCGACGCGCACTGTCCGCAGCAGGCGCAGACCGTGGCGGTGGTGGCGGGCGTCACGGAAGCGGCCACTGCCGACGAGGCGGGCGCGGACGAAAGCCAGGCGATCGTCAGCGGCGAATCGACGGCGGCGGCGACAGTCAGGGCGCTCGTCGTCGACCGCTACGCCGCCTCGCAAGCCCAACTGCCCCGGCGCGAACTGCCGGTGGTGCGCAAGCCGGGCGCTGGCGGCGGACTGGCGCGCGACATCGCCACGCTCAAGGCAGCCCGTCATAGCCTGATGCTGCAAGACAGCGCCGCCCAGTCGGCCCGCTCGCAGCGCCTGGCTGGCTTGCAATAACAAGCGGCGCGCCGGAAACGTGGCACGGAGTTGACGCTGGTCGGCGCTTGCGCCGGGTAGTGTCTACGACTTCAACGTCAAGCAGGCATGGCCGGGACAGGCGGTTGCTTGCGTCTTCCAAGGCAAGTCTGCCGCTTTCTCGCGACGGCACCTCTCTATCCCGCAGCGGCGCATCGTACAGGATGGCCTCGTCCTGTAGCGCGGCCAGGCGCCGTGCGCGAGCAATCGTTACGGGCCGGTGCGCCACGATGATTCTGGCCATGTTCAGTCTGCCGATTGCCTTGTTGACCTTACTCTCCCGTGCACTACGTATCGACGCAAGATTCATCCGAATCTCCACGTCACAGACATCCGCCACGCCCATCCGCTGAGCGGCTTCCGCTGCCTGATCGTCGATCCATGGCGCGCTTCCAGAGGTAGGCCAGGGGCTTTCCCCTTCCGAAACGCACCACGAGAACAGTAAAGTGCATAGAGACTGCGTGCGCCAAAAGGAAGTTCATTCTTTTTTTTCGCCGCATGATCCGCACTGCCATCCGGGATGGCCTGCCATGGACCGCAAGACCGGCAACCGGACGGGCAGCCAATCCTGAGCTCGGTTACAATGCGGGCAATCTTTCACCCGCACCAACACGCTCATGAAACTCCTCCCGCTTATCGCGCTGGCCATGGCCTGCGCTCCCGCCTTTGCCGACGACCACCCCGACGCCAGCTGGCACACCTCCGCCGAACTGGGCGCCATCAGTACTTCGGGCAATACCGCCGGCACCTCGGTCTCCGGCAAGATCGATGCGCGCCAGGAACTCGACGACTGGAGCAACCAGTACATCGTCGCCGGCCACTTCAAGGAAGATGAAGTCAACGACAGCGAGGGCAACAGCACCTCCAGGCGCTCTGCCGAACGCTATTCCCTCTCGGCCAAGGCAGCCTACAAACTGGTCAAGGAAAACGAAAAGCTGTTCGTGCTGGCCGCTCACGTGGGCGACAAGTTCGGCGCCTACAGCAGGTACAACACCATGGCGGTCGGGCGCAGCACGCGCTGGTACGACTCGCCGGCGGCCAGCGTCGACATCGAAATCGGTCCGGGCTATTTCCGCGGCGAACGCGCCACCGGCGAACCCGAAAGCGGCTTTACCGTGCGCGGTGCGGCCGCCGTACGCTGGCAGGTCAGCCAGAACGCGCTGTTCTCCCAGATCGCCAGCGTCGAGCGCGGTACCTCGAACACCCACTCGATTGCCGAAGCCGCCCTGAGCACCAAGATCAACGGCACCATGCAGATGAAGGCGGCGTTTATCGTCCGGAACGACACGAATGTGCCGGCCGACAAAAAGAACACCGACACCCAAACCTCGCTCACGCTCGTCTATTCGTTCTGAACGCCGTCCGGGCTCAGCCTTCGGCGCGGGTGTGGGCGTACTGCGGCGTGCCGTCGTCGCCGTGGTCCCAGGCCAGCCGATAGAAGGTGAAGGTATGGTCGCCCGGGACCAGCAGTTCCGGATTGTCCAGGCTGCAGGTGGTGACGTCGATCTGGTCCGGACTGCCGCTGTGCGCATAGGTCAGCTGGGTGCCGCAGGCGCCGCAAAAGGTGCGCGTGACGTCCGGACTGGACCGGTACTGCGCCGGCGTGCCGGCCGTGACGCGGTACTCCCCGCGCGCCACGCTGAACCAGGCCACACGCGGCGCCCCGCACGCGCGCCGACACGTGGGACAGTGGCATATCGTCTGGTGAAACACCCGTTCCGACGTTTCGTAGCGCACCGCTGCGCAACAACACCCGCCCACTAAGCTCATCACGTTCTCCCTGTATGGAATGTGCAGGCCAGTGTAGCGCCGCGCGGCGGCGCATGGCGCCAGCTTTCCGCCACCCTGCCTGCCGCCTGGCGAGATTGCGCGGATAATTGCGCAGTTGAAACAAATCAGCGACGCCGATGAGTTCCGCCTCCCCCATTCCCGCCAGCGCGGTGCCGCTGCTGTCGCTGGCCGCCTTCGGCAGCGGCATCTCGATGCGCGCGGCCGACCCGCTGCTGCCGCTGCTCTCGAACGCGTTCGGCGTGCCGCTGGGCGAGGCCGCGCTGGTCATTACCGTGTTCCCGGTTGCCTACGGCCTCGCGCAGCTGGGCTTCGGCCCGCTGCGCGACCGCTACGGCAAGTACCTGGTGATCGCACTGGCCGCGCTGGCCAGTTCCGCCACCGCCCTGCTGTGCGCGGCCGCCACCAGCCTGCCCGCGCCGCTCGCCGTGCGCCTGCTGGCCGGCGCCACGGCAGCCGCCATCATCCCCCTGTCGATGGCCTGGATCGGCGCCGTGATCGCCTACGAACAGCGGCAGCCGGTGCTGGCGCGCTTCCTGATCGGGCAAATTCTCGGGGCGCCCGCGCTGCTGGTGGGCGGCGCGCTTGGCTTGCTGGCCGTGGCGCTCCATTTTTCGCGCCGCGTGCGGCTGAAGTAAGCCGCCGAACATGCATATCGAAAAGCCAATCTTGCGTTGGATTGCCGTGTTACATTGCGACTCCGGCATCCGCCAGGATGACCATGACCATTCAACGTGAAGGATTACATGAAGCACTGGCTCATCGCAGCACTGGTTTTCTCGTCCGCGCCGGCATGCGCGGCAACGGCCAGCAGCACTACGCCCAAGGCCGACGTGGTGGCGCTCGAAAAAGTGGTCGAGGCGTTTCGCACTGCAGTCGTCAAGAAGGATAAACCGGCCTTCATGGGCTTGCTGTACTCGGCCTCGATTCCGTGGATCGGCGTGGTCACCGATAACAGCGTCAAGATGGCCGACGAGCGCCGCAAGGCCCAGTCCAAACCGGGTATTCAAAAGATTTCCGGGACCGGCAGCGCGACCGCGTTCATCGACAACATCGTCGAGAGTGCGTATCCGGTCGACGAAACGGTCGACAACGTGCGCATCGAATCGAATGGCGATGTGGCCCAGGTCTATTTCGACTACAGCTACGTGTCCAATGGCTACAAATCGAACTGGGGCCAGGAGAGCTGGCAACTGGTGCGCACCAGCGATGGCTGGAAAATCAATTCGGTGATCTGGTCGATGGAATTGAACCCGGTTCTACCGCCTCCACGTCCGAAATAAGCACCTGCGGCGCGGCCGTGCCGGCGCGCCCGCATAACTGCGCGTAGCGCTCTTCCGACACGCCGAGCCGGCGCAGCCAGTTGGCAAAGTACAGCTGCAAGGTGTCGCTGCGCGCATGCTTGCCGAGGTGGTGGCGCTCGAAATCCTTGCGGTTCTGGACTTTGTCGGCGATCAGCATCTGGTTCACCTCGTCCACGCAGCTCAGTTCGATGGCATCGTCGGCGCGCTCGCAATGGTGCGATAAGTAGGCATTGGCCACGCGCCGGTATTCCATCGCCAGCGCCACCACCACCGGATCGGGCTGGAGCGCGGCAAACACCGATCCGGGCGCCAGCGCGGCCAGCAGCGCGCCATCGTCCTGCACCAGCGGATGGATGCAGAACGCTTCCATGGCGCGCAGCGGGGCGCCGATGGCGCCGAGCAGCGCGATGCCTTCATCGATATGCGCGATCAGCAGCACGCCCGAACGCTCGGCCCGGGTCTCGCCGTAATACTGGCAAATCGCCGCGTAGTGTTTATTGTCTTTCATTGCGCTGGCTTTCTACAAAAGTGATCAATTCGGGGAAAAACACGTCGAAACCGTCGGCAATGGCATCGGCATGGCGTTTCAGCTCGTGCAGCGCATCGCGCATCACGTCGCCGTTTTTCGACAGGCGTGTCGAAATGCGCCGGATCGCGGTTTCGATGCCGGCATAGCTTTGGTAGGAACCGAGCCAGTCCTGCTCGATCATGTAAGGCGCGATCCGTGCCAGGTTGGGCGGCAGCACGGCCGCGTGGGTATCGAGCGCGCCATAAAAGCGCGCGATGAAGTCAAGCAGCGGCACATCGGAATAGCGCGCCCAGCGCAGGGCCAGCACATGGTCGTAATAGACGTCGAGCAAGATGCCGGAATAGCGCCGCCCCGGACCGTCGAACATGGCCTTGGCGGAAAGCACCACCGGGTGGCTGTCGGTAAAGGTATCGACCTTGCGGTGAATCAGGATTTCCGCTTCGGTGACGGCGCTGAACTGCGCACCCGCGTTCGGCTTGACGAAATCGCCCAGCAAGGCGCCCAGCATCGCCTCGTCGCTGTAACGGGCCAGATAGAGATGGGCGAGATAGTTCATGCACGGCCTGAAAATGGAATACCAGGGCGCAGGATGCCAGATTTCGGATTTTCTTGTGAGAAATGCGAAAAACTGCGATCTCGTGACATTTGAATAGTTTTTCCATATGGCATTTTGTGTACTATGCGCCTCCACGCTTTTTCTCTCACGACAGGTAAACAATGACTATCAAAACGATCGCTCTCTCCACCCTTGCCACCGTCCTGCTGGCTGGCTGCGGCGGCGGCGGTTCCTCCGGCGGCTCGCCAACCCCGTCCACGCCGACGCCCACGCCGCCTCCTGTGGTCTCGAAACTGGCCGCTTACACGGGCAACTGGGTTGCCCCTTGCGACTCGCACGAGCTGGCGTCGACGGTCATCAGCGACACGCCCGGCGTTGCCGATTCGGTCGACATCGAGGTCAAATCCGATTACTACATGAACAAGGACTGCACCGGTGCCGTGGTCGGCGGCGAAAAGCTGAGCGCCAAGTTTACTGCCGCCTACAGCGGTACCGCCGACACCGCCACCGTGCTCACGCCCGGCAGCCAGAGCGTTCCGCTCAAGCTCGACCTGCTGACCCTGCGCGCGCCGCGCCACACCATGTCGATCGACGGTCCCGGCGTCGTGCACACGGTCAAAAACGGCCAGGCGCAATGGTGCATGAACTTTGCCAACGGCGAATCGACCTGCGTGCACGACGAAGGCATCCTGGAAGCCCAGGGCCCGCTCAACTTCGCGTTCTATGCCAACGGCGGCAAGCTCTACCTGCTGAGCCCGAGCGGCAGCGTGTATAGTACCGACGAAATCTACACCCGCCGCTAAGGCGCTCCGGGCGCCAGCGCCTACTTCACCGAGGTCATGGCATACCGGTTGCGGCCGGAATCCTTGGCCCGGTACAGGGCATCGTCGGCATGCTTGAGCAGCGTGTCGACCCCGGCCCGGCCGTTTTCGGCCGTCGCCACGCCAATGCTGGTGCTGACGATGCGCGCCACGCCATCGATATCGAACGGCCTTTCCATCACCTTGATGATCTTGCGCGCCACCACGGCGCACTCGGCCACGTTCAGCAAGCCTTCCAGCAGGATCACGAATTCGTCGCCGGCCAGGCGCCCCACGGTGTCGCTCTGGCGCACGCAGGCCGACAGGCGGCGGCCGAACTCGACCAGCACCGTGTCGCCGCCGCTGTGGCCGAAGCTGTCGTTGATCGACTTGAACTTGTCCAGGTCCAGGTACATCACCGCCATCACGCTGCCATTGCGCGCGCTGCGGGTCTGGGCGCGGCCGATGCGCTCGGTCAGCTGGGTGCGGTTCGGCAAGCCGGTCAGCGCATCGAAACGCGCCAGCGCGCTCAGTTGTTCTTCCAGCAGCTTGGCATCGGTCACGTCGTTGACCAGGCCGGTCACGCCGACCGCCTCGCCGCCGGCGTCGACCTGGGGAATGTAGGTGGCCTGGTAGTGGCGCTTGTCGGCCCCCTGCATGCGCGCAAAATCGAACTTGACCGTGTGGCCCGTCATGGCTTCGTCGAAGGCGCGCTGGTGCACCTCGGCCTCGGCGGCGGAAAACAGGCTGCGCACCAGGCTGCCGTGGATGCGCGCCAGCGGCCGTCCGAACCAGCTTTCGTGATGCCGGTTGACGAAGCCGAAGCGGCCCTCGCGGTCCATGAAATTGACCAGCGCCGGCAGGTTGTCGGTCACCGTGTGCAGCAGGCGCTGCTGCGCGGCCAGGGCCAGTTCGGCCGCCTTGCGCTCGGAGATGTCCATCACCATCGTGTAGAACCCGGCCACCTTGCCGTCCGCGCCGACATCGGGAATGTAGTCGGTCTGCAGGTAGCGGTTGCCCTTGAGCTCGGCGGCAGGACGCTCGAACGACACGCGCCTGCCGGCCAGGGCCGCCGCCATCTGGGCCGCGACCGCCGCGAACACCTTGGGCCCGAACACCTCGCTGACGGTGCGCCCCACAATCGATTCCGGGGCGATCTCGGTGATGGTGGCGTAGGCGCGGTTGCAGAAAGTGTAGCGATATTCGGTATCGACGTAGCCGATCAGCGCCGGCATGTTGTCGGCGATGGTGCGGATGCGCTTTTCGCTCATCGCCAGCACTTGCTGGGTGGCCTTCAGTTCGGTGATGTCATCGACCAGCACGAAGTAGCCCTGCACCACCCCGGCGGCGTCGGCATCGGGGTTGTAGGCCACCCGGTCCCATTGCAGCACGCCATGGCGCAGCACCTGGCGTTCGAAGCGCACCGCGCGCCCGCTCATGGCCGCGTCCAGGTACGGCTTGCTGACCTGGTAGACCGCCTCGCCGATCACCTCGCGCACGCTTTTGCCGATAATCTGGCGCGCCGTGATGCCAAAAAAGGCGCTGTAGCGCTCGTTGCCGAACACGAAGCGCTCGTGCTTGTCGACATAGCCGACCAGGGCCGGGACGTTATCAGCCACCATGCGCAGGTTGCGCTCGCTTTCGGCGACGGCGCGCTCGGCCTGGTCGCGCTCGGCCATCAGGGCATCGAACGCGCGCCACAGCTCGCCGATTTCATCGTCCGCGTACGGCGCGTCCGGCGTTGGCGTACCACGCCCGGCCGCCATGCGCGCGCCCAGGCGCTTGAGCGGCAGCAGCTGGCGCTCGATCATCAGCCAGGCCACCGGCCCGATTACCAGCAGCAGCAAGGCCGCGATGATGGCCGCGTTCCAGCGCATCTTGCCGGCGAAGGCGAACGCTTCGGCGGTCGGGTACACGCCGCACAGCAGCCAGCCGGTCCCCGCCAGGCGCTGGTACGACACCAGCGCGTCGGCCCCGTTGTCGGCGGCCGAGCGCAGCGTGCCTTCGTAGCCGCCCAGGGCCAGGTCGAGCGAGGGCGCGCGCTTGCCGCCCTCGTCGATGCTGTGCAGGATGCGCCGTTCGTCGGGGTGCGAGACGAACACGCCCTCGCGCGTGAGAATATAGAAGTAGCCAGTCTTGCCGACTTGCCCGATCGACAATTCCTTGATGAAGCTGTCCCTGGCCAGGTCAATGGTGCCGACCAGGACGTGGCTGATCTGGCCATCCTTGCCGTGGATCGGCGCCGTCATGATCACCACCGGGCGGCCGCTGATCTGGCTGCGCAGCGGCTTGGAGATCACCGGGCCGTCGCTGCGGATGGTGTCGAGAAAATAGTCGCGCGTGGAAAAATTAAGCTGGCCGCGGCTATCCGGATAATCCATGTTGGCGACGTGCTCGCCCTGGGCGTCCAGTACCGACATATTGGTAAAAAAACCATCCATGCTGTGATGCTGCTCCAGCTTGTCCTGGAACGCGGCCGACGGGTGCGGGCGGATTTCCAGATCGTGCGCCAGGCGCACCAAGGCTCGCTGGCGGTTCATGAATTTATTGTCCAGGTCGCGCGCCACCTGGCTGATCAGCGATGCTTCGCGCTCGCCCACCACCGTCTCGATGCCGCGCTGCACGATCAGCACCGACGCGACGGTGAGCACGGTCGCGGTCAGGACGATCAGCATGCCAACGGCCAGCGAGAAGCGCGCTTTGAGCGACATGGGGCCAGGAATCCAGCGGCGAGCGGTCAACATGTGGTGTGTGGCGATTGTCGGACGAGTTGTAAAGACGACGAATCGGCGGGGCTGGGCCGGGGAAATAGCGCTGGCGGCCGCGCCTGCGGGCGCCAGCCGGTGCACGTCGGTGCACGCCGGCGCAGGGTTTGGCGCCAGCGTACTGATGCTTCCGAGTGTACATTATTTCCATTGGAAAATATCACTACAGAGCGGAACAACAACAGTTTCAGCGGCGAATAATTGTGGCCTGCCAGGCGCCACGCATGCCGTGGCAGGCGTCAGCGCGCTGCGGCGATGCCCTGGGTGAACTGGCGTACCCGCGCGGGGATGGCCAGCACGTCGTGATGATCGTGCGCAAGGAACAAGCTTGACCTGGGCAGGAGGCGGTGCAATTCCTGCGCCGAGGCCAGCGGGTGGCTTGGATCGCCGGACCACCCGACGATCAGCGCCGGGGTGGCCGCCAGCGCCGCCAGGGCCGCGCGCGGCGGCAGGTCGGACGCCGCCGCGCCCTCGAACAGGGCCAGCATGGCCGGCGCGCTCATCCTGCGCACGCCGTGGCGGGCGGCTGTGGCCAGGTGGGGTGCGGCTTTGAGCAGCCAGGATGGCAGCGCGCCGCCTGCGTCGCTGGCGATGAGCCTGGCGAAACGCGCCTCGCCCATTGCCGCTGCGAGCGCGATGGCGCGCCGGTACAGGGCGGCCTGGGCAGCGCGCACTTCCCACAGAGTGGGCGGCAGGATCAGCACGAGGCCAGCGACCCGTGCGGGCGCGTGCAAGGCGGCGTACAGCGCACTGGCGCAGCCCATCGACCAGCCGCCGGCGATGAAGCTGCGGTCGCCGATGGCGTCGGCGATGGCCAGCATGTCTTGCCCCAGCTGGGACCAGCTTGCCTGCGCGCAGGGTGCGCCGGCGCCATGGCCGCGCGCGTCATAGCGCACCAGGCGCAGCGAGGCGGGAAAGTGCTGCCACTGGAGGATATCGAGCGCGTCCTCCGCGTCCATGGACGACATCAAGCCGTGCGCCCAGATGAATGGCACACCGCTGCCCGCCGAGCGGACGTCCAGGTCGAGGTCGCCGATGCGCATTCACAACTTCTCGGAAACGGTAGGGGAAGGAAATGTAGCACATGCTGCTCTACGTTCCAATGGATGAGTACGCACCCATTTGCGGACAGGACGGCGCTGATACCCGGCGTGATATCAAAAACTAATCAGCATGTACGCCGCGGACCATTCGTTTCGATTGGCCCTCGCAGTTTAATATCGGCTCGGAATCTCCCAAGCGAACCGCAGCTCAAGCCGGCCGCGGGTAGTATTTCACATGACATTGACAGCGCAACGCCTGTCTCCCCACCACAACCGAGTCAACCATGAAAAGAGACGAACCCGGCGCCGCCAGCCCGGCCCCCTCCGGCGATGTGCTCGCCGCCGCCACATCGCCGGGATTGCGCTACGTCAGCGACAGCGCCCCCGGCATCACGCGCAAGGCCCAGGGCAAGAACTTCATCTACCTCGACGCCAGCGGCCAGACCGTCACCGACGACGACACCCTGGCACGCATCCGCGCGCTCGCCATTCCGCCGGCCTGGACCGACGTCTGGATCTGCAAGCTGGCCAACGGCCACCTGCAAGCCACCGGGCGCGACGCCAAACGGCGCAAGCAATACCGCTACCACGCCAAATGGCGCAAGCTGCGCGATGAAGTCAAGTACGAGCGCATGATCAGCTTCGGCAAGGCCCTGCCCGCGATCCGCCGCACCGTCGATGCCGACCTCAAGCGACCCGGCCTGCCGCGCGAAAAGGTGCTCGCCACCATCGTGTATCTGCTGGAAGCGACCATGATGCGGATCGGTAACGAGGAATATGCGCGCCAGAACAAATCCTTCGGCCTGACCACCCTGCGCGACCGCCATGTGCGCATCGACGGCAAGGCGGTCGAGTTCCGTTTTCGCGGCAAAAGCGGCGTATTCCACAACGTCAAAGTGGAAGACCGGCGCCTGGCGCGCATCATCAGCCGTATCCGCGACCTCCCGGGGCAGGAATTGTTTCACTATGAAGATGACGATGGCAATGCGCACACGGTCGACTCGTCCGACGTGAACGATTACCTGCGCGAGATCAGCGGCGAAGACTACACCGCCAAGGATTTCCGCACCTGGTCGGGCACGGTGCTGGCGGCGCTGGCGCTACAGGAGTTCGAAAAGTTCGACTCGGAAGCGCAAGCGAAGAAAAACATCGTGCGCGCGATCGAATCGGTGGCCGAAAAGTTGGGCAACACGCCGTCGATCTGCCGCAAGTGCTATGTACACCCGGCAATCCTCGACGCCTATCTTGATGGCACCGTGCTCGACGCCATGCGCGAAAGCACCCGGCGCGAGCTGGTGGAGGATTTGCACGAGTTGCAGCCGGAGGAAGCGGCCGTAGTGGCGTTTCTGCAGCAGCGCTTGCAGGAACCGCCGACAAAGCGCAAAACGGGCGGCTAGCGCCTGGGCAAACACATGCCAGCCATGCGCCGGCTAAACACTGGTCGGCTCGACGCTGGCGCCGGCGCACGGTCGCGCCAACATGCTGGCGTCTCACTTTCCAACAGGTAGCGACGCGAGGTCTCATCTGGCATCTTGGCAAGTATTTGAGGTCGATGTGAACGGAGCTTAATTTATAGCCTTTGAAGGTTTTCTTGGGCGAGATGTTTTCACCCTCTGCCTTCGGAAGAAGGTCCTCCACGCGCTAAATGCCCACGCACCTGACCCCACGAGTCTCCCCACCTGCTTGCCCATCGTTTTTCTACCTATTTTTCAGCTCTCTGACTTTATTCGCAGCCTGGTAACTTCCATTTTTTGCAGCTGCTTCATACCACTTGAGTGCCTCTTCCTTATTCTTTTGAAAACCGAATTGTCCGTTTTCATAATAGAAAGCAAGGAAAAACTGAGAGGCGCCATGTCCCTCCTTTGCAGCAGTCATCAGTTGCTCAACAGCTTCACTCCTTCGGCGCTCAAAAAGTTGAGGATCATTAGCGATAGTAGAAAAATATAGATACCTTGCTTCTCCCACCCGGAATTCAACCCCCAACTTTCGCAAATAAAATAGCGATTCTTCTACATCGCCACGATGAGAGGCGTGGTCCTGTAGTTTCCAAATCGATTTTACATCTACACGCCCTGCTGATTCCTTAAGCGAAACAACCTCATCATTTGAAAGCCGCTTACCGCAACAGGATGAAGAAAAAAATCACCCAAAAAAAACAGAACAGCCAGCCCCAAAACTACAAAAACTGATCCTAATTTCGCCAAGCGTTTCATGGCCCTTCACCAAGCTCTACGTGAACTCAGGCAAAGCGACGATCGATCACGCGCTTGAGCTTTCCCGAGCGGGGATTGATTTCCAGCGCCGTCGCATCCACCCATTCTATGTCGATGGGCAGGATCTTGCCTTGCGCCAGCAATTGACCATACATGGGGCGATGCTCGTAGATCGCAGCGATGATCTGCGCGCTGAGCGCCGGATCGGCATTGCGATTGCCGATCCGCAGTATCAACCCATCCTTTCCGTCACGATGGATGGTCAGCAATTGAAAATCGCAGGCGCCCTGGCAAGCCGGAAACGACGCCAGTACCGACCTTACATCTTCCGGATACAGCGTGACCGGGCCGACCCTGGCCGATTCATCGGAACGCCCCCGTAACAGAAACTTGCGATGCGCCGTACCATGGGCATCGACCCACCTGGCCCTGTCGCCGACCGGATAGCGCAGGATCGGCATCAAATGGCGCCGCAGGGCCGTGACCACGGCCAGCCCTTCGATGCCCGGCGCGACGATAGGCGAGCCCGTTTCTTCATCGATAATTTCGAACAGCGCATCATCATCGTAGCAGCGAAATTCATTGGGGCCGCATGAAAGATCGGCGAATCCCAGCAATCCGGCATCCGTGCTCGCATAACCGATGGAGCGGATCTCGACGCCTGGAAAGCATGCTTCCAACCTGGCGCGCTGATCGGGATACATGGCTTCGCCGGCAAACAGGATCAATCTGACCGCCGACGCGGCTGGATCGCCCCCCACCTTGTCAATGTGATCTACCAGACTCATCATTGTGGTCGGCACGCCGGCCAAGACCGTGGCCTTGAATTCCGTGATAAAGCGATAGACATCGTCGGGTGTCGTGGCGCCCGCAATCGGGAGTTGCATGACCCGCTTGGGGCACTCTTCGAGCGCCTTGTGGGTAAACAAGAACGATCCATACAACTCGCCGACATAAAACAGATTGGCGACCCGGTCGCCATCCTGCAGACCTCCCAGCGCCAGTCCGCGGGAAAAGGCTGTCACAAACACATTCCAGTCAGTCCGGCTGAACACCGAGAACTTGGGGTTGCCGGTGGTTCCGCCACTCTTCAAGACGATGCCATCGTGCATCGCCCCCGTCAGCAATTGCCCACCCTCCAGACGGTTGGCTTCCCAAAACGCTTGCTGGCTCAACACGGGCAACTGTTCGATCGCGTGTATCGTTTCCGGCAATGCGCGGTAAAGATCGCCATAAAATGGCGAATTTTTCCGGGCAAACGCGATCAGTGAGGGAAGTATTTCCCGGCTAATTTCCATGCTCATCAACGCGCTCTCCGGTCCAGCACACGAATCAATTTTCCGCTTCCCGCAGTCCTGTGGAATTCATCGATTCCCACCGCTTGCACTTCAAACAGCAGCGTTTCATCGGTCAGCACGGCTTCCTGCAAATCCAGGTAGTTTTCCAGGAAAATCTCCCGGCAACGCAGCGCTGGCAAGCGCTCCGAATCGGAAATCACCAAGATGACCTTTTCCTTGATCTCGGCTTGCGCCAGGATCAGCTGCGCTTCGCCCGCATAGGCGAAGTGCGTCGCCAGGATACGGATGAATTCCTGATAATTGAGGAAAGTGGAACCAATCCGGCAAATATCCCCCGTCCGTCCCAGCAGTCGAAAGCGCGGCGCGGCCCTGCCGCAGGCGCAAATGCCATCCGGATCGGCGATCCAGTGGCCGACATCGCCGATTTCGTAGCGCAATGGCTTATTGACCGACAACATGCGCGGCGTGAAAACCAATCGGCCGACTTCCTCGCCTTGCACCGCTCGATCTTCATCCATTTTCAATATTTCGAGGTATTGAAGCTGTTGCTGAAGATGGTGGACGCCGCCATCGCTATGTTCGCACTGGAAGCCGATCGGACCGATATCGACGCTGCCATAGGCGGCCGAGCGTATCACATCGACCTGGAAGGACTCGTGCAGATAATTTCGCTGGGCGGGACTGAAATGTTCTCCGCCATAATAGATCTTCTTGACTCCCCGATAGGCGGAGAGAATGTCGGCTTCCTTTTCAAACAGCTGCAGAATATACGATGGCATGCCGAGCAAGACATTCACCTTGTTCTTGACGATTTCCTGGGCGACCATGCGGGTATCGCCATGGGCCGCCATGGGGAACTGGATCGCGCCCAGCTGTTCGAGTGCCGAAAAAAAGCTGATGAAGCCACCGTAGAGTCCCCCGCCAAAGAACAGATTCATCGCCCGGTCGCCGAGCGGATCAAAGCCCGCCGCGTACAAACCCTCGGCACCGAGCCGGATATGCTCATGGTATTGCTGGTAGCTGAACGTCGACAGTTTTGGTTCGCCCGTGCTACCGCCCGACTTGAAGAAGAGATGGGCTTGGGCAGGATCGGCCGGCACCGACTGGAACTGCTCCTTGGCGGTAATGGCCGGAACGGGGTCCCACTGCAGCGGAGGGAATTTTCTCAACTCATCGAAATTGGAAATCCCCTGCGCTTCATGGGCCAACTGCAAGCTCACTCTGCGGCAATAGCGTTGCAACGCATAGACACCGTCATGCGGCTCGCCGGGGTATCCTCCCGTCATTTCGCCAATACGCCGGATACGGATCGCACCCGCACGCAAAAAAGAGCGCGCCAGCGGATGCATTTCCGAGAGTTTGCAACAGATCGCCACTGTTTGCAGATAGTTGCGCATGGGCCGCAAGACCCGGATGATGTCGGTGCGCGGCAAGGGCTTGACCCAGATGCTGCGGTACAGCGGCGATGCCGCCAGCGCCGCATGGTCGTCGATGTAAATGCGCCACCCGCCATCTGGTGCTTCGATGAGGCGAGCATTGCCGAGGCACGATTCGAGCCTGTGACACTCGCTGACCAAAGCAATTTCGCCGGCACTGGCGGTATCGGGCAACTGGCGTGGCAGTTCGTGCGCCACCAGCGTCAAGGCATCGGCAAGCCGCTCGCCAAACCGCTGCAATTCATTCCAGTCCGACGTGTCGAGATAGACACATTGCGGACTGGAACAGGCTTGCTGTTCCATCAGGCAGCATTCCATGGCGAGTTGTTTCAGCGTATGGGGATCCTGGGCAGCTTCCATGGAAAGAAATGCCAACGATATCTTGTGTCCCCACTCGACGATGCGCACGCTGGCAGGGGCCATGGCGCGTATCGATTGAATCGACTCCTCACCGCCCCAGGCGGCAATGCCATCGGCCCCGGCAAATACCGGCTCCAACAGATCTTTTCGCTTCGACGAAATTTTCGCCACGATGATGAATTTCTCAAGCTGGGCGCTCGGATCGCACTTGCCCAAGGCATGTAACAAGATCTGGGCGAAGGAACTCTCTTGTGGACTCGTCTTGAGAAAGTTAAAATTTCCAGAAAGCAATCCTTCGAGCACGCTCATCGGCCCGACCGCGAAGGCATTTTGCGGTGAAATGTGGACCAGGAAACCCAACGGCGCCCAAGCTTCGAAGATCGCATCGTCGAATTGGGTGCGGCAAGCGAGCAAGGGATTGCTGGAACCGAGTTCACGGATCAGCTTCTTTTCCAGATTCGCACGGCGCAAGACATCGGCTATTTCAAGCAAGGCCAGAGCGATTTCGTCCGACGTCAATTGATCGGTGCCAGACAAGCAGTTCTTCAATTCGGTAAAAATAGCCGATTTTTCCCTGATATTTTTCCCGAGTAAATCCCCGGCCGCCAGCACCGTCTCGATATCGAGTTCGCACGCCATTTGCCGGGCCACCAGCGATTGTATATCGCCGATCCTGCTGGCCAGTTCTTGATCGCCGATCCACTCGCCTTGCCAGAGGTGTTGCTTGTTCATATTTTCCATGATTACCGCCTCAACAGTTCAGCCGCCGCAATGGCGCAGCTTTTATTTTTACTTGTTCCAGCCCGTCCGTGAATGACGAAATACGGCCGCTCATTTCCGCAAGCACAGGATTCGCCGGGATACAGTGTCGCCATGTCGCCCATCAAGACACTCTGGGCAGGCACTGAGGTGATGTAGGGCGTGAGAAATTGCAGGAAGCCCGCTTCACCGAATTTCCTTGGTTTCAGGGTACGCACATCGCGGATGATCACCTGCGACCAGACGGGAACATGAAATTGGTGGTGTGCGCACTCCGCGTACGGGACGGCATGCTCGACCGAGCCGAAGCTGTCGCGGATACGCAGGTCGGGAATGCCAAGCTGCTCGTGAATGCGGGCGTACAGATCGTGTTTGGCGATCGCCTGGTCGGCATTGCCTTTCCATCCACCGCCGAGGAATACCAGCGAATCGGCGGAGAGTTTGAGCGGCGGCAAGCCCAGCTCGCGCATCCGCTTCAGTGTAAAAAACAGAAATGCCGGGAAACCGAAAATGCGTACTGGAAGACCTTCTGCGGCGTAGTGTTGCAGCTTTTCGATGCAACCAAAAACATCGAACTCGTGCGACGCGCCGCCCGTCGCCGTTGTTGGCGCGCCGGTCCTGCGCAAAGCATAAAATGCCGATGCAACGGGTGCATACTTGCACAGGAAATTGTCGGTGTGGGCCGTTCCCAGTTGCGAATCCGATGCGGTTTCATACGAATACAGCAGATAGTTGGTCTTGACATCCGGCGTGTTCCAGCCAAAGTGCTCGAAGACCGCGTCGATCATCTTTTGCCCGGCGCTCAATGACCAGGCATCAAACGAGACTTGCGACTTTTGACCGGTCGTTCCGGAAGAAGTCAGGTGCAGCTTGATGTCATCGCGCGCAACCGAAAGAAGTTCGTGCGACTTGAAAAACGTCGCCGGAACAAAGGGGATGCTCGCCAGGTCATCGATCGACGTCAGCGTGGCGGCATCAAATTGTTTCATTTCCAGCAATTTCCGATAAAATGGCGATTGCTCTTGGTGCCAGTTGATATTTTCCTTCATGGCATCGACAAACATCGATTCCTGCGCGGCGGAGGAAGCGAAGGGATGGCGTTGTTCGCAAACGCCCTGGACCGCGTGCATAGTCTTGATATTCATATTTCCCTAAATTCCCGATAAAATGCGGTGGCCAGTGATATCGTCAACAACCCGAGCGCGAGACATATCGTCATTTTTGTCAAATCGATTTTTTCAATCAAGCTTCCCACCATCAACATCGATATCGGCAAGGCGCCAATACTGATCGTATTGACCCAGCTCATGACCACGGGGACATCGGCTGGCGCGGGCCGCGATTGAAACAGCGTCAATAGCGACACATTGACGACGGCCAGTGCCAGCCCCAAGCCAGCCAGTGCCAGGCAAGCCAATACGGGATTGTGGTTCAAGCCAAAGAAAAGGTAGAGCAGGGACACGGCGCTCAAGCCGGCGATCGCCCGCTTGCCCCTTTTGAGCGGAAATTCCGCGACCGAAAGCAACAAACTTCCCGCCACCATCCCGATGCCGATCGACACCTCGAAGGCGGCCAGCATGGCAAGATTGCCGGCGAATCGGGTCTGGACAAACAAGGGGAGCAAGGCCATCAAGGGTGTCAGCGCAAGATTCATCAGGAAAAATGCCGACAACATGAAGCGTATCAAGGGATCGGCAAACATCGACCGCCCGGGTATCGCTGGCGCCATGTCGGCATTCGCCGGCTCCGATTCGACCGTTTCCGGATCAGCAGGATCGAGCCGGATTCCCCCTTCCAGCCCTGCCGCCAGCAAATAGCTAAGCCCATTCAATACAAGCAGACCCGACAAACCAAGCCAAGGATAGAGCAGCGCGGAAATCGCTGGCCCAACTACCGTCCCCAGGGAAAAGCAGGAATCGACCATGGCGGTCAACTGTGGGACCAATTCCTTTTTTGGCATGAGCCCGGGCAGCGTAAAGACAGCGATATTGAACAGCGCGCCAAGCAAATTTGAAACAAACGTCAGGATAAATAGCGTGGTCAGCGAATGGTGCTTGAAATAGGCGAGCCACAACAGTCCGACCAGCAAGAAGATGATGCCCCTTAATACGTCGGTGTGTATCAGTGTCCTCAGGACGCCGATTCTTTGCACCAGCTTGCCCCCACTGCTGGCCAGCAACAGATGGGGAAGCGCGCCTATCGCCAGGAACCACGGTATCATTTGTATGGATTGCTCCTGCGAAATAACCCAGACCAGGCCGAGGGTCATCATCTTGTCGCAGATTTGTGAAATGAATTGCCCGACGAAAAGCCGGGATGAATTCTGGTCCTTGAATACTGCCATTGAAAATTTCATGATAATCCTGTCACGCTGCGCACGCCGGTTCCGGCTCCAGCGAATTTTTTTTCCAGAGTTGCAGATACTGGTTCAAATATTCGCGATTAATTCCCTCCAGGCGGATATTTCTGAAATTCAGTATTTCATAAGATCGGCTGAAGATGACGAAATCATAGCGCTGCGCGCCAATCAAATGCATGGCGGGGAAATAGGCGCAGGGAATGAAACCGGCTTGCATTGCGATTTCTATTTTCTCCGACTCATCGGCGCGAATAATGAATTCGATATAGCGCACACCCAGGTCTTGCAAGATTACCGATGCCTTTTCCACGATATCGGCGAATCCTGCATTGCACGAATCGTGAATGCCGATCAACACGCAATGTTTGTCCGTCTCTGAAAAATAACAGAAAACCTCCACGTCCTGATCGGCCGAGCTGATCAGCAGATTGGGTTCTTGAAACGGGAAAAAAGTATGGTGGTCTTGCGCCACCAGCGTGTTCTTGCCCTCGTCAAAACGGCGCTTGGTCAGGCGCGGTGCATGGATCAATTCGAGTTCCAGCGCGGAGCGTGCGCGCGAGAAATTTTCGGCGCTGGCATGGGGAATCCAATCGTCGGGAATCGCGGGCAAGCCGCATTCGCGCCGGACTATTTCAAAAAGGGGACGCAGGCGTGGATGCAGGGCAAAATCGGTAAAGCGCGACTCGATCGCGCTTTTCGTAAATAATGCAGTCAGGCAATGCGTTTCATACCCACTCGTCTTGTGAACATTTGGGAAAATTCCCAGTTTTCGGTAGCCCAGATTCGCCGTCAATTTTTGCGGTGCCGAAGAAACCGTTCTGGTTGTGGCGTAGACGACTTCGACATGTGCGATGGCGCGCAATTGCGCATAGCCGAATTCCATCATCCGTTCCGTCAAATTCTGTCCGCGACAGTCATTTTCAATGACTGCGCCAAAGACTTTGGCAAACCCAGTGAGCGTGTGCTGATAGACAACGGAACCAACAATTCGGTCATCGATGGACGCCACAATCCAGTAATAGTCATCCCGCCCGAGCGCAGCGCGCAGTCGCGCCGTCTCCGACATCATTGGATCACTGTAATCACCTTGGTAGACGCTCTGGTAGAGGTCGACGATCTGAGCGGCATCTCGTGGAATGGCTTTTCTTAAGGTAATATCTTTTTTCATAATATTATTTTTTTTGAAAGTGTATTATCTTATTGGAATGGCGCCGTTTTATCGGCGTGCAAGTTAATCATGGCGCCGAATTCTATATAAGGCAATATTGAAAGTCAAGCAGGGAAATATAAAAGCCTGGTGGCGACGAAGAAAATATGAGGCCGGTGCCAAATGACTAGTCAAGGTGGACAACGAGATCAAGCGGAAAATTGTCATCAATTTGTAACGCAAATGCAATCAGCATTAAATTTTCCACGGATCTGGTTTTTCTTGAAACAGCGAGAGCGACGCGTCGCCTCGCTCTGGCAAACCATTTGATACCTTGCCAGTCGATAAACGCGGCGGTCTCGACATAATGTGACGCTTTCATGACCGCCATGCAGCGCTTTGGGCGGCATGCTTTGGAGGCGAAGCGTTCACCTGACAAGGCTCCTGCTGGCGTCGTCGCCGTCATGTCAATGTTTTACGTCGCGCAGGCGTCTTCGGCACGTCAAATAAATTTGCGAACGACCGTACCAGATTGTGCGATTCTCGTTTCGATCCACCCGGCGGCGGGCCAACGCCGCCGGGCACAGACCATTCATCCCATACCAGGAGAGACACATGCGAGATATCCGGTTGTATCCGTAGCTGTTCGCGTCTCGCCATTCAACACATGATGCGGCATGGGTACCCGCGCGCCGGGCGTATTGACATCACGACGATGCACGCTTGCAGGCACGGACGGACTCGACTAGTCCACCAATTTTTGCGGTCAAAGCCTGTCAGGCAGCGATGCAGACGTCGTTGAACAACCCATCTTGTGCCGGGCTAGGCAGCAGGCATTGCGAAAGGGCCAGCGCACGCGATGCGCATCAGTTTAGGCGGATGAAAGCGCAAGCGGCGGCGTATTTACCAGGCTGACTACTTAACGCAGCATCGCCCGCGCCCGGTCCAGCAGGCCGCCGATTCCCACGCCTACGCTGTAGGCGACCAGGTCGCGCCAGTCGAAGCCGCTGCCGAGGACCAGATGCCCCAGCTTGGTGGCGCGCACATGCCTGATCCATGGCGCCTGGTACAACTGCAAGAACTCGACCGCGAATGCGGTGCCCAGCGCAAGCACGACCAGCGTGCCGGTTTTCGCGCGCGGCAGGCAAAACGCCCACAACAGGAACACCAGCAAGGCCCACAGCGCATCGCCGGGATAGTTTCCGAAGTAATGCGACAACACCGAGGGATATTTACGCGTCGCCATGCCGCACGCGACCACGATCACACATCCGGCGGCAATCCAGCGTCGGTCACGCACCATCCTGGCCACCCTGTTTCTGCAAGAATTTTTCTATTTCAGCGAGGGTGCGCGCCTGGCGTTCCGCACTGCCGGCGTCGCCCATATCATTGTGGCGCACGTTGCCGATCGCGCCCGCGCTCAGGAAGACAAGCCGGCATGGCCATGCCGGCGCGACGGCCGCCACGGCGGCGCACGACAGCACGGAAGACAAGGCGCCGGCGGCGCACAATTTCAAAGCAAACATCCGGGCGATCCTGGTCTGAAAATCAAAGCCGTCCATGATACAAGAAAGCGCACCGCCCGGATGAGCGAATTGCCAGCCTTGCCCGCGCCGCCGTGTATCATCGGCGCTTTCTCTTTTGAATCGATTCCACATGCCCGCCTACATCTGGTCCTGTCTCGGCTGCGGAGCGGCGAATGCCCCCGGCGCATCCGTGTGCGCGCAGTGCACCTGCCCGGCGTGCGCCTCGACCGCCCGGATAACGGCCTGTCGCGATGCGTGGCGTGCGCGGGGAGGCACCGTGCTTGCCGGCGCCGGCAAACTGCCGGAAGCCGGCGACAACGATGTCCCCAAGGCGCTGTGGCATGTCGCCTGCCGGACGCTTTGGCTGCTCCTGGGAAGTGGTTTCATGGCGGATTAGGGCGTTATCCCGGCGCGTGCGGCGTGACGCCGGGCACCGGCAGGTCAGCAGCAGCCGGGCTGCTTGGCCAGCGTGCAGCCGGCGCAGAAGGAACGGTTTTTCAGGTGGGCGGCGAAGATGAACAGGCCGCCGATGCTGGTCAAGATGGCTTCGGCGCCGTGCCCGTAACGGGGTCCGGCAACCAGCACCGCCGCGCAGCAGCAGGCAAATCCGCAAGCGCCCAGCGCGAGCACGAGGGCGCGCCGGTGCTGGCGAAAGCCGGCCACCAGGGCAACCAGCGCCGGCAGCGCGACCAGGATCAGCAGCCAGGCATGCAGGCCATCGTCATGCGGGAACCAGTTCATCAGGGGAAACACGGCCAGCAGCAGCGGCGGGCCGAGGCAGTGCAACAAACACAGTGCGGCCGCCGTCATCCCGGCGTAGTCCGCCACTCCAATTACTCGTTTTATCATCGCCCTGACCAGACTTGCGCTATCGCTTGGTGCAACTGTGTTGCAAAACGCGATGATAGCCCAAGCCGGGCGCAAATGCAACCGGATTGCATATGCGCCCGGCCCGGCGCGCGCCGGCATCGCGCGTTAGTCCACGCCGCTCAGGAGCGGCCGGCGGTCCTGCGGTTGACGATCCACTCGCCTAGCGGCGCATCGCTGTCGCAAGGCGTATTGGCATTGTTGGCCGCTTCCTGCAGGCGGTTGGCCTGCCCCGCGTTCTTGGCCACGCCATCGCCGTGACGCAGCGCTTGCGCGTAACGGCAGCGCCCGAGCGGATGGCCGGCATCAGCGGCTGTCTTGTACAGGTCCGCGGCCGCCGTTTTGTTGGAGCGCACGCCCCAGCCCTTGAAGGTCATGTCGGCCAGGTTGACCGTGCCTTGCGGATTGCCGCCGTCGTGGGCTTGCTTGAACAGGGCCACGGCCTTTTTCTGGTCCTTCGGCACGCCTTCGCCGTAGCGGTAGGCGCTGCCGAGGTTGTTCAATGCCATCGGGTCTCCCTGCGTGGCGGCGCGCTGGTACAAGGCGGCGGCCTTGCGCTTGTCGACCTTGACGCCGAAGCCCAGGCTGTACATCACGCCCAGGTTGTACAGTGCATCGGCATCGTTGCCGGCGGCGGCAGGTTCCAGCCACTGGCGCGCCCTGGCGTAATCGCGCTCCTTGTCGCCACCCTGCAGATACATCTTGCCCAGCTGGGACTGCGCGGGCACCAGCGCCGCCGGGCCGCTGGCCGCGTCGGTCAACAGCGTCATGGCGCCGGCGCGGTCCTGCGGCACGCCCACGCCCGATGCCAGCGCCAACCCGGCATTGAACGCGCAGCGCTTGTCGCCCAGCGCGGCGCATTTGCGCCAGTAGGCCACGGCCTTGGCCGAATCCTTGCCCACGCCATCGCCCTTGTTATAGCGCTGGCCGAGCTGGAACTGGGCTTCCGGATAATTGGCATCGGCCGCCTTGTGCAGCCAGGTCAGCGCCTTGGCCACGTTGGGTGCGCCGGTGTCGCCATCGCTCTCCATCACGCTGATGTTGAACTGCGACTCGCCGAAGCCTTGCTCGGCGATGCCCAGCCATTCGGAATACGCCAGCGCCTTGTTGCCCGCCTGATAGGCCTTGAACGCGCGTTCGCGCCGCAGTTCGCCTTCCGGGGTCAATTTGCCATTGGCGACCAGGCTGCCCGGGGCCGCGCTGGCGCCGGGCGATGCCGCATCCGCCGTTCCGGGTTCCTGGGTGGCGCAGGCTGAGAGCGCCAGCGCGGCGATCAGGGCGCACGCATAGCGGCTGGAGAGGTGTTTCATAGTCAAATTCCTGCTGTGTTTTGCGATGTTGTCGGACACTCGCGCGGCATGTGCGCGCCAGCGTAAATAGTGATTGTGCAACTGAGCAGCATTTTCACACCAGAGCACGTAGAAATGTTGGTCATATTCAATGTTTTGACAAAAATACCGATCCCGGCATGCTGGCGACGGGCGGGAAAGCGCTTTCGCGTGACGAATCAACAACAAAATCAGTCCTTGACATTTCTCAAACGGGGTAATAAGCTTGCGGCCATGAACTCAATGGACATCCTCTTTTTTACCTTCGCCTTCCCGGCACGTTGCTCACAACGTCCCGGGCCGCGACAGTGCGCCCCTTGATTCGCTCTTGACGAGCACCCATCAAAAAAGGCCCACTTCGGGCCTTTTTTGTTTTTGCAGTTCCGCTTTTCCATACCCACACTCAGTAGTTGCTTAGGAGCACATATATCATGAAGTCAGCCGATGTAGAACGCGCGCGGGATCACTGAACAAGGGTGGTCGCATGGCTCCCGCGGCGCTTGTCCCCAAGACAAACCACGACCGCCCGCTATGCAAGAAAGCACCATCATGACTGCGACTATCCTTCGCGCCAACGCGCGCAACTTCGGTATCATTGCCCACATCGACGCTGGCAAGACCACCCTGTCCGAACGCATCCTCCTGAAAACCGGCGAAATCCATCGCACCGGCGAAGTCCACGAGGGCACCGCCACGATGGACAGCATGGACCTCGAAAAAGAACGCGGCATCACCATCGGCGCGGCCGCCACCCGCTGCGCCTGGAACGGCCACGCCTTCACGCTGATCGACACGCCCGGCCACATCGACTTCGCCATCGAAGTCGAACGTTCGCTGCGCGTGCTCGACGGCGCCGTGACCGTGCTGTGCGGCGTGGCCGGCATCCAGCCCCAGACCGAAACGGTCTGGCGCCAGGCGCAGAAACACGGCGTGCCGACCATTGTGTTCATCAACAAGATGGACCGCACCGGCGCCGACTTCGGCCGCGTGGTGGGCCAGATCGCGTCGCGCCTCGGCGCCCTGGCCGTGCCTTTGAGCATTCCGGTCGGCGCCGGCGATGGCTTCGAAGGCACCATCGACGTGCTCGGCAAGCGTTTCCTCGCCTGGGATGCGGCTGGCGCGATGCGTTCAAGCGCCCTGCCCGCGCATCTGCAGGCGGCGGCCGAGGCAGCCTATGCGCACGCCGCCGCCGTGGCGGCCGATGCCAGCGACGCGCTCACGCTCGCGTTTTTGGCGGACGATACGCTCTCGCCGGCGGATGTGCGTACCGGCCTGCGGGCCATGACGCTGGCGCGCCGCGCCGTGCCGGTGCTGTCCGGCTCGGCGTACCGCAATGCCGGCATCGAGCCGCTGCTCGACGCCGTCATCGACTGGCTGCCTTCGCCCGACGAGCGCGCCGCCCCGGTGGCGCGCCTGGACGGTGAAACGCTGACGGTTGGCACCGGCGACGCCGATCCGCTGGCGGCGCTGGTGTTCAAGGTGGTGCACGACGACCACGGTTCGCTGTCGTATGTGCGGCTGTACGGCGGCACCCTGCGCGAAGGCGATGTGGTGTGGAATGCATCGCTCGGCGCGACGGTGCGCGTGGGTCGCCTGTATGTGATCCATGCGGACCGCCGCACCGGTGTCGCCCAGGCGCAGGCCGGCAGTATCATTGCCATCGCCGGCCTGAAGGATGCGTTGACCGGGCATACCTTGTCGACCAGGGCCGTGCCGCTGGTGCTGGAAACCATTCATGCAGGTGAACCGGTGGTGGCACTGGCGATCGAACCCGGCAAGGGTGGCGACCGCGCCAAGATGCTCGCCGCGCTCGACCGCTTCCGTCGCGAAGACCCGTCTTTGCGCCTCGAAAGCGATCCGCTCAGCGGCGAAACGGTGCTGTGGGGCATGGGCGAACTGCATCTGGACGTGGTGCTGGAGCGTGTGCGCCGTGAAACGGGCGTGGAAGTCACGGTCGGTGCGCCCCAGGTGGCCTATCGCGAAACCATCGCCGGGCCCGCGGTGGAACTGGAAGGCAAAGTGTCGAAGCAAAACGGCGGCAGCGGGCAGTATGCACGCGTCGTGTTGCGGGTTGAACAGTTCGATGGCGTGTTTGCTTTCGAGAATGCGATCAAGGGCGGTGTGGTGCCTGTGAACTTCATTCCGGCCGTCGAAAAAGGCGTGCGGCAAGCGCTGGCGCAAGGTCCTCTCGGCTACCCGGTCACGGGCGTCAAGGTGACCCTGCTCGATGGCGACTACCACGCGGTCGACAGTAACGACATGGCGTTCGCGGTGGCGGCCAAGGAAGGCACGCTGGCTGGGCTCAAACGTGCCCATCCGCTGATGCTGGAACCGGTCATGACGGTGAACGTCGATGCGCCGGCCGTGAATGCGGGCGATGTCATCGGCGACCTGCAACGCCGTGGCGGCAAGGTGCTCGGCATCGAAGAGCAGACCGGCCGCGTCGAAGTCGTTGCCGATGTGCCGCTGGCGAACCTGTTCGGGCACACGACCAGTTTGCGCTCCTTGTCGCAAGGCCGGGCGTTTGCCAGTGCGGTGTATGCACGGCACGCGCCGCGCATGCTGCAGCGCGCCGAGGCAGTTGCTGCGTAAGTATGTTGTAAAGTAAGTTCGGGGCCGGGAAGCGATTTCCGGCCCTTTTTTCCGCGCTCTGCGCTGCAATCTCACTAATAAAGACAAGCTCATGGAATGGCGCACACATCCCGCCCTGGCGGGCAAGCTTCATCCCAACCATCCGGACGACATTCAGGTCATCATCCACGACGGCGGCCGCCGCATGACCAGTGCGCATCCCGAACTCGCATGGGTGAGCATCACCGGCGTCGCAGGCGATATTTTCAGCGGACGGGTGATCATCGCTCCGACGCAGCTGGAAACGGTGCGCATCAATCAATCGATCCGCTTCATCGCCACCGGCACCGGCCAGCCGGTGATGGTCAGCGAAAAGTACCTCAAGGAACGCGGCTCGTGGCTGATCCACGGATGCAGCAAGTGCGGCTTCGCGGAACTGTTCGACGCGCCATCAGATTTAATCAAGGTCATTTTCCCAGCCTTGCCGGCCGACGCCGCGCTAGAGACATTCACCTCGTTTTGCCCTTTGTGCGACGGGGTCCAGGCGATCGCATCGCGCAATGCACCGCCGCCGGACAGCGAACGGCCCTGGTGGAAGTTGTGGGGCTGATCCGATGGAAATTGCTTTGGTGATAAGGGGCGCTCGCGGCGTGCCGCTACGCACACGCTGCACCGGTGCCGGGCGCTTCGTCCGCCAGATGGGGCCGCCCGGGCGTTTTGGGGTGATCGATCTGGTGTTGGAACCAGAACCGACATATGGATGCACGCTCAGCTGGGAAGTGTCTGAGGAACAGATTCCTCTCCTGTTTCTCGACGCGGTGATCAGCAGCATCAAGCATGTGCTGTCGGAAGACGCATTCGACGGTGACTATCTCAGCGGCTGCCGCATCCGCATCGTGGACGGCGCCTACAACAGCACCGACTCCAAGATCAGCTGTTATCAGATGGCGACTGTGATGGCCATGCGGGACGCGCTGCGCGCGGCAGGACTGTATGCACCGGCCGATTCAACGGCACCATAAAATAAAACGTTTTTCGCCAGTGCATTGAGTAAAGTTGGCAAAGCTGCTAGTCTGATCGCCTGAGCGTTGATTTTCATCAATGCTGCTGGGCGCCGCGTCCATGCAAACAATTCCGGAATACCTCAATGGCAGAGAACTCGGCTTCTAACTGAGTAGGTGCTGGTTCGATTCCAGCTTCCGGACCCCAACACGTCATTTCAATGGATACCACGTGGATAACGACGCTCCCGGCGCGGAACCTCTGCGCATGGCGCCCGGCTACGCGGCACTGCAACTGGCCGCCGCCCTGCGCACCAGCACCAACCACCCCGACCCGCAGGTGCGCGAACGCGCGCGCGGCAAGGTGCGGCAGTGGGAGCAGGTCATGGCCGGCATGTTGACGGGATCGATCGACGTCGGCTCGCGCACCCCGCTGGCCGGGGTTCCCGCCTGGGTCACGCCCGATATCGTCAAGGGTGGCTTCGCCACAGGCGGCTTCAAGGCCGGCGGCGCCTTGCTCGACCACGAACTGCAGACATTGGCCGCAGCCGGCATGGCGCCCGTGCCCGATGCGCGCCGTTGGCTCAACGCGCGCCTGCTGACCGACGACGGGATGGCGGGTCTGTACGCCCTGCTCGACTCAGGCTGCTACGACGTCAACGTGCCCGAGGAAGGCGCCTTGCTGGTCGTGGCCTGGCTCACCCGCCATGGCAAAGCGGATGCGGCGCGCGAGGTACTCAGCGCAATCGCGCCCTGGTTCGACCGCTTGCGTTTTTTTCCGGCGCCCGCCGCGCAAGCACGCCGCTTCGGCGAGCGAGTCTTTCTCAAGCCGGTGCGTGAGGTGGCGCTGGCCTTGCACAAACGGCGCGCACCGAACCGCCGCATCATGACGCAGCGCGATACCGTGCGCGTGCTGCTGCCGTTGTACGACCGCGCGGTCCAGCTGTTCATCGAGAGCGTCGAGGGCGAGCCGCCGTCGATCGATATCGATGCCAACGGCGCATGGCGCGACGGCGTCAGCGGCAAATTCCGCATCGCCGGCGGCTGGCCGTGCCGCCACTATCCGGCCCAATGGCATGCGCGCGGCGAGGCCCTGCTGCACGAGTGGTCCGGACACAGCGTGACCCGGCGCAAGGACGATAGCGCGGCGCAACTGCTCGACTATCTGCGCATTTGCGTGATGGAGCCGGCCGCTCTGACCGGGCGCGACGTCGGCAAGATACGTCTCATCCTGGCCAGATACATTAGCAAGCGCGGCCGCCCCGGATCGGCCCAATGCGGCGCGCTGCGCAGCGAACAGGCCAGGCAGGCCAGAGGCGTGCCGCACCATCTGCTGGCCGGCGTGCTGGCCGACCGCCTGCGCGCCTATCCGCAGGAAGGCGGAATCGATGATCTGGCGCCGCTCAGCGTGACGGTCACCGCGGCCGAAGCGGCCAATCTCGGCGAGGGAGCCGGCAGCGCGATCCCGCCCTCCCTGCTCGCCAAGCTGTGGCGCTGCCACATCGATACCATCGCGGCGCTGGTCGAACACGGTATCATCCGCTCGGCCGAGGCCTTGGCCACGGTGCTTCCGCAATTGAGCGCCGCCATCAACGGCGCGGCGATCGAAGACCCTTCGCTCAAACACCTGTACGGCGCGCTGTACCATGCATTCCGGCGCCGCCGCTCTGTGCTGCTGCAGAATCTGGCGCATCAGGTGCAGCTGCATGAACTGCCGTGGATCGCCGCCGTCTACGCCGAGCGGCAACACGGCTTGCAGCCCCGCACGCTGGCCCGCAGGACGCTGGAAGAAATCGCGGTGCTGACACTGACCTCGTTCCCGCAGACGATGATCCCCAATCCGCTGGTGCAGGAAATGAGCGCGCTGGCGGGGAGCGCGGGACTGGACTTGCCGCTGGTGGAAGAACTGGCCGCCGATATATTCGAGGGCACATTCTCGCCCAAATTCAGCAGGGTGGCCGCGCAGGCGAGCACGCTGCTGGAGGACAGTTTGTACTGCCGCTATTACGGCATCGATGCGGGACAGCGCAGCTACTTGCGTGAACTCGTGCAGCCGGCCAAGGCGCCGGTCCACGCCCGGACCTACATAAAAGAGCTCATTCGCCTATGCGAAAAGCGCGCGGGCGTCCGCAGCAACGGCGGCGTGACCGGCAATGCCATGATGATCGAGCAGCAGCAGATCCTCACCACCCAGAACCTGGCCGCGCTGGTATCGTCGCTCGGACTGGGCGACGAGCTGCGGCCCCGATTTTACGGCATGGCGCAGCAATGCTTCGAGTGGATCTGCCGCGACCAGCAAGCAGGGCGCGACGAGTGTGACGTTGAACGACTGCGCGCGATCAGGAATGCCGCATACGCGTGGCGCCAGATGATCTTCTTCCTGTCGCTGGCCCCTGCCCCGGCCACCGCCGAATTGATCGCCTGGGCGCATGCTCATCTGGCGCAACAGGCGCCACGCTTGCGCAAACGCCTCGCCCCTGCCATGGCAGGGCTGGAACTGGCCGCCGCTCATCGCTCGCTGGACGAACCGGAAAATCTGGCGAGCGGTGCGCGCAGACTGCTGGGATATTCATGCACGCCTCACTGGATGCTGGCCGTGTGAACACGACGCTGTCCGGTGCCCGGGCGGGCCGGCGGCTTCGAACGGATCAGTGACCGGCTCGTCCGCGTTGGGAGGCGCCATGCTTATCCATGGCGCACCTGCGCGCGGGCTGACAAACCATGCCCCTTCCAGCGGCGCCGGACCGACACAATAGCGTGACCAACCGGCCGACAGTGCACTCGGCTAGGCGAAATAGCGCACCACATGCGCCTCGCTCGGCAGCGGCACTTCCCACTTGAACAGCATGCGCTCGATGGCCTTGTTCGGCAGGCTGGTATCGCGCTGCGTATTGCGCTTGAAGATGACCTGCGGCGGCTGCTCCAGATACACCAATTCGACCTCGGCATCGTAGGCATACAGCAGGTCGAGCGTCTTCTTGCGCATCTGCGCGCTCAGGTGCGTGGTATTCCACACGAACGGCGCTTTTTCGCGCAGCATCTCCTTGGCCAAATCGACCGCCCGGTGCGCCACCGCGCCTTCGTTGGCGCCGTGGCGCAGCCCCAGTTCTTCGCGTGCGTCATCGATCGACACCACCGGCAAGCGCGCCCGGTTGGCCGCCACCCAATGGTTCTTCCCGGACGCCGGCAAACCTGACATCACCGTCACGCGCGAACCCGCATTCTGGTGATGCACGAAATCGGGCGCGATGCCGGCGCCGCGCATGTACGACAGGCGCGTGTGCGGGTCCGCGAATGCTTTCTGGGTGCCGTAGCAGCCTTCCTCACGCGCCATCTCGCGAAACAACTCGATATCGACCAGGCAGTCATCCTTCTTTTCGTACCAGCGCCCTTCCATGTCGGCCTGCGCCATCGCGGACAGCAGGCGCAGGTCCAGTTCATGCGAGAGCTTGCGGATCAGGAACTCGGCCGACTGGCCGTTCTTGTTCCCCGCCAGCGCAAAGAACGGCAGCTGGTGCACGGTGATGATGCGGCAAATGTGCTCGCGCACGGCGAACGGCACGCCCGCATGCCAGCACAGGATGCGCGCGTCGATCGCGCCGCGCTTCGAGTGGCCCGGTTGCCCGATGCGGCCACTGTCAGGATCGATGACGGTCGTCGCCGGCTTGGCGATATCGTGCAGCAGCGCGGCGTAGAACAGGATGAAGCGCTCCTCGCCGCTGCCGTCGATGTAGTCGCCCCCGCGCATCAGGGCTTCGATCACCATCCGCGTGTGAATCCACACGTCGCCCTCGGCGTGGTAGTACGGGTCCTGCGGCGTCGTTGCCAGCAAGGCCAGCGCGGGAATCGCGTGCAGGAACCAGGCCCAGTCGGGCGTCTGGCCGGGCGCGGGCACGTGCGCCGCCATGGCTTTATAAGTCAGTTTGTCCATCAGATGGCTCCTTCGGTTACCAGGCCCAGGTCTTCCCATGTCGTGGTCAGGCGTGGCGCGTAAATGTCGGCCCCGGGCGCCAGCTGATTGGGCACGTAGGGCTGCTGCGAGTGGTGCATCTTCGAGTCCAGGATCGCTTGCACGAAGTCGCTCCTCACCCACTTGTAGCGTGCCGTGACCACGCCGTCTTCCTCGACCTTGATGTGCAGGCCTTCGGCCAGGTCGGACTTGTCGGCCTGGGCCCAGCACTTGGCCAGGTCCAGCCCTTCGCGGGCGACGGTCGCTTCAAAGTCGCCTTTCCACGCCGGCGTCTTCGCCAGCGAAAAGCGGATGAAGGCCAGCAGGTCGGCCAGCTTGCACGGCGCCACTCCCGCATACAGCACCGGCACGGCCAGCACCGGAGCCTCGCCCAGCAGGATGGCGCGCGCGGCGGTCGACAGGAAGACCTGCTTTTCTCGGTCGTAGATGTCGAACTCGCAGAACAGATGCGGCAACTGGTTGTAGAAGACGCTGTGCTTCTTGCCCATCCACTCGCCGTACATGACGTAGCGCTCGCCCAGGCGCGCGATCAGCGCACTCTCGTGGGCGGCGGCCCAGCGCTTGAAGATGCTGAACTGGCGTTCGCGCCCACCGCCGGCCAGGTAATGGCCACGGCTTTGCAGCAGCAGTTCGGCGCCTTCGCTGAAGCTCACGCCGGCGTTGGCGCCGTCGAGTTTTTCTTCGACGACGATGTAACGCCCGGCCAGCGCGGCATAGGCCGCGCGCGGATCGTTGCGCTTGCCCGGCTTGTCGAAACCGGCGTCGCCTTGCTGCAGCTGCGAGCCTTCCAGGTGACGGGTGGAAGGGTATTTGTGTAATTCCAGATTGTGAACGAAGTTCGTCATGATGCGCTCCATGGTGTAGATAGGAGCTGACGACAAAGGGAGAACTACGCCACGACAGCAATGGTCGTGGGAAAGCGGCATGCACAGCCTACCGGTTGCTAATCCGGGCAGGTCAATCCGTTATCGTCAGCAGATAGCTTGGCTGTGTACAGGCACGTGAGGTTCTCGATTCGGTAATGAGGTTGTCTTGCGAAGGCGCAGATACTAACCCGGCCCTGGCGCGGATGTAAAGAAATATATTGAACGCGGTTTGGCGCGCCATCGGCCATCGCCGCTGCGGACGATGGCCGATGGCGCGCGCGCTCAGTGCTGGTAAGCGCCGATGTCGAAGCCGGAAAACACATTGCGCGGGCGGCCATTGAAATCGGTGGCGGCGGCATGCACCGGCGTGGCGCGCCCGATGGCCGGCGAACTGGCGCTGAGGCTAAAGTTGGGCAAGGCGACCTTGGTGTCGCCCACGAACAGCGGCGCCGAGCTGACCGTGCCGCTGTGCGTCAAGCCGTTCCTGAGATGCCAGTCGTAGCTGCTGTTCTTGTAGACCAGGTTATTGCGGTAGCTGTTGTTGCGCCCCGTGCGGCCCTGCTCCGAGATGCCCATCCGGTTGTCGTACACGATGTTGTTGTACACCGCCGTATGGTCGTTCGGGCCGGACGTGTGATAAAAGTCGCCGCCGCCGACCACGATGCCGGTGTTCGAGCCGGTCACGGTGTTGTTGGTCACGACCACATCGCGCGCGTCGTGCCATAAATGAATCCCGGCTTCGGCCACGCGGTAGACCACGTTGTTTTTGACGCTGCCGGTGGTGCTGACGTAGATGCCCTGCACGAAGCGGCAGCCAGCCGGGCCGATGTCGTGCACCAGGTTAGCGATCACCTGCCCCTGCACGCCGCGATAAAAGCCATCCAGGCCGATCGCGGCGCCGCCGGCGCTGGTGCAGGGTGCGCCCTGCGCGATGTGATGCACGTGGTTGCTGCGCAGGGTGTCGTAGGAGCCGCCGTTGTAGATGCCGGTGCTCCAGCGGGTACCGCCGCGGTGCATGCCGCCGTCGATGTCGAAGCCGACGATGTCGACGTAGTTGCCACGGTTATCCCACGCGGCCTTGGTGGCGGAGCGCTCCGGTGGCACGATCCGGGCGCCCCAGCGTTCGGTGGACACGAATCCGATCCGCGCGTCGGGCTGGCCGCTGGCGGTGGTCCGGATGCCGCCGTCGTAGGTGCCCGGGGCGACGTACACGGTCACGCCCGGCGTCACGGCACGCGCGGCCCGCGCCAGCGTGCGGAACGGCCGCGTGCGGGTGCCGGGATTGTCGTCGGCGCCCTGCGGCGACACGTACAGCGCACGCCCCTGCCTGGCGGCGGCAGGCGCCTGCTCCTCGTCGTCCGGCGCGTAGCCGGACAGGGCGAACGATGCGGGTGCCACGTGCGCCACCTGGGCGGCGTCCGGACCGCTGGCGCCGGCCTGGTCGTCGCCGGCCTGGCCGGTGCGGTCGGGATCGGCCGCCTGCGCCGGTGGCGTGGCGGCCACCACACTGGCGGGCGCCGTGCGGGCCGGGGCGGGAGCGCGTTCGGGCTCCCCGCCGCCTCCGCAAGCGCCAAGTAGTAACGCGAAACCGCTGCAGGCAAGTGACACGGCACGATGCTCCAAAGTGATCAAGGCAATCTTACTCATGCGAAGTTCCTCTTCCAAAAGCGTGAAAACTTGGTTTGAGGCCGATCAAGCGCCAAGGTTCGGATTTTCTTCGAGGTTTTTTTCGTCAGTAACCAATGGCAACTTCACCGGCTGCGTTGCGCGACGCGCGCCGTTCCCGCTCGGTTTTGGATTATCGCAACATGTTGGCCCCTAAACGGCCGCGCAATATTGCCAAACGAATATGCGAACCCCGACCCGAATAGACAGTACACGGACAAGTGCGTATGCTTTCAGGAAAGGCGAGCCCGACCGGGGGACGCCGCTGCATCCGAATCCACCGACAGGAGCGCGTCCCGACTTGAACGTCCACGCTACAACAGTCCGTCGCTACACCCGCGCCTTCCGGCGCGCTCTCCGTTCCTGGCGCGCGGATCAACGATGACGCCCGGCACCCGCCCACACCGCCCGCACGGGTGCCGATGGCTGGTGCCATTGATTGCCGCCCTTGGCTTTTTTATTTGCATATCGGCAAGTTCGATAGCGGCGGCCGCTCCTGACCGCTGGGAAAAACTGGCCACCCCGCTGTTCGAGCACATCGGCCTGGAACAGGGCTTGCCGCACCCGGTCGCGATGGCGCTGGCGCAGGATGGCGACGGCTTCATCTGGATCGGGACCCAGCGCGGCCTGGCCCGCTGGGACGGCTACCGCATGCTCGCCTTCGTGCACAACGCAAGCGACCCGTATTCGATTCCCGCCGATTTCATCCAGGCCCTGCACGCGGACCGACGCGGCCGCCTGTGGATCGGCACCGCCACCGGCGGGCTGGCCATGTACGACAAGGTCAACGAGCGCTTCATCCGCTTTCCGGCCGGCGCCGCCGGCCTGGCCGATGCCGCCATCAATGCCATCGCCAGCGACGGCGTGGGCGGGGTCTGGGTCGGCACGCCCTCCGGCCTCGATTACGTCGACCCGGCGCGCGCCTCGGTGCGCCACTACCGCCACGATGCGGGCGTGCCCGGCACCCTGCCGGACAGCCGCATCCGCGCACTGCACCTGGACCGCAAGGGCAACCTGTGGATCGGCACCAGCACCGGCCTGGCCCGGCGCGACGCCGCCAGCGGCCAGTTTGCGGCCATTCCGGTGGGCGCCGACGACGCCGGCGCGCCCTGGCGCGACGCGGTGCTCTCGTTCGGCGAAAACAGCCGCGGCCAGATCGCCTTCGGTACCCTGAAAAGCGGCATCGGCGTGGTCGACGCCGGCGCCATGCGCGCCAGGATCATGGAACTGTCGGGCGTCACCGACCCGCACGCCAACATGGTGCTGGCCATTACCGAATCCGTGCCCGGCCACTGGTGGGCCAGCACCTACGGCGGCGGCATCATCGACATTGAAGCCGACAGCGCCCGCGCGCGCCGCATCCTGCACCAGGCGGCCGTGCCATCGAGCCTGGCCAACGACCGCAGCGCCGCCCTGCTGCGCGACCGCAGCGGCCTGATCTGGATCAGCAATGAGCGCAGCGTCGATTTCCATGACCCCAACAACCGCGCGGTGGCCGCCGTGTTCGGCGCGCACGGCTTGCCCGAAGCGGCGGTCACCGCGCTGATGACCGATTCCGGCGGGCGCGTCTGGCTCGGCCTGGCCGACCAGGGCGTGGACCTGATCGACCCGGACGGCACCCGCAGCGCCGCCCTGCGGCCCGACCCGGCGCGCCTGGACAGCGCCCTGCCCAACCGGGTGCTGCTGGCGATGGCCGAGGCCACGCCGCAAGACGCCTGGATCGGCACCCAGCTCGGGCTGTACCGCACCTCCGAACAGGGGCGGCGCGTGGCGCGCATCGCGCTGCCGCAGGCGAACGCCTACCCGCGCATCGGCACCATCGCCCCGCAGGCCGGGCAGCTGTGGCTGGGCACCTTCGAGGGCTTGCTGCGCTACGACCCGGCCGCCAATACCCTCAAGTCGTACGTGGCCAGCCCCGGCGGCCTGTCCGACAACCGCATCCAGGCCTTGATGACCGATCCGGGCGGCGCGCTCTGGATCGGCACCCGCAATGGCTTGAACCGGCTCGACCCGGCCACCGGCAAGATCGAACAGATCCTCGCCAATCCGAGCAACGAGAGCGCCCTGTCGGACCCGGTGATCAGCGCATTGGCCATGGATGGACGCGGGCGCCTGTGGGTGGCCACCCACGGCGGCGGCATCAACGTGCTCGAAATGCGCACCCCGCTCGGGGCGCCGGTATTCCGCCGCCTCGGCCTGGCCGACGGCTTGCCCAGCACCGCAGTGTCGGCCCTGCGCCTGGACCGCAGCGCGCGCATGTGGGCCACCACCGGCAACGGCATCGCCGTCATCGACAGCGGCAGTCTCAAGGCGCGTCCGCTGGCGCGCGCCGAAGGCCTGGGTTTTCCAACCTACTTCATCGGCGCGGCCGCCGCCACGCCGGAAGGCGACCTGCTGTTTGGCGCCACCGGCGGCCTGACCGTGATCCATCCGGAGCGCCTGGCCAACTGGGAATACCGGCCGCCGCTGGCCATCAGCTCCCTGCGCACCGACGGCCATCCGGTGGCGGGCGCGCAAGTGCTGGCGCAGCGCGACAGCCGCCTGATCCTGCCGCCCGGGATCAAGGGCTTCGAAATCGAAGTGTCGGCGCTCGACTTTTCGGATGCGAAGCGCAACCGCTACGCCTTCCAGCTGGAAGGCTACGACCAGAGCTGGGTCGAGAACGACGCCAACCGGCGCGTGGCGGCCTACAGCAACCTGGCGCCGGGCGCCTACCGCCTGCGCGTGCGCGGCGCCAACCGCGATGGCGTGTGGGCCGACGAAGAATTGTCGATCCGGGTGCGGGTGCTGCCGGCCTGGCACCAGACCTGGTGGGCTTACCTGAGCTACGTGCTGGCCAGCGTGGCGGCCGTGTATGGCCTGTACCGCTGGCGCGTCAGCCAGCTGCAGCGCAGCCGCGCGGCGCTGCAGGCCGAGGTCTATTCGCGCACCCAGCACCTGGAAAAGCTCAACGCCATCGTCAAGTCGATCAACGAGCAGCTCGATTTCGACGCGCTGCTGCACACCATCCTGCGCGAATCGATGTTCATCAAGGGCATCGACGCCGCCTGGGCGCTGGTGCGCGAAGCCGACACCGACAACCTGGCCGTGCGCGCGATGTGGGACCGCAACGGCGGCACGCCGGTCGAAGAACGGATGGAACTGGGCGAGGCCGAGGCGCGCTACGTCAACGCGGCCGAGAGGATCACCTCCGACATTTACCTGACCCGCACCGCCACCCCGGCGCAGGCGGGCCACGCGCAGCTGGCGGTGCGCATCTGCATCGAGCAGCGCATCGAAGGCTTCCTGGTGTTCGAGAACCGCGCGCCCCAGGTGCCGCTGGAAGACAGCGACCTGGAACTGCTCAAGGCCCTGAAAGAACCGTTCGTGTCGGCCTTCCAGAAGGCCAATGCGCTGCGCCTGATCGAACAGGCGCGTGCCCGCGCCGAAGCGGCCACGCGCGCCAAGAGCGAGTTCCTGGCCAATATCAGCCACGAAATCCGCACGCCGATGAACGCCATCCTCGGCTTCGCGGGCCTGGGCACCCACCTGGAGCTCGATGCCAAGCCGCGCGACTACTTCCGCAAGATCGCCCGGGCCGGCAACAACCTGCTCGACATCATCAACGACATCCTCGATTTTTCCAAGATCGAAGCGGGCAAGCTGGAACTGGAAGTGGTGCCGTTCGACCTGCCCGACACGCTGACCAATATCGTCGACCTGTTCGCCTGGCGCGCGGCCGAAAAGGAACTCGAACTGGTGATCTGGGCCGCGCCCGACGTGCCGCAGATCTTGATGGGCGATCCGCTGCGCCTCGGCCAGGTGCTGATCAACCTGGTCGGCAATGCGCTCAAGTTTACCGCGCATGGCCATATCCAGCTGCGCGTGGAGCGCGACAAGGAGTGGAGCGGCGACGACAACCAGGTGCGCCTGTGCTTCGCGGTCGAGGATTCCGGGGTCGGCATCAGCCCGGAGCAGCAGGAGCGCCTGTTCCAGGCCTTCGCCCAGGCCGACGCCAGCACCACCCGCATCTACGGCGGCACCGGCCTGGGACTGGCGATCTCGCAGCAGCTGGTGCGCAAGATGGGCGGCGAAATCGGCGTCGACAGCGAGCTTGGCGCCGGCAGCCGCTTCCACTTCACCTTGACGCTGAACGTGGCGCCGGCGCAGGGCGGCGCGCGCCTGCAGGCCGGCGCCGGGGCGCGCGGCAAGAAGGTGCTGGTGGTGGACGACAGCGCGCCCACGCGCGAAATGCTGGAACTGCAGCTGCGCAGCTTCGGTTTTGACGCCAGCGCGGTCGGCTCGGGCGCCGCCGCCCTGTTCTCGCTGCAGCTCGAACCCTACGACCTGGTGCTGATGGACTGGAACATGCCCGACATGGACGGCCTGGAAACGGCGCGCCGCATCAAGGACGACCCGACCCTGGCGTCGATCCCGTCGATCATCATGGTGACCGCCTTCGCGCGCGACCATATCAAGGCGGCGGCCGAGGAAGCGGGCATCGGCGCCTTCCTGGTCAAGCCGGTCAGCGCCTCGCAGCTGCTCGACAGCGTACTGGCGACCATGGGCTTCGACGCCGCCGTGCCGGGGCGCGACGCGGCGCCCTTCCCGTCCCACGCCGCCGATCACATCTGCGGGGCGCGCGTGCTGGTGGTCGACGACAACCTGGTCAACCAGCAGGTGGCCAGCGAGATCCTGCGCCGCGCCGGGGTGCACGTGGACCTGGCCGGCAACGGCGTCGATGCCGTGCGCATGGTCGACCAGGCTGACTACGACGCGGTGCTGATGGATATCCAGATGCCGGAAATGGATGGCTACCAGGCCAGCGCGCGCATCCGCGCCAACCCGCGCCATGCCGACCTGCCGATCATCGCCATGACCGCGCACGCGGTGACCGGCTACCGCGACAGCTGCCTGGCGATGGGCATGAACGATTACCTGTCAAAGCCGATCGAGCCGGCCATCCTGTACACGGTGCTGGCCGGGTGGATCCACGCCGATCCGAACCGGGTGGCGGCCGAGAGCGCGCCGCCGCCCGAGGAAGGCGGCGTGCCGCGCGAGCTGCCCGGCATCGACGTGGAAGCGGCGCTGGCGCGCCTGGGCCACAATGGCCCGCTGCTCACGCGCTTGCTGACCATGTTCGCCAAGGATTTTACGGGCAGCCACGCCGCCATCGCGCAAGCCATCGATAGCGGCGATCTGGACAACGCGGCGCTGCTGGTGCACAAGGTCAAGGGTGCGGCCGGCAATCTATCGGCCCAGCAACTGTATGGGTCGGCCGGCGAACTGGAACAGTGTCTGATGGCTAAGGATGGCAAGACCGCAATGGAAATATTGCCTACTTTCCTACGCTTGTTCGACGAAGTGATGGACGGTGCCAACAGTCGGGAGAAAAACACACAGCTATGATTTCTAAACCTTGATACCGATCAATAACTGTCCTACCATGGCTAAGAGCTTCTCCTACGTGACTCATCATTTTCCTACACGAAAAGGCCCTTACCATGACAACCCACCTGCATAGCGACCTGGACTCCCTGCTCCATAAATTGTCCAGCGATGACGTATTCCGCGCACGCCTGCTGGGGGACCCGGTAGCGGCCCTGGGCAGCCTCGGCATTTCGCTGGAAGCCGGGCAGATTCCGTCCGAACGCTGCTTGGCTGCGAAGGATGCGATTGCCCTCGACCGGATGGCCTTCATGTCCAAGCTCGACAGCGCTGCCGGCGCAATTCCCTTCTTTTTGTCCGGCACCGCCTGATTCGGGCGTTTCGCCCTACGCTTTACTCTTCATAACGCAATTCCAGCGTGGTCTGTCCGGCGGCTGCAACACCGCAGCCGCACACGGCGACCACCGCGTCCGACAAGGGATCGAGCCCGAACGCGCGCTCGATCGCTTTCTCGTTAACGGCCGCCGTCACGAAGGCCGGCATGCCCGCTTCGGTGGCCAATAAATAAAACGTTTGCGACAGGTGGCCGGCGTCGAGCATCATGGCGCGGTACGCCTTGGCGTGGTTGCGGTACTTCCAGAAATTGCGCGCCACCCGCGCCGCCATTACCACCATCACCGGAGCATCGACGAACCAGTGCTGGTCGGCCACGAACTGGCGCGCCAGCTCGCTGGCGGCGGCCGCGTCGAGCGCCGCCAGCGGTGCGAGGGTGTGGTCGAGCGCGTGGTAGTGATATAACCCGGGAGCGATGCCCGGCACGCGCTGCACCAGCACGTAGGCTTCGGTGGGATGCAGGCCGCCGGCCGAGGGACTGGTTTTCTTCAATACCATGGCTTCCTGGGCCACCATGCGCTCGGCCTGGGCGCCGAAGGTGCGCTGCAGCAGGCGCGCCAGCAGGTCCAGCGGCAGCACGGCAGCGGGATCGTAATTGCGGCCGGTGTAGCGCTGCAGCAGCTGGGCGTCGAGCGCTCCGCCCAAGGGCGGCGGCAGCTTGATCGCCTGCGCCGGATCGCCACGGCCGAGGGCCGGCGGCGGCGGCGTGCCGTAGGCCTGCACCAGTTCCTCGAAACTGGGAAAGTGCATGCCCTTGTCGACTTCCATGCCGTCCCAGCGGCTGAACATGTGGGCGGCGGCCGAGAGCGGGCGCCAGTGCTGGGCGCGCAGCAGGGCGTCGCGTTCGCGGGCGGGGTTGTCGGCCGGGTCGTCGTCGAGCAGGAGGCCGAGTGCGAGCAGGCTGTCGAGCATTGGGGCGCCGAACTGGCGCTCGACGTCCGCGCGTTCGGTCCAGGCGGTCTGGCCGATGGCGCCAAGGGCGGCCACCTGGGCGGCGTCGATGGTGGTTTCGCGGTCCAGGTGCGGCGCCAGCGCCACCCAGCGCAGCGCGGCGCTAAGCGCCCGGGCGCCCGAGAACAAGGCCGCCCAGTCGATGCCCAGGTCTTCGCGCGGTTCGATGAACAGGACTGCACAACGCCGTATCTTCATGAGGTCCGCCCTTTCGAGGCCGGGCGCTGCCCGGCGGGATGAGTGCTGGTATGAAGCAATATCATAGCCTGTGATGGCGTCACGGTCACTTCATTCCATCCAAACCGTCGAACGGGGAGCACTTCGTCCACTTGACGTTGTCGCCTCCATCCCGGATCAGGATCGCTTTCATCTTCAACGATTCTCCTCGTACGCAAGCGACAGCTTTCTCGACGCACTTGCGCCATCGTCCACGGGGGGGCAGAAAGCAAGCAGAACAGATTATCGGTCAGAACGAAAGGCATTTCATCGCCTCAACTATACTGGCCCGTTTAATAGCTCAACGGCGAAATCGATGGACCGATCTGAGGCGAAAAAGTGAATTGAACAAACATGCGCCTCCGGCTGGCTTGCGCTTGTCGATGACGTATTCGACAAGTTGCCACCGGGCGTGGTGATCGAGGAGGTGTTTCAGAAATGGGCGGCCTTGCACGTACGCTGTAGTCCCTGCGACGACGCATTCGAGTCCTACCTCTGCGATATTCGATACCTGAGTGCCGAGATCTGCGAGATTCGTGGGCAACCCGGCTCGGAACACATCCATGAGGGCTGGCCCATCACACGCTGCCATGCCCACGCCATGTTCCCGCGCAATCGTTAGTGAGACGGCGCGTCGCGTCAAATGCCAGACGCCGCGCCAGCCTTGCAGGGGCATCACTATGTCAGCGTCATCAGCTTGTCATTTCCACCACCTAGAATTCCGCGTTTGATCTAGGGAGACTCAGCAATGGCAATGAAACGGAACCTGGCAGTGATGTGCGCGGCAACCATGGCGCTGGCCGCGTGCGGCGGCGGCGATCCCGTCGTCCTCAACACCCTCGACGGCAAGGCGCCGCTGGTGGTCGCGCACCGCGGTGCCGGCGGCTACCTGCCGGAAGAAACCGTGGAAGCCTACGCCATGGCCATCGAGCAAGGCGCCGACGCCATCGAACCCGATGTGGTGTCGACCAAGGATGGCATCCTGATCGCCCGCCACGATCCCAACCTGGCCTACAGCACCGATGTCGCCTCGCACCCGGAGTTCGCCAGCCGCAAGCGCAAGCTGCGTGTCGATGGCGTGGAAGAGGAAGGCTGGTTCGCCGGCGACTTTACCCTGGCCGAGATCAAGACCCTGGGCGGCATATCCACCGACGCCGAACGGCCGCAGCAATTCAATGGCCGCTACAAGATCGCGACGATCCAGGAAATCGTCGACATGATCAAGAAGAGCGGGCGCAACATCATCCTGTACCCCGAAACCAAGAACCCGACCTTCCACCGTCAAAACGGCTTGCCGCTGGAAGACAAGCTGCTGGCCCTGCTCAGCGCCGCCGGCTGGAACAGCGCTGGCGCGCCGGTATTCATCCAGTCGTTCGAGCCGGGCAGCCTGAAGTACATGCGCGGCAAGGGCTCGACCGTGCGCATGGTGCAATTGATCGATGCCGACGATGTCGACCTGAAAACCGGCGCCCTCACCTACGCCGCGCCTTTCGACCGCCCGTACGACTGGGCGCTGGCCGGCGACAAGCGCCTGTTCAGCGCCATGGTCACCCCGGCCGGGCTGGCCGAGATCAAGACCTACGCCGACGCCATCGGCCCGTGGAAGCGCTATATCGTCAGCACCAAAGGCAGCACCGGCGCCGACGGCAAGCTGGTCGACGCCAACAAGGACGGCAAGCTCAACGAGGCCGATACCAGCACCACCGCGCCTACCACCCTGGTGGCCGATGCCCACAAGGCTGGCCTGCTGGTCCACCCTTATACCTTCCGTAACGAAAAACGCCGCCTGCCGCTCGACTACAAGGGCGATCCCAAGCTCGAATACAAGCAGTTCTACGCGCTAGGCGTGGACGGCGTGTTCTCCGACTTCGCCGATACGGCGCTGGCCGCGCGCGCCGATTATCTCAAGGAGATCGGCTATTAGATCCTGACGGCACCGCTGTGGTCTAATGCGCACCGGGAGCGAGCGGCACGCCCGCCGCATCCTCCCGCCCCTGTCAAGGACCCGATGCCCTCTTTTCGATACCTGTTGGCGCCGCTCGCGGCAAGCGTGCTGCTCAGCGGCTGCCTGATGAATAACACTCACCCCCTGCCAAGCGGGGGCACGCCCAACTTCTGGCGCGCCGTCGTGGTCTACGGCATCGGCGTGGAGGGTAATCGGGAGGCCCAAGGGCTATCTGTTCGTCTCGAGCAATACAGCCTAGCGGACCAGGCCATCACCGGCGGCTGCCTGTTTTATAACCGGACCGAGGCCAGTATTCTGTCGGCCCCGGGGCAGGTGCAGTATGTGGCGTTC
Organism: Massilia frigida; assembly: GCF_011682175.1. GTDB lineage: Bacteria > Pseudomonadota > Gammaproteobacteria > Burkholderiales > Burkholderiaceae_D > Telluria_A > Telluria_A frigida. The sequence goes on from NZ_WHJG01000020.1 coordinate 62,564, forward strand.
GACGTTCCGCCCGGCAGCTATTCCTACGGCCGGCTCCATGATGCCCCGCCCGGGAAGGCGACGGCCTTCATCGCCCCGGCGGGACACACTGTCTATCTCGGCGATTTCATCTACAAGCGCGAGAATCACATGGAACTGCGGCGCGACCTCAAGGCGTTCGAGCAGGCCCGCAAACGGGCCCTGCCGGACCTTAAGGACGAGATAACGCTTGCTGAGACTCAGTCTGTCGCGCAGCCAAGACCATTTTTATGTGGTTTCTGACTCCAAACAAAACGATGATGTCTTTTTGATAACGCAACGGCGTCATTCATGATGCTCGGGTTAGGCTCGATTGCGGACCGCTCCTCCACCGTTGCGCAATGCGCGAACGCGGCGCATCCGGTCGTCGTTAGCAGCCCGTCCCACCCCGCGATCCCAAGCGAATTGTTGCGCTGGCGCTACCATTTTTATAACTTTTCCGGCAACAGTTATGTCATCGTGGGCATGTTCGATTAAGATGGTCGGATTTTTACTGTCTGGAAACTTAAATGATCGTCGGCAAACGAAGCTTCCGCCTGAGCGCAATCGCCATGGCACTGGTGGTCTGGCTGCCCCACAGCGGCGCCGGCGCGGCGGCTCCGCTGCCCGCAGCCCCGGTAGCGGCCATTGCACAGCCGGCGACCGGCATCGCAGCCGAGCTGCGCACGCTGGCGATCAATGCGGCGGCGGTCATCATCCGTACGCCCCGCCCCTATGACGAGCGCGACTGGCTGGCCCGCTTCTACGTGCCGCGCGCCTACGCGCCGGCCTGGCAAGACCGCGGCTACAAACAGGCCAGCGCCGCCATCGCCCTGCTGCAAAATGCAGCGGTGCACGGCCTGTCGCCGTCCGAATACAACGCCGACGGCCTGGCGCGCCAGTTGGCCGACCCGGCCTTGCGCGCCAGCGCCCGCTTCGACGCCGCCATGACCCAGGCCATGCTGCACTACCTGGCCGACCTGCGCGTGGGCCGCGTGCGCTCCGAATACCACACCACCCTGCCCGACCCGCGCCTGACCAAGACCGACCCGGTCGACCAGTTGCGCGCGGCGCTGCTGAGCCAGCGCCTGGACCAGGCCGTGGCCGCCTCCGAGCCGCGCATTCCCCTGTACCGGCGCGTGATGACCACCCTGGCGACCTACCGCAAGCTGGCCGAGCAGCCGTTCACGGCGCTGCCGCCGCTGCCCGAGGGTGTCAAGAAGCTCGAACCGGGCGCGCCGTATGCTGGCGTGGCCACCCTGCGCGCGCGCCTGATCCAGCTGGGCGACCTGAGCGCTACCGCCCCGGCCGAGCCGCCCGCCAGCGCCGGCCTCTACACGGCGGCCCTGGCCGACGGCGTCAAGCACTTCCAGTCGCGCCACGCGCTCAATGACGATGGCGTGATCGGCGCCGGCACGCTGGCGGCCCTGAACGTGCCGCTGTCGCGCCGCGTGCGCCAGCTCGAGCTGGGCCTGGAGCGCCTGCGCTGGCTGCCCGACTTCCCGGACGGCCGCCTGATCGCCGTCAACCTGCCCTCGTTCCGTCTGTGGGCACTGGAACTCGGTCCCGGCGCCAAGAATCCGCTGATCGAAATGCGCGTGATCGTCGGCGCCGCCGTCAAGACGCCGACGCCGCTATTCGTCGGTTCGATGCGTTATGTGGAATTCAATCCCTACTGGAACGTGCCGCGCAGCATAGAAAAAGGCGAGATCATTCCCAAGCTGGCGCGCGATCCGGGCTACCTGGGCAAGAACGAGATGGAATTGGTGCCGGTCGGCGGCGGCGGCCCCGTGTCGGTGGTCGATGCGGCGACCCTGGACGGCCTGCGCGCCGGCCAGTTCCGCGTGCGCCAGCGTCCCGGTCCGCGCAATGCGCTGGGCGCGGTGAAGTTTGCCATGCCGAACACGGACAATATCTACCTGCACTCGACCTCGGCGCAAAGCTTGTTCAAGCGCGGCCGGCGCGACCTGAGCCACGGCTGCATCCGGGTCGAAAACCCGCTCGGCCTGGCCAAGTTCGTGTTCGGCGACCAGCCGCAGATGACCCCGGCCACCATCGAAACACTGATGAAGCCGGCGCCGATGAAGACCGTCAGCCTGAAAACGCCAATTCCGGTGGTGCTGTTCTATTCGACGGCCGTGACCGACCGCGAAGGGCTGGCCCTGTTTCCGGAAGACGTCTACAAACGCGATCCGGGGCTGGAAAAGGCTTTAAAAGTGCGTAGCGATGCTATTGCGCAGGTGCGCTGAGCACGCGCTTGAGGCGCTGCCCGTGGATGCCCCACTGGCAGTCGTCGCCATCGACGCGGCCGGTTAACACCCAGCCGGTGCCGATTTTCTCGACCCCGACCTCGCCGCCAAGCTCGGCAGCGAGTTTCTCGGCCCACATGCTGGCCGATCCTTTTCCCTTGAACAGTTCATTTCCTTCAAAAATTACCGTGGCATCGAACACGGGCATGGCAAATACGGTCGTCATTTTTTCCTGATCACTTCACTTAAATGGGGATAGTCGCCGCAACGGCGTGCTGCGGACCCGTATCCTGCCATTTCGCCTCAGCCCTCGCGCCCATCGATGCGGGCGCGCCACAGATACGGCGTGTAAACCAGCAAAAACAGCACGAACGACAGGCTCCAGCACGCGCCCGAGGCCAGCAGCGCGCCATCGCGCCAGCCGCCGGGAACCACCTGCGCCAGCACACGCAGCACGGCGCCGGCCTGGATCAGGGAATACATGACCGGCTCGTAGCGCCCGGCCTTGAGTATCCTGCCGGTATGGCCGAGCGTGGTGCGGGTCATCATGCCGATGATCAGCCCGGCCATCGAGCCGACCGCCAGCGCGTGAAAGCCGGCGCTGGCCGTGCCGATGCCCAGCGCGGCCAGCGCCAGCAGCGCAAATCCGAAGGCGATCCAGGCGTAACCCAGGTGCAAGATCCACAGCAGCGGCACATGCAGGGTACGCTGCGGCTGCCAGCCCGCCAGGCGCAGCAGCATGGCGCAGGCGGCCGCCATCATCAGCGCGGCCGTGAGCGCGCCGGGCAGCGCCACAACCCAGGCGATGCTGGCGCCGGCGGTCAGGGCCAGCGCGACTTTGTCATAGCGGGGCCGCACCACCGGCTTGGTGCCGGGCGCGCCATTGGTGGTGAACATGGGAATCACGCGTCCGCCGATCACCGCCTCGATGATGACGATCACCAGGATCCCCGCATGCACGGGCGTGAGCGGCGACAGGGCGATCCAGCCCAGCGTGGCCGCGTGAAACAGCGCGTTGGCCACGGTCAGCAAGCCGAGCAAGGCCACCAGGAACAGGTTGCGCTTGTTGCCCGACTGTTTCAACACGCGATACAGCGGCCACGCGGCCAGCGGCAGGAACAGCAGGTCGACCCCGGCGGCGGCCAGTGGCGGCGCGCACAGCATGGCGCCGCGGCCGGCCAGCCACACGCCAGCCAGGGCCGCCAGGTGGGCGCCATGCGGGGTCGGCAGATTGGTCCAGTTGCGCCCGGCCGTGAACAGGAAACCGATAATGACGGCGATGGCCATGCCGTACACCATTTCGTGCGCGTGCCAGCCCAGGCCGCCGTGCGGCAAGGCGAGCCAGCCGAGGTATTGCGCCAGCCACAAGGGCACCGCCAGCGCCGCAAATGCAGCCGTCAGGATGTAGAAGGGCCGAAAGCCGAGCGCCCACACGGGGTGTTGCGCGCTCCACGGCGCGTGGTGGACCGGCGCGGCCGGTTCGTCGATTGTCAGCAGACTCATGTCATCACCTGTTTAAAGATATATTAAATATACTACTTTATGCCGCCGCCCCGGGCAACGACTATCGCGCGCGTTTTGACACCGGCGCGGACACGGCGCCGCGGAAATGCGCCATTCTTGATGCAGATTATGCTTTTCGAACAAATCGCACGGGCTTCTGGACGGCTGGCGGTGCGGCGCTTTACGCTGTTCGCATCCACCACGCCATTCATCGGAGAACGTATGCAAACCGCTTTACTCACCATTCCCGCCATGCAGGACCAGAGCGCCGCACTGGCCGTGGCCAAAGCCCTCGAAGCCGTCGCCGGCGTCGAGACCGTGCACCTGACCCTGGCTACCGGCCGCGCGCGGGTCGGCTTCGATGAGGCGCGCGCCTCGGCCGATCAGCTGCGCCTGGCCGTGGCCGCCGCCGGCTTCACGGTGGCGCCGCAAGCGAGCGGTGGTTGCTGCGGCGGTTGCGGCGGCGCTTGATCCGCAAGCCACGCGTGCCCGCGGCCCTCGCTCCGATGCACGCTCCGGAGCGAGCGCTGGCGGCATGTCGCCGCCGCCTGCGATCTTCCGGCCCGGGCCGGGCTATTTGAGGCGGTGCTCGACGGCGAACACGGCGGCCTGCACGCGGCTGGCCAGTTTCAGCTTCTTGAGCACGTTCTGGACGTGGATCTTGACCGTGCTTTCGGCCAGGTCCAGGTTGCGGGCGATGGCCTTGTTGCTTTCGCCGCGCGCCAGGCAGTCGAGGATTTCCTTCTCGCGCGGGGTCAGCTTGTCGAGTTCCGACGCCGGCGCCTCGCCCGCTGCGCCCCCCTGCAACTGCGCCACCAGCTTGCCGGTCATGGCTTCGGCCACCACGGTTTCGCCGGCAGCCGCGCGGCGGATCGCGCGCAGCAGGTAATCGGTGTCGATGTTCTTGATCAGGTAGCCGCTGGCGCCCGCGCGCAGCGCTGTCGCCAGATCGTGCGACTCTTCCGACACGGTCAGCATGACGATCGCCGCGTCCGGGCAATCCTGCTGCATCAGTTGCAGCGTTTCCACGCCGGACATGCCGGGCATGTTCAAGTCCAGCAGCACCACGTCGGGTTGCAGCTGGCGCGCGCGCTTGATGCCTTCCACGCCGTCGGCCGCCTCGCCGACGACGGCAAACTCGGTGTGGCGCTGCAAGAGCGAGCGTATGCCGCTGCGAAACAGGCTGTGGTCGTCCACCAGCAGCACGCGGATCGGTTCTTTCGGGGTGTCCATGGTTCCTCTTTATTCGTATCAGGCGGCGCGCCGGCATTCCTGCGGCAAGGTCAAGGCAATCGTGGTGCCCGCGCCGGGGCTGGACGTGACGCTCAGCGCCGCTTCGATGCGCTGGGCGCGCTCGCGCATGATGTGGATGCCGACGTGGCTGTCGCCGCGCCCTTCCAGCAGCGCCGGATCGAAGCCGTCGCCGTTATCGGCGATGCTGAGTAGAAAATCGTGGCGGTCTTCGAGGCGCACCAGCACCCGGCTCGCACCGGCGTGCTTGCGCACGTTCGACAGCGCTTCCTGCACGATGAACAGCAATTGCAGCTGCTGCTCGCGCGGGAACGGGGCGCCGTCGACATCGGCCACCAGCTCGGCGGCGATGCCGGTCTGGCGGCGGAACTTGTCGACCGTGGTTTCCAGCGCGCCGATCAGGTTACCCTCGACCAGGCGGGTGCGGAAATTGTGCAGCAGCTCGCGCACGTCTTCGTAGCTTTCCTGGACGCCGGCGCGCAGGGCCGGCACGATCTCGGCCACATCGGCGAGCTTGCCGTCGCCCACCGACTGTTCCAGCATCTGCACTTGCAGGTTGAGGAAGTTGAGACCCTGGGCAATGCTGTCGTGCAGCCCCTGGGCCACCAGGTTGCGCTCTTCCGACACCGCCATTTCGCGTTCGCGCGCGCCCAGGCGCAGGTTTTCGACGGCGGTCCCGAGCAGCTGGCCCAGCGTTTCGAGCAAGCCTTGTTCGCGCGCGTCGAGCTCGCGCGCGGAACGGAAATGCAGGTTGAAAAATCCCAGGTGCTGCTGGTGCGCATACATGTGGAACACCGACACGGTGGCAAAGCCTTCGCGGTGGCATTCGAGTTCGTAGCCCTTGTCGAGCTTGCGCAAGTCGTGGATCACCGTCACTTTTTTCTGGACCGCTTCGCCGCACAGGCAATCGCCCACTTTCATGCAGTGTTCGCGCTGGACCAGGCGCGGCGACAAACCGCGGTGGACCACCATGTGCACGTTATCGCGGCCGGTATCGAGTACCCGCACCGAGCCGCCGTCGGCATTGAAATAGTCGCTGATGCGCTGCAAGAAGCCCTGGCACAGCGGTTCCAGCGGCTGCGGACGCTGCAGGAAGGCGGCGCTATCGTACAGCAGGGCCAGTTCGTGGTTCTGGTGCTCCAGCGCGGCCGTCTTGGTCTGCACCAGGGTGGCCAGATTGCCGTACAGCGCTTGCAGGCAGTCGGCCATCTGGTTGAATCCCTGCGCCAGCTGGCCGAATTCATCGACGCTGTCGACCTCCAGGCGCACTTCGAAATCCTTGTCCTTCATGCGGTGCAAGCCTTCGTGCAGGCGCGTGACCGGTTCGATGATGAGGCTGAACATGAGGTAGATCAGGCTGACGGTACCGACCAGCGCCAGGGCCAGCAAGGCCAGTTGGGAAGCGCGCAGCCAGAAGGTGCGGGTTTCACTGTCGCGCTCGATCAACTGGACCAGCGCGTTGACGCGGCCGGCGAAGCGGTCGGTGCGCGCCAGGTAGCTGCGCAGCGCGTCCGGTGTGGCGCCGTCGCGGGCCGCCAGTGCCTGGGCCGCCGGGCGCAGCTCGCGCCGCCAGTCGCTGTCGATGCGCTCGAATTCGCCACGGATGGCGCTGGTCGGCGGCAGGAACAGGGGGCGTTGCGGGTCGCCCTGGTGCAGCTGGACCAGGGTGGCATCGATCTGCGCCATTTGCTGGACGGCGCCGGCCTGGCGCGCCGCATCGCTGGCGCGGTCGCCCGGCTGCGACAACAGGATCGCCAGCCGGTAGCTGCTCATGCGCAGGCTGCCGGTATCGTTGATGGCGGCGGCGCTGCCTTCGAGCTGCCAGGACAGGTACAGGGTCACGCCGATGGCAAACAGGGCCAGCGAGAGAAAGCCCACCAGCGCTCCGACAATCTTGGTCGAGAGCTTGTGACGGGATGGAATCAGGGTGTCGAGGGTCATGGGTACTCCTTGCTGACGCCATGATACGCTTGCGGGCGGCAAAACGTTCCCGCCGGAATGGCGCTCATCCACCGGTCTGCGACATGAACCGGATAATTTTGCCGGGTTGTTCGCGGAATTCGTGTTTTTCGGGCTTGAGTTCGATAGCGGCGCGGATCGCCTGCTCCAGTTCGGCATCGCTGGCGCCGCCGCGCAGCAAGGGGCGCAGCTCGACCTTGTCTTCCTGGCCGAGGCACAGGTAGAGGGTGCCGTCGACCGACAGGCGCACGCGGTTGCAGTCGGCGCAGAAATGCTGGGACATCGGCGTGATGAAGCCGACGCTGGTGCGCCCATCCGGCGTGGCCAGGTAGCGCGCCGGACCGCCGCCGAGCGTGGCCGGCTGGTGGATCAGGCCGAAATGGCGGCGCAGGTGGCGTTCGATCGGCCCCAGGTCGAGCCAGGTGGCGTCGCGCCCGGTGCTGCCCATGGGCATGGCTTCGATCAGGCGCAGCACGAACTGGTGTTCGATGCAAAACGCGACCATGGCGTCGATCTGGTGCTCGTTGACGCCGCGCAGGGCAACCATATTGATCTTGATCGGATCGAAACCGGCCGCCTTGCCGGCCATGATGCCGTCGAGGATCATGCCGAGACTGTCGCGCCCGGTGATCTGGTGCATGCAGGCGCGGTCGAGCGAATCGAGGCTGACGTTGATGCGCGACACGCCCGCCGCGCGCAGTTCGCTGGCGTGGTGCGCGAGGCGGGTCGCGTTGGTCGAGAGCGACAGGTCGTCGATGCCGGGCAAGCTGGAGAGCCGCCCGGCCAGTTCGGCAAGATTGCGGCGCAGCAGCGGCTCGCCGCCGGTCAGGCGCAGGCGGCGCGTGCCGAGACGGGCGAAGGCGCCCACCAGGCGCGCGACTTCATCGAAGGTGAGCCAGTGCTGCGGTTCCTCGAAGCCCTTGAAGCCTTTCGGGATGCAGTAGCTGCAGCGCAGGTCGCAGCGGTCCGTCACCGACAGGCGCAGGTATTCGATCGATCGCCCGTACCGGTCGCGCAGCATGGTCCTACTCCCTGAAGATTGATGACAAGCCGATTGTAGCGGGCCGGGCCGGATTTGAATGTGCCCATGACGAGGTAGCGGGGCTAGTCATAAAGAACTAGATGGCGCGCTTTTTCCAAGCGCGCGCCAGGCGGCCTGTGTGACAATTTGTCATCGCGATGTTCATCTTACTGTGTCATACATTCCGTCCAACCGCATTGCAACATGGGCAACGCTGAAATCGCATCATGATTGCGCGTGTGATTGCTGCGCGGAGCGACGTTATCGAATCAGGCACGTGGGGTTGCGTTCGCCTGGCTGCCGCGATGGATGTAATTAACGGGTAAGGGAGCGATTTTTGGTTGAGCGGAGTTTTTTTGCGCCTCGATCGTTGAGACGTTGACTGATTAAGAATCCATAAACGGCGATGCTCAGCGTGGCATGGTGGTGAAAGCCTTGCCAGCCTCGGCCCTCATAGTGTCCGAGGCCGAATTCCTGCTTCAGGTCTGATAGTCGCGCTCGATTCGCCAGCGCATTTTCGTCACGAACACGATCTGCTCAAGCGTGGCGCCGCTTGGTGCTGTTAAGAGAAAGTATTTCAACGGCTCGGCGTCGCCTTCGGGCCATTTGATCAATAACCACTCCTCTGCACGTTGCACGCTGCACGCTGCGCCAGATATCGCGATGGGCCGGCCGCACGCGCAGTGCGGCGAAGCGCGACGACGAGGTCGAATTACACCCCTCCCGCCAGTTCACCCGCTGATACGCATCTGTTGGTAGTCCCATCGCTACTTCCTTGACCGACGAAGGTTCGTGGCCCGGCCCGCGACGCAGCAGGCTTGATGGGCGTCCCCGGCCTTTTTGCGGCATCGGCGGCAACTGTGACACGCCCGGCGGCCATACCGTCGTTCCGGGGGGGATGCCGACGGCATAGAGCAAGCCCATTTCTGTAATACCGTCACGAAAGGCCGTTTCACCACCATAACCGGCATCTGCCAACATAACACCGGGCTGGGCCTTTGCCACGAACCGGACCCTCGACGTCAGCCTCGCCCGCCTTGGCGTGCTATTTTTCCGTTTTCTCTCTTCCTCCCTATAACGATATGGGTTCGACTTGGGACACCTGGGCATCAAAATGCGGGCGCATGTCGCGGCAGCGGGCGCACTATTGTTCCGCGCCGATCAGAATGAACAGCAGCGCATCCCGTACCGCAGGCGTTGGGCCAGCATGTCGGCATCGTCCCACGGGTCGAGCGCGGTCTTCATGCGCCAATAGCGCTTTCCGCAAACTGGTCGCGTAGCTTGTCCGCAGAGCGGATTTGCAATGGTGCAGCAGCGCGTATCGAAAGCCGGACGTGCGGAGCGCCTGCCTCACCGGGAGGGAGCGCGAGCAGGTATTGGGCCGCGATACCGCGCTCGGCTTGTACGGCGTGCTGCAGTAGGGACAGGGCCCGCATAGGGTTGAGCACTTGCCCCTGCAGATATTGCTGACCTTCTGCCAGCCGAACGCTGGAATGGCCAGCGATGGCGTCGGCGTCAGGCACAGGCAGGCCCAGATCGGCATCCTGGCCGGCATCGCCAAGCTCCGGGGTGTCGGACCCGGCATGCGGTTCTGGTAGGACCAGCGCGCTGGCGCGCAGGCCCACCCCGGTGATCGTTTGCCATACCCAGCCAGCGTAGCGCGCAGTGGCCGGGTCGCGCATCTGGGCGATCACGTAAGGCAAGTGCGCACTGTCGCCATGGTAAGCAATGAAGCGCAGGGCCACCCGAGCCGGCATGAAATTGATCAGTGCCGCCAGGTTAGGATTGCCGATGGGTATTAGTCTGGCCAACAACTGCACCCAGCGCTGCAGGCGGCGCAGGGCTTGTTTGCGGTACCAGCCGGTTGCCGCGTTGTGCAGTTTGACCTGGACAATCACGCATTGCCACAGAGCTTCGGCCGCCACCATTGCGTCTTCGGCATCATGGTTTGCACGAAGGGGCGGACGGCCGCCAAGGGCAATCGCCGCTTCAGCCCGCACAACCAGGCATGGACCCGCCAGGCCGGCGCGCAGGGCTGCATCGTGCAGGCTGTCGCCCGCACTCGCGGCAGCGGCAACACGACAGGCAGCCGCGCGCACGTGCTCGTCGGGGCTGTCCAGGAACAACGCCAGTGGCTGCGCCAAGGCTGGCGTGGCGGCAGCACCCAGCAAGGCGGTGGCACGCAAGGCCACAGTTTGACGAATGGGATCGCTGGTGGGCGCGCTCCACGCATAAATGATGGCAGCCGCTTGCGCGTGCGGCACCCAGCCAAACGCACTGATCACGCCGCGCAGCAATTCATCGGGACGGGCGCGCACATGTGCCATCAATTCATCGAACGGCGCCGCGTTGCCCGCTTGCAGCGCCAAGCAGGCGCAGACAAATGCTTCGCCGGGCTTCTTCCAGCGCTCCAGCGCGGCAAGGGCCGGGGCCCAACCGTCAGAGCCTGCCACTTCCAGCCCTTCGAGGTGTGCAGCAAGCATTGCGCTGAAGCGCCCCAGCTCGGCCAGGGTCAGGTGCGGTGAACTCGCCGAGCCGTCATGCTGCGACCAATAGAAGGCGGCATCTTCCGCATGGCGGCGCACCAGCGGCGCAATAATCGGGAAAGGGACTGGATCAGTCTTCATTGAATCGTCAAGCTCAAGGTGGGTTTAGCGGGAATACGGTAGTGGTCCAGCCGGCACGGCGCCTGCACCGTGCTGGCAGCGCTGGTCGCGCCGCTCACGGCGCGCTCGACTTGCGCACGGCCATTTCCATTTCGCCGCGCAGGAACAAGTTGTGCCACTGGCCGTTTTCCATAAATGCAGCGCCGCCCAGGCCAGCCATCAGCATCACGCCGTCGTTGACCGACAGGCTGCCGGAGCATACATATATTTCCGAGGGCAGGCCGCCGGCCCGCGCCAGCTTGCCGTTCTCGATCGTCCATACCCCGTTGTCGTTGGTGCACCAGACTTTGCCTTCGTGCCAGACCATGTCCTTGAACCCGAGGCTGATGCCGCCGTCATAGATTTTCTTCCAGCGGTTTTCGCGCCCCATGAAAGTCAATCCTTCGTAGCACGAGACATAGACATTGCCATCGCCGCCACAGCAGACTGTCCTGGTCCAGATATTGGTGGGGAACGCCACCTGTTGCCATGTCTTGCCGTTGAAGTGACAGACGTCGCCCTTGCCGCCAACTGCATACAGATCGTTTTCGTTGAATCCGGCGATGTCATCGAAGCCGCCGTCACTCCAATCCGCCAGCTTCGGAATGGCCTCCGAGTGTGAAAACCATTCACCCTTGCCAAGCCGCTTTCCGACCGACCTGTTGCCACCGCACACATACGCGTAGCCTTCGATCATCTTGGTGCGAGTAATCGCCCCGCAGCGCATGGGACTGCCCTTGCAATCTTTGACCGGGGTATCCATGTAGCTGACACCGCTGCCGATCACGTAGGCCGACGAGTCTTCCATTTCCAGGGCAATGAACTGGCTCTGCGGCTTGGTCGCCGCGCCGATGTACACGGTTGCCCAGTCTTCCAGCAGGGTCCACCCCCACTGCTTGCCGGGGTCACCATTACGGAAAAACGTAACCAAGTGCTTGTCGCGACGGTCCCGGCTACTGCGGCTTTTCTCCTCTTCCTCGACTTCTTCATCGGTATACCAGCGATCGGCAATAAAGCCAAAACGCGTCCGGTCGCGCACCACACATCCATAGACGTAAAATGTGCTGAGGTTGGCGGCATATTCTTTCAGTGTCATCTGCATATTCGTCCTATCCGTTGTCTTGGTCATTCACGGGTCGTGTTTTTTTCTTCGTGCCACCGGGGGAGCCTGAATCCGCCTTCAATTCCTTGCCGGCGCACTTGTAGTGCGCATCGAGCTGGGCTTCCAGGCATTCCCGCTTGCACTGGATGGCGCCGGCCATTTGTACCGCATCGATCGCGTGCTTCTTGGCGTCGGCATAGGGCAGCGTGTCCTTGCCAGTCGCAGCCTTGTATTTTGCCATGGCCACCTTCAGGTTGTTGTGCGCCATACCGTGGCTGCCATGAAGCGCCGCGTTATTGGCACCTTCCAGACACATAGTCGGCGCATTGTCGTAGTCGTAGCCGGGGCAGTCGGCGCCTTCGACCATAGCATTCGGGAGAATATGATGGCCGGTCTGACCAGGGCAGCAACCAAGCCCGTGTTTTGCCTGCGACTTGGCCTTACTGTTTGTTACCGTGGTTTTCTTGCCGCTGGCCGCCGTGCGCTTGGCGCTTTCTTCTTTATCAGTACTGCGATCGCTATCCGGCCAGGGTCAGGTGCGGTGAACTCGCCGAGCCGTCATGCTGCGACCAATAGAAGGCGGCATCTTCCGCATGGCGGCGCACCAGCGGCGCAATAATCGGGAAAGGGACTGGATCAGTCTTCATTGAATCGTCAAGCTCAAGGTGGGTTTAGCGGGAATACGGTAGTGGTCCAGCCGGCACGGCGCCTGCACCGTGCTGGCAGCGCTGGTCGCGCCGCTCACGGCGCGCTCGACTTGCGCACGGCCATTTCCATTTCGCCGCGCAGGAACAAGTTGTGCCACTGGCCGTTTTCCATAAATGCAGCGCCGCCCAGGCCAGCCATCAGCATCACGCCGTCGTTGACCGACAGGCTGCCGGAGCATACATATATTTCCGAGGGCAGGCCGCCGGCCCGCGCCAGCTTGCCGTTCTCGATCGTCCATACCCCGTTGTCGTTGGTGCACCAGACTTTGCCTTCGTGCCAGACCATGTCCTTGAACCCGAGGCTGATGCCGCCGTCATAGATTTTCTTCCAGCGGTTTTCACGTCCCATGAAAGTCAATCCCTCGTAGCACGAGATATAGACATTGCCATCGCCGCCGCAGCAGACTGTCCTGGTCCAGATATTGGTGGGGAAAGACACCTGCTGCCACGTCTTGCCGTTGTAGTGCCAGACGTCGCCCTTGCCGCCGACAGCATACAGATCGTTTTCGCTGAATCCGGCGATGTCATCGAAGCCGCCGTCACTCCAATCCGCCAGTTCTGGGATGGCCTGCGAGTGCGAAAACCATTCGCCCTTGCCAAGCCGCTTGCCGACCGACCTGACGCCCCCGCAAACATAGGCGTAGCCTTCAATCATCTTGGTGCGGCGTATCCCCCCGCGCAGGGGATTGCCCTTGCAATCTTCGACCGGGGTATCCATGTAGCTGACACCGCTGCCGACGACAAAGGCCGAGGTGTCCTCCATTTCCAGTGCAATGAACTGGCTCTGCGGCTTGGTCGCCGCGCCGATGTACACGGTCGCCCATTCTTCCAGCAGCGTTGAGCCCCACTGCTTGCCTGAGTCACCATTACGGAAAAATGTAACCAAGTGCTTGTTGCGACGGTCCCGGCTACGTCCGCTTTTTTCCTCTGCCTCGACTTCTTCGTCGGTATACCAGCGATCCGCAATGAAACCAAAACGCGTCCGGTCGCGCACGGCACATCCATAGACATAAAACGTGCTGAGGTGGGTGGCATATTCCTTCATTGTAATCTGCATATTCATCCTATCCGTTGTCTGTATTATTCACGGGTGGTGGCGTTCTCTTCGTGCCACCGCCGACGCCTGCATTGGCATTCAATTCCTTGCCATCGCACTTGTAGTGCGCATCGAGCTGGGCTTCCAGGCATTCCCGCTTGCACTGGATTGCGCCGGCCATTTGTACCGCATCGATCGCGTGCTTCTTGGCGTCGGCATAGGATAGCTTGCTTTTGCCGGTTTTTTTCGTATAGTCGAACATGGCCACCTTCAGGTTGTTGTGCGCCATACCGTGGCTGCCATGAAGCGCAGCGTTGTTTGCGCCTTCCAGACACATAGTCGGCGCATTGTCGTAGTCGTAGCCGGGGCAGTCGGCGCCTTCGACCATAGCATTCGGGAGAATATGATGGCCGGTCTGGCCAGGGCAGCAACCATGCCCGTGTTTTGCCTGCGACTTGGCCTTACTGTTTGTTACAGTGGCTTTCTTGCCGCTAGCCGCCGTGCGCCTGGCGCTTTCTTCTTTATCCGTCCTGCCGTCGCTATCCGCATTCTTATAGGGCACCAGCAGGCATTTGCGGGCTCGCAGGCACGTGTCGAGCTGGGCCATCAGGCTCATAGCATCCGCATGGGCGCGATGCGGTTCTTTTTTGTAGCTGCCGAGAATATCCTTGGCCTTGTCGCCGATATTTTTGGTTTTTTCCAGGGCGTCCAATGCAGCCTTGCCCTTGTCGCCGGCCATTGCCGCCAGCTCTTTAGCTGTAAGAACCAAGTCAGTTGCGGTCCACGCACCCATCAGGTATGGTCCCAGCAAGGTCTCCGCAGTGAGCACGCCGACTCCTGCCTTCAAACCGGCCCTGATCAGGAAATTGGTGGCCATTTCCTGCGCCACAGGGCCGACCTTTGCAACCGCGACTTCCACCAGCTCATCGAAGCCGTCCAACATCAGGCGCAACCTTTTGTCCTCGATGTTTTCGAGCATCTCGGTGAGTTTCTTTTCGAACTCCGGATCAGCGGTGTGGATCGGGGAAATCCACTGGCCTGTGCAATGGTCTTCCATCCAGCCGTTGCCATCAAAGGCGGTCTTGCTGCCCGGGTCGCGCTTGTAGCCGGCGGCCAGCTTGCCGGCGTCGTCAAGCGCTTTCGCGGCCGTGGCCAGTTTTCCGCCAAGCCCCTTTCTCTCTGGCTTTGGCTTGCCCTTTTTTTTGTCTTCTTCAGATTGCTCCGGTTCAGGCTTACATTTGTCCTTGACTACTTTCTCGTCGTCCGCGCAGGAAGGATGTTTGTTGAACGTATCGAGATAGATACTGGTTGGGGAATTGGCCGACGTCTGCATTCCTGTTACCCGTGGTTGTGCGTCATTGGATCGTTGTGGCGGCAGACATTCAGACCTTCCACTTTGACATTTGGTGACCAGTCAATGAAGTAGGCATCGCCCTTGATATCGTGGCTCGATACCCCCATGCCCAGATTGCGCGTTGCCGGTTCATCGCCAACGCTGTTGGCAAGAAAGGATTTATCGCGCAATGCGACCGGCGTGCCGCACACGAAGACGGTGCTGGAACCGTTGGTCAGTTCCTTGGCACAGGCTGTGTTGGAATACGGGACGACGACCGGTCCGGCAGTCGGTGCGGGAGGACTCCAGCAAGGATCGGGGCCGGCAGTGGCTTTACCATCGGCTGCCTTGGAGCACACTTCGTTCTCGTTTGCGTAGACATGTGTTTCCATCTAGTTCTCTCCGGTGTGGCGAATGACGACGGCGCAGCGGTCGCCGCCGTCGTTGGCCAGGTGTAGTACGCCCAGGTTGCCGGGGCTGTGGTCGATGTGCGGCATCTCATGCGACAGCCAGGCCAGCATGGCTACACCGGTGGCCGCTCCCACTTCGCCGATCTTGTCGGCCAGGGTCAGGTGCACCAGCTGCTGCGCGCCAAACATGATGCGCGTTACGGCATTGGCCGATTCGCGTGCGAAAAACTGTTCGCCATTCTGGTCGCTGAGGCGGAAATCCAGATCCGCTGGCGTGACCCGGGCCTGCCCGCAAGCGGCGCGTATGGCCTCGGTCAGTCCGACCGCGCGGCTCGGCACGCTGCCATCGGGCCGCCCCGCTTCGTCTGCATGGCCAATTCCTTCAATGAAAATGCCGCGGGCATCCGGCGTCGCAAGGGTCAGCAGCACCGCTGCGGCCGCCTCGCCAGGAAGAAAGCCATTGCTGTTACCTTTGACCAGCAGGCGCTCGGCGCGCAGCATGGCGTTCATGTCGGCCGCATTCAGATAGCTGTCCACGCCAATCAGCAGCACTTGCTCGACCGCCTGATCGCCCAGCAGGCGCATGGACTGCTGCAAGCCGTTCCCGAGCCCGGCCCGGCCCGAGGCAATCACCGTGACGATGCGTGCGTCCACGTCCGGGCTTGGTGCCGCGCCCGCGTCTTCGGCTGCGCGCAGCTGATGCAGCGCGTTGGCAACCAGCGCGGCATAAAAGCCATCGCCCGTGTGTGTACGCGTGGGATCCGGCGCCAGAACCACGACCGCGGTGCGCGCCGCGTCCAGCAAGGACAGCGGCTCGCGCATGCCATGGGCGCAATCACGCACCGCATGGCTGACCCAGCGCTGCAGCCGCTCGTGGCCATAGATATCGTCGGGCAGCCGGGCCACGATGATCGGGTCAAAGTTGCTACTGCGAAATTCGCTCTCCTGGAAGTGGTCCATGTGCGCACGCAGCGCGCAGCTGGCAGCGCGCAGGTGGTAGCCAACGACGCAGCACAGGCCGGCCGCGCGGATCGCCAGGCGCACCGGCTCCGGGCGATCCGCAGCCGCGCGCGTATTAAAGAACGTCATCATGCAGCTTCCTTTCTGCTGTCGCAACCGATACAGCCATTGCCATCCACACCGAGGATCTTGTTGCTCCACCACTGAAGGTCGATGGGCCCGATCGCCACGGTATCGAACTCTTGAATGCGGCGCAACACAGGTACGCTGGCACGCCACACGGCCGTGAAGCGTTCGCTATCCGGCTCAAAATACAGCGTATCCACCACCGGTACCGGCGTTGCAACGCTGTAATCCTTCCTCAGCACGCGGATCTGCAGCTTGTCCAGGGCCGGTAGCTTGAAGCGCACGATTTCGTGCCCAGCCATTAAGTTGAGCAGGACCACTTCTTCACCGCCCTTCGGGTAGGGTATTTGCTGGTCCGCCGGGGCACACTGGTGAAACTGTTCATCGAAGTCCTCCGGTAGAAACGGAAAGGTGTGCTGCTGCCAATGCGCGTCATAGGTGCCTGCGTACTGTCTTCTGACCGGCCACTGGCGCGCCACGGCGGAAAACGCTGCCGGCCGGTGTTTGCCGGTGGGAGATCTGACCGGGTCGTCTAGCGGTTCCAGACTGGGGGCAGGCAGGTCATGCAGCTCCGCTCCGGTGTTCGGACCCACCCAGCCCAGGCCGACAGGATTGCTGGCCAGGGTTTCGGTCAGTGTCTGCACCTTATCGCCCCTGCCCTTTTGATAGGTACGCGTTCCGCCGAAGGCAAAACCATAATGCAGCGGCATGCTGACAAACGGGTCCGGCTTGGTCAGGCTGGCCATGCCGAGCCGGACGCGCCATTTGCGTGGCCCGATTACCTTAACCCCTTTTTGCAGGGTGCCCACCTTGAAACCGGCCACCAGCTCGGTCACTGGTGCTCCTGCCGGCGCGTGAGCCTGCGCGTCGAACAGTATGTCGCAACGCGGTTTGTAACGCACCAAGTCACTGCCGTACTTCATCGGGCTGGTGCCGGGATCGGCAAAGAAGACGTCGCCCTGTTCCAGCGGCTGTGGAGCGATCGGTCGCGGCCGCGCACCGCGGCGGGGTATCTGCCAGCTCGATTTAACCACGATGATCAGGTGTTCGCGCCCTTCCACATCGAGCGATGTGGTCAAGTCGGCCAGCAGGTGTCTAGAGGTCACCATTATGTCCATGACTACCCCTTAATTGATACTCATCGAACCGCCTAGGCTTCGCCGGGCGCCGTTCCGTCGAACCTGCGCGACCCACCTCATCTGCTTCTGCAGCTCCTTCAGTGCGATATTGGGGTCATCAGGGAGCAGTGCCACCGTGAACTCGAACCGACGCGAAAGCGCCTCGAATACATCGACGCGGTTGACGAGAAGTTGGGACGATGGAGCATCCTCATTTAGAAAAAATAAACGCAACAAGCGGTCATGCTGACGTTCGCTGACCAGATCTTGCAAGCTCATGCGTTCTCCATACAATGAATTAAACAAGTATCGCCGCACTCCTATGCAGAAGGAAGAAGGCCCAGAGTCGACCGTTCGTATTGCCAAATAGTAGCATAAATGCCAACAGTTCTGAAACTTGCTCAAATGAATTGAATGTTACACAAACCGGTGCCGCATCGGTAATTTCCTGATGCGGGACCTATCACGCGAAGCGATATGATATAAGCAAGAGGTTCCTTAGTTAACCGTCCACTTGAGCATGCTCACCACACTTGCCATTGCCAATTACCGCTCGCTGCGCGACCTGATTTTGCCCCTGCAACCGTTGAACGTGATTACCGGGGCCAACGGCAGCGGCAAGTCGAGCGTGTACCGCGCGCTGCGCCTGCTGGCCGAGACCGCGCAGGGCGGGCTGATTCCGGCGCTGGCGCGCGAAGGCGGCTTGCAGTCGACCTTGTGGGCGGGGCCGGAGACTATCTCGCGGGCGATGCTCGAAGGACGGCACGAGGTGCAGGGAACGCGGCGCAAGGAAGCGGTCAATCTGCGCCTGGGTTTTGCCAGCGATGCCAGCAGTTACCTGATCGACCTCGGCTTGCCGCTCAAGTCGGACATGCCCAGCGCATTCATGCTCGATCCGCACATCAAGCGCGAGTGCATCTGGAGCGGCCCCTTCCTGCGGCGCGGCGCCCAGTTTGTCGAGCGCACCGGGGCGATCGTCAAGTTCAAGGACAGCGCCGGCGAGTGGCGCGTGCTGAGTGCGGCCCTGTCCACGTTCGACAGCATGCTGACCCAGCTTGGCGACGTGCGCGACGGCGTGGAGATGCTGCAGTTGCGCGAGCAAGTACGCGCATGGCGCTTTTACGACCATTTCCGCACCGATGCCGACGCGCCAGCCCGACGCGCGCAGATCGGCACGCACACGCCGGTGATGAGCGACGATGGCCACGACCTGGCCGCCGCGATCCAGACCATCATCGAGATCGGCGACGCCGACGCCCTGCACGAAGCGGTGGACGACGCCTTCCCCGGCGCCTCGCTGGAGGTGGAGATCAGCGACGGACGCTTCGAGCTGTTCATGCAGCAGCACGGCCTGCTGCGCCCGATGCGCACCAGCGAGCTGTCGGACGGGACCTTGCGCTACCTGCTATGGATCGCCGCCCTGCTCACCCCGCGTCCGCCCGAACTGCTGGTGCTGAACGAACCGGAAACGAGCTTGCACCCCGACCTGCTGGCGCCGCTCGGACGCCTGATGGGCAAGGCTGCACGGCATTCGCAGATCATTGCTGTGTCGCACGCCAGCGGGCTGATCGCAGCGCTGGAGAAGCAGCGCGGCTATCAGTCGATTTGCCTGGAAAAGGAGTTTGGCGCGACCCGGGTCGTGGGCATGCGCGAGCTGGAAAAACCGGCATGGCACTGGACCACGCGCTGATATGCCGGGCGCGCCTGTAGCGGGCGCACCGGTTCGTGCCTGCGATCAGAAGCCAGGTATTGGCCCCTCGGTTTCATAGCTCACGGGTTCGGGTTCGCCTTCGATCAGCGCAGGCAACTGCGCGGCGAGGGTCTTGAAATGCGGCGTCTGGTAGTGTTCATCCAGATCGGCCCGGCTCTTCCACACCTCGAAAAAGACGAACTTGTTCGGGGTATGCGGCGATTGAAGGAAGTCGTAGCGAATGCAGCCGGGCTCGGCGCGCGAGAGCGGCACCAGCATGGCGGCGAGTTCGATCAGGGCCGGGCCTGCGTCCGGTTTGGCGGTGAGTGTGACGGAAAAAACCAGCATGTGTGCTCCATGGCGTACGTTGAAAAGGAAAGCTTGCCAGCATAATCGACGCGCATGCATCATTAAAACTTAAACAATCTTTCCTGAATTATATCTCCTCTTCTCCAAGGCCGTTGGCGCAGCCCGGTTTCACCTGGCCGGCGCACGCCGGCCAGGGTGTGTCTGCCTAATCAGCGCGAACAGATTCCATGTCGATACCGTTAAGTCGTCGTTCCCGCGCAGTGTTAGCGGGTTGTAAAAGCGCGCAAATAGGGGACTTGCGCGCGCTTTTGAGCAGCGATCGAATCGGCCCCGATTCCCGGGAGCGACCTCACCACACTGTGCACTTAGTACAGTCGGGCACTGCACGGGTTTGTAACCGCGCCTGCCGACCTACATGAGCGATAATGCAATGTTATTAGTTTGATCGACGCACACAACAATAAGGCGGAACGCATGCGGCATTTCGAGTTTGACGACGGCACATCCCGGAAATTCTGGAGCATTGAACAGGATGAATGCGAGCTTAACGTTTGCTTTGGCAAATTCGGTACAACCGGCCAGCGCCAGACCAAAGTTCATGCCGATGCGGACAAGGCGGCTGCCGCGCTGGCCAAGCTGGTCAAGGAGAAGACCGCAAAGGGCTATGTCGAAACAGCTGCCGGTGCCCCTGTCGCAGCGCAGGTCCCGCTGCCCGTCCCGGCTGCGAAGGCAGCGACGCCACGTGTGGCACCGGCGGAACCCATCGCACCGGTTACGGCAGCGCCAGCGTCCCCTGGCGCGCGCACTGATATCGCCCCGTGGCTGGCACTCGACACCCTCGTCGTCATACCGCCCAAGCTGGCCGCGCTGGCGCTGCCGTCACGCCGCTTTCCCGGCAAAAAGCCAGGCAACGACCTGGCAAAACTGTGGGACAAATTTTGCGAAGCGATGACCGAGAGCTTTTGTTATCCCGAGTACGACGTGGCCTCCAAGGCTTTCAAACCCGCCGTTAACGAGGCTGCTACACGCTTCCATCAGGACCAATGGGAAGGCTCGCTGGAATCGGACGCGATACTGCTTGCGGCCGAAGCAAAATTACCTTCCTACAGCAAGGCGGCGCGCAGCACCGGGTCGGCATTCGTCGATTTTCTGGTGGCACGCAAGGGCCTGGCCTACGCGCTGGACGTGCTGTTGCAGATGGAGCGCTGGAGCTGCACCGTCGAGCACAAATCGAATGGGTATTACTTCAGCTTCACCGATGCCGACGAAAATGCCTTCAACTACACGAATAACGGTATTTACACGGCCACCGAACTGGCCTATCGCGCACACCTGGCCCATGCCGACCAAGCTACATGGGATCAATGCCTGGCGCTTTGCCAGGCAGCCGTGCCCGGCCTGCCGGTCAAGCGCCGTCCACTGTTCGGCCTGCTGTTTTCCGAGCAGGCCGGCTGGTGCGAGCAGCTGATACTGGACTACGCGGCCACCCCGGACTTTACGCCCGCATACTGGTTGCAACTGGGGGCAAGCTCGCCGGAAACCGTGCGCCTGATGACATATGCGCCGCCCTCATACCGTGGCGCCGAATCGGGCTTCACCTACCCCCGGCTGGTCGCCACGCTGCTGCAGGAACGCGGCCTCGCTGCCGAGGCGCTGCTGGTCGCGTATCCGGAAAATGACCTGGCTGCCGAAGGCCTGGCCTGTATCGGCACGCCTTCGTCCATGCGCGCGCTGGCCGGGGCGAGCAGCACCGGCAAAGAGGCGATGGCGCGCTTCACCGCTGCCGTGCAGTGCTGGCCGCTAGCTGGCATTGCCGGGCTGAGCGAGATGATCGGCGCCGAGCGCAAGGCCATGACAGCGTTCGCGCCCATGCTCGCGACCTTGCTGCGCAGCCAAGCCGACATGTTGGCCGCGCTGCGGCCATGGCTCTCGGACGAGGCCAACAAGGTCATCGACGTATTGAGCGCGCACATTGGCGAGCGCGCCGACCTGGCCGGGCCGGCCGATTTGCCGCGCGTGCTGGCCGTGGCGCCATGGACGGTGCCAGGGCGCCGCGCACCGGCACCGATGGAGCTCGATCTGCTGGACCTGGCGCCCGTCGAACAGTGGGCCGAGGGCGAACGCGAGGCACTCCTTGTGCCGAGCGATTGGGACCAGACGCTGAGCGAAAAGCTGGGCAACTTGCCTGGGCTGATCGACTGGTTCCGCCTTGGCACGAAGAACACTGACCGTGTCGCGCGCTGCCTGGCCAAGCATGACGGCGCTGACCTGGCGGCATTGTGGATCGAGCTTCGCGACAGCCGCGACGAGTGCCCATATTTCAGTGCGCGCGGCGCCATGCTTATGCCGCAGCCAACGGGGCTGGCGTTTTGGAATGAGCTAGCCTGCCAGGGGGACTACGATATCGATTTTGTCCTTGCCCGGTCAGGTGTCGGCGCGATCCCCGGCATGGTCCTCGTCTGCACGTTCCGTGCCTTGAAAAATCTCCACCTCGCGCTGCACCTGGGGGCGATCGAACTGGCGCTGCCCGTCGCGCGTGCCTTTGCAGAGCTGAAGACGGTGCGCGATACCGCGCGCCAGTGGCTGCTGGCGTTTCCCGAACATGCCGCCTGCGGCCTGATCGCGTATGCGCTCGCGGCGCCTGGGGCGGAGCGCCGCTGCGCAGTGCTGGCGCTGCGCCTGCTGGCGGCGGAAGGCCACGATGCTCTGCTGATGGCGGTGGCGAAGCGCTACCCCGATCCGGCCGTGGCGCTGCGCGTGCGCGCGCTGCTGGACGAAGACCCGCTCGACCGCTACCCCGACAAGCGCATCAAGGCGCCCGATTTCTGGCAGCCGGCCGGATGGACCCGCCCGGTCCTCGCCGCTAGTGGCAAGGGCTTGCCCGACGAGGCGCTCGACCATCTCGGGACCATGCTGCGCTTTCCCACCATTGAAGGCCCCTACGCCGGCATCGTCGACGTCAAGGCCGCGTGCACGTCCGATTCGCTGGACGCTTTCGCCTGGGATCTGTTCAGGGCCTGGATGGACGCCGGCGCCCCGGCCAAGGAGGGCTGGGCCTTTCTCGCGCTGGGGATGCTGGGCAACGATCGCAGCGCGCGCAAACTGACGCCGCTGCTGCGGGCGTGGCCCGGCCAGTCGCAACACGCACGCGCGGCAGCAGGGTTGGACATACTGGCTGCCATCGGCACCGATACGGCGCTCATGCTCCTGAACGGCATCGCCCAAAAACTCAAGTTCAAGGCCCTGCAGGACCGCGCACGGACCAAGATCGAGCAGATCGCCGAAGCGCGCAATCTGAGCATCGAGGAGCTCGAGGACCGGCTGGCGCCGGACCTGGGGCTGGACGATAGCGGCAAGCTCGCACTGGACTTCGGGCCGCGCCGGTTTACGGTCGGCTTTGACGAGACGCTCAATCCCTATGTGCGCGACGACAGCGGGGCGCGCCTGAAAGACCTGCCGAAACCGAAAGCCAGCGATGACCAGGCCCTGGCGGCAGAAGCGGTGGCGCGCTTCAAGCTGCTTAAAAAGGATGCCAAGGTGATCGCGGCGCAGCAGGTGTTCCGGCTCGAGTGCGCCATGTGCACGCCACGTCATTGGACTGCCGAAGTCTTCGTGGCCGTCCTGGCGCAGCACCCGCTGCTGCGCCACCTTGTGCAACGCCTGGTATGGGGCGTGTACCAGCAGGTGGCGCAGGAGCGGGCGCGCTTGGTCGCCTGTTTCCGGGTGACGCCGGAGGGCTTCTATACCGGCGCCGGCGACGAGGATTTTGTGCTGCCCGACGGTTCCGACGTGCGGATCGGCATTCCTCATGCGCTGGAACTGCCCGCCAGCGACGCTACCGCCTTTGGCCAGCTGTTCGCCGACTACGAATTGCTGCAGCCATTCGCGCAGCTCGGCCGCGACAGCTATCGCGCTGAAGCCGACGAGCTGGACGGGTGCACATTGCAGAGGTGGGAGGGCAAGGTAGTGCCGACCGGCCGGATACTCGGTCTGGTCAACCGGGGCTGGCGCCGCGGCAGTGCGGAAGACCACGGCTGCATGTATTACTTCTGCAAGCCGATCGGCACTGACAAGGCGGCCATGCTTTCCTTTGGTCCCGGCATTTATACCGGCAATCTTACCGAGAACCCGGAGCAGACACTCGCCTTCGTACAGTACGGCAAGGCCAACCGGGACGGTTTTCCTTCGCCGACAGAAAGCCTGTCCACGCTCGACCCGGTTGCCCTGAGCGAATTGATACGCGATATCGCCGGGCTGTGTGCATAGGCGGGTGGCGTCTGCACGGGTTTGTAACCGCGCCATGATTGGGCTTTGCACGCGCTTTTTCCCGACCGCTTGTGGTGGACCTTAGCGAATCCTGTTTTTCTCGGGATGCCCGGAGCGCGGCCCGCATCTTAGGCTGGCGCCCCGCTGCTCTGGATTCCTTGTGCTCGACGGCGTGGCCACGATCACGCGCGACAAGGCCAGGATCAAGGAGCTGTGGAACTTCATCCTGAAAACCTGGTTCACCGAAGGCGAAAACGATCCGCGTATCACGGCCATTAAGATCACCCCGGGCCAGGGTTACTACTGGGATAACAAGCACGGCAAGGCCGTCGCCGGCGTGAAGATGCTGGTGGGCGCCGTGATCGGCAAAACCCTCGACGATTCGATCGAAGGCAAGATCGCCGTGTAGCTGCGCGTGGCGCATGCGCCCAATCGGGTGTTGCGTACGGCCTACCCCACGCCCCACACCCGCGCCAGTTTGCACAGGTAGTCGTACAGGCGCGCGCTGGAATGGGGCATGTACGGAAGCAGCGATTGGTAATCGAAGTTGGGATGGTTGGTGGCCCACGTCAGCGCTGCCGCTATGTGTTCGAGCGTGTCATCGTCGTGACTTTGCCTGATCAGGCCGGCCTGGGTCTCGGCCAAGCCGGCAAAATCGGTGACCTCATGCGTAAACAATATGCGGTAGAGAACCAGACGCAGTGTTTGAGTGGATGTCGCCATGCCTTACCGGACCATTTTTTGCATTGGTGAGACGCGCGGCGTCGTGGCGGCTTGCCTCAAGCGAGCGCTCGCGCCGGAATGCTATCGACGTCCTCGAAAAAAACCCCGATCCAGGCATCGAGCGCCGCCCAGAAATTGACCACTTCGGGATGCCCCGGATCGTCATGCCACCAGATCAAGCCCGTTGCGACGCCGTCCGGCGCCGACAAGTCCAGGCACAGGTAATCGCCACCGCCGTTGTGAAAGACGGTAATCACCTTGCCGATATCGACAGGCATGGCGGCCGCCGTCGCGTCATCGATATCGAAGCGGTCCTCGGACAGGTAAGCCCAGTCCGCCACAGGCAGCGGCCCCATGGAATTGGCGGACAAAAAGGTCCAGCCATTGTGCACCGTTGTGTAAAAGTCACGAAATTGCTGCGGAATGCGCGGCCACACCGACTGAAACCGTTCAGGCGCAGCCGTCAGCGGCGGATGCCCCCGATACAGATACAGCTCGCCGCCGGCGGTAAACGGATACAGCAGCGACACGGCTCGATCCACCTCGGCCAGCAATAACAGCGGCCTGGCCTGCTTGTTGAAGAAGGTTGCCAGGTTCGGCAATTGCTCCGAAAAATCATGCCAGCCGGCCGAGGCCTCCAGGCGCCCGCTGGCTTGCTGCGCCTGCAAGATCGCCACCCATTGCGGCGGCACCGGCAAGCCGGACGGGAGTTGCGCCGCCGTTTCCGCCAGCAGCGACGGCTTGACGAAGCGTGACAGCGACTCCCACACCACTTGCTTGCTGATCACCATGGCCGACACTGCTCCCGCAACGACAAAAAGTGGGTCGATTCCGACCGCAGGGCAGGCTCAATCGGCCGCGCCACATGCAAAAAAGGAAGCTTATCTTTTTGGAAATTGGATATACTAGCATGGATATGTTGATTTTTAGATACTAAATTCAGCCCCGACGACCACGACCAAGCCCGAGCACGCATGACAAATCATTCCGATTCAAACGGTTGGACCAGCTTCAATAATACCTTGAGAAAGATGCAGCAGAGCTACGAGATGGCTGGCGACCAGGCCCGGCGCGATATGCACCGGCGCCTGCGCCGCCTCTCGAATCACATGGTCGAGTCGATCGAACGCATCGGGGAAGCCACGCTGCAAATTGAAAGTGTGCGTTGCGGCATGTTTGTTTCCACCGCGCTCGACCGCTCCGAACACCGTTTCACGGAATTGCTCAAAGCCCAGCTGGCCGGCCTGGACTTGTCGCTGGTCTGGGTCATCCTGTGGTCGGCAGCCAAGGAAGTGGCCCTGTACGTGGGCGGCGGCGCCGTGCTCGGCGGCGCCATCGGTGGCGGGCTGGGCGCGCTGGGCGGTGGTATCGGCGCCGTGCCCGGCGCGGCGGCCGGCTCCACCCTGGGCGCCCAGCTCGGCACCGAAGTCCTGGTCTGGATGGGCCTGGGCGAACTGGTCATTCATATCGGCAAGACCATCCCCGACATGGCCGTCAAGATGATTGAAGGCTTTGCCCTCGCGTGGCAGGCGGGCCGGCTGCCCGAGAATGCGCGCGCCCAGTCCGCCACCATGATGCAGCAATCGGTCGAAGCGTTTGCGCAAGGCAAGATGCTGCTGTTCATTGCGATCCTGTCGGCCATCGCGCTGTATCTGTCGCGCGGACAAGCCAAGCAGAGCATGCTGCTGCAGCACTTAAGCAAAAGCAAGCTGGGTCCCAAGTTTTCCAACTGGGTCGCCGCCAACCGCGATGTACTGGCCAACCATCCGGCCCTGCAACCGCGCAGCGCCGCCGCCGATGTCGACGCCGCTGCGGCTGCGGCTGCGGCCGCCAAAGCCAAACCTGCGCCGGCAGCCAGCGCGCACGCGCCTGAGCCGGTGAAGAACCCGGCGCCGGTCAAGGAAAAACCGCGCAAGGAAGGCGAAGCCGCCGAATCCTGCCCAGCCTGCCTGCTGGTGGCCAATCCGGTCAATCCTATTTCCGGCAGCAAGATCCTGGCCGGCACCAGCGAGCGCGATTTTTCCCTGCCCGCCGCCCTGCCCCTGGCCTGGCAACGCGTCTACAGCTCGGCGCAGCGCAAGGCCGGCTGGCTCGGCCAGGGCTGGAGTACGCCGCTGTCGGAATCGCTCCACATCAGCGACGGCCAGGTGGTCGTGCAGGACGCGTTTCAGCGCGACATCACCTTCTCGCTGCCGCGCGTGGGCGATGCGCTGTATTCGCTGTCGGAAAAAATCACCCTTGAGCGCACCGGCGAACGCAGCTTCGAGCTGATCGACGACAAGGGCTTGCGCAGCCAGTTCGCCATGCTCGGACGCGCGTATGACACCGCCGTGCTGGTCGGCATGGTCGACGCCAACGACAACAAGATCAGCATCGCCTACAACGCGCGCCAGCTGCCCGACACCATCGAGGATAGCGCCGGGCGCGTATTCGTGCTGGATTTCATCGAGCATCGCGGCCAGCTGCGCCTGGGCAGCGTCAGCGTGCAGCGCGACCCGGTCGATTACGAAGAAGCCACCAACGAGGTGCTGGTGAGCTACGCCTACGATGCGCTGGGCAACCTGTCCGAGGTGCGCAACCGCATGGGCCAGCTCATGCGCCAGTTCGCCTACAGCAATCACATCATGGTCGAGCACGCGCAGCCCGGCGGGCTGGTGTCGCGCTACGAATACGATGAGATTGAATGGACCGGCAAGGTCACGCGCAACTGGACCAACAATGGCATGTCGTGGGATTTCCGCTACCTGGCCGGCGAAACCGTGGTCACCGACAACCTGGGGCGCACCCAGCACTACCGTTTCGACAAGAAGCGGCGCTTTACCGGCATGATCGACGCGCTCGGCGGCGAGACTACGCGTCGCCTCGACAGCAACGGCAACCTGGTCGGCATCATCCATCCGGGCGGACGCAGCACCAGTTACCGCTATGACGGCCGCAGCCGGGTGGTGCGGGTGGAAAGCGGCGGCAAGGGCACCGGCATCGTGTACGACACCGTGTTCGACAAGCCGGCCCTGATCACCGATGCGCTCGGCGCCACCACCGCGCTGCGGTATGACGAGCGCGGCAACCTGCACAGCGTGACCGATGCGCTCGGCCAGCGCACCGTCTACCACTACGACCAGCAGGGCTTGCCGGTGAAGGTGGTCGACGCCGCCGGCGGCGTCAAGAAGCTGGCGTTCAACCGCGCCGCGCAACTGATCAGCTATACCGATTGCTCGGGCAACAGCAGCTACTACAGCTACGACGAGGACGGGCGCCTGCTGCGCGTGACCGATGCGCATGGCAGCGCGACCGCGTATGCCTACGATGCGGCCGGACGCCTGACGAGCGCGGTACAGGCGGATGGCACGGCCGAGCATTACGAATACGATGCGCTGGGCCGCCTGCTGGCGCGCGTCGATGCCGCCGGCAAGCGCACCAGCTACGAGCTCGCCGAAGACGGCAAGCCGCGCAAGCGCATCGACGCGCGCGGTGGCGTGATGGAATACCGTTACGACGGCCTGCGGCGCATGGCTGAGCTGATCAATGAAAACGGCGACGCCCACCGCTTCGTCTACGACGCGCTCGACCGCCTGATCGAGGAAACCGGATTCGACGCGCGCCTGACGCGCTACCGCTACGACGACAGCGGGCAGCTGGTGGCGAAGGAAGAACACGGCAGCGGCGAACGCACCGAATACAGCCGCATCGACACCAGCTACCTGCGCGACAGCGCGGGCCAGCTGGTCGACAAGATTGTCTCGCGCGTGACCGGCGAGGCGCGCGCCGAACAGTTGCGCCTGCGTTATGCCTACGACGAGCTGGGCCGGATGACCCAGGCCGCCAACGCCGATGCGCAAGTGTCGCTTCAATACGACGCGCTGGGCCGGCTGGTGGCCGAGCAGACCGACAGCGACGCTGGAACCACGCTGCTGCGCCATGCCTACGACGAGATGGGCAACCGCATCCAGACCGTGCTGCCGGATGGCCGGGTGCTCAACAACCTGTTCTACGGCTCGGGCCATCTGCACCAGATCAATATCGATGGCGAGGTCATCACCGACATCGAACGCGACCAGCTGCACCGTCCGGTCAGCCGCACCCACGGCGCCCTGACCAGCCAGTTCCGCTACGACCACGCGGGGCGGCTGCTGTCGCAGGTGACCGGACAGATCGGCGTGGGCGAAGGCGCCGCGCCGGTGATCGCGCGCCAGTACGAATACGACGACAGCGGCAACCTGCTGGCCATCGACGACAAGCGCAACGGCCGCACGACCTATAGCTACGACGTGATCGGACGCATCCTGTCGGCGGTGCAGCCGCAGTCGGACGAACGCTTTGCGTTCGATCCCGCGCATAATCTGCTCGACGCAAGCGTTGCCGGCGTGGGCCGGGTCGAAGGCAACCGGGTGCGCGTGTTCGAGGACAAGCGCTACGATTACGATGCGCACGGCAATCTGAGCGAGAAGCTGGTCGGCAGCCACACGCGCATGCGCTTCGAGTGGAACGGCGCGCACCAGCTGGTCAAGGCGGTCATCACGCGCAATGCGCAGGACGAGCAGCCGACGCTGCACACGGTGAAATATGCCTACGACCCGTTCGGACGCCGCATCGCCAAACGCGACAAACAGGGCACCACGCGCTTTTCGTGGGATGGCAACCGCCTGCTCGGCGAAGCGCGCGAGGGCCACAGCCGCACCTACATCTACGAGCCGCATTCGTTCGTGCCAGTGGCGCAGTCGGACCTGGCGCCGCCGTCCGCGGGCGGGAACGATGCGCAAACCGGACCGGTGCTCACCTACCTGCACACCGACCACCTGGGCACGCCGCGCGAAGCGACCGCGCCCGATGGCGAGCTCACCTGGGGCGCCAGGTTCAAGGCCTGGGGCAAGCTGCTCGAAGAAACCACGCCGGCCGCGCACATAGACTCCTCGGCGGACGGCCTGGACCAGTTCCAGGCGATTCGTTTCCAGGGCCAGTACCACGACATCGAAACCGGGCTGCACTACAATCGCTTCCGCTATTACGATCCCGACGTTGGCCGTTTCGTGTCCTGCGACCCGATCGGTCTGCTGGGTGGCAACAATCTGCATGCCTATGCGCCGAATCCCACCCAGTGGGTCGATCCGCTCGGGCTGACGCCGTGCACGAAATGCGGCGCCGACCATACCGGCAAGTCGTTCGAGGAAGTGCTGGTATTGCATGGCAACGCCAATCGCACCCTGATCATCGGACAAATCGAAGCGGCGGTACAACCGTCGATTGAACGCATACTGGCGCTCGATCCGACTGCAAAAATCGGTTTCCGGGGCAGCCTGGTCGATGGCTTGAAGAATCCCACCAAGCTGGGACCGGACGGGGAACGGGTCGCATTCGATGGCATCGTTGCCACCAAAGGCGGCAAGCCTTATGACGGGCCGCAAGGCTACGACATCGATTTGTTTGTCATCAGCGATGACCTGGCCGCTCAGTTTCCGAAGAAGACCTTCTTCAAGGACATCAGCAAATTGGATGAGTCACTGAACGACACATTCAAGGATCTTGAAACAACGATGAAAGACAATCCGGTTCTTGAAGGAATGAAGAGCGAGCTTCCTGTGTTCAGGATATTTACCAAGGAACAAATCGCCAGGAAACAGGAAACCCAGCATTATTTCCCGACCGGGAATTAAGGAACAACGCAATGCAAAAGAAAAACTTACTAGCCTCAGTAGAAATTCCGAGCCTGGAGCCACTCGACACGGTGGCGCGCAGGCTGGAAAGTGCCATTGACGGCACCAGCTTCGAGATGGACGAATCGGGACGTTACGAGGAGGTGCCCGCATTCGTCGCCAGGCACGCCGGTTCCGGATCGACCTTCATCCTGTTCGGCATCCCCGATGGAGAGGAATGCGACGCCTACACCCTGGAGTTTTCGGCCGCGACCGATTTGTCGATCGGGGATTTCCAGGAAACCGCACCGGTGTTCGTAAAGAACTTTCTTTGCGAAAAAGAAGCGAATGCGCGGGGTTACCTGGACTATTCCGATGAGTTGGCCAGTGCCTTGACCCTGAAAGGAATATCGGCCGCTACGCCCGTCGATTAGCGCGTCCAGCGCCAGGATGATCACGGCGCAGCGCCCGCGAAAGGATGTTCAAGTCAACAAACGGTAATAAATACTCTGTAGTGTTTACCAGCGGTCCACCCGACCTTCCCGCGACATTGGCAATCTTTTAAAGGCGCATCCCATGAAAAGAAAAACGATCTCCGTCAATCCGAAAAAATCAACGTGGTTAAAAGCCGCGCTGGCATCCTGCATCGCATTCAACGCGCTGGCGGCGCATGCCGACGACTTCCCGAAGTGGAACGCGGCGATTACCAAATACAATGAAAAGCAGGTAAGGAATTTCCATCCGGCGTTCGACTTCGATTCGGATGGCTGCTACGCGGCCACGCCATTCCACCGCAACGAGCATCTGCGCCAGAACCCGGGCAAGAGCGCGACCGGCTCGGTCCACGGAGGATGCCGTGATGCCGACTGGACCGTCTACGCCAACACCGTGCACCGGCAACTATGCAGGGCCAGCATCGAAGGTGCCGACAAGATCGAACGCTGCGCCCACTTTTACGAACTGTATTTTGAAAAAGACCAGGCCATCGGCCTGAGCTTCCTCGGCGGCCACCGGCATGACGTGGAAACGGTGATCGTGTGGACCGGCAAGGTGAACGACCAGGCCGACTTCATTTCGCATGTCTCCACCAGCGCCCACGGAAAATACACCACGCGCGCCATCGGCCAGTTGCAGACCCAGAACGGCCACCCGCTGGTTGTCTATCACAAGGACGGCGCCCTCACCCACGCCTTCCGCTTCGCCAATGCCGAAGACAAGAAACGCGTCGAATTCCTCGGCAACTGGGGCGAATTTTACGCGCCGGACATCATCAGCCATTACAGCGCGGTGCCCGATTGGAACAGCGATGAAACCGTGCGCTACCAGGCCAACCGGGATTACCGCCTGGCGCTGGAAGCGTCCAATTTCGGCAGCGCCTCGTTCAAGACGCGCAACGACAGCGACTTTGCGAACGCCGCCAACAATAACGTGCCGCGCAGCGACGCCTTCTGGCAACATGCCTCCTTTTCGCTGGACGATGTGTGGAGCACCAGGGCCAACGAATTCAAAGCCAACTACCCGCAGACCTACCTTCAGATCCGGGAATAGAAACACCCAGGGGCGGCGTCGACCAGCCGTGACGCCGCCAACCACTCCCTATACCCTCCCCGCCATGCTCAACATCGATTTAAACGCCCAATATTTTCACCCTACCATTGCCGGGCACTGGAAGACCGATTCACTACCCGATTTTATCGGCATCATCGCCGGTGACGGGACCATGCTCGCGCTGGAGGAAACCGAGGATTACGTCGACAGGCGTCCGCGCTACGACATTCGTCCAGCCGGCCTCACATCGATCGACAGTTTTGCGGGGAATCCGGAGAACTATTTTAACGAGGTCACTCCCTATATTCATCGGGCGCCCATCATCGGCACCGAGGCTTACGCGATCTGCGGCGAAGGCGTGATGGGGAACGAAGGTTTTGTCGCGGTCGTGAACCCGCGCGGGCTGGTCTGGGCAGCGTGCTTCAGTGTGTCCAATCCATTTTATGAAGTGCGGGTGGTCGATCATTGTGTCGCAGCGACGAGCACCCACGAAATCATCTGGCGCTTCCCTGTCGTGCGGCCATGGGAGATCGGTTTTACCTACCTTGATTTTTAAGTAACGCGCACGCCACGCAGCGGCCATCGACGGTTTGCTTTTCGCGTTGTATAGTCGAGCCATCGACACTTTAACAAAGCGAGCCATGGCCGAAAAATCTGACATCCTGTTCGGCCTTGCCGAAGCCAATGACGACACCCTGGCCGCCACGCGACTGCGCGCCATGGCCGACGAACTCGGCGAGCCAGATCACATCGACCTGGACGAGGACCGCGCATTCCGCGTCAGCATTTATGCATTCGGCCGCAATTTTGTCGCAGAGTGCGACGTCGATGCCGAGGATCAGGAAGGTTACGTGCTGGTCACGTCGGGCATGAGCGACCGGCTCATGACGGGCCCGCACAATGAAGAGGTGGACGAATCCCTGGCAAGCGAGCTGGTCTGGTACGTGCCCGATCTCGACCCGGCCTATTTTTCCACCCTGCGCTGGCTGGCGAAGCTGCCCGAGACGGACCGCACCTGGTTCGGCCAGGGCCACACGGTACCGCTGCCGGCCGCGCCGCTGGAGGGCTGCCCATTCAAGACCTTCCTGTTCCTGCCGCCCATCATCCGCACCGACCGCGAACTGTTCGAGCATATTGAACACGATGGCCATCACATCGGAACGCTGTGCGTGCATCTGATCGCCGACAGCGAGTATGCCCTTGCCAAAAACAACGAGGAAGGCCTCGGCGAATTTCTCGACCTGCTCGACGACAACGATCACCCGCACGTCTTCAACCCGGCGCGCCGCCCCTATGTTTAAGCGCCATACAGGATAGATTGATGCGCAGATTGATGAAGAACCAATGGCACGACCTGCGCGATCAATTGCTCAAGCTGGACGACAGTGCGGAGCCGGAACGCATTTTTGCCACGCTGGTCGCCGGCTTCAGAAAATACCGCGCCCAGTTCAGCAGCAAACCGTTTTCCGGTCGCCGCTTCGCGCAATACTTCAGCATGAAGGCAGTGGATTATCCCGTCCAACAATCGGCAATGAGAGATGAGGCGTTCCGTCACTTCAAAACCGCCATCGAGCAATATGAAGTCAGGACCCACCTCGCTTCGATCGAAGGCATTCTTCACGATGCGATGGAGCAGTTACTCGTTATACAAGTCGAGCAACGTTGTCCTGTGTGCGGCCCCTCCGATTTCATGCTGTTCAAGGCGGTCGGAAGCGGGCAGCTTGTGCTGGAGTGCCAGGATTGCTTCCATGTGCAAGGATGCGCTGGCGAGCCATATGACCAAAGCGGGATAACCTACGCACGCAACGACGTTCTAGGCCCACTCCCTGGCCCCGTTGCCCCCGCGCGAGCGCCCGATGCGGTGCAGGCGAAACGGCGGCAGGCCACATCGGATGAGCTGTCCGCGTCCGGCCGGAGTCCACGCATCCGCGTCGATTCGGGAGAGATGCTGGACTACAACCTCGTTGTCCTATCCCGCCGCGACGAGGAGACCGACTCGTCCGGCGCGCTCATCTCATTTTATCGGGGCATGCCCGTCGCCATTTTCGATGAAGATACCGACGAGCAAGGCCGTGTCGACGATCTTGTCGCCGACGGCCATGCGGAACCGGTGACGGAGCCGCCACGGTGGTGTCCGGACGCCAAATGGCTGTGCAAGATCGACAAGGCCGGCATCCGGCATGCATCCGGGGCCCGCTAGCGAGCCCCGGAATCGCAGCTTACTGCACCAGCGGACTATCGGCCCCTTCCATGCTCAAGCCCTCGATCTGCGCCTGGCCCACCAGAATATGCAGATACTGGTGCGTTGCGCGCTGGCTCGACTGGCGGTCGAGGTAGGCCGCAATCTCGCTTTTGACGGCCTCGAACGGCAACAGCCGCCCTTCCACCCGGCGCAGCACCTGCACGATATGCAAGCCGAAGCGCGTTTCCAGCAAGCGCCCCCCCAGCTCGCCTTCGCGCAGCCGGAACACCAGTTGCTCGAACTCGGGCACGCACTGTCCGCGCGACAATTGCCCCAGGCTACCGCCCACCTTGCCGGAACTGCAATTCGAATACTGCGCAGCGAGCTCGTCGAAGCGCTCCGGATGCACCTGCAACTCTTCCAGCACGGCTTCTCCGGTGGCGCGCAGCAATTCGAGCGGCGCCCCCGGCGTCACCTGGAACAGGATATGGCGTGCTTCGACCATATCGCCGCTGGTGTAGCGCTGGGCATTGTTGCGATACCACGTAGTGCACGCGGCCTCGTCGGCCTTGGGCACCTTTACTTGCAGCGCCAGCAGCGCCTCGATACGGGCGTCATCGTCGCCCCCGGTGATCCCCAGCGTCTCGGCCTGCTGCAGCAGCAAGGTCCTCAGCACCAGCTCATGCACCGCTTCCTTGAGCGGATTATCCGCCCCCTGATGATGCGGCAACTCTTGCTCGACCGCCACGTCGTCGATGTCCACGCCATTGACTGAAATACCCATGATGATTCTCCCGATTAACGGCTACGTACCAATTGGTAAGCGCGGCCAAGATAGGTCAGCGCGCCGAGTCCGCTCCACACGTGCACCAGGCGGGTGAACGGGAAGATGACGAACAGCGACATACCCATGAACAGATGCAGCTTGAACAGCAGCGGTGCGTCGGCGATGAAGGCGGCGGCATCGGCACGGAAGGTCACGATGTGCTGTGCCCAGTTCATCAGCAACACCATCGTGTGTCCGTCCATGTGGCCGGCCGACACGTAGATCGACGACAGTCCCAGCAGCAAGGTTGCGAGGATCCACAGCAGCACGATCTTGTCCTTGAAGGTGGTGGCATGGCGCAGGCGCTCGTTGCTGAAGCGGCGCACCAGCAGCAGCACGATCCCGACCAGGCACAGCAGGCCCATCACGCCGCCGGCCACCATCGCCACCAGTTGCTTGAGGCCGTGGCTCACGCCCAGCGTATCCCACACCCACACGGGCGTGAGCAGCCCGGCCATGTGGCCGAAGAACAGGCCGATGATGCCGATGTGAAACAGGACGCTGCCATAGCGCAGGCTGCCCTGGTGCAGGACCTGGGTCGATTCCGATTTCCAGGTGTACTGCTCGCGGTCGAAACGGATCAGGCTGCCGAGCAGGAAGATCGCCAGCGCGATGTAGGGATAAATCCCGAACAGAAATTGATGAAGGTAGTCCATGATGCTTCCTTTACACGCTGGCAGCGGCGCGCGCCGTGCGGGGGTAGAAATTGATCGGATGCGTGCCGGGCGCCCCGGTCGGCTTGAGCAGCGGTTCGACCCCGTCCATGCCCGGCCCGAAGGTTTCCAGCGCCTCGTCCATGTCGCGCACCGGCGGCTCGCTCAATTCCTCGGCCGCCACCGGACTCAGATGCTCCAGCACGGCGAACACGCCGGCGTAGGGGCTGCCGTTGGCGGCCAGCTTGCGCCCGATATGGGCCAGCACGTGCACCGCGTCCGACAGCAGGCGGGCCGCCTCCTCCGTGGTCTGCTGCGACAGGAATTCGAGGAACAGCGGCACGAAGTCGGGCAAGTCGTCGCCCGTCATGTGCAAGCCGTGCTTCTTGTACTCTTCCATCAGGTCGACCATGGCCTGGCCGCGGTCGCGCGATTCGCCGTGAATATGCTCGAACAGATGCAGCGAATGCGAGGGATTGCGGTCGAACGTCATCACGTAGTTTTGCTGCAGGTCGATCAGGGCGCCGTCGCTCAGGTAAGCGAACAGCGGCAGCAGCGGCGCGTGCAATGCCGGCGAGTGGGCGATGGCATTCGCCAGCGACGGCAATTCCGCGATCAGCTCCGGTTCCGGGTACAGCAACAGGCTTGATAACACCTGGTAGTGTTGACTGGTTTTCATCATGCCTCCTGGGCGTCTTTTTTCTTGCGTGACTTGGGCATCGCCATGAAGATGGCCGAACCCTGCTTTTTCTTGCCGAACAGGCTGGTCTCGGTCACGCCGTCCGAGCAGCCGTTGCCAAAGCTGAAACCGCACGAACCTTTTTCGTTGAAGCTGTCTTCCGCCATTTCCTTGTGGCTGCTCGGAATCACGAAGCGGTCTTCGTAATTGGCAATCGCCATGATGTGGTACATGTCCTCGACCATGGCCTCGCTCAATCCCACCTGTTCCTGCACGGCCAGGTTCTCGACCTTGTCGACGGTCTTGCTGCGCATATAGGCGCGCATGGCCAGCATGCGGTCGAGCGCGCGGATCACGGGCGGCTGGTCGCCGGCGGTCAAGAGGTTGGCCAGGTATTGCACCGGAATGCGCAGGCTGTTGGTGTCTGGCAAGATGCCATTCATGCCCATCTTGCCGGACTCGGCCGCAGCCTGGATCGGCGACAGCGGCGGGATGTACCACACCATCGGCAGGGTGCGGTATTCCGGATGCAGCGGGAAAGCGACTTTCCAGTCCACCGCCATCTTGTAAACCGGCGACTTCTTGGCCGACTCCAGCCACGAGTCGGGAATGCCCTGGCGCCGCGCTTCTTCGATGATGGCCGGATCGTGCG
Organism: Massilia frigida; assembly: GCF_011682175.1. Classification (GTDB taxonomy): domain Bacteria; phylum Pseudomonadota; class Gammaproteobacteria; order Burkholderiales; family Burkholderiaceae_D; genus Telluria_A; species Telluria_A frigida. The sequence continues at coordinate 99,139 of NZ_WHJG01000020.1, forward strand.
GATCGAGGAACAGGCCCAGCTGCGCCTGATACAGGTCGCGCTCGTCGGGCACCGCGGCCGCCGCTTCGATCTTGTCGGCGTCGTACAGCAACACGCCCAGGTAGCGGATGCGGCCGACGCAGGTTTCCGAACACACGGTCGGCTGGCCCGCTTCGATGCGCGGATAGCAGAAGGTGCACTTTTCGGCCTTGCCGGACGACCAGTTGTAGTAAATCTTCTTGTACGGGCAGCCGGAAATGCACATGCGCCAGCCACGGCATTTATCCTGGTCGATCAGCACGATGCCGTCATCTTCGCGCTTGTACACCGAGCCGGACGGGCAGGATGCCACGCAGGTCGGGTTCAGGCAGTGCTCGCACAGGCGCGGCAAGTACATCATGAAAGTGTTCTCGAAGGTGCCGTACATTTCCTTCTGCATATTGTCGAACAGCTTGTCCTTGCTGCGGGCGGCAAATTCCCCGCCCAGGTCATCTTCCCAGTTCGGACCCCATTCGATCTTGTCCATCTTCTTGCCGGTCAACACAGAGATCGGGCGCGCCGTCGGCGGCGTTTCCGACAGCGGCGCGTTTTGCAGGCGCTCGTAGTCGTAGGTGAACGGCTCGTAATACTCGTCGATGGCCGGCAGGTTCGGGTTGGCGAAGATGTTGGCGAGGATTTTCAGGCGGCCACCCTGGCGCGGCTCGATCTTCCCGGCGGCATTGCGTTTCCAGCCGCCATTCCATTTATCCTGGTTTTCCCATTCCTTCGGGTAACCGATGCCGGGTTTCGTTTCAACGTTGTTGAACCACGCGTATTCGACGCCGTCGCGGCTGGTCCAGACGTTCTTGCAGGTGACCGAACAAGTGTGGCAGCCGATGCACTTGTCCAGGTTCAACACCATGCCGATTTGCGCTCTGATCTTCATACGTGTGCTCCATTCTTTTCTTCTACCAGGGGGCCTTCCAGCCACTCCACCTTGTTCATCTTGCGCAACAGCACGAATTCATCGCGGTTCGAGCCGACGGTGCCGTAGTAATTGAAGCCCCACGCCAGCTGTGCGTAGCCGCCGATCATGTGGGTCGGCTTGGTCACGGTGCGCGTGACCGAGTTGTGGATCCCGCCCCGCTTGCCCGACATTTCCGCGCCCGGCGTGTTGATGATCTTTTCCTGGGCGTGGTACATCAAGGTCATGCCGACCGGAATGCGCTGGCTGACCACCGCCCGCGCCGTCAGGGTGCCGTTGACGTTGAACACCTCGATCCAATCGTTGTCGACGATGCCGGCATCTTTGGCGTCCTCTTCCGAAATCCACACGTGCGGCCCGCCGCGCGACAAGGTCAGCATGCGCAGGTTGTCCGAATACGTGGAGTGAATGCCCCATTTCTGGTGCGGCGTCAGGAAGTTCAGCGCGATCTCCTTGTTGCCGTTCGGTGAAGCGCCCAGCATCGCCGCCGTGGTCTTGGTATCGATGGCCGGCTTGTACACGCACAGCCCCTCGCCAAAATCGCGCATCCAGCGGTGATCCTGGTAGAACTGCTGGCGCCCGGTCAGGGTGCGCCAAGGGATCAGTTCGTGCACATTGGTATAGCCGGCCGTGTAGCTCACTTCTTCCGATTCCAGCCCGGACCAGGTCGGCGACGAAATGATCTTGCGCGGCTGCGCCTGCACGTCGCGGAAGCGGATCGTGTCGTGTTCGCGCGGCAGCGCCAGGTGGGTGTGGTCGCGCCCGGTCATGGTCGTCAGCGCGGCCCAGGCCTTGACAGCCACGTGGCCATTCGTTTCCGGCGCCAGCGACAGGATCATTTCGGCGGCGTCGATGGCGGTGTCGAGGCGCGGCTGGCCCTTCGATACGCCCTCTTCCGTCACCGTGCGGTTGATGCCGCGCAATACTTCGACTTCATGCCCGGTTTTCCAGCCGATGCCCTTGCCGCCGTTGCCCAGCGATTCGAGCAGGGGCCCGATCGAGGTGAATTTCTTGAACACGTCCTTGTAATCGCGGGTGACCACGGTCAGGTTCGGCATGGTCTTGCCCGGAATCGGCTCGCACTCGCCGGCGCGCCAATCTTTCGGATCGAAGGGCTGGCCCAGTTCGCCCGGGGTGTCGTGCATCAGCGGGGTCAGCACCAGATCTTGCTGGGTGCCCAGGTATGCGCCGCCAATTTCCGAGAATTTCTCGGCGATGCCCTTGTAGATTTCCCAGTCCGACTTCGATTGCCACAGCGGTTGCACGGCTTCCGACAGCGGGTGAATGAAGGGATGCATGTCCGAGGTGTTGAGGTCATCCTTTTCATACCAGGTGGCGGTCGGCAGCACGATGTCGCCGTACAGGCAGGTGGTCGACATGCGGAAGTCCAGCACCACGACCAGGTCCAGCTTGCCTTCGGCGGCGGGACGGATCTTCACGTCGCGCGGCTTGACGCAGTGCGTTTCGTCGCTCATCAGCGCGTTCTGGGTGCCCAGCAAATACTTGAGGAAATACTCGTGGCCCTTGCCCGAGCTGCCCAGGATATTCGAGCGCCACACAAACATATTGCGTGGGAAGTTGGCCGGATTGTCCGGGTCGTCGCACGAAAAGTTCAGTTTGCCGGCCTTGATCTGGCCCACCGCGTAGGCGGCCGGGTCCATGCCGGCGGCCTTGGCGGCGCGCGTCACTTCCAGCGGATTGGTTTCCAGCTGCGGTGCGGACGGCAGCCAGCCCATGCGTTCAGCCTTGGCGTTGTAGTCGATCAGCGACATCGGCGCGACGTCGTCGCCAGCCGATGGCGAGGAGATTTCGCTCGTGTGCAGCTTTTCGTGGCGCCACTGGCTGGTGTGGGCGTAGAAGAACGAGGTGCCGTTCATCTGGCGCATCGGACGGTTCCAGTCCTGGGCGAAGGCGAGCGGGGTCCAGCCGGTTTGCGGACGCAGCTTTTCCTGGCCGACATAGTGAGCCCAGCCGCCGCCCGACTTGCCGATGCAGCCGCACATCATCAACAGGTTGATGATGCCGCGATAGGTCATGTCCATGTGGTACCAGTGATTCAGCGCGGCACCGACGATGACCATGCTCTTGCCCTGGGTCTTGTCGGCGTTTTCGGCGAACTGGCGCGCCACGGTGATCACGTCGGCCGCTTTCACGCCGGTATGCTTGACCTGCCATGCGGGGGTATAGGGAACGTCATCGTCGTAGCTGGTGGCAACGTTGGCGCCGCCCAGGCCACGGTCGATGCCGTAGTTGGCCAGGGTCAGGTCGTACACGGTGGTCACCAGCGCGGTGCTGCCGTCGGCCAGCACCACTTTCTTGACCGGCACCCGGCGCATCAGCATGTCGCTGGCATCCTTGCCGCCGAAGTAGGCAAAGCCGACTTCCTCGACTGCATCGCTGCACTTGATCAGCGAGAGCAGCGGATCGATGGCGCGCCCGCTGGTGCCCTCTTTCTGTTCCAGGTTCCAGCGGCCCGACTCGCCCCAGCGGAAACCGATCGAACCGGCCGGCGCGCAAATGGCGCCGGTGGCTTCGTCGATGACCAGGGTTTTCCAGTCGGGATTGTTGGTTTCGTCGAGGTTATTGTCCAGGTGCGAAGCACGCAGGAAGTAATCGGGCACCAGGGCGCCGTTGGTTTCCTTGAGCATGACCAGCATCGGGAAATCGGTGTACTGCTTGGCGTAGCCGCGGAAGTAGTCCGAACCGCCTTCGGCGTGGAATTCCTTGAGGACCACGTGGCCCATGGCCAGCGCCAGCGCCGCGTCGGTGCCTTGCTTTGGGGCCAGCCAGATATCACCGAATTTGGCCATTTCGCCGAAGTCCGACGATACGGCCACCGTTTTCGTGCCCTTGTAGCGCACTTCCGTGTAGAAGTGGGCGTCCGGCGTGCGCGTCATCGGCACGTTCGAGCCCCACACCATCAGGAAGGTGGAGTTGTACCAGTCGGCCGATTCCGGCACGTCTGTCTGTTCGCCCCATACCTGCGGGCTGGCCGGCGGCAAGTCGCAGTACCAGTCGTAGAAACTGAGGGCCACGCCGCCGATCAGCGACAGGTAGCGCGTGCCGGCGGCGTAGCTGACCATCGACATGGCGGGAATCGGCGAAAAGCCGACGATCCGGTCCGGGCCGTATTTCTTGATGGTGAAGGCGTTGGCGGCGGCGATGATCTCGTTGGCATCATCCCAGTTGGCGCGCACGAAACCGCCCAGGCCGCGAATCGATTTGTACGATGTCGCCCGTTCCGGGTCCTGGCTGATGTAAGCCCAGGCGGCGATCGGGTCCATGGTCAGGCGGGCTTCGCGCCACATCTGCATCAGGCGGCCGCGCACCATCGGGTATTTGACGCGCTGGGCCGAATACACGTACCAGGAATAGCTGGCGCCGCGCGGGCAGCCACGCGGCTCGTGGTTGGGCAGGTCGGGCCGGGTGCGCGGGTAATCGGTCTGCTGGGTTTCCCAGGTGATCAGGCCATTCTTCACATACACCTTCCAGCTGCACGAGCCGGTGCAATTGACGCCATGGGTCGAGCGCACGATCTTGTCATGCTGCCAACGCTGGCGATAGGCGTTTTCCCACGTACGGTCCTCGTGGACGACGGCGCCATGGCCGTCGGAAAACGTCTCCTTGGGGCGATTGAAGAACTTCAGACGATCCAGAAAATGACTCATGCTGCCTCCGCTTGAATGAGAGCGGCGCCTTCGACAAGGGCGCAACCCGATGAAAGCAGTCTACGCAGCGGTAGTCACGATGCATATTGGCAAGAAGGTGGTGCGGCGCGGCGACAAGGACTAGGCTGCCTAGTCCTTTGTGGCTATGGAGGGTGCTGAATGGATACGGTATACATGCGCTATCGACACATGAACCTGAAGGAACGAGCAATGAACATCACCAGTTATGACGACCTGATCCAAGCCGCGCGCGCCCAGCCGCAACCGCAGCGCGTGCTATTCGCCTTTGCCAAGGCGGAGTTGCCCGAGGAGGCGGGCGCGGCCGAGCGCGCCGGTTTCGCCGAGCAACGCGGTGGCGCCCTGGCCCCGGTCATGTGCGTGGACAAGACCCTCGACGAGTTGGGCAGCTTTGCCGACCTCGTGGCCGAGTCGAACTACACCGGCAAGGAATGGGATATCGTGTTCGTCACCACCATGTCGGGGCGCCATGGCAAGCCGCCGGCCTCGACCGAGGCAGAAGCACCGCTCAATATGATGGTGACCTATATTCACACCGGCCAGATCGGGCAGTTCCTGGCGTTCGGGCGGGATGGCGAATTGCGCCAGTTTGCGCCGGCATAGGGTTCGCTGCGATGGCGATCCGGTCGCTCCGGCAGTGCGCATCACGCGATCGCGCCAGGCGCCATGCGGCGTGCCGGGGCACGCTGGCGACCTATCAAGCGTTGGCCAGGCTTGTGCGCAAGGGTTCGCAGCGCTCCCGCGCAAGCGCCAGGACCTCCTCTACTTTGGCGCGTGCGATTGCCAGCGGGAACACGCCACAGTCCGCCCGTCCCTCGTGATGAATCTGCATCATGCATGCCTGCGCCTGGTCCGGAGGCATTCCCAGGACCGATTCGAGCACCTCGACCACGAATGCCATCCGCGTATAGTCGTCATTAAGAATCACCAGCCGCGCTTCATCAATGCCTGGCGCGAGCGCGTCGTCCCGCTCCGCGCCGTCCATGGCCGCGCCGTGCGCGATGCGGCAGGCCAGACGGTGGCGGTCAAGGCCATGCTCTTCCAGGGCACTGGCTGCAATGCCGATGCGATCGTGGACGAATGCAAACAGAAAGACGCCGAGATCGAGCGGCTTCCCCATGTTGATAGCACGGCCCGCCGCCTCCAACAGCGCCTGCTTCAAATGCTCGCTAGGTAATATTCTTCGTTCCAGCAAATCATCCGACTTCGCGGTCCAGATCGGCATGCATTGCGCGAGACGCGCACCCCAGCCGCTTGGCCAGTGCCAGGCTTTTGCCCCTTCAGCAAGCTGATCAGCCACAACGGTGCGCATATTCCCGTGCAGCTCGAATAGATTAAACAATGGCTGGTGTGCCAGGCTCGGGCATCCGGCCGGCACTGCGAAGCGCGCGAGCGGCAGCGGTTTTCGTCCTCTCCCCGCCAACCCGCCCCGATACCATTTCTATTGCAACTTGTTGCTTGGACATGGCGCGCAAAATCATGCACGACGCCAATTGCCACAAGAACAAGGCGACGATCATGGCGCCGGTCAACGAGTTCCTGGCCATGCTCGACCAACGCACCGGCGAGGAAGTGCGGATCGCCGCCGCCCGCGCCGATACCGCGTTCTGGGTCGCCGTTGCGGTGCTTGGCGTGTCGCTGTGCCTGTCGCTGGTCACCGTGCTGATGATCTACCGGCACATCAAGGTTGGCTTCACCCACGCGATCGATACCGCCAGCAAGATCGCCTCGGGTGACCTGAACGGCGAGACGGCGGAACAACGCAGCGACGAGGTCGGCCAGCTGCTGCACAGCATGAACACCATCAGCACCAACCTGAGACAGACCGTGCAAAAAATTCGCGCCAGTTCCGACGAGATATCGGCCGCCACCCACGACATCGCGGCCGGCAACGCCGATCTGTCGGCGCGCACGGAATCGCAGGCCAGTTCGCTGGAAGAAACCGCCTCCTCCATGGAAGAGCTGACCGGCACCGTCAAGCAAAATGCCGACAACGCCCGGCAAGCCAACCTGCTCGCCTCGTCCGCGTCCGAGGTTGCCATCAAGGGCGGCGCGGTCGTTTCGCAGGTGGTCGATACGATGGGCTCAATCAACGAATCGGCCCGGAAAATTGTCGACATCATCAGCGTGATCGACAGTATTGCGTTCCAGACCAATATCCTCGCGCTCAACGCGGCAGTGGAAGCGGCACGCGCCGGCGAACAGGGGCGCGGCTTTGCGGTCGTGGCGTCGGAAGTGCGCAATCTGGCGCAACGTTCCGCCGGTGCGGCCAAAGAAATCAAGGCCTTGATCAATGATTCGGTCGACAAGGTGGACCTGGGCAGCAAGCTGGTCGATCACGCGGGCGCGACCATGAACGAAGTGGTGGCCAGTATCCAGCGCGTGTCCACCATCGTGGGCGAGATCGCCACGGCCAGCCAGGAACAGTCATCGGGCATCGAGCAGGTCAACCAGGCCATCGTCCAGATGGACTCGCTTGTGCAAAGCAATTCTTCGCTGGTGGAACAGGCTGCGGCGGCCGCCGAATCGCTGGAAGAGCAAGCCGGCAATCTGGTCGAGACGGTCAATATCTTCAAGGTCGACGCGCTGGGCGAGCAATATCGTGCGCCCGGCCGGATGCGCGCGGCGCGGCAGGATGGCGCCGTCGCGGCCCGCAAGAAGTCGCCGCCCGTGCTGATCGGCTCCGACTAGGTCGACAAGCCAGCGGCGCTCGCAGCCGCCGGCTCAGGAGCGCCCGGCGGCGCGGCCGGTATGCCATTGCGCGCACGCATAAAGGCGATGACGCGCGCGGTGCTGGCGATCTGGTCCTTGAAGGCCCCGGCCTTCGACCTCCAGCGGTAGGTGCGTCCACCGGTGCGGACGGTAATCAAATGGCGTTTTGTTCCGCGGATGAGCACGCTCCCAAAGATCGACCCGAGTGCCAGAGCGCCGACCGGGATGCGAGTGCCGGCTTCAACCGAACCGAATACGAAGATCGCAATAATGCCGGCCACCAGCAAGGCACCGAACAGCATCGGGATAAGCGCCCACGTCACCGCGTAGGTGATCGTGGCGTCCTGCTCAAGGGGAATGCGGGCCATTTCATACCCATATTTGCGTTTCACCACATAGATTGCGTGGGTCCGGATGATGGCGATTTGCTTGAAGTGCTTCGCATACTCATCGGAATGAACGAGCGTGGCGATCGTCAGGTCTTCGGTCTGGATGTCGGACATTGGCAGGGCAGCTAGATATTCGATACAACATTATATTCCTGAATGCAACGCCGACCCAAGCATGTTGCGGCGCTTAACCGTATCGATCCGTTGCTGGGATAAGTTGGCGCATGCGAGATGATCGCCCACGCCTGGCGGGGTCGCGTTGAAGGTTTCTTGCAGCACATAGTCGAGCTGAACGCACCGATTGCTGTTCGTGCTTTTCATCCGCCGTGGTCCCTTGTACGCCACGCCAGAAGCGCATCGACCAGATGCCCGTACAAGTTGCTACCTCTGAGCTGTTCACGCCAGCGCGCGGGTATGCCGTGGATGCCGAGGCGTACACCCGCAATTCCGCCGGCGATGCAGGCGGTGGTGTCGGTGTCGTTGCCCAGGCTGACCGCCGCGCGCACCACCTCTTCATATGTGCCTGCGGCCTGCACCAGACGCGCCGAGCGTAGCGAGTCGACCACGTAGCCGGAGCCGCCGCCAGCAGGAGGATCGTCCGGGCGCACCGCCCATTCCAGTTCTTCCAGCGCCTCCGGCATGGACGCGTAAATGGCACGCAGCGCCGCCACCGCATCGCCCCAAGGATCGCTCGATACCGCCAGCTCGCGCCGCGCCCACAGGCAGTACAGCGCGCAGCACACTTGAGAGCGCAGATGGCCATGGGTGGGCAGGGATTGCTGGTGGGCGTCATGGACGAGGCTGGCGTCGGACCCGCGGTGCCACAGCGCCAGCGGCAAGACGCGCATCAGCGATCCATTGCCGTTGTCGTACTGGCCGCACGGGCCCGCCTGTGCGGACGGCGTGCCGGAACGCAGTGCGCGCAAGGCGGTACCGGTGCTCACGCCGACATCGAACACCACCCCATCGACCGCCATATAACCGTCGTCATACCAAGCGAGCAGGCGCGCGCCGACGTCATGCAGGTCGAGGCTGCCACGGTCGAGCAGCGAGGCCAGCAGGCATAATGCGTGGGCGCCGTCGTCGGACCACGTTCCTGGCGCCACTCCCTGATGTGAACGCGGGAATCGTGGCGGCGGCGTGAAGTCGATCAGGGCGGCCGGTGGAATATCGGCAGGCGTGTGAAACTCGTAGGGAACGCCCAGTGCATCGCCGACCAGCAGGCCGACGATGCCGCCGGCGAGCCGTTCCTGGTAGGTCGGCTGGCGCTGCGTCATGGGCGCGTGCCTGCGGGCAAAAAGGACATCGGTACAGTTTTCTCTCGTCGAATGAAGCGCGGATTGTCTTGAAAATGCTGGCAGACGGCAAGAGAAAATTAAAATCAAGCAAGATGACGACCGCAGCCGGACGTTGTCCGGCGCGGCCTGCTCAGCGTAACGTGCACTCAGGCAGCGCCGGAGGCATCATTGGCCGCCTTGACGGGAGCGGCTGCCGACATGCCATCCTTCTCCCAGCGGTCGAAGGTGGCCATGATGGCGTCCCGGGTTTTCTGGCTCAGTTCGGGCAGGGTTCCACCGAGCGCCTCGGCGGCTTCGTCGAAGCCTTCCTCCACGGCAGCGCGGATCGCGGCCAGCTTGGATGGATCGTCGCCGATCGCGCCCTTGGCCATATTCAGGATCCGTTCGGACACCTTGGCAACGCCGAACTCGCCGTCTTCGGCGGTGGCGGCCTTGGCCGCTTCGATGGTTTCCGGGTCGGCACTGAGCTTTTGCTCGCCGCTGACGACCTTCGACAGGTTCAGGCCCTGCTGCTCGACGGCGGGCAGGATCAGGTTGATGACTTCCTGCGCCTGGCGGTCGGACTCGGCCAGCAAGGCGTCCAGGTCCGGCGGCGCCTGGGCTGCGGCGGCGGCCGCGCGCGGCACGCCATAGGTCAGCGGCGCTTGTTCCGGCCCGCTCAGGGTCACCTTGTCGGTCTTGACGCTGCCTTCAGCCTGGGCGCTATCGGCCGGCCGGCGGCTGGTTTCTCGTGGCCCAATGGGTGTGGCGCCGCCTGACGGTGTTGTGTTGGAAATGGTAATACTCATGACCTCTCCTCCTTGGCGCATTGCACGCCGTAACGTTAGATCTTCATAGGCGAAAGACGGCAGTGCGCCGTGCTCGTTAATGATTAACGGCAGGATTGGTCAAAAGTTGAATTTTCAATCAGCGATTTCAAATCCCGGGACATGCAGATGGCCGGGACAAGGAACATCCCGGCCATTATGGATGAGTAAACCATCCCGCTGCGCGCCCTCATGATCAAGACGGCCGCTTTACGCCAGATTCAGCGTCCAGGTGGTCACGCCTTCATCGTCATCGGTGGACAGCGCCACATCCTGGGTCCAGCTGGCAATGTAGGTCCAGGCGGTATCTTCCAGCCATGCCAGGGTATCGAAACTGGTGGCGCGCAGGCGAATGAATTTGACGTACAGATCGATGTTATCCTTGATCCACATATCATCGCCATTAATGCGCAATTGAATCTGCAAATGGCCGTTCAAGCCATGTGAAAACTCGAATCCGTAGCCCGGATACGGCATCGGAATCATTCCTATGCCGGGTGGCAATTCCGGCGTCAGGTCGTTTCTGCGAGGCAGTTTGGCCGGCCCGCTGTAATTGTAGCTACGGCTGTCGCCGCGTTCATGGTCATCCACATCCGCATAATCCAGGTTCAACACCCGGATTTCTTTCCCATTGCGTAAAACGGTGGCTTGCACCAGGTTATCGGTCCCGGCATTGGGAACATTTTTGGTCGCGGCGACCAAGCCGATTGATCCGATCCACATAATAACCTCCTCAGAATAAATAGCGGTAAGCATGTGCTTTCTTTAGGAAAAGCTTCATGCGAAGGCGGAATGATCGGATGCAAACCCAATAAAACAGGGGATTACCGCCAACCACCCTCATCCATTATTCTGTGGAGTTCAATGCCGGTGTTTGCGCCACATTAATCGCCGGTCAGCGCTCTGGCGACGCCGCCAGCATCGATGCTGGACACCGATACATAAAGCAGAGTGAAACGATTCTGAGGCCGGATTGTTACTTAAAATTGAATTCTTGCGAAAACGAAAATGGCGCCGCTGCGCCATCGACCAGGCGTGGCGCAAACTGTCCCGCGCGGTAATATTTTGCAAGCGCCGCCTGGAACAGCCCCGCGGCTTCAAAGCTCTCCCCGTTGGCACTGGTGACGCGCTCGGGGACCAGGTTGCTGCGCGTCACGGCCACCTCGCTCACCTTGCCGGCCTGATCCACCGTGACGGTCAAGCTGACCGTACCGACGACCTGACGCATGGTCAGCAGCGTGGGGACAGTGACCATGGCCTTGCCGGAAGTAAAACCCGATACGCGCTGTAATGTTACTGGCTCACGCGACTCGAACTGGCCCGCGTAGGCCGACTGCGTCACACTGTTCCTCAACAACACGGCATCGCTCACCTTGGCGTCGACAATCGCATGGCTGATGACCCAGGCGTTGTCGCAGGCTTCCTGCATGGAAGTGGCCAGCCGGCCCTTGTAGGCATAATGGTTCGCGAGAATAGCGGCATCGGCCGCCGGCAGGCTGGCCGACAGTCGTTGGAACGCGGCCATCACCCGGCTCGAGCGTATCTTGCTTGCGGACTTGTCGTCCTCGGACGGCGCGTTGGAATTAGCCAGTCCACGCACATACGCGGCGGCGATGACGCGGGCAAGGCGGTCCTTGTGCTCCTCGATCAGCGCGTGCCGCCTGTCGTCGAGCAGCGCATGTGTCTCCGCCTCGCTGCGGGTTTGACAGCCCTGGCGGGGCGTGCCGTACACCGGATTCATCGTCCCCATCCGAAACAGCACGGACATATCCTGATCGTCCATGACCTCGTGCGAGTAGAACATGGTACGGTGATAATGTTTCAGCCAACTGCGCACCAGGTCTTCCTGCGTGGGCTCCGCATTGGCGCTCAGCCATGCCTGCATGTCATCCCGGTACGCCTTTTGTTCGGCGAGCCGGGCCAGGATGGCCGATGCAAACTGCTGTCCGTGCGCGTCGGCAATCAGCCCGGTAACGGACGACTGGTCGTTCCCATCGCTGCCCACCTGTTTTTCCAGGATCTGCAGGAACTGCCCGGTGTCCGGCGTCGCTGCGGCAGAGGCCGCCAGTGCTGTCATGGAGAGGAAGAAGGAGGCAAGCAGGCGGGCCGGGCGGAGTCGTAGGTTCATGTGCGGCCTTGAGGCGGGAATGGGCAAGCCCTCGACTGTGCCATCGAAAATTCTTTTGTGCAACTTTAATACGGAAACGCGGCCAGCACGGTGACCTTGCGGCGTACCTTACGGCGTGCCGGCCGGCAGCACCCGGCCCTTGACCGCATCGATCGGGCACACCATCGGCAAAAACTGTTGCTGGCGTGCCGAATAGGCCATCAGCGCGCCGCTGTCGATATCGAAATACCAGCCGTGCAGCACCAGCTTGCCCTCCTCCACCCTGCGCTTGACCCACGGGTAGGTCAGCAGGTTGTCGAGCGACTGCAAGATGCTGGCCTGTTCACACGCCTTGTGCCGTTCTTCCGAACTCTTGTGCGCCAGGTCGCGCATGACGCGCACCCGCACCGGTTCGGCGATGCGCATCCAGCGCTCGACAAACCCGGTTTCGCGCTGCTCCGCTGACAGCGGCTGCGGCGCCAGCAAGGCGCGGATGCCGCCGCAGCGCGCATGCCCGAGCACGATCACCCGCAGCACTTCCAGGTTGCAGATGGCGAACTCGATGGCCGAACTGACGCCGGGCGGCGCGTCCGGCGTGCAGGGCGGCACCAGATTGGCGATATTGCGCACCACGAACATGTCGCCCGGACCGCTGCCCGTCAGCAGCATCGGATCGACCCGCGAATCGCAGCAGCCGATCAGCAAGGTGCTGGGACGCTGTCCGCCGCGCAAAGTGTCGTAGACGCCATGGTCTTCGCTGAAATACTGCTGCTGGAAGCGGCTGAAACCGCGTACGAACTTCTCGATGTCTTGCATGGCCTGCTCCGTTCAGCCGGCGTGCTTGCGCAAGCCGTCGATATTCATGATCGTCACATTCCTGCCCTGCACGCCGATCAGGCCATGCATGGTCAGGTCGCCCAAGATGCGCGAAAAATGCTCCGGCGTCAGGTTCAGGCGCGACGCCACCACCGCTTTGCTGACCGGCAGGGTCAGCTGCGCACCCTGCCCGGTCGCCTCGTCCTGCAACAGGTAGCCGATCACGCGCTGGGTGCCCGACTGCAAGGCGACCGATTCCAGGTCGCAGATCAAGCCATGCATGCGCCGGCTCAGCCCGGCCAGCATCTTGCGCGCGAAACCGGGGTCGTGCGCGATGCCATCGAACACCGCTTCCTTGGTCACATGCAGCAGCAGCGAATCGGCCAGCGCCGTGGCCGAGACGATGTAGGGCTTTTCCATGAACATCAGCGCTTCGCCGAAACTGTGTCCGGGGCCGATCAGCTCGATGATCTTTTCGGCCCCGTTGGCCACCCCGGCGGCCAGCTTGACCTGGCCGAAAATGACCAGGTGAAAGCCCTTGCAGGTATCGCCACGCTGGAAAATGATCTCGCCGCGCGCCGCATGGCGCTCGCTGGTGCCGGCGGCGATGGCATCGAGTTCGCTTGGCGACATCGCATCGAACAGCGGCAGCCGCGCCAGGAAGGTCTGCGGCGAAAATCGGTTCTTTTCCATGGCCGCTCCTGCTGTCAGCAAGGCATGTCCGCATTGCGCCGCGCGTAGCACCACCACGTGACCACGATGCAGCTAACGTAAAACCCGACGAAGCCCCACAGCGCCGCGTCCGGACCGCCGGTCAGGGCGATCGAGGTGCCGTAGCACTTGGGAATGAAGAACGCGCCATAGGCCGCCACCGCCGAGGTGAAACCGAGTACCGCCGCACCTTCCTTGTTCGCGTCGACAATCGCCTGTTCCTTGGCGGCATGGCCCTTGCCCTCGGCGGCGCGCTGGCGCTCGGTCAGGAAAATCACGGGAATCATGCGGAAGGTCGAGGCATTGCCCACGCCCGTGCCAGCAAACAGCAGCATGAACATCCAGAAAAAGCCGGTGAAGTTGCCGGCCACGCCACCATGCGGCAGGAACTGGATCACGCCGACCACGGCCAAGATCATCATGACGAAGGTCCACAGGGTCACTTTTGCGCCGCCCAGCTTGTCGGCCACGATGCCGCCCACCACCCGTGCCAGCGCCCCGACCAGCGGGCCAAGGAAAGCGTAATCGAGCGGATTGACATCCGGAAACTGGGTCTTGATCAGCAGCGGAAAGCCGGCCGAGTAACCGATGAAGGAACCGAAGGTGCCCGTGTACAGCCAGCACATCAGCCAGTTATGCTTGCGCTTGAAAATGATGGCCTGTTCCGAAAACGAGGCCTTGGCCGAGGCCAGGTCGTTCATCCCGAACCATGACGCGACCGCGGTCAGCGCAATGAAGGGCACCCAGATGAAACCGGCGTTCTGCAGCCACATGGCCTTGTGCGCGTCGCCCTTGACCCATTGCTGCGCCTCGCCGCCGAACGCGCCGAACACGCCGGCGGTAATCACCAGCGGCACCACGAACTGCACCGCCGACACGCCCAGGTTGCCCAGGCCGGCATTCATGCCCAGCGCGTAGCCCTTCTGCGCCTTGGGATAGAAGAAGCTGATATTCGCCATCGACGAGGCAAAATTGCCGCCGCCGAAGCCGCACAGCAAGGCCAGGATCAGCATGATCGGGTAGCTGGTCTCGACGTCCTGCACCGCGAAACCGATGCCGATGGCGGGAATGAGCAACGAGGCGGTCGAGATCGTGGTCCATTTGCGCCCGCCGAAAATCGGCACCATGAAGGAATAAAAGATGCGCAAGGTCGCGCCGGACAAGCCCGGCAGCGCGGTCAGCCAGAACAGCTGGTTGGTGCTGTACTTGAAGCCGATATTGGGCAGGTTGACCACGACCACGCTCCACACCATCCAGACGGCGAAGGCGAACATCAGCGCCGGGATCGAAATCCACAGGTTGCGGTTGGCGGTCGCCTTGCCGCTCTTTTGCCAGAAGGCCGGCACTTCCGGCTCCCAGGTGGCGATCACATATTTACTCATTTGATTTCTCCTTTAAATTAGGCGACCACGGCCAGCCGGGGCGGCGCGGCGGGCCGCGCACTGTCTTTGAAGCTGAAATGCATCCACACCAGGGACACGCACACGGTGCCGTAGAGCAGCATGAAGGCGGACGAGCGCACCCCGGTCAGGTCGACCAGCGCGCCGAACAGGATCGGCAGCACGAAGCCGCCCAGGCCGCCGGCCAGGCCCACCACGCCAGAGACGGCGCCGATGTTGTCGCTGAAATCGTCGCCGATGAACTTGAACACCGATGCCTTGCCGATCGCCATGGCCACGCCGACCAAGAACAGCAGCACCGTGAACATCACTGGCGTGAGGCCGATCTGCAGCGTGGTGCTGCCGGTCACGGTCTTGATGATCATGTTGGTTTGCGGGTAGGACAGCAGGAAGAAGCAGACCCAGCACACCCACATGACCCACCAGGTGACCTTGTGGGCGCCGTACTTGTCCGAGATCCAGCCGCCCAGGGCGCGCAGCACGCCGCCTGGCAGCGAGAAACAGGCGGCCAGCAGCGCGGCCAGGCGCATGTCGAAACCGTATTCGGTGACGTAATACTTGGTCATCCACAAGGCCAGGCCCACGTAGCCGCCGAACACGACCGAGTAATACTGGCAGTAGCGCCAGACGCGCGGATCCTTGAGCACCTTCATCTGTTCGGCGAAGGACACGCCGGCCGGCATCTTGTGGGCCGGGTCGCTGTAGGTGCCGAACCAGAACAGGACGGCCGTGGCCAGCATGGCCAGCGCGTACACCTTGGGCAGCATCTGCCAGCCGAAGGCGGCGATGATGGCCGGGGCCACGAACTTGGTCAGCGCCGAGCCGGAATTGCCGGCGCCAAAGATGCCCATCGCCAGCCCGCGCCGCTCCTTGCCGAACCAGCGCGCCACATAGGGCGTGCCGACCGAGAACGAGCCGCCGGCCAGGCCGACGAACAGGCCCAGCACCAGGAAGTGCCAGTACGCGCTGGCCTGCGAGATCAGCCAGATCGGCAGGGCCGTGGCCAGCATGAGGATGAAGAACACGATGCGCCCGCCGTAGCGGTCGGTCCAGATGCCGAGCGGCACCCGCACCAGCGAGCCGCTCAGGACCGGCGTGGCCGCCAGCAGGCCGAACTCGGTTTCGTTCAGGCCCAGCTGCGCCTTGATGGGAATCCCGAGCACCGCGAACATCATCCAGATCGCGAAGCAGATGGTGAAGGCGAAAGTGCTGCTCGCCAGCACCGCTATTTGTTGTTGGTTCTTGCTAGACACGTTGTTCTCCCGGACCGATGACCTGATACAGGAAGCTTACGTGCTGCCTTGAAGCACGACTATTAGCCTGAGGGCGATTTTCCCACGGCAATCTGGCTAGACTGCTAGCCCAAAAGAACTAGACGCCATGGGGCGGGCAAGCTGTGTTGATCTGCATCAATGATGCATTTGCGCGTTTTGAGGTATAACAACAGACCAAGAACAAGAAAGGCTGCCCCATGCAAGACTTTGCGACACCCGATTCCGGCTTCGAACCCGGCTGCGCCACGCTCGATGCCGCCCAGCTCAACGCCAGCTGCTTTTGCGCCGCCCCCTCCGCCGCCGCCCTGGCCGAGGCGCTGCAACAGCACAGCGACGGACCGGAAGTGGTGGCCTTGATCCGCGAACGCTGTCCCCACCTGTTCGCGGCGCTGCCGGTATTTGTCTCGCCCGGCCAGGCGGCGCGCATGGCGCGCCTGATCGGCGCGGTGGAAGAAGTGATTGCGCTGCCGGCCTGGCAAGATGCCGTGCTGGCCGACGCGCCGCCCATCGCGCGCCACGATCCGGGCGCGCGCGGCGTCTTTTACGGCTACGACTTCCATCTGGGCGACGACGCCGTCGGCCTCATCGAAATCAACACCAACGCCGGCGGCGCCCTGCTCAATGCGGCCCTGGCGCGCGCCGGCCACGGATGCAGCGCGATCGAGGATGCCGGCAACGGCGCCGCGCGCGCGCTGGCGCTGGAAGACGCCATCGTCGAGATGTTCCGCGCCGAGTGGCGCCTGGGCGGGCGCAGCGCGCCGCTGCGCACCATCGTGATCGTCGACGACGAGCCCGAGAACCAGTACCTGTATCCGGAATTCCTGCTGTTTCGCCAGCTGTTCGCGCGCCACGACATCGAAGCGCTGATCGTCGACCCGTCGATGCTGCGCTGGGAAGCGGGCAGCCTGTGGCGCGGCGACCTGATTGTCGACCTGGTGTACAACCGCCTGACCGACTTCATGCTAGCCGCACCCGGCCACGCGGCCCTGCGCGACGCCTACCTGGCCAACGCGGTGGTACTCACCCCGCATCCGCGCGCGCACGCGCTGTACGCCGACAAGCGCAATCTGGCGCTGCTGACCGACGATGCCAGGCTGGCGGCGCTAGGCGTTTCCGAGGCCACGCGCGCGATCCTGCTCAGCGGCATTCCGCACACGGAGCAGGTGCGGGCCAGCGAGGCCGAGCGCCTGTGGCGCACGCTGCGCGACTGGTTCTTCAAGCCGGCGGCGGGTTACGGCGGGCGCGCGGCCTACCGCGGCGACAAGCTGACCAAGCGCGCCTGGCAAGACATCCTCGATGGCGACTACGTGGCGCAGGCGATCATGGTGCCGCCGGCGCGTACCGGCGGCAGCGCGGGAGCGCCCGATCAACTCAAGTTCGACATCCGCAGCTACACCTACGACGGCCAGGTGCAATGGACGGCGGCGCGCGTGTACCAGGGCCAGACCACCAACTTCCGCACCCCGGGCGGCGGTTTCGCGATGGTGTACACCGCGCAGGGCTAGGGGCGCGCCGGTTCCCTACTTCCAGGCGATGATCGCCTGGTCCGCCCGTTGCCCCGGGCGCGCGCTGTGCGCGATCAGGTCTTCCAGCGTCACGCCATCGAGCACCCGCAGATAGGCCGCCGTCGCCGCCCCCAGCACGCCCTTGAGCGCGCACGCCGGCGCCAGCGTGCACGAGGTATTCTCCGGATCGAAGCACTCGGCCATGTAAAAGTCCGTCTCGCTGTGGCGCACCACGGCGCCGATATTGATCTGGCCCGGCTCGAGCTTGAGCCGCAGCCCGCCATGACGCCCCCTCACCGTCTCCACCATGCCGGACAGGCCAAGCTGGTACACCACCTTCATCAGATGGTTTTTCGAGATGCCATGCACGTCGGCGATATCCTGGATGGTGGCCAGGCAATCGCGGTGCATGCCAAGGTAGATCAGGGTGCGCAGGGTGTAATCGGTATAGGCGGTCAGTCGCATCGGCGTGGGCTGCTTGGATGAAGGTCAAATGAGGCATTCAGTATACATCTATTGATCCAGATGGCGCGGCCTTGACGAAAAGAAGTATTTAACTTGCTTGTTTAAATAGATGTATCTAAAATCTTTCTTTAACGGAGCGGACTGTACCGCCCCGTTCTAATAACAAGGAAACCACGCCATGCACGCCTCACGCAAACTATGGACCTGGCTCGCGGTCATCTGCGTCCTGTCCTTCGCCGTTCTCGGTTGGGTCGGGACCGAGATCTACCTGAGCGCTCCCCCGATTCCCCATCAAGTCACCAGCCGCGACGGCGAGGTGCTGTTCGCCGAGGGCGAAGTCCAGCGCGGCCAGCAAGCCTGGCTCTCGGCCGGCGGCCAGCAGCTCGGCTCCGTCTGGGGCCACGGCAGCTATCTCGCGCCCGACTGGTCGGCCGACTGGCTGCACCGCGAAGCGCTGGCCCTGCGCGAGATCTACGCCGGCAAGCAATTCGGCAAACCGTTCGCACAGCTGGACTACGAACAGCAGGCGGCCCTGGGCGAACGGCTCAAGCGCGAAATGCGCGCCAACACCTGGGATGCCCGCACCGGCATCGTCAATCTCTCGCCGGAACGCGCACAAGCGGTGCGTGAAGTCGCCGCCCACTACAGCGCCCTGTTCGGCAACGACCCCAAGCTCGACGCCCTGCGCGAACAGTACGCCATGAGTTCGGGCAGCCTGGTCACGCCGGAAGACCTGCACGCCCTGCCAGCCTTCATCTTCTGGTCGTCCTGGTCGGCCGCCACCGACCGTCCCGGCGAAACGGCAATCAGCTACACCAGCAACTGGCCGCACGAACCGCTGGTCGGCAACGGCCCCACCGCCGGCGCCGGGATCTGGTCGATCGCCAGCGTGATCCTGATGATCGCCGCCATCGCCGCCATGATCTTCTACCACGGCCGCGCTCACGAAGGCGACGACCCGGTGCCGCCCAAGGCCGACCCGCTGTTCGACCTGAAGCCGACCGCATCGATGCGCGCCACCCGCAAATACTTCTACGTCGTCATCGCGCTGATACTGGCGCAGGTCGGCATGGGCATCATCACCGCCCACTACGCGGTCGAAGGCCAGAGCTTCTTCGGCATCCCGCTCGGCCAGATCCTGCCGTTCACCGTCAGCCGCACCATCCACACCCAGTTCGCCGTGCTGTGGATCGCCACCGCCTGGCTGGCCACCGGCCTGTATATCGCCCCCGCGATCTCCGGACGCGAACCGAAGTACCAGGCGCTCGGCGTCAACGTGCTGTTCTACGCGCTGCTGTTCATCGTGGCCGGTTCCACCATCTCCGGCTGGCTCGGCACCCTGCAGCACCTGGGCAACGACTTCAGCTTCTGGATCGGTAACCAGGGCCTGGAATTCACCTCCATGGGACGCGTATGGCAAATCCTGCTGTTCGTCGGCCTGCTGTTCTGGGTCCTGCTGCTCGGACGCGGCCTGATGCCAGCCCTGCGCACGCCGTCCGAAAGCCGTGGCCTGATCGCCATGGTGTTCCTGGCCGCGCTGTGCATCGGCGGCTTCTACGCCACCTCGCTGACCTGGGGTCCGCGCACCCACTACGCCATGGTCGAATACTGGCGCTGGTGGCTGGTCCACCTGTGGGTCGAAGGCTTCTTCGAAGTGTTCGCCACCGCCGTCATCGCCCTGCTGTTCACCCGTCTCGGCCTGATCGCGGCAGCCACCGCCAACAGCGCCATCGTCCTGGAAACCATCGTGTTCCTGTTCGGCGGCATCCTGGGCACCCTGCACCACCTGTACTTCACCGGTACGCCGACTTTTGTCATCGCCATCGGCGCCATGTTCTCCGCGCTGGAAGTGGTACCGCTGGCCATGATCGGCGTCGAAGCATGGCGCAACTACCAGCGCTCGAAAGCGGCGCCCTGGGTGCAGGCCTACAAATGGCCAATCCTGTGCTTCATCGCGGTCGGTTTCTGGAACGTGGTCGGCGCCGGCCTGCTGGGCTTCGCCATCAACACCCCGATCGCGCTGTACTACATGCAGGGCATGAACATGACGGCGGCGCACGGCCATGCCGCGCTGTTCGGCGTCTATGGCATGCTCGGCATCGGCCTGATGCTGTTCTGCCTGCGCGGCCTCACCGAGCGCGCCGCCTGGTCCGACAAGCTGCTCGCACCGATGTTCTGGTGCCTGAACATCGGCCTGGCGATGATGGTCTTCATCTCGCTGCTGCCGGCCGGAATCTACCAGGCCTGGGCCAGCGTCACGCGCGGCACCTGGTTTGCGCGCTCGCCGGAAGTGGTCCACTCGCAGCTGATGGAAACGCTGGTGTGGCTGCGCGTGCCGGGTGACGTGGTGTTCTCGGTCGGCTGCGTGTTCCTCGCGCTGTTCGCCTTCAAGCTTGCCACCGGGGCGCGCGGCAGCAATTACGTGGTCGGCTCGGTCGCACCGGCCAAACCGTAAGTCATTTTTCCCCGGCGCGATCTTCCTGCCGGGGTTCGCTTCGTTTACACTACCCAAGGAGTATCACCATGACACACCCTGTTATCTCGGCCGCTTCGATTGGCTTGTACCCGTTCGACGCGCGCGGCGTCGCCAAGCGCTTTCGCCACGCCGCCATTTTTGGCGCACTGTCCGCGCTGGAGCCGGGAGAGACCATGCGCTTTTATAACGACCACGATCCGCTGCCGCTGCTGGCGCAGATCGAGGCCCATTTCGGGTCGGGCGTGACGATCGCCTACGTGGCGCGCGCGCCGGGCGAAATCATCATCGACTTCGGGATCGCCTGACCATATATAAGGAATACGCATGGAGTACCTGGCCGTCAAACACCTGCATATGAGCTGCGCTGCGCTCAGCATCGGTTTGTTCACCCTGCGCGGCGTCTGGATGCTGCTCGGCTCGGCGCAACTGGCGCAGCGCTGGGTCAAGGTGGCCCCGCACCTGGTCGACACGGTGCTGCTGGCCAGCGCCCTGACCATGGTGGTGTGGAGCGGCCAGTACCCGTTCGTGCAGCCCTGGCTGGGCGCCAAGGTGGTGGCGCTGGTCCTGTACATCATGCTAGGCGCGGTCGCACTCAAGCCCGGGCGCCCCAAACAGGTGCGCGCCATCGCCTTCGGCGCGGCCCTGCTCACGGTTGCCTACATCGTCGCGGTCGCGCTCACGCGCCGGGTCTTGATCGTTATTTGAGCGCCACAACCGATTGCCCCAAACTGTAATCTACATCAAGGAATTTCTGGTACGCAAACCTTAGCATCTTGTTGACGTCCGCCTCCGCGGCGCCCAACAGAACAAGAAAAGGTTACATCATGCGTCCACGTCCTCTCCGCCTCGCCGGCACCTGCCTGGCCACGGCTTCCGCCCTTCTCTCGCTGTGCTCCGCCCCCGCCTTTGCCGCGGAACCGGCGCTGCCCGTCATCGTGCAGGAGCTGCTCGCGCCGCCCGCGCTGCCGCCGCAGATCACGCGCAAGACCCCGGCGCGGGTGGTCGTCAACCTGACGGTCGAGGAAATCGAACGCGAAATCGCCCCAGGCACGCGCTACACCTTCTGGACCTTCGGCGGCACCGTCCCGGGCAAGATGATCCGGGTGCGCGAAGGCGACACCGTCGAACTGCACCTGCAAAACCTGGCCGGCAACAAGCTGCCCCACAATATCGACCTGCATGCGGTCACCGGCCCCGGTGGCGGCGCCGGGCAAACCCTGATCGCCCCGGGCAATGAAGCGAGCTTCACCTTCAAGGCGCTGGCCTCGGGCCTGTACGTCTACCATTGCGCCACCGCCCCGGTCGGGATGCACGTCGCCAACGGCATGTACGGCATGATCCTGGTCGAACCGAAGGAAGGCATGTCCAAGGTCGACAAGGAATACTACGTGATGCAGGGCGACTTCTACACCACCGGCGCCTACCGCGCCCCCGGCCTGCAAGGCTTCGACCTGCAAAAGGCGATCGACGAGCGGCCGACCTACGTGCTGTTCAACGGCGCCGACGGCGCCCTCACCGGCCCGGGCGCGCTGACCGCCGCCGCCGGCGAGAAGGTGCGCATGTTCTTCGGCGTGGGCGGACCGAATACCGTGTCGAGCTTCCACATCATCGGCGCCATTTTCGACAAGGTGTACACCGAAGGCGGCACCCACTTCCAGGAAAATGTCCAGACCACCATGGTGCCGGCAGGCGGCTCGACCATCCTCGAATTCGTGCCGAAAGTACCGGGCAACCTGACCCTGGTCGACCACTCGCTCACACGCGCCTTCAACAAGGGCGCGGTCGGCCTGATGGCGGTGAGCGGCCCCGATCGGCCCGAGATCTACGGCAAGGGCATCAAGACTGCCCTGAGCGGCGCCAAGACGCCGCCCGCCGCGGCCAAGACGCCAGTGGTGCCGCCCGCCACCAACGCGCAGCGCGTGCGCGGCAAGGCCGTCTACGACAACACCTGCTCCGCCTGCCATCTGGCCGACGGCAAAGGCGTTCCCGGCGTCTTCCCGCCGCTGGCCAATTCCGACTTCTTCCAGCAGCGTCCTTACGAGATGGCGCACATCGTCCTGCACGGACGCAGCGGAGAGCTGGTCGTCAACGGCGAGCATTACAACTCCGTCATGCCGGCGCAAGACCTCGACGACGACGATGTCGCCGCCGTCATCAACTACGTGAGCACCGACATGAATGCCGGTAAAACCGTCATCACGCCGGCGCAGGTCAAGCAGATGCGCCAGGTCAAAGCCAATTGAACGTGCCATGAACGCTCAATTGACCGCCTTCGCCTGCACCGCGATGCTGTGCACGGCGGCGGCCGCCGGCCAGTACGCGGCGCTGCCGGGCGGCGCGCTGCGCTCCGTCCTGCCGGCCGACGGCAAGGAAGCGCCCGCCATCGTGGCGCCGTTTTCGATGCGCACCGCGCCGGTCACCAACGCCGAGTTCCGTCAATACGTGCTCGCGCATCCGCAATGGCAGCGCGGCCAGGCGCCGGCGGTGCTGGCTTCGTCCACCTACCTGTCCGGCTGGCGCGGCGCGGCCGACCATGGCGCGCTGGCGCCCGACGCGCCGGTGACCAACGTCAGCTGGCACGCGGCCAACGCCTTTTGCGCCAGCGAGGGTGCGCGTTTGCCGCGCTGGCACGAATGGGAATACGCCGCCGCGGCCGATGCCACCCGCGCCGACGCGCGCGACGACCCGCAATGGCTGGAGCAGATCCTCAACTGGTACGCCCATCCGGCCAGCACGCCGCCGGCGGGCGTGCGCGGCGCCGCGCCCAATTTCCACGGCCTGTACGACATGCACGGGCTGGTATGGGAATGGGTCGAGGATTACAGCGCGCTGTTCGTCAGCGCCGACAGCCGCACCCAGGACCCGCGCAAGCAGCTCGATTACTGCGGCGGGGCGGCCCTGTCGCTGGGCGACCGGCGCAACTACGCGGTGCTGATGCGCATCGCGCTGCTGGCCGCGATGGAAGGCGCGCAGGATGGCGGCTACCTGGGCTTTCGCTGCGCGCGCGGCACCGACAACGATGCACCCACACCGAAGGAATCACCATGAACCGCTTCAATCCCCTGCGCCGCGTCCTGCTGCGCGCGGGCGCCCTGGCCGCCGTCGCACTGGCGGCCCCGCTGGCCGGCGCCGACCCGCTGCCGGCCGACTCGCTGTATCGCCTGCCGGTAGCGCTCAAGGAGAGCCAGGGCCGCCAGTTCGACTGGCGTGCACTGGCCGGCCGTCCCCTGCTGGTGACCATGTTTTATGGCGACTGCAACGCGGCCTGCCCGATCATCATCGAAAACCTGCGCCGCACGGTCGAGCAGGTCAAGCCCGCGCCCGGCCGCCTGGCGGTACTGATGGTCAGCCTCGACCCGCTGTACGACACGCCCGCTTCGCTGGCGCGCCTGGCCAGCTCGCACAAGCTCGATCCCGCCATCTTCCGGCTGGCGGTGGCCGCCGGTGAAACCCAGACGCGCGCCATGGCCGGCGCGCTGCAAATCAAGTACCGCGCCGTCAGCAACGGCGAAATCAACCACACCACGCGCGTGTGCCTGCTCGACGCCGGCGGCAAACTGCTGGCGGCAAGCACGCAACTGAGTCCCCTGCCCGATCCAGCCTTCGTCGCGCAGATCCGGCTGGCGCTCAAATAGGCGGCGCGCACGCCAAAAACCAACCTGGATCAAGGATTTCATGATCGCCGCAAAACGCCGTTGACCCCACTACATATAGTCAATAACCTCTCTCCATGCACCACATATTGTGTTTCACGGAGAGCAAATGACCATTCCACCGCTTCACTTACCCACCCACATCCGCAAGCGCGACGGCGCCATTAAGCCGTTCGACGCCACCCGCATCGAATCGGCCATGCAGCGCGCCGCGCTGGCCAGCGGCGAGTTCGATGCCGCCGCCGCCCACCTGCTGACCTGGAACGCAGTCCTGCCCGCGCTGTGCGCACTGGACACCGCTACCCCCGGCGTCGAGCAAGTCCAGGACGCCGTGGAGGCAGCCCTGTTCGCGGCCGGCCACCGCGCGACCCTGCGCGCCTACGTCGTCTACCGCGAGCAGCACCACAGCCTGCGGCGCGACCGCAAAAGCCTGATCGACGTCGAAGCGTCGATGAACGAGTACCTGGAGCAGCGCGACTGGCGCGTCAACGCCAACGCCAACCAGGGCTACTCGCTGGGCGGGCTGATACTCAACGTCTCCGGCAAGGTGATCGCCAACTACTGGCTCGATCACGTCTATCCGCCGGCCGTGGGCGCCGCCCACCGCAGCGCCGACCTGCACATCCACGACCTCGACATGCTGGCCGGGTACTGCGCCGGCTGGTCGCTGCGCACGCTGCTCAATGAAGGCTTGAACGGCGTGCCGGGCAAAATCGAATCGTCACCGCCCAAGCACATGTCGAGCGCGATCGGCCAGATCGTCAACTTCCTCGGCACCCTGCAAAACGAGTGGGCCGGGGCCCAGGCCTTCAGTTCCTTCGACACCTACATGGCGCCCTACGTGCGCGCCGATTCCCTCAGTTACGAGAGCGTCAAGCAGTACATCCAGGAGCTGATCTACAACCTGAACGTGCCTTCGCGCTGGGGCACCCAGACCCCGTTCACCAACCTGACGTTCGATTGGGTGTGTCCGGAAGACCTGCGCGAGCAGGTGCCGTTCATCGCCGGCGTGGAAATGCCGTTCACCTACGGCGATCTGCAAGTGGAAATGGACATGATCAACCGCGCCTACATCGAAATCATGATGACCGGCGACGCCAAGGGGCGCGTATTCACCTTCCCCATCCCGACCTACAACATCACCGAGGACTTTGCGTGGCACAGCCCCAACGCGGAACTGCTGTTCGAGATGACGGCGCGCTACGGCCTGCCCTACTTCCAGAACTTCCTCAACTCGGAACTCAAGCCGAACATGATCCGCTCGATGTGCTGCCGCCTGCAGCTCGACCTGCGCGAACTGCTCAAGCGCGGAAATGGCCTGTTCGGATCGGCCGAGCAGACCGGGTCGCTCGGCGTGGTGACCATCAACTGCGCGCGCCTGGGCTACCTGCACGCGGACGACGAGGACGGCCTGTTCGCGGCGCTCGACCGCCTGCTCGACCTTGGCCGCGACAGCCTGGAAATCAAGCGCAAGGTGATCCAGCGGCATATGGACAATGGCTTGTTCCCGTACACAAAGCGCTACCTGGGCACCTTGCGCAACCACTTCTCGACCCTGGGCGTGAACGGCGTCAATGAGATGATCCGTAATTTCACCTGGGGCGAGCAGGATATCGCCAGCGAATGGGGCCACGCCTTCGCCCTGCGCCTGCTGGACCATGTACGCGCGCGCATGCTGGAGTTCCAGGACCAGACCGGCCATATGTACAACCTGGAAGCGACGCCCGCAGAAGGCACCACCTATCGCTTCGCGCGCGAAGACCGCAAGCGCCATCCGGACATCCTGCAGGCCGGCACCGACGCCATGCCTTACTACACCAACTCCTCGCAACTGCCGGTCGGCTTTACCGACGATCCGTTCGAGGCGCTGGAGCGGCAGGATCCGCTGCAGCGCAAGTACACGGGCGGCACCGTGCTGCACCTGTACATGAGCGAGCCGCTGTCCACGGCCGACGCCTGCCGCGAACTGGTGCGGCGCGCGCTGGGCCGCTTCGGCCTGCCGTACATCACCGTCACGCCGACGTTTTCGATCTGCCCGAAACACGGCTACCTCGGCGGCAGCCATCCATTTTGTCCCAAATGCGATCTTGACCTGATCGCGCGCAAGCAACGCGAAGTTGCGTAACCAACCAAGGAGTCATCCATGTCAGACCTGAGCCAAGCCGTTTTCTTTGTTCCCCAAACCATCACCCTGACCGATGCCGAGCGCCAGCCCTGCGAAGTATGGACCCGCGTGATGGGCTATCACCGCCCGGTGTCGTCCTTCAATACCGGCAAGAAGGGCGAGTTCCATGAGCGTACCTGGTTCACCGAGCGCGCCATTGCGGCGCGCAGCTAAGGTGGGCGCCGGCGCGCTGCGGGTGGGCGGCGTAACCGCTTTTACCGCAACCGATTTTCCCGGCAAGCTGGCGGCCGCGGTGTTCATCCAGGGATGCCCGTGGCGCTGCGGCTACTGCCATAACCCGCACCTTCAGCCGCGCCGGCGCGGGCAGCTAGCGTGGGATTCGGTGATGGCGCTGCTGGAGCGGCGCGCCGGATTGCTCGATGGCGTGGTGTTCAGCGGCGGCGAGCCGACCATGGATCCGGCGCTGCCGGACGCCATGGCGGCCGTGCGCCAGATGGGGCTTGCGGTCGGCCTGCACACGGCGTGCATCTATCCGCGCCAGTTGAAGGCGGTGTTGCCGCTGGTCGATTGGGTGGGGTTCGATATCAAGGCGCCGTTCGAGGCTTACCAGCGCGTGACGGGGGTGTTCGGCAGCGGCGATCCGGCGCGCGCCTGCCTGGAGATGATCGTCGACAGCGGCGTGGCGCATGAATGCAGGACCACGCTGCATCCGGCCTTGCTGTCCGAGGCCGATGTGGAGGCGCTGGCCACGACGCTGGCCGATGCCGGCGTGCGCAACTACGCGCTCCAGACCTTTCGCGCGCAGGGCTGCGCGGACGCCGGCTTGAACGCGACGGCCGGCGCGCTCATGGGCGCCGCGGCGCTCGAGCGCATTGCGGCGCGCTTCGAGAAGTTTGTGCTGCGGCCCGCATAGAACTGCGGTTCCCGCCTCTCCAGGAACTAGCCTTTGCCCCCAAGTTAAGCAGCTTTGCGACAACCAACCTCGAAACCGTCATTCCCGCCTGCGCGGAAAAGACGGTGCTTAAGAGCGCCTAACAAAACCCGTTCGGCATACCGCCAGCAGATGAGCGAGCAGGCAAGCGAAAGGAACGCCTGATGGATGCCTGCTCGTCGCGCATGTCGGATGCGCAGCCTGCGAAAGCGGTGTATCCAACCTAAAGTGCGCTCAACGACCCAACGCCATCGGCCAAGCCTTTCCCGCGACTCCACGCCATAGCGCAATCCATGCTGCTATTCCCCGACGGCTAGCCAAGCCCGATGTGCTCTCGAAGCGTACGCTCTATCGGCATGCAGCTTGCCTGGACGTTTGCGCGCACGGCCTGCCAGCCCCTTAACTGCAGGGATTGACTCTACGAGCGGGATGAGGAAACTGAGCTTGTGTACGTCCGCTATCGTTAAGGGTTGTCCGATGCCGGCCGCCGTCACAGACTCAAACTGATGCACGCAAGCGTCTCCGGCCGGCGTTGGGCAAGCCGCGAAGGAGGAAACCGCGGGATGTGTCGTTGTCGTCAAGCTGTG
>NZ_WHJG01000210.1 GCF_011682175.1 Massilia frigida
GGTACAAGCTCAGCAGCGGCGCGCGCACCTGGCCCGGATCGAGGCGCTTGCCGTTCAATACCAGGTCGCCGCGCATGAAGCTGTTTTGCGCGAACAGCAGCCCGACCGATTCGTCGAACAGCGCACGCGCCATCGGCAATTCGTCGAGGGTCCAGCGCTGCACCCGCAGATGGGTCGCGAGCAGCCCGGGAAACGGCGCGCTGGCGGCCGCGTCGACCGCCGGCGCAAGGTAGAAAGCGCCCGGTGCGGCGTTGGCGAAGATGGCGCTCAGGAGCGAGCCGGCCCGCGGCCGGCCGGGCTCGGATGGC
>NZ_WHJG01000211.1 GCF_011682175.1 Massilia frigida
CGATGTTTTTTGGCAAACGCGTGTGTAAAATGGTGCAGGCGTCCGCACGGCAACCCTATCTATCAAGGCAGGCAATGAAGCGTTTCGAGTTTAACGACGGCAGTTCCAGCAAGTTTTGGGAAATCGAACAGGATGGCTGCGACGTGCACGTCCGTTACGGCAAAATCGGCACCGCCGGGCAGGCCCAAACGAAGTCCCACGCGGATGCCGCCAAGGCTGGCGCCGCGATGGAGAAGCTGGTCCGCGAAAAGACCGGCAAAGGGTACGCCGAGGCCGGTGCGGGAACGCCTGTCGCCTCCGCGCAGAT
>NZ_WHJG01000212.1 GCF_011682175.1 Massilia frigida
AAAGGGTCGTTCGAGACCAGGACGTTGATAGGTCAGGTGTGGAAGTGCAGTAATGCATTAAGCTAACTGATACTAATTGCCCGTACGGCTTGTCCCTATAACCTTAGCAGGTACAGAGATAAGAAATACGCGTTGTGTTTTGTGCGATACGCACGATCACTACCCAAAGTAAGACATATAAAACGATACTTCTTCCAGATTCAAGCTAGTGCTGCCCAACAGGGAGCACCAAGCTGTACAAGTTATGCCTGATGACCATAGTAAATCGGTACCACCCCTTCCCATCCCGAACAGGACCGT
>NZ_WHJG01000213.1 GCF_011682175.1 Massilia frigida
CTGAGGACCCAACTTTACATTTTCTTAGGCAAAAATAAGCGCTGGAGCGGCATATAGCGCTTTGATTGTCTCACGGAGCCAGAGGATTTTCGGATTATGGCTGTTTCGTTTATGCCAGATCAGCGTGAAAGGAACGGTCAGTTTTTCAGCCTGGGCTTCATCAATGGGAATGGGCAGGGCGATCAGCTTACGCTGGTGGAGTTGATTATAGTGATGACAGTAGTATGGCGCCGTGGCGATGTAGTTATGGCCGGGCTGCGCCGCCATAAACATCGACTGTTCGAAACCGGGCAGGCTCAT
>NZ_WHJG01000214.1 GCF_011682175.1 Massilia frigida
CTAACTTCAAAGAAAGGCCAATAAATGCGCTCAGGCTGTGTCGGTCGCGGAACCTTGCCGTCGAGCATATCAGCGATCGTGTTGTAGACGGTCTTATATCGTTGATCGCCTGTCACAACGAACAGGCGAACCGTTCGGGTCATATCGTCCGACGCTTGGCGAAACTCCTTCGCTAAAGCGGCCGAGTTTTCTTGAATCTGGTGTGTCCGATCCAGGTTGCGCGACTCCCAAAACAGCGCAACCATGCAAAAAAGACAGGCCACTGCCACGCCAGTCAACCATGTAACCAGCTTCGAAAAT
>NZ_WHJG01000215.1 GCF_011682175.1 Massilia frigida
AATGAGATTAACCATGATTCCGCCACCATAACCGACCAGAATTCGTCCAGCATCACGAAAATGCGATGGAAAGTCGCGCTCCCGTGATGCCGGCCAGTTCAGAAAAATCGTTTTGCAATTGGCTCTATTGGATACAGCAGACCACTTGGTATCACCGACGAGGTCATACTGAGGAGCCAGTTGCAAAACTATTTTCCTGAACCGGTCGGCATGAGGAAATCGTGATTTTTGATCACGTTTTTCGAAGTTAGACGGACTCTGCTGGTTTAAGGTGGCGGAATCATGGTCAATCTCGTAGG
>NZ_WHJG01000216.1 GCF_011682175.1 Massilia frigida
TGCCGCCAGCGTTCAATCTGAGCCAGGATCAAACTCTTCAGTTCAATCTCTGTTTAATGTCCTTGCGGACAGATCGCTCACTCAAAATACTGACAAGCTCATCTTTCGATGCGCCGTGTTTCTTTTTCGTGAACATTTGATAATTTAAGTATTCAACATCGCTTGCGCTTTGTTGGCACCTTCATCAAACGCCCACACTTATCGACTGTTAATTGTTAAAGAACTTATTCTGTACTACTTCTGCCGTTTGCTACGAAGCGTTGTGTTCGTTGCAGCAGAGAGGTGAGATTATGCAGCG
>NZ_WHJG01000217.1 GCF_011682175.1 Massilia frigida
CCTGGTTTGCTCGCACAGTTCCTGGGCCGCGCGCACCGCTTTCCAGGTGCGCTGCGAGGATTCGATCGACAAGGCGGTATCCGTATTGACGTCGGCGCAGAACGGCTACACCATCAACAACACAGTCTCCTTTCACGGCCTGACCGCCATGAAGCCGGGCGGGCCTACGCCGGCCGCTCCTAACTCCTTCGTGCTGGGACTGACCCGCACCGAGTCGCGCATGTCGATTGGCCTGAACGGCGCGATGCTCAAGGATCCCTTGAGCGGCTACGAGTGCGTGGCGCCGAAAATCACGG
>NZ_WHJG01000218.1 GCF_011682175.1 Massilia frigida
GCAACAGCGATGGCGAACCTGGCGTCAAGACGATCTGGAAGGGGCTCGATCAAGTGCACGCCTCGGCGGAGACCTTACGTGCATTACGCGACGGGCTGGGGTGACTGACTTATGTATAAGGGCATGCCTTTGACCATAATGTTGCGGCCGCCGAATTCGTCCTTGAGGCGCGCGTTGGTCCGTTCGGCTACAGTGCGCTCACGGTAGCGAACTTCATCGGCAGGCTCGAAGTGCTCCTTCTCGCCCCCACGCGGGTTGTGGTCGATCAGGGGGACATGTCCCAGTTCGCGGCAGT
>NZ_WHJG01000219.1 GCF_011682175.1 Massilia frigida
GAAGGTGAACAAAAACATAACGCTTAAACAGGGAGAACCACGGATGACAATACCGACGCTAACGACAGACCGCCTGTTACTCATTCCCCTGGTCGCGGAAGATGCCGTCCAGATACAGCGGCTTTATCCACGCTGGGAAATCGTTCGCTATATGGTCTCCTCAGTGCCCTGGCCCTACCCGGATAACGGCGCGGAGTATTATGTTAATAACGTTGCGCTGCCGGATATGGAAAAAGGCATTGCCTGGTTCTGGAGTATTCGACGTCGCGAGGTGCCGGATGAGCTGATGGG
>NZ_WHJG01000021.1 GCF_011682175.1 Massilia frigida
CGCAAAAGCGATGGCGAGCCCGGCGTCAAGACCATCTGGCGAGGATTGGACCAAGTAATGACCGCAGCTCAAACATTGCAGGCACTACGGGAGGAAGGCGCCTGAGTTGTGTATAACGAGATGGGCTGTACTGTTTCTATGCACAGTATTAATAAGCGGTTGCGGAATCTGGGTGCCCGGCGCACGACGGCTACGCAACGCGCTTCCTGCCTACTGTAATTACCAGGAAGCGGACAAGCCCTTTGCGTAGACAATGCAGGTTTAAAATTCAATTAAAGTGAGATCACCATGAAAAACAAATTCCAAACCGGCTCTCCGCTCATAAAATTGTTTTGCGTTCGTCCAATGACGCTCCAAAGTTCCACAACTTTCGATCCGAAAAGGCGCCTCATACTGTCTGGCGTTCACGCCGCTGCAACGACTGTCGCTCTGGGACTAGTGGGCTGTGGCGGAGGAGGCGCGGATTCTGCCAATACCTCGCCTAGCAGTTCCTTACCAACTCCGCCTAGCAGTTCCGTACCGACTTCGCCGGCGGGTGAAGCATTTTCAATCAAAGGGGCTCCCTCGTCAGTGGCGCCCTTCTCGGATATAACTGTAACGATTCCAGACTCGAGCGCAGCGCGTTACTCCGGACGCTGGATCTTGTCAGATGCGATTTCGATACCGGTCGTCTTCCAACCTAGATCATCCGGGTCCAGCATTGTCGTGCTCGCTCCTGCGGGAGCCTTCGATTCTTACTGGATTGGCAAGGAAGGTTTGGTTAAATTGGAGCTCACTCGCGACCTCGCCGGCGTGACGGAAAAATCGACGGTAAGCATTAATGTCACAGCAATGCCGGCGAGCATCTATAAGCCGGGGACTGTAGCTCTTGTTGTCGCCAGAATCGCTCAAAGTATCATGACACAAGCTAGCTCATCGCTGTTGCAATCGACCTCGGCATCGATCTACAGGGCGAACATCGCGCAAACATTCGGTAGCGGCAGCCCGCCTGCGATGACGGACATGAATATCGATCAACTCAAGGTTCTGGACCGTCTCTTGTTATCTTGGCTTCTCGCGCTAGGCCTCGATATCACCGCATCGCCCAAGTTCAAGAGCCAAGCCAGTCTTCGGCACATGGCGCCACCAGACATCTTTGGCGGAGCGTCGAGCACAGACATCTCGCTTTTCGACGACCTTGCGGCGATGACGAACGCACTGGCCAGCAAAGCGCGCGAGTCAGCTGGTAAGCTGATCACTGCCGGCGGTGTTGCTGTAGCCGTAGGTCTTACGGTGGCAGCGGGCACCGCCCTTGGAGGGGGGTTGATCGTTGGCGGTGCCGCAGCTATTGGTGCTGGGCTGATGTTCGGCATGGCTGAGGGTTTTGTTTTTGACAATGCCATCAACTTTGCTGGCAATGGCACAGCAAAGCAAATCGAGTGGGGCAAGACCGCGAAGTTCTACGGCGAGCAGTTACTCAGCAATTTTACTGAAAACGTACTCGCTAAAAACTTCGGTTCCAAGGAGCTGCTGACCGGGCCCGGGAGCAGGCTTTACGCTTTCGCCGTGGATACCACTAAATCCTTTATATCGGCCGAAATTGCATCAAAGATTGCTGTTGCCACATCACGTATTCTTGGAGTTGTGGTAGATGTAAAACCTTTGCCGCCATACAAAGCGACGTGTCGATCTCCTGAAGTGGTGGGCCCGAATGTAGATTTGAGCTTGCCACTTTGCCCTCGATGACGTTTGCGGTGTCGTAAGCCGGAACCCTGGAAATTTCCGTCATAGGCGCGAAGGGTTCTGTCGCATTAGCGAACGTCGGCGGGGCAATCATGTAAACTGCGGCGCCCGAACCCAGGACGAATCGACATGCTCAACTTCAAAGGGATGCGCTTCCCTATCGATGTGATCCTCGTCTGCATCCGGTGGTATGCCGGCTATCCACTGAGCTACCGGCACCTCGAGGAAATGATGGAAGAGTGCAGCGTGTCGGTCGACCATTCGTCAATTAACCGGTGGGCGATTCGCTTCCTGCCGCTCATCGAGAAGATGGCCCGGAAACACAAGCGCCCGGTCGGCTGCAGCTGGCGCATGGATGAGACCTACATCAAGGTCAAGGGCGTCTGGAAATACCTCTACCGTGCCGTCGACAAGCAGGGCAAGACAGTCGACTTCTTGCTGACGGCCAAGCGCGACATGGCCGCAGCGAAGCGCTTCTTCGACAAGGCCATCGTGGCGAACGGCTATCCGGATAAGATCGCGATGGACAAGGCGGCGATCGATGCGATCAACACCAGCCGCGACGTCCCGATCGTAGTACGCCAGGTCAAATACCTCAACAACATTGTCGAGCAGGACCATCGCGCCATCAAGCGGGTGACCAAGCCCATGCTCAACTTCAAATCGTTCCGGTCCGCCGGCTCGGTGCTCGCTGGAATCGAGCTGATGCACATGATCCGCAAGGGTCAGTTCGAAATCGACGGCGCCGATGCGATGTCGTTCGCCGAGCAATTTTTTACGCTGGCAGGGATGGTCCGTCCAGTTTGAGGCGCACAGTGCCGTTCCAGGGAAAATTCCGTCGTTTGATCAACAACGCGACAGAACCGTTGCAAACGGCCGGCCGGAAAAGTCTGCCGCCTCGACTATTCCCTGGCGCCGGCGCTCAAGGCTTCTGTCAGCTTGCAATTCCCACGCTATTTGCTGCCTCAATGGGCGACCCTGCAATCGTCAGCGTCCGGCCATGATTCTCGGTTTCAGGCGCACAATCTGATTGTGACTGCTTGCGCAGGCCAGTTGACGCCATCGCCAACTGGCCGCATGCCGGCGGTCACCCCGCCGGCACCACCGATCAGGCGCGCGCGCCCAGCTGCCTGCGCCGCATCACGCCCAGCGCCGCCAGACCGACACCCATCATCATGTAGGTAGCCGGCTCCGGCACGACCTGCACCGAACCGTTATCGGCCGTGACCGCGATCTCGTTCAGACGGGAGTCGAGGAACAGCACGTCGGAGAACGTCAGCGCCGCACTGCCCAAAGCGAGCGCGTCCAGGCTGATGTGCGCCAGGTCGCCGCTGCCGAAGGCACCGGCGCCCGCGCCGAGGCGCGTGTTGAACACGTACGAAATCAAGCCGGTCGCGTTGTTGATCACGCCGCCGTCGCTGTAGGTCGGACCGGCTGTGCCCAGGAAGCCGCCCTCGACGACACTGTTCGCCTTGAGCAAAGCCGAGTCGAACGTCAGCGTGAACTGATAGCTGTACAGGTCCGAAATATCGGAGATCTTCACGGCGAGGTCCACCGTCGAGCCCACCGTGGCCGGCGCCGCGCTCAGCGACAGCGTTGGAATAGCAAAAGCCTGGGTACTGGCGGCCAGCAGCATGGCAGCCAGGCATTTCTTCAAAATCGTCATCGTGTTTATCCTATTGCCCCAAGGGGCGTGTTGTACGGTAACGGCCAGCCGGATGCACGCACCCGGCCGGCCGCATTTGGTCAGTTGCAGGAAGTGCCTTGCGACAGGCGCTGCGCTACGTAAGCCAGGTCGCGCGCATTGACAACGCCGTCGACCACCACGTCGGCGCGGGAGTCAAAGCCCGCCTGGCCGGTGCGCTTGCCGAACGAGGCCTTGACGATCGCCAGGTCGGCGCAATCGGCAGTGCCATCGCTGTTCAGGTCAC
Source organism: Massilia frigida (assembly GCF_011682175.1). Lineage (GTDB taxonomy): Bacteria > Pseudomonadota > Gammaproteobacteria > Burkholderiales > Burkholderiaceae_D > Telluria_A > Telluria_A frigida. The sequence goes on from NZ_WHJG01000021.1 coordinate 3,654, forward strand.
CCGCCAGGCGGATCGCGACGTCCGCGTTCGACACGTCGAAGAACACGTTGCCGACCGCTTCCACCTTGATCCGTGCGGCTTTGGTCGTCACCGACGGCAAGGTCACGCTGGCGCTACCGTTGTTCGGCACGCCCTCGGCCAGCAGGTAAGGCCAGGTTTTGCCGCCGTCAATCGACAGCGCAATGTTCACGCTGGCCGTGTTCACCGGCGCCACATTGGTGTTGGCGACGTTCCAGCTGACTTTCTGCACCGAGCCCGAATCGAGCGTCAGCGCCGTGTCGAACGAGGTCACCAGGAACGGCCCGGCATTGGCGGCCAGCACCAGGCTGGTGCTGGCGCTGTTGACGCCACCCCTGCCATCGCGCGCCGTCAGCTTGAAGGTTAGCGATGCCGGCGAGGCGTTGGTGCCAGCCAGGCCCACGTAATCGGCGGTCGGCAGGAACTCCGAGTAGCAGTCGACGTCGGCCACGCTCGGCGGCGTGGCGGCAACGGCACAGGCGCCCGTGACCGCATTCGTGTTGTTGGCCAGAATTTGCACCATGTCAGGGAACACCCGCGTCGGGTCGGCCGTAGTGTGGTTCTCGCCCGCCGAGTTGTATTCGAGCGAATCGGCGTTGCTCACGACGGCGCGCGTGCCGAACTGGCGGAACAGCGGGCCGTTGAGCTTGACGTTGCTGGTCAAGCCGGTGCCGCTGGCCGCGCCACGGTCGTTCTGCTCCCACATGTAGGTGATCAGGTCGCCATCGGCATCGGTCGCGCTGCCGGTCAGGGCGAACGGCGTGCGCAGCGGGATCGTGTAGCCGGTCGGCACCGTCACGACAGGGGCGATGTTGCCCGATGCCGACACGGCGCCGCCGCGCGTGGTCGGTCCGCCCTTGGCGACTTCACCGACCAGGCCGCTGCAGCCGCCCGTGCAATCGGCCAGCTTGAGCGTCGCGACATTGACGCCGGCGAGCGCACCATTGAAGGTCACGGTGAACGCCGTGTCGGACAGCGCGCTGACCGACACCGTGGCGCCCGCTGGCCAGCCCGGACTGCCTTCCAGGGCGGCCTTGACCCCGCTGGTGGTGTAGTTGGTGCCGCGCACGATCGGCGCCGACAGGTTGCCGTTCACGTCGATCCGGAATTGCTGGCCTGCCGTATTGAAACCCCGCAATGCCACGACCTGGACTTCGTTCAGGATCGACTCGGCGCTGGAGGTGTAGGTCACGATTTCGTCGAGGCTGCGCTGCGACCAGTACGGGTCGCTGTGCGGCTGCAGATTGTCGCTGCCGCAAATGCCGGCATACGCCATGATCGACGAGCCGCTGCCCACTTCCACCGAGGTGCCGCCATTGCGGTTGCCGCCGCTGCAATTGGAGGTGATGCCGTTGAAGGTGTGGTTGCCGGCAAACTGGTGACCGAGTTCGTGCGCCACGTAGTCGACCGCGAACGAGTCGCCGACCGGCTTCGGCAGGCCGGTGCAACCCTGTGCCTTGGAATTGCCGCCAACCACGCCGAGGCTGGCAATGCCGCCGCCGTTCAAGCCCAGCGCAATGTGGCCGACGTCGAAGTTGCTGGCGCCGGCCAGCAAGCCCGTGACGACGCGCGTGCGCGACAGGGTCGAACTGCCGCAGCCTTCCGACTGGGTGACGGTGTAGCATGCCGCCGCGCCGCAAGGGCCGTCGGTGCCGGTCATCTGGGCGGCGCTGTCGAGGTTCAGGGCGTCGGTGGCGTCGATCAGCACCAGGCGGATCGCCGTTTCATCCTCGTAGACCTGGCTGACGCGGTTGATCAGCGTGACCTTGGCGGCCGTGACGTTGGCCGGGCCGCCGAAGTGGGTGGCATAGCTCGGGTCGGTGACCAGCGCCAGCCGGTAGGTGCGCAACTGGTCGCTGACGACCGCGTTCGGCGCCATGTCGCCGTCCACCACCCGGAACGGGGCGGCACTGGTGGCCTTGCCGTCGGTGGCGCTGACTTCGAACGCGCCGCTGCGGCCGGCGGGCAGGCTGGCCGCGACCGCACCCTTGGCGTCGGCCGTGGCCACCACGCTATGCAAGGTGGCCGTGTCGCCTTCGCCGCGCACGCTCAGGTTGACGCTCGCCCCCGGCGCGAAGCCGAAACCGCGTACTTCGACCGCGCTGCCCTCTTTATAAAAAGAATGCGACAGCGCCAGCTGCGGCTCGGCCAGCGCGCCTTCGATCAGCGGGCCGTGCGAGTTGATCAGGTCGACGCGGTTGTAGCTGGCGTACACGCTCGTATCGAGGTGGTAGTACGGGTCCACATACCAGCCGCCATTGGCCGAACGAACCGAGGCGTGCAGGCCGAGCGGCGTGATGTCCATGCGCAGGGTGGCGCTAGGATCGTCGATGCCGCGCCCCTTGTAGGTCTTGATTTCAGGGTGCTTGGCGGCCAGGCCGGCTTCCATGATGGGCGACTCGACCAGGGTGAAGCGCTGGTAGCCGCCGTCCGGATGCGGCAGCGAAATGGTCTGGGTGCTGGCCAGGGCGCTGCTGCCGCGTTCGAGCGGGGCGTCGGCAACGTACGACTGCATGCCGGCCGCATCCAGCGTGGCGCCACGGAAGCGCCGCAGGTTCAGGGACGGCGTGCGGGCGCTGGTGGCGCTCATCCGTCCAGCGGAGACGGCCACGTCCTGCCAGTACGGCGCGGCGCGCTGGGTCGATGCCGCTGCGGCGGATGGGCCGGCCGCGCCAGCCTGCGCGAACGGCGCGGCGGCAAAGGCAAGGGCAATACAGAGGGCAAGCGAGGATTTCTTGCATGCGGCGCTACGCGGATGTTGCAATCCGCCGTTGTCTAACGGATTCCAAGGCTTCATTGTCATGCGGTGCCCTTTCGCGGCGTGGTGAGCTTCGATTCGTCGGTGAGATTTCTTCCTGTGCTTTTTTCCGGCAGTACGGGCGTGCTTTTTCTTCAGGCAAGCACTGCCCTCGTCTTGCTGCAACTAAGGCAACAAGACTGGAGTAATAATATTGTCATATTTCCACTTTGCACAAGAATAACTAATTTCCTGTTGTAAAGTCAACGAAGGAAGGTGGCCCGCGCGGCGCAAAGCGCGCGGTCGGTATGCGCATGGCATGAAAGGCGCCGAAAACAGCCGCCGCGCCGGTCAAACTTGACGCCCGGCGGCCAGCCTCGGTGGTCCGGCTGGCGGTCCTCGAACGCCAGCGCGCCACGCGCGGGCAGCGCCAGGCGACCCGGCCTGGACATCGGGCTGAGAAACAGGCTCACGCTTTCCTGCGAATCGGGAAAATAGTTGAACAGCAAGACCGCCACGCCCTCGACCGCGCAGATAATCGACCCGCAGCACGGCGCTACACGATCACACTGTCTTGATCGACATCGGGAGTGAATCGTTGAGCTTGCAGAATATGCGCTTTTTGACGCAAGGGGAGCGCACTATCGGCACGCACGCCGGGATGCGCTTTTTACAGCGATCCCGGCGCGCTCCGAAAAACTGCGCTTGAGCCCCTCAGGTGGCGGACGACGCGATGTGGTCCGGAAGCCGAAGAAATTCGGACAGTGCGCGCACGCATATCGAAGTCGTCAACAAGGCCTTCATCTCCGCTTGCGGATCGAGCGGCGTCGCCGTCGTTCGATCCGGCACGAGAAGTACCGGCGATCCCGGCCATGCAGGCGCCTGCCACTGGTCGAGCAGCACGGCACACCAGCTGTTGGCCGCGCCGGCATCGTGCAGGGCCAGTGCGGCGAGAAGCCGGTGGGCGACGTCGAAACACGACGCGGGCCCGGCTAATGCATCGAGCGCCCGCCGAAACCCGGGCGGCAGGCCGCCCGGCGCCTGCGCTGGACAGGCACTTACCAATCGCAGGCCCCAGGCGATGCAGTAGGCCTGGGTCGACCACCAGAAGGTGTGGCCGGGACAGCGCTCGATCACTCTGCGCACGATCCTTTGCAGCGTGGCACCCGCCTTCGGCATGGCGAGCAATGCCAGGCCGGCGTTCGCCGCAACGTCATCGTGCGCGTCGGTCCAGCGCCCCCATCCTGGCTCGACAAAGGTATGGACACCCCCGCCCGCATCGATGTAGGGCGCCAGCAGGCCGGCGCCATCGAGTGCCATGCCCTGGGCCGCGCAAAAGCGCAGTGCCCACGCCGTGGAATCGGCGTCGGCACCTGTACGGCGGTTGTAGCCCCAGCCCGCGTCACCCTTGGCGGACATGACCGCGCGGCAGGCGCGTGCCAGCGCCGCCTGCACCCGCACGCGCGCCGCCGGGCCACGCTCGGCGGCACCGGTCAGGCACCAGCCCACCCACGCCGTCGTCCATGCTTCGGACGGACCGGGCGCAAGGTCGAACTCGCGCCAGAACCCGTCGCCATCCTGCTGCGACAACAGGTAATCGATACCGCCCGCAATGGCAGCGCGGATGGCGCGCTCGAATGGCGCTGGCACGGGACCCCGACTCACCAGTCGTCCGGGCCGTCGATACCGACGCACACGCCGCAGGGATAGGGCGTGTGGGTGTCCAGGGTGCCATAGCCGACGAAGACGCCGTTCCAGCTGACGGGCGCCGATCCGCCGGGGCAGAAATAGACATCCTTGCACCACTGGACCAAGGCCGTGCAAAAGGTATCGGTCCCGAGCGGCCTGCACGCCTGGGCCGAATCCCACGGACCGGCCAGCGCGACGGCCGGTTGCGAAGCTTGCAATGCTGTGAATCCTGGTAACATTTTATTCTCCTTGAATCGTTGGTGATGGGCAGTACATCCGGGCCGCACGATCACGGCCCGGCCTGGTGCTAGTAGTGCGGCAAGCGCCGCAGTTCCCGCAGGTTTCTCTGGGTGTCGATCAGGGGCCGGGACGGTGCGCTGGTGCTGCAAGGTTCGCAAGCAAAATAAATGCGCCAGCCCCGCAGGCCATCGGGGCCGTATTGCGCGCTCAGGTAGCTCGCCGCGTCGGCCCTGAGATCGCGCGCGGTCCGGCGCAGAGCGTCAATGCGCTGCGCCGGGACCTGCGCACGGGCCAAAAAGTCGAAGGCGATGTCCAGCGCAACGTTGGCGGGATCGAACTTCAAGGCGCGCGCCTGTCCCTCTTGTCCGTCGTCCACACCGATCACGCCCACAGGGCCGGGCCGGTACAGCGCGTGCAAGTCTTTCTCCAGCAGGGATTGCAGCCCTGCCGGGTAGCCGCAGGCGGCCAGCAAGGCGGGCATCCTTTCTCCGAGCGCCCTGCCCGCGTGTTCCCCGCTTTTGAAGTACAAGGCCGTGTTGTTCATCCCCTTGCCGCTGGATCGAAAGGCGATCCCGCGCGGACCGTTCACGCCCAGGGCGCGCGCGACACCATCCGGGCTCGGGCCGCTCCAGTCGAATGGCCGGGCATGCGCCAGCGCCGCCCGAAACGCGGCCTCGTCCGGCTCGCCCGGAAAACGGCAATACAAGGTGAGCGCGCTCGCCGTGTTCCCCTCCCAATCGAGGCGCAGCAGGAACGCGTCGGGACGGACCGCCTGCGCGAAGCGGCGCACCGACCAGGCCCAGTCGCCGGCGAACGGGATCTCGGCGGCCAGCACCTCCAGGTCGGGCAACTGGCTCGCGCTCAGCGGGATCATGCTGCTGAAGCGATGTTGGTCGTCGCTGTAGCTGTACTCCACCTGACGGCTGAGCGCGCCACGAAAGAGTTGCTGGAAAGTCGCAGCGGCACCCATGCTGTGCCGCCTCAGCCGACCGCGTACATCGCGCTGTCGACGAAGGGGGCCAGGCCGAGTGCCGAGGTCGACGCCTCCGTGCCCACCACGAACGGCCATTCCTCGGTCACGTCCACGGTGCAATACAGGCGCTCGGCGACGCCGGTCGCGCGGTCGACAAACGCCAGGATGACGATCACGTGGCGCCGTCCGCCCACGGTCTGGTGTACGCGCGTCTCGACGCCCGCCAGGTGGTGTCCGGGCCGTTCCGCAGCCGCCAGGAAGATGCCGGGGTGCTGCACCAGCAGATAGTTCAGCGCCCGGTGGCCCTCGGTGGCGCCCAGGTTCTCCGGGGTGCGCGAGGTGTCGCGGAACAGGTTGCGGGCCACGGCGTCGAAGTGCGCCGCGTCGATCTTGCGCGATTCGAGCACCGGCTGCGCGCTGCGGGTGAGCCCCTCGACCCATTCGGACAGGGAGAAGTTGTAAAGCTGGTCGGCCGATACCGTCGTCAACAGCAAACCGCCATGCGCGGGCGCCGCCGCAAACGTGCCGGTACGCCCGACCAGCACGCAGAAATGGGCCTGCTCGTCGCAGCCGGCCACGGCCTCGAACAGCGCGTCCTTCATGAAGCCCCCGGCCGGATTGATGGCATACGCGGGCATGCCGTCGATCAGGAAGATGTAGCTCATGCGCATCGCCAGATGGGGGTTGCGCTCAAGAACCGAACAGATGCGGGCTCCACGCGCGCGAGCGCCCGGCTCGCGCAGCGCGCACTCGCGCTGCTGGTACTCGCGCTCGATGCCCAGCGAGGGGAAGCGCACTTCCAGTTGCCCGATCGCGTAGACATACTGCTCCGACACGCTGGTGCGGGCCTTGCCGGCACAGTCGGGACACGGCGCGGCCGATGCCGGGGCCGGTGGCGCTCCGGGAACGTTGGCGGGGAGTGGGGACGTCTCAGGCTGCATCGCATTCATATCGGGATCTCCTGGGCAAGGCAAGTTGGTGGGAAAAGTACGGAGGCGTCCAAACAACGCCATGGTGGTCTGAACAGCGTAGCGACAAGATCGGGCCAGGCATCGGCGGGACGCGTCACGCGCAGCAATTCCAGCGCGCCGGCGGCAAGCACCGCCGCGAAACTGGTCCCGGAGCGCAACTCGTAGCCGTGGCCCGCTGCGGCGCCGGGAACCAGCTCGCCGGGCGCGTAGACGACATTCGGCAGGCGTCGAGCATGGGCGGAAAATGCAGAGATGTTTCCCGATGGACCAATCGAGCCGACCACCAGGATGCCGGGCCACGGGCAAGGCACCTGGCCCCAGCCGGCACCGTGATTGCCCGCCGGGACCACGACAATGGCGCCTTGCGCGCGCGCCCATTGCACGGCATCGCGCAGGCTGCGCCACTGGGGCGAATCGGCTTGCAGCAGCTCGCTGGAAAAGACGATGGTGCGGCAGCCGGCATCGACGGCTTGCCGCAGCGCCCGCGCGAGCGCGTCGGCCGTGGCCGCGATCGATGCGCGTCCCTCCAGCATGGCGTCGTCGATGACGGCGAAGTTAAAAATGGTCGCCCCCGCGCACAGGGCCAGCACGCGCCCCTCGCGCGCGGCGGCGTCACTGCCCACAAGCAGTGAGACGCAAAACGTCGCGTGCGCGCCAGCGCGGCCCGGCGCCGCGCCGGCCGATGCCACGATGCGCTCGCCGGCCAATGCCGGATGAGCGAGGTCGGCGCCACCGTCCAGCAGCGCGATGCGGGCGGATGCGGCGCTCGCGCGAACATGGCCAGGGGATACGCCAATGCCCGCTTGTCGCAACAGGAGGCTTCTCGACACGCCATCCATGGCCGGGTCAGCCGCCGGCAATGGCGTTGCAGTCGGCGGCGAAGGGGTAGGACACCTGCGACGAATTTTCCTTCGCCCCCAGGGTGCCCGGGGCCGGCGCCACCATCGGATACACGAGGAAGTAGTTGGTCGCGGCGGCGTCCGATCCATCCGGCTTGTCCGTCTCCACCAGGATGCCGACCCGGGCATTGAGCGTCACGTTTTGCCCGGCAGCGACCGGTACCGGGCCGGTGCCGCCCAGGTTCTGCTTCATCGGGGGCGACGCGAGCTCCATGGTCGCCGGGTCGAACGACCAGCTCTTGCCGACTTTGGTGTTATCGATACGAAATACCTTGAAGACGACAATCGCGTGGCCGGCGGGCGCCGTGATGGCCCCGCTGCCCGTCTGCGCGTGCGTGCACACGCCTAGTTGCCGATAGTAAATGACCGCGATCGGGTCCAGCGGCGTGGTACAAGCGGACAAGCCAAAGGTGAAGGCAAGGCAAGCCGAGGTCATGCGGAGCGAGTTCATTGATTCTCTCCTTCAAGGGGCACGGAGCACATCGGTTCGTCGCAGCAAAACCTGGCAGGAGGATAGGTAGCGCCCACCGCTGAAACATGCCCGGCCCTGGTAGCACAGCGAGGGGACGTCTTGGTAAAGTCTGTTGCCCTTCTTATGCTGCGGCATTGAGAAATATCAATGGTTGATTGCCAACCTCGTCACTCTGCCAGGGGCGACAAGGATCGCCGGGGCGCGACAGCGCACAGGCCGGCGCCGCGCTGTAAGGGGGTGCGCAAGCCCGGCCGGCTCGTCAGTTGTTCCGTGTCGGCCGACGGCTGGCGGCCCATGGCGATCGATCGCATGTCCTCGTACTTGCGATAAATGCTCAGGGCCGGTCCGGCATCGCTTTGTGCGATCGCGCAGTGCATCGCGCCCCGCTACAGTTACCCGGCAGGCACATATGCGGCAAGAAACTCGGCTGGCATGCGGCGCACCCGGCCGCTGCTGATTTCAATGCACACCAGGTCCCATCGCCCACGCAGGACAGTCATGCCATCGCGGTCCCTGATCAATTGAAAACGGCGCTCCATCGCGATCTTGCCATCGCCACCGGTCAGCCAGGTGGCCAGCGTCAGGGACTCACCCAACGCGGTGGGAAGCAGGTAGTCGTACTCGCCGCGGCGAATCGCCATCGCCCGGTCCAGGCGGCGGTAATCGTCCAGGTGCAAACCAAGCTTGTGCGAATGTGCCCAGCCGATCTGTTCGCACCATTGGACATACACGGCATTGTTGGTGTGATTGAGCCCGTCGATATCCCCTGGCTGAGGCGTGATCGTCTGCACGAATGGATTTACATGGTCCCAGTCCAAAACAGTCCCTTTTCACTAGATTTGTGCGATTGCACACCTTATCCGATGCAATTTTGTTTACCAGCCCCCGCATGCGCCACCGGCCTCTCGGCATACGCGCTTCCAAGCGCCCGCATCATTCCGCGTTCCCGGTCTCAGCCGAAGCGCACCTGGTCGTCGCCCGGCACCACGCCCAGTTGCGCGGCTAAGGCGCGGCGCAGATTGTACTCCGTGCCGAAGCCGCTCTGGCTGGCGGCGCGCTTGACTGTCATGGCGGGGCACGCGAGCAGGCGGCACGCGGCCTGCCTGTGCAGCCGCAGCCGCAGCCGGCGGTGCAGGGTCAGGGCCGACAGCGCCAAGCGGCCACCATCTGCCGGGACGGATGACAAAAGAAACGTGAAGAAAGGCGCGCTTCGTCCGACGTGCATGAGCTTCCCGCCTTATGCCGCTTTCTCGTCTCATCCCGCCGAAACGCGACGCTGATCCGCCGCAGGCTGAGCCCGGGCTTCGCCCCTGGTTGACATTCCCCTTACCGTCGCCGGATGCAAACCCGCCCTGCCTGGCGCTACGCCGGGGCGGCGTAGCGCTTTTTTATCCGCGTATGTATCAGCTTGCGAGCGCCGCAGCCTACCTATACGAAATGATAGCTACGTCCATAAACAGGTATATGTAAAGTCGCACTGACTTTGCAATTTGGCAAGAATTCGGAATAGGTAACTATCTGTTGTCGTGCGGCTCCGGCAGTGCGGCAATGAGAAACACGCAGTTGAATTCGCAAAAAATACTTTCTCTTGAGCATTACCCGCTTACTACAAAGGCGGCGGGCCGTTGGCCTGGAAACAGAAAACACGCTGACCAACATCGCCCTTCTTGAACCACGCAGCTGGTCGACAGACGCGCGTCATCCCACCGCCGGTACCGCCCGGCGAGCGGGCTGCACCCTGCGCCTTTCGATATGTCAAAACATGGCGGGAGCACCGTTGCTTCCGGTTATTGATTAACTAAAAGGAATTCTGGATGACAAATTATTCTGACATTTGCATAGTTGGCGCGGGTATAGGGGGATTGAGTTGTGCGGCCCAATTGATCAACGCCGCCGCTGGCAAGAATTTGCGGGTGCGGGTGTTCGATATGGATACCAGCGTGGGCGGGCGCATCCAGTCGCGCAAGATAGACGAGGAGGAAATCGCCGAACTCGGTGCCGCCCGCTACTCGCCGCAGCTCCATCCGCATGTCGAGCAGCTCATGCGGGAATGCGGACTGGCGCATGCGACCTACCCTTTCACCCAGGTCGTGTCGCTCGATCGCGCACAGGAAAAGCTGAAGGCCACCCTGGTGAGCCTGAGTGCGATGCTGAACGAACACCCGAATGATTCTTTCCTTGATTTCGTCAGCCAGTACCTGGGCGCCGCCGAAGCGACCCGCATGATCAAGGCCACTGGCTATGACGCCTTGCTCATGCCGGTCATCTCGGCCGCCATGGCGTACGACATCCTCAAAAAGCACCCGGAAACCCAAAGCTTTACCGAAAACGCCGCCAACGAATGGCGCTATGCCACCGATGGCTACAGCGAACTGCTGCGCCAGCTGCAGCGCCAGGCACAGGAGGCCGGCGTGGAATTCCGGCTGGGGCATCGCTTGCTGTCGGTTGAAAAATGCGGCGCCGACCATGTGCTCGCCTTCCGCCATATGGGCGATACCCAGATGCACAGGGCGCGCCATGTGATCATGACCCTTCCGCCGAGCGCCATGAAGCGCCTGAACGTCGACTTCCCGGCTTCCTTCAGTCCCTTCCAGTACGATTCCCTGCCTTTGTTCAAGGGCTTCCTGACCTTCGATACGGCGTGGTGGGACGCGCTCGGGCTGACCGACAAAGTGCTGATGGCCGATAATCCACTTCGGAAAATCTACTTCAAGAGCGACAAATATCTGGTGTTCTACACCGACAGCGCCAGCGCCACCTATTGGCGCGAATACCTGGAGCAAGGGGAAGACGTTTACCTGGACCGGGTGCGCCACCATCTGAAGGAAGTGCTGCCGCTGAATGGCCAGCCGCTGCCGCAGATCAAGGCGCATTTTTACAAGCACTGGCCCCATGGCGTCGAGTTCAGCCTGGAGCCGGAAGCCGAGCATCCGGCCACCCTGCTCCACCGCAACGGCATCATTTCCTGCTCGGACGCCTATACCGCGCATTGCGGCTGGATGGAAGGAAGCCTGATCAGCGCCGGGCACGCCACCCGCCTGTTGCTGGAGCGGCTCAACCACCCGGCTGACCAATCCGGCGACGGTGTGACGCGCGCCACCTCCCTGACAGAGCGCGCATGAGTATTCTCGACTTTCCCCGTTTTCATTTTCGAGGGTTTGCTCGCGCCAATGTGCCGACCGCTAACCGCAATACGCACGGTCATATCGATATCGCCACCAATGCGGTATCGATCGCGGGTGAACCAGTCGATCTGCGCCGCCCGCCGTCCGAATTCCATGAGCACCTGAAACAGCTTGCCCCGAGGTTCAATGCCGCGGGCAAGCCCGATCCGGAAGGCATCTTCAGCGAGGCGGCAGGCTACAATTTTTGCGGCAACAACCATTTTTCCTGGGAAAACGCCAGGATCACCGGCGTCCAGCTGCGCGATGGCGAGGTCGACACCCAGGACGCGCTGGTCGGTGCCAAGCTGGCCCTGTGGGGACATTACAACGACTATCTGCGCACCACGGTCAACCGCGCCCGATGGGTCGACAGCAATCCGGCCGAGCCGGATAGCACGCTCATTTACGCCGGCCAGTTCACGCTGAGCGGCAAGCACGCCACGCCCAATACGCCCAGCCTGTTCAGTGCCGACATCGGGCAGGCGCACTCGGTACGCTGGGTCGGCAATGGCCATATCACCGAACGCCAGGGGCATTTTCTCGACGATGAATTCGGCCGTTCCAGGCTGTTCCAGTTTTCGGTGGCGAAGCAGGATCCCCATTTCCTGTTCAATCCGGACACACCGCTGCCGGACAGCATGCGCGCATTGCAGCAGGCACTGGCCGACGAGGACGTGCTGGGGCTGACGATCCAGTATGCCTTATTCAATATGTCGACGCCGCAGAAGCCCGACTCGCCGGTCTTCTACGACCTGGCCGGCAGCATCGGCCTGTGGCGCCGCGACGAGCTGGCCACCTATCCGGCCGGGCGCCTGCTGCTGCCGCGCCAGGGCAGCCTGGGGCCGGTGCTGGTGAAGGTGCATGCGGACCGGGTCTCGCTGAATATGCCGACCGCCGTTCCCTTCACCACGCGCGAGGCAGGCGCCGTGTCCGAACAGCATCCGACCCATGCCCTGGGCGGCAAGCGGGCGCTGGGCGATCTCCTGCTGCACGGCGCCACCGGCAGGCTGATCGCCCGCATCCCCGAGCAGCTGTACCTGGATTACTGGCGCCATCATGGTGTCGTCGATGTGCCGCTGCTGCACCCCGCCACGGCCTCCGGTTCGCTGAGCCTGTCCAGCCCCCAGGCGCAGTGGGACGAAGCCGACTGGGTGCTGCAATCGGACAGCAATCACCTGTATCTGGAAGCGCCCAACCGCCACAAGCAGCAGGACTTTCCGCAGACAATCACGGTACAAAGCCGTTTGCGCGGCGAGCTGGCCGCGCATCCGGGGTTGACGGCGCAGGCGCAAGACGGCGCGCTCGTCAGCGCGCAGGTGGCAGCATCGGCGCTGGGCGAGGGCTACGCGCAGCTGACCCTCACCGGCCGCCATCCGGGCGCGACCCGCATCATGCTGGGCGAGGCAAAGGGGCAGCAGTTCATCGGCGCCCGGGTCCTGCCCGACGACTGGGACCTGGACGAGGTAGCGGCCGAACAGGTCGATTATGCCTTCCTCTACCAGCACGTGATGAGCTATTACGAGCTGGTGTATCCCTTCATGTCGGACAAGGTGTTCAGCCTGGCGGATCACTGCAAGTGCGAAACCTATTCGCGCCTGATGTGGCAAATGTGCGATCCGCAAAACCGCGACAAGAGCTACTACATGCCGAGCACGCGCGAACTGTCGCAGCCGAAAGCGCGCCTGTTCCTGAAATACCTGACCCAGGTCGAAGCCGCCGCCAAGACCACGCTTCCCCAGGCGGGCGTACGGCATGTCATCGGCTGCAAGGGCGAACTGATCGCCGAGCTGAAAAAGGCGATCGACCTGGAACTGTCGCTCATGCTGCAGTACCTGTATGCCGCCTATGCCATTCCCAACCATGCGCAGGGCGTGAAACTGGTCGACGCCGGCCGCTGGCTGCCGGACGAGCTGGAACTGGCCTGCGGCACCGAAGACCGGCGCCGCAACAGCGGCGCGCGCGGCGCCTTGCTCGACATCGCCCATGAGGAAATGATTCATTACCTGATGGTCAACAATGTGCTGATGGCGCTGGGCGAGCCGTTTTACGCCGGCGCCCCGGCGCTCGGCGAGCAGGCGCGGCAGCGCTTCGGCCTGGACACGGAATTTGCATTCGAACCTTTTTCGGAGCATGTCCTCGCCCGGTTCGTGCGTTTCGAGTGGCCCGACTATCTTCCCACGCCGGGCAAATCGATCGCCACCTTGTATGCGGCGATCCGCCAGGCCCTGGCCGACCTGCCGGACCTGTTCGACCCCGACGGCGGCAAACGCGGCGGCGAACACCACCTGTTCCTCAAGGAGCTCACCAACCGCGCCTATCCCGCGTATCAGCTGGAAGTTGGCGACCGCGACAGCGCGCTGTTTGCGATCGACTTCGTCACCGAGCAGGGGGAAGGCGTCGCTGTCGATTCACCGCATTTCACCGTATCGCATTTCCAGCGGCTGCGCGAGCTGGCCGGCCGCTTTTCGGCACGCGGCAAACCGTTCGAGCCGGCAGTGCCGGCGCTGAAAAACCCGGTGCTGGAAGCACGCGCCGACTGCACCGTGGTCACCGACCGCAAGGCGCGCTCGCTGATGCAGCTGTATCAAGGCTGCTATGAGCTGACCTTCCAGCTGATGGCGCACCATTTCGCGCAAAAGCCGCTGGGCAGCCTGCGCCGCTCGCGCCTGATGAATGCATCCATCGACATCATGACCGGTTTGTTGCGGCCGCTGTCGGCCGCGCTGATGAACATGCCGTCCGGCGTGCCCGGCCGCAACGCCGGACCGCCGGTACCCGAACCGGTCACCACCACCATCGACAGCGACTACAGCCTCGGCTGCCAAATGTTGGCGCAGAAATGCCTGGCGCTGGCCCAGTACGCCCGCAGCCTTGAAGCCGATGTGGTCGGCATGGCGCAAATCGCCATGTTGGAGTTCTTTAATCAGCAATTGACCGATTTATCTCGGGGAAAGATGTCAAGAGAGGCCTAAATGCACAAAATCATCATCGTAGGCGGCGGCCTGGCGGGTAGCCTGAGCGCCATCTATCTGGCGCAACGCGGACACCAAGTCCACGTTGTCGAAAAGCGCAGCGATCCGCTGCTGGAAACCGCGGCAAACGCCGATCCGGTCAGCTCGCGTGCCATCGGCGTGAGCATGACCGTGCGCGGCATCAAGGCGGTGCTGGGAGCCGGGATCAGCAAACACGACCTGGACCAGTGCGGCGAACCCATCGTCGGCATGGCATTTTCGGTCGGTGGTCAATACCGGGTGCGCGAGCTGGCTGCGCTCGAAGGCTTGTATCCCTTATCGCTGGACCGCACCGCCTTCCAGCGCCTGCTGAACAGATGCGCCGCCAGGCACAAGGTGAAATACTATTTCGGGCATAAGTGCCTGGATGTCGACCTGGAAAACAAAACCGTGCTGATCCAGGGCGAGGATGGCGTGTTGCAGCAGTTGCAGGGCGACCTGATCATCGGCGCCGACGGTGCGCACTCCGCGGTGCGGCGCGCCATGCAAAGCAGCATGCGGCGCTTCGAGTTCACGCAGAGCTTTTTCCGCCACGGCTACAAGACCCTGGTGCTGCCGAACGCGGCTGAACTCGGCTTCAGGAAGGATCTGCTGTATTTCTTCGGCATGGATTCGAAAGGCACGTTTGCCGGCCGCGCGGCCACCATCCCGAACGGCAGCATCAGCTTCGCCATTTGCCTGCCCTACTCCGGCACCCCAAGCCTGACCACGCACGACCGGGAAGCCATGTCAGGCTTCTTCAGCCGCTACTTCGGCCGCCTGCCGCAGGCCAGCCGGGACGCGCTGCTGGAACAGTTCCTGGCGCTGCCCAGCAACGACCTCATTAATGTCCGCTCCAGCACCTTTCATTACAAGGGCAATGTGGTCCTGATCGGCGATGCGGCGCACGCCACCGCCCCCTTCCTCGGGCAGGGCATGAACATGGCGCTCGAAGATGTCCAGGTCCTCGTCACCTTGCTCGACCGCTACGGCGACGACCTGGCGCGCGCCCTGTCCGAGTTCACGCAGCAGCGCAAGGTGCAGGCGGACGCCATGCAGGATATGGCGATCGCCAACTACGAAGTGCTGAGCAACCCGAATTTTATTTTCTTCCTGCAGACCCGGTACACCCGTTACATGCACAAGAAATTTCCCCGTGTTTATCCGCCCGACATGGCGGAGAAACTGTACTTCACATCGGTTCCCTACGATGTGCTGCAGCAGATCCAGAAGAAGCAAAACGTTTGGTACAAACTTGGAAGGGTAAACTAATGAACATTCTCGTCATCGGCGCCGGACCAGCCGGACTGATCTTTGCCAGTCAAATGAAACAGGCCCAACCCGCCTGGAATATCAGTATTGCGGAAAAGAATACCCAGGAAGAGGTGTTGGGCTGGGGCGTGGTGCTGCCGGGACGCCCGCCGCGCCATCCCGCCAATCCGCTGTCTTACCTGGCGCAGCCGGAACTGCTGCATCCGCAATTCCTGGAGGAATTCAAGCTGGTCCACCACGACCAGCCGAACCTGATGAGCACCGGCGTGACGCTGTGCGGCGTCGAACGCCAGGTCCTGGTGCAGGCGCTGCGCGCCAAATGCGTGGCGGCCGGCATCACGATCAGTTACGAAACCCCGCTGGCCAGCGTGGCGCAACTGGAAGCCGGGTACGATCTGGTGGTGGTGTCGAATGGCATCAACCACACATCGCTGGAACTGCCGCCAGCGCTGGCGGCGCAGGTCGATTTCGGGCGCAACAAATATATCTGGTACGGCACCACCCAGCTGTTCGACCAGATGAACCTGGTGTTCCGCGAGAACAAGCACGGTCTTTTCATCGGCCATGCCTATAAATACTCGGACACGATGAGCACCTTTATCGTCGAGTGCAGCGAAGAGACGTATGCCAAAGCCGAGCTGGGATTCGATGCCGAGCGCGACGCCGCCTATATCGCCAAGGCGTTCGCCCCGGAACTGGGTCAGCACACGCTGGTCAGCCAGCCGGGCCAGGGCTGGCGCAACTTCATGACCCTCAGCCACGACCTGGCCAGCGACGGCAAGTTCGTCCTGATCGGCGATGCGCTGCAATCGGGCCACTTCTCGATCGGCCATGGCACCACCATGGCGGTGGTGGTGGCCCAGCTGCTGGTGAAAACGCTCAGCGCCGAAGCCGACACGGCCGCGGCCCTGGCCAGCTTCAACGCGCGCGCGGTGCCGCTGGTGCAGCTGTTCAAGGAACATGCCAACGCCAGCCGCCTGTGGTTTGAAACCGCGGGCGAGCGTGCCGCTCTGAGCAACGCGGACCTGACCGCCAGCTTCGACGCCCGCCGCAATCACTTGCCGCCGCTGCAGGATGCGCTGATGGCCAGCCTCGGCTACGCCCTCGGTCGCTAAAGGAGCCGCCATGCCGCCACACGCCACCCCGCCGCTGCTGCCGATGCAATGGAGCAGCGCCTACATCTCCTACTGGTTGCCGATGCAGCAAGAAGACGAGGTCACCTCCGGCTATTGCTGGTTCGACTATGCCCGCAACATTTGCCGCATCGACGGCCTGTTCAATCCCTGGTCGGAACAGGAGACAGGGCACCGGCTGTGGATGTCGGAAATCGGCGATGCCGGCCGCCAGCGCAGCCGCAAGCAGAAGGTCGCGTATGCCAGGGAAGCGTCGGCCAGCGGGGTGGAACTGCGCGACACCGTGCTGGCCGACGAGGTAACGCCGTTCCAGGCGCTGTTCCTGCCGCAGGCGATCCTGGTCGACGGCGCAGCGCGTCACGACGGCCGCCACACCGTGCTGGGCCAGGCGGCTGACGCCTGGGTGGTGGAGCGGCCAGGCAAGGCGCGTTCGGTGTTTTACCTCCAGGCCGGCGGCAACGGCTTGCTGCGCATGGTCACCGGCAACGATGCGCAGCATCAGTCGGTACGCGACTTTCCAAACTTTGTTGCCGGGGACATCGCGGACAGCGTATTCATGTCGGAAAAAAACGACGTGTCGTCCCGATAAGCGGCGAATCAGCCCGGCGCATCGACGTGCGCCGCCGGCTTTCCGGGGATGGCCTCGTTCGCCATCCTCGCCCCTCATTCCAGTTCCAGCAATTACTCTCAAAGGAATCCCCTATGCCGTTGCTTGTCTATATTCTCGGGTTGACGATTTTTTCGATCACGACATCCGAATTCATGGTGGCGGGCATGATGCCGTCGCTGGCCCGGGCGATGGGCGTGTCGTTGACGCAGATCGGCTATCTGATCTCGCTGTACGCCATTGGCATGGTCATCGGTGGCCCACTGACCACCGTCGCTTTGCTCAAGCTGCGCATACCGAATAAACAAGCCTTGCTGTGGATGCTGGGTTTGTACGCCATTGCCCAATCCATCGCGGCCTCGGCCGCCAACTACGACATCATGGCCATCGCACGGGTTGCCACGGGCGTAGCCGGCTCGGCCTGCTTTGGGATGTCGCTGGCAATCTGTGCCGACCAGGTCCGCCCTGAATCGCGCGGCCGCGCCGCGGCGGTCGTGATCGGGGGGCTGATGCTGGCCTCCGTCCTGGGCCTGCCAATGGCCACGCTCATCGACCAGCACATGGGGTGGCGCGCCAGCTTCTGGCTGGTGGTGGTGCTGGCGGCAGTGTGCATGGCGCTCATCGCCATCCTGGTGCCGCGCTCGAAGCCCGCCGACGCGGTCAGCCTCGGCGACGAACTGGGGGAGCTCAGGAATCCCCATCTCTGGACGGCCTATGCCAGCAGTGGACTGATCATCGGCGCGACCTTTGCGGCCTTCAGCTACTACACGCCAATCCTGACCGGGATTGCCGGTTTTCCGTCTTCCTCGATTCCGTGGCTGCTGGGTGTCTACGGCATCGCCAACGTGGTGGGCAATGGCTTGGTGGGCCGTTTTGCGGACCAGTACACCATTCCCATCATGGTCGGCGGCATGATGCTCCTGGGCGTCAGCCTGGCGCTGTTCGCCCTCTTCGCCGACAATCAAACGATCAGCGTTGCGATGCTGGTGGTCACCGGCCTGGTTGGCATGTCCATGAATCCCGCCATCATCGCGCGCGTGATGAAGACCGTGCATCCCGGGCCACTGGTCAACACCGTTCACACATCGGTCATCAACATCGGGCTGGGCGTCGGGTCGTGGATCGGCGGCCTGGGTATCGCCGCAGGCTGGGGCTTGCGCTCGCCGCTGTGGGTCGGTGTTGCGCTGTCACTCCTTGCACTGCTCAGCTTGCTGCCTTACCTCGGGCAAAAGTCGCGTGATGCGGGCAGGGTCGCGTTGACGGCTGGAAGGAACTAAGGACCTGGGATTGACCATGGCCACCCCATGGTCAAGCTTCAGCCGAAGCGCGCCTGGTAGTCGCTCGGCACCACGCCCAGCTGTGCGGCGAAGGCGCGGCGCAGATTGTACTCGTTGCCGAAGCCGCTCTGGCTGGCGGCGCGCTTGACCGTCATGCCGGGGCGTTCCAGCAGGCCGCATGCGGCTTCCATGCGCAGCCGCAGCAGCAGCTGCGCCGGCGACAGGCCGGCCGCCTGGCGCAGCCGGCGGTGCAGGGTCCGCACCGACAGCGCGCACGCGGCCGCCATCTGGTCGACGTCGATCTGCTGCCCCAGGCGCGGCCGCAGCCAGGCGACCAGCTGGCCATGCACGTCCTGCGGATCGGCCTGCGCCAACAGTTGGGAGCTGAACTGGCGCTGGCCGCCCGGCCGCTTGAAGAACACCACCATCCGCTTCGCCACCGCCAGGCTGGCCGCGCGGCCCTGGTCTTCCTCCACCAGACTGAGCGCCAGGTCCATGCCGGCGGCGATGCCGGCCGAGGTGTATACCGGGCCATCCTTGATATGGATCGCGTCGTCGTGCACCTCGATTGACGGAAATTGCGCTTGCAGCAAGGCCGCGTCCATCCAGTGCGTCACGGCGCGGCGGCCGTCGAGCAGGCCGGCGCGCGCCAGCACGAAGGCGCCGGTACACACCGCGCAGCAGCGCGCCACCCGGCCCGCCGCGCGTGCCACCCAGCGCACCATGGCTGCGTCATGCGCGCCGCCCGCCTGCGCCACGCCGCGTCCACCGGAGACGATCAGCGTCGCCCCGGCCAGGTTGCGCCCTGCCGCCGGCAGCGGCGCGGCCAGCACCGTCACGCCGCACGACGACGCCACCGGACCGCCGCCGGGCGCGATCATGCCGATCCGGTAAGGCTGCGGCAAGCCCGCGTCGCGTGCCTCGTCGTTGGCGCTGGCGAAGACCTGCGCGGGGCCGGTCGCGTCCAGGAGTACGAAGCCGGGAAACACCAGCAGCCAGATATCGATTGGTTTCATTTGGCAGATATTCCACTATGAATGTCATTTATGTCAATCCGCATCGTGCCATGATGGGCCTCTTGTTCAAGGAGGCAATATGACACGCACCATCGGTATCTATGTATTTGACGACGTCGAAGTACTCGATTTCACCGGTCCCTACGAAGTGTTCACCTGCGCCACCCGCGTCGCCGCGAAGATGATGCCGGACGCCGAAGCACCGTTCCGGGTGCGCACCGTCGGCGCCACGGCCGCGATGCTGCGCGCCCGGGCTGGACTGAGCGTGCTGCCGGAAGCCGATTTCGCCGGCGCCGGCAAGATCGATGTGCTGATCGTGCCGGGCGGCGTGGTCACGGCCGAAATGTCGAAGCCGGACGTGATCGCGTGGATCGCCGCCACCGCCAAAGCGTCGGAACTGACGGCGTCGGTCTGCACCGGCGCCATCCTGCTGGCGCAGGCCGGCCTGCTCGACGGGCAGGAGGCGACCACCCACTGGGAGGACGTGGCCGAACTGCGCGCAGCCTTCCCGCAGGTGCGGGTCCTGGCCGAACGGCGCTGGATCGACAACGGCGCCATCGTCACCTCCGGCGGCATTTCGGCCGGCATCGACATGTCGCTGCACCTGGTCGAACGGCTGGCGGGGCGCGAGCTGGCCGTGCGCACCGCGCGCCAGATGGACTACGACTGGAACGAGGGATGAGGATCGTACGCGGCAAGGACTACACGGGCTCGCGCGCCTGGGAGGCGCAGCTGATCGCCGCCATGCAAGACGCCACCGTGCGGCTGCACTGGACCGACCAGCCCTACCCCTGGCATGTCAACGATGGCGAGGAAGTCTTCGCGGTGCTCGATGGCGAAGTGACAATGCACTATCGGGAGGCTGGCCGCGAACTGGCGGCGCACCTGCGCGCCGGCGACATCTTCCACGCCGCTGCGGGCGACGCTCACAGCGCGCACCCGCAGGGACAGGCGCGCATTCTCGTCATCGAGCGCGCCGGCAGCGTTTAAGCGCCGGGCGGCGATCATCGGCGCGGCCTCGCCGCGCCCGCATGCCCCGGGCGCCGGCGTACTGGATTTTCAAGCAAGGTAGCCGTTTATGCATACCGTCTCTCCAGGGTGACATCCGCACGTTTGGATGGTGCAACTATTTGACACTGGCAACCCGGTCCCTGATACTGGAGAAACACATTTTGCCCCTACTGCGGTTGACTCGCGCAAGGCAGATACTCCGGGTCCAGACCGATGCGCAGCAGTCAAGGGGAATGGCGATCCTACCAACAGCAAGGTCCGGCCTCGCCGGTGCCTCCCTTTTCCATCGCGCGCGCCTCCTGGCGGGGCTGTGCGTCCTGTGGCTGACGATGGCGCCCGCTCAAGCTGGCGTGCCGCCGGTGCAGGCGTCCGCCACCAGCACGGGCGTTGCCGGAATATTGCCCAAGGCCCGGTTCAGCTATCGCAGCTACGGAGCCGAGCACGGCCTGAACAACGTGGGCGTGCTGCGCCTGATACAGGATCGTCAAGGCTTTATCTGGGCCGGCACCGAAGACGGCCTGTACCGCTACGACGGTTACCGCTTCGATGCCTTCGGCCTCAAGGAGGGTTTGCCGTCCACCGTGATGACGGCCCTGCTGGAAGACGGGTCCGGGGTGCTGTGGGCCGGCACGCACGGCGGCCTGGCCCGCTACGATGGGCACCGTTTCATGCCCGTCAAGGCCAGCTCGGGCTTGCCGGCGGTGTCGATCAGCGCTCTTGCCCACGGCAAGGCCGGCTTGTTCGCCGCCACGGCGCAAGGTCCGTACCGGGGCGACATCCGGTCCGGCTTCAGCCCGCTGGCGAACTGGCCCGGAGGAGAAGCCACCGCCATCCTGCAATCGAGAGCATCGCCATCCCTGTGGATCGGACGCTGGAACGGCGAAGCGCACATGCTGGCATGGCGCGATGGCCGGTGGCATGACATCCCGGTCCCGGAAGGCAAACCCGACGAGCGGGTCGACGCCCTGGCTGAAGATGGCGAGGGCCGGATCTGGGCCCGCACTCCCACCAGCCTGTGGCTGCTGCGCGCCGACGGCTCCCGCTTCGACCTGGCCGCCACCCCGATTCCCCTGGTCAGCAGCCGCGGCTACCTCGCCACGGGAAAACGGGGCGATCTGTATGTGTCGACCGATCACGGCTTGCTGCATCGCACAGGTGAGCAATGGGAGATCACGACGGGCAAAAATGGCTTGCCGGGCGCCCCCTGGCCGGTGCTGGAAGACCGCGAAGGGTCGCTATGGATTGGCTCGGTGGGCTTGCATCGCCTGCTCGGACGCGGCATCTTGCATGCCTACACCACCAGCGAAGGTTTGCCTTACGACGTGGTGTGGAACGTCTTCCGCGACCGCGACCAGCGTTTGACGGTCGGTACCAGCCACGGCCTGGCAGTGAGCGATGGCGCGCAGTTCCGCACCATCAAGGGAACGGAAGACAACATGATCCGCTCGATCGTCCAGGGGCCCGACGGCAGCATCTTCCTCGCCGGCGTGCCCGGCAACGAAATCCTGCGCTACTCCCCGTCGAGCGGCGCCCTGACGCGCCAGGTCATCAGCGCGGGCACGCCCGCCAAGCGGACCTTCCGCCTGCTCGCCGCGCGTGACGGCAGCGTGTGGGCCAGTACCGATGGTGCCGGCCTGTGGCGTGCCGATAGCGGCGCTGCGCAGCTGCATTTTGAACAAGTCGTGCTCCCGGGCGGCAGCGCCAGCGAATACATCAGCGACGTGCGCGAAGATACGCGCGGCCGCGTCTGGGTCGCCGCCCAGAACGGCCCGGCCGTGCTGGAAAACGGCACATGGCGCCGTTTTACAAGCAGCGACGGGCTCAGGGACAGTTCGGTAAGCTATATCGTCGCGCTGCGCAATGGCGATTTCCTGCTGCCCTACTTCGATCCGCTGGGCATGGCCAGGGTGCGCTACGAGAACGGCAAGCTGCACGTCCTGGAGCACTATGACGCTGCATCGGCCCAGTCGCCCGACAAGGTCTACCTGGCAGGCGAGGATGCGCTCGGCCGCATCTGGCTGGGCGGCGGCCAGGGCATCGACCTGCTGACCCCGCAAGGCAGCCGCCACTTCGGCGCGACCGAGGGACTGATCGGCGAAGATACGGCCGCCATGGCATTTCTTGCCGACAAAGATGGCGATACCTGGTTCGGCACCACGAAGGGCCTGGTACGCTTCGACCAGAAGGCGTTTGCCGCCCTGCCCGCCGACCAGCCATTGCGCACGACCTTGCTGCGTACCAGAATCGGCGGCATCGACTACCCGGCGGCCGCCCGAGAGGTGCGCGTGACGGCGGACAATACCTTTGAAGTGCGGTACACGGGCCTGAGCTTCGTGGGCGAAGGAAAAATCCAGTACCGGGAACGCCTGCTGGGCCGCGAAACCGCTTTTAATATCACCGACAGCCGTGACGCACGCTACTCCGGACTGGCGCACGGCAACTACCGCTTCGACGTGTCGGCACGCATCGGGCCGAACGGTGCCTGGGGTCCGGCCACCAGTTTCGCCTTCCAGGTGCTGCCCGCCTGGTGGCAGACATGGTGGCTGCGCGGCATCGCTGCGATCGGCACGCTGCTGCTGCTGATGCTCGGCTATCGCTGGCGTGTCGGCCGCATGCGGGACGAAAATGTGCGCCTCGAAAAGCTGGTGGCGGCCCGCACTGAGGCCCTGCAGCAAGCCAACGCCGCGTTGCAGGAATCAAGCATGCTGGACCCGCTGACGGGCTTGAAGAACCGGCGCTTCCTGAGCGTGCTGATGCCGGAAGAACTGGCGCACACCATGCGCCAGCAGCGCTCTCGGGAGCATGCGGCCGATGCCGGCGCCGCGCGCAATATCGACCTGTGCGTGTTCATCGTCGACCTCGATCATTTCAAAATGGTCAACGACGAACATGGCCACGCCGCCGGCGACAACGTGCTGCGCCAGGTGGCCGAGGTGATGCGGCATGCCTGCCGTGCCTCCGACGTGGTGGTACGCTGGGGCGGCGAGGAATTTCTGATCGTGGCCCGCAATACCGACCGCGACCATGCGCATCTGCTGGCCAGCCAGGTATGCCAGGCGGTGCGCTCCCACCAGTTCGACCTGGGCAATGGGGTCGTGCTGCACAAGAGCTGCTCGGTGGGATTCACCGCCTACCCGCTGCTGCCCGGCGCGCCGGAGCGTTTTGACTGGGAGCAAGCACTGGAACTGGCCGATCAATGCCTGTACGCGGCAAAGAACAGCGGCCGCGATGGCTGGGTAGGCTGCTTGCCGCAGCAGGCGCTTGGCGGTGAGCCCATGCAAACGCTGCCCCTGTTCGGCCCTTGCATCGTGCTCAGTTCATGGAACGACAACAGGCAGGTCAAGTGGCATTAAAAGGCTAGTGCAGAGCCCGCTTTGTACGGCTCGACAAACGCCGTGCTTCACTGCGCATTTACAACAAATTAGCATATTTTTAACGTTTGACCCACGATATGCATGCTTAATTAGCACTGTTCTCAGGATTTGAAATACATTGAGAGACCGAGCTCGGGCTTAACGAAATCGCTAACCTGACAGCTGGGACCCACTATAAAGGAGACACTACATGAGCATTCGCTTTCGTCGTTCCTTGTACGCACTGCTACCTACCATCGCCCTCTTCGCCTCGTTTTCCGAGGCGGCCGCCAGCACCATCAACCAGAACGCTTCATGGACCATCGACCGGGCTGGCACGTCCACCAAGTACCGCTCGGTGGCCTATGGGGACTCGATTTATGCCGGCTTCAACGGCTCCGTCACCAGCGCCGCCAAATACGCGGCACCGACGGTGAACGCGGAATATCTGTCAGCGCAGTGGGGCACGGACATCGAGAGCGTGCGCCGCACCAAGTCCGGTGCGATCGCCGAAGACGTGTACAACAATAAAATTGTGGCTGAACGCTCGTACATGCAAGCGAGCAACACGCGCGTCGTCACCTTCGAGATGTGCGGAAACGATGGCTTGCAGGCGCGCGCCAGCTTCAAGAGCCAGACCGGCACCTGCAATTACAGCCTACTGACTGCGGCGGAAAACAGCTGCAAGAAGTATGTCACGGCGGCGATGGACTACATCAATGCCAACGCCTATGCCGGCGTCAAGCTGAAGGTAGTTTCCAACCTGCACTACCCGGGCTATACGGTGGATGATGTGCAGAGCACCTGCAAGGATGCGACCACCGGTGCTACCGTGAAAATGCAAGACAAGTTCCTGCCCGCCCTCGCCAGGATGAACTTCATGATGTGCGACGTCGCGCGCCAAAAGGGTTTCCAGTGCGCCGACAACTTCGCCCAGTACATGGGAGCCGACTACGATAGCAACGGCGACGGCCAGATCGACGCCGTGGCGCTACGCTATGTGACCGGCGAGAGCGAAACAAGCTATGTCACCCGCCTCACATCGGCACTGCGCTCGACCATCCGCGACGCCAACACGCACTTCGTGTCGTCCAGCAGCAGCTACGACTACATCCAGTCGGACGACACCCACCCGACCTACAACGGCAGCACCTTCAGCTCCGGCCTGTTCGGCAGCACCACCGGCAGCGGCGCGCCGCGCTACACCACTTTTAGCGGCGGCAAGAGCCCGATCTGGAATCAGTACGGCCATGAGCGCATCGGCTGGGCGGTATCGACCTACAATCCGGCCACGCCGTAACGGCCAGGCGCCGATCCTTGGATACGCCTCCGCGTTCCAGGCCGGCAGCGGCCGGCAGCGAGAAGAGCGCCGCCGGCCATGCCTGGGGGCCATCCCGGGGCCGCATTGTCATCGCGGTGCTGCTCTGCATCGCCGGCGGCGCCCTGCTGGCGCTGCTGTGGATGCCATCGCGCACCGGGACCGACGTCGCCGCCACGCCGGCGCCGCCGCCTGCGCAGGCAATCCCGCCGGCGCAGGCCGCTACCCCGGCCACCGTGCCCGCCACGCCGGACAATCTCCTGCGCAAAGAGCAGGCGCGTGCGCCCGAGGGCGACGCCGATCCCACGCCCGACCTCAAAAGCTACGTGGCGCGCGGCGAGAATCCCAGCATGGCCGAGGTCATCAAGCGTCTTCACGAGCGCGGCATCCACTCCGGCCTGGGCGCCTTTTCGCCGCCGGGAACCAGTCCGCCCCTGGTCGGGCTCGCGGTGCCCGAGGACTTTGTTTTGCCGAAGGGCTATGTGCGCCACCACCAGGCGACCGATGACGGCCAGCGCATCGAAGCGGTCCTGATGTTCGCTCCCGGCTTCGAATTGCTGGACGCCGCCGGCAAGCCCGTCGCCATGCCCAAAAACGGCATCGTGCCGCCCGAACTGGCGCCGCCCGGCTTGCCGATCCGGCGTATCGTCATCCCCCCGGCAATCGAACAGACGCGGCAAGGCCGCTGAACACCATGATCCTATTTTCCAACGCGACAGTACGCACCGCGGGGGCCATCCTCGCCAGTGGCGCCATGGTGGCGCTGTATGCGCGCGGCGGCGCCGCCTGGCTGCTAAGTTTCGTGCTGCTGGTGCCGTGGCTGCGCACCCTCGACAGCAGCCCCACGCTGGCCGCGACGCTGCTGCGCGCCTACCTCATGACGCTGGCCTTCACGGCGGCCGCTTTCGCCTGGTTCGGCATCGCGCTCGGGCTGTATGCGCAGGTCGGTGCGGCCACCGGGGTGGCGCTGCTGCTGCTCGCCGCGCCGCTGTTCCAGCCACAATTTCTGGTCTTCGCGCTGGTCCGCCACATCACGACGCATCGCTACGGCGCCGTGCTGGGCGCGCTGGCGGGCGCGGCGGCGTGGGCAGCGACACAGCGGCTGATGCCCGGTCTGCTCGGCGACACACTAGGTCACGGCCTCTATCCCTCCCGCTTGCTGCGCCAGGGCGCCGATGTGGGCGGCACGGCCGGCTTGACCGTTCTGCTACTGCTAGCCAACGAAGGTCTTGCGGCGGCGCTGGCGCGGCGCGCCGGCGGCATGCGTGCGATTGCCAGGCCACTCGCCCTGGCCGCGCTGGTGCCCGTGCTCCTGGCCGGCTACGGCCTGGCGGTGCTGTCCGCCAGCCCCGGCCCGGCGGGCAAGCCGCTGCGCATGGGATTGATACAGTCGAACATCGTCGCCTACGACCGCCAGCGCCAGGAAAAGGGCACGCACGCGGTGGTGCGCGAGGTGCTCGATACGCACTTCGCAATGAGCTACGACGCTGTCGTACGCCAGCATGCGGATGCGGTGATGTGGCCGGAGACGGCTTACCCCACCACCTTCGGCCATCCCAAGAGCGACGCCGGTGCCGAATTCGACCGTGAAATCTTGTCCATCGTCAATGCAGCCGGCGTGCCGTTCATCTTCGGCACCTACGATCGCGACAGCGCTGGCGAATACAACGCGGCCGCGTTCGTGCAGCCCGGCAGCGGCCTGATGGGCTTCTATCGCAAGACGCGCCTGTTTCCACTCACCGAGTACGTTCCGGAATGGCTGGACGGACCGCTCTTGCGGCGCCTGCTGCCGTGGACCGGCGACTGGCGGCCAGGCAATGGCGCACGTGTGTTCCCATTGCGCCTGGGCGACGGGCGCGAGATCCCGGTGCTGCCCCTGATCTGCCTCGACGATGTCGATACCGGCCTGGCCATCGACGGCGCGCGGCTGGGCGCGCAAGCCATCCTCACCATGTCGAACGATTCCTGGTTTACGGTCAGCCCGCTGGGTGCGGAAATGCACCAGATCGCGGCGGCATTTCGCAGCATTGAAACGCGCCTGCCGCAATTTCGCGCCACCACCAACGGCTTCAGCGCCGCCATCGACGCCACCGGCAGCGTGCTGGCAGGCACGCGCATGGGCGAACGCACCCTGGTGATCGCCGACGTGCCGGTGCGCATCCCGGGGCGCACCCTGATGGTAATCTGGGGCGACTGGGTCGGGCTCGCCGCCGGCGCCTTCCTGGTGCTGCTGGCGGCATGGTCGGCCCTGCCATCGTGGCGCCCCGGCGCCGTGCAGGTTCCGGCATCGGCGGGCGTGGCCATGCTGGAGCCGGTCGATGTCGCCGTGTTGCCGCCCAACGCCCGGCTCGTGGCCGGCGCCCTGCATGTGTTCGCGCGCGCCAGCCTGCTCTGGATGGGGATGGCGATGCTGCTCGACGACGCGCTGCGGACCAATACGCTGGCGCAAGTCCGACTATTCACCGCATTCTTCCTTGCCCCTTGCGCCGCCTCGTGGTGCGTGCTGTTCCTCTTTTCGGCGAAGGCATCGATTGCCCATGGCAGCCTGGTCTTGAAACGCGACGCGCACCGCATCGACATCGCGCTGCGCGACGTCGCCGGGGTAAGGCCGTGGCGCCTGCCGATTCCCTGCCCGGGGATTTCCTTGCAGCTCGCATGCGGCCGGCGCTACGCCCTTGCGCTGGCCAATCCAGGCGTGCTTGCAGGCGCGCTGGGAGCCGCCGGCTGCTCGCCGCTTCAGGAGACCACGCGCACGCGCGCGGCGATGCAGGCTTATGCCCGAGCCGGCCTGGCAATCCGGCGCTCGCGCCTCGATCATCCGTTTGCCAAGTTCGTCCTGCTCCCGCTCGCGCTGGCGCTGCCCGCGTTCCACCTGCATCAGCATATTTCCTATGGCAGCGCTTTCGGCGAATACTACAGTTTTGGCCTGAAGGCTTACCTCACCGCCTTCGCGCTGTGGTGGGCCGCATGGTCGATCGGTGTGGTCCTGAGCGAGGCGCTGCTGCGCTCGGCGATTGAAGCCGGAACGCTGCTGGCGGCGTGCTTGCGCCCAGCGCGCGCCATCGATGTCCGGCAACGGCTCGAACGCGGTGGCCACTTTGCCCTTTTTCTCGGCCTGCCGGCATGGCTGCTGCTGACCATCCTCCGCGCATAAAGAAACATCCTGTTTCGCTTCCCATCGTTAATAACATCGTGCGCCGCGTTCGCGCGTCCACGATGCTGCCCGCCTGGCACCCACGCAGCGGAACATCGCCGGTCTTATCGTGCGTAAAGGACCGCAAGCGCCTGGCTGTGTGGTTAACGGCACATCGGCATTGACCGCGTCGTCCGCCGATCACCAGCCTTGCGTTTTTCGTGCATCCAAGGGCCGGATACCGACCATATTGTGACAAGGACGCCGCAGTGACAATGTGCGTGTTTTCGCGCGCTGCACGCTACTAATCTTGGCTTGCGATCCTGCCACGGCACGCACAGCGGCATGCGATCCCGGCGCCAGATCGGGCCACCATTAACGAGTACAAACGCGATCGGAGGCGATGGTGCAAAACCCTCGTGAAACAAGCCGTTCAGCAAGTGTGCAAGGCGAAACCACAAGCCCGTCGGGGCAAACTTCACCCGGGCAGAGCCAGTCCGGACCGCCGTCCATTTCCCTGCCCAAAGGCGGCGGCGCAATCAGCGGGATCGGCGAGAAGTTCTCCGCCAATCCCGCCACTGGCACCGGATCGATGTCGGTGCCGGTGGCCACCAGCCCGGGGCGCAGCGGTTTCGGTCCCCAGCTCTCGCTCGGGTACGACTCCGGCAGCGGCAACAGCGCCTTCGGTTTCGGCTGGAACCTGTCCCTGTCCGCCATCACCCGCAAGACCAGCAAAGGCTTGCCCCGCTACGACGACGCCGACGAGTCGGACGTGTTCATCCTCGCCGGCGCCGAGGACCTGGTGCCGCTACTCGGGTCCGACGGCCGCCGCCAGCAGGACTGCGACAGCGTCCCCGGCTATACCCTGCAGAGCTACCGGCCGCGCGTCGAGGGCTTGTTCGCGCGCATCGAACGCTGGACCCGGCGCGCCGACGGCGACATGCACTGGCGCATCTGGTCCAAGGACAACATCCTCACCATCTACGGCCTGGACGACGACTCCCGCATCGCCGATTCCCCCTGCGGCGGCCCGCAACGCGTGTTCAGCTGGCTGCTTTGCCAGACGCGCGACGACAAGGGCAACGCCATCGTCCACGAATACAAGGCTGAAGACGGCACCGGCATCGACCTCGACCAGGCGCACGAACGCAATCGCGGCCCGCGCGAAGGCGCTGACCGGAGCGCCAACCGCTACCTGAAACGCATCCTCTACGGCAACCGCAGCCCGCTGCTGGTCGCCGGTGCCCGCCCGGCCGCGCTGCCCGACATCGATCCGGACTGGATGTTCGAGGTGGTGTTCGACTATGGCGAGCATGACGCCGACGCCCCCGGGCCGCGCGACGACAGCGCCAGGGATCCGGGCGGCGCCCTGCTCCACCCGTGGCCGGCGCGTCCCGATCCCTTCTCCAGCTATCGCGCCGGGTTCGAGGTGCGCACCGCGCGCCTGTGCCGGCGGGTGCTGATGTTCCACCATTTTCCGTGCGAGCCGGAGGTCGGGCGCGATTGCCTGGTGCGCTCCACCGACTTGTGCCACGCGCGCGCACCGGACCGGCATGCCGGCGCGGCCTACAGCTTCCTGCAAGCGGTCACCCAGAGCGGCTACCGGCGCTGCGGCGACGGCTATGCGCGCAGCAGCGTGCCGCCGGTCGAGTTCGGATATACCAGGCCCGTGGTCCAGGAGACGGTGGAAGAAGTCGATGCCGACAGCCTGGCCAATTTGCCGGCTGGTGTCGATGGCAGCGCCTATCGCTGGGCCGACCTGCATGGCGAAGGCGTGCCGGGCATCCTCACCGAGCAGGGTGGATTGTGGTACTACACACGCAACATCAGCCCCCTGGCCGGGCGCGCGCGGTTTGCGCCGCTCGAAGCGGTCAGGCTGCGGCCGAATGTGTCGCTCGCCGGCGGCGTGGAATTGCTCGACCTGGCCGGCGACGGCCGCACCGACGTGGTGGTCATGGAAGGCCCCATGCCGGGTTTGTACGAGCACGACGATGGCGAAGGCTGGCAAGCCTTCAAACCCTTCCGCGCGCCCCTGAACCTGTCATCGCGCGATCCCAACCTGCGCTTTATCGACCTTGACGGCGACGGCCGCGCCGATGTGATGATCGCCGAAGACGACGCCCTGGTCTGGCACCCTTCCCTGGGCGAGGACGGCTTCGGCCCGGCGCGCCGCGTGTTCCCGGCGCTGGACGAGGAAAAAGGCCCGCGCGTGGTCTTCGCCGATGCCAGCGAATCGATCCACCTGGCCGACCTGTCCGGCGACGGCCTGGCGGACATCGTACGCTTGCGCAGCGGCGAGGTGTGCTATTGGCCGAACCTCGGCTTCGGCCGTTTCGGCGCCAAGGTCACCATGGACAATCCGCCATGGTTCGACCATGCGGGCCAGTTCGACCACCGGCGCGTCCGCCTGGCCGATATCGATGGCAGCGGCACCGCCGACATCATCTACCTGCACAGCGAGGGCGTGCGCCTGTATTTCAACCAGTCGGGCAACGCCTGGAGCCAGGCGCATCACATGCGGGTATTCCCGCGCGTCGACGACCTGGTCAACATCGCGGCGGTCGACCTGCTCGGCAACGGCACCATCTGCCTGGTCTGGTCCTCGCCCTGCTGGTGCGGACCGACAACAACCTGGGCGCCGAAACCATCCTCGACTACGCCACGTCGACCCGCTTCTACCTCCAGGACAAGCGCGACGGCAAGCCCTGGCTCACCCGCCTGCCGTTTCCGGTGCATGTGGTCGAGCGCGTCGAAACCTGGGACCATATCAGCCGCAGCCGCTTCGTCAGCCGCTACGCCTACCACCACGGCTACTTCGATGGTGAAGAGCGCGAATTTCGCGGCTTCGGCATGGTGGAACAGTGGGACACGGAGGAATTCGGCACGCTGGCGGACTGCGCGGTCGCGGCCGACAACGTTGCCGAGGCATCGCATGTGCCGCCAATCCATACCAAGACCTGGTTCCATACCGGCGCCTGGCTGGGGCGCGATCGGATAGCGGACTGCTTCGACGACCCGCCGAACACGCGCGGCCGTGGCGAGTACTTCCGCGAACCAGGACTGAGCGAGCGCGAGGCGCGCGCCCTGCTGCTGCCGGACACGCCACTGCCGGCCGGCCTGACCCTGGACGAGGAGCGCGAAGCGAGCCGCGCCCTGGCTGGCGCGATGCTGCGCCAGGAAGTTTACGCCGACGACGCCGGTCCCGGCGCCGCGCCATGGCAAGCGGCGCGCGCCTGCACGCCGTACACCGTCACCGAACAGAATTTCCATGTCCGGCTGCTGCAAGGCGGGGGCTGCAACCGGCACGCGGTGTTCCTCACGCATGCCAATGAAGCGCTCAACTACCACTACGAACGCAATCCGGCCGATCCGCGCATCGGGCACGCGCTGACGCTGGAAGTGGATGCCTGGGGCAACGTGCTCAAGCAAGCCGCGATCGGCTACGGACGCCGCCGCGAGGTGCGCGCCATCGACCGCCACGGCAAGGTCTGCGACATCGCCAACCCCGGCTTCGCCGGGCTCGACGCGGCCGACCAGGCCAGGCAGACCACCGCGCTGCTCACCTATACCGAGAACCGCTTCACCAACGCCGTCGAATCGACCGACATGCGGCGTCTGCCACAGCCCAGCGAGTCGATTACCTTCGAGCTGACCGGCTACCCGGCCAGCGGGCCAGCCGGACGCTACCAGGCAGCGGACTTCGTTGATGCCGACCCCGCTTGTCCCGGCGGCCTGCGCCACCGTTTCACGGCGCCGCAAGTGGCCTACGAAGACCTTGCCACCGGTTGCCGGCGCCGCCGTGCCATCGAGGCGCTGCGCACGCTCTACCGGCGCGACGACCTGTGCGGCCTGCTGCCGCTCGGCGAACTGCAAGCGCGCGCCTTGCCCGGCGAGAGCTACAAGCTGGCGTTCACCCCGGGCCTGCTGGCAAGCGTGTTCCAGCGTCCCTGCGCGGGGCAAGCGGGCCGAGCCCTGCTGCCCGATCCGGCTTCGGTGCTCGGGGGCCAGGGCGGCGACCAGGGCGGCTACGTGGCAAGCCAGACGCTCAAGGCGGACGGCCTGTTCCCCGCCTGCGATGCGGACGACCACTGGTGGATACCGTCGGGCCGCTCTTTCTTCGGCGGCGATGCCGGCGCCGGCGCAACGGACGAAATGGCGCACGCCCGCCAGCATTTCTATTTGCCGCGGCGCTACCGCGATGCCTTTGGCCAGGACACCTTCGTCGATTACGACAAGTACGACCTGCTGACGCGCGAAACGCGCGACGCGCTCGGCAACCGCATCACGGTGGAAGCCAACGATTACCGGGTTCTCAAGCCGCGCCTGGTGAGCGACCCGAATCGCAACCAAAGCGAAGTGGCTTACGACACGCTCGGCCTGGTCGCCGGCAGCGCCGTCATGGGCAAGCCGCTGCCCTGCCCGGTCGAAGGCGACAGCCTGGCCGGCTTCGTTGCCGACCTGAGCGACGCGGAGCGCGACGCCTTCTTCACCGCCGCCGACCCGCGCGCGATGACGCCGATCCTGCTGCGCGACGCCACCACCCGCGTCGTGTACGACCTGCATCGTTTCCGCCGCAGCCGCGAGGCCGATCCGGGCGACCCAACCCGCTGGCAGCCGGCCTGGGCCGCGACGCTGATGCGCGAGACCCACGCCAGCGCGCCGCTGCCGCCCCATGGGCTGAGAATACAGCTCGGCTTTTCCTACTCCGACGGTTTCGGGCGCGAGATCCAGAAGAAAAACCAGGCCGAACCCGGGCCGCTGCTTGCGGGCGGCTGCACGGTCAATCCGCGCTGGGTCGGCAGCGGCTGGACCATCTTCAACAACAAGGGCAAGCCGGTACGCCAGTACGAGCCGTTTTTCAGCGCCACCCACGCCTTCGAATACGGGGTGCAGGCGGGCGTCAGCCCGGTCCTGTTCTACGACCCGGCCGGGCGCGTGGTGGCCACGCTATACCCGAACCACACCTACGACAAGGTGCTGTTCGACCCGTGGCGGCAAACCAGCTACGACGTCAACGACACCTGCGCCCCGCGCAACGCCCAGAGCGGCGATCCGCGCACCGACCCCGACATCGCCGGCTATGTGGAGCGGCATTTCGCGGCCATGGGGACCGACGCGCAGGACTGGCGCACCTGGCACGCCGAACGCATCGGCGGCGCGCTCGGTCCCCACGAACGGGTGGCGGCCGAGCGCGCCGCCGCCCATGCCGACACGCCGACAACGGCCCATGCCGATGCCCTTGGCCGCACCGTGCTGACGGTCACGCACAACCGGGTGGTGTGTAGCGGCCACGTTTTGGACGGCACCGAAGAGTGGGTTGCCACTCGGGTCGAACTGGATATCGAAGGCAACCAGCGCGCTGTGCTCGACGAACGCAAGCTGCCTATCGATTACGTACCGGTGGGGCCCACCGAGCAGCGCGTCGTCATGCGCTACGTCTACGATATGCTCGGCAACCGCATCCACCAGCTCAGCATGGACGCCGGCGCGCGCTGGATGCTGAACGACGTCGTGGGCAAGCCCATCCGCGCGTGGGACAGTCGCGGCCACAATTTCACCACCGCCTACGATGCGCTGCGCCGCCCGATCCGGCAGACCGTGGCCGGCAGCACTGCAGATAGCGACCCATGCACATTGCACCGTACCATCGTGGTCGACAAGATCGACTACGGCGAAAGCATGCCCAACGCCGAAGCGCTCAACCTGCGCACCCGTGTCCTGCGGCACTTCGACTCGGCTGGGGTAGCCATCAATGCGGGTGTCGATACTGCGGGTACTCCGGTCGAGGCTTACGACTTCAAAGGTAACCTGTTGCGTGGCACGCGTCGGCTGGCTGGCGACTATACCTGCATTCCCGACTGGGGACTCGCTCCGCAACTGGACACCGAAAGCTTCGAAAGCAGCACCCGTTACGACGCACTCAACCGGCCAATCCAGTCCATCGCGCCACACAGCAGCTTGGCCCATACGGGACTCAATGTGATTCAGTCGGTGTTCAACGACGCCAACCTGCTGGAGCGGATGGATGTATGGCTGGAACACGGGGCTGAACCCCTGGCGCTACTGGACCCGGAATGCGTAGCCCCGTCACCGGTGGGCGTGGCAAACATCGACTACGATGCAAAAGGACAGCGTCAATGCATCTACTACAAGAACGGTGCCGCTACCCGCTATAAGTACGACACGCTCACCTTCCGGCTCACGCAACTGGTTACGCGACGCAGCGCGGTCGACTTTCCTGCCGATGAGGCGCAAAGTGTCTGCGGCTGGCCGGGCAGGCAGTTGCAGAACCTGCACTACACCTACGATCCAGCCGGCAATATCACCCACCTGCAGGACGATGCGCAGCAGGCCGTCTACTTCAGGAATCGGCGCGTCGAACCGAGCAACGACTATGTTTACGATGCGCTGTACCGCGTGATTCAGGCCTGCGGCCGCGAGCACCTCGGGCAGACCGGGGGCGAACCCAATCCGCCGACTGCGCCCGGCGCGCATAACGCTTTCCACACCCGGCTCAGTCACCCCAGCGACGGCAACGCGATGGGAGCGTACACGGAGCGCTACGTGTACGACGCCGTAGGCAATTTCCTGCAGATGCAGCATCGCGGCAGCGCCCCGTCACATGCGGGCTGGACGCGGGCTTACGACTACCTTGAACCGAACGCGATCGAGAGCGCTGTTGGCTTGACGCTAAAAACCAGCAACCGCCTGACCGCTACCCGGCTAAAACCGAATGGCACCCACCCGCCCCGGATCGAGCCTTACCAGTTCGACACTCACGGTAATATGATGCGCATGCCCCACTTGGGCGGTCACCTGCCGGGGCCGAACATGCACTGGGATTACAAGGACCAGTTGCACCAGACCGACTTGGGCGGCGGTGTGGCCCACTACGTTTATGACGCCTCCGGCCAGCGCGTGCGCAAGGTGTGGAAGAAGGCGCCCGGCCTCACCGAAGAGCGCATCTACCTCGGCGGCTTCGAGATCTACCGCCGCAACAACGGCGCAATTGGCGCCACTACCGCCACGCTGGAACGCGAAACGCTGCATTTGATGGCCGGCAAGCAGAGCATCGCCCTGGTAGAAACACGCACACGCGATACAGCGGGAAACGACGCGGCGCCACGGCAACTGATTCGCAATCAGTTCGGCAACCATCTCAGCTCGTCCAGCCTGGAGTTGGATGAGCACGCGCAGATTATTTCCTATGAAGAATATGCTCCATACGGCAGTTCGACCTATCAGTCTGTGCGCTGCCAGATGGAGACGGCGAAGCGGTATC
Source organism: Massilia frigida (assembly GCF_011682175.1). GTDB lineage: Bacteria > Pseudomonadota > Gammaproteobacteria > Burkholderiales > Burkholderiaceae_D > Telluria_A > Telluria_A frigida. Next base: position 39,209 of record NZ_WHJG01000021.1, read on the forward strand.
GGTATACAGGCAAAGAGCGGGATGCGGAAAGTGGGTTGTACTACCATGGGGCGAGGTATTACGCCGCATGGCTCGGGCGATGGACCGCGTGCGATAGGGCCGGGCTCATCGACGGGCCAAACTTATATGAATTCGTTTTGTGTAATCCTGTTAAAAGAAACGATCCTTCTGGAAATCAAGGGAACGCCCCCCAAGAATTCATGCTAGGAATGATGTGGTCCCAGATGGGGCGCGAAGTTAAGGCGATGATTGAAGGAGTCTTTGGCGGGCATGCCTACGTAGACCCAGCTCGAAATAGGCTCGATTACTCAGGTCCGTCTGGAGGTGTTGGCGGAGTTGTCGGTGGGGTCATACGGGCTGGGACTTTGCGAGCTGTCCCGATCGAGGAGCGTCCGTCGCCAAGCAGCTTAACTGGCATGGAAATAGGCGCTGGTCTCGTTCCGGTATTGGATCCCGGCGCCCGTCTTGTAACGGGTACCACCGTAACTGGTCTGGATACGAGTCGCGGGTGGGCCGCATTGCAGCTAGCGGTGGACGTTCTTCCATTCGCTCTTGAAGCGCATGCCATGACGGTGGAAACTCGCACCATGGCGGCGGCCGCCGAAGGCGCGAACTCATCAGTAAGCCTGGCCTTTAGGCCTGGGAGACCAATCGGACACAACATGGTCGGCGTCAATACTGGGGCGGGTACCGAATGGTCCCACTTGGTCGTTGGAAGCCCCGCCGGCCCAACTTCTGGATCCGGAAGACCGATCATTGTCACCGGCGGCGATGCCTTTGTGACGGTTCCGAGGGGAGGAGCCCCTGGCTCCGGGTATATCACTGTCGATATACCTGTCACTCAAGCCGATGCTGCTCGAGCAGCGCAAGTCGCACACGCCCAAATCGAAGTAGAAAGGGTCGGGTCCTATGGCCTCTTCCGGCAGGACTGTACAACATACGCATGTAGCATATTACAAGCAGCGGGTGTGCCAATGCCGCGCGTGTCAACTCCGGCGTTAAACGCAGTCGCGGCTGCAATGCATGCGCCTTCCGCCGTCGGTCCGCTAAGAATAGCTGCCGTTGGAGCGGCAGCCTTCTCGACTGGCATGCGCGTGACAGCACTTGAAGAGAAGCTGCAGGCGTCGCTCCCGTCTGAACACGGGACAGCGCTTGAAGACAGGCTGCGAATGTCACTCCCATCTGAACATTGAATAAAGATCGGTCGGACCAAGAATATGGCGAAATCCAAGAACCCTTGTTCGATGAAGGAACTGTCGATGAACTCCGCTCCCCATAAATCCTTCTTGGGCCTAACGGATGCCTTGCCTATCATCCTGCCGCGCGGTTTGCTCATCTTTCTGCTGCCGGAGGAAGTGCGCAAGGTCGTACTGATGCGCAACGTAATCAGCCTGAGCAATGTGAGTTGGACTCCCAACTAAAAAATTAGACATCGCCCAGAAGGGAGTCGTCCACGAAGACGACGATTTGCTGACCTACAGCTGGTAAGAACAATGTAACGACAGTGACACGCGAAGCATGCACCATTTTTGAACGATCGCCAATCAATATTCAAGATCAACCACAGGAGGCACACCATGCCGCACGTGATCATCGTCCGTCTCACGCCGTCGAAACCAACCAGCGGCGCGGATTTCACCCGCTACCTGACCAACCTGACGATCAAGCTGTACGACCTCTCCTTCGGCGCTCCCGCGGACGGCGCCTACCTGGGCGAGGCCAGCGGCGTCTGGGTCCCGAACACCGGTGACGCGGCCAGCGGGCCGGCCTTCACGCCCGCCACCCAGAAAATCATCCAGCACTTCACCATCATCCCGCCGCACCTGCCGGAGCGGCCCGATTACTACATCGGCTTGAACGCGGTCGCCACCGCGATCATTCCGGTGACGCTCCCCGCCGCCGAATTCAACACCAGCGACCTGCGCCTGGAAATCCTCCAGGCCGGCGTGCCGGTCGCGTACGACCGCCTCGATTTCAACGTCCAGACACTGCCGGACGCGCCGCTGGTCGCCAACCCGGTCTTCTACATGGCCATCGATCCGCCAGCCGTGGTCGTCGCGCTGCCCGATCCGGCCGCCGGCGCCACCGCCGTGCTGCTGCCGGAGGACGGCAGCCCGCCGCGCTTCCTGCCCCTCGTCACCGCCATCGACGCCGTGCTGGCGCAAGACCCGGGCGGGACCACGCTCGCCAGCCGGGTCGCCGGACCCGGACCGCTCACGCTGACCCAGGCGCGCCACATCGCGCGCGAAATTGCCTGGAACCGCCAGGCCGCGCCGCCCCCCGCGCGCCCGCACGATCGCAAGCTCGAAGACATGTACACCCGGCCCGAAACAGCCATTCCCCCCTGGGACGAGGACACGCGCGACAAGGCCGACATGGACCGCCTGCAGTACGAGGCCAGCCTGCTCGGCTACTATGCGCTGCAGGATGCCACCGCCGAGCGCCTGGCCCAGTATGTATTTTCCGCCTCGGCCGCCGTGTGGGCCGAACAGCGCAGCGCCAGGCCGGGCCGCATCGGCCTGCGCTTCCCGATCGACGTCGGCGCTCCGCCCCTGCCCGGCGCGACCTTCCGCGAGGCCGAGGTGGTGATCGCCGACACGCCGCCCCTGGAGCTCGATTTCACCGTCCCGGCGGCCTACTTGTATGCGCTCTCGGTGACGCTTCCAGCCAGCATCGCGCCCGCGGAGCGCTACCGCATGGCGACCGACGACAAGGAAACGCATCTGGTGTCGACCATCAAGGCAGCCGCCGAAGCGGGCACCATTGCCCTGCTCGGCACCATCGCCCTGCCCGGCACCACCGCCGAGAATGCGGCGCGGCGCCTTGTAGCGATCGGGCGCGGACGGGCGCAGCGGCCCATGCTGGCCGCCCTCGACGCCCAGGTCGCCGCGCTCGTGACGGCGTGGCTGGCGTACATGGAGCCCTCCATCGACAGCTTCTGGCAGCGGGCCGTGTTCACCGACGCAATGCTGCTCGGCCACCTCGACCTGGTGCTCGCCGTCGTGCTCCAGCAAACGGCGCTCCCTCCCGACCCGGCCGCCCCGACCGCCCTGATGGCGGCGATCAAGGCGATCCCGGTGCGCAGCGCCGCCCAGCTGAAGGCGATCGACGCCACGGAATGGCGCAGATGGTTCCTGGCCGCCACCGGCGCCATTCCGCCCGACCGGGTCCATCTCTTGCCCGAATTCACCAAGCCCGGCACGCCGGAGGAGCGCATCGCCGCATTCGTGCGCCGCTTGCGCAAATTCTTCGAGGTGCAGACCAGCGCACTGGCGCCGCTCGCCGGCCCCGCATCGGCACTGCCATCGATCCGCCGGGACGCCGGCGACCCGGTCGATGCCTTCCTGGCCGCGCTGCCCGGCTTCGGCGTGCCCGTCGCAAACTGGTCCGACCCGGGCATCGCCGCGGCCCTAGCGACGGTATTTCCGGGCGACGCCGATGCCCAGGCCTGGCTGCTGGAGGCCCTGCGCACGCTCGATGAGTTGAGCGCCGCCACCACCGTCCCCGCCGGCACCACCGCTCTCCCGCTCGCGCCGGCGAGCCTGCGCTTTTCGCTGATGGAAGCGCTGTATGCCAGGGGTTTCCGCTCGCGCGCCCAGATCCGGGCGCTGGCCGCGCCGGAATTCGCGCATGCGCTGACCGGCACCATCGCCTATGGCTGGGTGGAGAAAATCCAGAAAGCCGCCGGCGGCGCCAGCCCGTTGCCGGAGCCGGGCGCCGCCGGTCCGTTCGCGCCGGTCAATCCCGACGCCTCGCTCGTGAACTGCATTCCACCGTGGCACCTGTCTCCCTTCGGCCCGGTGAAATATCTGCAAGACCTGCTGGCGACCGGCATCGGGGCCACCTGCGAACAAGCGCTGGCGAGCGGCGCCACGCTGGCCACGCTGATCGCGCCCCGGCGCGGCGCGCCTGGCACGCTGCTGGCAACCGCTGCCAACGTCCACACCCCGATTCCGCTGATCGACATCGTCAACGAAAACCTCGAACATCTCGCCGACGGCGGCACCTCCGGCATCGTCCACGACAGCGGCGGCACCACCCTTGGCAGCCACGCGCTGCGTCCCGCCGCGGCCGGGGAGGCGGATCACGTGGATGGCCATCGAGCCGACCAGCTGTTCGCCGCCCTGCCCGAGCATTCCAGCCCGGCAGCGCCAGGCGCGACGCCGAACGCTTACGTCAGGCTGGCCAGCGATTTTTCGGCGCCCGCACTACCCTATGCGCAAACCCTGGACGTCTCGCGCACCTATTTGCGCGCCATGGGCGTGAGCCGCTACGCCACCATGCGCGCATTTCGCGAGAACATCACCGAATTCGCGCTCGACGCCAGCGCCGAGGCGCCCGACTTCCAGAAGCACTTGTGGCGCTATCCGGTGCGCATCGAACTGGCTTTGGAATACCTGTGCCTGTCCCCGGCCGAGTACGAAACGCTCTACCGCGCCACCATCGCGCCGGCGGCGCTGCGCACGATGTACGGCTTTACCGGCGACACGCTCGATGGCGTCAGCTGGAAGGTGGTGGTGCTGCGCGTGCCGCAGTTCCTCAAGCGCACCGGTCTCGACTATTGCGACTTCCTCGACCTGTGGGAGTCCGGCTTCGTCGCCTTAGACCGGGCGCCGCCGCCGGTCGTGCGCGGCGTGGAACGCGACCCGGACAGCGCCTTCCCGCGCTGCGAACCGTGCTGCCCGGAAGACCTGGTGATCGGCTTGCGCGGGCGCGCCTCGCTCGACGACGCCCTGCGCCGGCTGATGGTCTTCATCCGCCTGTGGCGCAGCCTGCGCTGCGTGGCGGGCGCGCGCTACAGCTTTGCCGAACTGGCCGACATCGCCCAGGTGCTGGGCCTGTTCAGCGGCACCAGCATCAATCCGGAGTTCATCCGCCAGCTGGCGGCATTCCAGATCCTGCGCGACGACTGGGGCCTGGACTTGGGCGGGGACCCGGACGCGGCGCCCGGCGCGCAGGGCGCGGACCGCACCCGCCTGCTCGGCCTGTGGGCCGGCCCCGCCCACCCGTCATTCGCCTGGGCCGTCGAGCACTTGCTGGCCCGCATACAAGACCGGGCCGAACGCGAACAAGCCCACGGCGCCGGGCCGGGCCAGCGGCATCGCCACCGCGCGCCGGAATTCATGAAGATCGTGCGCGCAAATCTCGATGCGCTGTCGGTCCTGGCCGGCTTCGCGCCGGCCAGCGCGCCGTGGCACGCCCTGCCGGCCGGCACGCTGCGCTTTGCCGAAATCCTGTCCAAGATCTACGCCTCGTCCTTCACCACGGGCGAACTGCTGTTCCTGTTTTCGGTCGACCAGCACCTCGACGGCGCCGATCCCTTCTTCCAGCAAGACCGCAACGAGGCGCTCGACCAGCCCTTCGACTATCCGGAAGAAGGCCACCCGTTCGACCTGTGGCGACTGCGCCAATGCCTGCTGGAGGTGCGGGTGTGCGACGAGCAGGTCGATTGCCTGGACTGGTACGCCATCGACAGCGCCATGCGCGCCGACTTCGGCTACGATCCCGCTCCCGGCAGCGATCCGCTGCGCGATCTGGCCAATCACTTCTTCCCCGCCATGATGGCCCGCCTGGGCCTGGACGCCGGCGCGGCGGGATGGCAGTACCGCACCAGCCTGGCGGCGACCAGCCCCGGCATGTGGAACCAGCCGCCCAACGGGCCGTTCCAATACGATCCGGCCGCCGGCGAGCTGGTCGCGGCGTTGCCCCTGTGCGATTGCGCGGTGCTGGCCAAGCTGAACGCCATCGAGCAGTTGACGCCCGCTGAAATGCAAGCCGTCCAGCAACTGTATTTCAGCCCGCGCGCGGCGCTGGCACAGTTCTCCTTCCTGTTCCCCGACCTCGGTTGCGCCGAGCAAGCCCTGATCGAGGAAGCGGACGAGGCGTGCCGCTGGGCGTATTTCGCGCGCTGCTTCCTCACGCTTGCGCAGCGCGCGCACGCCGTGGCCGCGCACCTGGCCTGCCACGTGGCGCACGCCACCGACCGGCACGAGGTGGAACCCGCCCTGGCGGCGCTCATCCTGCGCAGCCTGCGCGGCGACGAGAACCAGGCCTTGACCCCGTGGGAAACGGACGATGGCATGCCGCCGGCATCTTTCCTGTGGCCGCTGCCGGCCGGCGGCGCCTATGCCGCATTGACGGCGCTGGCCGGCACCGGCCTGTTTGGCGAGTACCGCAGCGACAGCGGCGCCACGTGGCAGGAAACGCGCGGCCCGATGACCGCCTTCACGCCGGCGCGCTCAAACTGGAACGCCCCGGTACCGACCGTCATCCCGCGCCTCGACCTGACCCTGCCGGCCGCCAGGCTCAAGTTCGCCATCCTGCGCAACGGCTTTGCCATGCGCGAGTCCGACGGCCTGGCGCTGGGCGGGGCCGAAGGCTTTACGGTGCGCTGGCGCGGCGTGCTGATCGTGGAACAGGCGGGCGCCTACACCTTCTTCGCGGGGGCGCCCAGCCCGGATTGCGCGCCGCCGGACTTCGAAGCATGCGGGCATCAGCGCTGGCGGGTCAACCTGCGGCGCGGCCAGAAGACCTGGCTGCTGCTCAATTATCGCTGGGAGGGCGAGCAGGCGCCGGACCACACGTCGGTGCCCCTGCATCTCAAGCGCGGCGCCTATTTCCTCGATATCGATATCGAGGAAAGCGCGCCCGAGTTCGACGAAAAGCTGGAACTGGCGCCGGCCCGCAGCGGTTTCACGCTCAAGTACGCGGGGGCCGATACCTGCGGCAGCATCACGGCCATTCCCAACGAGCGCCTGTATCGCGACCTGGTCGAGGCCCCGCTGCAAGGGCCCGACACGCTGGCGCCGGCAGCCCATGCCTATCTGGAGCTGCAATACAGCGGCAGCCTGCGCGATGTACGGCGCACCTACCAGCGCGCCTTCAAGGCGCTGCTGCTGGCGCACCGGCTGCGCCTGTCGTCGCGGCTGCTCGCGCGCGCCAGCGTCTCCGAGATGCAGTACCTGCTGTCCGCGCCCGAGCTGTTCGCCGGCGTCAGCTATGTGCCGGGGTCGCCCTACAGCGCGCACCGCGCCTGGTTCGATCTCAACCTGCTGCCGGTGGGTGACGTCTACAACGGCGACCCCGAGCGCAGCCCGGCCGCCGCGCCCGATGCGCGCTCGGCGCCGTCGGTGCAGCGCCGCCAGGCGCTGTTCGACTGGTTCGAGCGCCTGCACGACTACAGCGTGATGCGGCGCGCGGTGGCGCACAAGGCCGGGCGCCAGGCCTGGCTGACGTTCGTGGAGGCGTCCAACCAGCAAGCGGCCGATGTGCTGCCCCTGCTGTCCGACCTGGGCATCGACCTCGATCACGCGCCCCTGCTGCTGGAGTTTTATAACGGCGTCACCCCCGGCTGGCAGATGCTGGCCGACGAGCGCTGGCCGGTCCGGCTATGGCACGCGTCGCTGTGGGTGCGCCAGCTGCTCAGGCATGTGGTGCCGCTCGAGCTGGGCGCGGCCAGGCCGAGCCTGTGGGCCACCGACGCCGATGCCTCGCTCGCCACCGCCAACGCCGAGCTGACGGCGTTCTACCGCAACGGCATGATCGAACGCGGGGACCCGCGCCGCTACGCCGACATCGAAAGCCTCAACAACGCGCTGCGCGAACGCGCGCGCAGCGCCCTGCTGGCCTACCTGACCAGCCAGGACCGGGTCGCCCTGCCGTTCGCTCCCGGCAGCTTCGCGCGCACGCCGGGCGACCTGAGCGCGCTCCTGCTGCTCGACGTCGAGGCCGGCATTTGCCAGACATCGAGCCGCATCGAGGAAGCGCTCAGCGCGCTGCAAGCCTTCGTGGAGCGGGCCCGCCTGTCGCTCGAACCCACGCTGCCGGTGACGGCGGCCTTTTCCGGCGCCTGGGACAAGCTGTTCGCCAGTTTCCGGGTGTGGCAGGCATGCCGCCGCCGTACCTTGTATCGAGAGAATTACGTCGAATGGGCCGAACACGGCGAGGCCGTGCGCACCGAGGCGTTCCGCCTGCTGGAGCGGGAACTGCGGCGCGCGACGTTCAGCGCGCCTGCACCGGGCGGCATGCAATCCTGGCCCGGTCCGCACTGGCCGGCGCATCCTGACGTGATCCTGTCGCAGGAGCGCGAACCGGCGCACCTGGCGCAGCTTGCGCAGCCGGAGAACCTCGGTCTGATGGGCCGTCCCGAGCGCCACGCCCGGCCCACCTGGCTGGCGCCGTCGCAGCGCCAGCTGGACCAAGGCGGAAATACACCTGAACCGCCCCCCGCGACCGATCCGGTGCTCACCCTGCGGGCGGCGACCATGCAGCCGCCCCGCTTGCCGCTCTGGATCGAGGCGGCGGTGCGCCTGGGGACGCGTTTCCTGCGCATCGCGGCGGCGGGCGAGCCGCCCGCTTGGTCCCGCTTCGCGCCGCCGCACATGGCGCCGGGGGCCTGCTGCGCGCAATGCGGCGAGGTGCATCCGCCGGTGATGGACGAATATTATTTCTGGCTGGTCGATGGCAAGTACTACGACCCGGCCAGCCTCAATCCGGACCGTCCCGACCTGCCCCAGGACGCCGCCTGGGGCGCGACCCCGGCCGACACGACCTCGGACTGGCATCGCCCCGACAAGCTGCCGCAGCTGCTCAGCTGGCCAAGCAAGAAAATGGTGCGCCTGGCATGGTGCCGCGTGCATAACGGCCAGTTCCAGACCCCGCGCTACTCGGACGGCGGCGCGCATGTGGCGGCCGGCCCCGGCGAGGCTGAACTCGAATTTACCGGGCGCGAGGGCGACACGCTGCGCTTTACCATCACGCACGCGGGGCCGACGCCGCAAGGCTACGCCGACACCTCGCCGTGGGGCTTCCGCTACGATATGGCGCCCGACACCGCGGTGGTGCTGCCGCAAGTGCTGGCGCCGGCGCCGCTGCCGGGAGGACCGGCCGGGCTGGCGGCCTATCCCTTCTTCGTCTTTTTCGCCCCGGGGGCGCCGCTCGAACCGTCGCTCTACGCCACCAGCATGACCGTGGCCGCGGCCTTGCGCAGCAACTGCCGCCATGAGGCGGCGCTGAAATGGTATGAACGCTACTACGCGCCGGCCGGCATGGACCTGCGCTGGTCGACCTGCCGCAATCCGGGGCGCGGACCGAACGACCCGGCGCTGCCGCAGCCGCCGGTGGTGCGTGGCCGCGCCCGTGCCGACGCCGTCCGCACGGCCGGCACGCAGGATGGCGCGGCGCGCCTGCAGCCGGTCGGCACGCGGCAAGACCCGTGTTGCGACACGCTGACGTACAACGCCGCCGACGCGCGCCGCCGCAGCACCCTGCTGGCTTACGTGGAGACGCTGCTGGAACACGCCGGCGTAGCGCTGTGCCGCAACAGCGCCGAAGGATACGCGCTGGCGCGGCTGCGGCTCGACACCGCCGCGCGCTACCTCGGCGAGCGTCCGCGTACCCTCTTCGGCCATGACGACGGACCGGGCGCGCCGACGGTAGCGGCCTTGGTGCCGCGTTTCGCGCCGCTCAATCCGCGCCTGATGGACATCTACGACCGCCTGGACGACCAGCTTGGGGCGCTGCACCGCTGCCTGGACCGGGCGCGCCTGGCCGGCGGCGCGCTGCGCGAGCGCCGGTATTGGGGCGACCCGGCGCTGCGGCGCGGCTGGCAGGAAGTCGAGACCTCCTGCCTCGACGACGATGCTTGCTGCTGCCCGTCCGGCCCGTACCGCTTCCCCTTCCTGCTCCAGCGCGCCCTTGAAACGGCCGGCGAGGTGCGCACCTTCGGCGCGGCGCTGCTGGCCGCCTACGAAAAGGGCGATGCCGAGTTCCTGGCGGCGATGCGGGTCTCGCACGAGCGCGAGATGGCCAACCTGGCCGAGGAAATCCGCCAGATGGAATGGCGCGAGGCGGACATGACGCGCGACAGCCTGCGCAAGGCCTTGCAGGCGGCGCAGACGCGGCGCCAGTACTACGCCGACCTCATCGCCGGCGGCTTGATCGGGGAGGAACAGGCGTATCGCAACCTGACCCAGGCCTCGATGGCGAGCCGCACGGCCGGCAACGTGGTCGAAGCCATCGCCCAGGTCATGAATTTGATTCCGGACATGACCACCGGGGTTGCCGGGGTTGCCTCCACGCCGGTGTCGGTGTTCCAGATGCCGATCGGAACCAAGCTGGCGCACGCCTTTTCGGCAGCCTCGCGCATCCTGCTCACCGTGGGCGACGTGCTCGGCACCGAGGCCGGGCTGGCCATGACCGACGCCGGATGGGTGCGGCGCGAAGTCGACTGGGTATTCCAGGTGTCGGTGCTCGATGTCGAGATCGAGCAGATCGAGCGCCAGATCCTGGCCGCCGAGCGCCGCCGCGACGCGGCACTGCGCCAGCTCAACAGCCAGGTACGGCAAATGCAGCAAGCCGCCGACGTGCAAGACTTTTTGCGCGACAAATTCACCAATCACGCCCTGTATCTGTTCCTGCAACAAGAGACGGCGGCGCTGCACCGCCAGATGTTCGATATCGCATGGTGCTGGGCGCGCCAGGCGCAGCGCGCCTTCCAGTTCGAGCGCGAGCTGGGCGCGCAACACTTCTTGGCGGCGCAGCCCTGGGATGGCTTGCACGAGGCATTGCTGGCCGGTGAAGGACTGAGCACCGCCCTGCGCACCATGGAAAAGGCGTACTTCGACCAGAACCGGCGCGAGCAGGAACTGGTGACCCGGATGTCCTTGCGCATGGACTTCCCGCTGGCCTTCCTCGAACTCAAAGCCACCGGCGCCTGCGAAGTCGAGATTCCGGAATGGCGCTTCGATCGCGAGTATCCGGGGCACTATCTGCGCAGGATCAAGTCGCTCAACCTGACCATCCCCGCCGTCACCGGGCCGGGCACCGGGGTGCACTGCAAACTGACCTTGCTCGGCAGCGCCACCCGCGTCGATCCCGCCCTGAGCGACATCGAGGACTGCTGCCCCGGCGCCTGCACCTGCGGCTGCTGCGGCGGCAAACGCTACCGGGCCAGCGTGGACGATCCGCGCATCGTCAAGCGCTTCGGCGCGACCGAGGCGATCGCCACATCGAGCGGGCAGAACGACGCCGGCCTGTTCGAGCTCAATTTCCGCGACGAGCGCTACCTGCCGTTCGAATTTGCCGGCGCCGTCAGCCGCTGGCGCATCGAGCTGCCAATGGAACACAACGCCTTCGATGTCGACAGCGTCAGCGATGTGCTGTTCCAGATGAGCTATACGGCCAGGGAGGGCGGCAGCCTGCTGCGCGAGGCCAGCTGGGCGGCGGCATCCTGCATCCTGCCCGGCGGCGCCCTGCGCTTCTTCGACTGGCGCCAGGATTTCTCCGAATCCTGGCAGCGCTTCAAGGGCAAGATGGCGCCGCCGGACCAGGAACACGGGTGCCGCGCGCTCGGCTTGCGCATGAGCCGCGCCATGTTCCCTTATCTTCCAGGAGAGCGCCCGGTGCGCATGCGGCGCCTGGATATCTGGTTCGAGACCTGCGGCGGCGACGGCGTGCGCAACCACGAAATCGAGTTCGTGCCCGACCCCGATTGTGCCTGCGAGCACGATAGCGAGGCTTGCTGCGAGCGCTATCTGCTGACCTGCGTGGCCAGTGTGGACTGGCCCTGCCTGTATCACGGCGTGCTTGAGTACCCCTTCCCGTGGCTGGACGACGAATGCCCGGTGAAGATCGGCGAGTTCCTGTTCCCGCACCATGTGGGGCCGCTGCGCAAGGCTTATCTGGTATGTTCCTACGAGGCCGGAGCGGCGCGACGCTGCTTGCCGCCGGGCCAGCCGTGCGCCACCGGGTGCACCACGGCTTGCTGACACGCCGGGCGCTCCCGGCCGTCGGCACGGCGCGTGCGGTCCGGCCGCTATCTCACCGCCAGCGCGGCCGGTTCGCCCGGCTGCCACGCGCCGCCGAGTGCCTTGAAGGCGGCGACCGCCGCGCGCGCGGCCTCGGTTTGGGCTTGCGCGTGCAGGTCGAAGGCGCGCAGCACGTGTTCGTCGGCCTGCAAGACCTCGATCAGGCTGACGCTGCCTTTCCCGTATGCCGCAAACGACGCTCCCCTCGCCCGCGCGAGCGCGTCCATGCCCTGCCCGAGCATGGCGGCCTGGTCGTCGCGTTTCGCCAGCGCCAGCAAGGCGTTTTCCACCTCTTCCGTGGCACGCAGCGCGGCCAGCCGGTAAGCGGCCAGCGCCTCGGCTTCCTGGCCCTTGGCCAAGTCGATTTGCGCGTTGATGCGGCCGAAGTCGAACAGGCGCCATCGCAGGCCCAGCACCCCGGCCGCCTGGCTCGCGCCGCCGGAAAACAGATTGGCGCCGGAGACCGACGTCGCGCTGCCGACCAGGCCGCTCAACGAGAGCTTCGGATAATATTCGGCAACCGCCATGCCGATCCGCGCGTTCGATGCGACCAGGCGGCGCTCGGCCACGATGAGGTCGGGCCGGCGCCTGAGCAAATCGCCGGGCGCTCCGCTCGACGCGATGCGGGGAGCCGCCGGAATGGGGCCGGCGGGCGCCAGTTCGTTCCGGTGCGCGCCGGGCGCCGTGCCGAGCATCACGTCGAGCGCGTTCATCGCCGTGTCCAGCCCCGCTTCGAGCATCGGCACCGATGCCCGTACCTGGGCCAGCGCACCCTCGGCCTGGCGCACTTGCAGTTCGGCCACCAGCCCTTTTCCATGCAGCAGATTGATCTTGCTTAACAGATCGACTTGCGTCTTGACCTGGCTGCGGGCAATGCCAAGGCGCGCCTGCAGGCCGCGCATGCCGACATAACTATCGGCGACCTGCGCCGCCAGCGCCAGCCGTGCCGCCGCTACGCCCGCTTCCGAGGCCTGGTACTCGGCCAGTGCCGCTTCGCGCGCGCGCCGCGTGCCGCCGAACACGTCCAGCTCCCAGGCGGCGCCTAGGTTGGCCTCATAGGCACTGCCGTGGCGGTCGAACGCCGGCGTTGAATTCAAGACTTGCCCCAGCGGGGTTTCGAGCGACTGGTAAGCGCGCCCACCCTGGGCATTGATGGCGCCCGACGGCAGCAGCGCGGCCTGCGCCGCGCCCAATCCCGCGCGTGCCTGGGCAAGCCGCGCGGACGCCTGCGCGAGGTCGAGGTTTTGCTCCAGCGCAAGCGCGACCAGGCGGGTCAGTTGCGCATCGCCGAAAGCATCCCACCACACGCCCGCGCCGGCATGGCGCTGCTCAGTGTGCGCCTGAGCGAGGTAGCGATCCGGCAAGCGGATATCGGGCCGGATGTAATCGGGACCGACCGCGCAACCGGCTGAAAGACTGGCAAGGAGGAGCATGACGAGAACAGGTTGGCGTGGCATGGGCAGCTTTCCGCGAAGTGAAGGGAGAGGAACTGGGTCAGTTATAAGTGACTATATCACTATTTAGTCACTCGTTGTATGTTGGGGTGACACGATGTAAGCTGTCGGACATGAATACACCAAGCACCAATCCGGGCCCTGCCCGCGGCCCGGCCGATCACGAGGTGCGCGACCAGATCGTCGCCGCCGCTACCGAACACTTCCGTCTGTATGGCTACAGCAAGACCACCGTGTCCGACCTGGCCAAGTCGATCGGCTTTTCCAAGGCCTATATTTACAAGTTCTTCGAATCGAAACAGGCCATTGGCGAGCGCATTTGCGCCAATTGCCTGCGCGAGATCGAAACCGATGTCAGGGCGGCCATCGCCAGCACCAACCGCCCGCCGGAGAAGCTGCGGCGCATGTTCAAGGCGGCCGTCGAGTCCAGCCTGCGCCTGTTTTTCGAGGACCGCAGGCTGTATGACATTGCGGCCACGGCCGCCACGGAGCGCTGGGCGACGGTGCGCGCGTTCGAGGAGCGTATCAAGGCGATGCTGCAAGACATCCTGCGCCAGGGGCGCGACAGCGACGACTTCGAACGCAAGACTCCGCTCGACGAGGCTGCGACGGCGATCTACCTGGTCATGCGGCCCTACCTCAATCCCTTGCTCTTGCAGCACAGTCTCGATCACACCGAGGATGCCCCGGCACAACTATCGAGCCTGGTGCTGCGCAGTCTGTCGCCGTAACAGCGCGGCGTCGAAAGTGACGCTTGACAAAAATAGTCACTAGTCACAAAATGAAATCCTTTCTGGGTCTTCACGGGATTTCCATGCGCCGCCACATCGTTTTACCTGCTCTGCTGTCCGCATTGCCGCTTGCCTTGCTCGCCTGTGGCGACAAGGCGCCCGCCGATCCACGCACCGGGGCGCCGCTGGTGCGCGCGGCCATCGTCAAGGATGCGCCGGCCGCCGCGCAAGCCTTCACCGGCATCGTCGCCGCCCGCGTACAGGGCGAGCTGGGCTTTCGGGTGGCGGGCAAGGTGCTGGAACGGCTGGTGGACGCCGGCCAAACCGTCAAGCGCGGCCAAACGCTGATGCGCATCGACCCGGCCGACCTGGCACTTGCCGCCAGCGCCCAGCAGGAAGCGGTGGCCGCCGCCCGCGCGCACGCGCAGCAAACGGCGCAGGAGCAGGCGCGCTATCACGACCTGCGCGGCAGCGGCGCCATCTCCGCCTCGGCCTACGATCAGGCCGAGGCGGCGGCGCAGGCCGCCCAAGCCCAGCTCAGGGCAGCCGAAGCCCAGGCCCGGCTTGCCGCCAACGCCAGCCGCTATGCCGTGCTGGTGGCCGATGCCGATGGCGTCGTCATGGAAACGCTGGCCGAACCCGGCCAGGTGGTCAGTGCCGGCCAGCCCGTGATCCGCCTGGCCCAGGCGGGACGGCGCGAAGCGATCGTCCAGTTGCCCGAGACGCTGAGGCCCGCGATCGGCTCGGCCGCCCGGGCCACCATCTTCGGCAGGGAGGGCACGGCCATGCCGGCCACGCTGCGCCAGCTCTCCAACGCCGCCGACCGCCTGACCCGCACCTTCGAGGCGCGTTATGTGCTCGATGGCGAGCTGGCCAACATCCCGTTGGGCAGCACGGTCACGATCCGGATCGCGCACGCGCCCCCGGCCGCACAGGGCGCCTTGTGGATCCCGCTCGGCGCGCTGGCCGACGCCGGCAAGGGGCCGGGCGTCTGGCTCATCGAGGGCGAGCCGGCCAAGGTAGCGTGGCGGGCGGTCGCGCTCCAGCGCCTCGATGACGATGGCGCGCGCATCTCTGGCGGGCTCAAACAGGGCGACCGGATCGTCGCGCTCGGCTCGCACCTGCTGCGCGAAGGCGTGTCCGTGCGGGTCGCCGGCCCGGGCGGCGCGGGAGCGCAGCCATGAGCGCTGGCCGTTTCAACCTGTCGGCGCTGGCCGTGCGCGAGCGTTCGGTCACCTTGTTCCTGATCTGCCTGATTTCGCTGGCCGGACTGATCTCGTTCTTCAAGCTGGGGCGCGCGGAAGACCCGGCGTTCACGGTCAAGGTAATGACCATCATCACCGCCTGGCCCGGCGCCACGGCCAAGGAAATGCAGGACCAGGTGGCCGAAAAGATCGAAAAGCGCATGCAGGAGCTGCGCTGGTACGACCGTACCGAGACCACCACCCGCCCCGGGCTGGCCTTCACCACCCTCACCTTGCTCGACAGCACGCCGCCGTCGGAAGTGCCGGCGGCGTTCTACCAGGCCCGCAAGAAAGCCGGCGACGAGGCGGGCAACCTGCCGGCCGGCGTGATCGGGCCGATGGTCAACGACGAATATGCCGACGTCACCTTTGCCCTGTACGCGCTCAAGGCCAGGGGCGAACCGCAGCGCCTGCTGGTGCGCGAAGCGGAAACGCTGCGCCAGCGACTGCTGCATGTACCGGGCGTCAAGAAGGTCAACATCGTCGGCGAACAGTCGGAGCGCATTTATATCGAGTTCTCGCACGAGCGCCTGGCGACGCTGGGCGTGAGTCCGGCCGACGTGTTCGCCGCCCTCGCCAGCCAGAACGCGCTCACCCCGTCCGGCTCGGTGGACACCAAGGGACCGCAGGTGTTCATCCGCGTTGACGGCGGCTTCGACGAACTGCAAAAGATCCGCGCTACGCCGATCATGGCCCAGGGGCGCAGCGTGACCCTGTCGGACATCGCCACGGTCAGGCGCGGCGCTGAAGACCCGGCCACCTTCATGGTCCGCAACGGCGGCGAACCGGCCCTGCTGCTGGGCGTGGTCATGCGCGACGGCTGGAATGGACTCGACCTGGGCAAGGCGCTCGACAAGGAAGTCGGCGCGATCAATACCGCCATGCCGCTGGGCATGGACCTGAGCAAGGTCACCGACCAGGCCGTCAATATCGGTTCGGCGGTCGACGAGTTCATGGTCAAGTTCTTCGCCGCGCTGCTGGTGGTCATGCTGGTGTGTTTCGTGAGCATGGGCTGGCGCGTGGGGATCGTGGTCGCTGCCGCCGTGCCGCTGACCCTGGCGGCGGTGTTCGTGCTGATGGCCGCCACCGGCAAGAACTTCGACCGCATCACCCTGGGCTCGCTGATCCTGGGGCTGGGCCTGCTGGTGGATGACGCCATCATCGCCATCGAAATGATGGTGGTGAAGATGGAACAAGGCTACAGCCGCATCGCCGCTTCCGCCCATGCGTGGAGCAATACCGCCGCGCCCATGCTCTCGGGCACCCTGGTCACGGCGGTCGGCTTCATGCCGAATGGTTTTGCCCGTTCCACCGCCGGCGAATACACCAGCAATATGTTCTGGATCGTCGGCATCGCCCTGATCGCCTCATGGGTGGTGGCGGTGGCCTTTACGCCTTACCTGGGCGTCAAGCTGCTGCCCGAGCTGAAACAGGTCGAGGGCGGCCACGATGCGCTCTACGCTACGGCGCGCTATCAACGCTTGCGCGGCGTGCTGGCGCGCGTGATCGGGGCCAAGTGGCTGGTGGCCGGCACGGTGGTGCTGCTGTTCGCCGGGGCCGTGCTCGGCATGGCACTGGTCAAGAAG
Source organism: Massilia frigida (assembly GCF_011682175.1). Classification (GTDB taxonomy): domain Bacteria; phylum Pseudomonadota; class Gammaproteobacteria; order Burkholderiales; family Burkholderiaceae_D; genus Telluria_A; species Telluria_A frigida. The sequence goes on from NZ_WHJG01000021.1 coordinate 56,031, forward strand.
CAATTCTTCCCCATCTCCGACCGCCCCGAAGTGCTGGTCGAGGTGCAGATGCCGTACGGCACCTCGATCGGCGCGACCAGCGCCGCCACGGCCCAGGTCGAAGCATGGCTGGCCAGGCAGCAGGACGCGAAAATCGTCACGGCCTACATCGGCCAGGGCGCGCCGCGCTTTTACCTGGCCATGGGACCGGAACTGCCCGACCCCTCATTCGCCAAGATCGTGATCCGCACCGACAGCCAGGAGGCGCGCGACGCGTTGAAACTGCGGCTGCGCACCGCCGTCGCCGCTGGCCTTGCCAGCGGGGCGCGGGTGCGGGTCACCCAGCTCGTGTTCGGCCCGTATTCGCCGTTCCCGGTCGCCTGGCGCATCGCAGGACCGGACCCGGACCAGCTGCGCGCCATCGCCGCCCAGGTACAAGCGGTCATGGATGCCAGTCCGATGATGCGGACCGTCAATACCGACTGGGGCACGCGCACGCCCGCCCTGCACTTGAGCTTGCAGCAAGACCGTTTGCACGCCGTGGGGCTCACGTCCAGCGCGGTGGCGCAGCAATTGCAGTTCTTCCTCAATGGCGTGCCGGTCACGGCGGTGCGGGAAGACATTCGCACCGTGCAGGTGGTGGCACGCTCGGGCGGCGGCGCCCGGCTCGACCCGTCCATGATCGCCGACTTCACGCTGGTCGGCGCCGGCGGGCAGCGCCTGCCGCTGGCGCAGGTCGGCACGGTCGAGGTGCGCATGGAGGAGCCGGTGATGCGCCGGCGCGACCGCACGCCCACCATCACCGTGCGCGGCGACATTGCCGAGGGCTTGCAGCCGCCGGACGTGTCGGCAGCCATCGCGGCCCGGCTCCAGCCCGTCGTCGACAAGCTGCCGCCGGGCTACCGCATCGACCAGGCCGGCGCGATCGAGGAATCCGGCAAGGCCATGGCCGCCATGCTGCCGCTGTTTCCGATCATGCTCGCGGTCACCCTGGTCATCCTGATCTTCCAGGTGCGCTCGATCTCGGCGATGGTCATGGTGTTCCTGACCAGTCCCCTGGGCCTGATCGGCGTGGTGCCGACCCTGCTGCTGTTCGGACAACCGTTCGGGATCAATGCGCTGGTCGGCTTGATTGCGCTGTCGGGCATCCTGATGCGCAACACGCTGATCCTGATCGGCCAAATCCACCACAACGAACAGGAAGGGCTGGACCCATTCCGGGCGGTGGTGGAAGCGACCGTGCAGCGCGCCCGGCCGGTGATCCTGACCGCGCTGGCGGCGATCCTGGCTTTTATTCCGCTGACCCATTCGGTGTTCTGGGGCACGCTGGCCTACACGCTGATCGGCGGCACCTTTGCCGGCACCATCCTGACGCTCGTGTTCTTGCCGGCCATGTATGCCATCTGGTTCAAGATCTGGCCCGGCGTGGCCGGCGCTAGCGGTAAGTAAGCAGCCGCAAGCGCATTGCGCTTGCGTTGCAACCGATGTAACGAGCGAAACCGTGCGAGGACCTACGCAGCCATACAACAGCGTCGTTTCCCCAGAGCCTTGGCTTGGTACATCGCTTGATCGGCCTGATTGAGCAAGGCATCCGTACTGACGGCAGACGCTGGAAAGGCTGCAACGCCAACACTGGCCGACACCGTCGCGGTGATGCCGTCCATGAGATACGGTTCCGAAATAACTTCTATCAGCCCCTGTGCAAACGCAGCACCTTTTTCCAGATCGGATTCCAGCAAGGCAATCGCAAATTCGTCTCCGCCCAGCCGCGCGCAGAAATCGGAATCGCGCACGGCACCGGTGATCCTGATGGACACCGTCTTCAACAACTGGTCTCCCACAGCATGACCATAGGTATCATTCACGGCCTTAAAACCATCCAGATCGATAAATAGTACCGCCAATCCTGTCTTGTTTCGCAGGCAGCGCGCCAAGTGCTGGCTGACCACGAGATGGAATGACGAACGATTGGCCAAACCGGTCAATCCATCGTGCTGCGCTTCATGCTTGGCATGCTGTAGCGACTTCGCCGTGTCTTGCAGGGCATGCCCCATCGCGTTCGCTTCTTCAAAGTACAAGGGCGCAATGGCGATGGCAGTTTCACCGAGCGCCAGTGCGATGGCGGGTTTGGTCAGCGCAGCGATGGACGTGGCCACGCGCCCGCCGATAAACCATGCCAGAGCGATCCCCACGCCCAAGGCGGCAAAGGTCGCCACGATCAACTGGGTCAAGGTTTGGCGCAGCCCCATGGTGAGTTCCTCCAATGGCATGCCCAGCACAACCGACCATCGGCTTACCTGCGAGCGGCTATATACCGTAATCACGGGAACGCCATCCAGCGTCCTGGTTTTAAAACCATCTTCGTCGGCATGTGCCATGCGTTGCAACAGGTCCGGGTTGACTTTCCCCCCCAGGAACTTCACCAGATCATGCGTACGCGCCACGACCGTGCCGGTACTGTCCACGATGGAAGCGCGCCACGTTGAGGACATCTTTTGCTCCGTCAACACCGAGGCGAGCTGGGTCGGCGACGCCGTGGCACTGAGCAGATACAGGAACGCGCCGTCGCGTTTGACGGGAACGGCAACCGTATAGATGAAGCGACCGACCACCGGACCTATGTAAAGATCGGAAACACCGGGCTTACCGGTTTCCATGACGCGTTTCAGCAACGGTGCAGTAGCAAGCTTGGGTAATGGTGCGCCAAATGGTCGCCGTGTAGACAGTAGCAATGGCCCGCTAGCATCCACCACCACGATGCTGTCAGCTTGCATATTCTTCACTGCATCCTGCACCCTTGAGTGGAAGCCCTGGAGGTCGCCAGTCGCCAGTCGACGCGAGGTGGCAAGTGCTTCCAGCGCGGCCTGGGTGCGGGCAAAATCCCGGTCGATCGTGGACACCATCGCGCGCGCCTGGCTGATCGCGTTGCTGATGAGCCGCGTTTGCTCGCGCTCATAAAATTCAAACAGCAGGAGCGCTGCGACTCCAGCGATGGGCAACACGCAACCCAACGCCAAGGTGACCAGGCGAGCGCGAATGCCCGGGCTCTTCATGGTGCGGGGCCGAATGACGGGTCCTCTGGCGCCAGGATCTCAACATCCTGATGGTACTTGACACCATGGCCCCCGGGTGGCACCCGCGCCCACACCATCCACACGGCCATCTTCTGGAGTGCTGCATCGTCGAACGCGATTCTATTGAAGATTATCAATTCAGCATCCATATGTCACATGATGCCATAAAACTAAAGAGCATTAATCGCCATGGAGCGAAAGATTGTTTTCTTGGCACCAGGCATGCGGCGCACGGTCAGGCAACAGGTTCGTAGCATGGCGGGGCTGCGGAAGGTGGCGCGATGAATGCTGCGATACAATAGAGGCAACAATGGCAAGCACGCATTCTTGCGCGCCGCCCCTTGAGCGCGACAGCGCCCGCCCGTTCACCTTCTCTTCCTCACCGATGACACACAACGCCTGGTTCTCGTCGCATCTTCCCATGTCCAGCACGCGCATGCGCCTGGTGTGCCTGCCCCACGCGGGCGGTGGCGTGGCGCTATTTCATCCGTGGAAAAAGGACTTGCCGGCCGATATGGAAGTGTGCCCGGTCCAGCTGCCGGGACGCGATTCGCGCTATCACGAACCGCTGCGTACCGACGTGCTCGCCATGGTCGAGGAAATCGCCGGGCAGCTGGTGCGCGCGCCGCGCGCCGAGTCGCTGGTCATCTACGGCCACAGCATGGGTGCGACCCTGGCCTACGAGCTGGCGCGCGCGCTCGGCGCACGCTCGCTCGCGCCCGACCTGGTGATTGTTTCGGGCCGCCCGGCGCCGCAGCGCCAGTCCGGCACGGGCGAAGCGCTGCACACGCTGCCGGACGCGCAATTTATCGACAAGCTGAACGAACGTTACGGCGGCGTCCCGCAAGTCTTGCTGGACGATCCGGAATTGATGGCCTTCTACCTGCCCATCCTGCGCAACGACCTGCGCCTGGTGGAAACCTACCGCCACCATCCGGGACCGGTGCAGGATTGGCCGCTGATCGTCTATGGCGGCCTGGAAGACCGTTCGGTCGGGCGCGACGGCCTGGCCGAATGGGCGGCCGTGACCAGCGGGCCGTTCCGCCTGCACATGCTGCCCGGCGACCATTTCTTTTACCAGACCCGCCGCGCCGTCTTCCTCGACCGGCTCGCGACCGACCTGGGCCAGTTCCGCCTCAATCGCCGCTGAAGCGCGGTTCGCGCTTGTCGCGGAATGCCTGCAGCGCCTCGTTCAGGTCGCGGCTGAGGAAAAAGTTGGTATTCCACTGCGCCACGTATTCGAGGCCGTCTTCCTCGCTGTGCTCGTCCGCGTGGTCGAGCACCTGCTTGACCCCCTGCACGGCCAGCGATGAATTGGCGGCGATGGTGCCAGCCATGCGGCGCGCCGCCTCCATCAGCGCGACGCGGTCGGCGAACACCTCGTTGACCAGGCCGACCGCCTGCGCCCGCTGGGCGCCGATCATATTGCCGGTAAACGCCATCTCGCGCACAAAACCGCTGCCGCACAGCCGGCCGATGCGCTGCAAGGTGCCCAGGTCGGCCACCATCGCCATCTTGGTTTCCTGGATCGCCAGCATGGCGTCGGCCGCGGCCAGACGGATATCGCAGGCGCTGGCCAGATCGAGTCCGCCGCCCAGGCACATGCCGTGGATGGCGGCGATGACCGGCTTGGGGCAGCGCCGCACCGCCGTGAAACACGCCTGGAAATCGCGGATGATCCGGTACAGCACGCGGTTGCGCGCGGCCGTGCTGGTGCTGGCGCCGAGTTCCGGGATCAGCCCCATCGCCTCTTTCAGGTCGAGGCCGACGCTGAACACCCGCCCTTCGGCCCAGATCAGCACCACCGACACGCCATCGTCATCGCTGACGGCGGCGAAGGCGCGCGCCAGTTCGGCAAAGAACAGCGGCTGCATGGCATTGAGGCTGCCCGGATTATTCAGGACGATCTCGGCGACCGCCCCGTGGCGCTCCAGCCGGATCAGGCGGTAGGATTCAGACATGGTGACCTCTTTCTGGTTGACTCAGGGCGATGCGCCCGACGATCTGTTGCAGGTGCGCGGCGGCGGCGCCCATCAGCGCCTCGGCCACCGCATCGACATGGCGCCCGCGCCACGGTTCCAGCGGCGTGCCGCGCACCCAGGCGTTGAACGCACCCATCGCCGGACCGCAGTGGATCTGGTAATCGACCCGGCCGGCGGGCGTGCCGGACATGGCCAGCCGGTTGCTGTGCACGTAGTACCAGCGGAAGATCATCGCCATCTTTTGCTTGGGATAGGCTTCGGCGCGCGCGATTTCGGCCGGCGCCGCGCGCGCGTAATGGGTCTTGGTTTCCTCCCACACCGCCTCGAAACTGCGGCCGTGGAAATAAGTCTGTTCGATGGTGCGGCGCGTGCCCGCATCGAGTTCGTCGATCGATGCCAGTTGCCGGTAAAGCTCATACAAGCGGTTGGCGCGGGCGGCGAACAACACGCCTTTGCGCAGCACCTGGATGCGCGCGCCGATCTCGAACATGTCGCCGGCGGGAGCCATGTCGCAGTCCTGCGAGCCGGCGGCGGCCAGCAAATCCTTGACGGCGTCGCTGGTGTCGGCCTCGATCGTGCATTGATTGATCGACCCGGTCAGCACGAACTCGGCCCCCAGCACGAAGCCGGCGGCCAGCGCGGCCGGCGTGCCCATGCCGCCGGCCAGCCCCACGCGCGGGCGCGCCAGGTAGCCATGCCGCTCCTGCGCGGCGTCGCGCAGGCGCAGCAGCTCCGGGATCAGCACCGAGGCGACCCGCTTGTCGGTGTGGCCGGCCGAATCGGCCTCGCCGCACAAATCGCTGGCCAGCGGAATGCGCGCGGCCAGCGCTGCTTCCTGCGCGGTCAGGCGCCCCTCGGCGAGCAGCGCGGCCACCAGCGCGGGCGGGGGCGGCGCCAGGAAGCGCTCGGCCACCTCGATGCGCGACGCCTTGCCGAGGATGTGATGGCGTGCGCGCACGCGCCCGTCGGCGTCTTCGCTCAGGCCGCTGCAGCGGTAGCGCACCAGGGCCGGGGTGATGTCGATGAAGGCGGCCGCCTCGATCACGCGCACCTGGTGCCGGAGCAAGAGGTCGACCAGCTCATCTTCCAGCGACGGCATCAGCATATTGTGCAAAAAATTGACCCCGAACGGGGCGCCGGCCGGAATGCTGGCGCGGATCGCGGTGAGCGCGGCATCGATCGCTTCGAGGCGCTGGCCGCCGGAACCGTAAAAGCTGAGCAGGCCGGCCCTGGCCATGCGCGCCACCAGCGCCACGGAAGCGATGCCCTTGACCATGGCGCCGCACACATAGGCATAGCGCACGCCATGATCGCGCAGGAATGCCGGGCTGCCCAGGCTGGCGGGATGGATCGTCGCGGTATTCATCAATTCGCGAACGCCGTGTTCTGGCGGATGTTCTGGATCAGCCGGGTCAGCACCGCGCCCGGCCCCACCTCGACGAACTCGCGCTCGCCGCGCCGGATCAGGTACTCCACGCTCTCGATCCAGCGCACGCTGCCGCTGACCTGGCGCAGCAGGGTTTCGCGCAGCGCGTCGGCGGCGTAGGGCAAGGCGGTGGCGTTGGCGACCACCGGCGTGTGCGGCGGGGAAAACGCCAGTGTGTCCAGGAAGCGCGCCAGCTCATCTTCGGTCGGTTTCATGTAGCGCGAGTGAAACGGCGCGCTCACGTCGAGCTCGACGATGTGCCTGGCGCCGGCCCCGCGCAGGCGCGCGCCGGCCGCGGCCAGCTCGGCCTTGGGACCGGCGATGACGGTCTGGTCGTAGGCATTGTAGTTGGCCACGTCGAGCGCGCTGCCTTCGACGGCGCGGCGCACCTGCGCCGGCGTCAGTCCGATCACGGCAGCCATGCCGCCGCCGCCTACGCGCGCCATCAGTTCACCGCGTTTTTGCACCAGCCTCACCCCCGTGGCGAAGTCGATCGCGCCGGCGGCCCACAAGGCGGTGATTTCGCCCAGGCTGTGGCCGGCGAAGAACGCTGTCGGCGGCGCGCCACGCGCCAGCCACGCCAGCGCGCTGACCACGAACAGCGCCGGCTGGGTGTACTGGGTCTGCGACAGCTTGCCGTCGGGATTGTCGCGGCACAGCGCGGCCAGGTCGTAGCCGAGGATGGCCGAGGCTTGCGCCGTTTCCTGCGGAAATTGGGCAAACAGCGCCGCACCCATGCCCACGTGTTGGGAGCCTTGTCCCGGAAAGATAATCGTCATTTAGGTTCCAAATCTGGTGTCGATACGTTCGCGTACTTCGCTGCCGGCGAAGGTCGTCTCGTGCATGCGCCGTTCCGCCGCCACCGTGCCCGGCAGTGCTGCGCGAATACGCTCCGTCAGGTGCCGCTTGAGCAGCACCAGCGATGCGCGCGGCTTGTCGGCGATCTCGCGCGCCAGGCGCAGCGCCAGCGCGACCACGTCCTTGCGCCTGGACACGTGCACGCCGACGCCGCGCCGCGCCAGCTCGCCCCCCTGGTAGCCGCCGGCCGTGAGCAGCATTTCGGCGGCCAGCGCGCTGCCGAATTTTTCAGGCAGGATCAGGGTCGCCCCCATCCCCGGCGTAAAGCCGTATTTCATGAAGTTGGCGCTGTAGACGGCTTCCTCGGCGAGCACGATCACGTCCGCAAACAAGCCCATTACGAGGCCGCCGCCAAGGGCGTGGCCCTGCATGGCCGCCACCACCGGGATCTCGCAATCGAGCAGCAGGCGGTACAGCGGCATGTCGTCGAAGCGGATGCGCTGCTCCACAATGCCGATCAGCTCGTCACGGGTGCCGCCGGTGCAAAACACATTGTCGACCCCGTGCAGCACGATGACATGGATGGCCGGATCGGCCTGGGCCTGGTCGAGCGCGTGCGCCAGGCCAACGACCAGCTCGTGTGTGAACTGGTTGCTGTTGGCGCGGTCGGCCAGTTCGATGAGCGCGATATGCGGCGCGGGAAAATGCAGGTGAACCACGGAACTCATGCTGTTTTTCCTCCCCAAAGGCCGTGTTCGATCAGCTCTCGCGTACGGTCGAGGCTGCCAGGTTGTTGCATGAGCGCGGCGATGCTGGCCACGGCCAGCTGCTCGTCGCGGTCGGTAATCGGTGCGAGCTGCCCCATGTAGTGCTTGAGCGTAGCCACCGCCGTCTCGGGAATGCGCTCGACCGACAGCACCAGCCGGCGCAGCGCTTCATGTCCCTGCGGCGCCAGCTGGTCGGCCAGGTGCAGTTCGACGGCGCGGCGCGCATCGATCTTGTGCGCCGTCAGGGCCAGCATCTGGCTGTTGTGCGCGCCCAGGCGGCGGATCAGGAACGGCAGCACGCACGCCGGTATCAAGCCGAGCAGCACTTCCGGCAGCCGGAAGCTGGCCGCCTCGGTGCAGATCACGTAGTCGCTGGCCGCGACCAGGCCCACGCCGCCGGCCTGCACGGCGCCTTCGACCAGGGCGACGATGATGCACGGGCTGCTGGCAAACCGGCGCAGCAGCCTGAAATACTGCTGCGCCGCCTCGGCCGGCGCGCAGCTGGCGCTGCCGCCCAGGTCGGCCCCGCTGCAAAACACCGGGCCATTGGCGCACAGCGCCACCACGCGCACCAGCGGATCGGCCTCGGCCTGGTCGAGCGCCGCGCTAATCTGGCCGAGCAAGGCGGCGTCGAGGGTATTGTTGGCGTCCGGCTTGTCGAGCGTGATGGTCAGCAGCCGGCCCTGCTTCTGGAGTTTTACGCCCATCGGTACTCCCGGTGGTAATCCTTGATACGGTCCAGCACCAGCAAGCCGCGTCCGCGCATCAGGCGTTCCCAGTCGAGCGATTCCGGCTCGGCGTCGCGCACGCCGAAGCGCAGGCGCTGCTGGGTTTCCAGCAGGCGCTCGTACTCGGCCATCGACAGGGCATGGCGCGCATCGAGATGGGCGCCGATGTCGAGCCGGGCGATGGCGCGCTGCGAGGCGGCCGTGGCCACGGCGCTGTAGAACTCCGAACAGCATCCGGAGCCGTAGGAAAACAAGCCCACGCGCTTGGGCGCGTCGTCGAAGCGCCCAAGCGCCAGGATCCCGGCCAGCGCCAGGAACACCGTGCCCGAATAGATATTGCCGACCCGTGCGCAAAAGCGCAGCGACGGTTCCAGCCGGCGCAGGAAATCCTGCTCGACCAGGGCCGGCGCCACCCGTTCGAATTTGCGCATCATGGTGCGGTGCGCACCCTTGGCCATGCCGCCGAACGGCGTGTGCACGGCCAGGTAGTCGAAACTGCCGAAGCTGGTGCCGGGCGCCTTGCGCTGATACGCCAGGAAGCTGTTTTCCATGCATTCCAGGTAGGTCAGCAGCGACAGGTCGGCGTCGCCGGTTTCGATGTCCGGGGTCGGACGGCAGGAATCCATCACTTCGAAGCCGTAACAGCCGCTCAGTCCTTTTTCGATCTCCACCAGCAGCGGCTGGTCGCCGATCAGCATGGCCACGCCGGCGGCGCCCTGCGACGGCTCGGCGTAGGTATGCGGAATCGGGCGCGCCATGTCGGTGGTGATGACCAGCGACTTGGCCCCCGGCGACAGGCCGGCGTGCGCATGCGCCAGCGCGCTTTGCAGGGCCGCCGTGCCGCCGTAGCAGGCGTGCTTGACCTCGAAGGTGCGGCAGTTGCGGCTCAGCCCCAGCGCCTGGTGCACGTAGGTGGACAAGGGCTTGCCGAAGTCGACGCCCGATTCGCTGGCCACGATCAACTGTTCGATGCGCTCGCGCTGCTGCGGCCCGAGGCGGTCGATCACCGGCTTGGCCGCGTTGACGGCGAAGGTCACCGCGTCTTCAAACGGCAGCGCCACGGTTTTCTCGCGCATCAGCAGGTTGTGCATGCGCTGCACGTCCAGCCCGCGCGCCGCCGCCAGCACGTTCACGTCGAGCGCGGCGCGGCCGACGTACACGCCCATGTCTTCGATCCCGGCCCTCATGCGCGGCTCACCGCGACGCAGGTGTTGAAGCCGCCGATACTGAAACCATTCGACAGCGCCGCATTGATCGTCAACGGCGCGCTTTCGCGCCCGGCAAAGCGCAGGCGCGGGTCGATCGCCTCACTCAGGCGCGGATTCGGATGGACGAAGTTGTCCCGCATCTGGATCACGGTGGCCACCAGTTCCACCACGCCGGCCGCGCCGATGGTGTGCCCGGTGATAGCCTTGGTGGAGTTGAGCACGGCCCCGGTCCCCACGGCTTGGGTAATGGCGGCGCATTCGGCGCGGTCGCCCATCGGCGTGCCGGTGCCGTGCGTATTGATGTAGTCGATCTGGCTGCCTTCGAGGCCGGCGGCGGCCAGCGCCGCGCGCATCGCCGCCGCTTCGCCGTCGGCATTGGCCTCGGTGCCGGCATTGCCATCAAGGACAATCGACGCCCCGGCCAGGCGCGCCAGCGGCAGCGCGCCGCGTGCGCCGGCGCTGTCGGCGCTTTCGAGCAGGACCGCGGCGGCGGCCTGGCCGTAGACGAAGCCCAGGCTGGCGCTGTCGAAGGGGATCGACGCGCGCGCCGGGTCGCTGCCCTCGGGCGGCGCGGCCAGCGCGCCCAGGTTGGCAAAGGCGAGCATCTCCAGTTCGGAAAAATCGCTCATGGCACCGACCACCAGGCAGGCGCGCGCGGCGCCGGAGCGGATCAGGGTCCAGCCCTGGAACAGGGCGGCGTTCCCGCTGGCCATGCCGGCGCCGGTGGTAAACCCGATCCCGCCCAGGCCGGCGATCTCGCTCACCGCCGCCACCACCGTGCTGTCGAGGAAACTGGCGGCGTAGCGCGGATTGACGTACGCCGGGCGTTCCATGAAGCGTTCGTAGGCATCGGCAAATTGCGCCTGGTGCAGATTACTGCCCGCCACCACGATGGCGCAATCGGGGCCGCTCCAGCGCCCCGATTGCAGCGCTTCGAGCGCGGCGGCGCAACTGGCCTGCAGCGCCGCCGGACGGCCGCGCAAGACCTGGCGTGCGCGCTCGTCAAGCGGCGCGACGTCGCCCTGGTACAGCGCGGCCGGAAAACTGCGCCCCGAGCGCGCCAGCCGGGTCCAGCCGAACACGCCCTGCCCGCTGCGCAGTGCCGCGCCGAAGAGCGCCACGTCGGGCGCCAGCGCGCCCTGGAACCCCATGCCTGTCACAATCACCTTCATGCCTGCCCCTCCACCAGCACCGCGCCGGCACGCCGGCGCAGGTGTATCAAAAATACCTCGACCAATGAGGCGATGTCCTGCACCCCGGCCAGTTCGGTCGGCGCGAACGTCAGCTGCAAGTCCTCCATCGTGCAGATCGCCACTTCCACCCGGTCCAGCGAATTGGCGCCCAGCTCGTGCAGGCTGGCGCCCATGGTGATGCGCGCGCCGTCGACGTGTGGCAAGATGCGCCGCACATGTTCGCGCACCTTGCTGAACACCGCCTGCGCCTGCGGCTCGATGAAGCCGATGACCTGCTGCGCCACCGCGCCGATGGCCGGTTCCAGCCCAAGGCAAAAGTGGTCGGTATCGATCGCCGCGATCTGCGGCGCCTCGCCCAGCCAGGTGCTCCAGCCGTGATCGGGCTGGTCGTCGTCGATTTTGACCGCCGCCAGGCCGAGCGGACTATCGGGTCCGATGAAACTGTGGCGATTGCGGATCATGATGGTATGCATGGCACAGGGTTCCGGGTTGTAATGATCGAGCAAGGGCGCGCACTGGTTCGCCGTTGCCAGCAGGGGTGCGGTGAGCGCGGCCAGCTCGCGTTCGGACAGGCGCACGTCGCGCGTGCGTTCGAGCAGCGCGCCGACCACGGTGTTGAGGAAGCCATCCCACGAAGCGGCGCGCAGCGAGGCCAGCGCGGCCGAACCGGGGGCAAAGGCGTCGAGCAGGATCAGCGCCCTGACCTGCTCTCCGGCCTGCACCAGTTGGCGCCCCATCTCGAAGGCGACCGCGCCGCCGAACGAGTAGCCGCCCAGGATGTACGGACCGCGCGGCTGGATGCGCCGCACTTCCGCCAGATAGGCGCTGGCCATCGCTTCGAGCGTGGCGAACGGCGTTTCACCGGAGTCGCACGCGGGTGCGCGCAGCGCATGCAGCGGCCACGAGGCCGGCAAGTGCACGCCCAGGCGCGTGACCCAGTCGGTTTCACCGAGCACGCTGTGGACCCAGAAGCTGCGCGGCCCGGCACCGGCGCCATTGATGGCGATCGAACTGGCCGGCGCCTGCCGTGGCGCGGCCGGCGCGCGGGCGCCGCGCGCCGACAGTTCGGCGGCCAGCAGCGCGATGCTGTTATACCGATGCAGCAGCGTGGCCGGCAAGGCGCCGAAACGCGGTTCGAGCTTGTGCAGGATATCGATGGCGACCAGCGAATCGACGCCATACACGTCGAACGGGGCGTCATTATCGAGTTCGTCGTCGAGCGTGCGCAGCACGCCGGCGACGACCGCGCGCACCGCGTCCAGGTCGGCGCCACCGAGCGCCGCCTGCGCGGGCGGCGCCACTGCCGGTGCCGGCGCCGCCTCAGGCTGCGGCGCGAGCAGGCGGATCACCGCCACCTGTTGCTGGTGCGAGGCGACGATCCGTTCGATCGCCTCGACCGCGTCGGCCAGCGTGACCGAACCGACGCCGTGGCGGCGCGCCAGCGCGCGATGGCGGTCGGTCGCGACCACGCCCACATCACCCCAGAAACCCCAGTTGATGATCTTCACCGGCCAGCGCCGGCGCAGCGCCAGCGCCGCCGCAGTGGCGTCCTGCAGCGTGCTGGCGGCCGTGTAACTGGCCTGGCCCGCGTTGCGGGTGAACGAAATGGTCGACGAAAACACCAGCAGCCAGTCGAGCGCCACGGCATCGAACGCCTGCGCCAGCATGCAGGTGCCGCGCCCCTTGGCGCGCAGGGTGGCGCTGAAGGCATCGTCGTCCAGGCGCGCCAGGGTCTGGTCCTGCAGGGCCAGCGCCGAGTGAATCACCCCGTGCACCACGCCCCAGCGCGCCAATGCGGCGTCGCGCGCCTGTTCCAGCGCGGCCAGGTCGCCCAGGTCCGCGCGCAGGTAGATCGCTTCGCCTCCGGCCGCCGTGATGGCGGCGATGCTGGCGTCGATGGCCGCATCGGCCGGGCGCCGCCCGACCAGGGCGATGCGCGCCTGATGGACTTGCGCCAGGTGGCGCGCCAGCGCACCGCCGATGCCACCGCCACCGCCGACGATCACATACACGCCGGCGCGGCGGAACGCCGGCTGACCGGCCGCTTTCAGCGCCAGCGGGTCGAGATGCTGGGCGTAATACTGGCCGGCGCGCCAGGCGGCGCTGCCGGGAGCAGCCTCGTTCACGAGAGCCGCCACCGCCGCGCCGGTCGGGCCGTCCTGTCCCGGCAGATCCAGGTGGGCCACGCCAACAGCGGGAAACTCCTTGCCGAGCACACCGGCCAGGCCGGCCAGGGCGGCCGCCTGCGGCATGATCGCGTCGCCGTCGAGCACCCGGTAGATGCCGTTGGTGAGCACCACCAGTTCGGGCAGCATGCGTTCGGCCAGCACCCAGGCACGGACAAAGCGCACCAGCGACAGCGTGGCCATGTCCTGGAACTGGTCGAGCGCCACGCCCTCGGTGAGCGGCTCGCCGGCCAGTCCGGCCATGAAGACCACCCGGCCCAGGTCGGGCAGCGCGGCGGCCAGTTGCGACCAGTGGGACAGCGAACGGTGATCGATTTCGAGCGGGCTTACTCCCTCCGCGCCGGGGCGCCAGCTTGAACCGAGCAAGACCTCGGTGACCGGCCCTGCCCCGGCGAGGTGCGCGCCAAGGCCAAGCTCGATCCCGGCGTGCAGGACCAGGGTATGCCCGGCTGTCGCGGCGCGTGCCGGCGGCGCCGCGGCGGCGCGCCACTGCGGGCCGAAGTAGGAGGCGGCGTCGGCGCCGGCGTCGCGGCGCGGCGGCAGCGAGCTGAAACCGCTGATCTCGACCAGCAATTCGCCCTCCGGCGTGACGATGGCAATGTCGAAGCTGGGTGCCTCGCCCTGGCGCAGCGTGGCGATGGCAAGGCAGCCCGGCACCAGCGGCCCATGCTGAATCAGGCTGTCGAGCAGGTAGGGCAGCATGGCGTCGGCCGCGCTGTCCTGGCCCAGTGCGAAGCCGATTGGCGTCTGCAACGCCGCGTCGAGCACGCGCGGGTCGAGCGTGTAGCGCGCAAAGTCGGCCGGCACTTCCAGGCGCGCGATGACCCGCTGGCGGTCGCGCCGCAGCGAGGTAATTCCGCGCAAGGCGCCGCCATATTCCAGGCCCAGGCTGTGGAAGGCGGCGTACACCGCTTCGCCGCTGAATTCTTCCGCGTGGTCGAGCTGCAAGTCGATACGGCGGGCGGCGGGCCGGTCGATCACGACTACCCGGCCACGGCAATATTCACTGTCGAAGACAATGTCGTCGGCGTCGGGCCGGAAGCGCATATTCGTGGCCTCGGCCGGCGCGACGAATGGCCGCGTCCAGACCACCTTGCGCAGCGCGATGATGCGCGCACCCGGCGTGAGCAGCCGCGCCGCACAGGCCAGTGCGATCTCGACATAGGTCGCCCCCGGCAGGGTCGGGGTGCCGGCGATGACGTGCTGCGCCAGCAGTTCGTGGTGCGCGCTGAACTGCTTGCGCGCGGTGGCCGTGGAAAAACTGTGCTCCAAGCTGTCGATCAGCGGATGCACCGCTTTTTCCGGGACCCAGAAGCGCCTGCGCTCGAACGGATAGGCCGGCAGCGACACCACCTGGCCGGCGCCTGGCGCGAGCATCGTGTCGCTCGCGGCGCCGCTGGCGCGCAGCGCCACGATCAGGGCGGCGCGATCGGCGGCATTGACCACGCGCTGGTGCGTGTGGCGCGTGCGCCGCTGCGCCAGGGTATGGGCAGTGTCGGCCAGTGCCACATCGCTGCCGCCATCCTCCAGCCAGTCGGCCAGGGCGGCGCAGCTGCGCCGCAGTGCCTGCGGCGTGCGCGCCGAGACCACGAAACTAAGCGGTCCGGCCGGCGTTGGCGTCGCCGGCGGGACCGGCCACTCTTCCAGCACCAGGTGTGCATTGGTGCCGCTGAAACCGAAGCTGCTCACGGCAACGCGGCGCGCCACGCCGGCCGGCGGCACCCAGTCGCGCAAGACCTGGTTCACATAGAACGGAGAAGTCGCGAAGTCGATCTTCTCGTTCTCGTTCTGGCAATGCAGCGTCGGGGCCAGCTTGCGCGCCCGCAGCATCAGGACGCTCTTGATCAGCCCTGCTACACCGGAAGCCGGCAACAGGTGTCCGATATTGGTCTTGACGCTGCCGATAGCGCAGAACTGCCGGTTTGCCGTGTAGTTGCGGAACGCATCGGTGAGCGCATCGACTTCGATGGGGTCGCCCAGCTGGGTGCCGGTGCCATGCGCTTCGGCACAGGTAATGGTCGACGGATCGATGCCGTAGCGCTCATACACGCTCATGGCCAGCGCGGTTTGCGACAGCGCGCTGGGCGCCGTCATGCCATTGGTGCGGCCATCCTGGTTGATGCCGCTGCCGCGAATGACGGCGTAGACCCGGTCACCCTGCGCCAGCGCATCGCCCAGGCGCTTGAGGACCACCACGCCGACTCCCTCTCCCGGCACGAAGCCATTGGCGCCGGTGTCGAAAGTCTTGCAGTGTCCTTCGGGTGAGAGCATGCGCGTCTGGCACGTCAACAGGTGCATCTGCGGCGTGATCATCAACGACACGCCGCCGGCCAGCGCCAGGTCGCATTCGCCGTTGACCAGCGCCTGCGCGGCCAGATGGGTCGCCACGAGCGACGACGAACATGCCGTGTCGAGCGACACGGCAGGCCCCTTCAGGTTCAGGAAGTAGGCCAGGCGGGCGGCGAGAATGGAACTCACATTACCCATGCCGAACTGCGCGCCAGCCTCGGAATCGGGGTCCATCAGGCGGAAGTAGTCGCCCTGCCCGGCCCCGGCGAACACCGCGCAGCGCATGCCCGAGAGCGCACTGTCAGGCATGCCGGCGTCTTCCAGGGCAAGCCATGCCTGTTCCAGGAACAGGCGCTGCTGCGGGTCCATCCACTCGGCTTCCTGCGGCGAGATCTTGAAGAACAAGGGATCGAACTGGTCGACGCCATCGATAAAGCCACCTTTGCGGCAGTAGGTCTTGTGCGGATACAGCTCGTCCACCGACCAGCGTTCGCGCGGCACGTCGGTGACCGAATCGACACCCGCCGCGAGATTGCGCCAGAACGCGTCCAGGTTGTCGGCGCCGGGGAAGCGCCCCGCCATGCCGACGATGGCAATGTCGGTCGGGCGCACCTCCGGCGTGGGCACGGCGGCCACTTGCGGCGCGGCGGCGGCGGGGAGCGGCGCTGCCGCCGTCATGCTGTCGACCCAGCCGGCAAGTTCACTCAGCCGCGAATAATCGTACAGGCGCGTGGCGCGCAGGTCGATGCTGAAGCGGTCTTGCAGCTTCTTGGCAAATTCGACGGCCAGGATCGAATCGAGTCCCAGTTCGACGAAGGGTGCGTCGTCGGCGATGTCGTCGCGCTCAAGGTAAAGCAGCTCCGCGAGCATGGCACGGATATCATCGAGGCTGCGGGAAGGTACGGCGGGCGCCGGAGCCGGCGGTGGCACGGGCGTCACCGGCTGCGGATCAGGCACGCCCGGGATACCGATATGGGCGGCCAGTTCCGCCACGCTCGAATGGTCGTACAGGCGGCTCGCGCGCAGGTCGATGCTGAAGCGGTCCTGCAGCTTCTTGGCAAATTCGACCGACAGGATCGAATCGAGCCCCAGGTCGACGAAGCGGGCATCGCCGGCGATCTCCTGCGGCTCCAGGTACAGCAGCTCGGCCAGGATGGCACGCACCTCCTCCAGCGGGCCGGGGCCGGCCGGCACGGCGGCCGCCGGAGCTGCGCTGATCGCGATGGTCTCGACGGGTGCGGCCGTTTCAGCAGCCGGCACGGAAGGCCGCTGGTGTCCCTGGTCGAACCAGACGTGTTTGCGCTCGAATGGATACGTGGGCAGCGATATGCGCCTGCCGTGGGAGATCGGAGGCAGGTCGGCGTGCGCCGCCAGGCCCGCCCCGCCCAGCCATGCGCGGCACTGGTTCAGCAGGTCCATGGTGGAACTGGCTTGCAGCGTGATCCGGTGCTCGAACTGTTCACGCCCGTTCTGCAGCGTGAATACCAGGTCGCGCCAGCGGACTGGCGCCTTTTCGAGGTGCTCGCACAGCCGCACCACGGTGGCGCGCAAGGCGGCGGCGGTCTTGGCCGACAGCGGCACGGCGGCCGCGAAATCGGCCCCCGCTTCGACCGGCACCGGCGGCACCGATTCGAGCGCCACATGGGCGTTCGAGCCACCAAAGCCAAATGCGCTCACACCGGCGCGCAGCACGGTGCCGCTCCAGTCGCTGCCTTCGGTCATCAGGCGGAATGGCGAGCCGTCCAGTTTCAGGTAGGGGTTGACCTGCTTGACATGCAGGGTCGCCGGCAAGCGCCGGTGCCGCATCGCCATCAGCACCTTGATCATGCCAGCGACGCCGGCGGCCGGTTCGAGGTGGCCGATATTCGATTTGATCGAACCGAGTCCGCACGCGCCTGGCGCAAGCGTAACACCCTGCTCGCGCGCCAGCGCATGAAACGCGGTGGTGAGCGCTTCGACTTCGAGCGGATCGCCCAACTCGGTGCCGGTGCCATGCGCTTCGACATAGCTGACACTGTCGATCGGCACGCCGGCGCGCTTCCAGGCACTGAACACCAGTTCCGCCTGCGCCTGCGGGTTGGGCGCGGTGAGCGAGCTGGCCTTGCCGCCATGTCCCTCGGCGCTGGCGCGAATGATGCCGTAGACATGGTCGCCGTCAGCTTGCGCCCGCGCCAGGGTTTTCAGCACCAGCACGCCCACGCCTTCGCCCTTCACATAACCATTGGCCGCGCTGTCGAAGGTTTTGCAGCGCCCGTCCGCCGAGAGCATGCCCAGTTGGGAGGCCAGCACGTAGGTATCGGGCGACAGGATCGCGCTCACCGCGCCGGCGAGCGCCAGTTCGCATTCGCCCTGCTGGAGCGACTGCACCGCACGGTGCACCGCCACCAGCGAGCTGGAACAGGCCGTGTCCACGGTCTGGCTCGGGCCACGCAGGTCGAACCAGTACGACACCCGGTTGGCCAGCATGGTCTGGGTATTGCCGAGGGCGGCCTGCGCCCTGGCCTCGCCGGCGTCGCCGATGAGACGCATGTATTCGTTGGGCTGCGCTCCCGCCCACACCCCCACCGCCTGTCCGGCCAGTGTGGACGGGCGAATCCCGGCATCCTCCAGCGCCGACCAGGCATGCTGCAGGAACAGCCGGTGCTGGGGATCCATGAACACCGCTTCGCGCGGCGACATGCCGAAAAATGCGCTGTCGAAGTGGCCGATGTCCGGCATGAAGCCGCCCCAGCGCGATACCGACTTGTCATGTGCGCGCCCCGTGCTGGCGTGGTAGGCGCGCCAGTCCCAGCGTTGCGCCGGCACTTCGGTCACGCAGTCGTCGCCGGCAGCCAGGTGTTCCCACAGCGCGGCGATATCGGCCGACTGCGGGAAGCAGCCGCTGATGCCGACCACCGCCACCGGCTCGGGCTTACCGGCAGCGCGCTTGGCGGCCGGCGCGGGTTCAAGCGCAGGCTGCGCCGGCGGCGTGGCCGCGGTGCGTGCGGCGGCCCACGAAGGCTCCAGATGCGCGGCCAGGGCGGCCACGCTCTGGTGCTGGAAAAACGCCGTCGGCAGGATCGGCACGCCGAGTTCCTGCCCCAGCGCCGAAGCCAGGTCCTTCATATTCAGTGAATCCAGACCCACCTCCGAGAAGCGCGACGCGCGCGTGAGTTTTTCGGCCGGCAAGCGCACAATGCGCGCCGTACACTGAAGTACGATCTGTTCGAGCGCATCGATCCCGGCGTCGACCTGCAAGGCCGGCATGGCAGCAGCCTGGCGTGGCGCCAGCGCCGCCTCGATGCGCCCGATGTCGCCGCATGCCACGGCGAGCACCGGCGCCCCCGGGGCCAGCGCTTGCCCCAGGAGGCGCAAGGCGCTGTCGCTGCGCAGCAGGTCGAAGCCGCTGCTGGCGACATAGCGTTCCTGGTCGCTACCGGCCAGCCCCATGCCGCCATCGGCCCAGAGCGGCCAGTGGATCGCCACGCTGCGCCCGGGACGGCGCAGCGCCCGCCATTCGGCAAACGACTCCAGGTAGCGGTTAGCACTGGCGTAATCGCACTGGCCGAAATCGCCGATCAAAGCCGACAGCGATGAAAACATCACAAAAGCGTCGAGTGGCGTGTCGCGCGTGAGTTCGTCGAGAATGCGGGCACCCTCGATTTTCGGCGCCAGTACTGCGCCCAGCGCGCTTTTGTCGGTCAACAACGCTGGTTCGATGGCGCCGGCGGCGTGCACGATCCCATGCACAGCACCGTGGCGCAGCCGGATCGCATCGAATACCTGCTGCATCGCGGCGCGGTCGGTGACGTCGGCGCCGATGAATTCGATATTGCGTCCCGGCGTTTCCGGCGGCGCATGGCGGCTGGTGACGATCACGCGCGCATTGCACTGATCGACCAGCCAGCGTGCTACCTGCATGCCGATGCGACCCGCCCCGCCGGTGATCCACCACACGCCGTCACGGCGCAGCGGCGCTTCGCCGCGCGGCAGGGTCATGGGCACGACCGCGTGCAGCGAGCGCGCGCCGTCGACATGACGCAGCTCGGCGCCATCGACGCCGGTTTGCAGTTCACGGGCGATGGCCGCCAGCGCATCGCCGTCAACCTCCAGGGTTTGCCACAGCATATGCGGATGCACCGTCCGCAGCGAGTGATGCAGCGCCGCGCTGGCTACGGCGGCATGCTCGCCGTCGCGGTGCAGTACCAGGACGCGCCGGGCCTGTGGCGCAGCGCGTGCCACTTCCAGATACGTGTCGAGGCGATCGAAGCAGCCGGGCATCATGGCGATCGCGCTCGCCGAATGCCAGTCGCGCCCGACCGGCACGGCCAGCAGCGCGCCAAGCCGCGTCAGGTCGGCGTCGCTGCCGCCGATCAGGCACAGCGACGCTGGCGGCGCCGCCGGTGTGCCCTCCTGCGCGATCCAGCGCCGGCCAAAGACGTGCACGCGCTCAAGCGCCGCAGGTTTGGTAGCGGGCGCCGAATCGACCCAATAGCGCTCGCGGCTGAACGGATAGCCGGGCAGCGGCACGCGGCGGTGCGCCGCCGCCGGGTACAGCGACTCCCAGTCGAGCTGCTCGCCGGCCAGGTAGCGCGCGGCCAGCGCATGGTTGGCCGGGGCGCCCAGCACGGCGCGATGGGCGTGGTGCTTGCGGCAGGCCCCGAGCGTGTAAGCGATATCGTGCGGATCGTGACGCTGGCCTTCGCCGGCCAGCCAGGCTTGCATCTGTTCCACCTGCTCGCGCAGCGCGCTCTCGCTCATGGCCGAGACGACCAGCAGGGACGCATCGCTGCTGCGCGCCGGCAGCGGCGCGCGGGCCGGCGCCTGCTCGATCACCACATGCACATTGGTGCCGCTCAGGCCAAACGCGCTCACGGCGGCCCGCAGCGGCGCGGCCGGCCAGGCCTGACGCGCGGTTGCGACGAAAAACGGACTGTTGGCAAAGTCGATGGCGCCGTTGGCGCGCTCGAAATGCAGCGATGGAGGAATTTCGCCGTGCCGCATCGCCAGCAATACCTTGATCAATCCGGCGATGCCGGCGGCCGGGCCGGCGTGGCCGATGTTGGTCTTGGCCGAGCCGATGGCGCAGAACTGGCGGTCCTGGGTCGAGTGCCGGAAGGCGCGCGTCAAGCCTTCAATCTCAAGCGGATCGCCCACCCGGGTACCGGTGCCGTGCGCTTCCACGTAGCCGATGCTGCGCGGGTCGATTCCGGCGCGCTGGTACACCTCGGTCTCCAGCTCGGCCTGCGAGCGCGCGCTTGGTGCGGTGATGCCGTTGCTGTGTCCATCCTGGTTGGCCCCGGATGCGGCTATCACACCATATATATAGTCACCATCGCGTAGCGCCGCATCCAGCGGACGCAATACCACGGCGCCCACCGCTTCGCCGGGAACGAAGCCGTCGGCGCCGTCGTCGAAGGCGCGGCAAAGGCCGTTCGGCGTGAGCATGCCGAGGCGGCCGGTCAGGTGATGAAAGCTTGGCGTGGTGCTGACGAAAACGCCGCCGGCGAGCGCCATGTCGCACTCCCCGCTGCGGATACTCTGGCACGCCAGGTGCACCGCCAGCAGCGACGACGAGCAGGCCGTGTCGACCGACAGCGCAGGCCCGCGCAGGTTGAGGAAATACGAAATGCGTGCGGCCAGCATGGAGACCCCGTTGCCCAGGAAGGCCTGCGGCTGGAGGTTTTGCGGGTCCATCTGGTGAATATAGTCGCCCGCCCCGGCGCCGACGAACACGCCGCAGCGCCTGTCGTCGAGCCATGAGGGAGAGTAGCCGGCGTCTTCCAGCGCGTGCCACGCTTCTTCGATGAACAGCCGCTGCTGCGGATCGGTGAACTCCGCCTCGGCGCCCGACATGTGGAAAAAGGCCGGGTCGAATTTATCGATATCGTCGAGAAAACCGCCCCACTTGCACGGACTCTTGCCCGGTTTGGACGGGTCGGCGTCGTAGTAGCTGTTGACGTCCCAGCGTTCGGCCGGGACTTCGCCGGTGCGGCAAACGCCGTCGCGCAGATCGCGCCAGAACGCGTCGGCATTGCGCGCGCCGGGAAAGCGTCCCGCCAGGCCAACCACGGCGATGGCGGCGGACGCGCGCGCCGGCTCCGCACTCGCCGGAACAATAGCAGCCGGCGCGGCGGCGGCGATATGCCGCGCCAGTTGTTTGACGTTGCTGTAGTCATACAGCACGGTGACCGTCAGGTCGGTCGCACAACTGGCGTTGACGCGCTTGACGAGGTCGAGCCCGGAAATGGAATCAACACCCAGCTCGGAGAAACGGCGCTCCGGATCGATATCGGCGGCGCCCACGCACAGTACCGCCGCCAGATGGCGTGCGATCACGCGCTCGAACTGCGCCACGTCGGCGCTGGCCGGCGCAACGGCGGCGACAGGCTGCACGGGCGCGCTGACCGCAACCGGCGCTGGCGCCAAGCGGCTTTCAGGCGCGCGCGCGGTGGCGATAAACACCGCCTGGGGCGCGTCAGGCTCGGCCCGAGCCAGTTCCACCCGGCCGAAACACTCCGCCAGCGCGGCGCGCCAGCGAGCCTCGTCGAGCAGGGGCGAATGCGGCAGGCGCGCCGCGACGTCGTCGTACAGCCACCAGCCGTCGGTCAGGCCGAAAGTGAGGGTCGAGAAATCGAACACCTGGATGCTTTCGTTGAGCAGCAGTTCGCCGCCCTCGCGCAGCAGGCTGCGCACATTGCGCAGACTGCTGCCGATGTTGCGCGTCGCGTGCAGCACATTCGAGGCCAGCGCCAGGTCGAAGCTGTTCTCGTCGATGCCCTGGGTTGAAGGCGCGCGTTCGACGTCGTAGGTGGTGAAGCGGGCAAACGGATACTGCGGCCCGAGCTCCGTCTTGGCCTTGTGAACCAGGCCGGCGGACAGATCGCTGAAGACAAAATCGACCCGGCCGGCATCGGCTGCCAGTGCCGCCAGCACCGCCCGCGTGGTGCCACCGGTACCGGCGCCCACCTCGAAAATGCGAACACGCTCGCGTTGTGCCAGGATTTCCCGGACCCGCGAGAGCAGTGCCTCCACCACGCGCCCGTTATAGCGGTCGACGATCGGATTGTCGCGGTACAGCGGCGCCACCAACTCGGTCGAGCCGCCCGGGAACAGCACTTCGGCCGGGTTTTTCTCGCCCGCCAGCACGGCCGGGTAGTGCGCCAGGCACTGGTCGATCAGCGTGGCGAACGGTGCGCCCCAGCCCGTGATCGGCCCGCCGTGCGCTTCGACCGGCTTTGCCGCCATGGCTTCCAGCGCCGCGCCTAAGCGTGCATACTTGGGCGCCACCTTCAGATTGAGACGGCCGTCGGGGCCGAAAAAGCGGCGCAGCGCGGCGCGTCCATGGTTTTCGACCGCGGCAAAGGCGGCCGCAATATCGTCGTCCCCGGTCGGCACCAGGAGGCCCATGCGCGCCAGCGTGGCAGGATCGACCTTCATCGGCATCAGCTGCGGCTGGTCGCTGGACAGACACGCTTCCAGCGCGGCCAGGCCCTCCTCCACGCCGATTGCGCCGATCCCGTGTTCGAGCGCGCGCTGGCGATGCAGCGGCGTGGCCACCGCGCCGACGTCGCCCCAGAATCCCCAGTTGACGCCCCGTACCGGAAACGAAGCGCGCTCCCGCAGATCGAGGGCGATGGCATCCTGCGCCATCGACGCGGCCGCGTAGTTGGCCTGGCCAGCGTTGCCGAAGAACGAATTGGCCGACGAAAAAAAAGCCATGAAGTCGAGCGCCTGTCCGGCGAACAGTAGCGCCAGATTGGTGCTGCCGGCCAGCTTTGGTGCCAGCACCGCCCGCAGCGTGGCGGCATCCATGTTTTTCATGCGCACGTCACGCAGCACCATCGCTGCATGGAACACGCCATTGATCGCGCCGCAGCGCGCCCGGGTGTCGGCGACGAT
This sequence comes from Massilia frigida, assembly GCF_011682175.1. Classification (GTDB taxonomy): domain Bacteria; phylum Pseudomonadota; class Gammaproteobacteria; order Burkholderiales; family Burkholderiaceae_D; genus Telluria_A; species Telluria_A frigida. Next base: position 79,542 of record NZ_WHJG01000021.1, read on the forward strand.
GGCGGCCAGCGCCTCCGCGTCGGTGATGTCGGCCTGGCGATAGACAATCGCCTCGGGCAGCGCCAGCGTCAGGGCACGTCGTCCCACCAGCACCACGCGCGCGTCGTACTGGCTGGCCAGGTAGCGGGCCAGCACCAGGCCGATGCCGCCGGCGCCGCCAGCGATCAGGTACACGCCGCCGCGCCGCAGGCGGCTGGCCGCGTGCGCCGCCGGCACATGCTCAATCAGCGTGCGGCGGTAGCGCTGGCCGGCGCGCACGGCCAGCACCTCGCCGGCTTGGGTGGCCGGCGCTTCGTTCCACGCCGCGCCCGGATCATCCGACTCCATTGCGCACACCCGCAGGTGCGGCTCCTCGCGCGAAACCGTCTGCGCAAACCCCAGCAGCGCGGCGCCCTGCGGCGGCGCGCACACAACCACCGGCAAAGCTCGCGCGCCATCCTGCGGCAAGGCTTGCAGCAGGTGCAGCAAGCCGACCAGGTCGCGCTGCGGGTCCGCGCGTCCACCGAGGAAAATAACCCGTTCGATCGGTTTGAGCTGCGCCACCAATTGCGCAAAGGCCGCCGGCAGCGTCGCATCCACCTGCCACTGCCCGGGTCCGACCGACATGCTGTGCTCACCCAGGACCACGTCAAGCAGCTGCCCGGCGGGCGCCGCATCGAAGATCACGTCGGGCGCGCGCACCAGCAGCGTCAAGCCAGGCACAGTCGCGTCGCCCGCTGGCGCCGGGGCGGCGATCCATTCCGGCCGGTAGTAGCGCAAGGCCGGCTCGCCAGAGCGCTGCGGCGCGGGTGCCGGGTGCAGCTCCGCCACGCCGAATTGGGTCAAGCTAGCCAGCACCGCGCCGGCTTCATCGACAAGCGTCATCTCGAAACTGCGCGCGCCGGTCAGGCGTACGTGCGCGTAGCAGATGGCCGGAAGGGGCGAATGTACCGCGACCGCGCCGATCGACGCGGGCACCAGCACCGCTTGCGAGGTTTGCGCCAGCAACGCCATGGCCGCCTGGAAGGCGCCATCGACCAGCGTGGGGTGCAGCGTGTAGTAGCCGATGCTGCGCGCTTCTCCCGGCGCCAGCTGCAACTGGGCCAGGGCCTCGCCCTCGCCCAGCCAGAGCCGCTGCAAGCCGCGGCAGTAAGGCCCCAGCACGACGCCGGCGCTGTCGAAGCGCGCAAGCAGCGCATCGACATCGACGCCGGCGCCGTTGAGCCACTTGTCCAGATCAAGCGCCGCCCCCGGTGCGCCGCTCGCGGCCACGGTCCGGCCGCTGGCGACCGTGACGCCCGCGCCGAGGATGGAAAAGGCGCCATCGGGTTGCAGGCGCAGTTCGACGCCGGCGGCCTGCGCATCGATGTGCAGCGGGCTGCGCAAGACTACGTCGGCGAGCGCGCGTGCGCCAGTGGCGGCCAGCGCCAGTTCCAGAAAACAGGCGCCGGGCACGATGTGGCGGCCGAGAACCCGATGGTCGCGCACGAATGGCAGGCTGGCGTCCCACAGGCTGTGAAAGCCATCCGCCCCCGCGTGGTCCAGCAGCGGATGCGGTGCGCTCGTCAGTTTGGGCTTGGTCGACACGCCCAGCGCGTGCTTGCGGCGTTCGAAGCAGTAGGTCGGCAGGCCGATGCGCGGCGGCGTCTGGGTGCCGAACTGCTCGTCGGCGCGTGGCAGCGCGGCATCGGTGCCGCCGATGGGCGCGCGCAGCAAATCGATCAGCGCCGCGCGGGTGGCCGCGTGCAGAACCACTCGGTGCGCATGATGATCGCGCCCGGTGAGCAAGGTCCAGCTCACCGAATCGAGGGGTGCCTCGGGCCGCTGTTCGAGCCAACGCGCCAGCGCAAGGCAATTGTGCTCCAGTGCCGTACGGGTTTTGGCCGACACCACAAACGGCAGCGTCTGGTGGCGTGCCTCGGCGCGCGCGCGTGCCGGTGCCTGGGCGATGACCAGGTGCGCGTTGGTGCCGCTAAAGCCGAACGAACTGATTGCCGCGCGACGCGGCGCGCCGGCGGTCGTGGGCCAGGGCGCGAGCGTTGTATTGACGTGGAACGGCGTCGCGGCGAAACCGATGGCCGGGTTCTCATGCTCGAAATTGAGCGACGGCGGCAGCTCGGCCGCCTCCAGCGCCTTGAGCACCTTGATCATGCCGGCCATGCCGCTGGCGCTCATCGCGTGCCCGATGTTTGTTTTCGACGAACCGATGGCGCAAAAGCCACGGGCAGCGGTAAATTTGCGAAACGCCGCGGTGAGCGCTTCGATTTCGATCGGGTCGCCCAGCGCGGTACCGGTGCCGTGCGCCTCGACATACCCGATCGTCGCCGGGTCGATGCCAAACTTCTCGTACACTTCGAGCGCCAGGGCCGTTTGCGATGGCGCGCTCGGCGCCGTGATGCCGTTGGTGCGGCCATCCTGGTTGATCGCCGAGCCTTCGATGACGCACAGGATATTGTCGCCATCGGCCAGCGCCAGGTCGAGCGGCTTGAGCACGATCACGCCCACGCCTTCGGCCGGGACGAAACCATCGGCACTGCGGTCGAAAGTGCTGCAGGCGCCCTTCTTCGACAGCATTCCCGCCTTGGAGCCCGCCATGTAGAAATTGGGCGTGTTCAGCACGCACACGCCGCCGGCCAACGCCAGGTCGCTGGTGCCAAGGGCCAGGCTCTCGCAGGCCAGGTGAATTGCCACCAGCGACGACGAACAGGCCGTATCGATGGCCACGCTGGGGCCTTTCAGGTTCAGGTGGTAGGAAATGCGCGCCGCCAGGATCGAACTGGCGTTGCCCATGAAAGCGTAGGCGTCGGGCTTGATGCCTTCATCGGATATTTGGTGAATGAAGTCGCCGCCGGCTACGCCCGCGAAAACGCCGCAGCGCACGCCATCGAGCCTGGCTGACGTCATGCCGGCGTGTTCCAGCGCGCCGCTGGCCTCTTCCAGGAACAGGCGCTGTTGCGGGTCGATCAGTTGCGCTTCCTTAGCGGAGATGTTGAAGAACGCACAGTCGAATTCATCGATGCCGTCGACCAGGCCGCCGCGCTGGCAGAAATCCTTGCCGCGCGTCTGAGGATCGGCCTCGTACAGCTGCGCGAGGTCCCAGCGCGACGGCGGGATCGGTCCCACGCTGGAAACGCCACTGCGCAGGTTTTGCCAGTACGCTTCGGCGTCGTTCGCGCCGGGGAAGCGGCCCGACATGCCGATGATGGCCACCGGCTGGCGCCCCGCCGGTGCCGGTGCCGGAGCCGTGGCGGAGGCGGAGGCGTGCACGTTGCCGATCAGGTTCATGGCCTGCGCGGCGCTCAGTTCCTTGCGCGCCACCATGCGCAGGACGGTTTCTTTAAATGTAGTCATGTCTGCCTCAATTCCAGATCGGATGGTGGTCCACGGCCGCCAGCGCGGCCTCATAATCAACCGCGCCTGACTCGAGCTGTTCGAGTACCTTGCGCAATGCTTCGTCGCTGTCGGCGGTCGCTTGCGCAACCGGGGCCACGTGGACCGGCGCCAAACGGGGCGTATCAATGGGCGCCGTCACGGCGGCCGGCATCGATTCGTGTACATGCCTGGCCAGTTGCGACAGTGTGGGATAGTTGAAAATTACCGTCGTTTGAAGTGCCAGCGACAACCTGTCGTTGATGCGCTGTACCAGCTCGGCGCTGAGGATCGAATCGGCGCCGAAATCGGAGAACGACATCACGCCGCCGTTACGTACCTGCTCGACCGACATTTCGAAAACCCCGGCCACGGCTTCGGCCACCACCTCGGTGACTGCGTCGAGCGACAGGGCCGCCGCTGCCGGCGCGGGCGGCTGCGCTACCGGTGCCGCAGCTTGCACCGCGCGCTTCCCGGCCGCAAGCACGCTCTGTGCGCCGCCGCCGTGCACCAGGCGCGCATCGAGCCCCGCGCCCTCGAACACATGCAACCACTGCTGCTGCGACAGCAACGGCGTATCGGGCAGGCGCGCGTGCGGGTCTTCGGCCAGCCACCAGCCATCGAGCAGACCAAACGTGACGGTGGCGAAATCGCTCACCGCGCTCATCTCATTGACCAGTAACAGCCCTTGCGGCGCAAGCAGCGATGCCGCATGGCGCACGGTGCGCGCGATCTGCTTGCACGCGTGAAGGCAATTGGCAGCCAGGACGATGTCGAACGAAGCCAGCTCGAAACCCTGGGTCTGCGGTTCGCGTTCGATATCGAGCAGCGCGAAACGGACAAAGGGATAGCTTGCGCCGAATACGCGCTCGCCATGCGCCAGGAAGGCTGGCGAGATATCGGTGTAGACGTACTCCACGCCCAACCCCAGCGCGGCCAGTCGCTTGAGCAGCTCGGCACTGGCGCCACCGGTGCCGGCGCCTATTTCCAGTACCCTCACGGGGCGTGCGCCGACGTGTGCGGCCTGCACGTGCTGGCAAACGGCCCCCGCCAGCGCCGCATGGAACTCGTCGGCCTTGGGCGAACCGCGGTAGACCCGTTCCATCAAATCCGTGCTACCTTGCGGGAAGAATGCCTCGGTCGGCGCGGCGCCCCCGCGCAGGATCGCCGGATAGGCATCCAGGCAGCGCGCCAGCAGCGTGCGGTGGGCCGCCAGCGCAGGGTGAACCGGCTCGTCGGCGATGGCGTCGCCGGTACGCAGCACCATGGCCTCCAGCGCCGTCAGCAACGGCCGATAGCGCGCCACCACGCCCGGCAGGTCCGGCGCGGCGACGCCGCCAGCGGCGCGCCAACCCATCGATTCGAGTACCTGGCGCACCCGCACCGCCGCGTAGCGCTCCAGCGACTGGAACGCCTGCTCGTCGTCCGGTTCGGCCACGGCGGCGCGCGCGGGTTGGCGCATCGCCCTCAGTTCCACGCCGTCCAGGGCCAGCAACACGCGGCCCGCGCTGTCGGCGATGGCGATGTTGGCGCCGTCGAGGTGAATCCAGGCGGCGCCGGCCAGCTCGGTCGTGCCGGACAGCGTGCCGACCGCATACGGCAGCTTGGCCTGGGCGTCCGGTGCGTCGATCAGGAAGCCCATCAGGGCCTGCATGGCGCAATCGACCGTGCTGATAAAGTCACCTCCGGGGCGCAGTTCGGCGAGCACCTCGTTCGGTCCCACCGACAGCGATTGCAGCTTGCGCAGGCGCTCGCCGTAGAAAATCCCGGCGCTGCGCGAGGCCGTATAGATGCCCTCGTGCGTCATGCGCGGCTGGCAGCGCGCGCGAATCTGCTCGATCGGCAGCGTGCGCGGGGCCAGGACTGCGCCACCGGTCCTGCCACGGCTGCAAACGTTGCCGTCGGCCCGTACCTGGAATGCGCCGTCCGCGTCGAAACTGATCTCGATCGTGACGCCCTGCTCCGCTGCCACCACGGGCGCCAGCCAGACGATGTTGGCCAGCGCGACGGGCGCGAGCGCCAGCACTTCGGCCAGCTGCGCGCTGGCGGGCATGACGCGCCTGCCGTCCACCTGGTGCCCGGCGAAGAACCATTCGTCGCCACTGAAATGACGGGCATGGGAAGTTCCTGGCGCGGCGCGCGCGCGCGCCGGCTCGGCGATCCAGTGGCGGGTGCGCTCGAACGGATAGGTCGGCAAGGCGATGCGGCGCCCGCCGCGCGCGGCGCGCCAGGCGCTCCAGTCGACCCGCTCGCCGTCGCGCCAAGCCTGCACCAGCTGCGCAGCAAGTGGGTCGGCCGGCTCGGTGGCGCCGCCGCGCAACTGCGCCAGCAATGCTGCGCTGCTGGCCGCTGCAAAGGCTGTGCGTACGGCCATCGGCTCGCGACCGGTCTCCAGGGTAAGCGCCAGGTCGCCCAGTTCGATGGCCGGATGGCGCTCGATGAACAGCGCCAGTTCGGCGCACAGCGCCTGCAAACGCTCGCTTGTACGAGCCGACAGCGGCACGATGTCCAGCATGCCGGCACGCGGGGCGGCGCGCGTGTCCACGTGTTCTTCGACAATCAGGTGGACATTGGTGCCGCCCGCGCCGAACGAACTGATGCCCGCGCGGCGCGGCGCCCCATTGCTGGTCCACGGATGCGCGCGGGTAGCGAGATGGAACGGCGACTGTTCCAGCGCCAGGGCGGGATTGTGCGGGGTGCAGTGCAGGCTAGGGGCAATGGTCCGCTCGCGCAGTTGCAGCAGCACCTTGTGCAGCGCCACCATGCCCGCCGCCGCTTCCAGGTGACCGACGTTCGACTTGACCGATCCGAGCGCGCAAAACCCGCTCTGGCCGGTGAAGCGGCGAAACGCCTGGGTCAGTCCCGACAGCTCGACCGGGTCGCCCAGTGCGGTGCCGGTACCATGCGCCTCCAGGTAAGTGATGCTCTCCGCCGGGACACCTGCGCGGGCGATGGCGGTGGCGATCAGGTCGGCCTGGGCTTGCGGATTGGGTACCGTAAAGCCGCTGGTGCGCCCGCCCGAATTCATCGCGCTGGAGCGAATCACGCCGAGGATACGGTCGCCATCGCGCAGCGCGTCGGCCATGGGGCGCAGAAGCACCGCGCCGACGCCCTCGCCCACCACCAGGCCATCGGCGCCGCTGCCGAAAGGACTGCAATGCGCTCCGCGCGAGAGCATCTTCATCTGACTGAGCACGACGTATTGACGCGGGTGCAGCAACAGGCTCACCGCCCCTGCCACGGCCATGCTGCACTCGCCACGGCGGATGCTTTCGCAGGCCAGGTGCACGGCCGACAGGGCCGAGGAGCAGGCCGTGTCCACCGCCATGCTCGGGCCGTGAAAATCCATCTGGAAGGACACCCGGTTGGCGATCGACCAATACGGCGAGTTGGCGCCGGCGGGCTGGCCACCGTCCCACTGGCCGGCGCTGAACAGCTGGTAGTTGCCGTGCATGACACCGGCAAACACCCCGACCTGCTGGCCGGCCAGCGCGGCGCGGGTGTGGCCCGCATCCTCAAACGTGGCCCAGACGGTTTCCAGGAACAGGCGCTCCTGCGGATCCATCGCGTTCGCTTCGCGGGCCGAAATGCCGAAGAACTGCGCATCGAAATTATCCACGCCGTCGATAAAACCGCCCCAGCGGCTGTAGGTCTTGTCGCGCGCCGCGCCGGTGTCGAAAAAGGCGTCGTGCTCCCAGCGATTGACCTCCGTGATGCTGTCGACGCCCTTGCTGAGCGTCTCCCACAAGGCGTCGGCATCGGGCGCGCCGGGGAAGCGCCCGCTCATGCCGATGATGGCGATGGCATCGTCGGCCGGTATGGCGCGCACATCCGTCTGCTCGGGCATCGGCACCGGCACCGGCGCGGCGGCCGGCGCCGGCAATTTGAGCGCCAGTTGCGCCAGGTTGCGCGTTTCGAAGAACAGCGTCTTGGACAAGGGTCCGAGTTCCTGCTCCAGGCGCGCTGTGATCTGCATCATCACCACCGAATCGATGCCCAGCGTTTCGTGGGCCTGCTCCGGCTGCACCTGGGCGGAATCGAGGCGCAGCACCTCGGCCACGATGCGGCGCAGGAATGGCAAGCGCTGGTCGCCGGCACCGCCGGCAACGGGTGCGGCTGGCGGCGTCGCCGTGGTGCCGTCGGGCGGCGCCGACAGCTTGATCGGCACGGCCGCGCTGACCCCGGCCGCGAGAATGCGCAGAAACGCGGCGACACCTTCGTCCGCGCCAATCGACTCGGCGCCGCGCCGCAGCGCCTGGCGGCGCGCCTGCGCCGACGCCACGATGCCGACGTCACCCCAGTAACCCCAATGCATCGTCACTACCGGACAGGCGAAGGCGGTACGCCAGCGCGCGGCCAGTGCATCCTGGATGCCGCACGCCGCCGCGTAATTGCCCTGGCCGGCGCCACCGCTGAACGAAATCGCCGACGAAAAGACGGCGACGAAGTCGAGCGGCTGGTCGCCCACCGCCGCCAGCACCGCGCCGGTGCCTTGCGCCTTGGGCCGCAGGGCCGTGGCGATCGCGCTGTCGCTCATGGTCTGGATCGGCGCATTGGCCAGCACGATGGCCGAATGAATGACCCCGTTGATACCGGCCCACAGGCCCTCGACTTCCTCCACCAGGGCGTGCATAGCGGCGCCATCGGCCGCATCGACCGCGCGGTAGATGGCCTGGCCGCCGGCGCGGGCGAGTTCCGCGAGCAGCGCATCGATCGCGGCATCGGCTTCGCGGCGGCCGGTCAGAATGAGGCGGGCTTGCCAATGCTGCGCAAGGTGGCGCGCAAACGTGGCACCCAGCCCGCCGGCGCCGCCAACGATCAGGTACACCCCACCTTTACGCAGCGGCACCGGTTGCACCGGCGCCAGCGCGCTCGCGCGCAGCGCGGCGACGCGGCGCGTACCGTCGCGCCCGTGCACCACATGGTGCACATCGGCCCCGCTTTCGCCGACGATGCGCGCGGCGGCATCGGGCGCCCCGGCCGCCTCGACTTCAATGGTGCAAAACGCCATGCCGGGAATCTCCACGGCCAGCGAGCGGCACAGCGGCGCGAAAGCACCGAGCACGCAGCTTCCGCCCGCCGGCGCGATCACCCGCACCGCGCGGGTGGCAATGCCGCTGCGCGCAAGCGCAAAAAACGGCATCAGTTCCGATTCGATCGCACCGTCGATGACGCCCAGGTCCGCATCCGCAGTTCCGAACGCGCACACGTAATACAGCGTATCGAACGCGCCCAGGGCGGCGCAGTCGGCGGCACTGGCAATCTCATGGACGCCGCTGCCGATGGCGCGGAAACTGCGTCCCATGACCGCCTCGACGCACTCGCCCGGCAGCGCGCTGCGGATTTGTGCACCCAGGCCTGCGTCGGCCATCTGGCGCACGATCAGGGTGCGGCCGGATGGCGCGGCGGCGGATGGCGCCGGTGCGTCCTCCCAGACCGGCTCGAAATACTGCAGTGGCGCCGCCACCGCCGGGGTCACGGCGCGTGGCTCGAAGCCGCGCATCTCGGCCAGCACCTCACCGTTCGCGTCCAGCAGCGCCAGGTCGAACCCAGTCCCGCTGCGCCGGACATGCGTGTGCGTGGCCGCGCCAAGGTCGGCAAAAATATCCAGGGAGGCCAGCGCAAACGGCACCAGTACCGCGCCCTGGCCATCGATCAGCAGCGCCGCGGTTTGAAACGCCGCGTCCAGCAGCGCCGGATGTGCGGCCCATTCGCTCGGCGCCGATGGTTCCAGCGTTCCGATGGCCTCTGCCTGGTCAAAGGCGATTGTCCGCAGCATGCGATAGCTGCTGCCGTACGCGATGCCGGCGGCGGCGCAGTGCTGGTAAAAATCGTGCGCGTCCATGCGCTGCGCGGGTGCGCCGGGCACCCGCCGTAGCGGCGCGGCGCATGGCGGCGCAAAGGTGCCGGCCGCATGGATGCCAGCATCGCTCACCAGCTCGAAGCCCTCGCCGCTGCGGCGCACTTCGATGGTGGCGTGATCGTCCACCTGGAGCGCCCGGCGCCACTCCACCGACGTGATACGCCGTCCTGGCGCGCTGGCATGCACGATGGCCAGTTGCGCCGCTGCCGACAGGGTCGGCTTGCCGCCCAGCAGATGGTCGCGCAGGTGCCAGTCGTGCGCCGACAGCGCCAGCGTGGCGCGCGGCGCCGGCTGGCCGTGCCAGTGCGAATCGGTGGCGAACGGATAAACAGGTAAATGCATGCGGACTCCAGAGGTACTAAATGCAATCGGTTCGCCGGCAACCCAGCGTTGCGCCAGCTTGCGCAGGTCGCCGCTGACAGGCACACGCTCGCAGGCAGACAATTCGCGTAGCGCGCGCACCGGCGCCACGCCGGTGTAAAGACGATCGTTGAAGGTTCCGCTGCGCCAGTCGCGCAAGCCCTGGTGCAGCTCGTCGATCGAGGCGGCGATGACCACCAGCCGGTGCTCGAAACAATCACGGCCACCCTGCAGGGTCGCGGCGATCCATGCCAGCGGTGCCTCCACGTCAAGCAAGGCGGCGACGCTGCGGCCAAGGGCGGCGGCACTGCGTGCCGACACCGGGAACAGCTGCGCCGCCCCGCTGGACGGCGCCGGCGCCGTAGCCGGCGGCGCGGCGCGCAACAGCACATGCGCATTGACGCCGCCAAAGCCGAAACTGCTCACGCCGGCCGTCAGCGGCGCACCGTCCGCGCCAGGCTCCCACAGACGCCGCTCGCGCACCACTTCCAGCACGCCGCCGTCCAGGCGCAGGTGCGGATTGAGCGTTTCGCAATGCAGGCTTTTGGGAAGGACGCCGTGTTCCATCGCCAGCACCACCTTGATCACGCTGGCAATGCCGCTGGCCGGCTCCAGATGGCCGATATTCGACTTGAGCGAGCCGATGCCACAGAAGGCCTGCGCCGGGAGCGTGCGCGCCTGACGCCGCGCAAGCTCGCGGAAGGCGGCGGCCATGCCCTCGGCTTCGACCGGGTCGCCCAGTTCGGTGCCGGTGCCGTGGGCTTCGATATAGGTCAGCGCCTCCGGCAGCACGCCGGCGCGCTCCCAGACGTCGGCCAGCAGCGTGGCCTGGGACTGGGAACTCGGAGCAGTCAGGGAACTCGAACGGCCGCCGTGCGCCACCCCGGTGCCAAGCACGATCGCGCGGACCGGATCGCCATCGGCCAGGGCACGCGCGAGCGGCTTGAGTACGACCGTGCCCACGCCTTCGCCGCGCACATAGCCATCGGCGCCCTGCGCGAATACCTTGCAGCGGCTGTCGGCGGCGAGCACGCCCATGGCCGCCACGGCCGCGCCGGTGGCTGGCGCCAGCAGCAGGTTGACGCCGCCGGCGATGGCCAGCTCGCATTCGCCGCTGCGCAGGCTTTGCACGGCCCGGTGCAAGGCCACCAGCGCGCTCGAACAGGCGGTATCGAGCGCTTCGCTCGGTCCCCTCAGGTCGAGCAGGTAGGACAGGCGGTTGGCAATCATCGCGTGCGCGGTGCCGGTGGCAGCCTGGGGCTCGCTGGCATCGATCAGCGAGGCATAGTCGTTGGCCTGCACGCCGACGAACACGCCGGTGCGGGTGCCGCCGCACGACAGCGGCGCGATGGCGGCATCCTCCAGCGCGTTCCATGCGCTTTGGAGGAACAGGCGCTGCTGGGGATCCATCAGCGCTGCTTCGCTCGGGGCGATCTGGAAGAAGGCCGCGTCGAAGCGGTCGACCCCATCGATGAAACCCGCGTCCGGCAGATGGCCGCCGAGTGCGGCCCGCTCGGCCGGAATGGCGCGTACCAGGTCGGTCCCGGCGTCGAGATGACGCCAGAATGTGGCAATGTCGGGGGCTCCCGGCAACTGCGCGTGCATGCCGATGATGGCGATGGCGTCGTCGGGACGCGCGTCGGGGGCGGCCGGCGCTGCCGCTGCCGGCGTTGCGGCCAGCGGCGCGAGGTGTTCGGCCAACGCAGCCGGGGTATTTTGCGAAAAGAAGATCGCCGGCGTCACCACGGTTCCCAGGCGTTCGGTCAGGCGCGCGGCCAGTTCCTTGAGCGAGATGGAGTCGAAGCCGTACTCGTGGAAGCTGAGCGAGGAGCGGATCTGGGCCGGGTCCATGCGCAGCAAGGCGGCCATTTCATCGCGTATCACCTCGGCCAGCGGCGCTGCGGACGGAGCGGCGGCCGCGCGCGGCGCGGATGGCACCGCCGCCGGGGCCTGCGACAGCAGGTGCGCGCGCAGGCGTTCGGGCGCGCCGCTGGCGACCAGCACCACCGGCACGCCCAGCGACAGTGCGCTGCCCATGGCTTGCAGCATGGCGTCGGCGCTCAGGGCGCGCACGCCGCTGGCCTGCTCGAACAGGGCCAGGCCCTGCGCGGGAAAAGCAATCCCGCCACAGGCGAGCAAGGGCCATTCGATGGCGACGATGCGGCCATCGCTGCGCGCCGCGTAGTCGCTCTGGAAGCGATTGGCGTAGGCATAATCGCCATGGCCGAAATCGCCGACGGTCGAGGCCAGCGACGAAAACAGCACGAACAGCGCGGGGCGGTCGGCGCGGGTAAGCCGGTCCAGCAGCATGGTTCCGTCCACCTTGGCGGCCAACACCTCGCGCATGGCGGCGGCGCTGCGTCCGGCCAGCGTCCCGCTGCCCATGGTGCCGGCCGCATGCAAGATGCCGTCGATGCGGCCGAAGCGCGCACGTACCTGCCCCAGCACGACGCCAAGCGCGGCCTCGTTGCTCACATCGACCTGGTGGTACTCGACCTCGGCGCCAAGCCCGGTCAGCTCGCGCAGCAGCGCCGGATCGGCAGGACGCCTTCCCAGCAGGGCCAGGCGGGCGCCGTGGCGCCGCGCGAAATGGCGCGCCAGTGCCATGCCCACGCCGCCCATGCCGCCGCTGATGACCAGTACCCCGTTGTGCGGGAAAGCGATATCGGAGGACGCCGGGCTAACCTCGCGCACCTGGCGCTCCACCGGCCTGCCCTGCTCATCGTGCAGGGCGACGGTCAACGCCAGGCGCCGATCGGCCTGGCGCAGCGATGTGGCGAGCGCGTCGAGCGCGGCAAACGCCGGCTCGCCGGCACTTACGCGGACGCTGATCGGCGCCAGCGTTTTTGCCGTCCCCCGAGCCAGCGCTTGCGCCAGCAGCAACAGCGCCACCGGACCGCGCTGGGCCAGTTCAGCGCCATCACGCGGAGCCTCGCCGTCCGACCAGTGCCAGCAAAATTCGCATGGCCCGATGGCGCGCTCCTTAAGGTCTTCCAGCATGCGCACATAGTCGCCCTGCTCCAGTGGCCGGATCGACAGCGTCGCGTCATCCTTCCAGCCGTAGCTCCAGCCAGGAACCACCCGCACCGCAGCGCGCGCATCGTCGCCGAATACCACCCGCGCCAGGGACGGCGCCGCAGCCGCGTCTTGGTGCGCGCGATGCTCCAAATGCGGCACAAACAGCAGGGGCGCGGCCACCACCGGTGCGGGCGTGCACCAGTAGCGCTCGCGCGCAAACGGATACGTCGGCAACGGCACGCGCCGCACCTGTTCACCGGCGAACAGCGCCGCGATGTCGAGTTCACCGCCGTCGAGGTATTGGAGGCGCTGCTGTTCCAGCGCTCCCGCCCCGGCGCCATCGGCCTGCACGGCGAGAAGCTGGTCGACGGCACCAGCCACGCTGTCGGCGACGAAGGCAGCGCGGTGCTCGAACTGGCGCCGCCCCGTGGCAAGCGTAAAGCTGACATCGCCCAGGCGCAGGCCCGGACGACGGCGCAGGGCCGCCGCCAGATTGACGCGCATGGCGGACAACGCTTCGGCGGTACGTGCCGACAGGCAGACCAGCCACGGGCGCGCGGCCTGCGCCGGCCGTGCGACCGGCGGCGCTTCCTCCAGCACCAGATGGGCATTGGTGCCGCTAAAGCCGAACGCGCTCAGGACAGCGCGACGGCGCCGCTGAGGCTGGCCCGGCCAGGCGCGCACACCGGTCGGGATATAGAACGGCGTGCCATCGAGGCGGATGCGCGGATTAATCCGGGCAAAGTGGGCCGAAGGCGGAATTTCGCCATGCTCCAGGCATAACAGCAGTTTTGCCAGCCCGGCCACGCCGGCGGCGGCGGCGGTATGGCCGATCGATGACTTGACCGACGCCAGCGCGCAACTGGCCGCCGGCAGGCCGCCAAACACCTGGGTCAGGGAGGCCGCCTCGATCGGGTCGCCCAGGGACGTACCGGTGCCATGGCCCTCGATGACGTCGATGCTGGCCGGATCGATCTGGCCATTGCCAAGCACTTCGGCGAGCAGTTCGGCCTGCGACGCGGCACTGGGCGCCGTGATGCCGTTGGTGCGTCCATCCTGGTTGGTGCCGGACGCCGCGATGACGCCATAAATATGGTCGCCGTCGGCCAGTGCCTGGTCCAGCGCCTTGAGCAGCACTACCCCGGCGCCTTCGCCGGGGACGATGCCGTCGGCATCGGCATCGAAGGCGCTGCACATGCCGCGCGGCGAGAGCATGCCGGCGCGCGACATCAGCAGATACGGTTTTTCCGTCAGGTGCAGCGTGACGCCGCCAGCCAGCGCCATGTCGATGTCGCCCTGCGCAATCGCCTTGCAGGCCAAGTCGATCGCCACCAGCGACGACGAGCAGGCGGTATCGATGCTCAGGGCCGGCCCGCGCAGGTCGAGAATATAGGCGATGCGCGCGGCCAGGATCGACGGCGCGTTGCCCAGCATCTGGTAGACGTCGGCGGCGGCGCCGCTGGCGCTGATCAAGCCGTCGTACTCGTTGCCGAGCACTCCCGCGTAAACGCCGCAGCGCCGCCCTTGCACGGCCGATGGAGCAAAGCCTGCATCCTCGATGGCCTTCCAGCACTGCTCCAGGAAGATGCGGTGCTGCGGGTCCATCAACTCGGCCTCGCGCGGCGAAATCCGGAAGAACAGCGGATCGAAGCAGTCGTGCTGGTCCAGGAAGCCGCCCCACTTGCCGTAGGTGCGGTCGGAGCGTTCAGGGTCGCTCGACCACAGGGCGGCACTATCCCAGCGCGTGGCGGGGACTTCGCCGATGGCGTCGGCGCCCACGCGCAGCAGGTCCCACAGGGCGTCGGCGTTGGCGGCACCGGCGAAGCGTACCGACATGCCGACCACGGCCACCTGGCGCGTGGCCGGCGCGTTCACCGCTGCCGGCACGGCGCTGGCGACAGGCGCGGGCGCCGGCGCGCGCGCCGCGATATGGCGCGCCAGGTCGCGGATGGTACTGTGATCGTAAATAACGTCGGCCGCCATGCTCATCGCGTACTGCTGGTTGAGCGCATCGAGCAGGCGCAGGCCGCTGAGCGAATCGACTCCCAGTTCGGAAAAGCTGGCATCGATATCGAGTTCGCCCGCTACCGCGCCGAGCGTGGCGGCGGCGTGACGGCGCACGCTCGCTTCGACCGTTTCAGCCGCTGGTGCCGCTGCCACAGCCCGTGGCGGCGCCGCCCCGAGCGCGGCCAGGTTGGCGCCGGCCAGCCCCGGTCCGTCCGCCGCCAGCCGTGCCTCGACCAGCACGTAGCGCATCAAACCGGTGCGCAGCGCTTCGCCGAAGTTATCCCACGCCCCATGAACCTCGGCCACCAGGGCCGAATCGGCCTGCCGCAGCGTCGCGTGCAGGTGCGGGTCGACCAGGAAGTTACCCACCTGCGCGGACAGGTCCATGCAGCTGTCTATGCCGATCCGATGGCGCTCGAACAGCTGCGCATAGCGTTCGGCGTCGAGCGTGTAAGACCCGGTCTGGCGCGAGTTCACGGCACTCGACGCCGAAACGCAGTCGGCCAGCACGATGCGTCCTGATGGCGACAGGTGCGCCGTCAGGTTGCTCAGCAAGCCATCCTTGTTGTCGATGTGGTGCGCCACTTCGACACCGAACGCCAGGTCGAACACACCGGGGAAGGCGTCGCAACTGCTGTCGCGATGCAGAATGGTGACCCGCGCGCCGACGCCGGCATCGAGGGCGCGCGCGGCGCCTACCCTGGCCTGCTCGAACGAGACGGTGAACCCGACCAGTTCCAGATGCGGATAGCGCAGCGCCAGCATGATCAAGTCAGTACCGACCCCGCAGCCGATGTCGAGCACCCGGCGCAGGCTGGCGAAATCGACCGACCGAAACAGCCGGCGGCGCAGTTCGCGCTGCGCTTCGAGCATGCGGTCGTAGCCGGCCTGGTTGCGCTCCGGCGCGAAAAACGCTTCGGTCCAGGAAAAGCCCGGCACCACGCTGTCGAACGGCGCCAGCGACAGATATTGCTCCTTGAAGCGCAGGTCGGGCGCCACCACGGTCTGGTCGTAGTAGCTTGCCGCCGCATTCGCGGCCGGCACGGGCGCGCCGTCGTCCAGCCAGTACGGCTTGCGGTCGAACGGATAGAGCGGCAATGCGAGGCGGCGGCGCGGCTGCGGATGCAGGCGCTCCCAGTCGACCTGGGCTCCCGCGCACCACTCGCCGGCAAGCGCATGCAGGTCGCTGGTGTTGGCGACGGTGCCTTCGCGGCGCGCCCGGCCCTGGCTGACGGCGTCGCCGTGCGCGATCTGGCTGCCCAGTTGCGCCAGCGTCGACACCACCGTGGCCCAGCGGTATTCGAGCGCGGCGCGGCCGGTTTGCAGCGTGTAGGCCAGATCGGCCAGCACCGGCGCGTCGGCCAGGGCGGTATGGAGCCGCTCCAGAACGCGGCGCAGCGTTTCCGGCGTCTTGGCCGACACCACGATCAGCTGGGGTCCGGCGTCGGCGGCGGCAGATGGCGTCCGCTGCGGCGCCGCCTCGACCACCATGTGCGCATTCGCGCCCCCGGCGCCGAACGAACTGATTCCGGCAATCGGGTGCGCGGCGCGCCACGGCGTGGCATCGCGCGCGACGCTGAAGGCCGAATTGGCGAAGTCGATGTGTGGATTGAGCGCACGCGCGGCGGCGCCGGCGTAAATGGTGCGATGACGCATCTGCAGCAGCACCTTGGTCAGCGCCGCGATGCCGGCCGCCGACTCGCAGTGGCCGATATTGAACTTCACCGAGCCGATTGCGCAGGCACCAGGGGCGGCGCCGCCAAAGGCTTTTTGCAGGCCGCCGATTTCGATCGGGTCGCCCAGACGGGTGCCGGTGCCGTGCGCCTCGACGTAGCTGATATCGGCCCCGCTCACGCCGGCGCGCTGCATGGCCTGCGCCACCACGGCGCCCTGTGCGGCCGGGTCGGGAACGGTGTAGCCGGCGGTACGCCCGCTGGCGTTGAGCGCACTGGCGCGAATGACGCCATGAATCCGGTCGCCGTCGCGCAGGGCGTCGTCCAGACGGCGCAGCAGCACCGCGCCCACGCCTTCGCCAGCCACGAAGCCATCGGCATCCTGGCCGAACGGCGCCGAGGACCCGGTTGGCGAGAGCATCTGCATTTCGCTCAGCTGGATATCGTGCAGCGGGTGGGTGATCAGGTTGACGCCGCCGGCGATGGCGGCGCTGCAATCGCCATTGCGAATCGCCTGGCAGGCCAGGTGGATCGCGGATAGGGACGACGAGCAGGCACTGTCGATGGCCAGGCTCGGGCCGGTGAAACCGAAATAGAAGGACGAGCGGTTGGCCACCGACCAGTGGGCCGAGCCGGCCGTGGCGGCGCTGGCGCCGCGCGCCCACGCCTCCGTGGCATTCCACTGGTAGGCCGCGTACATCACGCCGGCGAACACGCCCACCGGTCCACGCGCATTGAGCGTGTCGGCCGACTGGCCGGCGTCTTCGAGGCAGTGCCAGACGGTTTCGAGGAACAGGCGTTCCTGCGGATCGATCAGGCGCGCTTCGCGTGGACTGAGATGGAACAGCGCGGCGTCGAAACCGCGAATATCGTCGAGATAGCCGCCGCTTCGGCTGTAGCTGCGCCCGGGCGTGCCGGGGCGCTGGTCGTAATGGGCGGCGCTGTCCCAACGGCCGGCTGGAAGGGAGCCGATCGCACTGCGCCCTTCGGCCAGCAAGCCGGCAAACGCCTCGATCGTGGGGGCGCCCGGATAACGTCCGGCCAGGCCGACAATGGCGATCGCGTCGGTGTCGGCCGCGCTGGTCGCGGCGCCTTCGGCGGCGCTGGCTTGCGCGTTCGGCGTGGTGCTATCGCCCTGCGCCAGCCTGGCGCCGAGGTGCTGCTCCAGCCGGGCGATGGTGTTAAATTCGAAGAGCAGCGTTTTCGACAGGCGGCCGGTACGCTCCTCGATGCGTTCGATGATTTCGAGCGCGGCGAGCGAATCGAGACCATAGCGGTCGAACGGTTCGCCCGCTTCGATATCGGCCACGCTCAGCTTGAGCACCTCGGCGAACACCGACTTGAGCCAGTCGACGGCGCCGGACGGCGCCACGGCGGCGCTGGTCCGGGCGCTCGCCGGCGCCACCCGCGCGGGCATGGCGGGCGTGGCCGGGCCGCCCCTTTCGATCTGCCCGTCGCTGACGGCGGCAATGACGGCCTGGATAGACGTTTCGGTGCACAGCACAGCGCCCTGACGGTAGCCGCATTCGTCCAGCAAACGCAGCCAGCTCGATGGAGCGGCCGCCGGGCCGTGATCCAGCCGTTCGCCGGCATCCTTGAACAGCCACCAGCCCGGCGTCATGCCGAAGGTGAGCGTAGCGAACATCTGCAAGCTGCTGATTTCGTTCAGCAGCAGCACGCCGCCGCGCGACTGCAGGCGCTTGGCGTTGGTGAGCGCGGTGCGCAAGTCAGCGGTTGCATGCAGCACGTTGGCGGCGATGACGATGTCGGCGCCGCCGTCCGCCTCGACGATCGACGGGTCCAGCGTGTCGATATCGAGCAGGCGGAAACGCACGAACGGATACGCTTCCTGCCAGCGCTGCTGGCCGCGCCGCAGGAATACCGGCGACACATCGGTAAACAGGTAGTCGACCGGCTTGCCGGTTGCCGCCAGCGCCCGCAAGACCGCCTCGGTGGTGCCACCGGTGCCGCCACCGATTTCGATGATGCGCACCGGCCCTGAGGCGCGGCGCACCAGATCGGCGGCCACACCGGCCAGCACGCCGTTGTAGTAGCCGGTCAGCGCATTGCCCTGGTAGATCGGCTCGACCAGGTCGAGCGTACCGCCGGGGAACAGGACTTCCATCGCATCCTTGCGTCCAGCCAGCACCTCGCCGTAGCTGGCAAGGGACACGTCGAGCAGGCGCACGTAGGGTGTCAGTTCCGGGTATTCCCGTTCCAGATCGGCGCGCTGCCGCGCCGGCATGGCGCTCTGGCCTTGCCACATGCTCAGTGCCGCCGCCAGCCGCTGGTGGCGCGCCACCACCTGGACCGGCAGGGTCAGCGTCTTCAGGGCGGCGTGCGCATAGCGTTCAAGCTGCGCGAAGCCGGTCACCAGACGGCGCGCGGCGGCATCCGGCGCTAGCGGCGCGGCGGGAATCAGTGTCACGGCGCCCGGGCGGGCGATGGCCGCTGTCACGTCGGGCAGCATGTGCAGGCGCAGCAGCGCTTGCGGGGTAGCCTTGATGGCGACTACCTGGGCCAGCGGCGAGCCGAGTGTGCGGCGCAGCGCGTCCATGCCTTCGGCCGGGGTGATGGACAGGATGCCGACCCGCTCCAGGCGCTCGCGCACCACCTGGTTCGCCACGCTCCCGGTCTCGCCCCAGTAACCCCAGTTGATGACGCGCGCATTCCAGCCACGCTCGCAGCGCAGCCACTCGGCATAGGCATCCTTGAAGGTGCAGCCGGCCACGTAGTTCGATTGTCCGGCATTGGCTGAAAACGAGTTGGCCGAGGAATAGAACAGGAAAAAGTCGAGCGTGTCGGTGCCCACCGCGTCGGCCAGATGGATAGTCCCCAGCGACTTCGGTTGCAGCGCCGTGGCAAAGCGCGCCTCGGTCATCTGGGCGATGCTGGTATCGGCCAGCACCAGCGCCGAATGAATGACGCCGTTGATTGGGCCCCAGGCGCTGCGTACCTGCTCGAACGCGGCGCGCACCTGGTCGCGCTGCTCCAGCGCGGCGCTACAGTACATCACCTCGGCCCCCAGCGCACGCAGTTCCTCGACCTGGCGCTCCTGCGCCGCGCTACGTCCCAGCAGGGCGATGCGGGCGCGCCCGCTGCCGGCCAGCCAGCGCGCAGTGGTCATCCCCAGGCCGCCGGCGCCGCCGGCGATCACGTACACGCCGTTCTCGCGCAGCGGCAGCGCGGCCGGCGCGTCGAGCCGCACGGCGCGCAGATGGCGGCGGTAGCGCCGTCCGGCGCGCCAGGCCACTTCCAGGCCCTCGCCTTCCGCCTCGGCAGCAATGGCCGCCGCCGCCGCTTCCGGCTCGAACGCCAGCGGCAAGTCCAGCACGCCCACCGCCACGCCCATCTCATTGCCGATGGTCCTGGCCAGGCCGCTGGTGGCGGCCGACCAGGGTTGCGGGCGATCCCCGCCCAGCACCGCAAACACGCCGTTGGTGACAACCAGCAGCGGCCCGCGCCAGCGCCGCGCCAGTTGCAGCAGCGTGTACACGCCATCGCGTTCCGCGCGCTCGAGCGAAACGCCCTCGGGCTGTACGGAACCGAGGAAGAATAACCCTGCCAGGTTATCGAGCGGGGCATGCGCCGCATCGGCGCAAGACAACACCCGCGCACCGGGCAAGCGCCGCGCCAGCGCTTGCGCCAGTTCGCGCGCATGCTCGGAGTGGACGATCCCCACCGTGCCGGCGCGTGCGCTCCTGGCCGGCGCCGTCTCCGGGCGCCACACCGGCTGCAGCGTATCGACAGGCTGCGCGGCCGGCAGCGGGCGAACCGCCAATGCCTCCACCCGCGCCAGCGTGGCGCCGCCGGCGTCCATGACCGTCACGTCGAAGCCAAAATCGCTCTTGCGCACATGGACCGTGGCGGCCTGCCCGGTGGCCCCGCACACGTCGATCCGGTCGGCTGCGAACGGTGCCGCCGCGACGCTGTCGGCCAGCGGCAGCGCCGCCTGCCATGCCGCGTCAAGCACTTGGGCCAGCGCGCCGCCGGCGCTCAGCGTCGCCCAAACCTGATCGGCGCCAACCTGGAGCGCCTGCAACAGACGGAATGAGGGCCCGTAATGCATGCCGAGCGCGTCGAAGCGGGCATAGATCTGCTGGTGGCTAAGGCGCTCCTGAACATGCGCGGCGGCGGCCGGAGGAACGCTGGCGCCTGGCACACCCGGCGCCGGCTCGAACGAACCGCTGCAATACAGCACGTCGTCGCAGTGGACCTTGAAGGCGGCATCGGCAAAGCTGATGTGCAGCTCACGCGCCGCGCCGTCGACCACCAAAGGCTGCAGCCAGACCACATCGCGGAAGGTGCCGCGCGTGCAGCCGTGTGCCGCCAGCACCAGTTGCAGGTACGCAGACGCCGGCAGCACGCCCCTGCCCTGCGGCCGGTGCTCGCGTATCAATATGTCGTCCGCGCCGATACTGCATTGGGTCGCCTCGCGCGCCGGCGCCGCCGCCGATACGGGCAGCGGCTCGGCCCAGATGCGCTTGCGCTCGAACGGATAGCCCGGCAGCGGTGTCACGCGGCCCTGGCGCGGTTGCGGCAGCGTTGCGCCGGCCAGCCATTCGGCGGCCAGTTCGTCCAGCGTGCGGCCGCCTGCGGCCTGCGCCCGGTCGAGCGCTTCCCAGGGTGCCTTGGCCACGGTGTAGTCGCCGCGATCGAGCCGTTCGACCAGCTCGGCCAGGGTGGACGCGTTCAGCGCCAGGCGCCACGGCAGCGGCTCGCGCCCGGCGGCCAGGGTAAAGGCCACATCGGCCGGCGCGGCCTCGGACTGGCGCAGCGCGTCGGCCAGCACGCCGCTGTAGACGCGCAACCGTTCCTCAGTGCGCGCCGACAGCACGAACAGGTGCGGCTCGACGGCCGTGGCGGCGCGCGGCACGGCCACATGCTCTTCGACGATCAGGTGGGCGTTGGCGCCGCCGGCGCCGAAGGAACTGATGCCGGCGCGGCGCGGGGCGTCATCCCAGTCGGTCAGCGTTTGCGCCAGGCGCACGCCGGCGCCATCAAGGTCGAGCGCCGGATTCGGTTCGGCCGCATGCAGGGTCGGTGCGATTTTTCCATGTTTCATTTGTAGTAAGACCTTTGCGAGGGACGCGATGCCGGATGCGGCTTCCAGATGGCCGATATTCGATTTGATGGAGCCGAGCAGGCGCTGGCGGCGCGTGCCCGCGAACGCGCTGGCTAGGCCGGCCAGCTCAATCGGGTCGCCCAGCGCGGTACCAGTGCCGTGCGCCTCGATGTAGCCGATGCTGTCCGGCGCCACGCCGGCGCTGCGCATCGCGCTGGCGATCAATTCGCCCTGTAGCGCGGGGCTGGGCACCGTGTAGCCGTTGGTGCGGGCGCCGTGGTTGACGGCGCAGGCGCGGATCACGCCGTGAATGTGGTCACCATCGGCGATCGCCTTGTCGAGCATCTTCAGGACCACCACGCCCACGCCCTCGCCCGGCACGTAGCCATCGCCGCCGGCGCCGAAGCTGCGGCAGCGCCCGTCCGTCGAGGCAAACTGGCCGTGGCTCAGGCCAAGATATTTTTGCGGATGCAGGTTCAGGTTGACCGCCCCGGCCAGCGCGGCCTCGCATTCGCCCCGCCGCAGGCTCTCGCAGGCAAGGTGAATGGCGCTCAGGGACGACGAGCAGGCCGTGTCGACCGCCATGCTCGGGCCGCGCAAGTTCATCGTGTATGACACGCGGTTCGGAATCGACCAGTACGGCGAGTAGGCGGGCAGGAAGCGGCCCTCGGCGCGGGCGGTGGCGGCCAGCAGCTGGTATTCGCCGTACATGACACCTGCAAAAACGGCGGTGCGAGCGCCCAGCCGGGCCGGCGTGTAGCCGGCGTTTTCCAGCGCATGCCAGGCGCTTTCGAGGAACAGCCGCTCCTGCGGGTCCATGGCCTCGGCGTCGACCGGAGCGATTTGGAAAAACAAGGGGTCGAAGCAGTCGATATCGGACAGGAAGCCGCCCCATTTGGCGTAGCTGTAGCCGGGCTGTTTGCGCTCGTCGTAAAAACCGGACAGCGGCCAGCGCTCGGCCGGAATCTCGACGATGCTGTCGCGCCCCTCGCTCAGGTTGCGCCACAGCGCGGCCAGGTCGTCGGCGCCGGGGAAGCGCCCCGCGATGCCGATGACGGCCACCGCCGACGATGCCGGGGGCGCCGTGGCGGGTTCGGAGTGGTCGCTGACGGGCGCCGCTTTCGGGGCCAGGTAGCTGGCCACTTCACGCAGGTTGCGGTATTCGAACAGCAGGGTTTTGGGCAGCGTGCCGAAGCGGCGCTCCAGCGCGCGGTTGATCTGCACCACCAGCACCGAGTCGAGCCCGAAGCGTTCGAACGGCGTGTCGGGCTGGACCCGCTCGGCGGGCAGTTGCAGTTCGGTGGCGAACAGCGCGCGCAGCCAGTCGAGCAGCGCCGCCGGCGCCTCGGCTGCCGGCGGGGCCGGCGTGGCTGGCATGGCCGGCGCGCGGCGCCGATGCAAGATGGCGACGTTGACCGGTCCGGCGGCCAGTGCGCGCCAGGTGGCGGCAACGGCGCGCGCCGGTGCCATGGCCACGTGCAGCGGATCGGCCGCCAGCGCGCCGGCCATGCCGCCGTGCTGCCAGATCGGCCACGCCACCGAGACGCTGCGTCCCTGGCGTCGGCCGGCGGCGCGCAGCGCTTCACGGGCCTGGGCGAAGGCGTCCAGGAAGCCATTCGCCGCAGCGTAGGCGGCCTGCCCCGCGTGGCCGTACAAGGCGGCGATCGAGGAACCGCACAGGAACCAGTCGAGCGGCAGGTGGCTGGTCGCTTCGTCCAGGTTGATGGCGCCGGCCACCTTGGTTTGCCACACCTGTGCGCACGATGCAGGGTCGTGGTTGACCAGCAGCACGTCGCGAATCACCCCGGCCGCGTGGACGATGCCGTCAATGCGGCCGAATTGCTGTATCACCTGGGCGATGGCCGCGCGCACCTGGGCGGCATCGGTCACATCGGCCTGGATATAGGTGTAGTCGCCGGCCTCGCGGGCGCTGCGCCCGATCAGCACGACCTTGGCCTGGTACTCGCGCGCCAGTGACCGCGCCAGATGCATGCCGACCGCGCCGGCGCCACCACTGATCAGATACACCCCGCCGTGGCGCAGCACCGCCGCCTTCGGAGCGCTGTCCACAGCCGGCAGTTGCAGCGCCAGTTCGCGCCCGCCCAGGCGGAAGATGGGCCGCAGGCGCGCGCTTTCCAGCGCGATCGTGCGCACCGCCGCAGCCAGGGCGGTTTGCGCAGGCACGTCCTCGCTCGCCTCGACCACCAGCTCCACGCTGCGGCCGGCCCGCATCAGGCTCCTGGCCGCGCCGAGCAGCGCCTGCAAATTGCGCAAGCCGTCGCCACCGGGCACGATCACCACCCGCTCAAGCGGCAGATGGCGCAGGTCGAATTCGCTCAGCAAGCGTTCAAAGCTGGCATCGTCATCGAATGGAAACTCCCAGCTGTATTGAAAGGTGTCGCGCCACTGCGCCGCGTGGCGCACGGCCGGCGCGTCGGACGGCGATTGCGCGTGCACGTCGCACAAGATGTACAGCGATGCACGCACCGGCGCGGCGGCCGGGGCCTCGCCCGCCTGCCAGCACGGCGCCGCCAGCACGGTTTCGGTTACGCGCACACAGTAGTGGCGCACTGCCAGCAGCACGTCGCCATGCTGGTCCAGTAAATTCAGGCTATAGCTGTCGGGCGCCGTCAGTTCGGCATGGACCCAGCGCGGAACGCCCGCGCCGTGCCAGCTGATCTTGGCCAGCGCGAACGGCAGCGGCAGGTCGGCGCCGACCGCGCCACCGATGGCCGCCAACGCCTGCAAGCCCGCCTCCAGCGACGTGGGGGCCAGTTCGCCGCTGCGCGGGGCGATTTCGGCCAGCACTTCGCGCTCGTTGCTGACGGCGCCGACCAAGCCACGGAACGCGTCGCCGTACGCAAAGCCGGCTGCCGCGAGCGCGCCGTAAAACGCGTCGGCGTCGATGCGGCCGGTGCAGCGCCGGGCAATGGCATCCAGATCGACCCGGGCGGGCGTGGCCGGGGCCGCGCCGAAGCCGCCTTCGCACAACACCTGGGCCCCGCTGCGCATCACGAAGCGGTCACCCGCGATCTCGACCTCGACCCGCAACGGTGCGGCGCCGGCCACCAGGGCGCGCTGCCAGCTGACGTCGTGCAAGGCGCCGGCGCCGCTGGCCTGGCGCGCCAATTCGAGGTACATGACTGCCGGGAGCACGCGTTCACCATCGATGACATGCTGGGCGAAGAACCATTCGTCGCCGTTCCAGTCGTGCGCGTGGGTCTGGCCTTGCGCGGCGCCGGCTGGCGAAGCGGCGCGCCAGTGGCGCTCGCGCGCGAACGGGTACAGCGGCAGCGCCACACGGCGCCGTGCCTGCTGCGCATTCAGCGCCGACCAGTCGATGTTCTCGCCGGCGACGTAGCGGCGGGCCAGCGCGACCAGCTCGGACGGCGCGTCCGACGGCATGGCGGCGCCGCCAAGTTGCGCGGCCAGATCGGCGTGGTCGCGCGCCACGAACGCGGCGCGGTGTTCGAAATGGGTGCGTCCGACTGCCAGCGTGAAGGCGATATCGGCCAGCGCGGCATCGCTTTGCCAGCCCTGCATCTGGGCGATCTTGCGTTGCAGCGCCGCTGCGCTCAACGCCGACAGCACGATGAGCTGCCACGGTTCCCCGCCCGGCGGGGCCGGCGGCGCAACGGGGCCTTCCTCGATGACGAAGTGCGCATTGGTGCCGCTGAAGCCAAAAGCGCTCAGGGCGGCGCGGCGCGGCGCACCGGCCCACGGCAGCAGCGCACTGTTGACGAAAAATGGACTGTGCTCGAAATCGATCAGCGGGTTGGGCGCGTCGAAGTGCAGCGACGGCGGAATACTGCGGTGGCGCAGGGCCAGCAGCAGCTTGATGAAGCCGGCCGCGCCAGCGCCGGTGAGCAGGTGGCCAATGTTGGTCTTGACCGAGCCGATCGCGCAAAACCGGCTGCGGTCGGTGAACTGGCGAAACGCCGCGCTCAGCGCCTGCACTTCGATCGGGTCGCCCAGGCGGGTGCCGGTGCCATGCGCCTCGACATACTGGATCGAGGACGGATCGACCCCGCAGCGCTGGTACACCCCCACTTCGAGCGCGGTCTGGGCCGGGCCGCTGGGCGCGGTGATGCCGTTCGAGCGGCCATCCTGGTTGGTACCGCTTCCGCGAATGACCGCGTGAATACTGTCGCCGTCGGCCAGGGCGCGCGCGAGCGGCTTGAGCAGCAGCACCCCTACCCCTTCGCCCGGCACGAAGCCGTCGGCGGCGCCGTCGAAGGTACGGCATTTGCCGTTGGCCGAGGCCATGCCGCTATCGGCGAAAAAGCGCGTGCTGCGCTCGTCGAACAGCGACACCGACACCCCGCCGGCAAGCGCCATCGCGCATTCGCCGGCGTGGATGCTCTGGCAAGCCAGGTGAATCGCCACCAGCGACGAGGAACAGGCCGTGTCGACGGCCAGGGTCGGGCCTTTCAGGTCGAGATGGTAGGACACGCGCGCCGGCAGGATCGCCAGCGAATTGCCGATCATCGACAGGCTGGTCGCGTCATCGCCGCCGTACTGGTTCGGCTGCACGCCAGCGAACACCCCGGTCGCGCTGCCCTTGAGCGTGGCCGGATCGTAGCCCGCCTCCTCGATCGCATGCCAGGCCGCTTCGAGAAAGAGGCGCTGCTGCGGATCCATCTGCGCCGCTTCGAGCGGGGTGAAGTTGAAAAACTCCGAATCGAAGCAGTCGCGCTGCTCCAGCGCCGCGCCGAAACGCCCCGGCACCAGTTCGCGCACGCTGTCGCGCCCTTCGGCCAGCAGCGCCCAGAATGCCTCCAGATCGGGCGCGCCGGGAAAGCGCCCGGCCATGCCAACCACCGCGATGCTGTCGCCGGACAGTGGCGCCGCCGCCGGCGCAGCGGCCGGACCAGCGGCGGCCAGGTTCAGATGGCGCGCCAGCGCCGCCGCAGTGGGATGGTTGTAGAAGTCGGTCGCCTGCACGGTCACGCCGAGCGCTTCGGACAGCTCGATGGCCAGGGTGGACGAGACCAGCGAGTCGACCCCGGCCTCGGAAAAGGTGCGCTGCGCCGACACCGATGCCACCCCGAGCACGGCGGCGGTACTGGCGCAAATGCGCGCCACGACGTCATCCTGCGTACCGGCGGCGTTGGCGACGCCAGCGGCCTGTGCCAGCCTGGCCGCTTCGAACAGGCCGTTGGCGAGCTGGCGCGGCGCGTAGCCGCACTCGCCCAGCACGGCGTTCCAGCCGGCCGGCGACAGCAGCGGGCTGTCCGGCAGGCGCAGGCCGTCGGCGGCGCGCCACCAGCCATCGAGCAGGCCGAAGGTGATGGTCAGGTAATCGTTGACCTGGGTCGTTTCGGCGATCAGCAGCACGCCCGCGTCGAGCCACGCGAGGGCGCGCCGCAAGTCGCGGACCACGTGCAGCACATGGGCGCCGATCACCACGTCGGCCGGCTCGCGGCGTGGCGGCGGCTGGTCCAGGTCGAGCAGGACGAAGCGCACCTGCGGATAGCGCGCCGCAAGCCGCTCGCGGCTCTTGGCCAGCAGCGACGCCGACACGTCGGTGAAGCAGTAGTCGCAGTTCTGCCCCGCCGCCGCCAGCGCCGCCAGCACGCATTCGGCGGTGGCGCCGGTGCCGGCGCCCACTTCGAGGATGCGCAGCGGCGCGGGGCGCGCGGCGGCCAGTGCGACAACGCGCGCGGCGATGGTGTCGTTGATGGCGCTCGTTTCAGGCGCATCGCGGTAAATCGGGTCGACCAGTGCGGTGGAGCCGTGCGGGAACAGCACATCGCGCCCGGTGACGCGCCCTTCGATGACGTCGAGCAGGCGCGCGGCGCACAGGTCGATCAGCGCCACCCAGACCGATGGCGGCGGCGCACACGCCACCGGTGCGCCGCGCGCGAGCATGCGCACCAGCGCGTCGCACAGCGGGCGCTGTTGTTCGAGCGGGCGCCATAGCGAAACGTCGAGCCGGCCATCCTGGCGCAGCGCGTTGTGCACGGCGTGGCGCGCATAGTCGTCGAGCGAACCGGCCGGGGCCTCGGGCCAGCAGCGGGTGCGCTCGAAGGGATAGGTCGGCAAGGCGATGCGTTGTCCGCCGTCGGCCGTCAGGTCGGTGTCGGTGAAGTCGAGCGCGTCGAGCTTGCGCACCGCCTCGTCGAGCGAGTGCGCCACCACCGTGGCGCTGACCGCAAAGCGGCTGCGTCCATGCGCCAGCGTATGGGCCACGTCGACCAGCGGCGTGTCCGGATGGGCGCGCAGAAACGCCGCCAACTGCCTGGCGCTGGCATCGACGGCGGCCTGGCTGCGCGCGGACAGGCGCAGCGGCAGCGCGCCGGCGCTGGCCGGGCTCGGGGCGCGCAGCGGCGCTTCTTCCAGTATGACATGGGCATTCGTGCCGCCGAAGCCGAACGCGCTGACTGCGGCCCGGCGCGGACCGGCGCCCTGCTCCCAGTCGGTGAGCGTGGTGCCGACCCGGAACGGCGTGCTGTTGAAATCGATTGCAGGATTGGGTTGGCGATAATGCAGGGTCGGCGGCATTTTACGGTGCCGCAGCATCAGCGTTGCCTTGATCAAGCCGGCGATGCCTGCGGCTGTATGCAGGTGCCCGATATTGGTCTTGACCGAGCCAATCACGCACGAGCCGGGGGCCGCCCCGGCATAGCCGCGCGCCAGTCCGTCCACTTCGATCGGGTCGCCCAGGGCGGTGCCGGTGCCGTGCGCTTCGATATAGCCGATGCTACCCGGCGTCACGCCGGCCAGCAGCAGCGCTTCGCGGATCACCCGCATCTGGCCCTGGCTGCTCGGCGCCATGAAGTCGGCCTTGTCGGCGCCGTCGTTGTTGACGGCCGAACCCTTGATCACGGCCAGTACCGGGTCGCCGTCGGCCAGCGCGTCTTCCAGGCACTTGAGGGCAACCAGGCCGGCACCGCTGCCCTGCACCGTGCCGCGCGCACCGGCATCGAAGGCGCGGCAGTGGCCGTCCGGTGAAAACATCATGGCCGGGTCGTACACGTAGCCGGCCTGCGGCAGCACCACGCAGGCGCCGCCGGCGATGGCCAGGTCGCACTCGCCATGCAGCAGGCTCTGGCAAGCCATGTGCACCGCCACCAGCGAGCTGGAACTGGCGGTCTGCACCGTCACGCTGGGCCCGGTCAGATTGAGTTTGTACGACAGGCGCGACGCGGCGTAGTCTTTCTCTTCCGAGGTGTAGGCCACCATGCGTTCGATCGGCGTGCGCGGTTCGGCCTGGCGGAAGCCGCTGCGCGCGACCGCCACGTAGACGCCGGTCGCGCCGGGCACGCCCTTGGGATCGTAGCCGGCGCTTTCGAGCACTTCCCAGCCGCATTCAAGCAGCAGGCGTTGCTGGGGATCGAGCATTTCTGCGTGGCGCGGAATGATGTTGAAGAAGCCGGGATCGAACATGTCGACGTCATCGAGCACGCCGCCGGCGCCGACGAAGCCGGGCTGCGCCAGATCGGCTTCGGGCACGCCCCACTGGCGCAAGGTGGCGTGGTCGACCTGGCGCACCGATTCGACGCCATCGCACAGGTTGCGCCAGTAAGCGTCCGGATTGACGGCGCCCGGCAGGCGGCAGGCAACGGCGATGATGGCGATGTCGTTTTTCGATGTCATGGAAAATGCTTTCTATGAGGCGCGGCGCAAGGCGCGTCGCAGTTGCCGCTTGGCGCTCAGGGCGTCGTCGCTGCCGTCGGATGGCGGCGCCGGCACTGGCGCTGCCGCCACGGCGGTTCCCGCGCGCTCGCCGAGATGGGCGACGAGCTGGGAAATCGTTGTATATCGAAACAGGTCGGTGATCGACACGTGCACGCCGAGGCGCGCGGCAAGTTCGCGGCGCAGGGCGATCATCGAAAACGAGGTGCCGCCCACTTCGTTGAAGCGCTCATCGTGACCGACCGATGCGAGGCCAAGCAGGTCGCGCCAGATGGCGGCGATCTGCCCCGCCAGCTCGCCACCGGTGCCGGCAGGGGCGACCGGGTCGGGCGCAGGCAATGCCTGCGCCAGGGTGGCCGGCACGCCACCGAGCATTGCCGCCAGCGCCACGCTGTGCGGGTCCAGCCCGAGCGCGGCCAGCACCGGGGCGGCGTCGTAGGCGCCCACCAGGCACAGGCCCAGTCCCAGTTCGGCGGCCGACTGGCGCAAGATCTGCGCCATGTGGCCCGCTTCCATCCAGGCGAACGGCTCGGCCATGTCGCCATATAGCGCGCGCAGGGCATCGAGCCGGGCGAAGAAGAACACGGTGAACGCCGCCTCCCCCGCCATGCGCTGGTTGGCCGGCACCTGGCAACCGGAATCGACGCCCTCGCCCGGCCCGATAAACAGCAGCGCGTTGCGCGCCGGGTGGTAGTAGTACATGCCGGCGGCCAGTTCGCCGGCCGCCGCGCCAAGCTGCACATAGGTTTGCACGCTGTAGCTGTCGCCCGCCGACGGATAGCGGCGCTGCAGGCGCGCGCCGGCCTCGCTGGCGCCCAGGCCGCCCAGCAGCGCGGCCAGTTGCGCCAGCGTGACGGCGCCGGCGAAGTCGCGCACTGATCGCAACGGCGGCGCCGTCGGCGCGCATGGCAGTGCGATCGCGGCGGCACCAGCCAGGTCGGCACGCAGGCCGGCGCCCGGTGCCACCAGCGCGCGCCGCGCCGCGCCCGCAGCCACCAGCGAGTCGGCTCCGAACAGGCGTTCGAGCGCGGGCCGGGGCGGCGCGGTGTCGGCCACGCTGTGGACCGGGGCGGCGCCGGCGCGCGCGGCGAGCAGCTTGCGGTCGATTTTGCCGTTGGCCGTCAGCGGCAGCGTGTCCAGCGAGAGCAGGCGCGATGGCACCATGTAGGCCGGCAGCGTGGCCTTGAGCCGCTCGCGTACCTCGCCCACGCCGGCCGCGCCGGTGATGAATGCCGCCAGGCGCTGCTGGCCATGGGCGTCGGTGAAGGTCAGCGCCACCGAACCGCTCACGCCGGGGCAGCGCTCAAGCGCCACCTCGACTTCGCCCAGTTCCACCCGGTGCCCGGAAATCTTGACCTGGCCATCGGTGCGCCCCAGGAATTCGATATTCCCGTCAGCGTAATAGCGCCCCCAATCGCCGCTGCGGTACAGGCGCTCGCCCGTGGCCGGATGGTGCACGAAACTGGCGGCGGTCAGTTCCGGGCTGCCCCAGTAGCCGTCGGCCAGCCCGACCCCGCCGATGTACAACTGGCCGACCACGCCGTCCGGGCAATCGTCCATGCGTTCGTCGAGCACGTGGAAGCGCTGGTTGGCCAACGGCTTGCCATAAGGAATACTCTTCCAGGCCGGCGACACGTCCCCGATGGGGTAAGCGATCGACCAGATCGACGCTTCGGTGGCGCCGCCAAGGCTGACCAGGGGAAAGGACACCCTGCCCGGCAGGCTGAGCGGTATCCAGTCTCCGCTGAGCATGCCCAGGCGCAGGGTGGGCAGGTGCAGCCCGGCGCTGTCCTGGGTCAGCATGTGCAGGTGGCTGGGCACCGAATTCCACAGCGTGACCCGGTGCGTGTTGACCAGCTCTTTCAGGTAGGCCGGATCGAGCAGGCCGTCGGCCTGCGGGATCACCAGCGCGCCGCCGGCCGACAGGGTGCCGAAGATGTCCCAGACCGACAGGTCGAAGTTGAGCGCGGACAGGCCAAGTACCCGGTCCAGGGCACCGACCTGATAGCGCTCATTGATGTCGCGCACGGTGTTGGCGGCGGCGCTGTGGCGGATCATCACCCCCTTGGGCGTGCCGGTCGAGCCGGAGGTGAAGATCACATACGCCAGGTCGTCCGGCGTGGCCGGTCCGGGGTCGTAATCCATGGGTGACGTCGGCTCCGGCGCGGCGGCGATGCGCTGCACGCCGTCAAGCAGTGCCACGTCGTCGGCCGCCACCGCGTGACGGCAGCGGCCAAGGCGCAGCAGTTCGGCGACGCGGGCCGGCGGGGCCGCATGGTCGATCGGCAAGTAGGCGGCGCCCGCCATCTGCACGCCCAGTACCGCCACCACCTGGGCCCAGCCGCGCGGCAGCGCGACCGCCACCAGTTCATTGGCTTGCGCGCCGGCCTGGCGCAATGCGTGCGCAAGGCCGGCGGCGCGCACGGCCAGCTCGCGGTAGCTGAGCGTGGCGTCCGGGGCGATCAGCGCGATGCGCTCGGGCGTGAGGGCGGCCTGTTCAAGCACGCGGCCGTGCAGCGTCTGCGCCGGCCATGGCGTGGCGCTGGCGTTGGCCTGGGTGCGCCGCTCGCGCTGGGCGGCCGGCAGCGGCAGCGACAGCGGTGCGTCCCAGGCGGCGTCGCTGGCGGCCAGTTGTCCAATCGCCGCGGTCCAGGTCTCGAACATGGCCTCGGCCAGGCCGTCGGGAAAATAATCCTCGCGCACGTCCCAGCTCAGGTACAGGCGCCCTTCGTCGTCCATGATCTGGCAGTCCAGCGCCACTTGCGGGGTGCGCGTCATGCCGGTGACGAAGCGTCCCAGCGGGGAACCGGTGGCGTGCCGGTGCAGCAGGCTGGTAAAGACCACCGGCATGAGCGCGCGCACGCCGTGGCGCTGCCCCAGTTGCGCGGCGAACGCGATGCCGCTCATGTCGGCATGGGCCAGGTCGCTGGCCAGTTGGGCGGCGATGGCGCCCGCCCCGGCGGCCAACGGCGCGGATCGGTCGCAGTCGACCGCAAGCAGCACATTGCTGCTGAATTCACCCAGCACGCCGTCCGGAATGGCGTCGGCCAGGTGCTTGCCGACGGTGAGGTTGAGCGCGAAACGCGGCTGCGTCGCCCAGCGCGCCAGCACCTGGGCGAAGACGGCGACGATGGCCGGCACGCGTCCCAGCCCGCGCGCGGCGGCGTGGCCCTGGAACGCTTTCCATTGCGCGCCATCGAGGCGCTGCTCATGGCGCACGAAACGCCCGCAGGGCGGCACCACGGGGTTGACTGGCAACTCGGGCGCACGTGGGAAATCGTCGAGCCGCGCGCTCCAGTAGCCTGCGCACGCATGGTGGCGCCGCAGTTTTTCCAGGTGGCGCGCGGCGAAGACATCGCGGTAATGCCCCGCCAACGGTGCCAGCGGCGTGAGCGGATCGTCGTGGAGCCGCCCCAGTTCGCCCAGCAGGCGAAAGATGCTGGCGGCGTCGATCATGATCATGTCGAAGCCGAGCCAGAGCCGCATGCCGGCATCGGTACGCGCCGCCGTAACCCGGAACAGCGGCCAGCGCGCCGGATCGCTGCGCGTGTCGAACATCTGCGCGCGCAGGCGCTCCAGTTGCTGCGTCGCTGGCACCGCGCCCGTGCCGCGCAGGTCGAGGCAATCGACCGCGTAGTGCGGCACCGTGGCCAGCACATGCTGGCCGGCGCCGTCGAACACGGTGCGCAGGTTCTCGTGACGGGCGATCAGCGTATTCCAGGCGGCTTCCAGGCGCGCCAGGTCCCATTCGGGGCGCTCCAGCTCCCAGCACAGCCAGCACCCGGTGCCGCCCAGTTCAGGCAGTTCGGGGCCAACCAGATAGGCCAGCTGCAGTTCGGTCAGTGCAGGGAAGCCTGCCTGGATGGCGTCGTCGTGGACGGCCGGGTCGGGGGCGGCCCCGCTCACCCGCCCATCCCTTGCGGAGCGGCGCGCAGCTTGATGGCGGCACCTGCTCGAACAAGCCATTCATTCCTCGTTTCGACGTTCACGATTTCCTCCAAGTGCATGCAATCCCCTTGAGTTAATGTGTTCTCATCCATGTTCCGATACGGGTGGCGTGCGTCGCCGTAGTGATGCGCCTTGTCAACGACTCCTAAGCGGACTATGGCTCAAAAAACAAGTTACGTAAACAACAATTAAGATGATTAAACAACCCTGGCTGCGCAGCGGCGCCGTGGACTGCCCCGCTCACCTGCCCGGCCCTCTCAGGGCGGCGCGCAGGCGCGACCCGCAATACATCAGCAGCGCCAGCGCGGCCAGGGTAAAAGCGCGGTTCTCATGGACGACGTCGGGAATGACATCGATCAGGTGCGCCATCGTCGCGTTGCCCGCGTATTCGAATTCGTATTCGATCACGCCAAAGGCGAACAGGACGGCGGCCGTGATGACTTGCGCAGTACGGGTTACCAGACCGACTATTTTGTCGACAAAGTATTCGCCCCTGGACATCTGGGCGCGCAAACGGAACATCTTGCTTCCCATTTCTTCAAGCTGCATTTGCGCTTCCGCGCTGGCGGCGTGCATTTTTTCCACCAGGGTGAGCACGCCGCGTTCGCACAGATGGCCGACGGCGCGCTTTTGGGCGCCCTTGAAGTATGTCGACACGAGTTTCATGTAATTGACCTCGGGCAGCAGCGCCGCCAGCGAGGCATCGAGCGTGGCCCAGGTGCGGCTGATCTTCATGAACGACCAGCTCAGCACGATCTGGTTTTCGATCAGCACATTGCCCGCTTCGAGTCCCATATTGCCGATCGACTTTTCGTAGTAGGGCAACTCGGAATGTTCGGCCCGTTCGGACCAGGCCTGGTAGGTCCGCACCACTTTCGCCTTGACCGCTTCGATATCGATCGGCGGCAACCGGTCCGACAGCAGGAACAGATAGTCGACAGCCATCGGAAAATCTTGCTCGCCGACGCCCTTCATCGACATCTTGTAATACTCCAGCAAGGTGGCGTCATTGGTGCCGGCACTGCCGAAGTCGATCAACGCCAGGCGGCTGTCGCGCAAGAGCAGGATGTTGCCCGGATGCAGGTCGCCGTGGAACAGGTTGTCCTCGAATAACTGGCGAAAAAAGGTCAGGAACAGCTTTTCTCCGACCTTGCCCGCGTCGACATGATTCTCCCGGCACCACAGGTTCAGGGCTTCCGGGTCCTCGCGGCCCATTTCCAGAAAGCTCGACATCAGCACGCCCGGCACCCATTCGAGCACCAGCAAGCGGCGCGTGCTGCAATCGAACACCTGGGGCACGTACACCTTGTGCGCGCGCAGCGACTTGCGCAGGCGCAGGGTATTCGAGGCTTCGTAGCGGTAATCGACTTCTTCACGGAAGATCTGGGTGGTTTCCCAGAGCATTTCATCCCAGGTGAAAAAGCCCATGCCCGGCATGTAGCGCATGGATTTAAGCAGGATGCGCAACAGGAACAGGTCACGCGCAAAGCGCTTGTCGATGCCCGGACGCTGCACCTTCACCGCCACGCTCTGGCCGGTCGAGCGCAAGGTGGCGCGGTGCACCTGGCAGATCGAGGCGGCGGCCACGGGATGCTCGTCGAAATGGCTGAACACCACTTCCAGCGGCTGCCCGAGCTCGTCTTCAATGCAGCGGCGCGCGATGGCAAAGGGGAAGCCGACAGCCGCATATTGCAAGCGCGACAGTTCGCGGCTGAATTCCGGGCTGAGCAAGTCGGTGCGCAGCGACAGCAGCTGGCCGGTCTTGACCCACAGCCCGCCCATGTCCTCGATGATCGAGCGGATTTCCACCGCCATGGCCAAACCCAGCGGGCGGCCGCGCACGCGGTACAGAATGAGGCTGCAAATCCACCCGAGCAGGCGCGCCACCAGGCCCAGCGTCCTGGCGAGCGAGGCTGTTTCAAGGGGCCGCACCTCCACTGGCGCCTGTTGCCCGCGCGACAGCAGCGTCGATGGGATCAGGCGCGGGTCCAGCGTTTTCAAGCGGCGCCCCGGACTACACGGTCTTCCTGTTCGAGGCGGCGGCGAATGCTGCGTATGGTGCTGTAGACCAGCATGGCGCCGGCGATCACCGCAATCCATGTGCCGACCGGGAAATGTTCGACGTTCTGCGCATGCGCGGCGGCAACCGTATGGCGCAGCGGCGCGACCACGCTGGCGTGATGCTGGTGCAGGTAGATCCAGACCGCATACACGCCGCCGGTCAGCACGGCGCGGCCAACCCACTTGGCCAGGGTTGCCCCGACATAAGCCAGTTTGCCCGTGCTCGCGCGGAAGTTTTGCGCTTTTTTCCGCACCGATGCCGTTTCAAAGCGCACCAGTTCGCTGATCGGACCGACGATGCCGGCCACGGCCTTCCTGACGCCGCCGGCGAATACCGAGCGCATCTGGCGCGCCGCCGCCTTCTTGGCGAAGCGTTCCAGTTCGGTGCGGTGGTTCATGCGCGGGCAGCACTGCGCGACGAGGGCGTCGGCGCTGCCCATGGCGTCCATCAGCTTGAACATTTGCGCGTCCAGCACGATGCCGTTGCGGTCGAGGATGGCGGAGACGTCGCGGGTCAGGACGAACAAGGACTTTTCCTCGTGGCCGAGGGTGTCGAGCACGGCGCGCGCGGCGTAATTGCGGACGGTGCGGATCAACTCGGCACGCACGTTCGCCAGGTTACTGGCCGGCAGCGAATCGCACAGCAGGAACAGCATGTCGGCGAACTTGTCGTACGCCTCGTTGGCCAAGGCGGCCATGGCCAGGTTGAAGATGGTGAGGAAACGCTTGTCGACCGAGGCGCTGGCGTCGCAACTGAGGATGGCGAAGCGGCTGTTGCGCAGTAACAGAATATTCGACGGCACCATGTTCTGGTTGAAAAAGTCGTCTTCGCAGATTTGCCGCAGCAAGGAATGGTAGACGCGGCGGCCGGCCACATCGAGCTCGATGCCGTTCATGCGCAACCAGCCCTGTGCGGCCTGCGGGTCGCGTGCGTGCAGATCGATCAGCTCTTGCACGCTGGGCGCCGCAATATGTTCGTGGACGAGGATGTGCTTGCTGGTATAGGCGCGGAACAGGCGCGGCACATACACCTTGTGTTCGCGCAGCGTGCTGCGCATGCGGCGCCGCGCCGACGCTTCGTAGCGCAGGTCCAGCAAGGCCGGCAAGCGCTCGGCGTAGCCGTCGATGATATCGTCGAACAGGGTGCGCCGGGGACCCTTGACGCGGTGCTGCAGCCTGGCGATGAGCTTGAGTATGCGCAGGTCGCGTTGCAGCCTTGGCGCCAGGTGCGCGCGCTGGATCCGCACCTCGACCTCCACCTCTTCGCGGCGCAGCGTGGCCCGGTAGGTCTCGGTGTAGTTGCCCACGCGGACAGGCTGCGGGTCGAAGCGGGAAAACAGGGCCGCGAGCGGTGTCCCAAGGTCGCCCAGGACCAGCGCTTCGATGTCGGCCAACGTCATCGACGGCGCCGGCCGCGCATGCCGTAGCAAGTGCGCGCGCATGGCGGCGGGGAATGGTCCCTGGGGCTGGGCGCTGCGCTGCAACAGATCGAACCAGAAGCCCTGGTAGAGCGCCAGCCGCAAGCCAATGGCGTCGCCGCTGGCCCCCAGTTGCGCCGGACGCAGCAGGCGCGCCACCCTGTAGCGCAGCCACAGGCGCAACAGGCCGAAGATCACCGTTCCATGGCTATGCACGGTGTGGGCCGGCGCCGCGCTGGCGCCCAAAGCCGGCGTACTTGAAGGAAATACCGATGGCAATTTGCCGCTGTCGAGCAGCCATTTCGCCCGTGTCCGCAGTACCGGGCGTGCGGCTGGCGACGGTGCATGGGTGGGCGCTTGCTGGCTCATAGGACCGATCACGCAGACATGAAAAGGCAGGCCGGCAAGATGCCAGCACTGACGTCAGAGCAAAAAAAGGGGGGATGTGCGGGCGGGCGTCCGCAAAGCGGCCCCGCCAGACTTCACCGGTGCTTTATTTCCGCGTACTCTTCCAGGCTTGCTTTTGCGCTTTGCGCATATTGGCCATCATGTCGTACAGCCAGCCGTTCTTCTTCTTGCGATTGGACGTTTCGTGGCGCTCGGTGTAGATCACGGCACTGCGCGCCTGGGCCTTGCCGACACGGCGGATCAGTTTTTCGAGCGGACGCAGCAGCTTGGTGCTTCGTTTCTTGCGTCCCAGGTTGCGCAGATTGGTGGCAACGTAGACGTGGCCGGTCGCCGCATCCTTGCGCAGGATGGTAATGCGCCCAACGATAGGATCGAGTTTCAGTTCGGACATGAGATTCCCCCGGCTTAGGATTTGAACAGGGCTTTCAAGCCCTTCTCCCGCTTCTCGCGCACCACCAGCACGATGGGCTGTGCCGATACGGCGATCTGGCCGCTCTTCTTCAGCTCGTCGAGGACGATGCTGATTCGATTCATTAACTTGCCCTCGCCACGGCGCAGCCCCTTGACCTGCTTCTTCTTGCGCGTGCCAAGATCGAGGATCAATGGCGCGTCATGTTGGGCTACTTCGGAGGTAATGATGACTGATTCACCTGACTCGTCGGAACTTTGAATGGACTTCATGAGAACTCCTTCGTTGGTACCTGCGCCCGTGCGCACGTGTGCTGGAATGATAGCATCTGTTTAAGATTTATCGCATGGCATGATAAAGAAATTCACATTTCAATGCCGATGTTGGTTTTTGTACGCGCACGCCATGCTTGCCAACGCTGGAGATAGCGCGCAAGCATCCCTTCGATCGTTCCGCCGCGCTTCTGGTCCGCTGGTGAGTCATGCCGGCCGTCCGCTATCGGCCCGGGAGCGGTCAGTTGCAATGTAACAATTCGCGCATGAATCACGTCACTTTCTCTTTACAATGGTGGAGTTAATGCTGATCAATCGCCGCGTGCCAAAGTGGCTTCACCTGGACAGGCGCCCTTCCCCCTATTCTCAGACAACAAATGAAAAAGAAACTTCTCGCGTGTTCCATGTTTTTCTTAGGAGCGTTCCTCAGCACTGCCAAGGCGGCAGACTGGTATGCGCCGCAAGACCCATTCCGGGTGCTTGGACATACCTATTACGTCGGGACGGGTGGGATCAGTGCTGTGCTCATGACATCGCCGGCGGGACACATCCTCGTCGATGCCGGCGGCCCCGAGGCAGCGCCCCAGGTGGTGGCGCATATTCGCAAGCTGGGCTTCCGGGTCGAAGACATCCGCTACATCCTCAATTCGCACGCCCACCAGGATCACGCCGGCGCCATCGCGGACTTGCAAAAGCTGAGCGGTGCAACGGTGCTGGCCAGTCCGGCCGCGGTGCGGGTGCTCGAGAGCGGCCAGCCGGATCGGGGCGATGCGCAATATCCGAACCTGACGTCCATGCCGCCGGTGGCAAGCACGCGCGCAGTGCGTGACGGCGAAACCATCCACCTCGGGCCGCTGGCCGTGACCGCGCACTTCACGCCAGGACACACCAATGGCGGAGTCAGCTGGACCTGGCAAGCCGAAGAAAATGGGCGGACCGTCAACGTCGTGTTTGCCGACAGCCTGACTGCGCTGGCCGCCAAAGGCCTGCGTTTCAGCGGCAATCCGCTGTACCCGCAGGCGCAGGCGGACGTCGAGCGTTCGTTCGCTACCATCGAAGCACTGCCCTGCGACGTGCTGGTCGCTGCGCATCCGGAAGCGGGCGACCTGTGGGAGCGCAAGGCCAGACAGGCGGCACTTGGCGCCGCCGCCTTCATCGATGCCGACGCCTGCCGTCAGTATGTGGTCAAGGCGCGCGCGCGCCTGGCCCAGACGCTCGGTGCCGAGGCGGCTCCCGGCAAGGCGCCCTCGCCCCTTGCCGCAAAAGCCGTCCCGTGAATGCCGCCAGGACGCTGATTATCGTGGCAAGGTCAGCAGGCCGTGGGCCGGCCGTGTGTCGCTCGCGCTGAGCTTGAACGCTTGCGCCACCTGGGCCAGCGCGGCCGCGTCCTCCTGCATCGACTGGGCGGCGGCGGCGGCCTGCTCGACCAGCGCGGCATTCTGCTGGGTCACATGGTCCATCTCGATGATGGCCTGGTTGATCTGCTCGATCCCGACGGTCTGCTCCTGGCTGGCCGACACGATCTCTTGCATGATGTCGGTCACTTTCTGGACGCTGGCCACCACGTCGTTCATGGTGGTGCCGGCCTGATCGACCAGCCGGGTGCCGGCTTCGACCATGTCGACCGAATCTTCGATCAGGGTCTTGATTTCTTTCGCCGCCGCTGCCGAGCGCTGCGCAAGGTTGCGTACCTCCGATGCCACCACGGCAAAGCCCCGGCCCTGTTCGCCGGCGCGCGCCGCTTCGACCGCCGCGTTCAGGGCCAGGATATTGGTCTGGAATGCGATGCCGTCGATAACGCTGATGATGTCGACAATACGGCGCGAGGACGTGTTTATCGAACGCATGGTCGAGACCACCTCCGACACCACCGTGCCGCCTTTCTCCGCCACCGCCGACGCACTGAGCGCAAGCTGATTGGCCTGGCGCGCGTTGTCTGCGTTCTGCCTGACCGTGCCGGTCAATTCCGTGATCGAGGCGGTGGTCTCTTCAATCGAACTGGCCTGCTGCTCGGTGCGGCCAGACAAGTCCAGATTGCCCCTGGCGATCTCGATCGACGCGGTGACGATCCGGTCCGAGCCCTCGCGCACCTTGCCGATGGTTCTTTCCAGGCTGGCGTCCATGT
Organism: Massilia frigida; assembly: GCF_011682175.1. Lineage (GTDB taxonomy): Bacteria > Pseudomonadota > Gammaproteobacteria > Burkholderiales > Burkholderiaceae_D > Telluria_A > Telluria_A frigida. The sequence continues at coordinate 119,155 of NZ_WHJG01000021.1, forward strand.
CGCGCAAGGCGGCCAGCAGCTGGCCCGTTTCGTCGCTGGAGGTCACTTCGATATGTTCGCTCAGGTCGCCCGTGGCGACCCGGTTGGCCACTTCAACCGCGCGCCGCAAAGGCTTCTTGATGGAACCGATCACGATGTGCGACAGAAAGGCACCCAGCAACAAGCCAAGTCCCAAGGTCGCCAGCATGATCTTGCGCGTGGTGGCGCTGGCCTTGTCGGCGGCCGCAAACGCGGCCTGGGCTTCGCCCTTTTGCTGCATCATGCGGGTCAGCAGGGCTGAACGGGCAGACTCGAACTTCTTTTCGGAGTCAATCTTGAGCTGGGCGCTGGCCGCCTCGTAGTCGCCGCTCTTGGCCAAGGTGATGACCTTTTCGCCGGCGACGGCATACTGCTCCCACGCCGTTTCGAAGATGCCGGCCTGGGTTTTCGCGTCGCCCGACTGCAGGGAGCGCTTGTAACTGTCCAGGCTCTTTCTCAACTTGGCATGGACGACCGCCACCTCGCGGTAGGAAACCTCGGCCGCCTCGGAATTCTCGGCCCCCATGCCGCCGATCACCAGCGTGCGCGAGCGATACATATCGCCCAGCATCTCCCCCAGGCTGACCAGGGGCACGGTACTGTCTTCATAAATGGTGCGCATGCTCTCGTTGCTGGCGGACAAGCCGCGCAGGGCGACCAGGCCCACCACGGCCAGCGCGGTGAGCAGGGTGCCGGTCAGGATCATCAGGCGGGTGCTGATATTGACGTTGTATAGCATAGGCGGCTCGGCAAGGTTGGGGGGATTATTTGACTTTGAGGTAGTCGGCCAGCTTCTTGGCCGCGCCCGTGGGTGCGCCGATGGTGACCAGTCCGAGCGGACGCGACATGGCAGGCGCGTCGATGGTCTTGCTGTCGCCCGCCCCCGCCTTGACGTGCACGTCGGCGGCGGGTCCGAAGCCGCCGGGAGTGCGCGATACCCAGGTGATCACTTCGCGCGGCGACTGCGCTTCCAGCGTCCCTTTGATGTACTCGGCGCCGTCCATGATGGTTTTCTGGAACACCAGGCTCGGAATCATCCCCGCCTTGGTCACCACCACCTTGACCGGCAGGTCGGCGCCGCCGACTTCTTTCCAGTTGGTGATTTTGCCCGTGGCCATATCCTTGAGTTGGGCCTTGGTCAGCGCACTGACACCATTCGATTTGTGCACGATGACGACCAGCTCGTCTTTGCCGATTTGCGTGAACACCAGGTTGTCCGGAACCTTGATGTCCTTATTGGCGGCCTTGGCCGCCTTTTTGCCAGCCTCGATCGAGTCGGCCAGGGTATCGCCTACCGCTGCCACGCTGACCTTGCCCTCGACCAAGGCGACCATGCCATTGCCGGTCCCCACACCGTTGACCTTGATCTCGACGCCGGTGGCCTTGAGGATTTCCGCAGCGCGCGGCTCCAGTACGTCTTTTTGCGGGGTGGTGCCACCCGAAATTTCCAGCGCCTGGGCGCCGGCGTTGCCGGCCAGGCTGGCGATCATGAGGGAGAGCAATACGAAGGCAGGTGCTTTCATTGTGTATCCTTTATGTGGGTCGATCACCTGAAACGAGCATGTCAGCTGGGATAGTTTCCATGCGCCAATTGAAAAATCAATGTACGACCGCTTGAGGAAACACACAAGACGATGCGAATCGTGTGAGTGGGAAATGTGTCGCGCTGTTGGAAACGTGCGATAAGCGCGCTTCCCGCGTTGCGTCGATATACCTGGACGACGCTGGACCGCATCGGCCTGCAATGCAGCTGTATTGACGCCCCTATCGGCCTGGCGCGGCCGCGCCATGCCTTACCATGCAAAGCCGCCGGCGCCCGCGCCGCCCGCAGTACGCCGCCGCCAGAACCGCTCCCTGGGAAAGCGGGTCACTGCCGCATAGGTTTCGCCGAGACGCTGGCAATACCGCGCTTCAACCGCGCGCATCTCCTCCAGATAGCGCTCGCGCGCATGCCCGACGCCACCGAGGTAGCGCCCAATCGCATGGGCGCAACTGTCGGCCGTGGCCAAAGCGTTAAACAGCCCCTGGGATGCAATCGGGTCGAATGCCAGCATCGCGTCGCCGATCGCGAAAAACCCGTCGGGCAGCGCGGCCGTGGCGCCTGGATCGAGCCCGCCCCCGCCGGCCGGCCGCAGATGCACCGGAAAGTCCATGGTGGGGGGCCTGATCCCGGCCAACACCCCATGGCGCTGCGCTTTGGCCAGCAAGCGTCCAGGATCGCGCAGTGCCTTGAGCTCGGCATCGTCGCTATCAAGGTGAAGTGCCAGCACCCGTTGCCCGGACGGCACGCGCACGCTATACCACCAGCCGTTCGCGTCGGCGCAGAGTCGGGTGGCCTGATCCTTGTCGCCCGTATCCACCGGCAAGTGCGCGTAAAGGCAGACCAGGCGGTCGTGGCCGCGCCGGGCAAGGCCGAGTTGCCTGGCCGCCACCATGGCACGGCCACTGGCATCGACCAGCACTGGCGTGTGGTGCACGCCACGCGATGGGGCGGCACCGCCTTGCCCCAGGCATTGCGCATCGATACGCCAGCGCCCGCCCTCACGCGACAGTGCCAGCTGCCGCACCGTGTCGACCAGCGACGCGCCCGCTTCCACGGCGTCATCGCGCAGGCCAGCATCGAACTTCAGGCGGTCGAGGTGCCAGCCCACCCCATGCGGATCGCGGATCGGGTCGAACCAGGCCGGCGTGTCCGAGTCCCACTGCGCGACCGACGCGCCGCGTGCCGCATGGCCCTGGGCGAGAAAGCGCTCGTAGCCCCCTTGGCGCTGGAGCAGCACGCGGGCCGCGCCCGGCAAGGACTCGCCGATGCGCAATGCGCCGCCCGCCCGCGCCCGCGCCCGGTCCAACAGCAACACGCGATACTGCGGCCGCAGGCGCCGGGCCAGGGCCGCGCCGGCCGGACCGGCGCCCACGATGACGACGTCCCACTGCGCCGTCGAGCGGCTCGGCGGCAGGGTGATCACACTGCAGGCTTGGGCGTGCCGAGACGCGCGAGCTGGCGCATCTGGCTGTCGGTTGCCTTGCGCTCGGCCTCGGTCAGCGGCTGGCCGCCGCGATCCTCGACCTGCATCGTCGCAGGAAAGTCCGGGTCATTCGGAATGCCCTTGCGCATCTCGACGATACCTTGCCGGTCGAAGTGGCTGACCATGGCTTGCAACTGCTGTAAATGCCCGGGACCCAAGGTCCGGTCCCAATCCATGCGCTCATTGAAGGCCGCCAGCCGCTCCTCCCGGCCCAGTTCCGGGTTCATCACTTTCTTGTAGTTCTCGGCACTGAGCACCTGGTTCGGCACCCGCGCCGGCCAGAACGTCGGCAGGTAGGGGTCGTACTGGGGGTCGTAGCCGGAGCGGCAACTGGCGGTGTCGGTCTGCCAGGGTAGCGCCATCCAGCGCGTGACCGACCCTGGAAACTGGCCGTACAAGGGGCCGTCGAAGGAACACGCCTCGGCCGGGGTCAGGGCCTTGCCAAAATCGGCCTCGCGGTCGTCCCCGGCGCGGTGGCGCCAGCGATACGCCTCGCTGTACATCGAGGCGTGGCGCACCGGCCAGGTCATCTCGCAGCCGGGATGAAATGCATCGGCCAGGCAAAATTCCAGGGCGGCGCGATCGAGCATGGCCGCCTGATCCGCGAGCGGCACATCAGCGATGTCGTGCCTGGCCTCGTCACCGGCGGCGGGAGGATAATCGGCGATGAAATCGCCCTCGGCCCAGCGGTCGAGCATCGCCAGCTGGGTGCCGGTGAGCGCATTCATGGCGCGCGGGATCGGCGGCATCGGCACATCCATCGCATCCCCATAGACCCAGGGCCAGGGCTTCATCGATGCATCGTGGTAGCGCGGATTGCGAAACGCGTTGGCGACGGTCCGGCGCAGTTGCGCATAGGTGTTACCCGCCTGCGACAGCTTGCGCAGATAGTCCGGCGCCATGAAGTCCTGCGGCATGCCGTGCCCGAAACCGGCCGCGAAGCTGGCGTTCATCCACTGGAGGTCGCACAGCGCCTTAAAGATGGGCAGCAGATCGTTCCTGAACGAGGGCCGCAGCGGTACCGGCAGGTGCCCGGCCTGGATCGCGACATCGGTCATCAGGGCATACATGGTGCGCACCGATTTTTGTTGCGGCCCGTAGTTCGGCGGCGCCACCACCACCCATGCCGGCGCCACCCTCAGTTCACGTCCGCCCACCCGCACCCGCGCGCTGACCGGGCCATCGCTGGTGTCGTCGAACCAGCCGTCATTGTTCGCAAACGTGACCGGGGCCTTGCCGTCGAACGAGGCCGACATGCCGTGTCCGCCGAATACCCGCAAGCGGCCGTGCGGATCGGTGCGCAACTCCCCCAGCGGCACCGGAATGCCGAAGCAGCTGCCGCCATCGAAGTGGTATTGCTGTCCCGCCGCGCCAGCTTCGCCGATGGTGCGGGCGCCGGGCTGGATGGACAAGCTGCCTCGCTCGGGCAGCAGCACGCCGGCATTGCGGCGCGTGGAAGGCGCCGCAGTCGCGGCCTCGGGGATGTCCAGCGCCAGCTCGAAGTTATACCAAGCCGCCTTGTGATTGGCCAGTTCGACTTTCCATTCAATCTCGACGCCCTCCTGCATGGCCAGTTCGCACAGCACTTGCCCCTGGACGTCGTAGCCATAGATGCGGAACTCGGCCACCTCGCGTTTCAGCGCTCCGCTGCTGTCACGGTAGAAATCCTTGGGCTTGGGCAAGGGATCGACCACTTGGGGACCGACGTAGAATCCCTCCTCCTCCCTGGAATTACCCACCCGCGCGATGCCGATCGACGGATGAATCTTCGCGTACACGACCTGCTCTGCAAGCTTGCTTTCACTGCGCATGACGGCCCCTTTCAAGGTAGTGGTGTTGCTCCTTTAATTGCTGTGGCGGCCTCGGTGCGGCCGCTCACGCGAGTGCACGGAAAGTGAACTGGAAAATACGCTTGCAATGCCGCCATTGCGGCAAGGCGTTCGCCATCGCTTGAATGCCTATAGTGCGCCACTACGGAACGAAATCAGCGAGAAATATTGCCTATGTTTTAATTCTGCCACTCGTGACAATGTGTGATCAATGCGTTATCAGATCGGCGTATGCTGCTCGTTGCCGGCGGCCGCTTACATCCGGCCTGCGGCGGCAAGATGCGGCGCCGCAAGGCGCGCGCTGGCCGTCACCGCGTGCGCACCAGCGATGCTGTGCGCCATGGTGGCTTCAACAACGTGCCGGCGTTCGGCCTGCTCACGCCAAAATACAGGCAGGCCATCCCCGCGCAAGCCGTGTTCCAAAGCGACGACGTGGCGGGACGCCGCGCCAGCGCCGGAAGAGTCCAAGCCAGCGATCGAGAAGGGACGGAAGCCGCCGCCGAAATGAGCGTCAATTAACAATATAAATCGTTTTTTTGTCGGCAGCGGCGGCTGCATAATCCCCCGAAGCGAATGCGGATGTTCCGCGTTTGAATATCGCGTCAGCCACCTCGTTCGCTCCAGGGGGAAATCGATCAAAGCACTGGTCGTTGGCCTGTGCAGGCAAAGTCAATAAAGCCATGCATAGCAAGCTTGGGAGCACAAGATTTGAACTATACATTTTTCGAATTGACCATGGATACGGCGGCGAGCCTTCTCCATTCTTGGGCGATCTGTCCGCTTTTGGCCGATTTACGCGGTCGCACTTGCAGGCTTCGACGCGTGCGGCCACGGATCGGCCATTCTGAAGGTGCGTCGCAATCAACCATGCCTCGATGGCACTGGCGTCTCCTGGCAAAATTGGTAATCACTCGTATTGACGGGAATTCTGGCTGACAATGCCACCGTCAGAATTCCCGCCATCGATGCGTCAAGCTAGCGTTACTGGCCGTTCAGCAATATGACTTTGGCTTCCGAGCGTTTGACACCGTCGGCGCCCGCCTGCTTCAGCGTGATCCCCTTCAGGCGGCCACTGCCTACCGTCCACATATAGTACACATTTGCTTGCGGTCCCGACACTTCAGATTTGAGCTTGCACGCTTGGAAAGTGCCGGCGAGCACTGTGATCTGCTCTACCGAAAATGTCGTGGTAACTGTTTGCGTCGATGCCGGTTGCGCCTTGCCATCGACCTCGGTCACCGTCGTATAAGTGCGCGAGTACGGTGTATTCAACGCCGGTTGAAACGGTGCAGTCGATGCCGGTGGCGAGAAGTAAGTGAGGACGTTGGTGGTATTTCCCGCAAGCGTGGTCGACGACGTAAATCCATAGTTAAAGAATTCACCGCCAACAAAATTACTGTAGGCCTTGTTCTTGGTGTTCGATGTGCTACCGCCAACGGCACTGGAATAGGTCATCTCGTTATACACAACTCAGGCGCCTTCCTCCCGTAGTGCCTGCAATGTTTGAGCTGCGGTCATTACTTGGTCCAATCCTCGCCAGATGGTCTTGACGCCGGGCTCGCCATCGCTTTTGCG
>NZ_WHJG01000220.1 GCF_011682175.1 Massilia frigida
TGAATCCCGTCGCGCTGGCGGACGAGCGCATCACTGACCTTTACGTCGCGCGGATCGCATGGAATCGCCACCGTCAATACGATGCGAAAGTCGCGGATCAGGAACGGCATGTGCGGCACCAGGCGCTTACGCGTGCCGCGCAGGTAGAACTCGGTGCGCCGGCGGGACATGACCCGGTAGATATTGTCGCTCCGCTTGTCGCCGTCATCGGCCGGGTCGGCCGATGGCGCATTGCGCAACAGCGCAGCGCTCATCATCTTGTCGATGATCCTCGAACCGCCCGACAT
>NZ_WHJG01000221.1 GCF_011682175.1 Massilia frigida
GTAGGGGAGCAGCAGTTTGCGCATGGCGGGCTTTGGTGGCTGGCGTACAGCGCAGCATACGCTCTTACAGCGGGCTGTGCCGCGCCACATGATCGGCTTCCTTCGGGCACATTGAGAATCCATATTCGAAGGCACGGCGCCTGCGGCATTGTTGTTTTGCGCGGCTTAGTCGAGATCGCGGTAGTCGATTAATCGATGCCAGCGTGCGCCGTCATGCAGCGCGGCTCCGTAGTGACCGGCGACCAGCAGCGCCCCATCGCCCACCGACAGGTTGCCGGCGCAGACG
>NZ_WHJG01000222.1 GCF_011682175.1 Massilia frigida
GATGCGCCGTGTTTCTTTTTTCGTGAACATTTGATAATTTAAGTATTCAACATCGCTTGCGCTCTGTTGGCACCTTCATCAAACGCCCACACTTATCGACTGTTAATTGTTAAAGAACTTATTCTGTACTACCTTCTGCCGTTTGCTACGAAGCGTTGTGTTCGTTGCAGCAGAGAGGTGAGATTATGCAGCGTTTCGCGTTTCTCGTCAACCCCTTTTTGTTACTTCGTTTCTTTCGAAACGCCCCTGATCTGCTCTGCAACTACTTGATTTCGCTACTGAATC
>NZ_WHJG01000223.1 GCF_011682175.1 Massilia frigida
GTGGAGGTTTTTCTATTATGAAATCGACCCAGGGGGATCATGATTATCAGCAGCGGGGCCTGTTTTCAGTGTTGCTTATTGAGCAGAATAGTCGTGCGGCGTTTGACACAAGTTTCCTGTGAGCATAACCTTCCTGAGCGCCCATGCTGGTGCAAAGGAACGACGTTCGAGTATTCCGTGCGTTGGCCGCACATCGCACCAGCCGTCAATCCACTCCAGAGGACCGCCTTGAACGACTACTTCCGCTCCAGCCAATCGCGCTTCACGCTTTTGTTCTCCGCAATT
>NZ_WHJG01000224.1 GCF_011682175.1 Massilia frigida
CTCAGTTCGAATTATCCTATTGTGGGCAATAGGCGCCCTACCCAATTGAACGGGGCAGGGTAAAGCGGCATGAGGTTGGTGGGGTAGCGGTGGATTGATCAGTTCGCGGCAGACCGGCCGTGCCGTGTTCAGGTCGAGTTAATGGTCCTGGCTGGAATCGTCAGATACAGACGCTCGGCCAGGGTGTGGAGCAGATGTTTGACTGGGCAGGCGCTTGGCAGATGAAGAACGATCTTGTTCTTGTACTGCCTGACCTGCACGGCGATTTTAAACAGTTTGGCAA
>NZ_WHJG01000225.1 GCF_011682175.1 Massilia frigida
TGGTGTGGGCGTTTTGATTAAGCGTTAGAAACTAAATCATGCCAGAAATGGGCGCCCACCCCCACCTTTTCGCTTGCGCTGCCAAGCAATTTTCATCCGTTCCGCTAGTTTTGCAAGAGGCTCATATTCCACCGCCTTCGGGTCTGCGCCTTGTGCATGTAAAGATCCTATGAAGCTTCCCAGATCGGCAAGCCATTGCCGATGTTGCTTGTTCAGCGCGTTGACTTGCGGCTGAAATACTTGTAGGTTGCCGCTGCCAAGAAACGCCTGGTAGCCGGACT
>NZ_WHJG01000226.1 GCF_011682175.1 Massilia frigida
TGGGCTTACGGCGTGGGAGCTTTTCACTCCCATTATCGCTACTCATGTCAGCATTCGCACTTCTGATACCTCCAGCATCCTTTACAAGACACCTTCGCAGGCTTACAGAACGCTCTCCTACCATATAGATCAAGATACAAGTATCGAGAAATATATCCGCAGCTTCGGTGACTGGCTTAGCCCCGTTACATCTTCCGCGCAGGACGACTCGATCAGTGAGCTATTACGCTTTCTTTAAATGATGGCTGCTTCTAAGCCAACATCCTGACTGTTTTAG
>NZ_WHJG01000227.1 GCF_011682175.1 Massilia frigida
ACGGTCCTGTTCGGGATGGGAAGGGGTGGTACCGATTTACTATGGTCATCAGGCATAACTTGTACAGCTTGGTGCTCCCTGTTGGGCAGCACTAGCTTGAATCTGGAAGAAGTATCGTTTTATATGTATTACTTGGGTAGTGACTGCGCGTATCGCACAAAACACAACGCGCATTTCTTATCTCTGCACCTGCTAAGGTTATAGGGACAAGCCGTACGGGCAATTAGTATCAGTTAGCTTAATGCATTACTGCACTTCCACACCTGACCTATCA
>NZ_WHJG01000228.1 GCF_011682175.1 Massilia frigida
CTAAAACAGTCAGGATGTTGGCTTAGAAGCAGCCATCATTTAAAGAAAGCGTAATAGCTCACTGATCGAGTCGTCCTGCGCGGAAGATGTAACGGGGCTAAGCCAGTCACCGAAGCTGCGGATATATGCTTGCATATATGGTAGGAGAGCGTTCTGTAAGCCTGCGAAGGTGTCTTGTAAAGGATGCTGGAGGTATCAGAAGTGCGAATGCTGACATGAGTAGCGATAATGGGAGTGAAAAGCTCCCACGCCGTAAGCCCA
>NZ_WHJG01000229.1 GCF_011682175.1 Massilia frigida
CGTTCTTTAACAATCTGGAAGAAGTAAAGTTTTAATCGAATCGTCGACAGACGGTTCGATGGGTAGTGATTGTATGTATCAAAACAAAGCAACAACGCTGTACTTTCTTATCTCTGTAACGCTCTTTGATCTTTGGATCAGAGGCTAACGTTATAGGGACAAGCGAATAAGTGCACATGGTGGATGCCTTGGCGATTACAGGCGACGAAGGACGTAGTAGCTTGCGATAAGCTGCGGGGAGCTAGCAAACAAGCTTTGATC
>NZ_WHJG01000022.1 GCF_011682175.1 Massilia frigida
AGCGACGCGGTGTTGGTGTTGATGACGCTCATGATATTACTCCTTGCTGATACTACCTATTCATGTTGGCAACGTGCCTTCGCTTTGGTCTGCCCCTTCGGTCCGGGACAATCACACCGCAGTCCTTCTATGTAACGGGTTACCTCGCGGAAAATTTAATGAAATTAGGCAAGTATATTGTCGATCTCGCCCCTCAAGCCGGCTCCGCTCGCGGCGCTTGACGACCGCCGCGGCCGAAACTTGAGGGGCAAAAAAAGAGTTTTCACCCCTGTTTTCACGGCGCGACGCGGGGGCGGACCGGCCCCGGCCGATCTGTTCTGGATAAAATGCTATTTCCATACAACATTGTATTTATGGGGAACGGGTAAAATCCCGCCTGACATTGCCATACAACATTACCAATTTCGGAATACTCAATGGATTACAGCGACAATCCGCCGGACCAGACGGTCGCGCGCCTGGACCTTCTTGCCAATATTGCATTGGCTGCAGGTTTGCTCCTGCCCCTGTGGGCGGCCATGAGCGGCAGCGGCGACGCCTACGCGGCCGGGCGTTTCATCGGTGGCAGCGTGTTGGCGGTGTTCATCATCCTGGCGCTGCTCAAAGGCATCTTGAAGACCCACCCGCCGCTGCGCATGGCGTGCGCCAAGCTGGCGGTCGGGATCGTCCTGATACTGCTATCGCTGGGCAAGGTGGGCGCGATGAAGCGCGACATCGGCGCGATCCGCGCGGCCGGCCAGCAATTGGTGGCGACCATGAACGAGAAGGGCGATGCGGCCGGCCCGGCGGCGGCTCCGGCCGCCAGTGAAGAAGCGCGCCAGGTGGTGGCCTTCGTGAATGGCGCCGGCGCGCTGCTGAAACGCCAGGTGGCCGAGCGCGAGTTGCTGGACAAGCAATTCGAGACGCTCGACATGAGCACCTTGCTGACGCCGGAGACGCTCACCTCGCGCAAGGCGATTGCCGCATCGCGCGCGAAGATGGCGCGCTACAGCGAGCTGGTCGACCAGCGCGACAAGATGATCATCGCCTCCGTCGAAGAAGGACGCGCCTACGTGCGCACGGCGAACGTGCCGGAACACTATCGCGGCAGCGAACTGGGTGCCGGCGCGCGGGTGGCTGAAGAGACGCTCAAGCTCAATGCGCAATTGACGGCGGTCGGGAAGGAATTCATCAAGAGCGTCGGAGACGTGCTCGACTTCGCCCAGTCGCAACTCGGCAAAGCCAAGTTCCAGAACGGCAAGCTGATGTTTGCCAGCGAGCGCGACGTCGCCACCTTTCGCGCCCTGTCCAGGGAGATGGAAGAGATCGGCCTGCGGGAATCGGCGGTGGTCGACAGATTCAACGCGCATGTGGAAAAAACCAAGAAAGACGCCACCCGCCAGCTGGCGCCCGCCAAGCGCTAAGGCGCCCGGCACCAGCGTTGATTCCGAATAACATGGTCGGACAATCGAAGGCCCTGGCTCAGACCTCCTACCACCGGGGTCAGAGCTCTGATTAGAAACATTGTTAAATCTCGGGCCGCCCCGGGCAGCGGCACCGCCGGCATCATGCAAAAGTCATATGACGTTCAGAAAACTACCTAGGCGCGTTCATTTGCGTGCCGAGTGCTTTCCGCGCGCAGGCTGGATGCGCTCATCGCCGCCATGCGTGGCGTTTCACTTATCAATTTCAACAATTCAATATGCATATCGATGACAAGGCGCCGGAAACGCCGGAGCGCATCGTCAACAGCGTTGCCAACCTGACGCTTGCGGCTGCGATTTTCCTGCCGCGCCTGGCCAGCCCCGGCGGGCAAAATCACGCGCAAATGGCCGGGCAATTGTTTGGCCTCGTGCTGGCGGCCGCCATTGTGCTGGGCGCACTCCGGTTGTTCCTGAGAAGGCGCCCTGCGCGCCAGATGGTCAAGGCCAAGTTCGTGGTGGCGTCTCTGTTGTTGCTGGCTGGCGTGGGCAATATCGTGGGAATGCACAAGGACGAGGCGGCAATCCACTCTGCCAGCGGCAACTGCTTGCGATTATGAACCAGACGGGGGAGCAAGGCAGCGTGCCGGCGCCCGTCGCTGCCAGCGAAGATGCGCGCGCGCTGGTTGCGTTCCTGGATGGGCTTGGCACAGTGCTCAAGCGCCAGATGGTCGACAACGAACGCTTGGACAAGGAGTTCGGAAAGCTTGCCCTGAACGCGCTGACGCCGGAAAGCGTGACGTCGCGCAAGGGTATTGACGCTGCGCGGGTGCAGATGTCGCGATTCAGGCAACTCATCGAGCAGCGCGACGCGTTGGCCAAGGCGTCCATCGAGGATGGCCGGGAATATCTGCGTACGGCGCGCATCCCGGGACGCTACAGCAATATGCAAATGAGCAACGTGGTGCGGATTGGCGAGAAGACGCTTGAACTCAACGCGGAGTTGTCTGCGGTGCAGAAGGAGCTGATCGACGGCATGGGCGGGGTGCTCGATTTCGCCCAGTCCCGGCTTGGCAACATGCAGCTTCACCAACAGACGCTGCTCTTTTCCAGCGATGCCGATCTTGCCACCTACCGCCGGCTGTCCGCAGTACTGGACGATGCAGGAACGCGGGAAGCGGCGGTGATTGAGAAATACAAGGCCCACCGCCAACGTATCAGGAGTGAGGCGACCACGACCGTATCGGCTGGGCTGCACTGACACCGTGGTCAAGCTCGCAAAATGACGACGGCCGCAGTTTGCGGGACTGACATGTTTCGAGTCAGAGCTCTGACCCCGATTAAGACATGACCCCGATTAAGACATGTTTCGAGTCAGAGGTCAGACCCCGGTTAACGAGTCAGAGGTCAGACCCCGGTTAAGAAATTCGATTAAGACATGTTTCGAGTCAGAGGTCAGACCCCGGTTAAGCAGTCTTTTAGAGCCGGAAGAAATCCTCGGTCAGGCGCCGTTTCGATGGCTTGACGGCCAGTTCGCCCGCCGTGCCTGCGAACACCATGCAGTTGCCCGGCGTGTCGCGGTTGATCACGCCGGTGCCCTGCGAGACCGTGGTGTTGTCGCCAATCCGGCAACGGCCGATGATGGCGCTGTTGGGGTACAGGATCACGCCTTCCCCCAGCACCGGCGCCACGCCGTGGTTCTTGCCGACCGTGGAATTCTGATACAGCACCAGGTAGTTCCCATACGTCGCCTTGGCCAGCACGATGCCCACCGAGTGCCCGATGAAAAACACCTCCGGCAATGCGATCTCGTAAAACACATCGATGCCGTTGAGCGCCTTGTTGAGCAGGAACAGGCGCGTCGCCACGCCCAGCGCTTCCTCGCTGCGGTCTTCGCGCCATATCGTATTCGACAGGAAATATAAATACTGGCAATACTGGCTTGAATTGAGATAGTTGAATTGCCCCCGCGGCCACATCGTCACCTTGTCGATGCAAGCTTGCAGCCGTGCCATCGCGGTGTCCCAATGCGTTGCGATAACGCGCTGCAGCACGGCCGCTTCCATCCCCGGGAAAAACGTCGTGACCTGCCGGCACGTGTAAGCGATCAAGTGTTCGTGGGCCATGCGCGCCTACGCCGCTGCCTGGTAGCGCATGTACACCAGCGCCGGCGCATCGCTGCCAGCCGCCGGATCTTCCACCCAGGTGACCTGGCCATCCGCGCTGCTGCTGGCCAGTGGCACGCGTTTGACCTCGCCAAAGCCCGCCTTCTGATAAAACGCCAGCGCCGGGTTGTCCGAACGCACCCGCACCCAGGCGTCGTCCAGCCCCAGGCCCACGCGCGCCCAGTGCAGCAAGGCCTGCAGCGCGAGCGTCATCAAGCCCTTGCGGCAGTCGCCGCCCCGCACAATGGCGTCCGCTTCCACATAGCCCTTGTCCCAGTCGATGAATCCCAGCCCCACGTGGCCGACCGAGCGGCCGTCGAGGGTGTCGACCATGAACAGGATCTTGCCGTTATCGCGCGCCACCGCAGTCGCCAGCCAGTTGGCGGTGCGCGTTTCATGCGAGTCGAATTCGGTCAGGAAGGATTTGACGAAGCGGTTGCGCCACTCGCTGAGCAGGCGCGCGTCGTCCAGGTTGATGTGGGCGCTGGCCGTGGCGATCGGACGCAGCAGGGCTTCGACCGGCTGGCCCACCGGGATCACCAGGTCGGACCCGGCGCCGGCCGCCTGCTTGTAGGCGGCGAACATGGCTTGCTGGCTCATGCCGGTATCCCCGCGACGGCTTTCCCGGCGGCCGGCGTCCCGGCGGCCGGCGTCCCGGCGAAGTACAGGCCGATCTGGCGGCACACTTCATCGACCAGTGCCAGGTCCATGCGCGAGTGCAGCGGCAGGGACAGGATTTCATTGCCGACCCGGTCGGTCACGCTCAGGTCGCCCGCGCGGCAGTTTTTCCAGAGCGAAAACCAGTGCCCCGGCTGCCAGTGGATGCCGGTGTCGACGCCGTTTTCCTTCAAGAACTTGCGCAGCGCATCGCGGTCCTCGGCCGGCACGCGGATGTAGTACAGGAACGGATTCACATCGGCGAAGTCGGTCAGCGGGGTACGCACCTGCGTCACGCCGGCCAGCAGCGCGTTGTATTTGATGCAGGCGTCGCGCCGGCTGCTGGCGATCAGCGCCAGCTTGGACAGCTGCGCCAGCCCGATGGCGGCGTGCATATTGAGCATGTGGTAGCGGTAGCCGACGCGTTCGACGTCAAACGTCCAGGCACGCTGGTTCTGGTACATGACCGCGGCCGGCTGCTGCATGCCGAGCAGGCGCAGTTCGTGCACCATGGCCAGTTCTTCCCTGGTTTTCACCACAATCGTGCCGCCGTCGAGGCAGGTGATGGTTTTCACCGGATCGTGGCTGAACACGCAGATGTCGGAAAAGCTGCCGACCGGCTTGCCCTTGTATCTGGACCCGAAGGAATGCGCGGCATCGTGGATCACGCGCAGCTGGTGGGTGGCGGCAAATTCGGCGATCTCATCATGATCGCAAAGGATGCAATCGTAATCCATGACGATGATGGCTTTTGTCTTCGGCGTGACGAGCTTGGCCGCCTGCTTCATGTCGATCGCCAGGGTGTCGTCGAGGCAGTCGCAGAAGACAATCTCGGCGCCCACCCAGGAAATGGCCTGGAAGTCGGCCGAGCAGTTAAAGGAAGACACGATGACTTCATCGCCCGGACCGACCCCGGCGATGAGCAAGGCCACGTGCAGCCCGGCGGTACCGGTACTCAAGGCGGCCACGTAGCGCTCTTCCGTGCCCAGGATTTCCTTGACCTTGTTTTCAAAACCGGACACGTAGCTGCCCATGCCGAGCCAGCCCATTTCGAGCGATTCGCGGCTGGCGTCGATTTCTTCTTTTTCGATCAGCGGCTTAAATACGGGGATCATGGCAGTCCTTCACAAAGCTGGTTAAAGGTTCAGGGTCAGGGCGAGGGTGCGCGCGGCCAGGGTCGGCCATGCCCGGTCATTGGCGGAGATCTTGCGCGCTGCGCACGCGGGCCAGGGAATGTTCAGCGCCGGATCGTCCCAGCGCAGGCCGCGTGCGGAGGCGGGGCGGAACGGCGTACTCATCTGGTACAGGACTTCGGTGTCCGCTTCCAGGCTCTGGAAGCCATGCGCCATGCCGGCGGGAATATACAACTGGCGCCGGTTCCCCGCCGACAGTTCGGTATGGAATGCCTTGCCGTAGCTCGCAGAGCCCGGCCGCAGGTCGACGATGGCGTCGAAGATGGCGCCGCGCGTTACCCGCACCAGCTTGACTTCCTGGTCGGGCGCGCTCTGGAAATGCAGCCCGCGCAGGGTGCCCGGGTGCGGATTCCAGGATACGCTTTGCTGCACAAACCGGCCCGCCAGGCCGTGCCGCGCGAACTCTTCCTCGCAGACGGTGCGGGCGAACAGGCCGCGCTCATCCTCCACCGGCTCGATATCGATCAGGAAGGCGCCGGCCAGCGAGGTGGGGGTCAATTTCATCAGGCCACCACGTGAATGTGCGGGTTGGCCAGCAGGAATTGCCCGCCCCAGTCGCGGATGCCGGCCATCTGGGTCATCAATTCTTCCTTGATGTTCCACGGCAGGATCAAGAGGTAGTCGGGACGCGTTTCGAACACGGCTGCGGGCGCACGCACGGGAATGCGGCTGCCGGGCAGCAGCCGGCCTTGCTTGGCGGGATTGCTGTCGACCACGTAATCGATGATGTCGGCGCCGATGCCGCAGTAGTTGAGCAGGGTGTTGCCCTTGGCGGCGGCGCCGTAGGCGGCAATCGTCTTGCCTTGATCCTTGACGTCGATCAGGAAACGCTGCAGCGCGCGTTTGGTGGCGCGCATGCGTTCGCCGAAGCCGGCGTAGGTGTCCAGGCGCGCCAGGCCGGCTTCCTGTTCCAGGGCCAGGCAAGCTTCCACCTGCGCCGTGGTGCGGTGCGCCGCCGTTTGCAGGCAGGCGTACACGCGCAGGCTGCCGCCGTGGGTCGGAAGATGCTCGATGTCGAACACGCGCAGGCCGGCGCGCACGAACACGGGCATCAGGGCCAGCAGGGACAGGTAGGAATAGTGTTCGTGGTAAATCGTATCGAACTGCTGGTCGGCGATCAGGCGCAGCAGGTGGGGAAATTCCAGGGTCACCACCGCCTCCGGTTTCAGCACGGCCGGCATGGCGCCCAGAAAATCGTTGAGGTCGGGCACGTGGGCCAGCACGTTATTGCCCAGTAAAAGGTCGACCTGTTCGCCCTGGGCCGCGAGCGTGGCGGCGGTGGCGCGGTTGAAGAACAGTTCGCGCGTGTCGATGCCGCGTGCGCGCGCCGCCGCCGCCGTGTTGCCGCTCGGTTCGATGCCCAGGCAGGCAATGCCGGCCTGCTGGAAATACTGCAAGAGATAGCCATCGTTGCTGGCGATTTCCATCACGCGGCTCGATTGGTTCAGGCCGAGGCGCGCCGTCATCTGTTCCACGTAGGCGCGCGCGTGGGCCAGCCAGCTGCTGGAAAACGAGGAAAAATACACGTAGTTGGCGTGGAAGTGCAGCTCGGCGCGGGTGGCGTCGGCCAGTTGCACCAGCCAGCACTGGGCGCAGACCATGGCGTGCAGGGGATAGAACATCTCGCCCTCGGCCGCCTGGTCCGGCTCGACAAAGGCGTTCGATACAGGCGACAGGCCCAGGTCGGCAAAGCTGTGGTGAAGAGCGGCGCCACAGGCGCGGCAGGAGCGGGCGGGGCTGTTCATGCGCAGAAATGTTCCAGTTGCTGTTCGGTAAAGGCGCGCGCGCCGCCCGGGTCGCGCGCGGCCGCGGCGTACCAGGCGGCCGTCTGTTCGATGCCGGTCGCCAGCGGCCAGCGCACTTGCCAGTCGAGCTCCTGGCGCGCCTTGCTCGAATCGAGGTAGAGCAGGGCGGCTTCCTTGGCGGCGTGCTGTTCGCCATCGAGGCGCCAGGCCAGTTGCGGCCAGTGCGCCTGCAAGCCGCCCAGCAAGGTGGCGACCGACAGGTTGTCGGCGGCGTCCGGGCCGAAATTGTAGGCGCCGGCGCAGGCCGTGTCGCCAGCGAGCAGGCGCGCCGCCAGCAGCAGGTAGCCGTGCAGCGGTTCGAGCACGTGCTGCCAGGGGCGGGTGGCGTGTGGACTCCTCACTGGCAGCGCGTTGCCCTGTTGCATGGCGCGCACGGCGTCGGGAATCAGGCGATCAAGACTCCAGTCGCCGCCGCCGATGACATTGCCCGCGCGCGCGGTGGCAAGCAGCGGGCCGCCGGCGGCAAAAAAACTGCTGCGGTAGCTGTGTGCGACCAGTTCGGCGCCGGCTTTGCTGGCGCTGTACGGATCGTGTCCGCCGAGGCGGTCGTTTTCACGGTAGCCCCACGGCCAGTGCTGGTTTTCGTAGCATTTGTCGGTGGTCACCACCAGCGCCGCCCGTGCATCGGGGCAGGCGCGCAGCGCTTCGAGTACGTGCACGGTGCCCATCACATTGGTCGACCAGGTGGTCACCGGATCGGCGTAGCCGTGGCGTACCAGCGCCTGGGCCGCCAGGTGCAGTACCAGCTCGGGCGCGGCATCGGCCATGGCGCGCGTCAGCGCGGCCTGGTCGCGCACGTCGGCGATGTGGTGGCGCTCCAGGGTGTCGCTCACCCGCGCCAGCTCGAACATGGTGGGCGTGCCGGACGGGGCCAGGGAATAGCCGGTCACGCGCGCTCCCAGCCGCGCCAGGAACAGGCACAGCCACGCGCCCTTGAAGCCGGTGTGACCGGTGACGAACACGCGCCGCCCCTTGAAGGCGTGCGCGAGCGCATCCATGCCGCTCACGCCCACACCTTCCACGGCGCCGTGCCCGATTGCCACATTTCTTCGAGCATGTTCTTTTCGCGCAGGGTATCCATCGGTTGCCAGAAGCCGGCGTGTTCGTACGCCATCAACTGATTCTGTGCCGCCAGCGCTTGCATGGGTTCCACTTCCCAGCTGCAATCGTCGCCGTCGATCAGGTCGACCACGTCCGGTTGCAGCACGAAAAAGCCGCCATTGATCCAGCCGCCATCGCCCTGCGGCTTTTCCATGAAGGCGGTCACGGCATCGCCCTGGCGCACCAGCGCGCCGTAGCGCCCGGGCGGCTGCACGGCGGCCACCGTGGCCAGGCGCCCGTGGGCGCGGTGGAAGGCGATTTCGGCCGCGATGTCGATGTCGGCCACCCCATCGCCATAGGTGAAGCAGAATGGCTTGCCCGGTTCCAGGTATTCGCGCACGCGTTTCAGGCGCCCGCCGGTGAGGGTGTCGGCGCCGGTATCGACCAGGGTCACGCGCCACGGTTCGGCGTGGCGTTCATGCACTTCCATGCGGTTGTTCTGCATGTCGAAGGTGACGTCCGACATGTGCAGGAAGTAGTTGGAAAAGAATTCCTTGATCAGGTAACCCTTGTAGCCGACGCAGATGATGAATTCGTTCACGCCGTGGTGCGAAAAGACTTTCATGATGTGCCAGAGCATCGGTTTGCCGCCGATTTCAATCATCGGTTTCGGCTTCAGATGGCTTTCTTCGAGAATGCGGGTGCCCAGGCCCCCGGCCAGGATGACGGCTTTCATGGCAGCGCTCCTTGATTGCTGGTTTTGCACCACTGTTCCCACATGCCCCGGTACGCCTGTTCCAGGTGGCGCGTGAAGCGCGCCATGTCCATCAGCGGACTGGCGCGGGTGCGCTCGCGCAAGCCGGTGCGCAGCTGGCGCAGGCGGGCCGGGTCGAGCGCCAGGCCGGCGGCGATGCGGATGTAGGCTTCGCCGTCGGCGGCGATCAGCTCGTCGAGCCCGCCGTTGTGCAGGATCGTCACGCCCAGGCGCGAAATGAAATTGCTGCCGGCCAGGGTGACGAAGGGCACGCCCATCCACAGGGTGTCGAAGCTGGTGGTGCCGCCGTTGCAGGGGAAGGGGTCGAGCGCGATGTCGATGCGGTTGTACAGCACGAACTGGTTCTTGCGGTCGTTGGCGATCAGGATCAGGCGCGCCGGGTCGATGCCAAGGCGCGCGAAGCGCGCTTCGACGCCATCGCGCATGCCGGGGTTGTCCAGGCCGAGGATTTCCAGCATCAGGCGCGAGTCCGGCACCTCGCGCAAGATCGCGGCCCACAGCACGATGGTCGGGTCGCTCACCTTGGCGTAATTGTTGAAGCAGCCGAAGGTGATGTAGCCATTATCCTCGTGCGGCGGATGGTCGATCACGGCCGGGCTGTTCGGATGCGCGGCGTAGCAGCAAAATACTTCCGGCAAGCGCCACAGGGTTTCCACGTTGAAGTGTTCGCTCAAGCCCGGCGGTTCGGCAAAGGCGTCGGTGAGGCGGTAATCCATGCTGCTCAAGCCCGTGGTGGACGGGTAGCCGATGTAGGTCAGCTGCACCGGCGCGGGTTTGCGCGCGAACGCCAGCAGGCGGTTGCCGGCCGTGTGGCCGGCCAGGTCGACCAGGATGTCGATGCCGTCGGCGTGGATACGTTCAGCCAGCTGCTGGTCGGACATGCCCCGGCAGGCAATCCAATGGTCGCTATCTGCGCGGATGCGGGCCGTGAATTCATCCTCGATCACGTGGCTGTAGTAGCAGTACACCTCGACCTGCGCCTTGTCGTGCTGCGCCAGGATCGGTTCGATGAAAAACGCGACCGCGTGGCGCCGGAAGTCGGGCGAGACATAGCCGATTTTCAGGCGCCGGCCCGGATCGAGGCCGGGCGCGTGCCGGAAACGCTGGGCCGCCAGGGCGGGCTCGAACTGGGCGGCGAAGCGCAGGTGCAGCGCGAATAATTGTTCCTGGGTGATGCCGGCCGCGTACTGCATCGACAGCAGCAGGTTGTTGTGGGCCGCCGCATAGTCGGGCGCCAGCGCGATGGCTTGCTCGTACATCTGGCGCGAGGCGTCCGGCTTGCCCTGGTCTTTCAGCGCGCTGCCCAGGTTGTTGAAGGCTTCGGCAAAGCCGGGGCGCAGGGCGATGGCTTGCTCGAAGCAGGCGACCGCTTCGTCGTAGCGGCCCTGTTCCTTGTAGGCCACGCCGAGGTTGTTCCAGGCGTCGGCAAACTCGGGCTTGCGCGAAATCGCCTCCTCGAACGAGGCGATCGCCTCGTTCAGGCGGTTCATGTTGGCGAACGCCACGCCCAGGTTGAAGTGGGCGGCGGCGCTGTCGGGCCACATGGCCAGGGTCTTTTCGCACCAGGCCAGCGCTTGCACGTGCCGTTGCAGGTCGGCGTTGGTGAGCGCCAGCATGGCGTACGGGTCGGCGTAGCCGGGTTTCAGGTGCACCGCGTTCTCGAAGCAGATCAGCGCTTCCTCGAGCCGGTAGCTGGCCTTGTAGGCGATGCCGAGGTTGCAGTAGGCCTCGGCATAGTCCGGGCGCACCGTGACGGCGTGCTGGAAGTGCTGGATCGCCGTCTCGACCTGCTTCTGTTCCAGCAGGGCGCCGCCGAGGTTGTTGAGCGCTTCGGCAAAATCGGGCGCCAGCGCCAGCGCGGCCTGGTAGGCGGCAAGCGCCTCGTCGAGGCGGCCGAGTTCCTTGAGGGCGATGCCCATATTGTTGTACGGCAGGACAAAGCGCGGGTCGATGGCCAGCGCGCGCCGGTAGCAGGCCACGGCGTCGTCCAGCGCGCCCTGGGCCTGGCGCGTGACGCCGAGGTTGTAGTGGGCCGCGGCCAGCTCAGGCCGCTGGCCGACGGCGGCCTCGAAATGATCGGCCGACAAGGTCCACTGTTCTTGCTGCTGGTACAGCTCGCCCAGGTTGTTGTGCACTTCGGCAAAGCCGGGCTGCAATTCGAGCGCCCTGGCGTAGCAGACCTGGGCTTCGTCCAGGTTGCCCATCAGTTTCAGGGTGTCGCCCAGGTTGCTGTAGGCCTCGGCGTGGTCCGGTTGCAGGGCCAGCACGGCCAGGTAGCTGCCCAGGGCATTCGGCAACTGGCCGCCGTCGCGCAGGGCGTGGCCGAGTTGCAGGTGGGCTTCGGCATTCTCCGGCGCCAGTTTCAGCAGGCGCTCGTAGCTCGCTTGCAGCTCGGGCAGCATGTGCAGGGCGCGGCAGCTGGCGTCGAGCGCGAAATAATAGGCGGGGTTGGCCGGGGCCTTGTCGATCGCGCGCCCGAGGGCGTCGATGGCTTCCTGGTGGCGTCCGCGCTGCTGGTGGAGCAGGCCGAGCAGGTGGAGGGCATCGGCCCTGCCATCGAGTTTGCGGTACAGCGCTTCCGCCTGGTCCAGCCGTCCCGCCCGGTGATGCTGCATGGCGATATCCAGGGGGGAGGGCGGGGCGTAGGAAGCGGGTTTTTTCATGGGGCGCGGTCAGTCATCCTGGGTAAGGGAAGGTGCTCAGTCGGCCACCACGACGCGGTTCTTGCCGGTTTGCTTGGCCTGGTACATGGCTTTGTCGGCGCGCCGCACCAGGCTGGCCTGGTCTTCGTTGGGCGCGCGCAGGGCCACTCCGGCCGAGAAGGTGATCAACACTTTCTCGTTATCGTGCAGGAAAAAATGCTTGGTCAGGTCGCGCTGCAGGCGCGTCATGGTTTGCGACGCCGCTTCGACGTTGGTTTCCGGCAGCAAGATCAAGAATTCCTCGCCGCCAAAGCGGGCGATCACATCCATCGAGCGGATGGTTTCCTTGACAATCTTGACCAGGTGCTTGAGGGCGTTGTCGCCCGCCTGGTGGCCATAGGTATCGTTGAGGCGCTTGAAATCGTCCAGGTCGAGCATGGCGATGCACAGGGGCGTGCCGCGGCGGTCGGAGCGGGCCGTTTCGCGCTCGAACACATCGTCCAGGCCGCGCCGGTTCAGGCTGCCCGTGAGCTGGTCTTCGCGCACCAGTTCGCTCATATGCTGGAGCTTGGCCTCCAGGGTGTGGATGCGCTGCTCGGCTTCCTGCACTTCCTGGCGCGCCAGCACCATGCGGTCGCGCGACTTGAGCGCTTCGGTCTGCACCAGGCGGGTTTCACGCAGCACGTCGTCGAGGATCACGTTCAATTCGGCGATATTGTCGGTGTGGCTGATCTTTTCGGAAAAGCTGCCGATTTTTTCGTGGAAGTCGCCGGTCGTGGTCGCCACGGAACTGAGGCGGTCGATGAAGGTGAGCATCATGTTCTTCACCGTCAGCTTGACGTCCGACAGGCTGTGCTTGAGCTGGCCCTGCTTGTAGATCACTTCCTTCAGGCTGCGGGTGGCGTCTTCCAGGGCGCGCTGGTTGATCGGGCCGGCGATCAGTTCCTGCACCGAATCGATCTGGCCGCGCAGCCAGCTATCGTCGTCGAGCAGTTCGGTGACGTTTTCCAGCAGCAGCTTGAACAGGCGCAGCAGCAATTCCTGCTGTTCGCCGACGTCGCCGCTTTTAATGTCGATCTGGTAACACAACTGCTTGAGGCGCACGCTGACCTCGTTCAGGGCTTCCTCGCTGGCGGCGACCTTGACGGCCGCGCCCAGCGCTTCGGCCTCGGCCATCAGGGCGGGCGCATCGGCCAGCAGGGAGGCGACCGCGACGCTCAGGGTGCGGCTGAGCAGGTCGCGCAGGATCTTGGCGTCCGGCTCGTCGGACATGGCCGACAGCGCCGACAGTTCGATCCCGCCGCTTTTGCGGACATGTTTCTCGACCAGCTGGGTCAGGTTGCGCGCGTAGCCATCCCAGTCGCGCATCTTGAGCGCGCGCGCGAAACGGCGGCCGAAGTCGGCCAGCTCGCCCGGCGTTTCGCTCAGCTTGGCCGCGAAGTCGCCCAGCACGTTTTCGGCGCCCGTGTCAGGAGCCGCCTCGGGCGCGGCCGGCGCCGCCTCGGGCGCGGGCGGCGTGGCGGCGATGCCGGCGATCTCGTTATAGATCTCGCGGTACGCTTCCGGGGTTGGCGCGATGCGGCGCGTGGCCAGGCGCCGGAACGCCTCGCGCGCGATCTCGGCGGGATTCTGGGCGGCGGGGTTGGGCGTTGTGGACATGGTAAAACAGTGCCTCAGTCAGGTTTGGCGTTGATGTGCCAATGATAAGCGAGTTTGTTTCCTGCCATCTCTAGAAAAGAGGCAGGTAAAGCATCTTACTCCAGAGCATTAACCTGGCGCGCGGCGCGCGAAAAACTTATTCGATCAACTGGTTTTTGATCGCATAGTGCGTCAATTCGGCACTGTTCTTCAGTTTCATCTTGACAAGCAGGCGCGAGCGGTATTCGCTGATCGTCTTCACCGACAGCGACAATTCCTTGGCGATCGCCCCCACCGTCTTGCCGGAAGCGATCATGGTCAGGGTCTGGTATTCGCGGTCCGACAGGGTGTCGTGCAGCGGCGTATCGTGGTTTTCGCCGACCGCGCTGGCCAGTTCCTGGGCCAGCGCCGCGCTCACATATTTTTGCCCGGCGGCCACCTGGCGGATGGCGGTCACCAGTTCGCGCGGCGCGCTCTGCTTGGTCAGGTAGCCGGCCGCGCCAGCCTTGAGCGAGCGGATCGCGTACTGGTCTTCGCGGTGCATCGACAGCATCAGCACAGCCAGCTCGGGATGCTCCTTCTTGACCAGCTTGAGCACCTCGATGCCGCTGCGGTCGGGCAGGGAGATGTCGAGCAGCATGACGTGGCACCTGGCCTTGCGCACCTGCTTGATCGCCTCGATCCCGTCTTCGGCTTCGCCAGCGACGATGATGTCGGGCGACTCGGCCAGGATTTGTTTCAAGCCTTCGCGCACGATCGCATGATCGTCGGCGATGAAGACCCGGATGATGGCTTTGTCGGTCATTGCTGCTTCTTACTCGTTTCGGTTGGCGCCGGGCGCCGGGGGGCAAGCGGGGCCGGCGTGTGCGGTCCTGCGCTGTCATGCTCGTGTGTTTCATCCGCCATTATCCTCGCTCTGGCGGAACTGAGTTTAATTTTGATGCTCACCACCGTGCCGCCGCCGGGGGCGTCGGCCAGGGCCATGGTGCCGCCCAGCGCCTGGGCCCGTTCGCTCATGCCGCGCAAGCCGAACGATTGCGGCTTCTGGCGGTCGGCCAGGGCGATGCCGGCGCCATTGTCGGCAATCGTCAAGACGATGTGCTGGCGCAGCAATTGCAGGCGCACCCCGACCCGGCTGGCGTGCGCATGCTTGGCGATATTGGTCAGCGCTTCCTGGAAGATGCGGAACAGCGCCGTCGCATGGTCCAGGTGCAGGTCGATGTCCTTGTCCGGACAGGCGAAGCTGCAGGCGATGCCATTCTGCTTCTCGAATTCCTTGACCTGCCATTCGAGCGCGGCGACGATGCCGAAGTCGAGCATCGAGGGGCGCAGGTCGAGCGAAATGCGGTGCACCGCGTCGATGGTGCGGTCGACCAGCGCATCGACATAGGCGGCGCGCTCGGCCAGCTGGGGCTGGTCGGGCGGCAGGCGCTGGGTCAGCATCATCAGGGCCATCTTGATGGCGGTCAGGTTACCGCCCAGGTCATCGTGGATTTCGCGCGCGATGCGGGTGCGTTCCTGTTCCTTGACGTGTTCCATGTGGGCCGCCAGTTCGGCCAGGCGGGCGCGCGAGCGGGTCACTTCCAGCTGTTCGAGCTTGCTGGCCGTGATATTGGTCATCAAGCCTTCCCAGTGCACGCTGCCCGGGTGGTCGGGCATGGCGCGCGGGGTGGAACGCAGGTTGATCCATTTCTGGTCCTTGTACTCGTGGATCCAGACCCGGCCTTCCCAGTTCCAGCCGGACAGGCTGGCGGCCGAGGCGTGCATGGCGTCGAGGTAGCTCTTGCGGTCTTCCGGCAGGATCAGTTCGATGAAGCGCCCGGGTTCGGCCTGCAGTTCGGCGGCGGACAGGCCGAGCAGGGCGGCGCAACCCTCGCTCAGGTAGGGAAAGGCCACCCGGCCGTCCGCATGCAGCTCGAACTGGTACACCAGCGCCGGCGTGTTGCTGACGAACGGCTTCATGGTGTGGGCGATGGTGGGTGGAACTGGGCTCATCACAGGTCGGCGGAGGAATAATGCCTGGAATCATACGGGAAAAACGGCGCGCTCTGCGGTCCCTTTGCGTGCCCCGGGACCACGGCCCCGGGCAGGTGCCGCGCTGCCGTCAAACGGAATAGATACTTTTATAACTAAATGTAAGCATCAAACTTGACGCCCCATAATTATTTCTATAAAACAATGTATTGACAAATTTTATAGGAAAGTTTCATGGCAAATTCGATCGTCGGCGATAACGGTAACAATAACTTGCCTGGTACCTGGGGTGATGATTTCATGGAGGGCAAGGGCGGCGCTGACGTGCTGTTCGGCAGTGAGGGCAACGATACCCTGGTCGGCGGCACTGGCGACGACACCATCGATGGCGGCGTGGGCAGCGATACCGCAGTGTTCAACCGGGGCGACGGCCAGGATACCCTGCGTGCCTTCGGCACCATGCCCGGCATGCACGACCGGCTGCTGTTCGGCGACGGCATCGCGCCGGCCGACATCTATCTGCAGCGTCTCGGCGGCAGCCTCTACATCGAGCTGCGCGGCAGCATGGACCGCATCCTGGTCGAGCGCTTCTTCGATCGCCCGCTGGACAATAACGGCATGCTGGTGCAGCAGGGCGCCATCGAGCAGATCGTGTTCGCCGACGGCATGCAGTGGAACCGCGAAGCCATCCTGACCCGGCTGGCGCTCGATACGATGCCGCTGGTCACCCTGGGCGAGCAGGACGACCGCTTTTTTGCCAGCACCAATGTGGACGCGGGCGCCGGCAACGACACGGTCGATGGCTACGCCGCCTACATGGCCGGCGGCGCCGGCGACGATGTCCTGACCAGCATGAGCGGCCCGAATGGCGCGCTGCTGGGCGGCGCCGGCAACGACCGCATCCAGGCCGGCCCCAGCGACGACATCATCGACGGCGGCAGCGGCAACGATAGCCTCGATGGCGGCGCCGGCAACAATACCTATCTGTTCAGCCGCGGCTGGGGCCAGGACCGCCTGCAATTGGCGCCGTCCCAGGGCTGGGAGCCAAGCCGCCACGATATCGTGCTGAGCGACGTGCTGCCCGGCGGCATCGCACTGACGCGTTCCGCGCAAGGCACGGGCAACGATTTGCTGATCACGCTGCGCGGCGCCAGCGACAGCCTGACCGTGGCCGACTATTTCCCGAACCGTGGCGGCACCTCCATCACCTTTGCCGACGGCACCGTCTGGAACGTCCAGCAGATCGAGCAGGAAAGCGTGCGCCCGGTGATGCCCGACATGCTCGGCACGAGCGCATCGGACAGCCTGTACGGCAGCCCGGAAAGCGACATGCTGTCCGGCGGCGACGGCAACGACCACTTGCAGGGCATGGATGGCAACGATGTCTTGATCGGCGGCAACGGCGACGACTTCCTGGCCGGCGGCAATGGCGACGACACCCTGATTCCCGGTGCCGGTTTCGACCATCTCGAACCCGGCGCGGGCAACAACATGATCCTGTTCGGGCGCGACAATGGCATGACGGTCATGCTGCCCGGTCCCATCAACGATGCCCACAACACGATCATGATGGCGGCCGATGTGCGTCCGGCCGATGTGAGCCTGTCGGCGCAAAACCCGTACCAGATACAGGTACGCATCGCCGGCAGCGCCGCGACCCTGCAAATGGACCTTCTTCCGGAACCCCTCCCGACCGGACCCGGTCAGTTGCGCTTGCCGGCCCAGATCCAGTTCAGCGACGGCACGCGCTGGGATAGCGACAAGCTGATCGCGCTGAGCCTGACCCAGAACGGTGACGAGGGCAATAACGTGCTGCAGGGCTACCCCGAGCGCAACGACCGCCTCGACGGCAAGGGCGGCGACGATATCCTCAACGGCTGGAGCGGCGACGACCTGCTCAGCGGCGGCAACGGCAACGATCAGCTCGACGGCGGCGACGGCAACGATAGCCTCGACGGCGGCGCGGGCGACGACCTGCTGTTCGGCGGCGCCGGCAACGATCTGCTGCGCGCCGGCTCGGGCAACGATTATCTGTTCGGCGGCGCCGGCAACGATACCTATGTCTTCGCCCTCGGCGACGGCGTGGCGATTGTCGACGAACTTGCCTACAACGGCGGACCGGGCAATGTGCTGCGCTTCGGCGCCGGC
The DNA here is from genome assembly GCF_011682175.1 of Massilia frigida. GTDB lineage: Bacteria > Pseudomonadota > Gammaproteobacteria > Burkholderiales > Burkholderiaceae_D > Telluria_A > Telluria_A frigida. The sequence continues at coordinate 17,439 of NZ_WHJG01000022.1, forward strand.
ATCGCGGCCGCGGACCTGCGCGTGGTCACGGCGGGCAGCGAACAGCACATCTATTACGGCGCGACCGGCCAGATCAAGCTGTTCGGCGGCGGTGCCGGCTTCGAGCGCATCGAATTTGCCGATGGCAGCGTCGCCAGCCTCAGCCAGATGAGCCCGCACGCCCCGGTGCTGCAAACCCCGCTCAACGACGCCGACGCCAGCCCCGGCACAGCGTTCACGATGCAGGTCAAGCCGGGCATTTTCACCGATGCCGACGCGGGCGACGTGCTCAGCTACCAGGCCGCGCGCGCCGATGGCGGCGCCTTGCCTTCCTGGCTGCATTTCGACATGGCCAGCGCCACCTTCAGCGGCACCCCGGGCCACGCCGACAGCGGCAGCGTCGAGGTGCGCGTCACCGCCACCGACCGCACGGCCCTGTCGGCCACCGACACCTTCAAGTTGACGGTGGCCGCAGTCAACGTGGCGCCGACCGTCGCGGCGCCCGCGAATGGCACCAGCGTGGCGGAAGGCAAGCCATTCGTGGTCAACGCACCGCTGTTCGTGGATGCCAACCCGAACGATGTGCTCAGCGTGGTGCTCACGCGCGCCGACGGCAGCCCGCTGCCGGCCTGGATGGCGTACAGCGCGGCGACGGCCAGCATCAGCGGCACGGCTGGCTACGACGATAGCGGCAGCTATGCGCTCAAGGCGGTCGCGACCGACAAGGGCGGCCTGTCGGCATCGAGCCTGTTCAATATCACCGTCGCCAATACCAACCGCGCGCCGGTGCTGGCGACGCCATTGGCGGCCAAGACCCTGGTCGACGGCGTGGCCTTCTCCTACAGCGTGGCGGCGGGAACCTTTGCCGATCCCGACGCCGGCGACAGCGGCAGCTACAGCGCCAGCGCGCTGCAGGCATGGCTGTCGTTCAATGCGCAGACGCGCACCTTCAGCGGTACCCCGGCCCTCAGCGATGCCGGCAGCAGCAACGTCGTCGTGCGCTACACCGACGCCGGCGGCCTGGCGGCGACCGCGATCCTGGCGCTGACCGTCACCCAGACCCCGAGCCTGACCCTGACCGGCAGCGCCGCTGCCGACATCCTCACCGGCAAGTCGAACAATGACACCTTGTACGGCCTGGGCGGTGACGACAAGCTCGACGGCGGCCTGGGCGCCGACACCCTGGTCGGCGGCGCCGGCAACGACAGCTACGTGGTCGATCAAGTAGGCGACGTGGTGACCGAAAGCGCTGCCGCCGGCACCGATACCGTCCACAGCAGCGTGAGCTACAGCCTGCCCCTGAACGTCGAACACCTGACCCTGAGCGGCGGCGCCGCCCTGAATGCCACCGGCAACACGCTCAACAACACGCTGACCGGCAATGCCGGCGCCAACGTGCTCAATGGGGGTGCGGGCGGCGACGTCATGATCGGCAACGGCGGCGACGATATCTATTACGTCGACAGTACCAGCGACGTGGTGACCGAATCCGCGAACGGCGGCGTCGATCAGTTGTTCAGTTCGGTGAACAGGACCCTGTCCGCCAACCTCGAAGTGCTGACCTTGACGGGCACGCTGGCGGTCAACGGCAGCGGCAATAGCGGCAATAACCTGATCCAAGGCAACAGCGTGGCGAACGCCCTGAACGGGCTGGCCGGCTTCGACCTGCTGTTCGGCGGCGCCGGTAACGATGCGCTGTCCGACAACTCGACCGAGGCTAATCTGTTCAGTGGCGGCAGCGGTGCCGATTCGCTGACCGGCGGCGCCGCCAACGAGTTGTTCATCGGTGGGGTGGGCAACGACAGCGTCAATGTGCAGGGTGGCGTGGATCTCCATGCCTTCAACCGTGGCGATGGCCAGGACGTGGTGACGGCCTTCGGCGGCAACGACGACACGGTCTCGCTGGGCCACGGCATCGTGTTCGCCGACCTGGCCCTGAAAAAGGTCGGCGCCGAGCTGATCCTGACGACGGGCGCGGGCGACCAGATCACGTTCAAGAACTGGTACGGCAGCGGCGGCGGCAGCGTATCGACCTTGCAGGTGGTCACCGCCGGCGGCAGCGATTACCAGCCCGGTTCGGCCAGCATCATCAATGATAACAAGGTCGAGCTGTTCGACTTTGCCGGCCTGGTCGGCCAGTTCAATCAGGCGCGCCTCGCCAACCCGGCCTTGACCAGCTGGAACATGGCGCAATCGCTGGCGGCATTTTCGCGCGGCGGCAGCGACAGCGCGGCCATCGGCGGCGACCTGGCTTACCACTACGCGGTCGATGGCGACCTGTCGGCAGTGGGCATGAATGCGGCGCTGGCCATCATCGGCAGCGCGAGCTTTGCCAGCGCCACGCAAACCTTGCTGGCCGCCGGTGCGCTGGCCGACGGTACGCCGCTGCTGTTCTAACCGGGCAGCGGCAGCGGCCCGGGCGAACGCCGTCGCGTCAGGCACCGCCCGGCGCCCGGGCACGCTCGCGCCTGCCGCGCAGTACCACCAGGGACGGGCGACAGTCCGTCCCGCTTCCCACAACTGAAATCAACCCGAAACCGGGGCCGGCCCGCCACGGCATGGCCCCGCACGGCCATCCTGGCGCCTTCGCGCTTCGCGCGCCGGCCCTTGCGGGCCGGTTTGTCGAGCTCTCCAAAAATCAACTTAACAACATTGACAGCAACTAAATTTGACTATTGCCGGAGTGTTGCTGACGAACGTCTTCATGGCGTGGGCAATGGTGGGTGGAACTGGGCTCATCAAGGGGCGGCGGAAGAGTCATGCTTGGAATCATACGGGAAAACCATCGAGGTCTGCTGTCCCCTTGCGCCGGGATCGCGCGACCGGCCCGGGCTCGTTTCAATGCCGACAAGCTGATTAAATCTTTTTGCAACTAATATAAGAATTAAACTTGACGATTGGTAATTATTTCTATAAAACAATGTATTACATAATTTACAGGATCAAGTTCATGGCAAATTCGGTGGTCGGCGATAATGGAAACAATTTCTTGATTGGTAGCCCGGGTGACGACGTCCTGGACGGCAAGGGCGGCGCTGACATGCTGCGTGGCATCAATGGCAACGATACCCTGATCGGCGGCACCGGCGACGACACCATCGACAGCGGCGTGGGCAGCGATACCGTCGTGTTCAACCGGGGCGACGGCCAGGATACCGTGCGTACATACTTCAACTTGCCCGGCATGCACGACCGGCTCGTGTTCGGTGACGGCATCGCCCCGGCCGACATCTACCTGCAGCGCCTCGGCACCGGCCTGTCCGTTGAAATCCGCGGCAGCATGGACCGCATCCTGGTCGAGCGTTTCTTCGACTTTCCCCAGAGTAACGGCGTGCCGGCGCAACAGGGCGCCATCGAGCAGATCGCGTTCGCCGACGGCATGCAGTGGAGCCGTGAAACCATCCTGACCCGCCTTGCGCTCGACAGCATGCCGCTGACGACCCTGGGCGAGCTGGACGACCGTTTTTACGCAAGTATGAACGTCGACGCCGGCGCCGGCAACGACACGGTGGACGGCCACGCCGCCTATATGGCCGGCGGCGCGGGCGATGATGTCCTGACCAACATCGGCGGCCCGAATGGCGCGGCGCTGCTGGGCGGCTCCGGCAACGACCGGATCCAGGCCGGCCCCAGCGACGATATCCTCGACGGCGGCAGCGGCAACGATAGCCTGGACGGCGGCGCCGGCAACAATACCTATCTGTTCAGTCGCGGCTGGGGTGAGGATCGCCTGCAAGTGGCGACGCCACAGAGCGGGGAGCAGGCCCGCCACAACATCGTGCTGGCCGACGTGCTGCGGGGCGGCGTTGCGCTGGTACGTTCCGCACAAGGCACGGGCGACGATTTGCTGATCACCCTCAGGGGCGGCGGCGACAGCCTGACCGTGGCCGGCTTTTTCTCGAACCGCGGCGCCACCACCATCACCTTTGCCGACGGCACGCTATGGAGTTCCGAACAGATCGAGCAGGCAAGCATACGCTCCATCATGCCCGAGGTGGTCGGCAGCAGCGCGCGGGACACGCTGTATGGCAGCTGGGAGAGCGACATGCTGTCCGGCGGCGACGGCGACGACTCCCTGTATGGCATGGATGGCCACGATGTCCTGATTGGCGGAAATGGCAACGATGTCCTGATCGGCGGCCCCGGCGACGACACCCTGATTCCCGGCCCCGGCTTCGACGAGCTCATCCCGGGGGACGGCAGCAACATGATTTTGTTCGGGCGCGACAATGGCCAGACGGTCATGCTGCCCGGCTTGTCCGTCGATACCCTCAACACGGTATTGATGGCGGCCGATGTGCGTCCGGCCGATGTCAGCGTGTCTTCCTCAAGCCCTTATCTGGTGCTGCTGCGTATTGCCGGCAGCGATGCGACCCTGCAAATGAACCTGTTAGTCCAACCCGTCCCGTCCGGACCGGAGGAGTGGCGCTTGATGGCGCAGTTGCAGTTCGCCGACGGCACCCGCTGGGACAGCGCCAGGCTGATCGAGATGAGCCTGACTCGGACCGGCGACGACGGCAATAACACGCTGGCGGGTTACGCCGAGCGCAACGACCGGATCGACGGCAAGGGTGGCGACGACTGGATCGTCGGCCGGAGCGGCGACGACCTGCTCGCCGGGGGCGACGGCAACGATCGCCTCGACGGCGACGATGGCAACGATACCCTCGACGGTGGCGCGGGCGACGACATGCTGTTCGGCGGCGACGGTAACGATCTTTTGCGCGCCGGCGCGGGCGGCAATGTCATGGCCGGCGGCGCCGGCGAGGATACGTATGTCTTCGCCCTCGGCGATGGGATGGCGCTGCTCGACGAAATGTCCCACAACGGCGGGCAGGGCAATGTGCTGCAGTTCGGCGCCGGCATCACGGCCGCCGACCTGGACTTTGTCGCGGCGGGCAGCGAACAGCACATCTTTTACGGCGCGGCCGGGCTGATCAGGCTGGCCAATTACGGCGTGGGTTTTAACCGCATCGACTTTGCCGACGGCACGTCGACCACCATCGACGCGCTGAACGGACACGCGCCGGTGCTGCAGACCCCGCTGAACGATGCTGATGTCCTCACCGGCAACCCGTTCATCATGGAAATTAAGCCGGGCATCTTTACCGATGCCGATGCGGGTGCGGGTGACGTGCTCACCTACCGGGCCGAGCGCGTGGGCGGCGGCGCTTTGCCGTTCTGGCTGCATTTCGACGCGGCCAACGCCATCTTTGTCGGCATGCCGCTCAGCACCGACGTGGGCAGCTTCGAGGTGATCGTCACCGCCACCGATAGTACGGCGCGCTCGACCACCGACACCTTCCGCGTGACGGTCGGCGCCGCCAACGTGGCCCCGACGGTCGTCTGGTCGGGTAATGTCACGCTCCGGGAAGGGGAGGCTTTTCACCAGCGCTTGCCGGACTTCAAGGATGCCAATCCGGGCCACGTGCTGAACACTGCGCTCTCCAGCGCGGACGGCAGCGCCCTGCCGACATGGATGGGGTTCGATGTCGCCCAGTATGGCTTCTGGGGCAGCGCCGGCTACGACACGGCCGGCACCTACGGCATCCGGGTCACGGCAACCTACCCGGGCGGCCTGCTCGCCGTCAGCACGTTTGACGTGATCGTGAGCGACGTCAACCGCGCCCCCATGCTGGCCAAGACGCTGCCGGACGCGGCCGCGAGCGCCGGCACGGCCTTTGCGCTGGCCATCCCCGCCGGCAGCTTCACCGACCCGGACCAGGGGGATGCGCTGGCGCTGACGGCCACGCTGGCCGGCGGCGCGGCGCTGCCCTCATGGCTCAAGTTCGACGCCGCCAGCGCCACCTTCAGCGGCACGCCCGGCCACGCCGATAGCGGCGTGCTCGACATTGCCGTGAGCGCCACCGACAAGGGCGCCATGGCGGCAAGCGACGTGTTGCGCCTGACGGTGGCCGACGTCAATGTGGCGCCAAGCGTCTCCGCACCGGGCAATGGCGGCAGCGTGGCCGAAGGCAAGGCATTCTCGGTGTCCGCACCGGTTTTCCAGGACGCCAATCCGAACGACGTGCTCAGCATCGTCGTCACGCGCGCCGACGGCAGCGCGCTGCCGGCATGGATGGCGTACAGCCCGGCGAAGCTCACCATCAACGGCACGGCCGGCTACAACGATAGCGGCAGCTATGCGCTCAAGGCGGTCGCGACCGACAAGGGCGGCCTGTCCGCATCGAGCCTGTTCAGCATCAATGTCGCCAATACCAACCGCGCACCGGTGCTGGCAACGCCACTGCCGGCCAAGACGCTGGCCGACGGCGTCGCCTTCAGCTACAGCGTGCCGGCGGGGACCTTTGCCGATCCCGACGCGGGTGACACCGGCAGCTACAGCGCCAGCGCGCTGCCGGCGTGGCTGTCGTTCAATGCGCAAACGCGCACCTTCAGCGGTACCCCGGCGCCTGCCGACGCCGGCAGCAGCAGCGTCATCGTGCGCTACACCGATGCCTGCGGCCTGGCGGCGACGGCGACCCTGGCGCTGACGATCACCCCGGTCCCGAGCGTGACCCTGACCGGTACGGCCGGCGACGACATCCTGACCGGCAAGACCAACAACGATACCTTGTTCGGCCTGGACGGCAACGACCGTCTCGACGGCGGCCATGGTGCCGACACCATGGCCGGCGGCAACGGCAACGATAGCTACGTGGTCGGCCACGCGGGCGACGTGGTGACCGAAGAGGCGGGGGCGGGCACCGACAGCGTGACGACCGGCATCAGCTACGTGCTGCCGGCCAACGTGGAAAACCTGACCCTGACCGGCGCCGCCGTGATCAATGGCACCGGCAATGCGCTGAACAATGCGATCGCGGGCAATGCCGTCGCCAACGTGCTCGACGGTGGCGCGGGCGCCGACACCCTGGCCGGCAACGGCGGCAACGATACGTATTATGCCGACCACGTGGGCGACATGATTACCGAATGGGCCGGCAACGGCTTCGACCAGCTGTTCAGTTCGGTGACCAAGACGCTGGGGCAAAACGTGGAAGTGCTGATCCTGACCGGCACGCAAGCCATCAACGGCACGGGCAACCAGGGTAATAACCTGATCAAGGGCAATGGCGCGGACAATACCCTGAACGGCACCCTGGGCTACGACATCCTGCTGGGCGGCGCAGGCAACGACCGGCTCATCGACACGTCGAAGGAATCGAACCTGTTGCATGCCGGAGCGGGTAACGACAACCTGTCCGGCGGGGGTGCCAGCGAACTGTTTATCGGCGCTACGGGCAACGACAATATCGAGGTCGGGACCGGGGTCGACGTGCTTGCCTTCAACAAGGGCGATGGCCAGGACCGGGTGCTGGCGACCGGCGGCAACGACGACACGCTCTCGCTCGGCCACGGCATCGCGTATGCCGATCTGGCGCTGGAAAAAGTCGGCGCCGCGCTGGTGCTGACGATGGGCGCGAGCGACCAGATCACCTTCGCCAACTGGTACGGTTCCGGCGGCGGCAGCGTGAAGACCTTGCAGGTGGTGAGCGCGGGCGGGGCCGATTACGTGCCCGGTTCGGCCAGCGTGATCAACGACAACAAGGTCGAGCTGTTCGACTTTGCCGGCCTGGTCGGCAAGTTCGACCAGGCGCGCGTCGCCGACCCATCCTTGACCAGCTGGAGCATGGCGGCATCGCTGGCGGCGTTTGCGCGCGGCGGCAGCGATACTGCGGCCATCGGCGGCGACCTCGCTTACCACTACGCGCTCGATGGCGACCTGTCGGCAGTGGGCACCAACGCCGGGCTGGCCATCATCGGCAGCGCGAGCTTTGCCAACGGCGTGCAAACGCTGCTGGCCGGCAGCGCGCTGGCCGACGGTTCGCCGCTGCTGTACTAAGCGGCGCCCTGCGGCAGGGGGAATTGCCTTACACTGGAGCGATGAAAAAACTCCTGTTCTCCCTGTTTGTTTTCCTGTGTGCCACCTTGTGCCAGGCGGCCGACACCCGTTTCACGGTGGTGACGGTCGACCCTGCGCGCCAGGAGCTGCGCCTGTTTCTCAATGACGAGACGGGCCAGCCCTTCAAGAGCTTTGGCCGCCTGCAGGATTGGCTGCTGGAGCGCAAGCAGCGGCTGGTGTTTGCCGTCAACGCCGGCATGTACCATCCGGGTTTCGCACCGGTGGGTTTGCATGTGGAAAATGGCAAGCAACTGGCGCCACTGAACCTGGATGATGGCCAGGGTAATTTCTTCCTCAAGCCGAATGGCGTTTTCTTCGTGAGCAAGAGCGGGCCGCAGGTGCTCGAGTCGACGGCTTACGCGGCGCAGGCGGCCGAGGTGCGGCTGGCAACCCAGTCCGGCCCCATGCTGGTCATCGATGGCAGGATGCATTCGCGCTTCGAGGCCGACTCGCGCTCGCGCCACGTGCGCAATGGCGTCGGCGTGCTCGACGGCAAGGCGATTTTTGTGATCAGCAACGTGCCGGTCACCTTGCACGAATTCGCCGCCTACTTCCGCGATACGCTCCATTGCAAGAACGCACTGTATCTGGACGGCTCGATATCGAGCCTGTTCTCGACCGACCTGGGGCGCGCCGACTTCGGCCCGCCCCTGGGCCCGATCCTGGGCGTGGTGGAGCCGGCCCCGCGCTAAGGCAGGCGCTGGCGCCTGCCCCGGCGCCTGCCTGCGTCAGGCCTGGCGCGCTTTCCTGCGCGCCGCGCCGATCACCAGCAGGCCGGCCGCCAGCATGCCGTATGTTGCCGGTTCAGGTACCGGCGAGGTCGGGGTGCCGGAAAAGTAGGACAACTGGACCGAGGCATCGGCACTGAGCCTGCCCCTGCCGACCGCCCTTCCCGTCTCGAGCACGCCTTGCAGCAGTTGGCTGCGCTGTCCATGCGTGTTGGTCAGGTTCATGGTAAACGCGTCGCGACCCGACACCCCATTGATGTAGGTCGTTAAATCGCCGCTGATGCCGGCGATCGACAGTGCCTTCGTGAGCCCGTCCTGGTCCATGAACGTATCGGCCCGGGCCGAGAACGTTAGCCGGGTCGATGGCGACAAGGTAAAGTTCGAGTACTGGTATGTGTGGGAACTGACTCCAAGGGGATCGGGCAGCGTGTCCGCGTGCGCTTCGGCGTACATGCTGGTGGCTGCGTTGCTCAGGCTGACGCCACCACTGGGGACGGTCCGGCTGATTGCCCCGTAGCTCGCTATATGATCCACGGGACTTGGTTCACCCAAAGCGGAGTAGTAGAAGGCGCCGCCGATCACCTGGTAGGTGAAAGTAATGCTCGGGCTGATATTGTCAGTCAAGTCCAGGTCGGTCAGGACGAACTCGATATTGCTCAGGCTAGCGGTGGCCTTGGCATGACCCGCATGGGCCGGGGCGCAGGCCAGGATGCCGGCTGCAAACAGGCCGGCGACGATCTTCAATGGGTGGAGCATGGTGGACTTTCGATCAGGATGGTGGTTCGCGGTCGTGCCGACCGGACGTGGATGCGCAGTGGCGGCGGTGTTCATGCCGCTTGGCGGGCGACTGCCTGGCGTCGGCGGCGCGCCAGCGCGCCCACTAAACATGTTCCGGCCAACAGCATTGCGTAGCTCGACGGTTCGGGAACGGAGGGGATCGGCGTGATCGGCGCGGAAAGAGAAACGGCGGTCTCCAGGGAGAATTGGCCCTGGCGCGCCTGGGCGTCCGACATCAGCATCCCGTACAGGTTGATGGTGCCTGCCCCGTAGTTGGTATGGTAGGACTTCTCGAACGTACTCGTCCAATCAGCTTCGACCCCCAGCGTGCCTTGCATTTTGATACGACTGTCAGAGTAATCAAACTTCTGCACGAGTTGTTCGGACAGCCTGGCCACACCGGTAAGTATCAGCCGGGTATTGGGGCTGAGGGTGAACGAGGCGGAATAAGCGTTGCTGTTCCCGTACTTGTGCTTGACGCCATCGGCGGGAACGGGGAAGTTGACGCTTGCCGTGGACGACATGGTGCCGCGCGAGAGCGTGCTGCCGGAGGTGCCGAATGCGGTCACGATCGAGGTGGTTCCGGGCGCAGCGAGGCTCTGGTGCTGGCCCGCCCCGTAGGTCTCGCTCGACCAGCGCTCGTCGGCGAAGATGATCGATGGGGAAATGCCGTCGGCCAGGTCGAGGTCGACGAGCTGGTACTGGAAGTGGTCGATGCTGGCGGCCACCGTGCTGCTCGCCGCCTGGGCGGGCGCCCACGCGGCGGCCAGCGCCAGTGCGCAAAGAGAAAATTTGTTCAGGTGCGGGTACATTTGTGCCTTTGGGAGGTTGACTGTCGCGTATGGACAGACTATTGACTAGAATACATGACATTTGGTTAATATGCCATGTAAAGCAATAATCTGTTCAAGATGTCGCCGCCTGCTTCCGCGAGACGCTCCATTGCAAGAACGCACTGTATCTGGACGGCTCGATATCGAGCCTGGTCTCGACCCAACTGGGGTGCGCCGGCTTCGGCCCGCCCCTGGGGCCGATCCTGGGCGTGGTGGAACCGGCCCCGCGCCAAGGCAGGCGCTGGCGCCTGCCTTGGCGCCTGCCTGCATCAGGCCTTGCGCGCTTTCCTGCGCGCCGCGCCGATGACCAGCAGGCCGGCCGCCAGCAAGCCGTACGTTGCCGGTTCAGGTACCGGCGAGGTGGCGCCAGAGTGGACCAAGCTGATCGTGGTGCTGGCGGAAAGTGTTCCTCTGGCGACGCCCGCTCCCGAACTGAGCGCGCCTTCCAATAAGCGGCTGCCCTTTCCCTCCTTGCTATCGAGGGCCGTGTGAAAATCGCTGAATCCATCCACCCCGTTGATAGTCGAATACAAGCTGCCGCTCATACGGGCAGTCGACGATGCCCGATCGATCCCCTTCTGGTCCAGGAAAGCATCGGCTTGTGCCGAGAACATCAGCCTGGTCGAAGGCGACAGGGTGAAGGAGAGGCTTTGCGCCGTGTGGACCTGCACCGAAAGGCTCGACGGGACCGAATTCACATGCGCTTCCACATGCAAGCCGGTGGGCGCACTGGTCGCGCTGGCGCTGCCAGTCGCGTAAGCGCCGCTGATCGTCCCGTAATCCGGCAAGTAGCGCGTGCCACCCTGCTTGCCGGAAAGGAAGGTGAGGTAGCCGTCGAATTGCGTGAAGTTGAACGTGATGCTCGGGGTGATATTGTCAGTCAGGTCCAGGTCGATCAGCTGAAACTGGAAGTTGTTCAGGTTGGCCGATGCATGGCTATAAGCGGCTTGGGCCGGGGCGCACGCCAGCATGCCGGCTGCAAGCAGGCCGGCGACAAGCTTGGATGGAAGGACGGGCATGGAAGTCTTTCGGTGATGGTGGCTGTGTCCGGGCGTGGCGAGCGGGTGGGGAAGCGCAGTGGAGGCGGCGTTCATGCCGCTTGACGGGCAACTGCCCGGCGTTGACGGCGCGCAACGGCGCCTACCAGGAACGTGCCCGCAAGCAGCATGCCGTAGGTAGACGGTTCGGGAACGGGGCTGGTGAGCGGCTCCGCAAGAATCGCGTAGGTGTGCAGCGAGAGATGGCCCTGTCCCGCCCGTTCATCGGTACGCAATTGCCCGTACAGGTTCATGCTGGTCGAGCCTGCCTGGGTGCGGTACTCGGACCTGAATTGCTGGGTGTATCCCCCCGGCTCGCCCCACATATACCCGTCCATGCCGATAAAACTGGATGCCTGGCGGAAATAGCCTGCGCGCTCCTGCGAGACCGTGCCGACGCCGGTAAAAATCAACAGGGTATGCGGGCTGAGCGTGAACGCGGCGGTGCGAAAGTTTTCATTTTTGAAAGACTGGTAGCTGTTATCAAGCGGCACGGAATGATCGAGGCTGGCCGCGGACACCATTGTGGTGTCGGACAGCGTGCCGCGGGCCGACCCGAATACGTTCTCCAACAAGGTGGTTCCGGCTTCGTCGAGGGTCTGGCGTTGCCCCGCTCCCTGGGTGTCGTTCGACCAGGCCTGCTCGGTAAAGGTGAGGGATGGCGTAATACCATCGGACAAGTTCAAGTCGATGAGCTCGTAGCGGAAATGCGCGATCGCGGCTGTCGCTGTACTGGTCGCTGCATGGGCGGGCGCCCACGCGGCCGCCAGCAAAGTCAGTGCGCAGAGAGAAAATCTGGGAAAGTGCGCGTGCATATATGCCTTATGGAAAGTTGACCGTCGCCTATCGACAGATCGTTGACTAGAATACATTTCATTTAGTCAATATGCCATATAAAGCAACAGGATTGTTCCGGATGTCACTTCACTGCCTACCGGAACGACCGCAGGCGCACCTCGACACCGCATCCCTTCCCATGCAGGCCAGAGATGATCCGCACGCTTCCGCCCGCGCGCGCGGCGGCTTGCCTGACGATCGCCAGGCCCAGGCCAGAGCCGGGGGTATCGTGCCCGCGTCCCCGGTAAAAGCGCTCGAAGATGTGCTCGCGCTGGTCTTCCGGAATGCCGGGGCCGTCGTCGGCGAACGACAATATCAAGGCCGTCTCGTCGCTACGCAGGCGGACCAGCACGCAGCCGCCCAGCGGCACGTAGCGCAGGCTGTTGTCGAGCAAATTCGTGACGATCGATTGAAAAGCGGCCACTTCCACAGGCCAGCGCAATGTGTCGGGTGCATCGAGCGACAGGTCCATGCGGCGCGCCAGTACCCCGGGCACCTGTTGCGCCAATAGCTGGCGCACGATGTCGGCGACGTCGACGGTCGCGAATGTGGCGGGCTCCATTTCATCGAGCGTTGCAAGCTCAAGCAGCTGGCGGGTCAGGTGCGAGGCGCGCGCAATGGCCAGGTTGAGATGCTCTTGCGCCTGCTGGCGCTGGGCCGGATCGGCGGCCCGCGCAATGACATGGGCTTGTGTCGATATCACCGCCATCGGGGTTCGCAATTCGTGCGCCGCATCCTGAATGAACGCGCGTTCGCGCTGCGCCTTGCTGCGCAACTTGGCAAGCAGATCCTCGAAGGCCGCCACCAGCGGCCGCAATTCGCTATATTTCGGATCCATCCCGATCGGTGACAGGTCGTCATGCTGGCGCGCCGCGATGCGTTCGGCCAGCAGCCGCAATGGCCGCAATCCCTGGTGCACGGCGAGCCACAAGGGCAGCACCACGCAGGGCAGGGAAATGAGCAGATAGGGAATCAGTCCGCGTCCCAGCCCGCCCAGGGTGTCCGAGCGTTCCGGCTTGGGTTCGGCGATGCGCAACGACCAATCGGGCGCGTCGCGCTGGTATATCCAGTAAGCGCCGTGGCCGGCCTGGCGCGCCAACCTTGCCGGAGGACGACTGCCCGCTGCGCTCGACGAATACACCAGGTGGCCCGCGCGGTCGCGTAGCTCGAACACTAGATCGTCAGGCAATTTGTTCGCATCGTGACGCACTTGATTGAGCCAGATCGCCGTGGTGGCGACGGCCGTTTGTACCTGCTCCGGGCGCTCGAGCCGGATGAGCGCCGCATACAAGGCCGCACCGATTTTTTGCATGCCTGAATTCTGGTCCGATTCGTGTTTGAACTGGATGTATTCATACCCGAGCAGCATGCCCCACACCAAAAGGAAGGCCATGCCGAGCGCGGCCATGACGCGCCGCACCAGTGTCGGCCGCCGCCATGGCCTCATGGCACCAGCACGTAGCCGATGCCGCGCGCGGTGTGAATGCGTTCGGCCCCGATCTTGCGGCGCAAATTCGACATATGGACTTCGATCGTGGCGAAATCGACCGGTTCACCGAGCGGATCGAGTCGTTGCGAGAGGGTGCCCTTGGCGACCACCGCACCGGGTTCGCGTGCCAGTTCCAGCAAGAGCTGGAATTCACGCGGCGACAGCTTGAGCGTGTCATCGCCCAGCCGCGCCAGATGACGGCGCGGCTCGATCGTCAAGGCGCCGATCACCCATTGCTCGCTGGCCTGGCGCGCATAGCGCCGCAGTACCGCGCGGATGCGCGACATCAGTTCCTCGGTCGCGAACGGCTTCACGAGAAAATCGTCGGCGCCGCCGTCCAGGCCAGTGAGCCGGTCCTGGAGTGCGGAGCGTGCCGTCATCACGATTACCGGCACCGTGCTGGCGCCGCGCCGCCAGCGCGCCAGCAAGTCGAAACCGCAGCCATCGGGCAGCGACAGGTCGAGCAGCACGCAGTCAAATGGCGTGTCGTGAAAACCCTGCGGTGCGTCGCCGGCGCGGCGCAGCCATTCGCTGCTGATGCCTTCGGCCTTGAGGGCGCCTTGCAAGGCGCGCCCGAAATCGAGGTCATCTTCAATGAGTAGTAGGTGCATCGCCCGATTATACCGAGCCGATTCTTAAGGCCAGCCAAAGGCCGCGGCGTCGGTCTTTGGCAAACCCGAAGCTTGGCGTTTGCATAATGCCGATGCTGCTCCCGCCCGGCAATCGGCAGGCCAGCAATTGTGATCATCCACCGGAGGCCTCATGCCAAACGCAATCCCATCTATCCGATTCCTGACTCTCGGCGCCGCGCTGGCCGTTCTATTGACCGGCTGCGGCGGTTCGCCAGCCAGCCAGGGCCCGGCCGATACAGCGGCCGGGCGCGGCGCGCTGCTGCGCAATTCGCCGACGCGCCTGTTGTCGCTCGACGCGGCCGGCGTCGGCACGCAATTGAACAAATTCGGCACCCAGTTGCTGGTGGTCGCCGGCGCGCCCAAGTGCGGTATCAACTTTCATCATGTCGAGTACAACACGGTCGGCGCGGCGGGCGAACCGACGACGGCATCCGCCGCACTGCTGGTCCCGACCGGCGCCATTCCGGCCTGTGGCGGCAAGCGCCCGGTCCTGTTGTACGGGCATGGCAGTTCGTTCCAGCGCAAGCTGAACATGGCCGACATCAGCGATGTCACGAACGAAGGAGCGGGCAGGGTCGGCACGCCGGCCGCCATGTATGCCGCCCAGGGCTATATTGTCGTCGCGCCCAATTATGCCGGTTACGACACCTCGCGTTTGAACTACCATCCGCACCATATCGCCGATCAGCAATCGAAAGACATGATCGACGCGCTCGCTGCCGCGCGCACCGCGCTTGCGGGGCTGGCGCATCCGGCCGGCGAGAACGGCAAGCTGTTTATCACTGGATATTCGGAAGGCGGCTATGTCGCGATGGCCACCCACCGCGCCATGCAGGCGGCAGGCATCAAGGTGACGGCGTCGGCGCCGCAAAGCGGCAGTTATGCGGAGAGCCTGGACTACGAGGCCCTGGGCAGCAGCGGCGCGTTTGACGACCCGCGCGCTTTTTCGCTGTCGACCCAGCTCCAGCTCGTGATGCAGATAACGGCGTGGCAGAAAGCGTATGGCAATCTGTATGCGACACCATCGGAAGTCTATTCCGGCAGCTACGCCGGTGCGATGGAAACCCTGTTGCCGACCACCACGCCATTGACTACGCTGATGGCCGAGGGAAAATTCCCGATGTATTTCCTGAGCCAGGACATGGCCAATTACGCCGCACTGAGCGCCACTCAACAGGCCTACTTCGGCACGCCCGCGCACAGCCTGATGAATGCAGGCTACCTGGGCCGCTTGCTGGCCGATATCGCCGCCCATCCCTGCCCGGTGAGCTCGCCCGAGGCGCCGCTGGCCTGCGCGCCGGCCCATCCGATGCGCGCCGCATGGTTGAAAAACGACTTGCGCACCTGGGTGCCAAGTGCCCCGATGTTGCTGTGCGGCGGCAATGGCGATCCCGAAGTCGGTTTCGCTCATGCGCGCCTGACGCAGGCCTATTTTCTAGCCCACGGCGGCGCGGCGCAGCTGCTCGACGTCGATTCGCCTGTCACGCAGAACGATCCGTATGCGCGCTCGAAAACCATCTTCGCGACAATCAGGCAAGCGGTGATCGATAGCGGCGACGACCCCACGACGGTCGACAATTATCATGGATTCATGGCGAACGTCGCGTGCGAAGTTGCTGCGCGTGATTTCTTCAGCCGGTTTTAAACAGCGCCTGTCTGCGCAGGCCAGGCCTCAACGGCGGCGGGCGCGCCACATGGCCGCGAAACGGCGCAGGATGCGGGTCGGGCGCATGCTGTGGCGGCCGCCCCGTCCGCGCCGCCGGAACGCCTTGACCGCCCTGCGCAGGCGGCCGCGCAACGCGAGCGCCGTGCGGCTGGTGCGCTGGTAAGCCAGGGTGCCCTTGAGCTTGCCTACCCACTTGTCCTTGAACGCCATGAACACGGCATGCCAGCGGGCGAACCACGCCAGGGTCAGCAGGCTGGGCAGGGTCAGCGAGTACAGGCGCGTGACCGCCGCCGCGCCGCCGATCTTGGCCAGCAGGATCACCATCACGCCCGTCACAGGATGCCCGTTGGCAATTGCGATCAGGGCCAGCAGCTTGACCGGAAACAGCAGCACAGCGGGCAGGGCGAACGCGCCCAGCGCCCAATAGGGCGGCAGCGCCCGGATGCGCGCATCGAACTCGCGCACCGGCGGCCAGCGCGCAATCACGGCGCCGACGCGGGTGCCGATATCCCACAGCCATTCTTCCAGCAGCAGGATCAGCGCCGCCAGGTACACCAGCGGGGCGAGCAGTCGATAGCGGCGTCGCTTGGCTTGTGTCATGGTCCTCCCTTTGGTTTCATGATACGTGAAAACCCCGGCGCCGCTTAAATCGGGTATCGCCCGGACAGGAAGCGCGCGCGCCATTACAATGAGACGCATGAATAAAGCATTTGTCAAAGAAGCCGATAACGACGACGAGGAAGCCATCGCGCTGGCGCAAGCCATTCCCGCGGGCGCCAAGAATTACATCACGCCGGCCGGCTACCAGCGCATCAAGGATGAGCTGCTGCAACTGATCGATGTCGAGCGGCCCGAGGTGGTCAAGGTGGTGCACTGGGCGGCCTCGAACGGCGACCGTTCCGAAAACGGCGACTATATCTACGGCAAGCGGCGCCTGCGCCAGATCGACGGGCGCATCCGCTTCCTGACCAAGCGCATGGATTCGGCCGCCGTGGTCGATCCCAGCGTCCAGCATGGCAACGACCAGATTTTCTTCGGCGCCACCGTCACCTATGCCAACAGCGCGGGCGAGGAACACACCGTCACCATCGTCGGCATCGACGAGCTGGACCCGCTGAACGGCAAGATCAGCTGGGTCTCGCCGGTGGCGCGCGCCCTGACCAAGGCCAGGGAAGGCGATCTGATCACCTTGCAGACGCCACTCGGCCCGGATGAGCTGGAAGTGCTCAGCGTGCACTATCCGGCCCCGGCCGCGGATTGATTTTCCATTTTAGCGAGTTAGCGATGTCGATTTCCCATGCCACTTTCAACCACGCCTTGCGCATACCGCTGGCGGCCGAAGTCCATTCGCGCCCGTCGCTGCGCCTGAACGGCCCCGAAACGCTGACCCACCTGGCGGTCTACGCGCGCGACGAGGGTGATGCCGATGCGCATCAGCTGGCGTGCCAGAACCAGTTGCTGGCCGGGCTGTGCCGCTATTTCGGGGTGGCGCCGCCGCACCCGGAAGCGCGCTATTTTTTCCACGATTTCGGCAATTTTCGCCTGCAATGGGAGTCGCATACCGAGTTTTCCACCTACACTTTCGCCGAACAGCGCGCCCAGCCTGTCGCGGCCGAGCACGCGTTCGAGCAGGTGCCGCTGCGCCATGTTCCCGATGAGTGGCTGCTGAGCCTGGAAGGCAAGGTGATGGCCGCCACCCACGTGACCTTGCAGCAGGTGAGCGCGTCGCTGACCGAGATGCGCCACGTGTTTGGCGGCAATCTGCTGGTTGGCTGCGACAGCCAGAATTTTGCCAAGGTCTGGACCGATTTCGCGATCGCGCCCGATGGTTTCGGCAGGGTCGTGATCCAGGACCTGGGCATGCAGTACCAGCAGGCCGGGCGCCTGGTGCAGCGGGTGCTGGAAATCGAAACCTACCGCATGATGGCGCTGCTGGGCTTGCCGCAAGCGCAGCTGGCCGCGCCCGTGCTCAACGGCATCGAGGCCGACCTGGCGCGCCTCTCGGCCGGCATGACCGATGCGAGCGATGCGATTCCCGATACGCCGGATGCGCCCGACGGCGAGCAAGTCTTGCTGCAAAAAATCACGGTGCTGGCCGCGCGCATGGAAAAGCTGGCGCTGGAAAACAGTTACCGTTTCGCCGCTTCAAAAGCCTATTACCGGCTGGTGCAGGCGCGCATCGAGGAGTTGCGCGAAGCGCGCATTCCGGGCGTGCCGACCATCCGCGAATTCATGGACCGGCGCCTGGCCCCGGCCATGAACACGTGCGAGTCGACCGTGCGGCGCCAGGAAGCGCTGGCCGAGCGCATCGGCCGCACCAATGACTTGCTGCGCACGCGCGTGGGCATCGTGCAGGAACAGCAAAACCGGCGCATCCTGGAGTCGCTCAACGCGCGCGCGGCCCAGCAGCTGCGCTTGCAGCAGGCGGTCGAGGGGCTGTCGGTGGTGGCCATTTCCTACTATTCGATCGGGCTGATCGCGTATGCGGGCAAGGCCATGAAGGCGGCTGGCGTGCCGATCAATCCGGACATGGTGACCGGCGCCGCCATGCCGGTGATGCTCGCCATTGTCTGGCTGGGGTTGCGCCGCATGCATCACCATGTGAGCCGCCAGGCTATTCGGTCTTGAGTGTGGCGCGGCCCGGCTGCTGGTCGACTGGCTTGCCTGGGGCGAAGATCCAGGACGTGGTGGAAAAGGCCAGGTCCGACCAGCTCATGCCGTTGTCGCGCGACTCGCTGCGCAGCACGGCGCTGACCGTGCAGACGGGCGGCCTGATGTGGCGCGGGTCGCTGCCGCCGCAGCCCTCCGGTACGACCGGATATTCCAGCGCAAGCACGTTGTTGCGCCGGGTCACTGCGGCAGGCGGTTCGGTTTGCTCGCCCCAGGTCAGGTCCTGGCCCTTGAGCGACTCGTTGATTTGGCGCGGCAACTCGCCCGGATACCAGATCTTGTCCGGATACGTCAATTGGGTGAAGCGCTTGCGGTCCCGGTCGAGCATGGTGATGCCGATGTAGGGAACGCCATTCGCAAGGCCGGCGGTCCCGCAGACCTCGTCGAGCTTGGGACGCGGCACATCCGCCAGGAACCTGAGCCTGGACAGTTCGGGTTCCACGTCGATGGCGGCCCGGCCGGGCGCGGCGACATAGGCAATCGAGACCAGCTGCACGAAAACCGACCTTTCGCCGCCCCATTCGCGCTTGAGTTCTTCGTCACTCGGCTGCTTGCCGGAGAGAATGAATTCGGAGTGATCGGGCAGGCGGCAACGCATCGTCAGCGGCTTGCCCTGCGCCAGCACATTGCGCCGGTCGCGGCGTTTGTCTTCGGCGGGCGCAAAGCGTGGCCTGGCGGCGTCCGGCTGGTCCAGCGCCGGTTTGCCGATGGTGAACAATCTGGACGCGCTGGTGAGAACTGGCGCGCTCCATGTATCCCCCTGGTCGCTCGATTGCATTTGCAGCACGTGCGACAGTGGCGCGCGGTGAACATCGGCATCGGCGTAGTGGCCCCGGTAGCGGCGCGTGAACGCTTCTTCAAGCACCCATGTGCCGCCGAGCTCCACCATGCGGCTGTAGCCGCTATAGTTCAGGGCCTCGCGCGGGGATTGGCGATTGGCCTGTGTTTCCACCTCTTCATTGTCTGGGCGATGCGCTTGCACGGAGGCGACCTGGCCCCTGGCGATGCTCCGGTACTGCCCATCGTCGGAGGCGGGGGCATGGACGCTGTTGCCCCTGGCATAAAACCGGGCGCACATTGCTGCTGGCGTAGCCGAGTCGTCGGGCTTGTCCAGCGATGTCTCGCCCAGCTCGACCGGTGCGCCGCCGCCGGGTGCAAGGTAGCGTGTGTCGTATCGGGAATCGCAGTCCCCACTCACGCCGGCCGGCGCCTTGCAGTGTGCCTCCATCACAATGCGGCCGCCCTGGGGCAGCACGCATTCCAGGCTGTCGCGGGCAAAGCCGGACCGGGCATGCAGGCCCAGCACCAGCACGGTCACAAAGGCGATGTTCATTCGGTGCATTTGGTCTGGCATGGCTGCTCGTCGCGGTTGCGGTAATTGCGCAGGCTGCGCGCGGAAGGGTGGGCGATGCCGGTTTGCCGCGCGAGCGCGATGCCGGTGTCGAAAAAGTAGGGCGCGGTTTCGATGCTGGCCGGCTGCCAGGTGTCGCCCCGGTCGCTTGAGGTCATGCGCAGCACGGCGCTTACTGGGCATTGCTGGGCGTCGGGTTCGGCGCAGGCGGGAGCGTCGGCCGCGTACAAGGGCAGCTCCTGCACCAGCTTGCCCTGGTGGATGGCCAGGGCGCTGTTTTTCCCCATCACGCGCAAGCCGCGCTGCGTTAACAGTGCATCGATACGGCGCTGTTCCTGTTTGTCGAGATTGTCCTTGCCGGTGCGCGCAGGCACCCAGAAGCGTTTTTCTCCCGGCATGCGCAGGGACAGGCCGGTACCCGGCTGGCCCAGGTGGTGGCCCAGGCGGGAGCACAGGACTTCCAGGTTCGGCCGTTGCTGCAAATTCAGGTATGCCAGGCTGGCGCCCGTGTATGCCAGATTGCCGGTGCCGCGCGCGCGGTAGTACACCTTGAAATCTTGCTGGTCAGCGCGGTTGGCGCGACGGCGCGTGAGCTCATTCGGAAACGCCCAGTCATGTTGTGCCTGCAGGATGAAAGCGCTGCCGTCGGCCAGTTCGCATTCGACGGTTTCGGTGAGCTCGACGGCGCAGGCCTTGCCCATGAAGGCGGCGGCAAGGCAGAAGGAGAGCGTGTGCAGAAAACGGCGATGTCGCATGGAGTTGCTTCCGGAAAGGTGATGGAGGAGGGCGGGCTTAGCGGCGTTGCAGCGTGGCGCGTCCGGGCTGCTGCTCCAGTGGCTTGCCGGGCGTGAAGATCCAGGATGCTCTCGAGAAGGCGAGATCGGACCAGCTGGCCCCGTTGTCCTGCGATTCGCTGCGCAGCACGCCGCCAACCGGACAGACGGGAGCCTTGTCGACCCGGCCAGCGCTGGCGCATTGCCGCGATACGAGCGGGTATTCCAGCCCGATCAGCTTGCCGCGACGGCTGAGCGCAACGTTGTAGCCCATAATCAGGTCCTGACGCATCAGCAATTCGCCGAGCTGGCGCGGCGGGTGGCTCGGAAACCAGATCTTGTCCGGATACGCGAATCGGGTGAAGCGCTTGCCATCCTGGTCGAGCATGGTGATGCCGATGTAGGGAACGCCGTTGGCCAGGCCGGCGCTGTTGCAGACCTGATCCTGCAGGGGACCTGCGGCGCTCGTCGGCAAGCCCGTGAGCATGGCCATGTCGCCATCGACGTCGATGGCGGCCCGGCCCGGCGCGCCGACATAGCTGATCGAGACGAGCGGCACGAAGGGCGGCAGTTCGCCGGCGGATTGACGCTGGAGGTCTTCCTCGTTCGGCAGCATGCCGGAAAGCACAAACTCGGATTGATCGGGCAGGCGGCAACGCAGTACCAGTTGCTTGCCCCGTGCCATCAGCGCGCGCCGTTCCAGGCGCTTGTCGGCGATGCTGACGGCGCCGGGCCTGGCGGCGTCCGGCTGGTCCAGTGCCGAGGTGCCGATGGTGAACAAGCGGGACGCGCTGGTGATGAGCGGCGCGCTCCAGCTCTTGCCCTGGTCGGTGGACAGCGTTTGCGACACCTGCGAGACCGGCTGCCGGTAAAAATTGGCATCGGCATAGTGGCCCCAGTGCCAGCGCGTCAGCGCTTCTTCGAGCACCCAGGTGCTGCCTTGCACCGCCATGCGCGTATAGCCGGGATCGCTCAGCGCGTGGCGCGCCGATTCGCGGTTGGCCTCGGCTTCGACGGCTTTATCGTAACGGGGCTTGGCGGTAATCGTTGCGACTTGTCCCTTGGCGAGCATCCGGAAATGCTCCGAGTCGGTGCCGGGCGCATGCACGGTGTCACCCTTGACATAAAAATGGGCGCACATCTCGGCCGGCGTGCCGGAGTCGTCGGTGCGGCGCAGCGAGGTGATGCCCAGATCGACCTGCGCGGCGCCGTCCGGTCCCAGGTAGCGCGTGGCGTAGCGCGTATCGCAGGTTTCCGGACGATTGCCGTAGGGGGCTTCGCAGCTGCCCTCCATCACGATCCGGCCGCCCTGGGGCAGCAGGCATTCCAGGCGGTCCTGGGCAAAGCCGGACTGGGCGTGCAGGCTCAGCACCATTGCGGTCACCAGCGTAGTTTTCATTCGGTGCATTCCTTCGGACATGGCTGCTCAAGCGGTTTGGCGCCGTTCTCGTCGCGGTGACGGTAATTGCGCAGGCTGCGCGCGGAAGGGTGGGCCACGCCGGCTTGCCGCGCGAGCGCCATGCCGGTCTTGAAGAAATAGGGCGCCGTTTCGATGCTGGCCGGCTGCCAGGTTTCGCCACGATCGCTTGAGGTCGTGCGCAGCACGGCGCTCACCGGGCACTGCTGGCCGTTGCGTTCGGCGCAGGCCGGCGCCTTGGCCGCGTACAAGGGCAGTTCCCGCACCAGCTTGCCCTGGCGGATGGCCATGGCGCTGTTTTCATCCATCACGTGCAAGCCGCGCTGCTTCAACTGCGCATCGACGCGCTGCTGTTGAACCTCGTCGCGCTTGCCTATGACGCGGGGCGCCGGTACCCAGAAGCGTTTTTCTCCCGGCATGCGCAGGGAAGCACCGGTGCCCGGCTGGCCTTCGTACAGGCCCAGGCGGGCGCACAGGACTTCCATATTGGCGCCTTGCTCCAGATGCTGATGTTCCATTTTCGCGCCCGCGTCCACCAGTTCTGCGGCGCCGCGCGCGCGGTAGTACACCTTGAAGTCATCCTGGTCCTCGCGCGCGTTGGCATGGCGCGCGAACACCGCCAGCGGGATCCAGCTATGTTTGGCCTGGAGGACGAAGGCGCTGCCATCGGCCAGCTCGCATTCGACGGTTTCGGTGCGCTCGACGGCACTGGCGTTCCCCATGAACGCAACGGCAAGGCAGAAGGGGAGCGTGTTCGCAAAACGGCGATATCCCATGAAGTGCTTCCTGAGAGGTGGTAAGGGCAGGTACTGGTGCTGGATCCGGGCGTGATGTTAACACGCGCGCGCCGATGAATAAAATATTAATGTTGATTATTTGAAATTTTCTGAAGCGAAGTTGAATCCGAAATCATGCAGCCGCCGATGAAGGAATGCGCCGCGATTTTGTCTATGCGCCTCTCGCTTTTTCACGACAGGCCTGCCCATGCACGACTACCGACTCGTACGCCATCCTTTGAGCGCCTTGCTGCTGGGCGCCGCGGCCGTGGTCCACGCCGGCGAGCCGCTGCAAGCCTTGCCGCACGTGGTGGTGGCCGCCTCGCGCATGAGCCAGTTGGGGGGGCGATTCCGCCAATGCCGGCGTGCTCACCCAGCAGCAACTGGCGGCGCGCTCGGCGTACCGTCCCGGCGAACTGCTGGAAGCGACGCCCGGCCTGATCGTCAGCCAGCACAGCGGCGAAGGCAAGGCCAAGCAGTTTTACCTGCGCGGCTTTAACCTCGACCATGGCACCGGCCTGCGCACCACGGTCGACGGCATGCTGGTCAACCAGCGCAGCCACGCCCACGGCCAGGGCTGGACCGACCTGAACTTCCTGATTCCCGAACTGGCCAACCGGCTCGACTACCGCACGGGGCCGTACTACGCCGACGAAGGCGACTTCGCCGCCGCCGGCGCGCTGGCGGTGCGCTACGCCGACACGCTGCCGGAAGGCATCGCCAGCCTGGGCTTGGGCCAGAATGGCTACCGGCGCGCGCTGCTGGCCGATTCGCCCGTGCTCGGCAAGGGCAAGCTGCTGTAGGCGCTCGAATCGTTCCATCACGATGGGCCGTTTACGCGCGGCGACGATTACAACAAGCTCAACGGCGTGCTGCGGTTCAGCCAGGGCGACGCCGCCACCCGTTTCGACCTCACGGCCATGGCTTACCGGGGGCGCTGGAACGCCAGCGACCAGATTCCCCGGCGCGCGTGGCCTCGCTGGCGCTGGCGCTCGACAAGCTGGGGCCGTGGTCCGGGGCGTTGCAGCTGCGTTATGTCGGCCCGCGTCCGTTGATCGAAGACAACAGTGTGCGCTCGCAGCCGGCCACGACCCTGAACGGGCGCATCGGCTACAAGCGGGGCAAGCGCCTCAAGCTCGAACTGGAAGGCTTCAACCTGGCCAAGCGGCGCAGTTCGGCGATCGATTATTTCTACGCATCGCGCCTGCAAGGCGAGCCCGGGGCGGTCGAGGACATCCATTTCCACCCGACCGAAGCGCGCTCGTTCCGGCTGACGCTGAGTTCCTCATTTTGAGGCGTGCGCAGCAACAAGACTGATAGACTGTGATGAACATGCCTTACAGAACAGGAAGAATCTATCAATCAACATCCCAACCGCGCGCATGCCGACGCACTGAGCGCGTTGCGCATCGCCACGGCCGACCGTCATGCCGTGCTCGACGCCGGCATGCCGCTGGCCCAGCCGGACGCCGGCTTGCAGCACTACAGCGACCATTTGCACATGCTGCGCCGCTGGTTGTCTCCCCTGGAAGCCTGGCTGGCGCCTTACAGCGATGGTCCGCAAGGCGAGGCCAGCTTGCCGGCGGTGGCGCGGGTTGCGCTGATCGATGCCGATCTGGCCGATCCGGCGCTGGGCGGGGTGCGTGCCGATCCGCGCCCTGACGACGACACCGTGTGGCCGAGTGCCGCCAGCGCGGCGTACCGCTGGGGCGTGACGTATGTGATCGAAGGCTCGCAACTGGGCGGGGCGGTGCTGTATCAGCGCCTGGCGGGGCCGCTGGCGCCGCATCCGCTGCGTTATCTGCGCAGTGGGGCGCAGGGGCCGGGTCCGCGCTGGCGCAGCTTCATGCTGGCGCTGCGGGAGGGCGTGAAAAGCGAAGGGGAGATTGCCGAGGCGTGCAGAGGGGCTTGCGATGCGTTCGACCGGATTTTGGCGATGAGGTAGGGGCAGTATCGTCATTCCCGCAGCAAGGCGGCACTCGGCGGGAATGACGGTTTGGGGGATAGCGAAAAGGTCAGCGCAAACGAAGCAAACTAATTGCGCTCGCGTTCCACCCTGGTTACGCCCACCACGCGCCGCAGATTCCTGATCAGATGCGCCAGATGCACGCGGTCCTTGATCTGGATCGTAAACCGCAGCTGCGTCATGACGTGTTCTTCATCCTCGTCCATGCCCACATACGAAATGTTCGCATCCGATTCGCCAATCTCGGCCGCCACGCGCGCCAGGATGCCTTTTTCATTATTGATCAGCAGCCTGATCCGGCAGTCAAAGCGGCGGTTCAATTCCCCGCCCCACTGCACGGCGATCCAGCGATCCGGTTCCTTGCCGCGCAGCCGCTTGGCGCCGACGCAATCGCTGGTATGCACGATCAAGCCCTGGTCGCGCCGCAGTTGCCCAATGATCTGGTCGCCCGGAATCGGCAGACAGCATGGCGCCAACTGCACCGACACGCCTTCGCTGCCATAAATCGTGACCGGATCGAGTTCGCCCGGCGTCGCATTCGGATTGGCCGGCAGGCTCACCAGATCGTCATCGACCAGGCCGAAAATATGCCGCGCCACCAGCGCCGCCATGCGCTTGCCGATGCCGATGTCCGCATACAGCTCATCCATCGACTTGGCCGACGATTCATTGAGCAGCTTCTCGACCGTGGGCTCGGGTAAATCCGGCTGGATATTCAGTGCCGTCAATGCTTGCGCCAGCAACTCGCGTCCCAGCTCGACCGATTCGTTCAGGTTGATGGTGCGCAAATGGTGGCGGATCGCCGAACGTGCCTTGCCGGTGCGTACGAACGCCAGCCACGTCGGGCTCGGCCGCGAATCCGGATTGGTAACGATCTCGACAATGTCGCCATTGCGCAGCTCGGTGCGCAGCGATGCCGCTTCGTTGTTGATCTTGACCGATACCGTATGGTCGCCGATGCCGGTGTGAATCGTGTACGCGAAATCGAGCGCCGTGGCGCCACGCGGCAGGGCGATGATCTTCGACTTGGGGGTGAACACGTACACCGAGTCGGGGAACAGGTCGACCTTGACGTGCTCCAAAAACTCGGCCGAGTCGCCGGTCTGCTGCTGGATGTCGAGCAGCGACTGCAACCAGGCGTGGGTCTTTTGCTGCAAGTCCGACAGGTTCGACTCGCCATTCTTGTACAGCCAGTGCGCAGCCACGCCGGACTCGGCGGTGCGGTGCATTTCCTGGGTGCGGATCTGGAACTCGACCGGCGTGCCGTACGGGCCGATCAGGGTCGTGTGCAGCGACTGGTAGCCGTTGAGCTTGCGAATCGCGATGTAATCCTTGAACTTGCCCGGCATCGGCTTGTACAGGCCGTGCAGGGTCCCCAGCGCCACGTAGCAATTGGCGAAGCTGTCGACCACGACCCGGAAGCCGTACACATCGAGCACCTGCGAGAACGACAGATGCTTGCTGCGCATCTTTTTATAGATGCCGTACAGGGTTTTTTCGCGCCCGTAGACTTCGGCCGGCAGCTCGGCGATGGCGAGCGTGTTCTTGACCGATTCGAGGATCTTCTTGACCACTTCGCGGCGGTTGCCGCGCGCCGCCTTGACGGCCTTGGACAGGGTGCGGTAACGCACCGGATACAGGTGCGAAAACGCCAGGTCCTGCAATTCGCGGTAAATATTGTTCAGGCCCAGGCGGTGCGCGATCGGCACGTACACTTCCATGGTTTCGGATGCGATGCGGCGCTTCTTGGCCGGCGTCATGTGCTCCAAGGTGCGCATATTGTGCAGGCGGTCGGCCAGCTTGATGAGAATGACGCGCACGTCCGACGCCATGGCCAGCAGCATCTTGCGGAAGTTTTCCGCCTGCGCTTCGATCAGGGTCTGGAATTCGATTTTTTCGAGCTTCGACAGGCCGTCGACGAGGCTGGCGACGGGGGCGCCGAAGCGCTCGATCAGCTCATCCTTCTTGACATCCTGGTCTTCCATCACATCGTGCAGCAGCGCGGCCATGATGGCCTGGGCGTCGAGCTTCCAGTCGGCGCAGATTTCAGCCACGGCGATGGGATGGGAAATATACGGTTCGCCCGACTTGCGGACTTGTCCAAGGTGCATCTCGTCGGAAAAACGATACGCTTCCTTGACCTTCTTGAGTTCGGAGGGAGTGAGGTACTCGGTCAGCTTGGCCGACAGCTGGGAGACCGATGCCACGCCCGGTGCGGGAGCGGCAGGGACTGCGGCCTCTTGCGCCTTGGTGGCGGCGCGCGAAGACCGGGTCTTGGGTGTGCCTGAGAGTGTCGTATCCGGAGGAGTCAGATTCATACGCAAAGTCAATCAGCCGAAATGTGAAAAAAGAAAATCAGGATGGCTTGTTGACACCGTTCGGGCACGAAAAACACTTACATCGGAACCTTTTTCAGCATCTCGATACCGACCTTGCCGGCTGCGATTTCACGCAGGGCGACGACGGTTGGCTTGTCTTTGGCTTCCACCTTCGGAGTGTGGCCTTGCAACAACTGACGCGCGCGATAGGTCGCGGCCAGGGTCAGCTGAAAGCGGTTAGGGATGTGCTTCAAGCAATCTTCAATGGTAATGCGGGCCATGTAATTTCCTCAATATGACGGTGTGTGCCGTGTCACGATTGTTGCGCATGGATACCCAGTTGGGCAAATAGCGAGGCGTTACGCGCAGCTTGTTGGGCAAATCGGCTGCGTGTCGCTCTGACAATCGCGCTCATCTCTGACAAGGCGACGTTGAACTCTTCATTGATAATAACATACTCGAACTCCGGAGCGTGAGCGATCTCGCCGCCGGCGGCCAGCAGGCGCCGTTCGATGATGTGCGGTTCGTCCTGGCCGCGTTTGTTCAGGCGCTCGGACAAGGCCGCGATCGAGGGCGGCAAAATGAAGATCCCGGCGGCCTGTGGAAACTGCTTGCGCACCTGGCGCGCGCCCTGCCAGTCGATCTCGAGCAGGATGTCGGTGCCCGCTTTCATTTCCTTTTCGACCATCAGGCGCGAGGTGCCGTAGTAATTGCCGTGCACTTCGGCCCATTCGAGGAATTCCCCGCGGCCGGCGCGCTCGACGAAGTCCGCGGCGGTGGTGAAATGGTACTCGCGGCCGTCCTGCTCGCCGGGGCGGGGCGGGCGCGTGGTGGTCGAGATCGACAGCTTGATGCCAGGTTCCTGCGCGAGCAGGGCGTTGACCAGGGTCGACTTGCCGGCACCGGAAGGCGCGGCGACGACGAACAGGCTGCCTGAAAAACCGAAGGTAGGAGTGGGCATGGGTGTCTTTCTCGGATACGTGTTGGTGCGTTATTGCGGTTAAAAACGATAAAAATACAGGTTGCGCCTGCTCGTTGCGCCACCCCCAAAGCGTCGTTCCCGCGAAGGCGGGAACCCAAGTTGATTGCGCAGCCAATGGCTACGTGACGAACTTGGGTTCCCGCCTGCGCGGGAACGACGGGCTAGCTGGAACGACGGGCTAGCGGGCGGCGGTGAGGGTGTCGGCTAAAAACTACTCCAGATTCTGCACCTGCTCCCGCATCTGTTCGATCAGCAGCTTCAATTCCATCGACGCATCGGCCAGTTCCTTCACCGACGCCTTGGCGCCCAGGGTGTTGGCTTCGCGGTTCAGTTCCTGCATCATGAAATCGAGGCGCTTGCCGACCTGGCCACCCTTTTTGAGGATATGCCGGGTCTCGGTCAGGTGCGCGGACAGGCGCGACAGCTCCTCCGACACGTCGATTCGGATCCCGTACAAGGTCACTTCCTGGCGAATCCGCTCGAACGCTTCCTGGCGCGTCAGGGTCGACGGCGTGCCGTGCCCGGCCAACCCCAATGCATCCTGCATGCGCTCGACCGCCTTTTGCTGGAATTGCGCGATCACTTGCGGAATCAGCGGCGTGATGCGCTTGACAATCACGTCCATCGCATCGATGCGCGATACCAGCATTGCCTCCAGGGCCGCGCCTTCGCGCCGGCGGCTGTCGACAAACGCCGCCACGGTGGTGGCCGTGAGCGCGGCCACGTCGGCCTGCAGCGACTCCTGGCCAACCTGGGCTTCCTCGATCACGCCGGGCCAACGCAGCAACTCGGCCACCGTCATCAACGGCGCCGAGACGAAATGCTTGGTCACTTCGGTCTGCAAACGGGCCAGATCGGCCAGCAAGGACGCATTCAGGGCCTGCGAACCGCCGGCGACCTTGCGTCCGAAACTCAGGCGTGCCTCGACCTTGCCGCGCGTGATGGCGGCCATGATCGCGGCGCGCAAGTCCGGTTCGAGTGCGCGCAGCTCATCGTTGATGCGGAACTGCAGGTCCAGAAAGCGCGAATTAACGCTCTTGATTTCAATTGTAAGGGTGCCCGCCGCGCCTTCGCTGGTGGCCACCGCGTAACCTGTCATGCTAGAAATGCTCAATGGAGTCCCCGGTATTTTTATCTTTTCTTTACAAAGCCGTGATTTATCCACACAATCGCCGTGTTAAGCAAGGAACACACAGATGGCTGCACAAAATAACGCTCCCCTGCCCGATGGTCTTGAAATTGCCGGATATCGCATTGTAAAGAAAATTGCGTCCGGTGGGTTCAGTATTGTATATCTCGCTTATGACGCCGAGGGGAACGCGGTCGCCATTAAAGAGTACCTGCCGAGCTCCCTCGCTTTGCGGCAACCTGGCGAGCTCGTTCCGGTGATTTCACCGCCCAATCTGCCGGTGTTCCGCATCGGCTTGAAGTGCTTTTTCGAGGAGGGACGGGCGCTCGCGCTGATCTCCCACCCGAACGTGGTGCGGGTGCTGAACTTCTTCCGCGCCAACGATACGGTGTACATGGTGATGGGCTATGAATCGGGCCACTCGCTGCAGGAACACATCGCCCGGCTCGGCAGCAAGGGCAGCCGCTTGTCCGAAGCCTTCATCCGCCAGATTTTCCTGGGCGTGTGCGGCGGCCTGCGCGAGGTGCACGCCAACAAGCTGCTGCACCTGGACCTCAAGCCCGCCAATATCTACCTGCGCACCGATGGTTCGCCGATCCTGCTCGACTTCGGCGCCGCGCGCCAGACCATCAACGCCGATATCCCGAAGCTCACGCCGATGTACACGCCGGGCTTCGCCCCGCCGGATTTGTACTCGAAAACGGCGGCGCTGGGACCATGGTCGGATATTTACAGCATCGGCGCCACCATCTTCGCCTGCATGGCGGGGGCGCCGCCGCAGCCGGCCGACCAGCGCAAGACCGAAGACAAGATGCCGGGCTATTACGCCAAGCTCGAAGGCAGTTTTTCGCCGGCCTTGATCAGCATGGTCAAGAACTGCCTCGACATGGACCCGCTGGCGCGGCCGCAAAGCCTGTTCGCGCTGCAAAAGGAACTGGCGCTGCCGCCACCGAAGAAGTCGGAAGCGCCGCGCGGTCTGGAAAAGCTCGGCGGCCAGGTCCGCGGCCTGGTCGACCGTTTGGGTAGTCTCGGCCGCAAAAAAGTCAACGATAAAAACACCTGATCCAGAAAGATATCTATGCAATTTTCCGTTTATCAGGAAAGCCAGCTCGGCGGCCGCAAGGTCAACCAGGACCGGATGGGATACAGCTTCACGCGCGATGCGCTGCTGCTGGTCCTGGCCGACGGCATGGGCGGCCATCTACGCGGCGAAATGGCCGCGGCCATCACCCTGCAAACCATGTCGAGCATGTTCCAGCAGCATGCCACGCCGTATGTGAGAAAGCCCGAACGCTTCCTCGAAGAGGCGTTCCTCGAAGCGCACGACGAGATCCACCGCTACCGCATCGCCAACAACATGCCGGACACGCCGCGCACCACGGTGGTGGCTTGCCTGATCCAGCACAACACGGCGATCTGGGCCCACTGCGGCGATTCGCGCCTGTACTGGCTGCGGCGCGGGCAGATTTTGGGACGCACGCGCGACCACTCGCACATCGAGCATTTGATCGCCCAGGGCCTGGCCGATCCGGCCGAACGCGCGACCCACCCGGACCGCAACAAGCTGTATAACTGCATCGGCGCGAGCTCCCTGCCGAAGATCGAAGTGTCGCGCCAGGTCAGCCTGCTGACCGGCGACGTGGTCATGCTGTGCTCCGACGGCTTGTGGTCGATGCTGCCGGACGAGGAAATCGTCCATCGCCTGTCGACCCAGACCATCGTGCGCGCCATTCCCGACATGATCAGCACCGCGATCACCATCGGCGGCGAGACGTGCGACAACACGACCGCGCTGGCGATCATGTGGCAAGGTTCGCCCGAAGTGGAGACGGCGGGCGTGAACACGGACGGCAGCGCGGCGGTCATTTCGACCATGATGCTGCCCGAGAACCTGGTCAGCACCACGATCCTGAGCGCCCCGGAGCCGGAGCAGCCGCTCGAAATCGACGCCTTCAACGACGACGAGATCGAAAAGGCGATCGCCGAGATCCGCGACGCCATCGAAAAATCATCCCAGGTTCTTAAGTAAGGCCTGCTTTTACAAGGTAATCATGACATTTGAATCACGTCCGAGCGGCCGCGCCGTCGACCAGCTGCGCGACATCGTATTGACGCGCCAGTACACCAAGCATGCCGAAGGATCGGTCTTGATCGAGTGCGGCGACACCAAGGTCATTTGCACGGCCAGCATCGAAGAGAAGGTGCCGGGCTTTTTGAAGGGCAAAGGGCAGGGCTGGCTGACGGCCGAATACGGCATGCTGCCGCGTTCGACGCACACGCGCATGGACCGCGAAGCGGCGCGCGGCAAGCAAAGCGGGCGCACGCAGGAGATCCAGCGCCTGATCGGGCGCTCGCTGCGCGCAGCGTTCGACCTGGAAGCGTTCGGCGAGCGTACCCTGAACCTCGATTGCGACGTGATCCAGGCCGATGGCGGCACGCGCACGGCGTCGATCACCGGTGCGATGGTGGCGGCGTATGACGCGTTCAGCAAACTGGTGGCCAGCGGCGCGATTCCGGCAGTGCCGGTGAAGAGTTTTGTGGCGGCGATTTCGGTCGGCGTGTACAAGGGCATGCCGGTGCTGGACCTCGATTACGTCGAAGATTCGGGCTGCGACACGGATATGAATGTGGTGATGACCGAAGCCGGACACTTTATCGAAGTGCAGGGCACGGCCGAAGGCGCCGCGTTCGACCGCGCGGGGATGAACCGTTTGCTGGATCTGGCGCAGGCGGGGATTGCGGACATTATCGCGTTGCAGAAGAAAGCGCTGGGACTTTAATCGCTCCCCCGTTATCCTCCACCTGTCGTTCCCGGCCTTGGGTTCCCGCCAAGGGGGCCGCCAAGGCCGGGGACGACGGTTTCAAATTTACGAGTACTTACAGCGCCACCGTAATACTCCGGAACGTTTGCTCCTCCTCCGGCATCTCCTTCACATGCGATCCGCCGTCATCGCTCAAGATCTGCACCTTGCGCGTCCCCGGAATCGCAAACAGCGCCTCCGGCCGCACATCGTCAAGATCCTCATGCACCAGCTGTTCCGGCGCATCGTCCTTCTTGCCTGACCAGCGATACAGCGCAAACTCCCCATGATCGGCCGGCGGCCCGGCCACGATCATGTACGCCAGCCCCACCAGCTCCATGCTGCGGATCGCCAGGCCGCCCAGATCGAGCTCGAACGCCTCGCCAAACTCGGCCCGCTCGCCCTCGATCACCTTCTGCGGGTTCAGCAAATGCACCACCAGCGCCTTGCCTTCCGGAGCGGGATTGCGCAACCCGATCAGCAAGGTCCCTTCCGGCGTGGCCGCCAGTCCTTCGATGTTGAAAGCGCCATCGGCTTCCGGCGTCTTTCCGGACGCCTGCGCAATCGGATATTTTTTCAGCTGTTCGGACTCGATCATATCGTCCAGCAGGCCGCTGTAGGCCTTGCCGACCGGTTCCAGGCGCGCTTTTCCTTTGCCATTCGCCTTGCCCGCCTCGGTCGCAAAGAAGCGGAAGCGGCGTTCCTGCACCTCGCCCTTCTTGTTGCGCCCGTGCGAGGTAATCCAGTAAATCCGCTCGCCGATGGTAGCCGCGCCTTCCAGGTCCGACTCCTTGTTCTTCTTGGTGCCCAAGAACTCCGACAGGTCGACCACGTCCACCGCATCGGCTACGCCGCGCTGGTAGATCTTCAGCTGGTTGCGTTCGTCGTTGGCGACCACGAACAGGTCTTCCCCGAGCGCGGCGGCGGCCGAGGCATCGCACATGCCGCGATAAACGAAATGATCTTCCAGTTTGGCGTGCAGCGCGTCCGCGATCAGGGTTGCGCTGGCCGGTTCCCGGTGTTTGCTCATACTGTTCTCCGCTGCGTTTGTCAAAAACGCCATGATAGAGGCTAACGCAGGCGCCGTGCCGCGCGCGTGACGAGCCAGCCCGCCACCACCGTGAAGGTGGCGATGACGGCCGCGATGATCCAGAAACCGGCCGGGTGGTGCGACAGCGGAATGCCGCCCACGTTCATGCCCAGCATGCCGGCGATGATGTTGATCGGCAGGGCCAGCACAGTCACGATGGTCAGGATGAACAGGCTGCGGCCCGTCTCTTCGCTGACGCGCGCGGCGATTTCTTCCTGCAGCAGCTTGATACGTTCCTGCAGCGACGACATATCGCTCAGCACCACCGAGAATTCCTCGGTCGCCTCGCGCAGTTCCTGGGTGTCCAGGTCGGCCATCCACGAGGGCGGGCGTTGCAGGAGTCGGAACAGGGCGGCCGGCTCGGGCGCCAGCAGGCGTTGCAGGCGCACCAGCACGCGCCGCATGGCGCCGAGGTCTTCGCGCCTGGCGGTAGGGCGGTCGGCCAGCAGCTTGTCTTCGATATCGTCGACCCGTTCGACGGCGTCGCGCACGATCTTGACCAGTACGTCGGCCTGGTCGCGCAGCAGGTGGATCAGCAGTTCGACCGAGGAGCGTACCGGCTCCCCTTGGCGCACGGCCTGGCGCACGCGTTCGATCGACTGCAAGGGCTTCCTGCGCGCGCTGACGACGACATTGCGTGCCACGCTGACCCACAGGGTCGAAATGTCCGACTCTTCGAACGAAAAATTGTGCAGCACATCGTTGACCACCGCGATCAGGGTGTCTTCGGCCAGTTCGATGCGGGTCGAGCGCGAGCCGGTGTGCAGCGTTTCGTAGAATTCATCGGCCAGGTTGGCGTGCGTAGTCAGCCACTTTTCGCTGGCGGCGTTGGACAGGTTGAAGTGCAGCCAGATGAATTGCGATGGATTGTTGGCCGCGTGGTCGCGCATCCAGGCCAGCGCCGCCGCCGAATCGATAGCCAGCGCTTCCGGACTGACACCGAACAGATAGCCCCACACCAGCCCCGAAGGATCGGAACCGTAGCTCACTTCGACCTTGTCGATATCAAGCAAGGCAGCCCCCGGGGCGCATGCTTGCGTCATAGTCGGATTGTGCTGCTGTCGCCATCGGGTTTCCTCCGTCAATTCAGGATGCCGATATAGTACAGTGTTTGCCCCGCAAAATCCCGCGAAAGCGCCGCTCGCGCCAGCCGGGCGGCCAATGGCGCTAAAATACGCACTTGCGGATGCCGCTGGCATCCATCACCCGCCAGACCAGACTCTTATGACCCAACGCCTCATCCTCGCTTCCAACAACGCCGGCAAACTCAGGGAGTTTGGCGAAATCCTCGGCCCGATCGGCTTTACCCTGCATGCGCAGGGCGAATTCGACGTGCCCGAAGCCGACGAGCCGTTTGCCACGTTTGTTGAAAACGCGCTCGAAAAGGCGCGTCACGCATCGCGCCTGACCGGTTTGCCGGCGCTGGCCGACGATTCGGGCGTGTGCGTCAACGCCCTGGGCGGCGCGCCTGGCGTATGGTCGGCACGCTTTGCCGGCGAACCCAAATCGGACGCGCGCAACAACGAGAAGCTCATCGCCGACCTGGCCGCCCACACCGACAAGTCGGCATACTACTACTGCGTGCTGGTGTTCGTGCGCCACGCCGACGACCCGCAGCCGGTCATCGCCGACGGCCGCTGGCACGGCGAAATCGTCGCGCAGGCGCGCGGCACGGGCGGTTTCGGCTACGATCCGCATTTCTGGATTCCGTCGCTGGGCAAATGCACCGCCGAATTGACGCCGCTTGAAAAGAACGGGCTGTCGCATCGCGGCCAGGCCCTGCGCGCGCTGGTAGAGAAACTGAAATGATTCCGATCAAAGTCGCCGGCAGCGCCGTCAAGACCGAGCCGCGCTCGCCGGCCGCCAGCGCCCTGCAATACCTGCAACCGGGCGCGTTGAACCTGGCCGCGCTGCCGCCGCTGTCGCTGTACATCCATTATCCGTGGTGCGTGAAGAAGTGCCCTTATTGCGACTTCAATTCGCACGAGGCACGCGGCGAACTGCCGGAAGAGGCATACCTGGACGCGCTGCGGCTCGACCTGGAGCAGTCGCTGCCCCTGATCTGGGGCCGCAAGATCTACACCATCTTCATCGGCGGCGGCACCCCGAGCCTGATGTCGGCCAAGGGGCTGGACCGCCTGATGTCGGACGTGCGCACCCTGCTGCCGCTGGACGTGGATGCCGAAGTGACGATGGAAGCCAATCCGGGCACGTTCGAGGCCGAGAAGTTCAAATCGTTCCGCGCCAGCGGCATCAACCGCCTGTCGATCGGGATCCAGAGTTTCAGCGGCAAGCACCTCAAGGCGCTGGGCCGGATCCACGACGACAACGAGGCGCGCCGGGCGGTCGAGATCGCGCATGCGAACTTCGACAATTTCAATCTCGACCTGATGTACGCCTTGCCGTCGCAGACCCTGGAAGAAGCGCGCCACGACCTGGAAACGGCGCTGTCGTTCGCGCCGCCGCATTTGTCGCTGTACCACCTGACGATGGAGCCGAACACGCTGTTCGCCAAGTATCCGCCGGCACTGCCGGACGACGATGCCAGCGCCGACATGCAGGACATGATCGCGCTGGAGACGGCGGCGGCCGGGTATGGGCATTACGAAGTGTCGGCGTATGCGCAGCCGGGACGGCGTGCCAAGCACAATGTGAATTACTGGGAGTTTGGCGACTATCTCGGGATCGGCGCGGGTGCGCACTCGAAGATCTCGTTCCCGCACCGGGTGCTGCGCCAGGCGCGCTACAAGCAGCCCAAGGCGTTTATCGAGGCGGCGCGGGCCGGCAATCCGGTGCAGGAAGAACGCGAGATCGGGCGCGCGGATATGGGGTTCGAGTTCATGCTCAATACCTTGCGCCTGACCGAAGGGTTTTCACCGAATTTGTTCGGCGAACGCACCGGCATGGGGATCAACGCGATCGAGCAGACGCTCAATGCGGCCGAAGCCAAGGGCTTGATTTACCGCGACCACAAGATCATCCGGCCGACGGAGTTGGGGCAGCGCTTTTTGAATGATTTGCAGGAGATGTTTTTGTCGGCGTAAGCTGCGTCGTTCCACCCAGCCCCGTCGTTCCCGCGCAGGCGGGAACCCAATTTCGTACCGTAGCCAGTAGCGGATTAACGAACTTGGGGGGGAACGCATGCATTCCCGCCTGCGCGGGAACGACAGAGGTAATGGGAACGACGGGGGCAGTGGGAACGACGGCGATGGGATGGAGCCTAGGCCGCCAATTCCAGCGGCATCTTGCCCACCACCCGCTGCCGCCGGCCAGTCGACGTGGCCGCCAGCGTGAACCCGTCCGCCACAGCGGCCAGCCGCGCCGCCTGTTGTTCCAGGCTCCCGGCTGCCGCTGCCGCTTCTTCCACCAGCGCCGCATTCTGCTGCGTGACCTGGTCCATCTGCGCAATCGCTTCGTTGACCTGGTCGATCCCCACGCGCTGCTCGTGACTAGCGGCGGTGATCTCGGACATGATGTCGGTCACGCGCGCCACGCTGTCGACCACGTCGCCAATGGTGGTGCCGGCTTCCCGTACCAGGCGGGTGCCGTTGCTGACCTGGGCCACCGAGTCGCCGATCAGCCCCTTGATTTCCTTCGCCGCGCCGGCCGAGCGCTGGGCCAGGGTGCGCACTTCGGCGGCGACAACCGCAAAACCGCGCCCCTGTTCTCCGGCGCGCGCCGCTTCCACGGCCGCATTGAGCGCGAGAATATTGGTCTGGAACGCGATGCCGTCGATGACGCCGATGATGTCGACGATCTTGCGCGCCGACGCTTCGATCGAACCCATGGTGTCGACCACCTGGCTGACGATCACGCCACCCTTGCGCGCCACCTGGGACGCGGCCAGCGCGAGCTGGTTGGCCTGGTGCGCATTGTCGGCGTTCTGGCGCACGGTGGAGGTCAGTTCTTCCATCGAGGCGGCGGTTTCTTCGAGCGAGCTGGCTTGCTGCTCGGTGCGGGCCGACAGGTCCAGGTTGCCGGCTGCGATTTCGGTCGAGCCGATGGCAATCGCCTTGGTGCCGCTCTGGACTTGCGACACCACGCGCGTGAGCGCGTCGTTCATCGCCTGCAGGGCGCGCATCAAATCGCCGATTTCATCGCGCGCGGCGTGACCGAACTCGGTGCTCAGGTCGCCGCTGGCCACCGTGCCGGCCACCGCCACGGCGGCCTTGAGCGGGCCGGTGATGGAGCGCGTGATCAGCAAGGCGCACACGGCGCCGGTCAGCACGGCCAGGGTACCGAGCAGCAGGAGTAGGCCGACAGTGCGGCTGTTGGCTTGTTCGATGGCGATGGCGGTGTCGTCGATGCTCTTGCGCTGCATCGCCAGCATGGCCTGGATGCTGTTCTGGTAGGCGCTGGCGGCGGGCAGGAAGGTCGCGTTGAAGGCCAGGCCGGTGGCGGCGCTGTCGCCCGCCTTCTTGGCGGCCATGACGTTTTCCTTGGCCGCCTGGTAGGTCGCGCGCTGGGCCAGGATGGCCTGCATCGTCGCCTTTTCTTCGTCGCTGGTGAGGAGCGGCTCGATCTGCCTGATCAGCTCCGTGCTGCGTTTGACGCTGTCGGCAATGGTTACCGCGAACGTGGTCGAGAGCGTGTCGTCGGTGCTGCGGGCGATCAGGGCAGGATGGACAGGACCAGCACGATGGCGAAACCGATCGCAAGGCGGGATCCGATGCGGACGTTGGGGAACATGGTGTTTTCCTGACAGTTGAGAAGTTAATAATTCTGGCGGGCAATTATCCTCTGCGTCAGGAAACACAGCCAGTTAACGTTTCTCGGAGTGCAATTTTTCTCTCTAATGTTGTTTGCGGCAACGAATTCCAGCTGAGCCGGGAACTTTTTCAAGAGAATGTGGCAATCTCGGCCACTTTGTTGTCATCTTCGAATGATTCCTCTACGCGGGATGTCGACCGGGCCGCCCATGCTGGTGCTGGCGCCGTTGCCGCGATTGTCCGATCAGCGCAACTTTTTGCGCGAACGTACAGTGGCAACCGGCGCTTGCATGCAGGCATCCCATCCGACTAGAATGAATGTCAGGGCGCTAACATGGCGCGCCGGGCAAGATGCTGCGCAATCGCAAGGAACTGCGGCCGCATGGGCATGCCGGAGCCTGATTTCCCTTGACCGGAGGGTCGATGTTCAGCACGCAAACGCTTGCCAGCCGTCTTCTCTACACCATGCTGCCGTGGTATTTGCTGCTGTCGGTCAGCATGACGTTGTTGCAGTTAGGAATACAGTATGTCGCGGTCAGCCGCGCCATCGCCGATGACCTGGCCTCGCTGGGCCGCACCGTGGAACCGGGCGCGGCGCAGGCGCTGTGGGAACTCGATACCGCCCGCCTGGCGGCCGTGGCGCGCGGTGTGCGCCAGAATGCCATCGTCACCGGCGTGCGCATCACCAACGCGGATGACGACGAGCTGGTCGGCGACGGCGACCTTCCCGGCCTTCGCTCCAGTCCGACAGCCCAGGCATCGCGCCAGTACCAGCAGGATACGGTGGCCCTGCACTACACGGAACGCGACAACAAGCAGCGCCTGATCGGCTACCTCGAACTGTATGCCAACGGAGATGTGTTGTGGGACCGCATCAAGTCCAGCTTCTTTGTGGTGCTGCTCAATTCCGTACTCGGCAGCACTTTCTTGTGGCTGATCGTTTCCTGGACCATCAGCTACCGCCTGTCGCACAGCGTGACCGAGGTGGCGCGTGGGGTGGCGCACTGGCGTAGCTTGCGCGGCGAGAGCACGGGCGGGGAACTGTCTTACCCCTACCATGACGAACTCGGCCAGCTAGTGGGCGCGCTCAACGATAGCCATGCGCAGCTTTATGAATCGCTGCAACAACTGAAGGATATCAACCAGAACCTCGAAGCCAGCGTGGCCGAACGCACTTGCGAATTGCAGCAAGCCAAGGATGCCGCCGAGGCAGCCAACCTGGCCAAGGGACAATTCCTGGCCAATATGAGCCATGAAATCCGCACCCCCATGAACGCGGTGCTGGGCATGCTGTACCTGGCCCTGAAAACCGAGCCGGCGCCGGCGCTCCAGAATTACCTGGGCAAGGCCCAGAGCGCCGCGTTGTCGCTGCTGGGCATCATTAACGATATCCTCGATTTCGCCAAGATCGAAGCGGGCAAGCTCGACATCGAAAACATCCCGTTCACCCTCGACGCCGTCCTGCAACAACTGACCGACGCGGTCGCGTACCAAGCCGAGCAAAAGGGGGTGGAATTCCTGATCCGCTACGACCCGGCCATGCCGGCCGAGCTGGTGGGCGACCCGATGCGCCTGGGCCAAATCCTGCTGAACCTGTGCGGCAACGCGATCAAGTTTACCGAGCAGGGCGAAGTCGAACTGAGCTTTCGTGCGGTGGCCGCCAGCGACAGCGATGTCACCATCGAGATGGCGGTGCGCGACACTGGCATCGGCATGTCGCCGCACGTGCAGCAGACCTTGTTCGCCAAGTTCACCCAGGCCGACCAGAGCACCACGCGCCGTTTCGGCGGCACCGGACTGGGCCTGGCCATCAGCAAGGAGCTGGTCGAACTGATGGGCGGGCGCATCTGGATTGGGTACTCGGCGCCGGGCCAGGGCAGCACCTTGTGCTTCGAACTCACCCTGGCGCGGCCCGCGCCCGATGCGCAGGCAGCGCAGGCGCTGGTCGATCCGGTCGGCCCCCTGCTCAAGGGAATCCGGGCGCTGGTGGTGGACGACAGCGAATCGGCGCGCGAGATCATGGCCGACATGCTGCGCTTCCTCCAGCTTGACGTGACCGTGGCCGCCAGCGGGGTGCGGGCGCTGGCCACGCTGGCCGCCTCGAACGACCAGCCGTTCGACCTGGTCATGATGGATTGGCGCATGCCCGGCATGAACGGCGACGAAGTGATCCGCAATATGCGCGCCGACAGCCGCATCGCCTTCGCGCCCAAGGTGGTCATGGTCACCGCCTATGGCCGCGAAGATGTGTTCCGGCTGGCCGAGCAAGCGGGCGTGGACGGTTTCCTGATCAAGCCCGTCTCGCCGTCGACCTTGCTCGATTCGGTGCTCTCGGTGCTGGGCCGCAAACGCATCCTGGACCATGACGGGCAGCGCCGCCCGGCCCTGCGCCTGCGCACCTCGGGCTTGGCGGGCGCGCGCCTGTTGCTGGCCGAGGACAATGACATCAACCGCGAATTTGCAAGCGAACTATTGCGCAGCGAGGGCATCCTGGTGGACGAGGCGGTCAATGGCCGGCAAGCCGTCGATATGGTGCGCAGCGGGAACTACGACGGCGTGCTGATGGATATCCAGATGCCGCTGATGGATGGTTTCGAGGCGGCGCGCCGGATCCGCGCCATGGCCGCCATGGATGATGGCGAACGCTTCGGCACGCTGCCCATCATCGCCATGACCGCCCTGGCGATGGCCCATGACGCCGAGCAGAGCCGCGCCGCCGGCATGAACGACCATGTGACCAAGCCGATCGCGCCCGAACGGTTGATGGCCACCCTGGCGCGCTGGATCCGGCTGGCGCCGCAAGACATCGCGCTGCCCGCACCGGCGCCGGCGCCGATCCGCTTCCCCGCGGATTTGCTGGCGCTCACCAGCCTGGACGTGCGTGAAGGCATCCGCCGCATCGGCGGCAAGGCCGACGCCTACCGCAGGCAATTGCTGCGCTTCCGCGACCATTACGGTGACGCCGGCGCGCAACTGGCATCCATGCTGGCGCTGCCCGACTACCAGGCCGCCGACGCGTACTGCCATCTCCTGCTTGGCGTGACCGGCAATCTGGGGGCGACCGCCTTGTTTGCCCGGCTGGGTGCGATCAATAGCAAGCTCAAGAAGGGCGAGCCTCCCGCCGCGGCCGACCTGGAATCGATGCAGGACTTGCTGGCCGCGCTGCTTGCCGAGCTTGGCGGCATGGCCGCCGCCAACGCGGAGGCGGACGCAAACGCAGCCGCCGGCGCGGCCTTGCCGGCCCCCACCCTGATTGCCTTGCTCGACCAGCTGGCAAACGCACTCGACTACGATCTGGGGCAGGCCGCCTCCTTGCTGGCGGAATTGCGCGCGAGCGCAGTCGGCACCAGCGCCGCCGCCGCCATTGCCGAGATCGCCGCCTGTGCCGACGCGTTTGCGCTCGAGCAAGCGGTGGCGCTGGCCCAGGCCTTGCGCCTGCGCCTGAGCCAGGCCAGCCACGACCATGCCGAGCCGTCGCCGCAGGCCGACAGCCCCCTCCGCCAGCAGTAACCCGGAACCCATCCATGAGCCGATTCAACCGACCCCGCCCGCGTATCCTGATCGTCGACGACGTGCACGAAAACCTGCATCTCTTGATGAATATCCTGAGCGCGAACCACACGATGACGGCCGCCACGTCGGGCGACAAGGCGCTCGAACTGGCACGCCGCAGTCCGCAGCCGGAATTGATTCTGCTCGACATCAAAATGCCGGGCATGGATGGCTATACCGTCCTGTCGCGCCTGAAATCGGACCCGGCCACCACCCATATTCCCGTGATCTTCGTCTCCTCCCTGGACGACGCGGCCGACGTCGCCGGCGGCCTCGAACTGGGCGTGGCCGACTACATCACCAAGCCGGTCGATCCGGAATTGCTGCTGCTGCGCGTGAGCACCCAGCTGACCTTGCAGCGCTACCGCGAGGACGCGGCCCTGTTCGACGCCGACCATGGCGCCGAGCCGGCCAGCGCGCCGACCGTGCTGCTGGTCGACGACGTGCCCCAGAACCTGCACGGGCTGCTGGACGCATTGCGCGACGATTACCGCATCCTGATC
Source organism: Massilia frigida (assembly GCF_011682175.1). Classification (GTDB taxonomy): domain Bacteria; phylum Pseudomonadota; class Gammaproteobacteria; order Burkholderiales; family Burkholderiaceae_D; genus Telluria_A; species Telluria_A frigida. Next base: position 59,357 of record NZ_WHJG01000022.1, read on the forward strand.
GCCGCTTCGGGCGCGAAGGCGCTGGAGATGGTGCGCAGCGAGGCGCCGCCCGACTTGATCTTGCTCGACATCATGATGCCCGGCATGGGCGGCCATGAGGTGTGCCAGCACCTCAAGTCGCTGCCCGAGCATAGCCGCATCCCGATCATTTTCGTCACCGTGGCCGACAGCCGGCAGGACAAGCTCAAGGGCTTCGAGCTGGGCGCGGCCGACTACATCACCAAGCCGTTCGACATCGAGGAAGTGCGCGCCCGGGTGCGCATGCACCTGGAGCTGGGCCGCCTGCGGCGCCAGCTCGAACGCCTGGTCGCCCAGCGCACCGCCATGCTCCAGAAAAGCGAAGAGAAATACCGCATCCTGGCGGACTACTCGCCCAACTGGGAATACTGGCTGGGTCCGGACGGCAGCTACCAGTACGTCTCGCCCGCGTGCAGCACGGTGTCGGGCTATGCGCCGGCCGACTTTTTCACCGACCCGGGCTTGATGGAAAAGATCATCGACCCGGCCGATCTGGCGGCCTGGGCCGAGTTCGGGCCGGCCAGCGGCCTCGACGAGCTGGGGCCGTTCGCCTGCCGCATCCGCGCCCGCGACGGCAGCGAACGCTGGGTCGAGCATGTGGCCAAACGGGTATTCGACGCCGAGGGCAAGCCACGCGGCTGGCGCGGGTCGTATGCGAATATCACGCAAAGGCGGCAGGCCGAACAACAGCTCGATTTCGTCACCCGCCGCGATCCCCTGACCGGCTTGTCCAACCGCGCCCTGTTCGGCGAATTGCTGGTGCACGCCGTGACGCAGGCCGGGCACGCGCAATCCGAGTTTGCGCTGCTATTCGTCAACCTCGACAACTTCATGACCATCAATGAAAGTCTGGGACACAGTGCCGGCGACCGCTTGCTCACCGAGGTGGCGATGCGCCTGCGCGCGCTGTTGCCCGGGGTGGATGCGATCGCGCGCGTGGGCGGCGACGAGTTCAATATCGTGCTCGAGCGCGATACGAACGCGCCCGGCGTCGACCTGGTCGCACAGCGCATCATCGACGCCCTGTCCCTGCCATACCAGCTGGACGGCACCAGCGCCTACGTCGGCGCCTGCGTCGGCATCGCCCTGTATCCGGCCGACGGTGCCGATGTGGGTAGCTTGCAAAGCAATGCCGCCGCGGCCCTGCACCAGGCCAAGGCCAAGGGCCCGGGCAGCTTGCGCTTTTTCTCGCCGGAAATGAGTAGCCGCGCCAGGGAAAGGCTGGCACTGGAAGCGGACTTGCGCGGCGCGCTCGAACGGCGCGAGTTTTCGCTGCATTACCAGCCCCAGCTGGACTTGCGCAGCGGCGAACTGGTCGGCCTGGAAGCGCTGATCCGCTGGACCCATCCGGTACGCGGGGAGGTGGCGCCGGTCTCGTTTATCCCGCTGGCCGAGGAATGCGGCCTGATCGTCGAACTGGGCGACTGGGTCTTGAAAACGGCTTGCCAGCAGATCCGGCGCTGGAGCGACGCCGGGCTGGCGCCGCGCCACACGGCGGTGAATATCTCGGCGGTGCAGCTCAGCCGCGGGCGCTTGCTGGAGTCGGTCAAGTGCGCGCTCGACGAGGCCGGCATCGCCCCGCAACAGCTGGAACTCGAAATCACCGAAAGCTTCGTGATGCTCGAACGCGAGCTCGCGTTCCAGTCGCTGGCCGACTTGCGCGCGCTCGGGGTGCGCCTGTCGATTGACGATTTCGGCACCGGCTACTCGTCGCTTGCCTATCTGCAGCAACTCAAGGTCCACAAGCTCAAGATCGACATGTCCTTCGTGCGCGACATGATGAACAATAGCGGCAACGCGGCCATTGTGCGGGCCGTGATCGCGCTCGGGCAAAGCCTGGGGCTGGAAGTGATCGCCGAGGGCGTGGAAGAGGCCGGACAGGCGCGCTACCTGCGCGACCTGGGCTGCGACGTGATGCAGGGCTATCTGTTCAGCCGGCCCTTGATGGGCGACGCCACCAGCGCCTTCCTCGCCGATTTCAGTACCCGCCACGTCACTTTTTAGGCGAGCGCTTGGGCTGAATGCTGAGTTTGGCCTTGAGTCTTTTCACATCGCCCGATGCGATCAAGAGGTCGACGATGGCGTTCATTTCCTCCACGGAAATGGGGCCATCTTTCCTGACCAGGTTGGACAGCTCGACCTGCGAGTCGTAGCGCCCGGCCACGATCACTTGCTGGCGCACCTTGGGGTCGTTCAGGTACTTCGCCATGATGACTTCGGGCACGATGCCGATATCGGCATGGTCGGCCAGCACGAAGCGGATCACGCTTTCATTGGAGTCGACCAGATACGCCTTGAAATTTTTCTTGATATAGGTTTCGTCGGGGTTGTTGTTGAATAGCTGGTAATGATAGCCGCGCACCCCGGCTACCGTGGGCACGGTCAGATCGTCGAACACCTTGTGCCCGCCGAAGCGGTTGGCGCGGCGCGCGAAATAGATATCGCCGCTGGTGAAGATGGTCTTGGTCGGCAGCAAGCCGAGTTCCGGCCTGGTCCACGCGGTGGTGCGCAAGGGATACACGTCGGCTTCCTTGTCGATGAAGACGCGGTCGAGGCGCAGGCGCGGGTAAATGATCAGTTCGAAATGAAACTTGTCCTGCACGTCGTTCATCCGGTTGACGAAATCGGCCAGCTCGCCCTTGGGCACCTTGCGACTGTCCAGGTACATGAGCTGGGCCCATGAATCGGTGGCGACGATGACCTTGATGCGGGCCTGCGCGCCAGCGGCGGCGAGCGCCAGGCACGAGGCCAGCAAGGCGGACTTCAGCAGCATTCGATAGTGGCTCACCGTGCACTCGCTCCAGGAGAAGATCTTGGTACAGGATACCGCGAAACAAGATTTCCATCCAATACAGCGCGCGCCGATTGCCACGGCGCTGTGTGTTTTGCCGCTCGCCTTTAGCGGGCCTGGATCATCCCCTGGATGACGCTGGCCATGCCTTCGACCACCTTGCCCATGCTGGCGTAGTCGAGTTTGTCGGGGGTGTCGCTGCCACGGTGATAGTGCGGATAGCGCATGGTCGCGGTATCGGTAATCATGACCGCGTCGTAGCCCTCCTTGTTGTAGGAAGTGTGATCGGACCAGGTGACGCCCTTGACGAACGATGGCGCGGCCAGCGACTCGGCTGGGAAGGTGGAGGCCTTGCGGAACGCCGCCACGGTTTTGCGTACCAGCCCGGTCGAGCCGAGCGTGCCGACAAAGGCGATGAAATTGCCCTGGTCCGGGTAAAAGGCGGACACGCCGGGTGGATAGCGCTGGCTGTTCTTGTCGCTGGAGTAGTAGCCGATGGTTTCCAGGACCAGTGCCGCCTCGACACGCTCGCCGCGCGCCTTGAGCGCCCTGGCGTGATGGCGGCTGCCCATGCCTTCGCCGCCGAAATACGGCGGTTCCTCGTTGACAAACAGGACAAACCTGAGTTCGTTACCGGGGGCGGGGATCACGCGCTTGAACATGCGCGCCAGTTCGAGCACGGCGGCGGTGCCGCTGCCGTTGTCGTTGGCGCCCGGCGTGCCCGGCGCGGAATCGTAATGCGCGCCGACGATATAGACGCGCTCCGGCCGCTTGCCCTTGGCAATATTGGCGATCGACACTTCCAGGTTGCGCACGCGCTGGCCGTCATAGGCATATTCGTCGCGCCGCACCGCGTAGCCCTGGGCGGCGAGGGTGGCTTCGAGGTACAGGGCGGCTTTTTCGAGCGCGGCCGGGGTGCTAGTGTTGTGTTCGCTTGAAGCGATGTGGCGCACATGGGCGGCCAGGCGGGCGGGCAGGTCGGCTTGCGGCGCGGCAGCGGCGGGAGCGGTCAGCGCGGCGGCCAGCACGGCCATGGTGGTGTTGAACAGCGTGCTCATTCGAATGCGCATTGTGGCCCCGGGATCGGTAGACAGGATGAATGGCCGTGAAGTTCCCGGCCAGGCGGAGTGACGACAAGCGCGATTGTACAGCCGGGGCCGGGTCTGGATGCCAGACCCGGCCCCGTCGGGGAGAGGGATTTATTGCGCAGCGGTCCAGCCGCCGCCGAGCACGCGGTACAAGGTGACCTGGTTTTGCAGCCGCTGCAAATTGGCTTGCACCGCCGCCTGTTCGGCGGAAAACAGCGAACGCTGGGCGTCGAGCAAATCGAGGTAGCTGGAGGCGCCGCTGCGGTAGCGCAAGTCCGACAGCTTGAAGCGCTCGGCCTCGGCCTGGGCCACCGAACGCTGGGCGCGCAGCTGCTCGCCGAACGCGGCCTGGCCCGCCAGCGCGTCCGATACTTCGCGGAATGCCGTCTGCACCGATTTTTCGTACTGCGCCACGGCGATGTCGCGCCCCGCCTTGGCGCTGCCCAGGTTGGCGTTGTTGCGGCCGTAGTCGAAGATCGGCAGCACCATCTGCGGCGCAAAGCTCCAGCCGTAGGAAGCGCTCTTGAACAAGCCGCTCAGCTCCTTGCTGGCGCTGCCGGCGCTGCCCGTGAGCGTGATGCGCGGGAAGAAAGCCGCGCGCGCCGCGCCGATGTTGGCATTGGCGGCGATCAGCTGCTGCTCGGCGGCGCGGATGTCCGGGCGCACCGTCAGCAAGTCCGACGGCAAGCCGGCCGGCAATTCGCTCAGCGACATCGCCGCCAGCGTGGTGCTGGTATCCGGCCCGGCCGGCAAGGTCTGGCCGACCAGCAAGGTCAGCAGATTGAGGTCCTGGGCGCGCTGGCGCTGTTGCTGGGCCAGTACCACGCGGGCGCTGTCGAGCAGCGACAATCCCTGTTGCAGGTCGAGCTTGGACACCACGCCATGGTCGAACTTGAGCTGGATCAGCTTGAGCGATTCCTCGCGCGCGCCCAGGGTTTTTTGCGTCAGGCCCAGCAATTCTTCATCGGCCAGGAGGCTCAGATAAGCGTTGGCGACCGAGGCGACCAGGCTGATGTGCGTGCTCTTGCGCGCTTCCTCGCTGGCCAGGTACTGGGCCAGGCCGGCGTCGCTCAGGCTGCGCACGCGGCCGAACAGGTCCAGCTCGAACGAGCTGATGCCAAACCCGGCCGTGTAGCTGCTGTTGATGCTGTCGTCCGCTCCCGGCACGCGGCTGCCGCTGACGGTGGCGTTGAGCGAAGGCAGGCGCTCGGCGCGGCGGATCTGGTGCTGCGCGCGCGCCTGTTCGATGTTCAGGATCGCCACGCGCAGGTCGCGGTTATTTGCCAGCGCCAGTTCGATCAGTTGCTTCAAGCGTGCATCGGCGAAGAAGCGCTGCCAGGCGATGCTGGATGCCGCTTCGGTGCTGGCGCTGCTGATCGCTGGCGCCGGGAAGGCGGGCGCCACCGGCGCGGCCGGACGCTCGTACCTGGGTGCCATCGAGGCGCAGCCGGCCAGGACCAGGATCAGGGCCAGCGGAGACAGTCGGGTCATCAATTTAGTCATGTTTTACCTCTGCGGTCAAAGCGGCGCCATCTTCGTGCGCGTATTTCTTGCGCTGGCGTTCGCTGCCCTTGAATAGTTTGCGCACCACCACGAAGAACACGGGGATGAAGAACACGCCCAGTGCGGTCGCGGTGATCATGCCGCCGGCCACGCCGGTACCGATGGCGCGCTGGCTGGCCGAACCGGCGCCGCTGGCGATCACCAGCGGCATCACGCCGAGGATGAAGGCGAACGAAGTCATCAGGATCGGACGGAAGCGCAGGTGGCACGCTTCGATGGCCGCTTCCACCAGCGGTTTGCCCTGCGCCTGCAAGTCCTTGGCGAATTCGATGATCAGGACCGCATTCTTGGCACCGAGGCCGATGATGGTGATCAGGCCGACCTTGAAGTAGACGTCATTCGGGAAGCCGCGTCCGCCGGCCGCGATCAGCGCGCCCAGCACGCCGAGCGGCACCACCAGCAGCACGGCCACCGGAATCGACCAGCTTTCGTACAGCGCGGCCAGGGCCAGGAATACCGCCAGCAGGGCGAAACCGAGCAGCACGAACACAGTCGAGCCGGACAGTTTTTCTTCGCGCGACTGGCCAGTCCATTCGAAGCCGAAGCCTGGCGGCAATTCGGACGCGATGCGTTCCATTTCAGCCAGCGCGTCGCCGGTGCTGCGGCCCGGCGCGGCGTCGCCGGCGATGCGCATGGTCGGGTAGCCGTTGTAGCGCACCGTCTGCATCGGGCCGGTGATCCAGCGCGTCGTGGCGAACGAGGACAGCGGCACTTGCTGGCCCTTGTTGTTGACCGCGTTCAGTTTCAGCAAGTCTTCCGGCTGCATGCGGTCCTTGGCGTCGGCCTGGACCACCACGCGCTGCAAGCGCCCGGCGTTCGGGAAGTCGTTCACGTAGGACGAGCCGAGCGAGGTCGAAATGGCGGTGTTGATGGCGTCAAAGGTCACGCCCTGGGCGCTGGCCTTGTCGCGGTCGATGTCGAGCTGCACCTGCGGCGCATCTTCCAGGCCTTCCGGACGCACGCCGGCCAGCACAGGGCTCTTGCTGGCCGCACCGAGCACCTGGCCGCGCGCGGCGAGCAGGGCTGCGCGTCCGAGGCCGGCACGGTCTTGCAGGCGGAACGAGAAGCCGGTGCTGCTGCCCAGTTCGGGAATCGGCGGCGGGCTGATGGCGAAGATGAAAGCGTCGCGCACGCGGCTCATGCGGCCCGAAATGCGCCCGGCCACGTCGCTGGCGCTGTGGCCGGCGCCGCCGCGCTCTTTCCAGTTCTTGAGCGTGATGAAGCCGAGCGCCATGTTCTGGCCCGAGCCGGAAAAGCTGAAACCCTGCACCCCGACCATGCTGGCCACTTCCGACTGCTTGAGGATGAAGTCTTCCGCTTCGCGCAGCGCCTTGCCGGTGCGTTCCAGCGTGGCGCCAGGCGGCAGCTGGAAGTTGGCGATGATGTAGCCCTGGTCTTCGTTCGGCAGGAAGGAGTTCGGCAAACGCACGAACAGCAGCCCGACCACGGCGACCAGCGCGACGAACACGATCATCGAGCGGCCGGTGTGGCGCAAGGTGGTGGCGACCCAGCCTTCGTACTTCTTGGCGGTGCGCGTGAAGCCGCGGTTGAACCAGCCGAAGAAGCCTTTCTTGGCGTGGTTGTGGCCGGCTTCGACGGGTTTCAAGAAGTGGGCGCACATGGCCGGCGTGAGCGAGAGCGCCATGAAAGCCGAGAACAGGATCGACGAGACCATCACCGCCGAAAACTGGCGATAAATATTACCGACCGCGCCGCCAAAGAAGGCCAGCGGCACGAACACCGACACCAGCACCACGGTCACGCCGATGATGGCGCCCGAAATCTTGCCCATCGCCTTGCGCGTCGCTTCGAGCGGCGGCAAGCCTTCTTCGCTCATGATGCGTTCGACGTTTTCGACCACCACGATGGCGTCATCGACCACGATACCGATCACCAGCACCATGCCGAACATGGTGAGCACGTTGATCGAAAAGCCCAGCGCCAGCAGGGTCGCGAGCGAGCCGAGCAATGCCACCGGCACCACGATGGTGGGAATCAGGGTGTAGCGGAAATTTTGCAGGAACAGGTACATCACCAGGAATACCAGGATGACCGCTTCGACCAGGGTTTCCAGCACTTGCTTGATGGAGATCTCGACGAACGCCGAGCTGTCGAACGGCACCGCGTATTTCATCCCGGCCGGGAAGTATTTGGACAGTTCGTTCATGCGCGCGCGCACCAGCTTGGCCGTTTCCAGCGCATTGCCGCTCGGCGAAAGCTGGATGCCGATGCCGGTCGACGGCTTGCCGTTCAGGCGCGCCGAGGTGGAGTAGCTCTGGCCGCCGATTTCGATGCGGGCCACGTCTTTCAGGCGCACGGTCGCGCCGTCCGGATTGGAGCGCAGGATGATGTTGCCGAACTGCTCGATGCTGGCCAGCTGGCCGGTCACGACCACGGTGGCGGTGATGGCTTGTCCGCCCAGGTTCGGCAAGTCGCCGATGGTGCCCGAGGCGACTTGCGCATTCTGGGTGCGGATGGCGTTGTTCACATCGGCCGGCGACAGGTTGAAGCCCACCAGTTTGGCCGGATCGATCCAGATGCGCATGGCTTTTTCGGTACCGAACAACTGGGCCTGGCCCACGCCGCGAATACGCTGGATTTCCGGCAGTACGGTGCGCGAGGCGTAGTCGCCGAGCGCAATCGGGTCCCATTTCGGGTCGTCCGACGAGAGGATGGTAAACAGCAGGAAGTTCGAGCGCGCCTTGTCCACGCGCACGCCCTGCTGCACCACCGCCTGCGGCAGGCGCGGGGTGGCGCGGCCGAGGCGGTTCTGCACGTCGACCTGGGCCAGGTCGGCATTGGTACCGGTCTCGAAACTGAGCGTGATGGTGCCGGTGCCGTTGGCCTGGCTGTTCGATTCCATGTAGATCAGGCCGGGCGAACCGTTCATCTCGCGTTCGATCACGCTGATGACGCTGTCCTCCAGGGTCTGGGCCGACGCGCCCGGGTAGGAGGTGGTGACCACGATGGCCGGCGGCGCCACGGTGGGGTATTGGGCGATCGGCAGCTGGGTGATCGCCACCGCGCCGACAACCATGATGAATAATGCGATCACCCACGCAAAAATGGGGCGATCAATAAAGAAACGAGCCATGAAGGAGTCCTGTTATATGTTTAACGGCTGGCGGCCGCGGCGGCACTGGCCGCCGGCGCAGCGCTGGCAGCGGGTGCGGCAGCGGCGGGAGCGCCACCGGCGGCTGGCGCTGCGCCCGGCGTCCATGGCACCGGCTTGACCGTCATGCCGGGCGCCTGCATCTTCTGGAAGCCATCGACCACGACCTGCTCGCCCGGCTTGATGCCTTCGAGGACAATCCATTTGCCGTTCTGCTGCGACGCCACCTTGACCGGACGCGGGCCGGGTTTGCCGTCCGGGCCGACGATGATGACCGTGTCGCCCTGGCTGCCGCGCGTGACGGCTTGCTGGGGAATGAGCATGCCGGCCGGCAGTTCAGCCTGCGACAGGCGCACGCGCACGTACTGGCCGGGCAGCAGCAAGCCATCCTGGTTCGGCACTTCGGCGCGCAGGGTGACCTGGCCCGAGGTCGGGTCGACGCTCACGTCGGAAAACAGCAGCTTGCCCTTGCTTGGCAGTTCGGAGCCGTCTTCCAGCAAGATCGATACCGGCAGCGACTCGGCGTTGCGCACTTTCAGGCTGGCCGACTTGCGCAGGCGCTGCAGGTCGGAGGCCGACTGGGTGAAGTTGACGTAGACGTGATTGGTTTGCTGGATCAGGGCCAGCTGGGTCGCTTCTGTTGCGCTGACCAGCGCGCCTTCGGTGACCAGGGCGCGCCCGATACGGCCGGCGATCGGCGCCGTGACCCGGGTGTAGGCGTTATTGATCCGGGCGATCTGCAGCGCCGCTTTGGCGGCTGCCACGTCGGCCTCGGCCTGCTTCTGGGTGGCCACGACGTTGATGTATTCCTGCTTGCTGACCGCGTTCGCTTCCACCAGCGGCTTGTAGCGTTCGGCCTGGGCGGCGGCCTGGGTCAGGTTGGCCTGGGCCTTGCCGAGGGTCGCCTGGGCGCTCAGCAGCGAGGCGGCGTACGACGCCGGATCGATCTGGAACAGTTCCTGGCCGGCCTTGACTTCGCTACCCTCTGTAAACAAGCGCTTGAGCACCACGCCATTCACCCGCGCCCGGACCTGGGCCACGCGGATCGGTTCGACCCGGCCCGGCAGTTCGGTTTGCAGGGCGACCGGTTCGAAGTTGGCTGTAATCACCCCCACTTCCGGTGGCGGGCGCTGGGCGCCAGCGCCGGGCGCGGCGTCTTTCTTGTCGCCGCAGGCCGATAACAAAGCCAGCGCAGCGAGCGTGCAGGCGGCGATCCGGGTCAGGGACGGGGAAGGGAGGAGGGTGTGGCGCATTACGTGTGCATCCTTTAAGTAAGGGATGGGCTGTGGTTACATCCGCCGGAGGGGTGTAATTACGAACTTCATCGCGGGCTTCCTGATTTTGGAATATACTAACATGACTGTATGTTTAATGTTTGACGCCCCCTGAAAGGGAGGAGTTGCATGGTCCGCAGGACAAAGGAAGATGCGCTGGCGACGCGCGACAGCATCATGGATGCCGCGGAACAGCTGTTTGTCGAGCAGGGGGTGTCGGGAACCACCTTGCAGCATATCGCGACGGCGGCGGGCGTGACGCGCGGTGCGATTTACTGGCATTTCGAGGATAAGGGTGCGCTGTTCAACGCCATGATGGAACGCGCCACCATGCCGCTCGAAGCGGCGATGCAGACGCTTGATTGCGCGGGCGGGGCCGACCCGCTGGGGCATTTGCGCAGCTATGCGCTGTGCGTGTTCGACCTGACCATTCACGATCCGAAGGCGCGCCGGGTGTTCGAGATCGCCACCCTGAAACTCGAATATGTCGGTGAAATGTCGGCCATGCGGGGGCGCCGCAGGCAGCATCGCGAGCAGTTCATGGCCAGTGCCGAACGGATTGTGAGGGAAGGGATTGCCCATGGCCGCTTAAAAGGCGCGGTCAAGCCGCATGCGGCGGCGCTGGGATTGTTCATCCTGATCGAAGGGCTGGTGCGTAGCTGGCTGATCACGCCCGATTTCGACCTGGAGCAGTTGGGCGTGGAAATCGTCGATACGCATCTTGATTCTCTCCGCGCCTGAAAGGGATCCGTCGTACTCACCGTCCTCAGATCCGTCGTTCCTGGCATTGCCAGAAACGACTTCCCGCGCCAAGGCGGCACTCGGCGGGAACCCAAGTTCGTAGCTCAGACGGTGGCTGCGGAAAAGACTTGGGCCCCCGCCTGCGCGGGGGCGACGTGACATCGGTGATTAACGCATGCCCGTAATGATCTGTTTCAGCTTGCCCGAATCGGCGCAGAACGCACGGATACCTTCCGCCAGCTTCTCGGTCGCCATCGCATCTTCATTCATCATGAAGCGGAACGTCTTTTCATCAATCGCCACCTTCTCGATCGACACCGCCGACGCAGTCGGCGTCAGCTTGCGCTCGACCGGCTCATTGCTGTCGGCGAGCTTTTGCAGCAGCTCGGGGCTGATGGTCAGCAGGTCGCAGCCGGCCAGTTCCAGGATCTGCGAGGTATTGCGGAAGCTCGCGCCCATCACTTCGGTGGTGTAGCCGAACTTGCGGTAGTAGTTATAAATGCGCTTGACCGACTGCACGCCCGGGTCTTCCGCGCCCGTGTACTCAAGATCGTTGGCCTTCTTGAACCAGTCGTAGATGCGCCCGACGAACGGCGAAATGAGCTGCGCGCCCGCTTCGGCGCAGGCAATCGCCTGGGCCAGCGAAAACAGCAAGGTCATATTGCAGCGGATGCCTTCCTTCTGCAAAATCTCGGCGGCGCGGATGCCTTCCCAGGTCGACGCGATCTTGATCAGGACGCGCTCGCGGCCTGCGCCGGCGTCTTCGTACAGGGCGATCAGCTCGCGGCCCTTGGCCACGGTCGCTTCGGTATCGAACGACAGGCGCGCATCGATCTCGGTGGAGACGCGGCCCGGAATGATCTTGAGGATTTCCATGCCGAAGGCGACCAGCACGCGGTCGATCACGTCGCCGGTGGACAGGTCCGGAAAGTCGCGCACGGCTTTTTCGAGCAGGGGTTTGTATTCGGGTTTTTGCACCGCCTTGAGGATCAGCGACGGATTGGTGGTCGCGTCGCGCGGCGTGTACTGTTTGATCGACTGAAAATCGCCGGTGTCGGCAACGACCTTGGTGAATTGCTTGAGTTGTTCGAGTTGGTTCATGGTTGCGCTAACGGGTAAGGAGATCGAACCTTATTGTACAACCATGTACAGACTTGTCTATCCGATAAAGGAATCAAACTGCATGTCGAATTCCTGCAACGCCTTTTGCGCATTCTGCATCTTCTTGCGGAACTCCGGCCCACGCTGCAAGGCCAGGCCCACCGCCAGCACGTCGATCACCACCAGATAGGCCAGGCGCGCCGAAATCGGCGTGTACGGGTCGATGTTGAACACCAGGTCGATCGGAATGAGTACCGTGGCCATGTCGGCCAGCGGGGTGCCCGATGGCGCCAGCACGATCACGTCGGCCCCGCCACGGCGCGCCAGCTTGGCCGAACGCACCAGCGCCGAATTGTTGCCGCGCTGGGAAATGGCCACCACGGCATCGCCCGCGTGCAGCAGCGAGGCGGCGATGCTGTGGATGGCCGGATCGGCGTAGGCCACGGTCGGCACGCCGGAGCGGAAGAACTTGTGCTGGGCGTCGGTGGCGACGATGCCGGACGTGCCCTGGCCATAGAACTCGATCTTTTTCGCGCGCGACAAAATATCGAGCGCGCGCTGGATCGCTTCGGGATTGAGGTTGTTGCGCAGGTCGAGCAGGGTATTGATGGAACGGCTGCAGATCTTGTTGACCAGGTCCGCCGCCAGGTCGTCCTGGGTTGGCTGTTCGTTGGCGCCGGGCAGGGCCAGGGCCAGGCCCTGGGCGAGTTTGAGCTTGAACTCGTGCCAGCCGTCGTAGCCGAGGGTGCGGCAAAAGCGCACCACGGTTGGCTCGGACACCTGGGCGCTCTTGGCCAGCGCCGTGATGTTCTGGCTGACCGTGGCCGCCGGATGTTCGAGCACCGCCAGCGCGACTTTTTTCTCGGACTTCGAGAGGGAATCGAGCTGGGTGCGGATGGAGTCGAGTAGCACTGGTTCAGTCTTCGGGGAAGGGTGAAGCAGGGGTTTCGCGGTGCATCGCACCGCGCCTGCGTAACGGTCTGGCCATGCAGGGCCAGACTCCTTGCGCTTCCATTTGTTAGTCTTCGGGGAGCGCTTCTTCGCGCCACTGCAAGCCATCGCGTCCGATCAGGGCGCTGGCTGCGGCAGGGCCCCAGGTGCCGGCGCTGTATGGAATCGGTACGCTGTCTTCCTGGTCCCAGTGGTCGAGGATCGGTTCGACCCATTCCCACGCCGCTTCCAGCTCGTCGCCGCGCATGAACAAGGTCAGTTGGCCGCGCAGCACGTCGAGCAGCAGGCGCTCGTAGGCATCCATGCGCGGGGTCTTGAACTGCTCGCGGAAATCGAGTTCGAGTTCGGCCTGTTTCAGGCGCATGCTGTCGCCCGGGGTCTTGGCCATCAGGTTGAGCGACAGGCCTTCGTCCGGTTGCAGGCGGATCACCAGGCTATTTGGCTGGAAGCTGCTGGTCGGCTGGTTGAAGATCGAGTGCGGGATCTGCTTGAAGCGCACCACGATTTCGGCCAGGCCGTCGGCCATGCGCTTGCCGGTGCGCAGATAAAACGGCACGCCGGCCCAGCGCCAGGTATCGATTTCGGCCTTGATGGCGACAAAGGTTTCGGTGCGCGACTGTTGCGGCGCGTCCGGTTCGTCGCGGTAGCTCGGTACGGCCTTGCCGTCGACATGACCGGCGCGGTACTGGCCGCGCACGATGTTTTGCGCCAGCGTGGTCGGGGTGAAGCGCTTGAGGGAGCGCAGCACCTGCAGCTTGGCGTCGCGCACGGCGTCCGGAGCGATCGAGGTGGGCGGTTCCATGGCGACGATACAGAGCAGTTGCAACAGGTGATTTTGCAGCATGTCGCGCAAGGCGCCGGACGTATCGTAGTAACCCATGCGGTTGCCCACGCCGATTTTTTCGGCGATGGTGATCTGCACGTCCGAAATCCACTCGCGGCGCCACAGCGGCTCGAACAGGATGTTCCCGAAGCGCAGGGCCAGCAGGTTCTGGACGGTCTCTTTGCCGAGGTAGTGGTCGATCCGGTAGATCTGCGATTCGGCGAAGACCTTGCCGACTTCGGCGTTGATCTGCTTGGCCGATTCCAGGTCGCGTCCGAGCGGTTTTTCGAGGACCACGCGCGAGTTGGTGGTGGCAAGACCCGCGCTGGCGAGGTTGTCGCAAATTTGCGCGAACAGGTGCGGCGGCGTGGCCAGGTAATAGACGCGGGTGATCTTGTCGTCGTTGCGCAGGGCGTCGACCAGCGCGCCGTAAGTGGAGGCGTCGGTGGCGTTGAGCGAGACGTAGACGATGCGCTTGACGAAATTGGCCCAGCCTTCTTCGACCAGCTTCTTGACGTGCGGCTTTGAGGTGCTGTCGACGGTTTGCAGGAATTCTTCTTGCGAGATGTCGTTGCGGCCGACGCAGATGATGCGGGCGGTCTGCGGCAGGTCCTTGGCGACATCGCGCGCGTACATCGCAGGGAGCAGCTTGCGCATCGACAGATCGCCGCTGCCGCCAAAAAGAACGAGGTCAAAATCGGTAAGAGCCATAGTATGTGATCGCTGAAAGTAGGGGGCCGGATGATGATGCCGCTAGTTGCCGATGGCTGGCGCACGCAAGGGAGCACAAGCAGAAAGGGTAGCAAAGCTGGTTGTGTAAATTTACTACATATTTAGATGGTTCGCAAGAAATTTTACTACGTATTCCTGGCGCAAGCCGATTGCGCGGGCCTTCTCGAAAACCTGTGGATGCCGCAAGGTCAAGGATCGCTGCGCTGATAACCTTGCTTGGAACGGATGAGGAACGGGCAAGCGCACGACCGCCCCGCCTCGTGCCCGGCGCACAGCCTTTTTCAAGGTATGTGCAATTGGACATGTTACCGAATCGAATCGTCGACATGTCGCCTGACTTTTCGGAGGATTCATCATGCAATCGATCCACCCACTCACGGCCGCCCTGGCCATCCTGTTCGCCGCATCGGGCGGCAGCGCGCTGGCCCAGGACGATCACGCACACGCGGGCTTCTGCGCGCCGACGACCAAGGCCACCCCCGTGCTGAGCACCAGCGATTTCGATGGCGACGGAACGGTGACGCGGAACGACATCCGCCTGCTCAGGCAGCAGGTCAGGACGGGCCAGTACATCGCCTTTTTCGACCGCAACGCCGATCATGTCCTCGACCGCAAGGATATCGCGATAGCGACAGCCGAAGCCGGGGCGAAGAGCACTGAACTCGACCGCCAGCTGGCCGCCGCCTACCAGGCAACGAAGGCTTACCGCAACATCGGCGCCGCCATCCGCGCCGGTTTCGTGCCGTGGACGCCGTCCTTCCACGGCCACGGCACGCATTGGGTCCAGCGTCCGGAAAAAGGCTCGCTGGGCTACGTGTTCGACCCTGGCGCGCCGGAAGGGCTCAATTACGATGCCAGGGGCCGCCTGTGGGCCGTTTTCTACTATTCCGGGCCATCGCCAACCCGCCTCAACGGGGGGAAATATCCGCCCGGAGACAGTTACGTGCCGAACCTGCACGCCTTTGGTGAGGGATTTGCCGGCGACACGGATGTCTGGCACCATCACAACGGCGCTTGCTTCACGGGGCTGAACTACGAACATCCCACCCTGGATGCGCGCAAACTGACGTTCCGGCAGGGGCTGAGCCCGAAAGAGTGCCTGCCGGCCAGTGCCATCGCAAAAGGCTTGCCGGTCGCCCCCGACGTCAAATGGACGCCACAATTCCACATGCTGCATGCCTGGATCTACGAGTTGAACCGCTGCGGCACCTTTGCCGACGCGGATCCGGACCTGGCGACGCGTTCTCCGCTCCTGGAAAGCACCATGCCGAAGGAGGGCGGCGATCCGCAGGCGCCGCATCCGGCCTATCCGTTTGCCGGAGGCACCCTGTGCGCCTGGCTCAGTGAGCTCGGCCAAACGCCGGCTTCCTGCGCGCAGCGCAAGTGACGAGCATCGCGCACTGCCGGGATGGCCCTGTCACCGCACCGGCAGGCGAATCGTAAACGTGGCTCCCTTGTCCTTGCCCGCGCTGGCCACCGACAAGGTGCCGCCATGCAGTTCCACCAGATGCCGCGCGATGTACAGACCCAGTCCCAGTCCCGCGGCATTGGCGTGGCGCTGCAAATTGAAGGCCCCGAACACATGCGGCAGATCGTCCGCCGCGATCCCCTGGCCGGAATCGGCCACGGCGATCTCCACCTGTTCGGCGCCCTGGCTGATATCGACGCGGATGGTGCCGCCGCGCGGCGTGAACTTGATCGCGTTGAACAGCAGGTTCCACAGCACCTGCTGCAAACGCCGTCCATCGGCCTCCAGATGCACCTGGTCGCCATGATCGGGCGGCGTCACGGCGAGCACAATCTCCTTTTCGCTGGCGTTGCCTTCCACCGTCGACAGCGCGTCGCGCAGCACCTGGCCCAGCACCACCGGCGTGCGCGCAATCGACATTTGCCCGGTCAGCGTGCGCGCCGCGTCGATCAGGTCATCGATCATGGCCGCTTCCTGGCCGATATGCACGCGCATCGCCGTCAGGCCGGTTTCCACCTTGGCCGGCAGGTCCGGCACGGTCTTGAGCAGTACCTCGATGCGCATCGACAGCGCCGACAGCGGCGTGCGCATTTCGTGCGACACCGTGGCCAGGAACAGATCGCGCGCGCGGTTGACGCGATTGAGTTCTTCGATGGTTTCGCGCTGGCGGTCGATCGACCCGGCCAGCGTTTGCAGCAGCGCGCCGTAGGTCGCCAGGCGCGCTTCCGACACCGGTGACTCAAGCCGCACTTCGCTCCACAGCGCATTGCCCGACACGCCCACCGCCGCGCCGATGCGCTCGCAGGCCATGGGCGAACTGAAATCGCTGAAGCGCCAGCCGTACACCAGCACGCCGTACACCTGGCCGAACTGGGTCAGCGCCAGGCTGCATACGCGCATGCCGTGAAAACTGCCATCCTCGGCGATGTCGCCTGCAAACACGCGCGCGGCGATGCGCCTTTCCAGCGCCGTGCCGGGGCCGTCGTCGCGCCACAGGGTCGAGGTGCCCAGTACGCGCGTGGTGGACGAGGCAAGCAGCGGGCCGACCTGGCGCCAGCCGCGCACATCGTACAGCGACACCGTCAGTCCGCTGGCCTGCGCAAACTGGGTCAGCGGCGTGACCCATTCGTCCCAGTCGATGCCGGCGTCGCCGGCCACGGCCAGGTTGATCATGCCGGATTGTCGGTCGGCAGGTCGACCGAGTCAGGCAAGCGCGTTCCGTGCGCCACGGCGTCCTCGATGAGAGGACTCTGGCGCGACGGCGAGCGCGAAAGCAGGCCGTAATACGAGGAGAACGGCAGTTGCGGCACCACGCCGGCCGGATCGGCATGGCCGCTTGCTTCGTCGAGCAACTGCAAGCCGCCTTCGGCGATCACGTATTCGCGCGTGATCTGGCGATTGCAGCTGCCGCGCACCTTGGGCACGGCGATCGCGCGCCGCAGCACGGTGGAGATTTCGACGTAGTTGAGCAGGATGATGTTGTCGACCAGGTGCGAGCCCTTGAGTTCTTCGCTGATCTGCGAAATGCCCAGCAGCTCGGGACTCTCGTAATTGAAGAGGATGGTCGCCAGCCGGTTCTTGAAGAAGGTGGCCAGCGCGTACAGGTAGTCGGCCACCTCGGAAGGGCTGGTCATTTCGTACACCGCGCAGGAATCGAACACCACGCAGTCGATGCCTTTTTCCTCGACCAGCTTGATGATGCGGTCGAAGTGGATATCGAGTTCGAGTTCGAGCGGCGACTCGTAGTGGATGAACAGGTCGCCGCTGTCCATCAGGGCGGCCAGGTCGAAACCGAGCGTGGCGGCGTTGCGGATCAACTGGCGCGGGTGTTCGTCCAGGCTCACCAGCAGCGTCTTGTGGCCGGTGCCGATGGCCGCGGTGAGGAACTGCACGCTCAACACCGTCTTGCCGGTGCCGGAAATGCCGCTGACCATGGTGACCGAGCCGGCGTACAGGCCGCCGTCCATCATGTCGTCGATGGCCTTGGAGCCGGTCGAAACACGCTGGTCGGAGGTTGGCTGGTCGTTCGAACTGATTGGGCGCGACTGCGCGCGGCGGTAGATGTGCACCCCACGCCCGCCTTCGATGCGCATGGTGTGGCTGCCGGCGATGAAGTCCTGGCCGCGCGACTTGAGCACCGTCAGGCGCCGGTGCACGCGGCGGCGCTGCTCTTCGCGCGTGAGCGAGACGATGGTGTCGAACACGAAGCGCTCGTGCGACGGCACCGAGCCCAAGCTCTCGTCGCGTTCAGCCGTGACCATGGTGGTCACGCCCATGCGCGCCAGGCCTTCGATCAGCAGGTGCACGTCTTCGCGGAAGGGTTTGTCGTGCACCTCGGCGTACAGGCGCATCGGGGTCAGGCCGTCGATCAGCAGGCGCTTGGCGCCCATCGATTTGAGGGCGTCGGCAAAGGCGCCGTCGGCGTTGCGGAACTCGCTGAGCAGCACCGCGGGACTGGTCTGGATCACCTTGATCTTGCCGGCGTCGATCAGCCCTTGCAAGTCCCAATTGAAGCCGGCGGCATCGCGCAGCAGCTTGGCCGCATCGAGCTCGAACGACACGATCGCGCCCGGCTCGTCGTGCAGTGCAGCGCCGGCGTAAATGAAGCCGAGGCCGAGCGTGGTCTTGCCGGTGCCGGGCGCACCTTCCACGATCAGGTTGTTCCCGCGCGGGATGCCTCCAAGCAGGACTTCGTCCAGTCCGGCGATGCCTGTTTTGACCAGCATGTTCAATTGGCTTCCTTCAGTGTGTTTTGTGCATTCTTAATTGCACGCTAGTTTATCACCGGGCATTGAATCGTTCCGCCGCACGCGGCATTTTGCCGTGCACCGTTGTTCGCAGGTATATTACTCAGCGGAATCGATGACATTCAGAAGCGCATCGATCGCCCTGGCAGTGACTAACTCAATAGGATGGATATGAAATATTTGGTAATTGCGGCGGTTTTTTGTGTCGGACCGGCATGCGCGAGCGGGCTCGACGACATGAAGGCAGCGCTCGCACTGTTGCAGGGTCAGGGCACGCTGCGCGCGGCGTATGAGGCGCGCGAAACGCACACGGAATTCGACGCCAAGCCGCTCAAGGGGCCGGAGACGGCGATGGCGGCGGCGCAGGTGGTGGACGATCCGGCCGGGCTGGAGATTCGCTGGGACCGCGGCTTGCTCAAGCGCGCGGCGGACGAGTCGAGCGTGGCGAAGGGGGCCAAGCGCAAGCAGGCGCTGACGCAGCTGGTGGCGTCGAGTTCGGCGCCGCGGCTGGCGGTGGCGGTCAATTACGCGCCGCGCTTGCTGCAGGCGCTGGCGATCAGCCAGTTCAAGTCGGAGCGCGCCGATACGTACCAGGGCAAGCCGGCCAGGCTGCTGGAGGTGGTGATGACGCCGCAGGAAGAGGTGAACCAGAACGTCAGCATCAAGGACAACACCATCGAGGCGCGCTTCTGGCTCGGGCCGGACGGGGTGCCGCTGGCGGCGGTGACGAATCACACGATCAAGGCCAAGTTCATGGTGTTCATGTCGTATGAGAAGACCACGAAGGAAGAGTTCACGTTCGGGGTGGTGAACAACCGGCTGGTGGTGCTCAAGCGCGAGATGCAGGGGAAAGAGAAGGGGCCGGGGACGGAGAATGAGTTCAAGAATTTGTATACGATGACGCCGAAGTTGTAGCGGCGGTAGTCCCCGGTGCCGTCGTCCGCATAACCACCGTCGTTCCTGCCATTGGCAGAAACGACTCCCCGCGCAGGCGGGAACGCATGCGTTCCCCCCAAGTTCGTGCTGTAGTTGCGAGCGCCGAGAAACTTGGGTTCCCGCCTGCGCGGGAAGGATGGGGCTCAGGGCCGGTACGCGTATTCCTCGCGCCCCGCTACATCCACTCGCAGCGACAGCACGTGTCCATTCAACGGATAGCTCTCGTGCTCCGCTTCCGGCCGTCCGTGGCTGGCGCTGGTCACATACAGGGTGCGCAGATCCTCGCCGCCAAACGCAATCATGGTCGGGCATTTGACCGGCAGCTTCACTTCGCGCAGCAGCTCACCCGACGCCGCAAAGCGCAGCAGCCGCGCGCCCTCGAACATCGCGCACCAGTACGCGCCTTCGCTGTCGACTGCCGCGCCATCGGGCCGGCCGCCGTAATCGGCCGCCTTCTTATCGGGCGAAAACAGCTGGAAGGTTTCGCGCGCCTTGGCCTCGCCGCTGGCCGCATCGAAGCGATAGCGGTCGATCCGGTGGGCGGCGGTGTCGGCGTGATACATCGCGTGCCCGTCCGGCGTGAAACCGAGTCCGTTGGAATTCATCATTCCGCCCGACCATTTGAGGCTGACAACGCCTTTCTCCAGGCAGAACATCTGCGCCGCCTGCTGGTCGCGCGGCTCGTAGATGGTGCCGACCCAGAAGCGCCCGGCCGGGTCGACCCGGCCATCGTTAAAGCGCGTGGTGGCCATGTCGTACGGCGCGGCGGCGATGTCGGTGACGTCGTTGCTGGCCGTATCGAGGTGCACAAAGCCGGCGCGGGTGGCGACCACCAGGCCGCCGCCGGCGTCGATGGCCAGCGCCGCCGGTTCGCTCGCCAAGCGCCACGAACGGTGCGCGCCGCTCCCCGGGTGCAGCGCGTGCACCGTGAAGCCGCCGATGTCGACCCAGTACAAGGTCTGTTCGCCGGCATGCCAGAGCGGGCATTCGCCCACCAGCATTGGCGTGTCGTGGACGACGGTAAAGGCGCCGGCGTCCATTACACCGCCGCCTTGGCCATGGCGATCAGGCCATTGGTGGAGCTGTCGTGCAGCTCGGGCTGCGGTTCGCCCGTCAGTTCGGCCTCGATCTTCTTGGCCAGCACCTTGCCCAGTTCGACGCCCCACTGATCGAAACTGTTCACGTCCCAGATCACGCCCTGCACGAAGGTCTTGTGTTCGTACAGCGCGATCAGGGCGCCCAGCGTGTACGGCTTGAGGTACTCCATCAGGATCGTATTGCTCGGACGGTTGCCGGGGAAGGTCTTGTGCGGCGCCAGCGTTTCGCTTTCGGCCAGCGACAGTCCTTGCGACTGCAAATCGATGCGCACTTCGTCGATGGTTTTACCGCGCATGAAGGCTTCCGACTGGGCGAAGCAGTTGGCCAGCAGCGCGGCGTGGTGGTTTTCCAGTTCGTGCGCGGGACGCAGCGCGGCGATGAAGTCGATCGGCGTGACGTCGCTGCCCTGGTGCAGCAGCTGGAAGTAGGCGTGCTGGCCGTTGGTGCCGCAATCGCCCCAGATCACCGGACAGGTTGGCGTGTCGACCGGCTGGCCGCCCTTGGTCACGCGCTTGCCGTTGCTTTCCATGTCGAGCTGCTGGAGGTAGGCCGGGAAGCGGTTCAGGTCCTGGTGATATGGCGCGATCGACACCGAGCTGCAACCGAGGAACTGGCGGTTCCAGAAGCCCACCAGCGCAAGCAGCACCGGCATGTTGGCCTCCAAGGGCGCCTGCTGGAAGTGCTGGTCCATCGCGTGGGCGCCGGCCAGCAAATCGCTGAAGTGGCCGAAACCGACGCACAGTGCCACCGACAGGCCGATTGCCGACCATACCGAATAGCGTCCGCCGACCCAGTCCCAGAACGGGAACATATTGGCCGGGTCGATGCCGAAGGCCTTGATCGCTTCCGTGTTGGTGGAGACGGCGACGAAGTGGCGCGCCAGCGCGTCTTCCGGCGCATGTTGCAGGAACCAGGCGCGCGCGGTTTGCGCGTTCATCATCGTTTCGGTGGTGGTGAAGGTCTTGGAGGCGATGATGAACAAGGTCGTTTCGGGATCGACCTTGCCCAGCGCGGCGTCCATGTCGTGGCCGTCGACGTTGGAGACGAAGTGCATGGTCAGGCGCGGGTGCGCGTATTGACGCAGCGCCAGGCAGACCATCTTCGGCCCCAGGTCGGAGCCGCCGATACCGATGTTGACGATGTCGGTAATCGGTTTGCCGCTGTGGCCAAGCCAGGTGCCGGCGCGCACCGCGTCGGTGAACAGGCGGACCCGGTCGAGCACCACGTGGACGTCGGCGTTGACATCCTGGCCGTCGACCACCAGCGGCGTGCCACGCGGGGCGCGCAGGGCGGTGTGCAGCACGGCGCGCCGTTCGGTCAGGTTGATGCGTTCGCCGGAGAACATGGCGTCGCGCTGGCTTTCGACGCCGCGTTCCCGCGCCAGCTCGACCAGCAGTTCAAGCGTGCGCCCGTCAAGCCGGTTTTTTGAATAGTCTAGGAACAAACCCGCCGCATCGACGGTCAGTTTGGGGAAGCGTTGCGGGTCGGCGGCGAACAGGCCGCGCAATTCCCAGTCTTCGGCTTCGATCGCGTGCGTTTCGAGGGCCTGGAAGCTGGCGGTGGAGGTAAGGGCAGGCTGGCGCATTGGTACTCGCTGTTCGGTTGGTTAAGATCGGGTGCCGGCCGCGCGGCCAGCGCATCGAAGAAGATTATCCAATAATACAGAAATTCACGTAAATTCACTACATAAAGTTGGCGGCCACGAGCGGTGGCGAGGCCGCATGACCGATGTTGCCGGGTCGCTTTATCGGCTGTGGATGGGCAATTGACGATTGAATTAAGCAAGCCGGACGACCAGAATGTACGGTTTGCGCCAATTTTGTAGTAAAATTTCACGAAATAAATTCATAAGGAACGACCATGGCGTTGCATCCCGTAGTTGAATCGGTCACCAAACGCATCATCGAACGCAGCCGGCCATCGCGCGCGGCGTATCTGGCGCACCTCGACGCGGCGCGCGTCGACGGTCCGCAGCGCGGCGCGCTGTCGTGTACCAACCTGGCGCACGGCTTTGCCGCCTTTCCCGCCAACGACAAGCTGATGCTCAAGCAAGTGAAGAAGCCGTCGGTGGCGATTGTCTCGGCGTACAACGACATGCTGTCGGCGCACCAGCCGTTCGAGCACTTCCCGGCCATGATCAAGGATGCGGTGCGCGAGGTTGGCGCGGTGGCGCAGTTCGCCGGCGGCGTGCCCGCCATGTGCGATGGCGTCACGCAAGGCCAGCCGGGCATGGAATTGTCGCTGTTTTCGCGCGACGCCATCGCCATGGCGACGGCCATCGCGCTGTCGCACAATATGTTCGATTCGGCCGTGTACCTGGGCGTGTGCGACAAGATCGTGCCGGGCCTGCTGATCGGCGCGCTGCACTTCGGCCACCTGCCGGCGGTGTTCGTGCCGGCCGGGCCGATGACGACCGGGATGTCGAACAAGGAAAAGGCGCGCATCCGCCAGCTGTACGCGCAGGGCAAGGCCACGCGCGACGAGCTGCTCGAATGCGAGTCGCAGTCGTATCACGGCGCCGGCACCTGCACCTTTTACGGTACCGCCAACAGCAACCAGATGCTGATGGAGATCATGGGCCTGCACATGCCGGGCGCCGCCTTCATCACCCCCGGCACGGCGCTGCGCGACGGCCTCACGCGGGCCGCCGCGCAGCGCGCGGTCGCCATTTCGCAGCAGGGCGGCAGCTACACGCCGGTCGGCCAGATCGTCGATGAAAAGTGCATCGTCAACGCGGTGGTGGGCTTGCTGGCCACTGGCGGTTCGACCAACCACACCCTGCACCTGGTAGCCATCGCCAAGGCGGCCGGCATCGTGATCGACTGGAACGACTTCAACGAACTGTCGGCGATCATCCCGATGCTCACCCGGATCTACCCGAACGGCGACGCCGACGTGAACCACTTCCAGGCCGCCGGCGGCCCCGGTTTCGTGATCCGCGAACTGCTCGACGCGGGCCTCTTGCACGACGACGTGACCACCATCCTGGGCAAGGGCTTGCGCGCGCATTGCGCCGAACCGTTCCTCGATGGCGAGAAGGCGATCTGGAAGGAGCTTCCTGCCCTCACCGGCGACGACAGCGTGCTGCGCCCTGCCTCGGCGCCATTCGCGCACGACGGCGGCATGATCCTGGTGGCCGGTAACCTGGGCCGCGCGGTGATGAAAATCTCGGCAGTCAAGGAAGAACACCGCATCGTCGAGGCACCGGCGCTGACCTTCAATTCGCAGGAAGACTTCATGCACGCCTACACAGCGGGCAAGCTCGATCGCGATTTCGTGGCCGTGCTGCGCTTCCAGGGGCCGCGCGCCAACGGCATGCCGGAACTGCACGCGCTCACGCCGGCGCTGGCCAATCTGCAAGATGCCGGGCGCCACGTGGCGCTGGTGACCGACGGACGCATGTCTGGCGCGTCGGGCAAGGTGCCGGCGGCGATTCACGTGTCGCCGGAGATCCTGGCGGGCGGCCCGCTGGGCCTGGTGCGCGACGGCGACATCATCCGCCTCGACGCCACCACCGGCACCCTGGAAGCGCTGGTGCCGGCTGCCGTGTGGGCCGCGCGCTCGCAAGCCACGGCCGACCTGTCGTCCAGCCATATCGGCATGGGCCGCGAATTGTTTACGATGTTCCGCAATGCGATCAGCGAAGCGGAGAAGGGTGCCACCACCTTCCCGCTGCCATCGCCGATTCCCACCACCGTGTCGCTGCACGACACCGCCGACATTGGCGACACCGTGCCCGGCTCCGACGAAGACTTTTTGATCAAGAACCCAAAATGACCATGACCCTACTCGACATCATGCGCTCGGCGAGCGTGATTCCCGTGATCGCCATCGACGATCCAGAACACGCGGTGCCGCTGGCAAAGGCGCTCGTTGCGGGCGGCATCCGCGTGCTCGAAGTGACCCTGCGCACCGCGCACGGCCTGGGCGCGATCCGCGCGATGGCGCAGGTGGAAGGCGCCATCGTCGGCGTCGGCACGCTGACGCAGGCCGATGAATTTGCCGCCGCACGCGATGCGGGCGCGGTGTTCGGCGTCTCGCCGGGCCTGACGCCGGCATTGATCGACGCGGCGCGCAAGAGCGGCTTGCCGCTGCTGCCGGGCGTGATGACGCCGTCGGAAGTGATGGCCGCGCGCGAAGCGGGCTTCCGCCAGCTCAAGCTGTTCCCGGCGGTGCCGGCCGGCGGCGTGGGCATGCTCAATGCCATCGGCGGTCCGCTGCCGGACGTGACGTTCTGCCCGACCGGCGGCATCTCGATCGAGACCGCGCCGCAGTTCTTGGCATGTAAGAACGTGGCCTGCGTGGGCGGTTCGTGGCTCACGCCGAAAGATGCGATCCTGGCCGGCGACTGGGCTCGGATCACCGAGCTGGCCAGGGCCGCTTCCGCACTGCGTTAAGGCGGCGCTGCCGTGCTAGCGTGCTGGCGCGGCAAACCCGGGCGTCGCATGACGCCCGGGGAGATCGGCATGGCGTCGGCCCTGTTCGGCGATGCCATCGATTACGCGCAGGTTCAAGTGCACGCGCGTCACTGGTTCATGCACGAGATGGTAGGGTTCTGTCGCTTTGCACACCGATAATCAAGTATCAGCGG
This sequence comes from Massilia frigida, assembly GCF_011682175.1. GTDB lineage: Bacteria > Pseudomonadota > Gammaproteobacteria > Burkholderiales > Burkholderiaceae_D > Telluria_A > Telluria_A frigida. The sequence continues at coordinate 84,391 of NZ_WHJG01000022.1, forward strand.
CTGGCCCGGAGCCGGCTCTCCACTAATGAATCAGCCGTGGCCCCGCCTTGGGAGCACGCGTTTCAGATCGATTTCGTAGAGAACTGCGTCGTCTAAAACGTAGAGTACGGCCCCTCTCCCAATCGTTCGGAGAGGCTTCACGGCGACGCCGTCGTCGCCGGTCAGTTCGAATTCGCCTATCAGCGTTGACGTGCCATCCGGGTCAAGACGAACAAGCGTGAACGAGTCGCGTTTGTCGTAGCCACCGGCAAATAGAACGTGTGCAGCGGCGATGGCGAATGCATTGCTGCCCGCGACGGGGACGTTCCAGGTCGAGGCGATGCGCTTCTTGTGGACATGGACGAGCGGGAAGTTCGTATAGTAGCAGCACCATACGTCCTCGGCGCTCGCCACGTTCAGCGCATAGCAATCGATGATCCGGTCTACTGGCCCGACAGGGTCGTACTCGTACACTTTTTCACCCAGTTCATTCCAGGCGACCAAACCGGCAGCGCCCACCGGATCGGGCCATCCGTAGTTTCCTAAAACTCCTTCGTCGAAGTAGGAAGCCCAGATGTCGCCATGCCTGGTCGTTTGGATGGTTTCAAGACCATCGCCGAGTAGAAACGCTCTAAGGAAGGTGCCGTCTCGCGAATAGACGCGCGCATTCAGGTCGACATCGTCTTCCCGTCTATACTCCGAGCGCGAACACGCTAGAAGGAGGTCGTTTCCCAGTGGCTGGATAGTGTGAATGTTGAATCGCTCTCCGTGAATGGCAAGATCGAGTTCGAGTTCGCCTTTGCGAAAGACCAGGACACGGTAACGCTGCGGCGAATCCGGAACGGTTTTCGCGAAGGATGCGAATGCGTTATCCTTTGTACGGTAGTCCAGCGTGTCGAGGGCGAGAAGGACGTACACCTCACCGCCCGGCCCTACGTTGAATGTGATAAAGGTATGTTTGCCAATCGCTTCCTTCAGTGTGTACGAGAGGGTCGGGAGAAGGACTTTTTTCATGTATTGGGACGGGGGAGAATCCGGCTTCCGGATAAGCGCATCCGGTTGTCCGGGGGAAGCAGGAGTAGCGTTCAACCTTTCATAGTAGCTCAGTATCCGCAAAACCAACAATGGACACAATGCTTTCTCAGCACCCGGGGTCGCGCCGTTACCGAACGCTCACCGCAGGCGAAATCAGGATGGCGTCCCTGCTGTTCCGGGATGCCATCGACTACCGGCGCGTGCGCATCCACGGCCGGCGCTACATGCCCTTCCAGCCGAGTAACTGCGCGATGACGCCGAACGGTCACCTGTACTTTCATGCGTCCTGCTTTCTCGACGACTACGCCCAGGCATCCGTCAGTAACCGGCATTGGTTCCTTCATGAGATGGCGCATGTATGGCAGCATCAATTGGGATACGCGGTGCGCCTGCGGGGCGCGGTGCGCATCGGGCTGTCGTACGCCTACGATCTGGCACCGGGCAAGACACTGGCGGACTTCAACATGGAGGCCCAGGGCGATCTGCTGGCCGATTATTTCGCACTCAGGTACCTGAGTTCACCGGTATCGATGCGCCAGCAGCGCTACGCAGACAGCCTGCCACTGTATGAAGAGGTACTGGCTGGCTTTCTCGCTGATCCGGCCAGCGTGGCGAATCTGCCACGCGATTGTGGCCGCTGCATGCTGCATCTGAAGCGACTGGCAAGACGCAAGGCCTAGTCCCAAATCTTGGGGAACTTCACCGTGCGTTCATCGGGAGGGCAGCGCAGCCGGCATCTGCCCGGCCAGCATGGCGGCATTCGTTCCTGTGTGAGATGGTGTAGGGATGGCAGTACCAGCTGGGCTATCCGGTGTGGTGGCGCGTTGCGCGTCGGCTTGCGTTGCCGCTATGAGCTGGGCCAGCAGCGCACGCTGGCCGATGTCCCGGCGCGCCTTGCGGCTTGTAAGATAAATACCTCGACGCTGCGTCAAGTCCCACGCAGCGTTACCGTATGTGCTGAGTCAACACTGTGCGGAGCCAGCCCTCTACTCTTGATGTTTATTTACGACATCATTTCCGGGGGTGTTTCATGCGGCCCAGCCTGCAAATCCTGTGTTGTTTGGTCGCGCTCACGTCCAGCGCGGGCGCATGCGCCGCCCCCCACATTGGCGAACTCGATGTCCGGCAAGGCAGCGGGGGCTTGCCGTGTTTTACGGTCTTCCAGAAGGATGAGCGCCTGTTCGGCTCGCCCGAATTCCGCTCGATCGGCGTGACCGATGTGACGGCGGGCGGGCGTACGCTGATGTGGGCGATGGCGATTCCGCCGGAGCGGGCGTTTCTTGTGACGTTTCGCCTGTGCATACCGTATGCGGGGCGCTTGCCGGTCTTGCCGAAAACGTCAGCCTTGCCGCTGCAGCCGGGCAAGGTCTACGAAGTGCTGATCGATATCAAGCCGCCCACGCTGGCCACCGCGCCACGCGCTTACCGGGCCCGGTTTTGCCTGAGCGGCAAGGCGGATGGCGGGGTGCAGCTTGGCACGCTCAATAGCGTGACAGGGGACGGCAAGAACCGGCCTGGCTGCGCCGGCTAGGACTCCGAAACGGGGTGTCGCCGGCGAAGGTGTTGTCCCCGCACAGGCTAAGCCTTAATCATAAGAAATTTCGCTTTACTTGCAACACCATCTCCGCGATGTCGCGCTGCTTCGTGCCATCTCTGCGTTCGCTCAATCCAGCCTTGCTTTCGTTCCTCTACTGTCGTTTAAAGATTCCAAGCGGAAATATCTTAAACCGACAACAGTGGACTGGGACATGGAGACGATTTCCTATTCTGAATGCTTGCAAGACCTAGTGGGCGAGCGCCAGCACGACCGCCTGTTGCGCTTGTCCTTTCCCCACGATGACGGCCCCGTTGCGCAATTGCTCGTGAATCAGCTTCATGCGTCGGAAGGATTGTCCCGGCCGTTCGAGTTTATCGTCGAACTGTTGTCGGACGATCCAGGCATTGCGCTGAAAGCAGTCCAGGGAAAGCTCATGTGCATCGAGCTGGTGCGCAAGGATGGCAGCCTGCGTCATTTTTCCGGAAGGGTATTCGGTTTTTCGCTGAAACGCGTCGATGGCGGCGTGTCGTTTTACGAAGCGCGGCTGGCGCCGTGGTTCAAGTATCTGAGCCTGCGCAAGGATAACTATCTGTTTCATTACACCACCCTGTATGAGCAGGCGCGGAGCATCTTCGGGGATTACGCCAACCTGGCCGATTGGGAATGGCGGGTGCAGGGGGCGAGCGGCATGATGACGGATTGCTGCCAGTTCGACGAGACCGACAGCAATTTCCTGGAGCGGCGCTGGGCCACCGCCGGCATTTTTTATTGGTTCGAACACAACGCCACTGGCCATACGCTCGTGTTATCGGATGATTCGAGTGCGGCTCCTCCAATTGACGGCGATCCGGAGATTGCCTTCCAGCGTCATGGCGGCGCAGTGGAGGAGGACGGCATCGGCGAATGGTCGCCGGGGCGCCAAGTCACGGCGGGCAGTATCGCGCTGGCATCGTACGACTTCAAGTCGCCGCAGCCTGCGCTGACTTCCTTGCCGACCTGTCATCGGCAAGGCGAGGTGCTGCATGTCGAGTCTTACGAATACACGGGCGCGTTTGGATTCAAGGATGGTGGCGATGCGCGGTCGGTGGCACAAACCCGCATGGAAGCGCTGGAAGCGGCTGGCAAGAGCTTCAAGGGCGCTGGCAACAGCCGCCATGTCATGCCGGGCCGCTGGTTTCGTCTTACCGGTCATGTCGACCGCGGGGCGATGGAGCATGACGAGCAGGCCAGGGAATTCCTCATCGTCGAGGCGATTCACAGCGCGAGCAATAACTACCATGTGAGTTCGACGGCGCCGTCCCATTACGACAATGAACTGCTCTGCGTACGAAAAATCGTCCCCTGGCGCGCTCCCCGCAGCCATAACAGCAGCGAGACGAAAATTCACGGCATTCAGACGGCCACTGTCGTCGGCCCCGCCGGCGAAGAAATTCATACCGATATGTATGGCCGGGTACGCGTCCAGTTTCATTGGGACCGTGCCGGTGCCAGTGACGAAAAGAGTTCGGCCTGGATTCGGGTCGCGACGCCCTGGGCGGGTGAAAACTTCGGGATGGTGTCGATCCCGCGCGTCGGGACGGAAGTGCTGGTGCAGTTCATGGATGGAAATCCGGACCGGCCGATCATCACGGGCATGGTGCCGAATGCGAATACCCTGCCGCCATGGGCGCTGCCGGCGAATAAAACCCAGAGCGGCATCCTGTCACGCTCGACGCCGGGCGGCAGCTACGACAACGCGAATGCCTTGCGCTTCGAGGACAAGAAGGGGCAGGAGCAGTTATGGCTGCATGCGGAGAAGGATCAGCTGACTGAAGTCGAACACGACGAAGACAAGTGGGTCGGCAACGACCGGCGCAAGACGGTCGACCGTGACGAAACCAGCCGCATCAAACGCGACCGGACCGAAACCGTCGACCGGGACGAAGCGATCACGGTGCACAACAACCGCACGGAACGCGTCGACCGTGACGAGCGTATCAGCATTGGAGAGAACCGCAGCGAAGTCGTCGGCATCGACGAATCGATCTCCATCGGCGGCAACCGCAGCGAGACCGTCGGCAAGAATGAAACGGTTAGCGTTGGCGTGAACCGCAGCAAGACGGTTGCCAAAAACGAGAAGGACAAGATCGGTAAAAACTGGTCGATCAATGTCGCGCGGATGAAGACCGAGACGATCGGCATGGCGTCGATGCAGAACGTCGGCATGGGCCGGATCGATACGGTGGGCATGGCCTACAACCTGAATGTCGGCATGATCATGGCGACGGTGGTCGGCAGGAGCCAGACGACCAAGGTCGGCAAGGTCGTCTCCGTGTCCGCAGGTGACAGGATAGAGCTGGTGTGCGGTGGTTCGAAATTCGTCATGACGCCGGATGCGATTTACCTTGAAAGCAAGGACATTCATATCAAGGCGAGCGGCAAGGTCCATGTTGACGGGCCGGGGGATGTGCTTCTCAATTCGGGCGGCGCCGCAAGCCCGCCGGGAGACGATGGGGAGAAAGCCACATGATGGCGGCCGTCTCCGAGGAGGAGAGGCCCGCCAGCGACGCGGGGACATGCGCCACCATCCATAACCATACGGGCGTACCGCATTTCTGGTTTCAGCAGTCCGGTCCCGAAGGCGAACGTCTCGATGTTCTGGTGGTGCGCGCCACCTTCGACTTTGCCGCGCACGGCGAGCGCGTGACTCTCGCTGCGGACCAAGATCCCATCGTTGCCGGTGATGTGTACAGCGGACCGGCATCGGCCGATCCGCTGCGCGCGGTGATCCAGGAAGATGGTGATTTAGTGCCGTATAAACCCGGCACGGATATCCTCGTCAGCGGCCGCGCACTGGCGCCCGGCGGGGTCCCGCGTACGCAGTGGATCGCGGGACTACGCGTTGGTCATCTCAAGAAATTGGTACGCCTGCATGGGCCGCGCCAGTTTCGCAAGCGGGTGTTTGGCTGGCGCGTCGGGCCGGCGTCGCCTGTGGAATCTGTCTGTCTCGATTACCGGTTGGCGTATGGCGGCTGCATTGACGTGGGCGCTGAATTCACCGGCGATGGTGGACCCGACACGATCAGGCATTGCGCCAATCCGGCGGGAATCGGCTGGTTGCCAAAGCCCGCCGATTACCGGCATCTCGGGCGGTCGGGGCGCGCCTTCGTCGCGCGCTGGGTGGCCGGCCAGAAGGTACTGGATGCTCCGCAAATCGAAGCTGCGCTTGATCCGGTCACGCATCCATTCCAGCATCTGGCGCCCCAGGGCTTGGGGGCGATTGCACGCTGGTGTACACCCCGGGTGAATTATCAGGGGGACTACGACGCGCGCTGGCGTGCCACCCGCTATCCGCTGCTGCCGGAGAATTTCGACGCACGCTATTTTCAGAATGCCCCGGCCGACCTGGTGGCGACCCCGCATCTGCGCGGCGACGAAATCGTGACGATGACCGGCCTGCTGGCGGAACGAACCGACATGGCGCTGCCTGGGTGGATGCTCATTGTCGTGGCCAGGCTGGCCGGTGGGAGCGATGTGGTCAGCGTGCCGCTGCTCGACACCCTGCGTTTCGACCTGGACCGGCGCCAGGTGTCGATTGTGTGGCGGACCCACTTCGACTACCACGATCCGGTGGTGGACATTGCGATTGCTTCCACCCGTATCCCGAATCGGGAACGTGGGTGACGAGCCGGTAGTGCAACCATTGAGCGGGGTGGATGATGGGTCAGGTCCGACATATCGCGCATGCTGACGGCTGGCTGGTCGTCGCCACGGAGCCTGATTTGTGCCAGGTCGGCAAGTGCGTGGTGGCGTTCAACAGCTTCGCACAGCTCGATTACAAGTACGCGGCGTCGCCGGATGTGAAAGCGCGGGGAACGCCGGTCTACCGCGTCGGCGATCTCTTCAGGAAAACGCACGCGAATGCGGGCGCGCACATTGTGTCCGGCACCTCGCTGTCCACAGGCTATGTGCAGATCCTGGAGGGGCATTCCAACGTCAAGGTCAACGGGATTGCCGTCGCGCGTCACGACAGCGGTTGCCGTATCAATTGCGACAGCGCGGGCATGGGCGGTGCGCGCGGGCAGGTTGTGACAATGGCCAAAACTGTGGCGTCGCCACCGGCGAAGGGCACCGCCGCGCCGGCCGGCGCTGTGGTGCGTATCAGCAAGAAATTGTTGGCGCTCAAAGCACTCCGGGAGAAGGTGATTGCAGGACGCCTGGATTTCGATGCGTTCGACGAGTTCGTCGATTTTGACAGGACCAATTCTGTGTTGGATGGCTGGATCGGCAAGATCCAGGGGACACCGGGAACGGTCAGTGATTGGGATGCGCAGCTCGGACGCGGTTTGCTCGGCGGTGCGAAGGACCTTGCCTTTGGCTTAAGCGAACTTTTCTACGAAGGGATGAAGGGTGTCCCCAAGCTGGTGCGCCGATTTGGTACGGTGGATGGTCAGCTGCTTGCGGCGCTTGATGAGCAGATTTTTCTCGAAGAAATTAGTCTTGGCAATGTCAATACGACGAGTATCGCGCAAGATGCAGGAAAGCTTGCACAAGCCATAGCCCGGCCTGTGACCAATCCATGGACGAAGGGGCAGTACGTTGAATCGATATCGCGGGGTGGATTCGAGGTCATCACGTTCGGGTTTGGCTTGCTGAAAGCTGGACGTGCTGCGAAAACGAAAAAGCTGTTGGATGTGGCTAAAGCCAAGGATGCGGCGGCAGCCGCTACAACCGCTAGTGCTTCTGCTGCCACAGGAGTAATCACGCCAGCTGCGACAGGTGCTCCTGCAGCTCGCGGCGGCATCTATATTTCACATGCTCCCAAGAGAGCGCGTCCGCCACCCAACGGATTTAGCGGTCCAAACGGGTACAAGACGCTTGGAATCACTGACGGTGCAATTATGACGCCTGAAGGGCGCGCTTTGATAAATTCATACACTTCTCAAGGCATTGATCTTCCTACATCAGCACGTCTTGCACAGGAGTTGATCGAAAGTGGCTCTACGTTGCCAAAAGCAATCGATTTGATGCCCGGAGATGTTTTATATAAAATTGTCCCTGATGGGAAAATGCCTGGAGAGTATTCTGCATTTTTCGCCACTAAAGACGAAATATCCAAGTTAAAAAATATGAGTTATGATCAAATAGCTGACCGGATTGGTATTCCATTGGAGAGTCAACAAACTCTGCGATTTGATATTGTGGAGGTTGTCGCAAAAAAGCCGGCAACTGTATTTGAAGCAGTTATTGCCCCGACTACGCAAAATGGATATCGCCAACCTGGAGGCGGTATTCAAACGCTTATCACTAATCGCGGCAATTTTACCGCTCCTATTGTGATTGGAAAAGTGCCATGAGTGTAACGAAGAGAAGACTTGTAAAGCTATTGAAGGATACCTATTTTTATGCAGAGGTCGATGAGCAACGACTCAGGCGTGAAACAATGGTGTTGTTAGATTATATGCGGAATCATATTGATCCAAATAATGATGAGCACGAGGTTTGGAAATGGGTGATGCCGCTGTGTGAACGTGTATTAGCGGGCACCGTTAATTTGCCGGTACCTTTCTCCGAATTGCCCCTAAAATATGCAGTTCGTGAGCGACTGTTGACACCGGAATTCGAAAAAGTTCTGGCTGAGTTCAGCTTAACCATTTCCGGATCTCCTCGCGAAGTTTATGAGGAAATTGTCATCGACGGTGTGAGGCATGCGTATGTAGAGTTTGAGGAGTAAATGCGGTTTGGATGTTTATTGATGGCGTACACGAGAGGCTGTCAGGTCGACCTCCTCATGCGCCAGCACAACTGCACCAGAAATCACTTCTGCCCCGCAAACTCAAACTCCACCAGCGCATCGTCCGGCCAGCTCGCATCGTGCAGCGGTACCACGTACGTCATTCCGTCCGGGCCAACAGCCCCGGCCGGCGCAGTCACGGTGCGTTCTCCCGCCACCATGCGATAGCCCGCAAGCGCGCGCGGCGCCAGCTGGATCACGTGCACGCGCGCGTTACTGCAGGGGCCGCCTAGCGTCGTAATCAGCGTCCGCTTGACGAACGGGAGGTCCTGGCGGTCCACCGCCCAGCGCACTTCGCATTCCAGCCGTATATCCCCCAGGCGGCGCGCGTTGGCCGGCACCTCGGGCGTGTGCACGTCCGGGCGCCAGCGGAAGCTGCCTTTCTTGCGGTTGAGGATGATTTCGGCGTCCTCGTCCAGCGCCGCCTGATTGCGCGGCATCGCAAACGTCCCATCGGCCGCCAGCGGCACCCCGATGCTGGTCTCGTTGCCGGCAATCCGGATCGTCACGCCCTCGATGCTGGCGTCCGCTGCGCTCGGGCGCAGCAGAAAGCGCAGGGCCGAGGCTGGCGCCAGCGCGTGCTTGCTGTCGAACGCGTCCAGCCCGGCAACAAACGCCCGGTAGGTCTTGAAGTCGGGATCGCGCAGCGCGTTGACCTGCACCGTGTCAACTTCCTTGACGGCGTCGGCCTCCTGGGCGGGAGCGGTGCCGGCCGCGAGCATCATGGCAATCAGTAAGGTGAATTTCATCTAGTCTATTCGTAACGCAAACAATCGACCGGCAGCAGCCTGGACGCGCGCCGTGCCGGGTAAAAACCGAAGAACACGCCCACCAGGCTGGAAAAGCCGCAGGCAACGATCACGGCGGACAGGGTGATCACGACCGCGAACTTGCCGGTGGCGGTGATCGCCGCCGCCAGCCCCACGGCGATGGCGATGCCGAGCACGCCGCCAGCGAGGCAAATCACCACCGCCTCGGTCAGAAATTGCAGCAGCACATCGCGCGGCTTGGCCCCGATGGCCATGCGGATGCCAATCTCGCGCGTGCGCTCGGTCACCGACACCAGCATGATGTTCATGATGCCAATCCCGCCCACCACCAGCGAAATGGCGCCGATCACGCCGAGCAGGGCGGCAATGCCGGCGCTGATCTTGCCGGCCGTCTCCGCGAACGAGGCCAGGTTGTCGATGCGGAAGTCGTCCGGCTCCTCGAACTTGATGTGATGGCGGTCGCGCAAGGTTTCGTTGATGTCTTCGATGGCATCGAGCAAGTTGCCGTCCGATTTGCCCTGCGCCACGACGTAATGCACATTGTCCGGAAAGGGATTGCGGATCAGGTGGGCGCGGGCGGCGGTGATCGGCACCAGCACCAGTTCCGACAGGTCCGGCCCGTCGACCTGCTTGCCTTCGCCATGCAGCACGCCAACGACCTGGAAGGCGACGTTTTCGATGCGGATATATTTGCCGAGCGGGTCCATCTTGTAGAAGAACTGGTCGGCCACCTTGTGCCCGATGATCACGCTGCGCGAGGCGGCGCGCACGTCGGCTTCGCTGAACACGCTGCCGAGCTCCATCTTCCAGTTGCGGATCTTGAACATGGCTGGCGTCACCCCGCTCACGCTGCTCGACGCCGTTTCGTTGCCGACCGCCAGCTTGAAGCCGCCTTGCAGCGCCGGCGCCGCGCCGGACAGGCTGGACAGCGAATTGAGGGCGGCCGCATCGGCCAGCGTCAATGCGGGGGCGGCCCCGGCGCGCATGCGCTGGGCGGCGGCGCGGTTGCCGCCGGGCGAAATGAACAGCATATTCGTGCCCAGCGCTTCGAGTTCCTTGCCGATGAAGCGCTGCATGCTGTCGCCCAGGGCCAGCAGCAGCACCACCGAGGTAATCCCGATGATGATGCCGAGCATGGTCAGCGCGGTGCGCAGGCGGTTCGCGCTCATCGAACGGAACGCTTCGATCACGACCTGGAAGAAATTCATGGCGCGCCTCCGTGTGCCAGCACCTGCTGCTCGTGGCTGAGCGCCAGGTCGCGCAAGCCCTCGGCGGCCGGGCCGTCGTACAGCACACGCCCATCTTTCAGGCGCATCAGGCGCTTGCTGTACGCGGCGATGTCGGGCTCGTGCGTGACCAGCAGGATCGTGATGCCACGCTCGCTATTTAATTGCTGGAAGGAGCGCATGATCTCGACGCTGGTCTGGGTGTCGAGGTTGCCGGTTGGCTCGTCGGCCAGGATCAGCGGCGGATCGCCCACCAGCGCGCGGGCGATCGCCACCCGTTGCTGCTGGCCTCCGGACAATTGATTGGGCGTGCGCTTGGCGTACTCGGCCAGCCCAACCCGGTCCAGTTCGACCAGCGCCTTGGCATGCGCTTTGGCGCGCGAGACGCCGGCGTAGATCAGCGGCAAGGCCACGTTCTCGGCCACGCTCATGCGCTTGATCAGGTTGAAGCTCTGGAACACGAAGCCGATGGTCCGGTTGCGCACGGTCGCCAGTTCGGCGCGCGACAGGGTCACGGTATCGATGCCGTTGAGCAGGTAGGTGCCGCCGGTGGCCTGGTCGAGGCAGCCGAAAATATTCATCAGGGTCGACTTGCCCGAGCCGGATTGCCCCATCACGGCCAGAAAATCGCCGCGCGGCACCAGCAGGTCGATGCCGAACAGCACTTGGGTTTCCATGCTGCCCGAAAAATAGCTTTTCGTGACCTGGCGGATATCGATCAGCGGCGTGTCCTGCGCCGGCATCAGAACTCGCTCTTGGCGCTGGCGTTGGCGCGCGTGATGACTTTGTCGCCTTTTTTCAGATCGCCCGACAGCACTTCGGTGTAGCGGAAGTTGGACAGGCCGATCTTGATGTCGACCGGTTTGGCGGCGTTCTTCTCGTCGAGCTTGTAGACCTTGAAGATGCGTGCTGTTTCGCTCTTGCTGCGGAAGGTGATGTCGTCATCTTCGGCCGGCGGCGGCACGGCGGGCGGCGTCTTGCCGTCGGCCTTTTGTTTCTTCTGTTCTTTTTCCAGCTCTTCATCGCTGAGGCGGAAACGCAGGGCGGCCGTGGGAATGCGCAGCACGTTGGGACGGTTGCCGACCACCAGGCGCACCTGGGCCGTCATGCCGGGTTTCAGCAATTCTTCCTTGTTTTCCACGTCGAGCACGACGTTGTAGGTGACCACGTTCTGCACCACGTTCGCCGCCAGGCGGAACTGGCGCATGCTGGCCGCGAATTCCCGGTCGGGATAGGCGTCGACCACGAAGTGGGCCGGCTGGCCATCTTTCAGCGCGCCCACGTCGGCTTCCGAGACGCTGGTGTCGATCTGCATCTTGGTCAGGTCCTTGGCGATCTGGAACAGGTTTGGCGTGGTGAAGGAGGCCGCCACGGTCTGGCCCAGGTCGATGGTGCGCTTGATCACGACGCCGTCGATGGGGGCGCGGATCACGCTGTTGTCGAGGTCGGCCTGGGCGCGTGCCAGTTGCGCTTCGGACAGCTTGATATTCGCCTTGGCCACGTCCAGCTCGCGCCGCGCCTGGTCCAGGGTCAGGCTGGACACGTAATTCTGGGCCACCAGCCGTTCGTTGCGCTCGAAGTTCGCTTGCGCCAGCCGCATCGAGGCCTGGGCCGAGGCCAGCCCCGCTTCGACCTGGCGGATCTGGGCGTTGAAGATGGTCGGGTCGAGTTTGAGCAGGACCTGGCCCTTTTTCACGTGGTCGTTGAAGTCGGCCTTGAGCTCGACCACCGTGCCCGATACTTGCGAGCCGACATTGATCAGCGCCACCGGGTTGATGGTGCCGGTGGCCGTGACGGTCTGGGTGATGGTGCCGGTGTCGACCGGCGCGGCGCGGTAGCGCGACTCCGGGATGACGGGCGCTTTTGTCGATTGCAGGTAGGCAGCGCCGGCGGCGCCGGCAGCGGCCACGGCGATCAGGATCGCTACGCGTTTCCGGGTAAATAGTGTCATGGGCTTCAACAAGTCTGGCGCGGCAGCGCGACGTTGTAGTGTCCGCCATTTATGCTAATTAGGCAACATGCATACGCGTAACTTTTTCATCCTGGGGGCAAATGTCGGTGATGCCGATCACGTTGTTCAGGCGCGCCATGAACAGGTCGAGCAGGTCGGCGTCGGGGGCGCGCAGGTTCAGGAAGACGGTATCATCGCCGGCGCGGCTGTCGAGCGCGAGCGCGGCCAGTTGCAGGCCGCCGCGGCGGGCAATGGCCAGCACGGCTTCGAGGGTGTCCAGGGTGGCCGTCTTGGAGACGGAGAAACTCAGGGGGAGGTGGCTATCGTTCATGTTGAAAGGATATCCGGAGGGCGGCGGAATAGGCTTTTGAAGTAGGGGGAGCTTTTTAGTTTTCCGGAAGATTCTTCTGTTGGGAATGTGATATCGTGGAAATTCTTCTTTTGGAATACGAAAAGCCATGAATGCTGCCGAACTTGATGAGATTGACCGCAAAATCTTGCGCGAGCTGCGCCGCGATGGACGGATTTCCAATACGCAGCTGGCCGAGAAAATCGGCCTGTCGGCGTCGCCATGCTGGAACCGGGTGCGGCAGATGGAGGAGGCGGGGGTGATCGAGGGCTATACGGTGCTGCTGAGCCAAAAGGCGCTGGGCGTGCCCGATACGGTGATGATCGAGGTCACGCTCGACCGGCATGATGACGATACCTTCGAGCGCTTCGGACAGGCGCTGGCCGATATGCCGGAAGTGCTGGAAGCGTATTTGCTGACCGGGGAGTACGATTACCTGATCAAGGTGGCGGTGGCAGGCACGGCGGGGTATGAAGAGTTTTTGCGGCGCAGGTTGTACAAGCTGCCGGGATTGCGGCATAGCAGGTCGACGTTTGTGTTGCGGGTGATGAAGCGCAGTTATTCGCCGGAGCCGTAGCCTCTGTCGTTCCCGCGAAGGCGGGAACCCAAGTTTGTTGAACCGCCACTCGGCAACAGCACGAACTTGGGTTCCCGCCTTCGCGGGAAGTCGTTTCTGCCAATGGCAGGAACGACGGTTTCGAGGTTTGTGGCCTTGCGAGGGAAACGTACCAACATCAATGTTAGGACTAACTAAACCTCACCACCTGGTTACGGCCCGCCGCCTTGGCCATGTACAGCGCCCGGTCCGCTTCGCCCAGCAGCACCGCAATATCGCTCGGATTTTCCAGTGCGTGCGTCGCCAGGCCGATGCTCACCGTCACATGGTCGGTCTGCTCGGCCTTGGCATGCGGAATCGCCAACGCGGCAATGCGCTCGCGCATCTTCTCGGCCAGCGTCTGGCTGTGTTCCGCCGTCATCTCCGGCAGGATCACCGCGAACTCTTCCCCGCCATAGCGCGCGATCAGGTCGGCTGGCCGCTGCAGCATGGCCGCCAGCGCGTGCGCCACCTTGATCAGGGTGTCATCTCCCTGCTGGTGCCCGTAATGGTCGTTGTAGGGCTTGAAGAAGTCGATATCGATCATCAGCAGCGACAGCGGCGTGCCGGAACGCTTGGCGCGCCGCATTTCCTTGTCCATCGCCACATCGAAATGGCGCCGGTTGGCGATCCCGGTCAGGCCGTCCGAAAATGTCTGCGAGCGCAGTTCCAGCGCCTGGTCGCGCAGCAGCCGTTCGCGGTTGACCGCCACGCTGACGTCGGTAATCTGGATCAGGCAATGGCGCGCCAGCCCCGGCACCTCCAGCGGCGTCACCGCCACGGCTTGCTGCATGCGCTCGCCCGCCTCGCGCGCGGCGGCGTTGACGAACAGCCCAAACGGGGCCTTGTGCAAGGTCTGCGACAACACCGATGGAAAATTGTCGCGCAGCGCCTGGCGCACGGCGCTGTCGATACGCTTGCCGCCCAGCTCGGGGAACAGTGCAAAAAAATCCTGCCCCACGACACGCTCGGCGCTCAGCTCCGAATACTGGCTCATCCAGCGGTTCCAGACCACCACGCGCTGTGCATGGTCGAGCACGATCGTGCCCAGATTGATCGCGCCGAGCACGCTCTCAAGCATGCCCTGGCCGGGTGCCGCAGCGTCCGCCATGTCAGGCCGGACCCATGATCTTGGCAAGGTAGCGGTCGACCTGGTCTTGCAGGTCCTGCAGCGCGGTCAGGTCGAGGATGAAGGCAACATAGCCGTGGATCTGGTGTTTTTCGAGGATGAAGTCGATATGCAGCATCAGCACCACGGTATCGCCCTGGCCGCCGGTGGCGCTCAGGATTTCTTCACTGGTGCCGACGTGGTACTCGGGCAGGGACCCACTCAATTCTTGCGCAAAGATATTCGCCAGGGTGCCGACGCAGGAATTGAGAATGATGTTGCCGATCTCGCTCAGCGCTTCCTGCTCCATTTCCGTCAATTCCTTGAGCGGCACCGACTCGCCCACCATCAGGCGCACGATATCGAGGCTCTTGTCTTCGGGGAACATCAAGATGGCTTCGGTCTTGAACGCGCCTTCGTAGTGCTGGCTGACGCCGCATACGCGCGCACTGTCCTTGTTGCCGAGCATCTCAGCGGCTTCAGCACGGTTGAGGAAGCTGATCGACGGTACCGACATCGTCACTTTCTCATTGACGATCTCGCTCATCGACTTGGCCGCATGACCTACGCCGATGTTGAAGATCTCGACCAGCGCATCGTGCTGCAGTTCGCTGAGATTGAACGTGCTCATTCCAGGGCGCCGTCCAGGGCGCCGTCCAGGGCGCCGATCAGGGCGTGCATGCGCGCTTCGGTGATGGGCTTTTCCATGAAACCGATGCCCAGTTCCGTGGCGCGGTTGCGGGTGGCGTTCTGGACGTTGGCGGTGACGAGGGAAATGTGGGCGTCCGGGCAAGCCGCGCGCAGGTGCTCGGCAGCGGCCAGGCCGCCCATGCCGGGCATGTTGACGTCGATCAGAATCAGCACGGGAGAGAGGGTTTTCACCTTCTCGATCGCTTCTTCGCCGGTGCCGGCTTCTTCCACCTGCCAGCCGGGCTGCCGGCTGAGGATGAATTGGCGGGCCATCAGCCGCGACACCCGGCTGTCATCGATGACGAGGACAGTTTTCGTTTCGTTCATGTCACTTTCCCAGGGAATCTATGCATCAAGGCATTTTCGCATAGTTTCCCACCCCGTATAGGTAAAACGGGGCAGCCGTGGCGCCGACTTGCTTACGTTCATGCGACATGGCAACAAAATTGGACAGGAAAGGTGTATTGGCGGGGTGCGATCCGTTAAAATAAGAGCATTCCTTCTTTTTCTCCCCTATTTCCTGACATGACTCAAGACGAATTGAAACAAGCCGTGGCACGCGCCGCCATCGCCTACGTGGTCGACGGCGAGATCATCGGCGTTGGCACGGGCTCCACCGCCAATTTCTTCATCGATGAGCTGGCCACCATCAAGGACCGCATCAAGGGCACGGTGGCTTCGTCCGAAGCGACCGCGGCGCGCCTGCGCGGCCACGGCATTGCCGTGTACGACCTGAACGACGTGACCGAGATTGCCGTCTACATCGACGGTGCCGACGAGATTACCGCCAGCGGCGCCATGATCAAGGGCGGCGGGGCGGCCCTGACGCGCGAGAAAATCGTCGCCTCCGTGTCGCGCCAGTTCGTCTGCATCGCCGACGGTTCCAAGCTGGTGCAGACCATGGGCGCCTTTGCGCTGCCGGTCGAAGTGCTGCCAATGGCGCGCGCGGCCGTGATGCGGCGCCTGGCGGCCCTGGGCGGCCAGCCGCGCCTGCGCCTGAAACCCGGCACCGAACAAGCCTTCATTACCGATAACGGCGGCGAGATCATCGACGTGGCCGGCCTGACGATCAGCGCTCCGGCCGGACTGGAGCAACAGATCAACCAGATCGTCGGCGTCATCGCCGTCGGCCTGTTTGCCCAGCGCGGGGCCGACGTGTGCCTGCTGGGAACCAGCGAAGGCGTCAAGACGCTGACGTTTTAAGCCATCCAAGACATCGATTCGGCAAGAAATCGATCAGACATGATGTTAAAGAAGTAGTTCAACGACGGGGATAACATGAAGCGATTGCTTTTGGCGGTGATGTGTGTGGCGGTGCTGGGCGGCTGTTCGTCGGGCAGGAAACAAAAAGTCGAGGCGCGGCCCGCGCCCGTGAAGATGGCGGCGCCGGTGCAAGCGCCAGCGCTTGACGCCAAGGGCCAGCCGATTGCGCATGTGCCGTTCCGCCCGGGCGTTTCGTCGGTCACGGTGGAAAACATGGCCAAGAAGCAGGGTTGTACGGGTGGCGTGGGTGCCGGCCTGATGACGCCGCCGGGCCCGGTCGAGGTGTACCGCATGGTGTGCAATAACCGGACCATTTTCCAGGCCAAGTGCGAATTGCGCCAGTGTAAGCAGATCTGAAGCGGAAATAAGGCAGGAGTGGCGCTGTCCCTGCGGGGCAGCGCCGTGATGCTGGCGCGATCAGTCGGCCGGTGGGACGTAGCCTTGGGCAGCGTCGGCGCCGTCGCCGAAGAAATGCTTTCCCATCTGCGTGGCCAGGTATTTGCGCGCGCGCTGGTCGGCCAGGTTCAGGCGGTTTTCATTGACCAGCATGGTCTGGTGCTTGAGCCATGCCGCCCAGGCTTCCTTCGACACCGATTCCCAGATTTTCTTGCCCAGTTCGCCCGGGTAAGGTGGGAAGTCGAGTCCTTCGGCTTCCTTGTTCAGTTTGATGCAATGGACGGTACGGGCCATGTGTACTCCTCAAGCGGATAAGTGTAAAGGCGTGATTATAAAGACTTAATCAGTACTTGGGATTTGCGCTGCCAGTTATACATATGCTGGCGGTCCTTGGGCAGGGCGTCGACCGTGGCCGGCTTGAAGCCGCGCTTCTGGAACCAGTGCGAGGTGCGCGTGGTGAGCACGAACAGCTGCTTGAGGCCAGCCGCGCGGGCGCGGTTTTCCACGTGCTTGAGGATACGCTCGCCGTCGCCCTGGGCCTGCACTTCCGGGTTCACGGTCAGGCACGCCATTTCGCCCATTTTCGATTCCGGGAACGGATACAGGGCGGCGCAGCCGAAGATCACGCCATCGTGCTCGATGACGGAGAACTGGTCGATCTCGCGTTCGATCAGTTCGCGTCCGCGCTTGACCAGCGTGCCGTCCGCTTCCAGCGGTTCGATCAGCTTGATGATGCCGCCCACGTCTTCGATGGTGGCGCGGCGCAGGCTTTCCAGGTTTTCGTGGCTGATCATGGTGCCCACGCCATCGTGGGTGAATAGTTCGAGCAGGGCCGAGCCATCCATCTCGAACGGCACGATGTGGGCGCGTGGCACGCCGCTGTTGCAAGCCTTGATGGCGTGCTGCAGGTAGAACGCGGCGTCGGCCGGCAAGAAGCCCGCCTGCAGCACGGCTTCGGCCTGGTGCGAGGACAGTTCGCGGATTTCGGCGCCGCCTTCATCGAGCATCATCGGGGTTTCGGTGATGAACACGAGTTTGTCGGCGTGCAGGGCGATCGCGGCCGACACGGCCACGTCTTCCATGGTCAGGTTGAACGCTTCGCCGGTCGGCGAAAAGCCCAGCGGCGAGAGCAGCACCGGGCTGTCGGTGGCCAGGATCGCGTGGATGGTCTCGGCGGCGATCTTGCGCGGCATGCCGGTCAGTTCGAGATCGACCCCATCGATCACGCCCAGCGGACGGGCGGTGACGAAGTTACCCGAGATGATGCGGATCGCGGCGTGCGCCATCGGCGTGTTGGGCAAGCCCTGGCTGAAGGCGGCCTCGATGTCGAGGCGCAGTTCGCCGGCCGCTTCTTTCGCGCATTCGAGGGCGGCGGTGTCGGTGATGCGGATGCCGTTGTGAAAACGGCCTTCGACGTTCCTTAGCGCGAGCTGCTCGGCGACCTGGGGCCGCGAGCCGTGCACGATCACGACCCGGATATCGAGCGCCACCAGCAGCGACAAATCCTGGGCCAGCACCGGCAACGCGCCGGCGGTGACGAGTTCACCCGGAAAGGCGACCACGAAGGTCTTGCCACGGAACGCGTGGATGTACGGCGCGACTGAGCGCAGCCATTGGACGAATTGGTTAGGGGTTTCCATTTGGCGCATTATAATTCGCTGCGCGACTTGCGCGCTAAATTCATGTAAAAACAATGTCAGAACAGAGTAACAAGCCTTCCACACCGCCGTCGCCACCTGTCGCCACGCCCCGCAATGCCAGCGAGGCGCCTCAAGCCGTGCCGCGTTCGTCCCAGTCTCGCCAGCCGCGCGCGCCGCGCCAGCCGGGGGAGGGCGAGCGCCCGGGCGCCGGGCAGCGTCCACCAAGGGAAGGTCAGGCGGCGGGCGGGCGTGCCCCGGGCGAGCGTGCCCCGGGCGATCGTGCCCCGGGCGATCGTGCCTCGCGCGAAGGCCTGCCAGCCGGTGAACGTGCGGCGCGTGCCCCGCGTCCATCACGGGAAGGCCAACCGGCAGGTGAACGCGCGCCGCGCGAAGGCCAGCCAGCCGGCGAACGTGTGGCGCGTGCCCCGCGTCCACCGCGTGAAGGCCAGCCGGATGGTGAGCGTGCGCCGCGTGAAGGTCAGCCAGCAGGTGAACGTCCGGCGCGCACGCCGCGTCCACCGCGTGAAGGCCAGCCGGCAGGTGAACGTGCGCCGCGCGACGGCCAGGCTGTCGGTGAGCGTGCCCCGCGTGAAGGCCAGGTTGCCGGTGAACGTCCGGCGCGTGCGCCGCGCGAGGTGTTTCGCACGCCACTGCCGCCAATTACCTTTCCCGAGGACTTGCCGGTCTCCGGGCGCCGCCAGGACATTGCCAAGGCGCTGCTGGAGAACCAGGTCATCATCGTCTCCGGCGAAACAGGTTCCGGCAAGACCACCCAGCTGCCCAAGATTTGCCTGGAACTGGGACGCGGCCAGAAGGGCCTGATCGGCCACACCCAGCCGCGCCGGATCGCCGCGTCGTCCACCGCCAAGCGCATCGCGCAGGAACTGGGCACGCCGCTGGGCGTGCACGTGGGCTTCAAGGTGCGTTTTACCGACACCTTGCAGCCGGGCGCCTCGGTCAAGCTGATGACGGACGGGATCCTGCTGGCCGAAACCCAGACCGATCCGCTGCTCAAGAACTACGACACCATCATCATCGATGAAGCGCACGAGCGCAGCCTGAACATCGACTTCCTGCTTGGTTATCTCAAGCAGTTGCTGCCGCGCCGTCCCGACCTGAAAGTGATCATCACCTCGGCGACGATCGATGCCGACCGTTTCGCGCGCCATTTCGCCAACGGCGACAAGCTGGCGCCGGTGATCGAAGTGTCGGGCCGCCTGTACAAGGTGGAAGTGCGCTATCGCCCGGTCGACCGCGATCCGGTGGCGGCGACGCCGCCGCCGGCGGCGGGCAAACCGATGCCCAAGGCGCAGGCCGCGCGCGACAAGCGCGACCTGATGGACGCGGTGGTCGATGGCGTCGACGAGTTGTGCCGCATCGGCTCGGGCGACGTGCTGGTGTTCCTGCCGGGCGAACGCGAGATCCGCGATTGCGCCGAGGCGCTGCGCAAGCACCATCCGCCGCACGTGGAAATCCTGCCGCTGTTCGCCCGCCTGTCGGTCGAGGAGCAGGAAAAGGTCTTCAAGATCACCAATGCGCGCCGCATCGTGTTGGCCACCAACGTGGCCGAGACCTCGCTGACGGTGCCGGGCATCCGCTACGTGGTCGACGCCGGCCTGGCGCGCGTGAAGCGCTACAGCTTCCGCAACAAGGTCGAGCAATTGCAGGTGGAGCCGATCGCGCAGTCGGCCGCTAACCAGCGCGCCGGCCGGTGCGGGCGCGTGGCCGACGGCGTCTGCATCCGCCTGTACGAAGAAAACGATTACCTTCAGCGCCCCAAGTTCACCGAGCCGGAAATCCTGCGCTCGTCGCTGGCGGCGGTCATCCTGCGCATGAAGTCCCTGCACCTGACCGATGTGGAGACCTTCCCGTTCATCGAGCCGCCGCAGGGGCGCGCGATCGCCGACGGCTACCAGCTGCTGCAGGAAGTGGGCGCGGTCGACGAATCGAACGACCTGACCCCGCTCGGCCACAAGCTGGCCAAGCTGCCGCTCGACCCGCGCGTCGGACGCATGATCCTGGCCGCGCTGGAAAACGCCTGCCTGACCGAGATGCTGATCATCGCCTCGGCGCTGTCGGTGCAGGACCCGCGCGACCGGCCGATGGAGCACCAGCAGGCGGCCGACGAGGCGCACAAGAAGTTCGCCGACGAGAAGTCCGAATTCCTCACCTATATCAAGATCTGGACGTGGTTCGAAGGGGCCATCGAGCACAAGAAAACCAACCGCCAGCTGATGGAAAACTGCCGCACCAATTTCCTCTCGCAGGTGCGCCTGCGCGAATGGCGCGACGTGCATTCGCAGCTGCTTACCATCGTCAAGGAGCAGGGCTGGCGCATGAACGAGCTGCCGGCCACGTACGAGAACCTGCATACGGCCCTGCTTACTGGCCTGTTGGGGAATATCGGCTTCAAGTCCGAGGATGAGCCGGGCGCCGGCTACCTGGGCGCGCGCGGCATCAAGTACCACGTGTGGCCGGGTTCTTCGCTAACCAAAAAACCGGGCAAGTGGATCATGGCGGCCGAACTGGTGGAGACCACGCGCCTGTACGCGCGCTGCGTGGCCAACATCGCGCCCGAATGGATCGAGCGGGTGGGCAGCCACCTGCTGAAAAAATCGTGGGGCGAGCCGCGCTGGGAAAAGCGCGCCGCGCAGGTCACCGCGTCCGAACGCGCGACCTTGCACGGGCTGGTGATCTACAGCCAGCGCCGCATCAACTACGGCCAGTTCAATCCCGCCGAAGCGCGCGAGATCTTCATTCGCGATGCGCTGGTGGCGGGCGACTACGATACGCGCGCGCCGTTTTTCGCGCATAACCACAAGCTGATCAAAGAGATCGAAAACCTGGAGCACAAGTCGCGCCGTCTCGACGTGCTGGTGGACGACCATCTGATCGCCGCGTTCTACGACAAGCTCATTCCGACCGATGTGGTCAACGGCGCCGGCTTCGAGAAGTGGCACAAGGACGCCACCTTCAAGGAACCGAAGCTGCTGTTCCTGAACCGCGACGAATTGATGCGGCACGAGGCGGCCGGGGTGACCACCGAATTGTTCCCGAAAATGATGTCGGTGACCGGGATCGAGATGCAGCTCACCTACCATTTCGAGCCGGGCAGCCTGCGCGACGGGGTCACGCTGGCGGTGCCGCTGTTTGCGCTGAACCAGTTGCCGCGCGAGCGCGCCGACTGGCTGGTGCCGGGCATGCTCAAGGAGAAGGTGCATCTGCTTTTGAAATCGCTGCCGCAGAAGCTGCGCCGCCATTGCGTGCCGCTGCCCGATTACGCGGCGCGCTTTTGCGAACGCGTGCACGAGGCGGGCAAGTTCGGGCGCGGTGACCTGATCGACGCGATCATCGCCGATATCCGCTCGCAAACGAGCCTGATGGTGATGACGACCGACTTCAAGCCCGAAACGCTGCCGGCGCATCACTTCATGAATTTCAAGGTGATCGACGAGCACGGACGCCAGCTCGACATGGGATGCAACCTGGCGACTTTGCAGGCCGAATTCGGCGGGCAGGCGCGCCAGAGCTTCCAGAAGCTGGCGGAAGTGTCGATTCCGGCGGCGCCGGGCAAGGTGCAGGCGACGGCCACGAGCGTTTCGGCGGCGGCGCCGGCGTCATCGGCGGCGGGTTCGGCTGCGGCCTCGCAGGCGAACGCGCCCAAGGTCAGCCAGCATACCGGCCTGACCTCGTGGACCTTCGGCGAATTGCCGGAGCTGCTGGAAATCGTGCAGGGCAAGCTGACCCTGATCGGCTTTCCGGCGCTGGTCGACAAGCAGACCCACTGCGACCTGGAAGTGTTCGACGACCCGACCGTGGCCAGCGCCACTCACCGTGTCGGCCTGCGCCGCCTGTTTGCGTTGCAGTTCAAGGAGCAGATCAAGTTTGTCGAGAAGAACATTCCTGGTCTGCAGCAGATGGGCATGCAGTTCATGGCGATGGGCTCGCAGGAAGAGTTGCGCGACCAGATCATCCAGAAGGCGATCGATATCGCCTGCCTGCAAGATCCGCTGCCGACCGACGCGGCCTCGTTCAACAAGCGCAAGGACGAAGGCAAGTCACGCCTGACCTTGCTGGTGAACGAGATTGCACGACTGGTGTCGCAAGTGTTGACCGAGTTCCATGGCTTGCCCAAGAAGCTGCAAGGCGTGCAGGCGCAGGCCGCGGCCGACATGCAGTCGCAGTTGCAGGGGCTGGTGCACAAGCGCTTCCTGATCGATAACGATTACGCCCAGCTTGCGCATTTCCCGCGCTATCTCAAGGCGATCAATGTGCGACTGGAAAAACTGCGTGCCGATCCCACGCGTGACGCCAAGCTGATGGCCGAGTGGACCCAGTCCGCCAGCCACTTCATGCGCGCCGCGCGCGACCGTCTGGCAGGGAAGAACACCGATCCCAAGATGGTGGAGTTCCGCTGGATGCTCGAAGAACTGCGCGTGTCGCTGTATGCGCAGGAATTGCGCACGCCAATGCCGGTGTCGGCCAAGCGCCTGCAAAAGGTGTGGGAGTCGATGCAGCGCTGATCCAGGCGCAGGCGTGCGGAAGCCACAGGCATGCGGAAGCCACAGGCATGCGGAAGCCGCAGGCGTGCGTCTTATCCAGGTTGAGGCTCAGACGTACGGAAGCCGCAGGGCGCCACGCGTGGACACTTTCGGCCGGCGTGCCCGGCTATTCGCGCGGGTCACACGGGTGCGCGCGGGGACGCCGCACTGGCGCCCGCGCCGTCAGCGCTTATTCGTCAAGCACGCTTCATAGTCCGGCGCCCATGCCGCTCGTCCCCGAGCCGCCGCCCATGCCGCTCGTGCCCGAGCTGCCGCTCATCGTGCTCGTTCCTGCGCCGCTCATGCCGGACTGCGTGGCCGTGCCCATGCCGCCGCCGGTGCTGTTGTCGATGCCGTAAAACCCGTGTATCTGGTTGGCCCAGCCGACATCGCTCATGTCCGGCCAGGCATCGGGATCGAAGCCGGGCGCGTTTTTCAGGCGCTCCTTTTCCACATTGAGCACGAAGCGCTTGTTGACGGTGTCGAGGTGCAACGCTTGCCACGGCACCGCAAACAGTTTTTCGCCCAGCCCCAGCATGCCGCCGAAGGCCAGCACCGCATACGCGACTTGCCCGCTGCGCATGTCGAGCATGATTTCCTTGATCTCGCCCAGGTCGTCTTCCTGGGCATTGACCACGTTGTCGCCGATCAGGGTGTCGGCGCCCATCAGGGCAGGGCCCGGACCGGCGCTGCCTTTGTACATGCCATATTTGTCGCGCTCTGTGTAATTCATCTCGTTCTCCTGGTGTTTTTGGGTGTGCGGACCTCGCCGGCCGCAGTCCTTATGCAAACAGACTAGGTTTTTGCGCAAGCCGTTCTTTGATATGCCTCAATGGTGTCGGCCCGCACGCGTCTCCCGCCGATGTTGCTTTTTTGTTCATCGGACCCGCTAAGCGGCGCAACGCACGGAGCGGCGCCATGGGTCCACGCTATGCTGGTTGAAAGGAGCCCGTCACCATGTTCGTCACCGCACGCTGCAACCCCGCCGGCCCGCTCGGCAAACCGATTCCCACCCGCGCGTCCGCCGCCATCCTGTGGGCGCGCCTGCACCAGCGCGTGATGGTGCGTTTGCGATGGTAAAGTCGAGCGCCCCCTTGCTGCGCAGCCTGATGCGCGTGGGGAAAAAACAGCAACGCTCGGCCGCGCGCCTGCTCACGGCCCTGTTTGCGCCGCCCAAGCCCGCGCCCAAAGCGCGCGCCAAACCGAAACCCGCCTCCACCAGCGCGCCCAAGTCCGCGCAGAAATCCAGACCCGCTGCCACAAGCGCGCCCAAGCCCGCGCCGAAACCCAGACCCGCCGCCACCGCCGCATCCACGCCGAAACCCACACCAGCGCCGCGCGCCGCGCCGGCAGCTTTGCTCAAAGACGCGCCAGCGCCGGGCAAGTGGCTCACTGCGCGCTACGCCGGCCAGAGCGGACAAGTGCTGCGCCCGATGAGTTACTGGTTGTATCTGCCCGATGGCGCGCCGCCGCTCTCGGGCTGGCCGCTGATCGTCATGTTGCACGGCTGCGAGCAGAGCGCCACCCAGTTTGCCCAGGGCACGCGCATGAACCAGATGGCGCAAAAAGCCGGCTATGCCGTGCTGTACCCGCAACAATCGCTCACTGCCCATCCGCGCCGTTGCTGGAAATGGTATGACCGCGCTACCCAGCAGGGCGGCGGCGATGTGCCGGTGATTGTCGGCATGATTGGACAAGTGCTGGCCGCGTACGGCCTGGACCGCTCGCGGGTGTTTATCTGCGGGATGTCGGCGGGAGCGGGCATGGCCAATATCGTCGCGCTCAACCATCCGGAGCTGTTCGCCGGGCTCGGGCTGCATTCGGGGCCGCTGTATGGCGCGGGACACAGCACGGTCGGAGCGCTTGGGGTCATGCAACATGGTAATGGCGCGCGGGTCGACAGCGCCATCGCCGAGGTGCTCGAACGGCGCCCGGACTTTCCATCCATGCCGACCATCCTGATCCAGGGTGACGACGACCGGGTGGTGCGGCCGGTCAACCAGGTGCACTTGCGGCGCCAGGCGATGCTGCTCAATGATTTGCCGGCGGCGACGCCGGTGCGGGTGGTGCACAAGGCGGGCGGGCGCAGCGGCTTGCCGCACCAGCTGCACGATGTGTATCGCGGACGCAAGCTGATGCTGCGCGTGGCCCAGATCGCCCAGCTGCAGCATGCCTGGAGCGGGGGCGACGCGCGCCTGTCGTTCAATTCGGCGGCGGGGCCGGATGCCAGCAAGATGCTGGTCGATTTTTTCGGCAAGCACCGGCGTTGACCTTGGTTTGTTTCTGGGCAATGATGCGCACCTATTCATCCCTGCCGGAATCCACCCATGCGCCACTGGTATGCAAATCTAGACAAGAAAAATGTTTTCGCGACCGGCGTCGGATTGGTGGCGCTCTGCGGGTTGATTGTTGCCTTGATTTTTACGTTCCTGCCCGAGTCCGAGCATATAGTGGGGAGGTCGGTATTCTGTTGCGCCGTGACGGTGCCGATAGCGCTGTATTACTGGATTGGAAAAGGCGCCGTCGAGCTGGGTATCGATAGCTGGACCGACTGGTTGTGCGTGTCTTTGGGCTTCTTGCTGCTGTTCATCCTGTTTATCGCAATCGATTACGGCTTGTACAATTTTTCTAAGAAGGAAATCGTGCCTGATCAGTCAGGGTTTGTCATTGGCTTAAGTACTCTTGTTGTATTAGGCATGGCCCTGATGGTCTTGCCCGGCGCCCTGCGGGCGTGGTTGCTGCAGAGATGATGCTTGACTGGAAAAATTTCTAATCAGAGGTCTGACCCCGGTTGTAGGAGGACGCTGGTACGCACGATAGGCCTTGCCAAATTGGTAGTGACAGAGTACTGTATAAACATACAGTACTTTTGTTGATCTGACCATGAGCTCCCCTGATTTCCTTGCCGCGCCCGAGACCTTGCATCCCGCCCTGTGGCGCGCTTCCCAGCTGGCCCATGCCGGCACGCGTTGTGTCGACAGCGGCCATCCCACCCTGTCGCCCCAGTTGCCCGGCGGCGGCTGGCCCAGCGGCTGCCTGGTCGAACTGCTGCTGCAGCAAAGCGGCATCGGCGAATTGCGCCTGCTGCGCCCGGCCCTGGCCAAGGTCGCCGAGCGCCGCATCGTGCTGCTGCAGCCACCCCATCCACCCCAGGCGCTGGCGCTGGCCGCACTCGGGCTGCCCCCTTCCCGGATGATCTGGGTGCGCAGCCCGCGCAATGCCGATGCCCTGTGGGCGGCCGAGCAGGTGTTGCGCAGCGGTAGTTGCGGCGCGCTGCTGTTCTGGGCCAGCCATGCGCGTCCCGATGCGCTGCGCCGCCTGCACCTGGCGGCCCAGTGCGGCGAAGCCCTGTTCTTCCTGCTGCGCCCGCTCGCGGCGGCCCAGGATGCGTCGCCCGCGCCGCTGCGCCTGAGCCTGCGTCCGGCCCCCGGCGGGCTCGATATCGGTTTCGTCAAACGCCGGGGACCGCAGCGCGACGCGCCGCTGTTCCTGCCCCTGACTCCTTCTTTACTGCAACGCCATGCGACTCTGGATCGGCCTTTACCTGCCCCGGCTCCCGCTCGACGTATTCAGCCCGCACTGGTCGGCTGACGCCGCCAGCGTCGTGCTGGAACACGGGCGCGTGCTGGCCGCCTCGCCGCTGGCGCGGGCGGGCGGGGTGCGCGAGGGCATGCGCCGCGGCGGCGTGCTGATGCTGCTGCCGGCGGCGCGCCTGCACGAGCGCGAGCCCGTGCGCGAGGCGGCGGCCATGCAGGCGCTGGCCATGGCGCTGCTGCAATACACGCCCCAGGTCACCCTGGCCGAGGAAGCGAGCTTGCTGATGGACGTGGGGGCCAGCCTGCGCCTGTTCGGCGGGGTGCGCGCGCTGTGCCGGCGCATCCGCGCCAGCGTGCGCGCGCTTGGCTTCAGCGCCCGTCTGAGCTGCGCGCCGACGGCGCGCGGCGCCTGGCTGCTGGCGCGCGGCGGCAGCGGCCACGCGCTCGGCATGGCATCGCTGAAACGTCGCCTCGACCTTCTGCCGGCCGCCTTGCCGCTGCCGGCGCGCCCGTTTGCCGCCTGGCTCGAGGGCATCGGCTGCCTGTCGCTGGGCCAGCTGCGGCGCCTGCCGCGGCCGGGCTTGCAGCGCCGTTGCGGCGGCGCCTTGCTGGGCGTGCTCGATGCCGCCTACGGCATGACGGCCGAGCTGTTCGACTGGATCGCCGCGCCCACCAGCTTCCAGGCCCGGCTGGAATTGTTCGACCGGGTCGAGCAGGCCGATGCCCTGCTGGCCGGCGCCCACAGCCTGCTGCTGCAAATGACGGGCTGGCTGTGCGCGCACCAGCTGGCGGTGGGGCGCATCGTGCTGCTGCTCGAACACGAGCGCGGCAGGGTGGCGCGCCCGCCCACCGTGCTCGACATCATCCTGGCCGAGCCGACCTGGCGCGATGAGCATCTGGTGCGACTGCTGCGCGAGCGCCTGGGCAGCCTGAGCCTGGAAGCGCATGTGATCGGCCTGGTGCTCGAAGCGCCCGAGGTGCAGGCCATGGCCATGCCGAGCGAGTCGCTGTTTCCCGAACCCGGCGGCAGCGAGCAGGACCAGTGGCGCATGCTCGAACTGCTGGTGGCACGCCTCGGTCCCGAGAATGTGCTGCAGGCGGCCCCGCGTGCCGATTACCGGCCCGAGCTGGCCAACCGCTGGGTGCCGGTGCAGCGCACGCGGCGCACGGCGCAGCAGCAGACGCAGCCGCAATTGCCGCCGGACTTGCTCAGCCTGCCGCGCCCGGCCTGGCTGCTGGCCAAGCCGGTGGCGCTGCTGATGCGCGATCACCGGCCGTTTTACGGCTCGCCCCTGCGCATGGCCTCGACCCCCGAGCGGATCGAGGCGGGCTGGTGGAGCCAGTCGCAGACGCGCGATTACTTCATTGCGCAAGGGCAGGATCATGCCCATTACTGGGTCTACCGCGAGCGCATCGCCGGCGCCGATGGCGATAGCGCGCCGCGCTGGTTCCTGCATGGCTTGTTTGGTTAAGGCAAGCGGCAGCGGTAACGCTAGCGGGGTAAGATGCCTGGATTCTTTATGGACGAGGAGCGCGAATGTACAGCGAAAAACAAGCGTTTACCGGCGCCGATGGCCACACCCTGGCGGCCCGTCTGGATGCGCCCGACGGTGCGGCGCGCGCCTATGCGCTGTTTGCCCATTGTTTTACCTGTGGCAAGGATGTATTTGCGGCCAGCCGCATCGCCCAGGCCCTCACCGAGCACGGCATCGCGGTGCTGCGCTTCGATTTCACGGGGCTGGGCGCGAGCGAAGGCGATTTTGCGAATACCAATTTTTCATCGAATGTGCAGGATCTGGTGGCTGCCGCCGCGTTCATGCGTGGCGCGCTCAAGGCGCCCGAGATCCTCATCGGACACAGCCTGGGTGGCGCCGCCGTGCTGGCCGCCGCCGCCAGCATCGACGAGGTGCGCGCCGTCGTGACCATCGGTGCGCCCAGCGATCCCTCGCATGTCAGCGGCTTGTTCGGGAACCAGCTCGGGCTGATCGAAGCCGATGGCGAGGCCCTGGTGCAACTGGCCGGGCGGCCGTTTACCATCAAGCGCCAGTTCTTGCGCGATGCCGCCGAGCAGAATCTGAACGCCAGCACGAGCCAGCTCAAGCGCCCCCTGATGGTCATGCATGCGCCGCAGGATTGCACGGTCGGGATTGAAAATGCGCTGCATATTTTCCAGGCGGCCAAGCATCCCAAGAGTTTCGTGTCGCTCGACGATGCCGATCATTTGCTCACGAGCAGGGACGATGCGGTATGGGTGGCGGGGATGATTGCGGCGTGGAGCGCGCGCTATGTGAGCGCGTAGGAGGAGAACGATGCCGCTGCCGGCTGCGAGCGAAGCAGGGTTCGCGGGAATGCGCGCCACGGCGTACATTCAAGACATCGTTGCTCGAGATCGTTAATTTGGATTGCTGCGGGGCGCCGAGCCCTGTGCGGGCAGGACGGCTTGGAAGTCAAGGGGCATGCAGCACGGCGCGCGCCCTGTTTCAAGCGGCGCGGCAAGGTTGTGGGAGGGGGCGACGCGCTTTATTCGTCGTCGAATTCTTCGGCCAGGTTCTTCCAGCCCTTGAGCTTGGCGAAGGCGCTGAATTCTTCGGGCGCTTCCAGTACGATCAGCTTGCGCTCTTGCAAGCCCGGGTCGCTGTGCCCAAAGTTCGGCCCCACGTAGCCCAGCGCGCGCAGGCGGTCGATGATGTTGCCGACGAGGACCTTGTCCTTGTACAGCCCACCTTCGATCGGCGCGGCGAAGTCCACGTACACGTCAATAATCCCGTATCCCTCGTCGAAAATGCGGATCGCCTTGACGTCGTGGGAATGGCTGCTGCTGTCGCTGGCCTTGAACGGGCCGCTCAGCTGGATGTCGGTATCGGTAGTCATAAGGCGCAGCATAGCACCATCAGCGCGACACGGTATTGCGCCCCTTGTGCTTGGCCCGGTACAGCGCCTGGTCGCCCCGCTCGTAGGCCGCAGCTTGCGCAAGTACATCATCGGCATCGTGCGGATACAGGAATGCCAGCCCGATCGACAAGGTCACCGTGCCATACGGATCGTTGGCCAGGTGGGGGATGGCCTCGGCCGCCAGCGCCGCGCGGATGCGCTCGGCCAGCTCCACGCTTTCCTCTTCGGTGTTGGCGGTAAACAGGCAGGCGAATTCATCGCCGCCGAGGCGGAACGCCAGGTCGCCCGGCCGGGTCAGGGTGTGCCGGATCGCCTGCGCCACGGCGGCCAGCACCATGTCGCCCTGCGGATGGCCGTGCGTGTCGTTGTACCCCTTGAAACGGTCGACGTCGGCCAGCAGCAAGGTCAGCAGGCGTTGATCGCGCTGCGCGCGCCGCTGCTCTTCCACGAAACGCATATTGAAATAGCGCCGGTTCTTGAGCCCCGTCAATTCATCGTTCAGGCTGTCGGCCTGGGCCGTCCGCACCTCGGTGATGTCGCTCGACACCGCGCAGGTGGCAATCACGGCGCCACTCTCGTCGAACAAGGGAAACTTGACCGTGGCATAGGTGTGCGGGGAGCGGTCGCGGTGGTACACGGTTTCTTCTTCGTGGATGGGGCGCCGTTCGGCGGCGGCGCGCAGGTCGTTGCGCCATAACTGCTCGGCAATATCCGGCGGGAACAGGTCGAACACCTTGCGGCCCACGAAGGCGGCCGCGTCGTAGCCGTCCAGGACCTCGAAGTGGCGGTTGGCCATGAGAATCGTGCCATCGAGCGACTTGGCCGAGATCAGCAGGGGCGCATGGTCGAGTAGCGCGCGGAAGGTGCGTTCGGATGCGCGCAGCCGCCCCAGCTCCTGGCGCAGCAAGGCGTTTTCTTCCGACAACTGGGCGATTGCCTGCGCCTCGGTCGGCGCTACCTCGATGCTCGTACTCATTGCGGCGGCTTCAGGAGGGCCGTGCTTGACGGCAATGCTCCAGAATATACCAGTGTCTGCCGGCATGGACAGCAATGCCGCAAACAATCCGGCGCCGCCCGGCCGGAGTGTGGTTTTCCGCCTACCCGGATCAGCGCCGTGCTTGCAGGATGGCATCGAGCCGGTCCTGGCTGCCGGGAATGCGTTCCAGGCGCGGATAGCGCAAGCCGCCCTGGTAATCGAGTGCCACGGTGCGGAAAGTGCTACCTTTCTTGACAAGCAAGCTGAGCGGAGACTTGCCGTCGCGCGCGGCCTTCACGGCCGCTTTCAGCAGTTCCGGCTTGTAGGCACGGTTGTTGACAGCCACGATGCTGCTATTGCCCGACAGCCCGGCGCGAAAACCCACGCCATCCCATTCGATGCCCTCGATCGTGCCATCGTTCTTGACGGAAAAGCCAAGCGAGTAGCTGAAGTCGCTCATCTTGTTGCGTTCTTCCTGGCCTTTGATGAGCTCGGTGGGGGTGTCGGTATACACCAGCTTCCAGCCCGCGCGGGCCAGGCCGTCGAGCGGCGCGCCCGCGGCATTGCCGTCGAGCTTGGCGCGCAGGAAGGGCGCCCAGTCGAACGCTTGCACCGATGCCAGGGTGCGCACGACCTCGTCGAACTGGTAATAGGCGGGGCCGACGCTGCCATTGTCGATGCCGTAAAAGAGGCGCGCGAAATCGTCCAGCGAACGCTGCTCGCCGGACAGTTCGCGGATGCGCGTGTCGACGTCCAGCCAGATCAGCATGCCTTCGACGTAATAATCTTCGCTGCGTTGCCAGTTGCTCCAGCCCAGCGCGCGGCGCGCCTGCACGATCGGGTCGTTGACGGTGTCCTGCAAGGTGCGCCAGGCGCGGCCCCGCACGTGGTCGTAGCGCGCGGCGTAGGCGGCGATGGCGTCGCGGATGCCGGCCGCCGACACCAGTCCCGAGCGCGCCGCCAGCACATTGCCCCAGTACTGGGTCTGGCCTTCGTAGACCCAGAGCAGGCTGTTTTGCAGTGGCACGTTGAAGTTCGGCACATCCTGGTCGGCCGGACGGCGGAACTTGCCGTTCCAGGAGTGGGTGTACTCGTGCGGCAGCAGGTCGCGTCCCGCTTCGCTCTTGGCCCAGTCGGTGAAGTAGCCGGGCTTGACCCCGTTCTCGCTCGACTGGTGATGCTCGCGCCCGATGCCGCCGAAGTCGTCGGACAGGGCAAACAGGAAATCGTAATGCTTGTAATGGCGGGAGGCGAACAGCTTGGCGGCTTCCTGCACCAGCGCGCGGTGCGGGGCGATCTGTTCCGGCTTGGCGTCCAGGCTTTCCGGATTGTCGGCCACGATGTTCAGGTGCACCGGTACGGCGGCGCCGGGGTCAAGGTCGATGCGGCGGAAGTGGCGGCCCGCGAACACGGGCGAATCGATCAGCGTTTCCAGGTCGAGCGGCTTGAAGCTGATTTCATCGCCCCGGCGCGCGGCGGTTTCGAGCGCGGTGCCGTATTGCCAGCCATCGGGCAGCTTGAGCGAGGCTTGCACGGGAATGCGGCGGCTGAAGTAGCCGGCCGGATACAGGGTCATGGCTTGCCATTGCACGCCGAGCATCTCGCTGGTCATCGTGACGCGGCCCTGGGCCGGCTCGACCGGCGACAGGAACTGGTATTCGGCCTCGACAGCGGTGGCGCCCTCGGGCACGGTCAGGTGGAAGGCATGCACCTGGACCGGATCGCGCGTCCACGCCAGCGGCTTGCCGCCGGCCGACAGGCGCAGGCCGGCGAGCTGGTTCAGCGGTCCGCTGGGGCCGTGGTTGCCGGGGACCCACTGCGGATACAGCAGGGTCAGCGGACCCGGCGCGGCCGGGATGGTGGCGCGGATGCGGAAAATCTGTTGTCCGACATTGGTGGCGTCGACCTTGAGCACGATGGTGCCGGGGTAGGGCAGGTCGCGCGGGGCGGGCACGTCGGCGCGCGCCGGCAGGGCCAGCGTGGCCAGCAGGGTCAGTGCGCAGGCGGCTGGAATGGCGGACGGAAGAAGGCGGCGAAGCGGAAAGGGCATGGGCGTGTCAATACGGTAAGGATCGGCAATGTCTGCGGGTATTCGCAGGCGACCATGATTCTACCGAAAGCCTTGCCTCCCCGGTGTGCGCCGCGACCGGGTTCGCCAACGGTCGGGGCAATATCGCGCGGCACGCAATACGGCATGTTTTGCGTCCGATGCGTGAGCGGCAGCGCCATCACCGCCTTGCGCGCGGGCGGAATGAGTTGCAAATCGTTACGGGTGTGGCGGCTTCTGGGTCTATCCCCGGCGCTCCCCTGCGGCAAAGCGTCTTATTTCGCTGTCTGGTTTTGTCTTATTTTGTCTTATTTTGTCTGGTTTGAACGAACTGGCTGCGGCGCTGTCAAATAAGACAAAATAAGACAAAACGAGACAAAAATGGACACGCAAACGAGACGCTTTGCCGCAGGGGGAGCGCCAACAAAAGACCACACGCTGGCACGGCTGGTTGCCTATTCGCATGCCACCGGCAGCAATGTTTCCGTCGACCAGGCCTTGGGCATGGCCATCGATGCCTGGCTGGCGGCCGAGGAAGCGCGGGCGTCGCGCACCATGGCCGACGGCAGCGCAAAAGGGACTCAGTGGAAGTGCCTGTTCCTGCCGGATACCACCCAAATCCGCATGAGTTTCGATGGCCGGACCGAGTATGCGGAGGTGGTCGGTGACACCATCGTCCACCGTGGCCGCAGCGTTTCGCCGCGCGGCTTGACGCTCGCCATCGCCGGGGATGGGCGCAATGCGTGGCGCGAACTCGTCGTCCGCCGCCCGGGGGATGCTGGCTGGCTGGCTGCGCGCGTCGGTCTTGCGGGCCCGCATCGAGCGCGCCTCGCGGCAGGCGCAGCCGCAACCGGCCACGCCCGCCGACAGCATGGCGGCCGCCGCGCGCTGCATGTCGGACGCCTTGCGCAGCGCGCTGGCGGTGGTGGAGCACGTGAACGTCCAGGCGGCGCAGCAGTACGAGCGGCGCGCCGAGCGCCACCGCCGCGCGGCCGACAAGATGGGTGAAGACTGCGCCTTTGATTGATGCCCGTTGCCGCGCTGCTGTTTGCGCTGAACCGCATGCGCCGTGGCGACGGAGAGTTCGATGCGCTCGCCCTGCCGCAACCGCCGCAACCGCCGTAGCGCTTGCGTGAGCCACCGCTATCGCCGCAGCGCTTGCATGAGCCACCGCCGTGCCGCAGTGCTTGCATCAGCCACCGCCGTGCCGCAGTGCTTGCATCAGCCATCGCTATCGCCGCAGCGTTTGGATGAGCCACCGCTGTGCCGCAGCGCTTGCGTGAGCCACCGCTATCGCCGCAGCGCCTGCATCGGCCCCCCAGTTGCCGCAGCGCTTGCATCGGCAATCGCTGTTGCCGCAGTGCTGCCGCTTCCCGCCGGGGGGGCGTGCACGGCCAGCGTCCGGACACTGAATCGTTTTTGCCTCAGGCCCACATTTTCAAAATATTTTTTGGTGCATTGGGCAAAAAATCGTATTTTTCAAGGCCTTGAAAACCCTTGCCGGCGCCATTAGATTGGATTCAACGGATGCTCCACGGAGGTCCGTCAACTTATCGCTTAACTTCTAAAAGGATATTTATCATGCGTACATTCGACCTGACTCCTCTCTATCGTTCCGCTATCGGCTTCGACCGTCTGGCCAACATGCTGGAATCGCAGCGCGCCGACGCGCAGCCCAGCTATCCACCGTACAACATCGAACTGGTGAGCGACGACAAGTACCGGATTGTGATGGCACTGGCTGGCTTCGACCGCTCGGAAGTCGAGATCATCGCCGAGCGCGACAGCCTGCAGATCACCGGCCGCAAGCAGAAAGAGGACACGCAGCGTACCTACCTGCACCGCGGCATCGCGGCACGTGATTTCGAGCAGCGCTTCCAGCTGGCGAACCACGTCAAGGTCACCACCGCCTCGTTCGACAACGGCATGCTGACAATCGAACTGGTGCGCGAAGTGCCCGAGGCCCTCAAGCCGCGCAAGATCGTCATCGACAGTGGCGACAATGTGCAGGTGCTGGAGCAGCGCCAGGCGGCCTGACCAGGCCCAGCCCGGCTTGTAGCGAGCCGGGCTAAGTGACACCGGGGCGCCCGCAGCAAGGGGCGCCCCGTTCCACGTGCGCTGCGGAGGTTCTCTGTTGTCGGAAACAACTTGCGGCACGCGACGTGAAATTAAGATAACCCTAAGTCTGCTGCCGCATCATTAGATCATCGACCAGGCATCAGGTGGTCACGAAGAAGGTACTTGGCAAACAGCAGTCAACGCACGCAGAAAACGCATGCAGCAAGCGCATCAATAAACAACAAGCCTCATTGACCACACGGTCACTGAGCATATCCTTTCAAACCAGGAGTACGTCCATGCATAACGAAGGTGCCATCACTGTCATCACCGCTAAGCGTCTCACGCTTGCCCTTGCCGCCGCCGGCGCCATCGGGGGAGCGGTTGGTGCGATCGCGGTCAACCATAACAACGCAGTCGCTTCGTCCGCTGCCGTCGCGCCCGCCACACCGCTGGTCCCTTCGGCAATACCCGCCGCCACGGGCACGCCGGTCAATCCAGGCGCCCCCGCGCCGGTCGCGGCCGGCGTCGTGTTGCCCGACTTCACCGCGCTGGTGTCGCGCAACGGCCCCGCCGTTGTGAATATCCGCGTGATGGGCAGCACCAAGACGGCCATGAGCCAGCAGCGCGGCCGCGGCATGCCGCAATTTGACGAGGACGACCCGTTTTTCGAATTTTTCCGTCGCTTCCAGGGGCCGCAGATGCCCCGTGGACAACAACGCGACACGCCCGTTTTTGGCGCCGGTTCCGGGTTCATTATCAGCCCGGACGGTGTCATCCTGACCAATGCGCACGTGGTGCGCGACGCCAAGGAAGTCACGGTCAAGCTGCAGGACCGGCGCGAATATCGCGCCAAGGTGCTCGGCTCGGACCCCAAGACCGATGTGGCGGTGCTCAAGATCGATGCCAAGAACCTGCCGGTGGTGCCAATCGGCAAATCAAGCGATCTCAAGGTCGGTGAATGGGTGCTGGCGATCGGTTCGCCTTTCGGCCTGGAGAGCTCGGTCACGGCCGGCGTGGTCAGCGCCAAGGGCCGCTCGCTGCCCGACGATAGCCAGGTGCCGTTCATCCAGACCGACGTCGCCGTCAATCCCGGCAACTCGGGCGGTCCCCTGTTCAATACCAAGGGCGAAGTGGTCGGCATCAATTCGCAGATCTATAGCCAGACCGGCGGCTATATGGGCTTGTCGTTCGCCATTCCGATCGACGTGGCTTACCGCATCAAGGACCAGATCGTTTCCACCGGCAAGGTGCAGCATGCCAAGCTCGGCATAGCGATCCAGGAAGTGAACCAGGGCTTCGCCGATTCCTTCAAGCTCGATTCGCCCGAAGGCGCGCTGGTGTCGAATGTGGAAAAAGGTGGCTCGGCCGACAAGGCGGGCATCAAGTCGGGTGACATCATCCGCAAGCTGAACGGCCAGCCGATCATTGCCTCGGGCGACTTGCCGGCCATGCTCAGCGTGGCCCAGCCGGGCGACAAGGTCAGCCTCGACGTCTGGCGCGACGGCAAGATCGTGCGCATCGATGCGCGCCTGGCCAATGCCAGCGACAAGGTGGCGCAGGACGAGCGCGAACCGGCCGCCGGCGCCGACCAGAGCGCGAAACTGGGCCTGGCCCTGCGTCCGCTCGACCCCAACGAGAAGCGCCAGTCCGGCATCGCCTCGGGCCTGGTGATCGAGGATGCGGCCGGCGCCGCCTCCAATGCCGGGGTCCAGCCGGGCGATGTTTTACTGTCCGTCAATGGCCGCGCCGTCAATTCGGTCGAGCAGGTGCGCGATGTGGTGGGCAAGGCCAGCAAGTCGGTGGCCTTGCTGATTCAGCGCGGTAATGACAGAATCTTCATTCCGGTGCGGATCGGGTAATTGTGCCTTGTTCCGCCAGCCGGTTCGAGAAAGAAGGATGTGATGCGGCTGCTGCTGGTGGAAGACGATACGATGATCGGCGAAGTGGTGCTCGACCTGCTCAGGGCCGAGCACTACGCCGTTGATTGGGTCAAGGATGGCGAAATGGCCGACACGGCCCTGCGCCAGTCGCAAAGCTACGACCTGGTCTTGCTCGACCTGGGGCTGCCGCGCAAGGATGGCCTCGACGTACTGCGCGCCATGCGCACGCGCAAGGACCGCACCCCGGTGCTGGTGGCGACCGCGCGCGACGCGGTCGAGCAGCGCATTGCCGGCCTGGACGCCGGGGCCGACGACTACGTGCTCAAACCCTACGACCTCGACGAGTTGCTGGCGCGCATACGCGCCTTGCTGCGGCGCGCTGCCGGACGTGGCGAACCCATCTTTGAATACAATGCCATCAGCATCAACCCCGCCACCCGCGAAGTGCAGGTCGACGGCACCGCCGTGACCCTGTCGGCGCGCGAATGGGCGGTGCTCGAAGCGCTGATCGCCCGTCCCGGCGTGGTGCTATCGCGCGCCCAGCTCGAAGAAAAATTGTACAGCTGGCGCGATGAAGTGAGCAGCAATGCGGTGGAAGTCTATATCCACGGCTTGCGCAAGAAGCTGGGCAGCGAACTGATCCAGAACGTGCGCGGGGTCGGCTACATGGTGCCCAAACTATGAACCTGGCGCACTCGCTGCGCGGCCGCCTGTTGTGGTTTTTGCTTGCGGCCATCAGTATTGCCGCCGTTGCCCAAGCCTCGATCGCGTACCGCACGGCCCTGTCCGACGCCGACCAGATTTTCGATTACCACATGCAGCAGATGGCCTTGTCGCTGCGCTCCAGCGCGCCGCTGGCCAATACCGAAGCGGCGGCCAATGTCGAAGCGGACGCCGAAAACAACGACTTGATGGTGCAAGTCTGGACCCCGGACGGGGTGCAGGTATTCCGCACGGTATCGCGCGCGCGCTTGCCGCAGCACGCGGTGCTGGGTTTTTCCAACGTCAAGGCCAACAACACCACCTACCGCGTGTTCTCGGTGCAAACTAGTACCCAGACCCTGCAAATCGCCCAGGACATGGCGGTGCGGCGCAATATGGCCGGCAACCTGGCGCTGCGCACGGTCGGGCCGATCGCGGTGATGATGCCGATCCTGATGCTGGTCGTGTGGTGGGTGGTGAGCGGTTCGCTGCAACCGGTGGCGCGCGTGCGCGCCCAGGTGGCGGCGCGCCAGGCCGACGATCTCTCGCCGGTGTCGGAAGCCGATCTGCCGGACGAAGTGTTGCCGCTGGTGCAGGAATTGAACCTCTTGTTCGGGCGCGTGAAAACCGCCTTCGACGCCCAGCAGCATTTCGTGGCCGACGCCGCGCACGAGTTGCGCACGCCGCTGCAAGCGTTGAAACTGCAGGCGCTGAGCCTGGAGCGGGCCGACAGTCCGGAAGCGCGCGGGGTGGCCATCGGCCGTCTGACGGCCGGCATCGAGCGCGCCACCCGGCTGGTGGAACAATTGCTGGTGCTGGCGCGCCAGGAGGCGAGTGCGGCCAGTGGGGTCAAGACGCAGGCGGTCGACCTGGCCGAGCTGGCCCGGCGTGCGCTGTCCGACTTGGCGGGCGCGGCGCAGACGCGCGGCATCGACCTGGGGCTCACGCGCGCCGACGTGGTGCAGGTGGCGGGCCAGCCGGACGCGCTGATGATCATGCTGCGCAACCTGGTCGATAACGCCTTGAAATATACCCCGGCCGGCGGCACGGTCGATATCAGCGTGACAGGCGAGGGCAAGGGCGCCAGCCTGGTGGTGGAAGACAGCGGGCCGGGCATTCCGGCCGAGGAAAGAGAGCGCGTGTTCAACCGCTTTTACCGCATCGCCGGCAGCGAGGCCAGCGGCAGCGGACTGGGGCTGGCGATCATCAAGGCCATCGCCGAGCGCCACGGGGCCAGGCTGAACCTGGGCGAATCGGCCAAACTGGGCGGCCTGAGCGTGCGCATCGACTTTCCGGCGGCGAGCAAGGCCGACGCGGGCTGACTGGGGGGCAGACCTCCGACCGCAGCTCCGTCGTTCCCGCGCCAAGGCGGCACTCGGCGGGAACCCAAGTTCGTACCGTAACCGGCGACTCCGCAAACTTGGGTTCCCGCCAAGGGGGCCGCCAAGGCCGGGAACGACGGGGCTAAGACGACGACCTAGGAGTCTGCGCGGCAGACGGAATTTGACCTCGCGAAACCGAGGCGGACGCGGCGAGCCGCGAGGCCGTCTCCGATTTCAGGCTCAAACGTGAGCCGATTTGCCGTGCTTGACAGCGAATTCG
>NZ_WHJG01000230.1 GCF_011682175.1 Massilia frigida
TTTCACGGTCCTGTTCGGGATGGGAAGGGGTGGTACCGATTTACTATGGTCATCAGGCATAACTTGTACAGCTTGGTGCTCCCTGTTGGGCAGCACTAGCTTGAATCTGGAAGAAGTATCGTTTTATTGTATTACTTTGGGTAGTGATCGTGCGTATCGCACAAAACACAACGCGCATTTCTTATCTCTGCACCTGCTAAGGTTATAGGGACAAGCCGTACGGGCAATTAGTATCAGTTAGCTTAATGCATTACTGCA
>NZ_WHJG01000231.1 GCF_011682175.1 Massilia frigida
TGGCAGGCGCTCGCGCAGCGTCAGCGCCAGTTTCTTGAACGGCTCGAGTCGGCTTCGGCGGGCCCACGATATCCAACGCTCCAGCGCCGCCTGCGCCGCTTCCGCGCTGTTGGCGGCCACGGCGTGCCGATAGGTGTCCCGCAATGCTTCTTTCAGCCGCCACGCCCTTGCGGTCTTGAGCCGGGAACGCTGCAAGAGATACATCGTGTCGCGCTGGCGCGCCGTCCAGCTGTGCGCGTCGCGGCGCATGCCCCA
>NZ_WHJG01000232.1 GCF_011682175.1 Massilia frigida
CTACCGCTTTGCACGCGGCCATGCAGGTCGAATCCAAGCCGAAGGGATCGATAAATGTCAGCGGATTACCGCCGACATAGCCGTAGGTGTTAATGCCGCCCTCAAGGCCAATGGGATCGCTCTGCACGTACCGCCCGCCCGACGCGCTTTTCCCTAACTTTCGCTACTTTCCCTAGTCAAATCAACCGCTTGCAGCGGCTAAATCCAGATGCCGCCCCGGTATTGTTGCAAATTTCCCTAGACACGCATTCTGG
>NZ_WHJG01000233.1 GCF_011682175.1 Massilia frigida
CGATTGAATCGCTGCCAACACAAGCGATGGCGCTGACTGCGCCGTTGCAGAATGCGCCGCCATGCGCGACACACCTCGCTTCGGAAGCCGGTCAGCCGATATGCGTTTCCGGGTACTGCGAAGTAGTCGGTAATTGTCAACAAAGATGTCGCGTAAAGTCATGCGGCTTGCTTTAGTATTTCTGGTTGTTCCCGTTCAGGATTTAGCCAGACCTCATCCTTCAAATTCCAGTTCCTTGTCGTGCCAGACCATCG
>NZ_WHJG01000234.1 GCF_011682175.1 Massilia frigida
CGGCATCATCTGCCTTAAAATGGATTCCTTGCGCTCTGCGGGATAACGATTCACAACATGTCTTTACTCCGCCCCCGGTGCGGTTTTTATGAATTAAATCACGCGACATCTATCCTGACACAGGGGGTAGTTGAAATAGCCTTGTACCACGCTCGACAGCCACTTTCCGACTGTAGGAACGGGTAGATGCATTTTCTTTCTCAACTGTTCCCGAATTGCTTTCAGCGTCGCTCGCATCCTCTTCTTTACGGTC
>NZ_WHJG01000235.1 GCF_011682175.1 Massilia frigida
AATCGCCGCAACATGCGCCGCCCAGAATTGCATGTCCTTTTTCATCCTTGTCCCACATAAAATTAGATGGGGAAAGAATGCTGCAGCCGCAGCTATGCCACAAGTCTGGGGTTTATGGCGCGCTTACACATCCTCCTTCTTGGTGCCGCTGTTGTTCATGACGAAGGTGTCGATGTCGAGGCACACGTAGGCGCCGTCGGCTGTGATCGGCGCGCCTGTCCGCTCCAGCAACCGCAGGCTGAGCTCGTCGGTG
>NZ_WHJG01000236.1 GCF_011682175.1 Massilia frigida
GGTGCGAAATCGGTGGTTGAGTTATGCGGATTAGTCGGGTCATCGTCGAAGTCGCATCAACTGGTCAGCACCGAGGGCGAGCAGCCCAAACATCAAATGGCTCATGACTTTGGCATGTCCTTTGACCCATGCCCTTATACATAAGTCCGTAGCGTTCCAAAAAGTCGTTTACATTCAATGAGTTGCCAGAGGGGCTTGTAAACTTTGCCAAGATCGCGTTTACTCTTGCCTTTTGGGTGGCGCACTTGGACA
>NZ_WHJG01000237.1 GCF_011682175.1 Massilia frigida
GCAAAGGTGTCCATCAATGTTCTCGCCCTCTTGTTGAGGCGCCCGTCGCCAAGATTCAGATCGGCAAATTCGTCGTCCGTCCACCGCTGTGTCATCTTGTCCAAGTGCGCCACCCAAAAGGCAAGAGAGCCAATTGCAAAACGATTTTTCTGAACTGGCCGGCATCACGGGAGCGCGACTTTCCATCGCATTTTCGTGATGCTGGACGAATTCTGGTCGGTTATGGTGGCGGAATCATGGTTAATCTCATTC
>NZ_WHJG01000238.1 GCF_011682175.1 Massilia frigida
TCGCCGCAACATGCGCCGCCCAGAATTGCATGTCCTTTTTCATCCTTGTCCCACATAAAATTAGATGGGGAAAGAATGCTGCAGCCGCAGCTATGCCACAAGTCTGGGGTTTATGGCGCGCTTACGTTACAAGACCAGTTGGAATGGGTACAAGCTGCACATTGATACTGCCGATTGTGGCGTTCCCATCGCCGCCTTGCTGTGTTCTGCGTCGATGCATGACAGCCGCGCCGCCGTGCCGCTGTCGCACAT
>NZ_WHJG01000239.1 GCF_011682175.1 Massilia frigida
GCCGCCTGCCGGTCACGCCGCCCCCAGACGCGACAGGCGCGCTTGCAGGGCGCAGAAGATGTCGGCGTGCATCTTAGCCGTGCGCCCGAAGTCGAGCACCAGTCGGCGCGCATGCTCGACGTATTTGAGCCAATTGCAAAACGATTTTTCTGAACTGGCCGGCATCACGGGAGCGCGACTTTCCATCGCATTTTCGTGATGCTGGACGAATTCTGGTCGGTTATGGTGGCGGAATCATGGTTAATCTCATT